>JAJFJQ010000047.1 GCA_021773835.1 Gammaproteobacteria bacterium
CTGATCGACGTTCGTCAATCCATCGAACACCCGAACATCGACGTCGTAGACGTTGTCACCATCCGCATCCGACATCGCCTCGAAGTCCTGACCCGCCGTGAAACTCAACACACCACCCGATGTGATACTGAACACACCCGCATCCGCACCACCCACAATCGAAAACGTCAATGTGTCTCCCGGCAAGTCCAAGTCCGTCGCCGTCACCGTACCAACCGCCGTCGTGTTCTCCGCCACACTGAACATGTCCGTACCCGCATCAAACGTCGGGACATTGTCGTTCACCGGAGTAACCATCACATCGAGCATCTGCGCAGTTGTCGCACCGGCGCCGTCATCGGCAGTTACTTCAACTTCGTAGACGTTGTTAGCGTCCGCATCTCCGGGCGCTTCAAAGTCCTGTACACCGATGAAAGTCAGCGCGCCGGACACCATGCCGATATTGAATAATCCGGCATCAGCACCGCCTGTAATCGAGTAGGTTGCTGGTGGACTGTCGTCGTCGGTTGTCGTTACGGTGATTACTGGCGTCGTATTTTCCGGGACGGCAGGGGTCGCCGTTGATGTGAAAACTGGGGGATCGTTGACGTTAATTACCGTAACGGCGATTGATTGCACTGCGACATTGACGCCGTCGCTCACCTGAACATTGACGTCGTATATATTGTCTCCGGCCACTGTATCGAGCGGAGTTTCAAAACTCGGTGGCGCGGCGAAACTTAATACGCCGCCCGGCGTAATTGTGAAAAACGCATCATCCGGGCCCGTACCGGCGATACTGAACGCCAGCGTCTCCGTCGGCAAATCCGCATCGGTCGCTGTGACTGTCGTCACCGCCGTCGTCTCTTCGAGGATGCCGAACGCCGCGCCTGAGGTGATCATCGGGTTGTTGTCGTTCAGGCCGTTGAGATTGATGGTAATTGTTTCTGTTGTAGAGCGCGGCGGAACGCCGTTGTCTGTAACCTGCACGTCCAGGGTTAAACTTGCACTCGCCTCTCGGTCGAGCACGGGTCCGGTACCATCAACTGTTATCGCACCGGTCGTAGCGTCGATCAGAAATTGTCCCATACCGGTGCCGCCGACGATGGCGTAGCTTAGCGTCTGTGCGGGAAGGTCAGCGTCAGTTGCTATAACGGTACCCACCGCTGTGCCGTCAGCCGAATTTTCATCCACTGCAAATGTGGACGCAGTGACAACCGGTGCATCATTGGCATTGATAACAGTGATAGTCACGTCAGTGCTGTCGCTTTCCCCACCCGGATCAGAAACGCTAATGGTCAAAGTAATCGACGGGTTCGTCTCAAAGTCCAAATTTGAACCGTCGGCTACGGTTAAGTCTCCTGTCGTCGGATTGATTGCAAAGGTGCCATCGTCGTTACCAGCCGTTATGGAGTACGTTAGGGCATCGCCGTCTGGATCCGTCGCCTGAACGTTGCCGATACCGGTGCCGAACCCCACGCCCTCGGCGACGGAAAACGCTTGGTCGAGATCTAATACCGGCGCGTCGTTCCCCGAGATTCCAGCGTTGTTTTGGATCGGGTCGTTAACGCTTGATGGCGAATTCAGCGTTTGGCTGTCATTAGGAATGGACCCTTGCGAACTCCCTTCGTTGTTCGATTCAAAAAGCGCTTCTACCGACGCCGAACGCGCCTCCATGTTGGTTGTGTTGAAACTTTCCGGTAATTGACCGTTTTCCGGTAAGTTAACGCCTTCATAGACCGGTAAGGTGTGGGATCTCGGTACTGTGTGCGACTGCGACACCAATACATCGGCCGGGGTGAGCAGTTTAAATCCCTCGCTATCGTTGAACGCCACGGCTTTAGGGATCGGCGCGCCTTCGTTTTCAACGTAGAAATCGCGGATCACGATATCGCCGTCGGGATTTGCGATGACGAGATTGTCCCCGTCTGGCTGTGGGGTGATCGTTGTCTCTCCATCGGGGAGCAATACCACCGTGTCGCCAGGCTGTAGTTCTATCGGTTTATTCGGATCCACCGTAGCGGTAGTAACTTCACCGTCCGAAGAAATAATTTTTATCTCGATCGCCATCTCATTCTCCAATCAACTTGTTCTCGGCGCTTGCTTTGGGTTGGCAACGACAACAAGTTAAACATCATCAAAGCGCGGCACACTGCCCGCCCGACTGCACATTAAACCTTTAATTTAACGAAAATTATCTGCAATACTTCACGCTTTCTCTGACGCCGGTTCCGGTACGCCGATCCGCACTCGTCCCGATCAATCGGCCGACCTGCCTAGCGTTCGCGCAAGGCATTGTCTCGGACCTTCAAAACTGGCTTAAGTATATAATCTAAAACGGTTTTTTCTCCAGTCAGAATTTCAACCGTGGCCACCATACCGGGTATGATCGGCAGCGGGCCGTCTTTCCCTCGCAGCTCGGCACTATCGGTGCGCACCAAAATCCGGTAATAGCTCTCATTTTGATTTTTTTCGTCAGGGATCGTATCGGCGCTTATGTGCTCTAAGCGACCCGGCAAGCTCCCATATATCGAATAGTCATAAGCGGTAATTTTCACCGTTGCATCCTGGCCCGCACGCAAAAAGGCGACATCAGACGGTCGGATACGGGCCTCGACCAGCAATTTATCCTCCAGCGGCACAATCTCCATGATGGTGGCGCCGGGGCGGATAACGCCACCGACCGTCGTAATCTCCACATTCTTAACCGTGCCGCGCATTGGTGAGCGGATGATGCTGCGGTTAACCTCGTCTGCCCGGGCCGTGTTCACCTCCAAGGCGCGCGCTAATTCGGCCTCTCTGCTGGCCAACTCTTCCCGTGCCTCGGCTTTGTATCGATTACGGTGCTCTTGTATTTTTCCTTTTATTTCAATAACTTGCCTTCTTAGTCTCAAAATATCAACGGCCGACACCGCGCCACGTTCTACCAGTGGCTCGGTCATCGCCAGTTCTTCCTCGATCAGTTTCAAGTTTCTACCCAATGACCCGACCGCTTGTGCGAGCGACGTACGGCGCGAGGTGTATAGTTTCTGTTCAAGACTGACGATCGACGCAGGAATGTCCTTTGGGAAAGCCGGCTGCACCCCGTTCGCCTCGGCCGTAAGGCGCGCAATCGCAGCCCGCTCGGATAGCACTTTCGATTGCCCCTCACGCAGCGAGGCACCGGAGCGGGTGTCGTCAATTCGAAGCAGTACCTGGCCTTCTTCGATGATATCGCCTTGGCGGACCAGCATTTCGGCCAAGATTCCACCCTCTAGACTCTGGATCACCTGCTCGCGACTCGAGGGTGTGACTTTGCCCTCACCTCGCGTGACTTCGTCGATTACCGCGCGATCGGCCCAGATGTAGGCAACGGTGATAAACGCAACGATCAATAGCAAACTTGTCCCGGCTAACGGGTTTGAATCCACGACTAAGGCGGCGCGCGCATCTGCGATGTAACCAACGTCCTTGCGCGCACGCGCGATCTCACGACGCTCCATTTGTAGGGGGTTAGCCATTGGCAACCATCTCACTCATGTAGCGGATGACGACGTTTGAGTTAACCGCTGCAGAATTTCGTCACGTGGACCGTCCATTACAATGCGGCCTTGATCGATCACAAGTAACCGTGAGACGAGGTGTAATAGTGTCGGTTTATGGGTCACTAAAAGTAATGTCTTATGTTCCGCATAGGCACCGACATTGGCGATAAAACTTTGCTCGGCGGAATGATCCATCGCACTGGTAGGTTCATCGAGTAACAACACAGACGGGTTTTTTATGAAGGCCCGGGCGACGGCAACCGCTTGGCGTTGTCCGCCGGATAAGCCGTCACCACGCTCGCCGACGACCGTGTCGAAGCCATCCGGCTGCTGAGCGACGATCTTATCGAGCCCTGATAGGCGCGCCGCGTTTAAGACTTGCGAATCGTCGGCATGCTGGAACCCCATTGTGATGTTATCGCGTAAGCTTCCTTGAAAAAGCCGCGTATCCTGTGCGACGTATCCGATTTGATGGCGTAGATCGATGGGATCGAACTGGTCGATATCCACCCCGTCCATCCTGATTGCACCTGCACCCGGCGCATACAAGCCAAGAACAAGTTTTAACAAGGTACTTTTGCCAGATCCGATTCGCCCGAGTATGCCGACATGCTCGCCTGCAGCGATATGCAGCGAGACATCCTTGATCACCTCAAGCTTTTGGTTTGGATATGCAAAATGAACCTGGTCCAAACTTATTGCGCCGTCGACCACAGGCCGTTGTAAGAACTGACGCTTCGCCGGTCGCTCAACCGGCCGGTGCATTAATTCGTTCAGCGTCGTATACGATGCTCTCGCCGATTGATAGCGCGTCATCAACGAGGCAACTTGATGCAACGGCGCTAGGCCCCGTCCGCTAAGAATGACACACGCGATCAAGGCGCCAACGGTTAGCTCTCCGTCACCGATTAAAAATACGCCCCAAACGACGAGCATGATCGTAGTGATCTGTTGCGCGAGCACGGCGAAGTTAATCACGATTGACGAAATCATTCGTGACCGCGTCGCCGAGCGGCTGGTCAACGCGGTGTAGTCTTCATAGCGACCCTGCATTGCGCCTTCCGCACAAAGTGTTTTTAAGATCTCGATTCCATCGACCGACTCGACCAAAAGGCCATGTTTAAGTGCGGCCTCGCGCAGATGCAATCGCATCAAATAGGCGAGCGGCACCTGCGCTGCGAGTCCGACAATCAACACTGCAGGCACTGCTAGCAGGGGCACGAGGTACAACGGACCCCCGATCAACGAAATTACCCAGATAAAAAATGCCACAAAGGGAATGTCGATAACCGTCGTGAGCGTCGCAGAGCTCATGAAATCACGTAATGACTCAAACTCGCGTAATTGCGCTGCGAACGCGCCTGAAGACGGCGGGCGTGATTCGATTCGGATCCCAAGCGCCTGCGCGAACAGCGTACTTGCCAATATAAGGTCCGCCTTTTTCCCTGCCGTGTCGAGAAAATAGGCGCGCAAAGATCTTGCCAAAAACTCAAATCCAACCGCAATTGCCGTTCCTATCGCCAGTACGGTTAGTGTTTCGATCGCGTTATTAGGAACCACCCGATCGTAGACATTCATAATAAACAACGAGGTCGCGACGGCGAGGAGGTTAACGATCGCCCCGGCAAATATGGCCTCAAGGTAATAGCGCCGATACCGCCATAGCGTCCCCCAAAACCAGCTTCGCGAACGTGACGCGCTGGAGCCAACATTTCCGAGTCGTGACTCATCCAAACCAAATTCCGGTTGAACAAAAATAACGTAGCCGGTGGTCTGTTTTTTGAGATCGGACAGACTCACTTCGGTGGTACCGAATCCGGCCTCTGGAAACATTAATTTTGCGGTTTTGCGGTTGGGAAAATCGATTAAGACGCAGGCCGCGCCATCCTTCAGAAGCAGCACTGCTGGCAGCAAGAGTTTCGAAATTTTTGCCGCTGGGCGCTTGACGATTCGCGCGGTATAGCCGTTTTTCTCCGCGGCACGAATGAAAGTCTGCGGGCTGATGCCTGAAGGTTCCGATGGGAGGCCGGCGGTCAGCGCGCTGGTCGACACCGCACGCCCGTGCAAACGCGTAATAATATGCAGGCATTGCGCAAGCGGATCAGTGCTCGCGGACGATAGATCGCTTACATCATGACTAGTCGGTGTTGATTCAGCCACTGCCATCGTTGCTTATTTAGACGATGGTTTAAATCCGAACAAGCCGGTTGATCGGAACTAAGAAAGGTTTCGTAAGGTTGTTAGATGCGACCGTTACTATCGTGCGAGTGACCATGTGCAGGAATACGGTTCCAATACGGCAGGCCGTGAAGCGAAATCTATTTAAGGTCCGGACGAGCTTACACCGAGGCTCTGGCGAAGTTGCCCCTTGCTTGCCTCAACGAAATATTGATTGACCATATCATCGAATAAACCGCTGGTTAGGTTTGACCGCGCGTTAAATAATTCATTTTCCGCGTTCAGTACATCCAGTAGCGTTCGTCGATTGAGTTCGAACTGTGCGCGATACGACTGCAAGGTACCTAGTGAGGCATTAACATGTTGCTCTAAGTAAGCGATCCGTGACTCGCTGATGGCGCGGGCCTGGTAGGCGATCGAAACGTTCGCTGCAATTGCGCGTTTGGTGTCGTCAACGAGGCCGGCAGCAGCGGTCTTGCGCTCAACTGCTGCGAATTCTTGTGCTCGGTCACCGCCGCCGCGAAAAAGATTCCATCGCGCAACGAGCATTATCGCCGTCGAGTTCCGCGTGCCTTCAACCCCACCAACATTGCCGTCACGGCGCATTCGGCCTTCGAGATTGAGCGTCGGGTGGTAGGCAGCCTTGGCAGCCTTGATGCCGGCTTCGGCGGCCTCCATCTCGGCTTGCGATTGCAAAACTGCGGGGTGTCCGTCGAGCGCTTGACCTTTCCCCGACTCTATCGCGGAACTTAACTGCGATTGGTCAATGCCATCGGCGGCGTTCAGTCCGGAAGGTTCGCGCGACGGTGTAACCAATTCTCCTGGTTTGGATCCGACGATCTGCTCGTAGCGAGCAATCGATTCGCGCAAAGCACCTTCGCGCGCAACCAGTGTGCTGCGCGCCAATGCGACCCGCGCGTTTGCCTGGGCGACATCAGCAAGATTTCCAACGCCACTGTCGGATCGCGCCTGCACGTTACCAACGGTCTTTTCGTGCGAAGCAACATTCTTGCGCGCCAATGCGACGAGTTCACGATTCCGGATAACGTCGAGGAAAGACTCCGCGGCCCGGAACGCGATCGCCTCACTGGTGTCGGACACGCTGTGTTCGGACGCGTTGAGCAGCGCAACGCGACGCTCTACTTCACTGCGTGTTGCGAATCCGTCCCACAATAATTGACGTGCGGTCAGACCGGCCTCGCGCCGATCCATTTCTCCGCGATCGTTGCCGGCACGTTTAAGTTGCTTTGAATTAGTGTCTTCGGGTCCAAATCCGGCATCGAGATCTAAGCTGGGGTAATACCCGGACCGTGCTGTGCGCAAATCGTGAGTGGATGCGCGGGCCTGGGCCGCCGCACTTAAGATAGCGGGATTCGTGCTTACTGCCTGACCAACAGCGTCTTTAATCGTCGTTGCTAGCGCGTCCGTCGGTGCGGTTGATAGCGCTGCAACGAGTAGGACGGTACTGGCGAGCGCAGTGACTAGATGCCAACTCCGCTTCCGTTTCTGATTAAACTGCTGTTCCGGGCGACCGCGCCCAGGGTGCAAGCCCGCCGTGCGAGCCTCTTCAGCATTGGATTTCACTGTCCCGTTACCCCTGATTCTGCGCATCGCCGCGATTTCGCGCGCGCCAACCCGTACCGTACTTGCGCCGGACTCGTAAGTCTTTGTCGTTATTAGCATAGCTCAATCGGCTACACGGATAAAGTAATTTAGCACCATCACGGCCCAATCCCCTGAAATTAATGCCATTTACTCAGGCATTTAGAATATTACAAGCATTCGCGGGCATTAGACTGGTGGTGGGCGCTACGATCACACCCGGGGACTACGCTTCGATATTGTACTTTTTCAGTAGATGGTAGACCGTTGGCCGGCTCACGCCAAGCATTTCAGACGCTTTTCCGATCTGACCTTCGGCTATCGCCATTGCTTCTTGGATCGCGTTGGCCTCGGCATCTTCACGAATTTCCTTCAGTGACTTCAAGCTGCGGGTCGAATCGACGTCAAGTTCCAAGTCGTCCGGCTCAACCAACTTTCCATCAGCCATGATCACCGCGCGTTTGACGCGATTCTCTAGCTCGCGGACATTGCCCGGCCACCCGTATTGCTCCAGTGCTTCTAACGCAGCTTGACTGAAGTCCTTAATCGCACTGTTGTGGACCTTGGCAAATCGGCGCAGCAAAGCTCGGCCAATTAAGATCGTATCGCCCGCCCGATCACGCAATGGTGGAATCGAAACCGACACCTCACTGATCCGGTAGTAAAGGTCCTCACGAAATTGCGCCTCGGCGATCAGCGCTTGCAAATTTTTATGCGTTGCACAGATAACCCGGGTATCGACGGCGATCTCCTGGCGCCCGCCAACCCGCTCGATGATACGCTCCTGTAGGAAACGTAGTAGTTTCGCTTGGAGCGCCGGCGGCAGATCGCCCATTTCATCTAGGAATAATGTGCCGCCATCCGCGTATTCGAGTTTCCCCTTCGTTTGTTTTCCGGCACCGGTGAAAGCGCCTTTCTCGTACCCGAAAAGCTCACTTTCGAGGAGGTTTTCCGGGATCGCGGCACAATTAATTGCAACAAAGGTCTTGGCGTTGCGGGAGCTCAGATCATGGACGGCGCGCGCCAAGATTTCCTTACCGGTACCACTTTCGCCCAACAGTAGGACGGTTGTATCGGTTGGCGCAATTTTTTCAATATGGCGACATACCTCCATCATTTGACGACTACCGGCAATAACGCCGTCGAGCGGTTCGGTCTTGGCGGTAACCAACTTCTCGTTTTCAAGCTCGAGTTGATGTACGCGATGTGCGCGCTCTACGATCAAGCGCAACACGTCGGGGTCGATCGGTTTTTCGTAAAAGTCGTACGCACCCTGGCCGACGGCGCGTACCGCGATTTCGCGGTCATCATTGCCGGTCACAACGATCACCTTAGTATTGGGGGCCTCAGCCAATATTTCCGCCAGCGCGAGCAATCCTTCAGACGCGTTAGCCGGATCCGGCGGTAATCCCAAGTCAAGCGTGACAACGGGCGGCTGGTGCTTGCGTAGCTCGGTAATGGCAGACTCGCGATCCCCCACGATCACGGCATCGTAGTCCTCGAAGGCCCATTTAAGTTGTTTTTGCAACCCAGGATCGTCGTCGACGATAAGTAGTTTAGGCTTTTTCATGCTGGCGAGCTTTGGACATCAGACATATTGGGCTTCAGTACCTTGGTGCTGGTGCATGGTAGCGAAATTTTAATCGACGTACCGCGACCAGGTTCACTTTCGATATCCAAACGTCCG
Source organism: Gammaproteobacteria bacterium (assembly GCA_021773835.1). Taxonomy (GTDB): domain Bacteria; phylum Pseudomonadota; class Gammaproteobacteria; genus UBA11873. The sequence continues at coordinate 8,971 of JAJFJQ010000047.1, forward strand.
CCAATGCTTGAAATTACATGTCGACTTTCATACACACCAATTCCCATTCCTGCCTTACCTTTTGTTGTATCAAACGGTCGAAACAAACGAGTGCGAATAAATTCTTCGTCCATTCCACAACCTGTATCGACTATTTTCACGATCGCTGTATTGTCGGACCGAGTAAGTTCGATTCGAACTTCGCCTCGATCATCGGTTGCTTCTTGTGCATTTTGAATGAGATGCTCGAACACTGAAAGAAATCGGTCGTGTGCAGCACGCACAGTCACTGGCGACCCACAAGGTTCAAATTTTGGCATCGGCAGCGCATCGCGACACCCAGCGATGGCGTCTTCGATTAAACGGCTGAGATCGACATCCGCATTCGACAGCTCGCTGTCCAAATTATCGTGGCGGAGTGATGACAACATTCGGTTAATCTTTGCCGTGGCATCACCTATCGTGTTGAACGCGTCGGTAATAAATTCAGGGTTATCTCGATGCCGATCTGCGTTGCTAACCACCAAGGAGAGTTGCGCAACCACGTTTTTGAGATCGTGGACCAAAAATGCCGATAGACGGTTGAACGCTTCAAATTGGCGAGCTTCCGCTAGCGCCTCAGTGGCGCGAAGGAAGGCCAAGTAGCTTGCAGCTTGACGCCCGATTGTGCGCAAGAGGTCACGATCTTCCCAGGTTATGGAAGCGTTGGTTCGGGACTCCGCGAGGACCAAAAATGCTAGTAGTTCATCGCCGTGCAGGATTGGTACGACAGTCCAAGCGCGCCTCAGGTTTTTTAACCACACCGGCGTTAATGCTTGAATCGAATTGGGCTCGACATCCTCATTTCGGAGTTCGACGACATCTTGTGATGCCTCTAGCATGCGAATAAATTCGTCATCGGAAGATAAGATCCAAGACGGGTCTCCGACCATCGACCATTGGGCGATGATCGCGAAGTTTCCATCATCGAGCCTCGTCCACATAATGCCACCGGTGCTATCAACGATATCAACAATTGCGCGTAGTATCGTATCGCGAAGTTGATCAGGGTCGGTATCGGTACTAGATAGGGTACGCGTAAACGAAAGCCAGACTTCGCCATACTCATAGCGATTCTTATAAAAGTGTTTCGCTAAATACATTCGTAGGCGGGAACGCACCTGGGAAGAAATAATAAGCGTGATCAGAAACAGTAGCGCACCAAACAGAAAAGCCGTGCGAAGTGCCGCACCCCAGGATCCGCCGTACGAATTTAAATAGTAGCCGGCGGCAGACATAAGCAGCAGATAAAATCCGGCCGCAAGGGCCGCAGTGCTGTGGAATACGACCCGACGTGAAACGAAAATATTGAGATCCCAGTTCCTGTTGCGGGCAGCTGCGAGCGCTATGAGTGGCACGGCAATTGCGTTTACAGCGCCACGTGCGGCCCAAAGATCTGGATTTATTCGGGTAAATAGCAATGCATCGGCATAGAGGTAGAAATCGTATGCGAATACGGCTCCGATGCCTAAACACAAATGTTTGACCGCCCACAGCTCATCGGCTCGTGTGACGCGGATCAATTGTTCGACGAAAACTAAGGCTAGTATCGCAATAAGCAAATGACAAAATATCGCCGTCTTGCGGATGCTCGCCGGATCGAATTGCGCATCGGGGAGAACTGCCGGCAGCAGCGTTAGAATTGCAGCACTTATGACAACCGCAGCGCTAAAACCAAAAAGCAGTACGAGTCTTTGCTTAAACCTTTCATCCGGTGAGCGTCTCAACACCACTGTGAGAAAACCGAACCAGAAGAGATTGCGCAGCAGCTCAAGAAACTCTAACGCTGTAATTTCGAGACCGGCTAGCTGGCCAGCGTAGTACGCCCCAGACAAGGCAAACCAGAAAGTCGAGACTAAGCACGCACCAATTAGTAACCGACCGATACGATGACCTTGGTCCGCAGCCAATAGCAGTGCGGAGAGAAGGCCAAACGCGACCGCCCCTGTATAGCCGGAAAATACCGAAAATTCGAACATGTTAGGTATTGTATGCCGCTCGGATCCGCTTTAGTAACTTTGGCAGAGCGTAAATTGAATTGATATTCGCTGGGATCGCGGCTACAGCGGTTGCAGTCTTAACTCAACGAGCCCCTTTACCCCACAGTATTACCTGCACGGTCAACATTAGTATGTTGAGGTCAAGAAACAAACTGTAATTTTTTAGATAGTACAAATCGTACTGAAGTTTTTCACGAGAATCTTTTATCGACGCGCCATACTGATATGACACTTGAGCCCACCCGGTAATACCTGGTTTAACGTGATGTCGAAGATCATAGTAAGGGATCGCATTACTTAGTTGCTCTACAAATTCCGGGCGCTCCGGCCGCGGTCCAACGAAACTCATGTCGCCCTTGAAGACGTTAATGAGTTGCGGTAACTCGTCAATCCTGGTCTTGCGTATAAAGCAGCCGACTTTTGTAATGCGATCGTCATCGGGCTTGGCCCATACCGCGACACCATCGCCCTCTGCGTCTTCGTGCATACTCCGAAATTTGTACACGGTAAATCGTTTACCGCGCAAGCCCACGCGCTCTTGGCCGTAGAATATCGGACCACGACCCTCAGCTTTAATTGCCACCGCAGTCAGGATCAAAACCGGTAAGGAAATCAGCAGCAAGGCACTCGATATGGCGATATCCATTACCCGCTTTTCGGTCTGCTTTAATATCGCCTGAGTGAAGCCATCCGCAAAAATCATGTTACTTGGTTTCAACTCATCCAATTTAATTTTGCCCAGCTGGCGTTCATAAAACGTTGGCGCTTCAATGATCTGGATCCCATGCATTTTGCAGTCGAGGATTTCTTCTAGTGGGATCCCGCTTCGTCGATCGTCTAGCGCGACCACGATCTCATCGGCAGCAAATTTTTCCGCCAGTTCTCTAATCGAACCCTTAGGACGGATAACTTTTGCGTCGGCGATTTGTTTAGTGTCCTTACCGATATCGATGAAGCCGAGAATACTGATACCCACTCGATCGGAAGCGCGACGCAGGCTATCGATCTGCTTGGCCTTTTCACCGACCCCAAGGACTAGAATTCTACGCGCCATGTCATTATCTGTGCGCGAAAAGCACAGCAATCGGCAGGTCGCTATACCGACAAAGGAACTCAGCAAGGCGACCGCAAATGCGAGCCCGCCGACGACCAGACCCGGGTAAAGGAGATGCACTACCAGCATTACGACGAACCCAACGCCGAAGCTCAATGTGAGTCGAACGATGGTGGCAACTGGACCATCACGCTGATCGCGCTGGTAGAATCCCATTGCAACCATCCCGGCCAGCATTGCGGCACAGAATACGAACGCCTGCCACCACAAGGTTAAGGGATCACTCCCGGTCTTATCGGCCGTCAATAGTGACCCCGTGGCAAGGTCGAAGGTGGCACCGATATAAATCGATACCAACAAAATTAAACTCTCGGCAATACCGAGTAGTACCAACGATTTTGGTATGTAATGCCTGAAAATTCGCAACATCAGTGTTCGGTCCAATCCGTAGATAACTATGTTGACCCGCGTTTTCGCAACACAAGCGGTCTTTTTTTGTCAGCGCGGTGAGGTAACTATGAGCAACCTGCGTGCCAATCCGGGTGGAATTGTCGGGATTGGCTTCTTTCGTCGAACGATGGAAAATTATACTAGCAATATCAATTAGTTATACTTCCATCGAATTGTGAAACATAATCGACTAGGTCCCGCTCGCCCTTGATGCCGGTAGCGACCGTGACGCGCCACGGCACAATCTGTCGCTTTGCGGCGACATGTTGAGCGCATTTAACGTTGAAAATCTAAGCGTCAGGTAGCAGTAACTAGCGATTATCGATATCCGCCAGTCCGCGTTGTAGAGACAATCAGCTTGTGTCTTAGCCCAAGTGCTCGGCCAGCGCACTTAGCAAGGTATCTTTTTTGATCGGTTTTGTAAGGTGTGCTGTACAACCTGCCGCAATACTGCGATCCATATCCTCTTTGATAGCGTGGGCGGTGAGTGCGACGACCGGGGTAGCGCTCGACCCCTGCTCTTCCTCATAGCTGCGAATTTCGCGAGTTGCCGTGTGGCCATCCATGATCGGCATTTGCACGTCCATTAAGACCAAGTCGTAGGACTTCTCTTTGAACATTTCCAAGGCTTCTGCGCCATTCTCCGCCTCGTCGACGTCATATGGTTCGCGCTTCAAATAGGCCTTGATAAGTAACCGATTATCCGGATTGTCCTCGACCAAAAGCAACGACCGCCGACCGCCTGGTGCCGACGCGCTCGCGTCTTCAACCTCAACGGCGCGCTCCGCGACTTCAAGTACTCCGCTGATTGCACGGATTAGCTCCGCTCGTTTAACTGGCTTAACGAGATATCCACCTAATCCAACTTCCTTCGCTCGGATCAAATCGTCTGCAAGATTTGAAGATGACAACATCATGACTGTCTTAACTGAAGCACCACGACCAACGATTGTGTTGATCACTTCAAAGCCATCTATCCCCGGCATCTGCGCGTCGCATAACACGAGCTTAAATGGGTCGTCTGCATTCGCGTTTTCGGCGTAAGCGGCTATTGCGTCCGCACCAGATTCACACTCGGTTACGATCGCGCCTTCCGCTTGCAGGACTTCATGTAATATCAAGCGATTGGTTTCGCTATCATCCACCACCAGAACTTTTAGGCCCTTGAGTTCAACCAGTTTAGGCGGAGCGCCTCTGGCGGTCGAAACGCCACGTTGAATGTCGACTTCAAACTTAAATGTACTGCCTTCGCCCTCGTCGCTTTCGACCCAGATGCGGCCGCCCATCATCTCGACCAACTTTTTCGAAATCGTCAAACCAAGGCCGGTACCTCCATACTTTCTCGTCGTGGACGAGTCGACTTGTGTAAAGCTCCCAAAGATGGATTCCAATTTCTCTTGCGGTATACCAATACCAGTATCGGAAACGGCAAATAGTAACCTGAAAATATCGCCACGCGTTTCGACAACATTCACGCGAATGACAATCTCCCCGGTTTCGGTGAACTTTATCGAGTTACCGATCAGATTTAGGATAATCTGCCGCAAACGCGACGGATCGCCGTTTAAATATTCCGGGACATCCGGGGCGACGTGAGCTACGAGTTCAATACCTTTCGCAGCGGTCTTCAATGCGTAGATATCGGCCGATTGCTCGACAATTCCGCAAACATTGAAATCGATCTTTTCAAGTACCAACTGCTCAGCTTCGATTTTGGACAGATCCAAAATGTCGTTCACCAAGCTCAACAGAGCCTCGCCGGCATTTTTAAAGACGCCCACATATTTATGTTGGTCGCCCGACAATTTCGTGTCTGCCAATAACTCGGCCATTCCAATAATCGCATTCAACGGCGTTCGAATTTCATGACTCATACTAGCTAAGAAATCAGACTTCACCCGTGAAGCTTCAAGCGCCTGATCGCGGGCCTCGGCAAGCTCCTTAGTTTGCCTCTGCACCTGATCTTCAATAACTCGATTTCTTTCGCGCAGTTCACGCGCCTGCAACTCTTTCGCGCGCGCAAGCGCAATCAGCAGCAAGGTTACGCCAGCACCTAGAACCAAGCCGGTAAACAACAATCCCTTTTCGAGGTCGTCCCAATACGTATCCCGGCCCGCGATTAGACGCATCGAGTAACGCTCGAAGCGAACTTGGGTGCTTTCTTCGAGTGAATCGATTGCGAACTGGTCGTTCTTCTCGGCAGGAGTACGCTCGAACAATAGTTGGCGCCCACCGACGCCTTCCGATTCTGAAAACAAACGCACGCTCATATACGGACGGGCCGAACCGCCGCCGAAAACTTCCGACGGATCGATAAGAAGCGCCAATACTTCAGAATCCGACCCCGCTTTCAATAACAAATAGCGCCCTGCCGCTGGTCCGGCGCCGATAATACCGGTTGGGATTGGAGCAGAAGCACCCAGCGCCGCGCCAAAACCGAGACCAATCACGTCGTCGCCGTCAACGTTCACGGACGCCGGAAGTAGACTCGCCTCACTTCGGTACGACTGAAATTTGCGCACGAATCCACCGCTCGGTGATGCGCGGCGGTAAACACCGAACGCCGAGATAAAACCAAATCGCTGGAGGACATCGTCGGCGTAACGCTCGATTTGTGAATTTGAAATTCCGGGTACTGCTTCGAGTACACTGGCGAAATTTTCAAGCGCTTCGTTTGCGGCGTGGACGTTAGTTCTAACGGTATCGTCTATCGACAATGACTCGTAGGCGAACTTTTGCACCTCACGCTCGACGACGTTGTTCCAAGCTAATACCAACAGCGTCAGCAGGAACGAAGTACCTAGCGTCGCGGCAACGAAATAAAAGAACCAGACCGAAGCTCGGTTATCTTTATTTTCGGATTTCACGCCGTTAGAAGTTACCACGGTGCTATTGGCGGCGAGCATTTACGCTTACGCCTCGGGGACTGGTTCAACCCGTGCTAAATAGTCGGCCAGCTGGTCAACGGCATCTCTAATGACTTCTAAATCTCCAGCGACTGCTGCGGTTTCGATGACATCGCCGATTTCAGTGATGCGGTCGAATCCATATCCACCACCCGCGCCTTTCATGCTATGCCCGAGGATCCTAATTTCGTCGAGATTGCCGCTGTCGAGTTGCGACCGAATGGTCTCGACATCATTCACGCGATTATTCAAAAATCCGGGAATCAAATCTTCTAGATCCGGATCTATCTGTACGATTATTTTCTCGCTCACCCCAACCCTCCGTACTTATTAAGCTCACCCCACAAAACTGAGCGCTACCAATCACTAATTAATTCGCGATTAAGAAGTTTCCGCTCCGTCTTCGCGTTCACCACGGAAAGCACCCGCATCAATTCCATGCTGCCCAAGTAATTTATAAAATTCCGTGCGATTTCGGCCCGCAATCGCCGCTGCGCTCGCGACATTCCCGCTGGTGACGCGCAATACGCTGATCAAATACTTCCGCTCGAACTCCTGTTTCGCTTCCTTCAAGGTCTGAATCCGGCCCGGCTCCTCGCGTAGTGCCTTCTGTGCCATCGCCAGTGGGATCACTTCGCCTTTCGTCAAGGTTACGCACAATTCGACCGCATTGGCCAACTGGCGTACGTTACCCGGCCAGGTGGCAGCGGTCAGATACTCCAGTGCCGCCGGGTCAAAGCGTTTAGTTTTCGAGTTGTTCTTTTGCGCATGTCGGACCAAAAAGTGGTCTAACAGCGCGCCGATATCCTCGCGCCTTTCGCGCAAGCTCGGCATATTTAGCGGCACAACATTAAGACGATAGTAGAGATCTTCGCGAAATTCTCCATCGCTAACCAACTTATCGAGATTGTTGTGTGTTGCGGAAATTATTCGAACGTTCACCGGAACGCTTTTCGTCGAGCCCACCGGCCGAACTTCGAAATCCTGAAGCACCCTGAGTAGCTTTACTTGCAGCCCCAGTGGCATGTCTCCGATTTCGTCGAGAAACAAGGTGCCGCCGTCGGCCGCCTGGAACAGCCCATCATGTTTCGTGGTGGCGCCAGTAAATGCGCCTTTTTCGTGTCCAAACAGTTCGGATTCGAGCAGCTGTTCCGGGATTGCCCCGCAATTTACCCCGATGAATGGCGCGCCTGACCTGGGGCTAGCCTCGTGGATTGCCTTCGCCAATACCTCTTTACCAGTCCCGGTTTCGCCATTGATAAATACTGTGATGTCACCGCCAGCTAGCATTTCGGCCTGGTCTAATAGTTCTGACATCACCGAGCTGCGATAGATAAGTTCGCTGCCAAATCCGCTAGATGTGGCGCCGTTGCGCTCGGTTCGTGCGTGCCGCGCAACTTCTGCCAACAATTCAGACTTTTCAACCGGCTTGGTTAAAAACGCCGCTGTACCGAGATGGGTCGCCTTAACGGCATCAGGGATCTGTGCCTGACCGCTCAACATGATCACCGGAATTAGCGGATTTCGACTATGGATTTCAGTCAGAAGGGTCATGCCATCCATGCCGTCCATGAACAGGTCGGTAATGACGAGATCGGGTTTGCAGATTTCGATTTGACCAAGCGCATCAGTACCGCACAGCGCGCTGGTCACGGTATAACCCGCATTACCTAGCCAGTTAGCTAGGAGATTCAACATATCTTGGTCGTCATCAACGACTAATAGACGGCCTTCTGCTGGCGCTCGTTGCTCTGTCACGGTTCCATTCTACCGTCATACAAGAAGCGAAAGTATAGTCTATTCAGTGATTTGCAGCCACCGCCTCTTGTATATTCTGATTATTGCCTTTCTGACCAAGCTGGCCACGGGCGAGTCCAGGCATTATTCCACTGTGACGGATTTCGCCAGGTTGCGCGGTTGATCGACGTCCGCTCCTTTAAGAACCGCAACGTGATAAGAGAACAGCTGCAGCGGGATGGTGTAGACAATCGGGGCGATTGAATCTTCCACCGACGCCACATTCAGCACATGGATCCCCGGGCTTGGCGCCACGTCGCTCTTAGCATCGGCAAAAATGTAGAGTTCGCCGCCGCGAGCACGAACCTCTTCGAGGTTGGATTTCAGCTTTTCCAACAACTCGTTGTTCGGCGCAACAGAAATGACCGGCATATCTTCGTCGACCAATGCCAGCGGCCCGTGCTTGAGCTCACCTGCGGGGTAGGCTTCGGCGTGAATGTAGGAGATCTCTTTTAGCTTTAGGGCGCCTTCCATCGCGACCGGGTACATAGAACCGCGGCCCAAATACAGTGTGTGGTGCTTATTCACGAATCGCTCCGCAAGTTCGGCAATTCGATCGTTCATCTCCAGCGCCAAATTGATCTTTCCGGGCAAGCTTTCAAGCTGGGCGATCAAGTTCGATTGAACTTCAGGTAACATACCGGCGCGACGCCCCATCGCGATCACCAACAACAACAAGGCAACCAATTGCGTTGTGAATGCCTTGGTCGACGCCACACCAATTTCAGGGCCGGCACGGGTCATTAAGACCAACTCGGATTCCCGCGTTAGAGAGCTTTCCGGCACGTTACATATCGCAAGCGAATGCGCAAATCCGGATGTCTTTGCCTCGCGTAATGCCGCCAGCGTGTCGGCGGTTTCGCCAGACTGTGAAATCGTGACGAATAAAGTGCCATCGCGCACAACCGGACGGCGGTAGCGAAATTCACTAGCGACCTCAACTGAGCACGGCACGCCTGCAAGTCCTTCGAACCAGTAGCGCGCGACCATTCCAGCGTGATAACTGGTGCCGCATGCGACGATGGTTACGGCCTTTACGCTATCGAGCACTTCTGCGCCTTGCTGTCCAAAAATACTGTCGAGCACCTCACCTTTATTGATCCGTCCTTCGAGCGTATCCGCAATCGCTTGCGGTTGGGTAAAGATCTCCTTCAGCATGAAATGGCGGTAGCCCGACTTATCAACCGCGTCGGCTGATAGTTTGGAAACCGTTTCAGGTCGCGTAACGATCTTACCGTCAGCGTCGTAGATCGTCACCGAGTCGCGTCTGATGTCGGCGATATCGCCGTCTTCCAAAAAAACGAATCGCTGCGTGACGGGCAATAATGCGAAGACGTCGGAGGCGATAAAATTTTCGCCAATGCCAAGGCCGATAACCAATGGGCTGCCGCGACGCGCGGCAATAAGCCTATCAGGCTCCGCCACTGTAACGACCCCGAGCGCAAAGGCACCTTCAAGGTCGCTTGTGGTCGCGGTTACGGCCTCCAGTAAGGACATCCCTTTTTGTAGATTGTCATAAACCAGATTGACGACGACTTCGGTATCGGTTTCAGAGGTGAATTCGTGACCTGCCGAGGTCTGCAAGACGCGCAGTTCGGCGTGATTTTCTATGATCCCATTGTGTACGAGCGCAACCTCGTCGCGACACACGTGCGGATGGGCATTTCGCGTACTGGGCTCCCCATGGGTAGCCCAGCGCGTATGCGCGATACCGAGACCAGCATTAAGCGGATCCAACTTTAGCTCGTCTTCGAGGTGCCGTACCTTACCCAGCGCACGCAGGCGCTCAATCGCATTGTTGCCATTTATCGTTGCGATACCGGCTGAATCGTAGCCCCTATATTCCAGGCGTTTGAGCCCTTCGAGCAAAATTGGCGCGACATGACGTTGGGCGACTGCTCCGACGATTCCACACATTTACATTAATCCCACTTGCATAAGCCTGGTCGAAGTATGAACGACAATTCGAGGTCAACCTATCGTACGTTCGTAATAAATTGTGGGAACGCTAACAAGTGAGTGTTATTCGCGGCCCCTTAGCTACCGAGCATTCGGCAGTCTGCCTAATGTCATCGGCGATTATGCCGAGGTACTTGAAGAACGCCATGCGGTGCATCCGCGCCCGAGGAATCGTGGCGATTAAAGACCCGAAGTGTCTGTTGAGAAACGGATGGCGACGATGCCGAAAGCAAAATAATGGTCGGGGTAGACGGATTCGAACCGCCGACCGCTCGGCCCCCAGCCGAGTGCTCTACCAGACTGAGCTATACCCCGAAGGCGTGGATTATAACAGTCGCGCGTCGCCCGGGCGGCGATCCGCCAGACACTTCAGTGGGGATTTGCACGGCTGGGAGACGCCTATAAGTAGGGCGCTCGCAGAGAGTCAGGCGCACAAACGGTGACGCTTAGCGCCGCAGGATGTCTAGAACTTCTTCTAACTCCACACGAAGTTGGCGCACGATCTGCTGACTCATACTACTATCGGCCTTGACCTCGTCGCCCGACAAACGTTGCCGTGCGCCGCCGATCGTAAATCCGTGCTCGTATAGGAGGCTTCGGATCTGGCGGATTAGGATCACATCTTGGCGTTGATAGTAACGCCGATTTCCGCGGCGCTTAATCGGTTTGAGCTGAGGAAACTCTTGCTCCCAATACCGCAATACGTGTGGCTTAACGGCACACAAGTCGCTAACTTCGCCAATTGTGAAGTAGCGTTTGCCAGGTATTGTCGGCAGTTCGTTATTGTTCGACGCTTCCAGCATAGGCTTCTACTCGGGCTTTTAGTTTTTGGCCAGGTCTAAACGTCACGACGCGCCGCGCGCTGATCGGAATCTCTTCGCCAGTTTTAGGATTCCGGCCTGGTCGTTGATTTTTATCACGGAGATCGAAGTTGCCAAAACCCGACAATTTTACTTGGCGGCCTACTTCCAGCGAACCACGGACCTCTTCGAAGAAGGCCTCGACCAGCTCTTTGGCCTCTCGCTTGTTCAGACCTAAGTCGTCGAACAAACGCTCTGCCATATCGGCTTTTGTCAGTGCCATACCTATTTCCTCAAAGTGCCGCCGAAGTCGTCGTGCAGCTGCAATAGCACGCGCTCCATAGTCTCTTCGATTTCCTCATCCTTAAGGGTGCTGGAATGAGCCTGAAAAATCAAGCCCATTGTCAGACTTTTTTTGTCTGAATCAATACCTTGCCCCCGATATTCGTCAAACAACTGCAGGTCACGTAGTTGATCCCCCGCAGCACGGCGGGCGGCACCGAGAACGTCCGTGGCGGCGATCGCCTGGTCCACGATAATGCTGATATCGCGCCTTACCGAGGGAAATTTAGAGATTGGCGAGTAGATGATGTCGGTGCGCAGTGGCAACTTATCCAACTCGATCTCGAACAGCACGGCACCTTGCTCGAGACCAAGTTCCCGCCCCAATGCCGGGTGCAAAACACCAATCTTGCCCACTACTCGACCGTCGATTTCGACGCTCGCCGACTGGCCCGGATGCAGTGCCGGATCGTTCACGCCCAACCACGTTCTTCGGGGTAGGCCAAGGGCGGAAAATATATTCTCAAGCTCTTGTTTAACATCGTAAAAATCGATATTTTTCGACGCCTCTCCCCACTGTTCAGGGTGTACTTTCCCGGACGCGAGACCGCCGAGGACATGTCGTTGTTCGAGGGCATCTGATACGTGTTCAAAGATCATGCCAAGCTCGAATATACGGACATCATCTACCTGTCGATTAAGATTGTGCAACGCCACATTTAGCAACCCCGCCCAAGTAGATGTGCGCATAACCGACATTTCGCCGCTGATCGGATTCGACAATTCGAACGGTTGACGATCGGGCGCGGTGATGCGCGCCTCAGCTGGTGCAATAAAGCTATATGTAATAGCTTCGAAATAACCTTGGGTTATTAATGTATCGCGGATACGTTCGTCTCGCTCATACCGACCCGACCCGTGCGCCAGATTCAAGGTCGTCGTCGGCAGGGTAGATGGAATATTGTCGTACCCGTTTAATCGCGCCACCTCTTCTAACAAATCCGCCTCAAGCTCAAGGTCGAATCGAAAATTTGGCGGGGTAACCTCAAAGTGGTCGCCACTAGCGTCCACCCGGCAGCTCAAGGATTCCAACATCTGTCGCGCGCTTTCAGCCGCGACATCGACACCGATCAGGGTCCGGATCTCCTTCGGATGGAAATCGATCGTGGTGCGACTTGGGATCAAGGCAGTTGCCTCCGCGACCATCAAGGGCCCCGGAGTACCGCCGCAAATATCGATGATCATTGCGCTCGCCCGCTCGATAGCGCGTTCCTGGCCGCTGAAGTCCACGCCGCGTTCGAATCGATGCGATGCATCGGTATGCATCCGAAACCGACGCGCTACCCCAGCGAGGGTAATGGCATCGAAATAGGCGCTTTCGAGCAAGATGTTTGTGGTGTGCGATTCAACCCCGGTGCGCAACCCGCCCATGACACCAGCCAACGCCACGGCTTGGTCGTTATCCGCAATCACCAGCGTCTCGCTATCGAGCGAGACAGTCTCGCCATCGAGTAACTCCAGTGCCTCCCCCGCGCGGCCGTTGCGTACATAGATCCCGCCATGGAGCCGGTCGAGATCGAAACCATGCATCGGCTGGCCCAGTTCTAACATGACGTAATTCGTTACATCGACAACGGCACTAATAGTACGTATACCGCAGCGGCGTAAGCGTTCACGGATCCACATTGGCGTCGGCGCCGCGGCGTTAACATTTCGGATCACCCGCCCGGCATAGCGCGGACATCCTTGCGGGACTTCGATTACGATCGGGAATTCGTCATCGGTAGCGGCAGGCACTGGCGGTACTGCGACTTCGCGCATCGACGTATTGGTTAACGCGGCGACCTCGCGGGCAATACCAATCACTGACAGGCAATCGCCGCGATTAGGGGTCAACTCGATATCAAAAACATCGTCGTTTAGCTGCAAAAAATCTTCAATCGATGTGCCGATCGGTGCGTCATCGGCTAGCTCGAGCAAACCACTACTGTCGTCACCGAGTCCTAACTCGGCCGCTGAACATAACATTCCAGCCGAGGCAACATCGCGAATCACCGCATGCTTGATAATACGGCCGTCGGGTAATGTTGCGCCGGGCGCTGCATAGGCGACGTGCAAGCCTGGCCGCACGTTAGGCGCACCGCAGACAACATCGACGATTTCTCCAGCTCCAATGTCGACACGGCAGCGGGACAATTTATCCGCGTTCTCGTGCGCTACCGATTCAAGCACTTTCGCCACCGACACCCCAGCCATCGGCGGCGCTACAGGCTCGAGGCTATCCACTTCAAGACCCGCCATCGTCAAACGATCGGCCAACTCCGAGTTTGGCAACTCGAAGCTTACCCATTCACTCAGCCATAGTGCGCTAACTTTCATTTGAATCTAGAACTGCCGTAAAAACTGCAGATCATTTTCAAAGAACATGCGTAAGTCGGCCACGCCATAGCGGAGCATCGCGAGCCTTTCGACCCCGAGGCCGAAGGCGAACCCTTTGTACCGTGTTGAGTCAATACCGACGTTAGCAAGGACTTTAGGATGGACCATGCCGCAACCGAGAACTTCCAACCAGTTACTAATGCCGTGTTCAGATTCAAGTTTAATGTCAACTTCTGCTGATGGCTCGGTAAACGGGAAATAGGACGGACGAAATCGCATAAGTAGTTCGTCCTGTCCGAAAAATTCGCGCAAGAACGCCTGCAACACACCTTTTAAGTCGCCCATCGTCACATGTGTATCGATCAACAAACCTTCGACTTGGTGAAACATCGGCGAATGCGTTTGATCATAATCGCAACGGTAAACTCGACCGGGCGCGATAATTCTCAGTGGCGGCTTGCGCGACTCCATAACGCGAACTTGCACAGGTGAAGTATGGGTTCGCAACAATCGACCGTCACCGAAATAAAATGTGTCGTGCATCGCCCGAGCCGGGTGATGGGCGGGTATATTGAGCGCTTCGAAATTATGGTAGTCGTCTTCAACCTCAGGACCATCGCACACCTCGAAACCCCATTTAACGAATAGGTTTTCGATTCTCGACATGGTCAAACTAATTGGATGCGCGGCACCAATCGAAGCTCCCCGCCCCGGTAGAGTCACATCAATATGGGCGCGTGCGAGTTCTGCATCCAGCTGCGCCGTTTCCAACGCCCCCCGACGTTGTTCGATAGCGCTCGCGACAGCCTTTTTCGCCACGTTGATCAAGCGGCCGGCTTCCGGGCGTTCGTCGGCCGGAAGCTTCCCTAGGTTTTTAAGTTGCTCGGTAAGCGTACCTTTTTTGCCCAGGTACTTGACCCGCACCGCATCCAGAACATCAAGCGTATCGGCTGCCGCAACCTCGGCCGCCGCCGATTCGATGATTCCGTGGGTATCCGACATTTTTTGATCCGGTGACTGGTAAAACCGACAACGCAAAATAAGAGGGGAAAGGCAATGCCTTTCCCCTGCGTACTTTTAGCGAAGGCAGCGCCCGACCGATTAGTTTACGAGCGCAGCTTTCGCTTGTTCCGCAAGTTGGCCAAACGCCTCTCGATCATTAACAGCAAGGTCGGCGAGAATCTTTCGATCGATCTCGATCTCAGCCAAATTTAAGCCATTAATTAAGCGTGAATAACTCAAGCCAAACATTCTGGCAGCAGCATTGATACGCATGATCCAAAGTGCGCGGAACTGGCGCTTGCGTTGACGCCGATCGCGATAGGCGTATTGACCAGCTTTAGTTACCGCCTGCTTTGCCACGCGGTAGACGTTTTTGCGTCTGCCCTGATAGCCTTTCGCTTGGTCGATAACCTTTTTGTGTCGGGCGTGCGCTTGGACGCCGCGCTTTACTCGTGACATTGTTTAAACTCCTAAATCCCTAAAGCGTCGGGATCATTTGCCGAACGGCGGCCTCATCGGCGTGATCGATCAATGCAGCGTGACGTAGATGACGTTTTCGCTTCGGACTTTTCTTCGTCAGAATATGTCGCTTATGCGAGTGACGGCGCTTAATACGGCCAGTCCCCGTCTTGGAAAAGCGCTTCGCCGCGCCACGATTGGTCCGAATTTTGGGCATCTAAAACTCCTACTGCCGTATTCACTTGCTCGTTTCTTAATTTATCGCGGACCTGCTCAAAAATACGCAGCTTCAATCGGCGACGCCTCAATTTTTACTATGCTCGCTTTGGCGCGATGACCATCACCATTTGTCGGCCTTCCATTTTCGGGAACTGCTCTACAGAACCCATTTCCGACAAATCTGCCTCGACGCGTTTCAACATTTGCCCGCCGAGTTCTTGGTGCGCCATTTCGCGCCCACGAAAGCGCAGTGTCACTTTTACTTTATCGCCGTTATCAAGGAATCGTTTCAGACTCCGCAATTTTATTTCGTAATCACCGTCGTCGGTCCCGGGCCGGAATTTAATTTCCTTTACCTGAACCTGTTTTTGCTTTTTCTTAGCAGCCGACTTTTTCTTGTTGAGGTCAAAAAGATATTTCCCAAAGTCCATCACACGGCAAACCGGCGGCTCGGCGTTGGGAACAATTTCTACTAAATCTAATTGGCTATCGCTGGCCCGCTGCCGTGCTTCATCGATTGGCACGACGCCGACGTTTTCCCCGTCTGCTGTAATCAGCCTTACCTCTGGCGATGCAATGTCGTCATTTACGCGGTTCTTTTTATCTGCGGCGATTCTAGTATTCCTCCACAAAAATAGCCGTGCTACGCGGGTACTTCACGGAGGCGACCTACGAAGTCGTCAAGCGACATCGAACCCAGGTCTTCTCCGCCTCGCGTGCGCACGGCTATTGTGCTGTTTGCGACCTCCCGCTCACCAATGATCAGCATAAACGGGATACGTTGTAATGTGTGCTCGCGGATTTTAAGCCCGATCTTCTCGTTTCTCAAGTCTGATTCGGCTCGGACCCCTTGATTTTTCAAGGTTTCCGTTACTTTTCCCACATATTCGGCCGACTCGTCGGTAATACTGAGTACCGCGACCTGAACCGGTGCCAGCCAAGCGGGCAGCAGTCCCGCGTGATGTTCGATCAGGATCCCGATGAATCGCTCCAACGATCCTAGTATCGCGCGGTGGATCATTACCGGCACCTGACGGTCACCAGCATCGGTTACATATTTGGCGCCAAGCCGCTCAGGCATCGAAAAATCCACCTGTACAGTGCCACACTGCCATACCCGACCGATACAATCACGTAAGGTAAACTCGATCTTGGGGCCATAGAACGCGCCCTCGCCCGGCTGCACCACAAAATCCAGCCCCTTGTGCTTGAGCGCTTGCTCCAACGCTGCTTCGGCTTTGTCCCACATTACCTCGGAGCCCACCCGTTGCTCGGGTCGCAGTGACAAAGCGATCGCGATATCGTCAAACCCGAACTCGCGATAGACCTCGAAGGTCAGATCTATCAGGTCACCGACCTCTCGCTGCAATTGTGCCTCGGTACAAAAGATATGCGCGTCGTCTTGAGTGAAGCGCCGCGCACGTAGCAGACCATGTAAGGTGCCAGAAGGCTCATTGCGATGAACCACGCCGAATTCCGCGATCTTGAACGGTAAATCCCGGTAGCTCCTCAATGCGTGGTTAAAGATTTGTATGTGGCCCGGACAATTCATCGGTTTGATCGCGTACTCGCGGTTCTCCGAGTTCGTCGCGAAAATCATGTCGTGGAACTTGTCCCAGTGACCAGACCGCTCCCATAACGAGCGGTCGAGCACTTGTGGCGTATGGACTTCCTGGTAACCCGCCGCCTCACACTTTTCGCGGATATAGCGCTCAACCGCTTGATACAACGTCCATCCCTTTTGGTGCCAAAACACCATGCCAGGGGCCTCTTCCTGGAAATGGAAGAAATCTAATTGCTTGCCGATCTTGCGGTGGTCGCGCTTCTCCGCCTCCTCGATCCGATGGAGATAGGCCTTCAGGGATTTCTTGTCCGGCCAGGCGGTACCGTAGATCCGCTGGAGCATCTCGTTGCTGGAATCGCCGCGCCAATAAGCGCCGGCCATTTTGGTCAGCTTGAACGCTTTTAAATGAGCGGTATTGGGGACGTGAGGACCACGGCAGAGGTCGATAAAATCGCCTTGTCGATATAGGGATAATTGTTGGTCAGCCGGAATGGACTCGATTATCTCGGCTTTGTAGTCCTCGCCTAATTCACGAAAAAAGGTGACCGCTTCGTCGCGTTCCATCAATGTCCGTTCAACATCGAAGTTTTTCGCCGCGAGTTCGGACATCCTTTTTTCGATAGCCGCTAGATCCTCTGGGGTGAACGACCGCTCATACGCAAAATCGTAAAAGAATCCGTCTTCGATAACCGGACCGATGGTCACCTGTGCAGTTGGGAATAAGTCTTTTACTGCTTGTGCCAACAGATGGGCGGCGCTGTGTCGAATAACTTCGACGCCGGCGTCATCTTTACTGGTTACAATCTCGAGCTCTGCATCGTCGTGGATTGCAAAAGAGGTATCGACTAAATCACCATCGACGCGACCTGCGAGCGCCGCCTTGGCTAAACCGGAACCAATGGACTCCGCCACGGCAGCTACCGTCACGGGGTGGTCGAATTCTTTGCGACTTCCGTCGGGAAGCGTAATGGCAGGCATTCAGTTTCCTCCGTGGCCGATACGAGGGGCCATCGAAATCAATTATCAATCGGACTTGCAGGTCGGCGCGTCCACGATTAAGGGCGACAGCGCCGGTCTACCTCAATTAACGAATTTGGTAGGCGCGATTGGACTCGAACCAACGACCCCCACCATGTCAAGGTGGTGCTCTAACCAGCTGAGCTACGCGCCTGTTGCAGCGGAATTCGAAAACCGACGGTCGCGGACAATCGCGGTGTCACTGCCGGTTTTCGAGTACCTCCGCAGGGGGGCGAAGAATACATCAAATTGAAATGCCGAGCCATAGCCACCATTTCCGCGGCCGCCGGCTAAGGCCGACGCGGGACCCACCAAGCGGTATTCTTGACGACCAGACCGCCAGCTAGCGCTCGCGAGATCCTTGCATGCGCGTTGCGCGAATTGGTACGGCGATCCGACCTCGTACGAGGCAGATCAATCCGAGTATGAGCAATAGCGATGTCGCCGGCTCCGGGATTAAAGCGAGCGGCGCTAAGTGCATTCTAAAATTACGCCCACCACCGGTATTGAGAAACCATCGCTCGGTGCCGCCGATGAGAACCGACATGTCCGATCCTAAGATGGGATCAAAAATAAACGCAGCGCTACGACGGCCGGGTGCCGTAACGACCGTCGCCGGAACTGCCACGTCCCCGATGTCGCTCCAGCTTGCGCCACTGAGGCTGATCGAGAAGTCCTCCCAGCCGACGCCGGTGAGATTCGTTAATACCGTATGCACAGAGATACGACGCAACGGATCGTCATCAACTTCTAGCAACACGTCCAACCAGACGCCGGTCGATGCATTGAAGTCTATCGAGAAGGCGATATCGTTCGAAGCGCCGGTTAGTCGTTGGGTAAAGGTGTTACCGTTAAGTGCGACCGGATCAATACTCACTGCTTGCACGTTGATAGCCGACAAGCCAAGTAGCACGATACCAAGCCACCGGATGGCGTGATTAATTCGTAACTTGCTATTCATCGGTCTGCTCCGCTCGTTCGTCATACCTTGCAACCTGCAAGTGTCGGGCCAAAACTTAGCCGTTGACCTTAAAATCAAAGGGATAGACGTGTTAAAGACCGTGAAGCGTCATTACGGGAATGGCGCACAGGATCGTGTAAAAGATCCTGACAGAGAAACTGTGATCAAAGTCCGTTTTGACGTTGACTTAAAACAAAATTCACAAATTTATTTAATAATTACAATAGGATATGAATAATTTGTGAAATTAAGACGTGTAAAGATCCGTGACTGGAAACCATCAAATCTTCGCGAATCAATGGCTTAAATCGACCGTCAAATAGGCAGCGAGCGGCAAGATTGAGTCTAGTTGAGGCTGTGCTTTGGTATTTCGAGGTAACGGGCCTTTATATCCTCGATTTGGTCTCGGATCACGGCCGCCTCCTCGAACTCTAGATCGCGTGCGTGCTCATACATCTTCTCCTCCATGGATTTCACCGTGGCGATCAGTTCCGAGGTACTCAGGTGCGCATATTCCCGAGTCTTCTCGGCAACCTTACGCAACTGCCGGGCGACCCCGGGACCGGTTGAGTAGGCGCCTTCCATGATGTCCGAAACCGACTTATGGATCCCTTTCGGTGTTATCCCATGAGCCAGGTTGTAGGCAATTTGCACTTGCCGGCGCCGGTCCATCTCGTCCATCGCACGTTGCATCGAGCCGGTGACCCGATCCGCATACAAGATTGCGCGCCCGGAAATATTGCGCGCGCAACGGCCGACGGTTTGAATGAGCGACCGATCCGAACGCAGAAACCCTTCTTTATCCGCATCCAAGATGGCGACGAGTGAGACCTCAGGCAGATCGAGGCCTTCACGCAATAAGTTAATGCCGACCAATACATCAAATTCACCAAGTCTAAGGTCGCGCAAGATCTCGACCCGTTCAACCGTGTCGACATCGGAATGCAAATAGCGGACGCGCACGCCATGTTCCGCAAGGTAATCGGTTAGGTCTTCAGCCATTCTTTTCGTTAATGTGGTTACCAAGACGCGCTCACGTCGCTCTGTGCGAATATTGATTTCCGAAAGTAAGTCGTCGACCTGGGTAAGGGCTGGGCGGACCTCAACCTCGGGGTCAATTAGCCCCGTCGGTCGCACGACGAGTTCGACCACTTGCCCGGCGTGGTCTTCCTCGTAGGGCCCGGGCGTGGCAGAAACGAAAATACCTTGTGGTGCCATGCGTTCAAATTCATCGAAACGCAAGGGACGATTGTCCAACGCCGAGGGCAGGCGAAAACCGAACTCGACTAAGTTTTCCTTACGCGAGCGGTCGCCGCGGTACATTCCACCGAGCTGTGGGATCGTCACGTGGCTTTCGTCGATAACCATTAGAGTGTTTTTCGGTAAATACTCAAACAGCGTCGGCGGCGGCTCCCCTGCATTACGTCCAGAAAGATAACGCGAATAATTTTCAATGCCTGAGCAATACCCAATTTCGATCATCATCTCGATGTCAAATCGGGTGCGTTGCTCGAGACGCTGGGCTTCAACCAGCTTGCCCGCGGTACGTAATTGGTCCAGTCGCTCCGCCAATTCGATCTTGATGGCTTCGACGGAATCCAAAATCGTTTGGCGGGTCGTGACGTAATGCGACTTTGGGTAAACCGTCAGCCGCGGCATCTTGCGCAGTACTTCACCGGTTAACGGATCGAAGTATGCCAAGGATTCGATTTCGGTATCGAACAATTCGACGCGAACGGCGTGGCGTTCTGATTCTGCTGGAAAAATATCGATGATCTCGCCGCGTACGCGATAGGTGCCGCGAACGAGATCAAGATCATTACGAATGTACTGCAACTCAGCGAGACGACGGAGTATCGATCGTTGGTCGATCGTCTCTCCTCGCTTCAAATGGAGCACCATGCGGTGGTATTCGTTGGGGTCTCCGAGACCGTAAATCGCGGAGACAGTCGCTACGATGATTGTGTCCGGTCGCTCCATCAATGCCTTGGTCGCAGATAGGCGCATCTGCTCGATGTGATCATTGATCGATGCGTCTTTTTCAATATAAGTATCGGACGACGGGACGTAGGCTTCCGGTTGATAGTAGTCGTAGTAGGAAACGAAATATTCCACGGCATTGTGCGGGAAGAATTCACGCATTTCGCCGTACAATTGCGCTGCCAAGGTCTTATTTGGTGCTAAGACAATCGCGGGACGCTGGATCTCGTTAATCACATTAGCAATGGCATAGGTCTTACCGGAACCCGTCACCCCCAATAGCGTTTGATGAGCGAGGCCTGCATTGACACCGTCTATGAGGGACGCAATCGTCTCCGGCTGGCCGCCAGCGGGTTCAAAATTTGCAGTGAGTTCGAAAGACTTATTCACGTCCAACGTCGACAGATCGGGTGCGCGTATACTACACCACCAATGTGTTGCGGAGCATGGTCGGTGGGTGCCTACGCCGACATGAACAACGCATTCATCACTTTATCTGTGTGCCGTGATACGCGCCTTGCAAGAGCACAAGGCCCGCCGACTTTGATTGACCCCATCGGGGTGCCTCAGTACCATACGCGCTCTCTGCTACTCCCCGGTAGCTCAGTTGGTAGAGCGGGTGACTGTTAATCACTAGGTCGGCGGTTCGAGCCCGTCCCGGGGAGCCAACTTATCAATTAATTTACGCTTTGATGCTCAGCGTGATGAACCGTACCCTACGCAACGTAACGTTTCGCACCTGGGCTCTACTGGCTACCTACGCCGCGTTATTCGTTGTAAGCCGTATCCCCTTCTACGCCGAGTATTTTGTGTTTGCTAGCCAAGGCGACTTTGGCTCATATGCGTGGGAAGCCGAGCAAATCCTTTCCCGTCGATGGCCGAATTTTAGTATACGTCCGCCCCTGTATCCGATTTTCCTCGCGTTCTCGGCATATGTAGGTATGTCGGCATACGCCATTCTCATGGTCCAATCCGCAACCTCCCTACTAGCCGGATTGTTTATGTTGGTCTTAGCGCCACAGCAATATCGGCTGGCTAGCGTTATTGCGTTGTTCGGCGCCCAATTTGGGGAGCAGTATCTCCTATTCGAAACGCAACTTTCGCCTGACATCTTTTTCGCAAACTTACTAATAGTGCTTTTTGGTTGCCTAATGCACTTCACGTCGCGACCATCTTGGAAAATTGCCACGGCGTGCTCGCTGATGTGTGGAATCGCTTTATGGGCGCGCCCGACCGGAATCTATCTTTTAATCTTACTTATAATTGTTGCATTGTTGAGCTGCGCAATGTTCAAGCAATCACCATTAGCGCGAATAAAAACTGGTGCGGGTTTCGTATTACCAATGGCACTCATGATGCTTTCGCTAACCCTTTACAATTACATCAATGTAAATCGATTTGCGTTTTCGGTTTGGGGCGAATTGAATCTAGCGGCAGCTACAATGTATTTGTGGAACGAGAAAAGTGAATATCCGGAAAGCCTGAATAAAGACATCAAAAGAATTGGATCCATGATCGATCCGAGAGAATTACGTACTATCGAATTGTCGTCCAAACCAACCGATCTCTACCCAGCGCTATTTTCAGTATTCACAACATATTACAAAGCACAACGACTCCTACCTAATACGATTACAGGGACTGATGGTTATTCTTTAAACTCATATCTCGACGAGCGTTCAACGTTAAAGTTCGTTGCATTTAACGCAATTCGAGACGCCCCACTGATGTACATGAAATTTTTCTACACAAACTTTTATTACTACTTCTCGAACTATCTCAAAACGACGACCGTAGCAGTCCCCGCGCTTAAACTAACAACCGAAGGCCGATTTTATGGAACGCATCTGGTGTCGAGAAAGGCGGTAATGCTTCGCATCCACGATCGCGTCATCGCTGGCAAACCACAAACGTTCCTTCGGGATATTGGAAGAAACGCAATTGATTCAGGCCAGCTATCACAAAAAGTCGTCGTTACTGATCGCTCTCACCCGCCTCGCGGATTTGTGGAACGGGGTTGGACGTTGGGGATCGCTGATTTCATCGATGCAGTACACCAAAAGAGTTTTCGAATTATTGCCTGGCTGGTCGCTTTCGTAATAGTGACCTTAACGTCGATGCTAGCGTTTTTTCGAACGAAATCGATCGATATCGTACTTGCGGCACTGTGGTTGACCGTTATTGGGTCCGCCGCATTAACAAGCCTGGTAGAAATGGGCATCGCGCGCTACAGTTTTGTAACCTTGCCGCAGTTTTATATGTTTACAGTTATCGGTATTCAGTCCCTGATTCAGTTATCTTTTCAACGAACTAAAATTACATCAGACTGATTGGCCAATACCAGACTTGCGTTTATTCAGCCTTCGGCACCATTCGGTAAATCGATCGCAAACAGCCACGTACCGTCAGCTTGGCGCCGTACAACCTCAACCGATCTGCCGCTCATTTCTAGCGCCTCGCCGTCAGCGTCCGTCCCCGTGAGGCTCCAAGTTCCGCCAGTCACTGCAATGTCACCGGTCCGGACGGCTTCTTTCGCCACCATGCTAATCTTCGGACACCCAGAGAGTAGGGACACTGATAAGTTAATCAACTGAGGAATCCCCACGAAATCGCAAGAATAATTGATCGAAAACAAAGGGTTAGAAATAGACGTGCATGTTACCCCGTGATCTAATGGTTGTTGCTTAAGACAAATCATTATCACAGGAGGCAACATGCACGGGCTAAGGTTACTACATAATCGCTTAATCGACAGTGGAGTGGTTGGCCATCGTTATCGGTTAAACGCGTTAATGAAGGGTGTCGAAGGCTTGTTGAGCGGCGGCACGTTGGCGGTAACGCACCTCGGCCGTAGTTTATCCGGGCACGGTCACGAGAAGCACAAGATAAAATGCATCGATCGACTCCTCGGCAACACCAAACGCCACGATGAGCGAGGCGGTGTTTACCAGCAAATGGCTCATTGGCTACTAAGCCGGGTGGCTCGCCCGGTGATCATCGTTGATTGGTCCGACGTCTACGAAGGTCGTCCGTTTGTGATGCTCACCGCCTCGATCCCAATGGGTGGTCGGGC
>JAJFJQ010000048.1 GCA_021773835.1 Gammaproteobacteria bacterium
TAGCTCAGTTGGGCGAGCACCGTTTAAGGTGCTAACGCTCGGACAGGAGTCCGAGCCGGGGTCAGATGAAATCCGGAAGTTATCGCCATGGACGGCAGGTCTGAATGTAATATTTGCCGGGATAGCTCAGTTGGTAGAGCAACGCATTCGTAATGCGTAGGTCCGGAGTTCGAGTCTCCGTTCCGGCACCATTTTCAATAACTTACGTACTGGATAAATATCCAGGTGGGGCACAGAACGCGGTTTGGGGCATAGAATTGCTCAAAACGCTCTAAATCAGAGGCCCGGGTCATGCGGTTTTTGATGATTTGGGTCGTCGTAAATAGCGGTTTTTCACCGCCGCTCTGATCGCGCTCGAAGCGACGGTTGCAGCTGACGATTTGCGGATGAACCGGCAAGGCGACGAGGCCGCCGGCGAGATTGATACCGCTCATCCGGTTTACCTAAGGCCTCGGAATAACTTCCACGCCGGTACCCTCACAGGCGTCGGTCACAGCTACCAGCAAACGTTCGTCCATACCCACACAAGGTCGCGGTAGCGAAGCTGTACACGACCTGAAAGCTACTGGTTGTGTTTTTGGTGGAAAATCCCGAGACGGAACCGCTCAGCACGGTTAGTTACTAATAGTTGCCATACTAAACTCCCAAAACGGGCGGAAATGGTTTCTGACAATGAGCAAATATCATGCACTCGGCAATTGGCTCACAGAGCGCGCGAACGACTCCGAAAGCCTAACGTTCGATCAAATCGAAGCGATCTTGGGATCCGGACTACCGCAGAGCGCGCGGAAGTTCCCTGCCTATTGGTCGATTGGTAATTTGATCGGACAAGAACTCGCGAAAGCAGGTTGGCGCGCCAGTCCTGATTTCGCAAGTTCGTTGGTGCGATTCAGAAAAAACGATGCTCTGCCAATTAGACCGAAGCACAACATCCACGCCAAAACGACGCCAACTTCTCTTCTGGGTGAACCCGACATAGTCCTTATCGGCTGCGTCAAGACCAAGGCGTCGACCACGCAAGAGGCCCAATATTTATTCAATTCGCCACTTTTCAAAGCACGGGCCGACTACGCTAGAAGCACCGGGAAACCTTGGTACATTCTGTCGTCGAAATACGGCCTTGTGCTGCCCGATCAACGAATTGACCCTTACGATATTTACCTCGGCGATTTACCCGCTGCCGACCGTAACGAGTGGAGCGAAAAAATTGTTTACGCGTTAAAGCAACGGGTCGACGCGCTCGCCGGCCAGGCGATCGAAATCCACGCCGGCGCGTATTACCGGAACTCCGGTCTCACAAAATCCCTGCTCGCATGCGGCGCTGAGGTATCGGCCCCGTTAGCTGACGTCACCGGTGTTGGGAACCAGATTGCCTGGTACCGCTCGCACACTCTGAGCAAGGCGAATCACGACGACCCATTGATTGCTCCCGACGTAGCTACAACACCCTCTGCCGTTAAACATCCACGGCCCGATACCATTGAAGTCGTTGCCGAATTGACCCGTGCATTTTTCGAGGACTCATTCGACCTTAAATTGAGACCTGGTCCGGCATCGGCCGGGTGGGAATCAATGCCGGAGGTCCTCGCTGTAAAGCGGTTGCGAACCCTAAACGCTACAAGTGCGCAAGTTCGGATATTTTTGACGCTGTGTTGCGCTCTCGATCGGGCGCGCGATGCCGACCAGTTATGGACAGCCGCAACAAAAGCTTACGAAACTGCTCCGTGGTTATTTGATCCGGGTGAGGTGCGTAGGAGGAGCCTGTCTACACTTCGGGATACATTAGCGCTCCTCAAAATTAGCCGCCGTCACAATGCCGACTCAAGCGCTTGGCGACTAATTTCCGAGGCTCTGATTAACGAGAAATCTCCCCGCGCAATAAAGTCCGCAATTTTCGACGGAAAAGGTGATGCAGAAAGTCTTCTCGCGGCGGTAGGCTCGAAAACCCCAGCCGGACAAGCGTGGTACCCGTTACTTTCCGGCCCTAAAATCTCGGTAATGTGGGTCCGCATATTGGCTGTGCCGGGGGACGCAAATATATCGAACACAAACATCATTCCGGTGGCGGTCGATGTCCAGGTTCGTAAGGTTTCCGAATACTTAGGCATCGCCGGAAATAGCAGCATGGATTTAGAGACTGCGCGGCCGCTGGTCCAGGCAGCCTGGGAACACGGAGCCGCGGCGGCGAAAGGGCCCAAGGCTATCGCGGGGACTAGCGCAGCAATCGATCCGGCGGTTTGGTTTTTCGGCAAATGGGGCTGTACTTTCTGCGAGAAGGCCGGAAAACGCCTTCCGATATCTACCGTTTGCAATGATTGCCGTTTTAAAGGCGTGACGCAGAAGTAAATTATGTAGAGAGGGCCGTCGCCCCGTATCAAGCAGGGGCGCGAGTTACGAAGAGCTCTGATTACTGGCGCCCGCTAATTCGATTGATTTACGGCGAATCGTCGACTCGACGCTCCCCTTCATGAGTAGCAGGGTCCTTTACAGGGCGGGGCATAGAAAGCGGTTTGGGCCGTAGAATTGCTCAAAACGCGCAAAATCAAAGCCTCGGGTCATGCGGTTTCAGTGACCGGGGTCGTCGTAAATAATGCTTTTTCACGACAGCCAATTTCGATCCAAGTAATTCCGCCGCGCGAGTTTCTGAATCGGAATCTGACGCTGTTTTGGCACGAAGGTCGTGCTCCTGAAACCGCTCGCCGACTAATTCCTGATCCAAACATTTCTGCATCCATCGCTGCCAAACGCTGTCGAAGCCGCTGGTTTTGTCGTTGTCCTTCACGTAGCAGGCGCCTTTCCTCGTATGGAACAACCAGGGCGCAATATCTTTCGGCATGAGCAATCGCGCATTCTCGACCGCTGCGGTTAGAGTCTCGTCCATTTCGTAGATTTTGCGCTCGCCGGTTTTGCTCTCGGTAAGAGACAGACCGTCGTCCGTTACGTCAAAATTGCGGATCCGCAATATCCCGGATTTCCGGGCGCCGGTGCATAGCTTCACGGGTATATATGCGCGGATAAGAGGCGGCGCGATGGCGAAACAGGAACGCAGTTCGTCGGTTTCGACGTACCGGGTCCGGCTGCCTTGGGAGTGACGAACGACCCGGCCTTTGACCGGATGATCTTCGCGTAAACCCCATCGAATTGCGTACGTGCATGCGTGCGAAATAATCGCCACCATCCGATTGCCTTTCGATTCGGAATCGATGGCGTCAAGCATTTGGTAAACGTGCACGGCGCTTAGCGCGACTACGGGGATATGGCCGAGGAAATCTTTCAGCTGGGGTATCAGCGGAAGTTCCGTGTCTTGCGTTCGCAAGGCCTTCTTCGGGACCACCTCAAGTGCGTAACGATCAAGCAGTGCAGCGACACTTGATCCTGGCTCCGACACTTCAACCCGACCGGCAAAGACGCGATACGCCTCGGATAACGTTTTACCCAGGCGGAAGCGGACCTTGTTATCCCAGAGATGTCGAATCTCGGGGCTGGGGCGGTAATAGTAAGCGCCGTGATGGTACTCCCAACGCGACGGCAATCCGGTGTGCTGCGGGTTACGTTTTTTCGGGGACATAGGCTGCGTACTTCGAGTGTTTTGGTTGGTCCTGCGCAACGAAATGGCTGCGCAATACGATAACACGGCCCCGAGCATTGACCCTAAAGGGCACGTTGAACAAGGTCAGCCAGCGTCTCTGAGCTGATGCTCGACGAACGCCGGTCAGTTCCAATAGTTCGCTTTCCGTTAGAAAAAGTGGAGCCGAATTCTCGTCCATGATTTCGTCCTTTTATTGGATATCGATTAAAAGCGGGAGTTGCACCGAAACACTCATCCCATGGTTCGTGATCCCCTTACATCACGATCGGTCCATGGCATGAAGACACAAGGAAAGCGTGTCGCCGAGCCAAACCTCAATCGCAGCCGTATCAAAAGTCCAAACGTCCGTTACTTGCGGGAAGATGCCTGACGCATGCAAGTGTCAAGAACTTTAGCATGGGGAAAAATCCGCAAGCAAAGGAAAATGCTTAGCAATTGGGTAAGTAAATTTAAACCAAGATCACAGCAATGGTTTCAGGGACCGGGAGTGGCAACGACTGAATTGCAGAGCGTTGTCGGAGTAATTGACGTCGGTCCGAATCTGGCGCGAAAGCTCTGTGAATCTGGAGAAGCGACCAGGTACGCGGCTGCTTAACCGACCATATGACGTGAGCACGACCGACTAAAGTCTCGGCTCAAGATATGCAGTGCATGATGGCCTCTGTGACGATTTCCTTATCGGCGGATATTCATTCGGAGCGTGAACTGCGTACATATCGCCGGAAACGGGCCCAAGTAGCGAAGGCGGTCAGATAATTCCCACGAAATTGATCGGAAAAATTCCCGTGCGATAGCGAAATAGGCAACTTCGTAAACCGACGGCATCCGGCTAGTCTCGATCTGCTTATAGGCAAATTTGTCGTGCGCTACAAATTACCGAATGAGCATCGGTCGCGCGCAAGATTTGCCAAATTAGCGCCAGAAATTTCAACCCGTTCGTGCCCTCCCGCATAGTTCTGCGCTCGGATATTTCACGCATTCCAACACACCGAAAGCGTATTTTTTACTTAGCACGACGATAAGAATTTTCTTCATTCGTTAGCTTGCTGATGAAAATGTCCGTTGTTACTGTCAGCCGCACATGAGCGGGATCGGCAGCAACTTGCATCGCCCTGAGACGCGGGTTGCAGGTCGATCATAGGTGAAACAGCACGGCAATTAAGACACATGGCCGGACGTCGAGATCAGGAGCGATCGGATAATGAATGTTGATTTGCAGTTCAATTTGA
The DNA here is from genome assembly GCA_021773835.1 of Gammaproteobacteria bacterium. Taxonomy (GTDB): domain Bacteria; phylum Pseudomonadota; class Gammaproteobacteria; genus UBA11873. The sequence goes on from JAJFJQ010000048.1 coordinate 4,819, forward strand.
TCCACCAATTGCGCTGAATTCTGATCCATCAATCGGGTTCAAAACTGGAACAGTACGCAAGAAACGGCGGTTCAACTATTCAATGCAAATGTGTCCGAAAATGGATCAATCGAGCATGCAATTCAACATCACGCAATTGTGGTGCGGAAATTTTGCGGTATTCCACATGGTTTAGGGCTAGGACGAAGCCCGGAAACTCGGAAGTTAAAACATTCGTTATTAACTAACGCGAGTTCGAGAGTGCCTCTTTTTCAATTGTTCGGCGCCTATGACGATAACAATCGTTCTCCACCACTGATTTCAATAAGGCGCTTAGTGAATAACGTTCCGCAAGCGTTAATGTTTGAGATGGAATTCGCAATAGCGACCTCGGCAGTGGACAAGACGGCCGCGACCAAGTGAGTCTGTGCATCCAACTTATCCAGCGCATCCTTGAATTGAAGAACTCTCTCAATTTGGGTATCAGGAGACCTGGAGTTTGAAACATCTTTTTCTGGCCGTAACGTTACGGCTGCGTTGGTAGCTCGGAGTAGCGCCGAGCCAAAATTAAAAGTCGCTGCATCGATCAATGCATCAGCGCGGGCCTCAAACAAAGCGTTAATTCCGCCCGAAACGTCGATCCTCTTTCCTGGATTTTTCCTCAAAAAGGCCAAATTTAGATCTCTGTAGGATCCAAGCACATGGAATAGCGAGAGGCTCGGCAAGGCAGCAAAATACTTCCATGTGGGATCGCCCGTACGTAGAGCGAAGTCGAACCTCGCGCAAATAGCTCTATCCTCCGTAGTGAGCCTACTATCCAAGCTGACCACCTCGAGTTGGCCACTGTTACTTTCATGCCATTTCTGGAGACAATCGGAACAACCGCGAGAGTCTTCGACCAAGGCGCCGATCCGATGGTCGAAATCGACGATCTTCTTTGAAATTTTCGTCATTTTTTTCGAAGGTTGATAACAGATGTTCTTAAGTTCGTCACTGTCGGATCGCATAGCTAGGCTAGCTAAATATTCAGACACTTCCTCTCGAATACTTACAGTATCGCCAATTAGATCCGAGATTTTAGGGTGAACTT
>JAJFJQ010000049.1 GCA_021773835.1 Gammaproteobacteria bacterium
GCTTCAGGCGCTGCAATACACTCGCCATCACCATCACAGAGCCAACCACGCCAACGCCAGCGAGACCAAACCCCATCGTGACCGCGCCCATCAAACCCGCGAGGAGGAGGCTAACGGGTAACCAGATAAGCGCGGCCGCAATCACGATGACGCCAAGCTCCGAGGATGAACAGCCTTTGAAAATCGTCGGCTCTACGTTAAGACGATCGGCTAAGATGTCGTCGCGATCGGACATCGATTAAATAACGCCGGCGGCTTCGGTAAGCAGGAAGCTCGCAAAGATCAACACCACCGCACCGACGATCCCTAAGACACCCACCTCGGCCCACTCCGCTTTGCCTTGGCGGGCTTCGTTAAATTTGGCGAACCCAAGATAGGCGACCCACAGGAAACCGATCACGGCGATCGCCAAACCGAGGACTAGCCCACCGTCCTTGATGTAACCTTTAATGAGCGCGATCCAATCGCCCGACGGCGGTGCCGTACTCGGCGCGACCGGTGTCGGCAACGCGGCCCACACAGATTGCCCAGCTGATATCACCACCAACCCGACTGTGCCGATCGCACGTCGTACACGTTTGTTCGTCATTGCTTTCTCTCCGAGGTAACGGGGTTTCCCGTTGTTATGACAATCGGGGATATCCCCAAATCGATGCGGTAACGGGCGATGGCCCTTACCGCAGATAAAATCCCAAAACCATGAGGACCATACTGGCGCGCAACGTGCTCCACGCCACGTCGAACAACATCACCTGTCCGTTCTGCCAGGCCCGGAAAGTGCCGAGCGTCACCCAGATCACCCAAATGAACGTGAGGACCAAAATAACGGACGCGATCCCGGTCAAGAGCATTGCGGGCGTAAAACCGGAGCCCGCTAGGAACGCCGTGTCCTGATCTGACGTCATAATTTGTTATCACCGACGGTAGTCGCCGCGAAGTGGTGAAAACGTCCGGGGCTCTGAACGCGGGGCATCGATGTGCGCTTGGATCCCAAGGCGGATCCGATCGAGATCCTGTCGTAACCAGTCGTAATTAAATTTAATGCGAGCGTCGGGATTGGCTTGCGCAGTGGCCTCGCTTATCAAAGGGTCGATTGCTTGCAATTCATGCGTGATGCGCGCCAGTACCGCTCGTTCACCATCGGCATCTGCGCGGGCGAACTGAACGGGGGATAAAGCGACAAGCTGGCCTAGGGCCAGTAGCTGGATGATCCGCATTGATGTCCTCCCCGTGTTTCCCATGACGCGCATGGTCGAGGAACGGAGGGAGACTAGCTATGGAAAATCAATTCAACGAGGCGTGGGGTTATTTTTGAACATCGAAGACGGTAATTAGAGTTTGCAAATTAAAATGAAAATCGTGAGTGGCAGTAACGCCGACAGCCGTCTAGCGTTACGTTGATAAGCTTTGGTGTATTCTCTTCCCTAACCGCGATCACGCATGAAAACAGTTTTTGAGATCGCACCACAACAACATACAAAATGCGTTAACGTAAAAATGTAGGTCCGCCTCGTCCCTCGCTCCATAACGGTCATTCATCGCTAGCACACTTTCGACGGTTAGCGGGACCGGCCAATCAGCCCATGCCAATCTCCCTTTAAGGACTAGGCGCCACCTTCTCTAGGCGCGCCCGATGCATCCATGGACACGCTCGCGCTATGACTCTAGTGAACCTCAAGCGCGGACCAGAACGCGGGATTTATGCAGTAACGAAGATGTTGCCTCCCCGCCTTTGCCATCAGGCCCTTCAATCGCTTCAGATCGTAGTTGACCGAATTGATGTACCGAGCGTCATCAAACCCGATCTGCACACCTAGAAATCCGTACCAAAGCAAAATGTCCGTAACCTTCTCCAGACTATCTTCATCGATGCTCGCTTCTGCAAGAACGATCTCGAAGTCCAAAACGGAGAGTTCCTTTTCGACTCCAAGAAAGGCATACAGGATCTCGTCCGAATCTGGGACGACATCGCGGATTTCATACCCGATATCCACAAGGAGGTCAGAGGAGAAGGTACTCAATCCTTGCTCCAAGTCATCTCGTCCAATCTGATCCCGTTGCAGGTTCACTGCATGTGCTCGACAGTGATCAACTAAATCAATCAGACAGCGGGGACGCATGAGGCATCGCTCGATCAAGAACTGAGATGACTCTTGCCCATCAATATGGCTAATACAGATTTGCGGCCAGACCTCTTCAAAACTTGCGTCCTCTAGGTTATTGAACACCAGTCTTCGACGCAATACCTCGCGCAGCAAATCTGGGTCGGTCCAATCCAGAACGACCTTTGACTCCTTACCTCGATCTGGCGTCTCTCCCACGAGCAGTTCGTACACATCATTCCTGAGAAACACGATCGTGTTGCAGTTCTGGCCGACTCGCTGGAAATCCCTCTCCAGCTTTCTAGTGGCTTCGAGAAGTGCACGGATAATCACCAAGTCTTCTTCCGCAACGCCGTGGGTGGGCCAGCCCTTATCCAAGTTGTCAATTAGAATCCAAAGCTCATCCTTGTACGACATGTACGCCTGCAATTCGTCGCGCAGCTTGACCAAGTCATGGCGATAGATCAGCTCTGTCACTTGTGCCTGACTAAGCACAGTGCCGCTGCTCTCACCATGCTTCGCGGCATAGTCGTGAGTGATACGTTCCAACAAGATGGTCATACGCTCAGAGAAGTCCCCTTCACTGATGTATTCATCCGACTGATACGTTTCGGCGAGCCTACGATACGGGTCATAGAGATTGTGGTTACGCGTGTGCGGAATTTCATCCTTCTCCAGTATCTTGTAACAAATTTCCAGAAGCAGCAGATACTCCCAGAATGCCATGACGGTATGCTCTCGCGTTCCCCCAGTTAGGAGATCACCGACAAGTTCATTGAACTTGCGGAGCTTGTATCCCTCTGGCTTCAGGTCCAGCACGATGTTGGTGCGCTTTGCTCTAACTTGATCTCTGACCTGTGAGAAAAGTGCAGTCTTGCCCGATCCCTTCCTTCCAACAACCAATCTAGCGTCGCCACGTGCTGCTCGAAGAAACTGCGCGGTCGGAAGATAGTATTCGCCCAAATCTCGGAATTCGTTCTCAGCCGACGATGCCCCGAGCGTTAGCCCGGCAAGAAAGGATCTGGGGCCCTTGACCTTTGATGGTGTCCCGGCCTGAAGTGCCTCTACGACTCGTACTGCGAAATCTGCGATAGCTTCGTCAATCTGATCAGGATGTGTGTACGCGACGACGAGATCTCGGTAATCGATCGGCACTGGTTCGTCGCCATCCTGCAATATAACTGTAACTTTCCCCATGCCATGTGCGAGTCCCGCAAGGAACGCAGCTCGCAAGTTGTTCAGATTGGCATCAGCATTATGATCACGTGTCAACTGGAGCAAAACTCCTGCGGACTGGGCCACGTTGCGTATCGCATCGTGAGCCGATAACCGCGGTTGCTCGCTCGGGTCGAAGCTGCGATAGAACAATCGCGCCCGCTTGACCCGCGAAATGATTCGGGTTGCCTGATCTGTCTTGAACTTCGGCTCTAGAACGTAGACCGGCGCTGTTGTGTTTATTGCTGATGAGTCGAAGACGAGCGGTGTTACATCGGACACCGACTTGACAATGTCTAGAAGCTCCTGGGAATTCTCGTATTGTCTATAGCCGAGAGTATCAAACACACCTAGCTCGGCTCGTAGTCTCGCATCATCTTTTAGGGAGCGGTTTCGAGTAAGGATAACTCTCCGCTGTGCTCCGATCGCGTATCCGACCTCGTAAGTTACGTTGAAGTTGAGCTCAGTGATGTCCGCAGCAAGGCAAGAACTCGCTGCAATCTTGTTGATCACTTCCTCGGCGATAAATCGGCCGGCGATCTCACTCTGCTGCCACGTCGATATCTTGTAACCAACGAGATATCGCTCACCATTCTGTGCAGCGGCCGTGATCGTTTCCCCTATCGTTTGTGGAGCCGAAGGATAGGCGAAGAAGATTGTGAGGTTTTCCACTGCTTACCTTCCCGTTACGGCGCGTCAGCACAAATTTTCAAGACCCCCCCTCGAGAGTGTCATCAAATCTTTTTTTCGCGGGTTCAGCATCAATCGAGTGCACGCTCATGCATCATTTTTCTCATCCAGGTAGACGCTTCACGTATTCTGCGGGCCGTGTTCATACATCAACTCTACCACGACGAGGCTTTGAAGCTTTGGCAATGATCTCCTGTGGGTAGCTTTTATGCATTCACCCACGCCACGCGAACGTCAGCTTTCTATAAATTGCCCTATTCTACGGAGTAGTGCTGTTTCTCCCTACAAATTTCAGCACTATGTCATCAAGGACATTATGACATCTAAATGCAAGCTGCGCTGGCGACGCGGAACCGATCAAATATCTCAAAGATACTTCTTAAACGTACTCGCCGTGATCGCTACCGTTAGCGCGAACAACGTTGCGAAGGGGACGATGACGAAGGTTGGGTGCAGGCTAAACGGTAAGGAGAGATAAATAACCCACGTCAACACGACCAGGGGCAGCGCCGCCTTTTTCGCGTAGTGATACACAAATGAACTCTCTCGGCCGCCGCCCCAACGGCGTAGATCTCGTTGCACTAAGCCATCGACAAGCGCAACTAAACTAAAGAGTAAAAAT
>JAJFJQ010000050.1 GCA_021773835.1 Gammaproteobacteria bacterium
GCTTCAGGCGCTGCAATACACTCGCCATCACCATCACAGAGCCAACCACGCCAACGCCAGCGAGACCAAACCCCATCGTGACCGCGCCCATCAAACCCGCGAGGAGGAGGCTAACGGGTAACCAGATAAGCGCGGCCGCAACCACAATGACGCCAAGCTCCGAGGATGAACAGCCCTTGAAAATTGTCGGTTCCACGTTTAAGCGGTCAGCGAGAACGTCGTCACGATTGGACATCGCTTAAATAACGCCGGCCGCCTCGGTGAGCAGGAAGCTCGCGAAGATCAACACCACGGCGCCGACGATCCCTAAGACACCCACCTCGGCCCATTCAGCTTTGCCTTGGCGGGCTTCGTTAAATTTGGCGAACCCAAGATAGGCGACCCACAGGAAACCGATCACGGCGATCGCCAAACCGAGGACTAGCCCACCGTCTTTGATGTAACCTTTAATGAGCGCGATCCAATCGCCCGCCGGCGGTGCCGTACTCGGCGCGACCGGTGTCGGCAACGCGGCCCACACAGATTGCCCAGCTGATATCACCAACAACCCGACTGCGGTGATCACACGTTCCAGACACTTTTTCTTCATTGCTTTCTCTCCGAGGTAACGGGGCTTCCCGTTGTTATGACAATCGGGGATATCCCCAAATCAATGCGGTAACGGGCGATGGCCCTTACCGCAGATAAAATCCCAAGACCATGAGGACGATACTGGCGCGCAACGTGCTCCAGACCGCATCGAACAACATCACCTGCCCGTTCTGCCAGGCCCGGAAAGTGCCGAGCGTCACCCAGATCACCCAAATGAACGTGAGGACCAAAATAACGGACGCGATCCCGGTCAAGAGCATTGCGGGCGTAAAACCGGAGCCCGCTAGGAACGCTGTGTCCTGAGCTGATGTCATAATTGGTTATCACCGACGGAAGTCGCCGCGAAGTGGTGGAAACGTCCGGGGCTCCGAACGTGGCGCATCGATGTGCGCTTGGATCCCAAGGCGGATCCGATCGAGATCCTGTCGTAACCAGTCGTAATTAAATTTAATGCGGGCGTCTGGATCGGCTTGCGCAGTGGCCTCGCTTATCAACGGACCGATTGCTTGCAATTCATGCGTGATGCGCGCCAGTACTGCCCGTTCACCGCCCGCATCTGCGCGGGCGAACTGAACTGGACCTGAAGCGGCAAGCAGGCCTAGGGCCAGTAGCTGGATGATCCGCATTGATGTCCTCCCCGTGTTCCCCATGACGCGCATCGTCGAGGAAGGGAGGGAGACTAGCTATCGAAAATCAATTCAACGAGGTGCGGGGTTTTTTTGAATACCAAAGACGGTAATTGGAGTTTGCAAATTATATTGGAAATTGTGAGTGGCAGGGTGGTGTCAGAAACTCTGTGTGTGAGCCGTTTTAAAAAATCAATCGCCTGGGCTCAGGTCAAGGCTCAGTTCGCGATACAATTCGGAGACCGATTCGGACTCGATGATTGATCAACCGTGGCTCGTACACAGAGTTTCTGACACGCCCCTGCGGACTGGTTCTATGCGGTCAAGTATCTCCACACGTCTGCTTCATCTTCCTTTTGAAACAGGCCGCAACAATAGCAATCTCCGGCAGGACGTACCTCCACTTTGCTGATGGTCTTGAGATGGCCTCGATAGTTGAGGTATCGAGACTGCAACCGCGGGCTCGTAAGCAGCAGTTTGAACTCCTGCACCCCAAGAGAAGCAATGATGCCGTTCAGGTCAACGACAGAAGGTCCGGAACCTGCGGCCAAGATACGCTTATCGACGCCGTAGACCTTTGCTTCGTTCTCAAGTTGCTGCTCATCGGCCAGATACCGTCTGATCTCGGTCTGATCAAGACCGTCGCCCATACATTGCAGACAGCCGTCTCCGTTCTTGACGACGGCGACGCGCCCACCGAAGGTACCATCGTCAAAGACTTCGCTTGCCAGGTCGATGTAGGTGATGCCATACGCAACACACAGCTCATTCAAAATTGCCCTGGCCCCGTCGCTATCGAGGCAGCCGATGACGATATCTGCCCGGATGACAGCCTCGAACGCTTCGCGGGATTCCAGCCTGTTTCTTATCAGCCGGATGGAAATCTCCGGGTCGATACCTTTTGCTATACGTTCGGCCACCAGTACTTTGTCAATTCCAATACCTTTTTCCGCTTCGTAGTCACTATGAAGGAACCCGAAATACCGGTTCCTGTTGGTTTCTGAAAACGTCTCATGTTCGATGACAGAAACAGTTTTCACGCCGAGCAAACAGAGCTGTGGGAGCACAAATGTTCCCAGTCCGCCGTATCCGACTTGGACAACCTTTGCTGCCCGGATTCGCTCCTGCCCCTCGGTTCCGAATATAGCGATCTGCCTGTCGAAACGTTCAGATCTGACTGACATGATGACCTCCTAATGTCATATCGGTAGGCAAAAGCGTCTCCCCGTCCACGCGCAGTGCCGTCAGACAATCCGGAGCATGAGGGCCTTTCTGCCAGACCAGGGAATCAAACCCGTTTGGTGCCACGACGATTGCGGCATATGGCCTGCCGGGCAGCCGCCACCACATATGCGGCACCGTTTCTCCGAAGCCATTCATATCGGCAAGCGAAAATGACGGGGCCCACGGGCTATCGAAAGGATGGGAGTGCAGTTCGATCAGCGCGGTATTTGTCCGATGAGCCTTCTTGATAATTGAAATCCTGGCTTCATCGGACAACTCGATGTAATCGTCATACTGCGCACGAAACCCGTCCTTTCCGACGAGCGTGAAATCCTGCGCCGTCAGAACGAGCATATGGGGGGACTCCTGAACGCTTGCGAAGATAAATGCGGCGGATTCCCTGGTCGCCCCTTCCGGCAACAAATGATCCCAAATCGCGGTCTTCTGGCGTGTCGTAACGTCGATGACGTGCTGCATTACTCACCCTCCAAAAGCCGCCGACGAAAGCTTCTCGCCCAGCCCCACAGATTGTCACCGCGCGTCACGTCGGCGCCGGGCTTCCAGTTCTCGGCATCCCACGACACGAAGCGCCAGTTGCCACCGAAGGGCGGCTGATGCTGCGGGTTGTTAAGCATCAACACGTTGTTGCCGTGCTTGATGCCCGATGGCACATAGAATCCGTACGGTTTCGGGACCGGATGTCCGGCGGTCACGCTGAAAACAACCGAAAGCACTTCCGGGCTCAGGGGAGAAGGCAACTGGTACCCGTCAATCTTGAACCAGTGAAGATTCTTGACCTCTTTGTACTCGACAGCCGGAAAATTCTGCTGCAGCAGAAGCAGCTCCTTGCCTATACGGGAGTTCTTGTCGAACCCCCTCTTGAAGCGCTGCTTCTTGCAGTAGTTATGACCGGGCTTGAGCTTGATGATCTCGCCCGACGCCAGTGGCCTTTCGTTCTGGTGCTTGTCGACCTCGACGGCCCCTTGGCTGGCATCCCAACCGCCAAGCTGGATGATCTCCTCGGTCGTGATGGTCTTCTTCGGCCATTCGTAAACCGTGCCTTCGATGCAAATGGAGTATTTCGAGCCGAGTCTGAACCGCTCGACTCCTTCGCGCGACAGGTCAACAACGTCACGATCGCCGATGAGCTTGTCGTCTCCATCCCTGGTCTTCTGCCAAACGCCCACGTTGTGCGGGTCATCGATCCCGGAGAGTTTCTTGATCGCGCGACCGGTGATGAAATCGGAACCCCATTCGCGCGCCTTCCCATCGGTCTCCAGCCGGTAAATTACGTCTGCTCTGAAAGTACGGAATTTCTCAACGCCCGAACGTTCAAGATCAACGACCTCGTTCGGCCTGATGCTTTCCATGTCTCCATCTTCAAGCAGAAGATAAACCACGTGATCGATAGCGAGTTCTTTTCCGGCCAGAGCCAGCAGATCCCCTCCTGAGAGCGAAGCCTTATTGCTTTCAAAGACACCACCATCGATTTTGAGTTTGTAAGTTACGTCGGTATTCATGATTAAATCTCCGAAATTGGTTAAAGAACATTTCGGAATTCAGTATGACGAAGGGGGGGTGTGTGAATCGGTGCTGTAGGGGTGTGAAAACCGGTGTGAATTTGCCTCCGTGACGCCGATTCACGAGTAGAGGCGACTGCCTCTATAGTTCCAGCCAATAATTCCCCTTGCCGTCGTTCTTGATAATCTCTCCCCAAGCCGGATGACTTTTTCCTCTGCTTCTGAATACCTGAAGCAACTTATTTTGCGATGAGTTTATTTCGGCGAGTATTTCGTCCTGATGCCGGCGGCCGCCAGCATTGTGCATGTATTCGATGGCTTCGGCTTGCTTCTTTGTAAAATCATAACTCGTGCCGTTGCAGACTAAGTTTCTATACCCCGAACCAAACCCGTCCTGATTTACGCTGCCACCCATTTTGCCGGCCAGCATTCGCGTGTTAATTTTTAAATCCGGGCTCTCGATCACCATCGCTTCTTCAAGCCTCACCAGCACGTTCTGGCCGGGCAAAGCAAGGTGCGCCGGTAGGTTTCGATCGAGAGCAAGAACAAGCGCCGGGTCTCGCGATTTATGGTGATTAACGAGGAAGTCTTTCAACGCATCGAATACGGCCGGGTCGATCGTATTTCTCGTAATCGCGATTGGTGTGTTCTGCTTTTCAATCCTGTGCCGCCCCAAGACCCAGATCTGATCCTCCAGAATTACCTTGGCCTCACATCGTTCCGGGATATCCAAGGCGTTCATGACCCGCCTTACAAGCCATCCAAAATTGACCTTGTAGAGGGCGATGTCCTCCTCCAATATGCCGACCCAGCCGTCCGCTGGAGAGAAGTACATGTTTTTTCCGTCTCGGCGCACGATCTCAACGGTGTCTTCAAGATCGCCGTCAACAACCGCGATATCTTTAAGCACCCTGGAACGCGTCAACGCTCCACAATCACACAAGCCGTCGAAGTCGTCACCGAAAATATCTCTTGCTATTCTTTTCAGGATCAACGCCTCCCGGTCCGAACAGATTTTCAGAAGTTCTTCGACAATCGACTTCCTGAGACTCCCAATCATTGCACCGGTTCGACCAGTTCCCAGCGTTCAAAATATTTCTCACCGATGAGTTTTTCTTTTTGAGATTTGCTTTTCAGGTTGCAGCCGTTCGGGTCCCTAATCGTGACATGCAGGACTTTCCCTTTCCGGCTTTCATGGTCCGGCATGAATTTAACACTGATCCGAACCTGCTTGAGTCTGAAGCCTGATTTCAGCGGATCATTGTCGCCGAAATATTCCTTTGATACGTCATAGATTTTGCGCTCCTCTTTCGTCGCAACATCCAGAGTCACGGTATTATTGCTGTTGGGCCGCGCGACTTTGAGCATCGTCACCTTGACGGACTCGATGCCGTCTTCTATATCAAACGAGAGAACCGCCGGTTTCAGGAGCTTTTGTATGTCATATTGCTTTAGAGCGATCCTCTCTCCGTCGATTGGCGATTGAAGCAACGTTTCGGAGAGGATGATCGCAATGGACTTTCGATGCTCCTTTCCTTCGGCAATGATTTCGATGTGGCCCGTGGCTGGTTCGTACGTAAGGGCCACTTCTTTTATCGGCCTGACAATCTGTGAAATAAGGTCTTCGTTTTCGAATGCAAGCTGCGTGCTGGGAAGGTCTTCACGATAGACCATGATCTGAATAACATTTGTATCGTTCTCGTCTGCATTGAAACGGGTCCTTTCGTATACTTCGACTTTCATCTTCCCCGCTGCGCGAAACAACTTTTTTAACTTCGTTTCGAACGCTGACAGGCAATTCTCTTCCGTGGCAATCTGGATATCTTTTGGCCCCTTGAATGCCTCCCACATCCGCCCCTGCCTTCTCGTATCGACGTACCACCAGTCTTCGACCTCGGCGAAACGGCTGTTGTCTTTCAGAAACATCCAAAGAACACGATCGTGTTCATTGGCAAGCCCGTAATAGTCATCCAGTTCGTCATCCTTGACGAAGTGTTTCAGTATGCTTTGACCAAGTTCATCCGTTAGCGAGTCAATCCGTTCTGCATCTGAGCTGAGCAGGGCAGAAGGGTCGCCGGAAATAGTCGAGGAGATTTCCAACAACGCCTTCCTGATTGATCGTTCGCTGGCATCCCAATCGACATCCTCGGCAACACCGGGATGAACCCCCGAAAAATAGAGTTTCAGGGATTTCTCTGGCAAATTCTTGATGAACTTGGTTACTGCCGAAGCCATTTCTCTGTCCTTGCGCTCATTGACGCTGGACCCTCACGGACCCGGTCGATCAGCTCGATCAACCCGGAGTTTTGCGAGGATCGTCCTTTCTGTGGTACGTCCGCTCTTCCTGGAACCGTCCGTCCTCTTTGTGAATCTTCACGGACCCGGTTTTGTCCTTCATATACTCACGCGTATCGCTGATAATCGCGTGCTTGGTATCAGCGGTCTTCGAGGCGCGGCTATTCCCCTCTTTGGTGAGTTTCCATTTATCGCCGTCTTTGGTGACGTGGTAGTTGTCCATCTTTCATTCTCCAAATATGTTTGAACATTCGAACGATATGCCCGAAGCTCTTGATTACATGAACATTATCGATCGCGCGGGGTTCAAAAATTGTTGACATAACTCCAGTTAATGGTTTACAATTAGGTTTGTAAATGAAAAATTGTAAACCGTCAAGTCGAGAAGGAGAAAAATGTTTGGAGACCGCTTAAAACTCGCCAGAAAGAAGGCTGGATACTCTCTGCGGGGCCTCTCCGAAGATTTGAACAAAGAGGTCTCTGCGCAGGCCATCGGAAAATACGAGCGCGGCGAAATGATGCCGAGCTCAGGCGTCCTGCTGCACCTGACGAAACTCCTGGACGTATCAATCGAATACTTGCTTAGTGATCAGGTTGAGGAGCTTGAAGCTGTCGAGTTTCGTAAGCTTTCCGGGACGAGCGCAGGAGATCGTGCAAAGGTCGAAGCCACCGTCATCGATCGCCTGCAAAGATACCTTGCCATCGAGGAAATCCTGGAAGTCGATAGCGGCGCTTGGAAGGAACCCAGATGCGGAAATCGCCGTCTAGACGCAGAGGATGACGGTGAAACCCTCTCCAAACACTTGCGTGAGGAATGGAAATTGGGCCTGAACCCAATCCCCAATATGACGGCCCTTTTGGAAGACCAAGGTATCAAAGTGCTTGTGATTCCCCTGCCGGACAAGGTTTCAGGCTTAACGTGCCTTGTTCGTCGACCAAGTCATAAGAAAAAAGTCCCGGTCATCATTGTCAATCAGGCCATTACGCTTGAGAGGCGCAGGCTCACGCTTGCGCACGAGCTGGCTCACCGATTGCTTGACGACAATTCGCCCGTGGATCACGAGAAGGCGTCGAACGTATTTGCTGGGGCTTTCCTCATTCCGGAGGAGCATCTCGTCCGGGAGATCGGACGGCATCGCAATGCGATTGGTTACAACGAACTCATTCAGCTAAAACGCATGTATCGTGTGAGCGCTGTCGCATTACTTGTGCGATTGAAGCAAATAGGCGTGATCGATAGTTCCACCCTTGCATACGCATTCCAGACCTTCGCTCGAAAGTGGAGAAAGACTGAACCCGTCCCAATGGAAGAACCCGGCAATGAAGGGAAATTCGAACTCCCACGCCGCTTTGAAAGACTTTGCTATCGCGCATTGGCGGAAGGGCTTATTTCATTGGGGAAAGCAACCGAGTTGCTACAGCAGCCTGTGTCGAAAATCGAAGAAGGATTAAAGGGGCCCGCTGAAAGCAATGCGGATAGTCGTAAGTGATACATCATGCATGATCGATCTAAGAAAGGCGTCCCTCCTGGAGGAATTCCTGCGCCTGCCCTATACGTTCGTAATGCCCGACGTTCTGTTCGAGGATGAGTGGCTGTGCATCGATGACCGCGAAAAGGCTACTCTGCAACAGCGTGGACTAGAGGTGCGAGAATTACCGGGCGCGTCGGTCGCCAGGGCACAAAGGTATTTCAACGAACATAACCTTCTAAAATTGAATGACTGTTTTGCGCTGACTCTTGCTGAAGACATTGAAGACAGCATTCTGCTGACAGGAGACGGGCCGCTACGAGAGATCTCACAGGGCAACGGCGTAGAAGCTCGCGGTGTACTCTGGATAACCGACGAACTGGAGAAGCACGATACCGTTCCCCTGCCCCAGCTCTATGAAGCCCTGCAACTTTTTCACGACGACGACCTCGTGTTCCTACCTAGAAACGAAACCCTGAAGCGTCTGCGAAGGTTGGCAAAGTTACTCCAGTAAACTCTGTCATTGCGCGATCACCACCAATTTCGCAGCGGACGGCGCATCTGGAACGAGACATCTGGGACAGGCATTACTAAGCCGGTAGCGGGGGTCCTCGACGGTCACGCGACCTGTCGGAGCGAAGGCTACCGTTGATCTCCCGCTGTTTTTTCGGCGCGATAACAATGGGCTAGTGGACTGGGGCACACGGACTAGTCTATGCCTGTCCCAGAAAATCCGTTTTAGCAATCACCCAAGGGCTGAATTGGGCACCTTTTACGCATTCACCCGCGCCACGCGAACGTCAGCTTTCTATGAATTGCTCTCTCCTACCGACCCGCGCTGTATCTACAGAGTAGTTTCAATACCATGTCCTAAAGGACGTTACGGCATCTAAATGCAGGCTGCACTGGGGACGCGGAGCCGATCAAAGATCTCAGAGATATTTCTTAAACGTACTCGCCGTGATCGCTACCGTTAGCGCGAATAACGTTGCGAAGGGGACGATGACGAAGGTTGGGTGCAGGCTAAAAGGTAAGGCGAGATAAATGACCCACGTCAACACGACCAGGGGCAGCGCCGCCTTTTTCGCGTAGTGATACACAAATGAACTCTCTCGGCCGCCGCCCCAACGGCGTAGATCTCGTTGCACTAAGCCATCGACAAGCGCAACTAAACTAAAGAGTAAAAAT
>JAJFJQ010000006.1 GCA_021773835.1 Gammaproteobacteria bacterium
CTAGTCCCACTGGGGGCTGGATGGGTGCGAACCTACGGGGCTTAGAGCCGCTCTCAGAGGACACTCGTTCTATTCAGGTCCTGAAGTACGAGGGTGACCTTCTCGTTCCAAGATCCACTGGCCAGCCGATCTTCGTTGAGAACGTGATGATTTCAGTGGTTGTGGGGAAGTCTGATAGTAAGACCACTTCAAGAGTATTCAGATATCAGGAGCAGGCGTTTCCGTTCCGTTCTACCTTTCATCATCCGTATCATCAGGAGGATCTGAATTCTCCATACGGATCGTCTCCCTTAATGAAGGGCATGCCCGTTCAAGCTGCTGCGAGTGACGCCTTAAACAAGACGATGGACGCCGCGGCATTGAAGAATAAGCCCCCGGTTGTCTGGAACAACCAAGACTGGACTCTAGAAGCGATGGGCGGTCCCGATATCTCCCCTGGTGCTCAATGGAAGGCTCTGAAGGGAAGCATCGAGGTCTTTGACCGTATTGGCGACCCCTCAGCGATGTTCGCCATTTTCTCCGGTCTTTTGCAGCAGTATGCGGATGTAACAGGAGTTTCCGCCCCAAGACTAGGCGCCCAGACCAAATCCCATCAGACTGCCTTTGCGATTGACACAGAGCAAACCCGTGGGATGACGAGAACCACAGATTATGTCAGATCTGTAAATCAGGGGCCGATGCAGACCATGCTGAGCATGGAATACGAGATGGTCCGCAAGCACATGAAGAAATCCAAGGTGTACCTACCGAAACAGCGGGGCTACATCGAGATTGACGGAAGTATGCTCCCATCTGTCGCGTGGTTCGAGCCACATGGTGCAGGTGGTCCGATTGAGGAGCAAGAGCTTCTACAGACCAGATTCGCTGCACTGCAACAAGCCATTCAGATCGAGGTCCAGCGTAGAGGGCTTGGTGAGCAAGGGATGGACTTCGAGGCGGTACAGAAAGAGATCTTAGAAAAGGGAATGTGGCAGGATGTCGAAAAGTTCTTTGCCTCCGCAGATACTCCTCCTGAGGGAGGACCCGGCGTTCCAGGCAGCAGTGGCATCATTAGCGAAGAACCGTTTGCCGCGGCTGCCCAGTTACAATCGGGGGGCGGATAACCCCGATAAAGAATTCCACGACTGGATTCACCAGTCTGGATACCGAGAGGGTGTTTTAGCCCTACTTTCAGACCTAGGCTACGAGGATTAGCATGGAAGATACTGCTGTTGAGCAGGTGCAGAAGGCGACCGAGGAACCGACCCCGGATGCGCCGGTTGAGAAAAGCCTTGATGATATTCTTAGTGAGTATGACGAGGCTAAGCCCGAACCGACCCCAGAACCGAAACCAGAGGAAAAGCCTGATTCGGAAGTTCTCGATTATATCCGGTCACGACAGGCAAAGGACACACAGGAAGATATCAATTCTGCTGTGGCTGTTGTCAAAAAAGCCGGTGTTGATGGGATCTCAGACAAGCTCATCGCCGCGCGTCTCAATCTAGAGGCGCAAGAGGATAAGCGTGTGCAGCAAGCCTGGCTACAACGGGACTCCAATCCATCTGGATGGGAGACTGTTTTGAAGGGCATGGCCAAGAAGATCTCTGGAGAGGTTTCGATCCCAGACACTAACTCTGCCTCTGATAGAGAGGCGGTACGGGACTCCGTTCGGAATGTTTCAACCGAGCCCCCCGAAGCAACGCCAATAACGAACGAGAAACTGGACGAAATGACCGGTGCCGAGTTCAAGGCGTACAAACGGAAGTTAGCTTCATAGGGGCCTTCTAGGAGAGCCCAATGGCTATCACAAACCAGGCTGTAATCGCTGGTCCCGTAAACTTTGTTTTTCAGCAGACTCTTCTGCGTAACGCAAAGCCACGTGCCCCGCATTTCGTTGGATCAATGCCCGGAGACATCTCAAGTCACTCGGGTACTTTTTCAGTTAAATGGCGTCGCATTGAGAATATGACGCCAACCACTACATCGCTGACCGAATTGACGGGTAATCTCAGCCTGCCGACTCGTAATGCGTCTCAACCGAGCGTCACCGACGTGACGGCCACGGTCGCGAAGTATGGCGATTTCATCGTCCTCACTGAGGAAGTCGATCTCGTTAACTTCAACGGCCAGACCGACAAGTTGGTTGAGGTTCTTGGCATCCAAGCTGGGCGTTCGCTGAATCGACTTCAGAGGAATGTCTTGGAAGATAACGCTACTCTGGTGTACCCGGACGGCGTTGCCGCTGATGCCAACGTTGTAAGCGGCATGACCCGGACAGTTATCCGTAATGTCGTTAATACGTTGAACCGTGAGTCCGGCATGACGTTCACGCCGGAGACGACTGGCTCCACCAATGTCGGTACCGCTGCACAGCGTCCGGCGTTCATGGGCATTTGTCATTCGGATGTTGAAGAAGACATTCGGGACATCACTGGGTTTGTTGCGTCGGAGAATTATGCCAGTCAGACGGCAACGGCTGAAGGCGAGTTCGGTGCTGTTGCTGGTGTGCGCTGGGTATCTACCCCGGAAGCATCGATTGATGCTGACTTGGGTGGTGATCCGGGTAACTTGCGTTCTACGACCGGAGTGAGTGCCGATTTGTATACGTCCATGATTATCGCCATGGACTATCACGGTGCGTTGTCGCTCGACACGTCGTTGATTAAAGAGATTTACACTGCTGGGGATTCGATTCCTGGCATTGTGATGATCAGCAATGACCGTGGGTCAGCCGGCTCGGGCGATGCGCTGCACGAAGTTGCCACCATTGGTTGGAAGGCCTGGCACGCTGGTACGATCCTCAACTCCGCTTGGGGTCGTGGTGTCCGCACTGGCGCGACCGATCTTCAGTAGTAGTATGGGTGGGGGCTTCGGCTCCCATTCCCCTTTTTACTTTTAGAGGTGAACCAAGATGGCATCAAATAATGTTATGCGACAAACGTATCGAGAACTCAGCGACGCCGATAGGGTCAACATGAAGACAGTGAAGGACTTGGGCGCTGAACTTCATGCCTTTGTCGAGGGTCTTGGGAATAGCAGGGAGACATCTCTAGCTAAGACGAAGATTGAAGAGGCGGTCATGTGGGCTGTCAAACACATTACTTAAGGAGAAAGACTATGGGCGAGACAGTCCTTATCAACGATCCGGGGTCCAAGGTGGACGCCAATTTGACCGACATGAAGAACCGCAAGCCCTATGGGATGCGGCGCTCTGAGTTAGCGGCAGAAGCGAAAGGCATGAAGATTGCTGGCTTTGCCGAAATGACCCGTGACGAACTGATGGTTGCCATTGAGATGCAGCCGAAGAAACCAGCAAAGAAGGCGAAGAAGTAACATGGCAGTCATCCAGTTATTCCAGCCGAACCTCGCTCTGTGTCCTGAGATTCGGGATTTTATCAAGCAGAACATGGACTGCATATCCACAGAAGATGGGCGGGACGAGAAGACGGCAGAGTTCAACCTTGGGTTTGCATCCCTCCGCAGGGTAGAGATCAAGCGCCTGGCCAGGAAATATAATGTTCTTGACGAGGAAGGTTTGAGGTCGTTTGAGAGTCTTCCCGGCGAACATATGAAGGCCCGTGCCGAACAGTGGTTTGCTGAGGGTAAATTCCCGGTAGCCAACCAGGTTGACGAGCTCGCTGCTCTGAAGGCTGAGATGGAAGAGATGCGGGCATTGATGAGTGGAAAGCCGGCCATCCCGGTTGCTGACATGGAGTGGAATGAGCTTCGTAGGGTCGCAGGGGAAAAAGGTGTCCTGGAGCATGGCGACACTGCTGAGATCCTGCGGGCCAAGCTAAATGGCTAAAACGACCACGTTCCTCAGTGCAGTCAATCAGACGCTCAAGCGAGCGAGTGTCATTCAGGGCTCTACTGCGGAATTAACGTCGTTTACTGGTCACGCAAATCAAACAGACATCGATTTGATGCTGGATTCATGGAACGAGGTCATTGCCGATCTTTACACCCTGGATGTCCTGAAGGAAGAGATTGCGGAGGGGTCCTTCACGATCTCTACCTCTGGGACTGATTCAGGTAGAGAATATTCAGTTCCGGCAGGGTTCATCAGAATGCGCGGCGATCCGATCAATCAGGAGAACTCGTTCATTCTGAGACATTTTGATGGTGGCTTCGATGCTATGCGAGAGCAGCGGATGGACCCGGATGATTTCACCGGGCAACCGAGCTTCTGGGTAATCTCTCCGGTCTCGGATAATATTCGTATCGACACGACACCAACGTCTGATGAGAATGGTGATGTCTACGGGTACACTTACGATCAGAGAGTTAACCTCGCTGCCACGACGGACACATTTCCAATTGATGACGCGGTGGTTGATGTTCTCCAGAATGCGGTCTGGCAGTGGTGGGTCCTGAAGAGAAAATCAGCGGCAGATTTCAACGAGGCCCTCTATTCACGATCAATGGTTAACGCCACGCATATGTTGAGGGACGGCCCTCCCAAGAGGATGTATGGCGCGGCCTGAAGTTCCCAATCAGGCCCAATTCATCCTCAGCTTCGGTGCCGGCAGAAACACACGAGCCAGTGAAACTCTGATCGATTCCAGAGAATGTGCTGACGGAGAGAACTTCGGCCTGGATATTGAGAATGGCCTATTCTTCAGACGCAAGCCCTTTGATCTCTCGGGAACGGCCACCAACGCTGGGAGGATCAATGGCGCCGCTCAGCTGATTAAAGCAGACGGTTCGATCTCCACACTGATTCAGGCGGGGACAATAGTCTACGAGTGGGATGGTGGCTCCACCTTCACCCAGAGAGGCACGGTCGCCTCGGGAGCGAGACTGAGGGGCCATGCTCACCAGAACTGGATTCTAGACGACGTTGTTATCATCACAGATTTAGGGTTAAAAGAAAATGTCCTCCAGTGGGACGGGACTACCCTGTCGGAGATGTCGCATAATCTAGGTGGTGACTTCAAGGCCAAATATTGTGTGGTGGAGAATGATCGGGCTTGGTATGCCAATGTAACCACTTCTACAGCGACTCCACATTTGATGGCGGTGTCAAAGGTCACAGATTACGACAACCTGAATGTCGGACAGAGACCTGCATCGGGAGTTCCTGTAACAGACCCCTTCTTCCTGACAGCCCCTGATCTCAAGCCTATCAATGGATTCATCCCAGCATTTGGCACTCTAGCAGTCTCGACAAGAAACGGCCGGATGTTCAGGGCGACGGGATCGAATTCGACTGATCTGGCGCTAGCTCAATTATACGCAGACTCCGCAGCAGTCTCGGACGAGGCGATGACGTTCATTGGCAATGACATTGCATATGGTCGTGTGGGAAAAGTAGAAAGTCTATTCTCAACTGAGACTTTCGGGAATGTTGAGAGCGACGATCTCTCCAGGCTTGTCTCTAATTCGATGGAAGACGTAACGGATTGGATTGCGGCCTATAACCCGAGGTTTGACAAGGCGTACTTCTTCACCCCGGAGTTTGGCGAGGTCCATGTTCTGCACAGAGCGTTTACGGATGCTCCGCATGGGAACACAGCCACAGATAGCACAATTTCCCCATGGTCACGGTGGAAGACCCAGCACGCGATGGCGTTCCAGCCTACCGCAGTATGGACAATGAAGCGCCCTGCGGATGGACTAGACGCTGTGTTCATGGGCGACAACTCTGGGAACATCTACCAACTAGACGGCTCAGGAGCACAGGACGGTGGCACTGCTGATATCAAGGCTGAGAGGCTGTCTCAAGTCATTCGTATGCCAAATGTCGGCCCTGTCTACAATTTCACTGGCTGGGTCACGCATAGGAAGATATTCCCCGCAACGCTCACTTTGAACTTCGAGTTTGGCGGCTCGGTACTAGATGATTCCACAACCACGGTGACACTCGATGGAGCAACAAACGTCCCAGTCTACGGAGGCGGGCTCTACTACTCAAATCAAGCCTACTATTCCACCCCCTTTAAGGGGCGATTCACCAGAGAACAATACAACATCGCCGGCAAAAGCGAGCAGTTCCAAGTCAGGGCCACAGTCGAGGGCGCCACGGACTTCTTCATCGAGGAAATCGGGATCGACTTCTCAACGGAATAACCTCGACAGAAAGCGCGTCCTCGCGAGAGGGGCTAACTTTCATGTCTTGGACAAACCTGACATGCGGTGGCTGTACGTTGCCTATGTGAAGGGTGCCTTCAAAGCCCCAGAGGGAATGTCCCCACTGGAGTTCGATGAGTGGATGGGAGCGAGCCTGCGGGCCATGTTCGGCATGGTGTACGCTCTAACCGCTCCCTTTGATGGAGAAGATCGACCTGTTGGTTTGGTGGCGGCTCATGAGAAAGATCACAGAATAGAACCGCACGTCATTTGGTTCCCGTGGGCGACACCGAGAAACAAGATTGAGTGTTCTGTCAAATTTCTCCATTCAATGAGGTTTACCAATGTGATTGTGATCTACACTCCGAAAGAGGATCGCAGGTTCTACGATCACCTCTTGAGGTATGGGATGATGAAAGTAGTTGGTCCGATTGATGATTGGTACGGCCTGGGAAAAGGCGCCCGTATGTATCAAACCCGTGGATATGCAGTAGAGGTGTGATGTGGGCTCTTTAAATCCCTTTAGCGGAGGCGGTGGAGACTTCGGAGTCACGCCGACTCAGAAGCTAACTGCCAATACCCCTGCATTCAATCTGAAGACCTTCCAAACCCAACCGGGAAGATTCAAGACAGAGTTAACTCGTTTGGGATCAGCCGCACAGACCGCACAGGACGAGAGGTTCCCACGGATCTTGGGAGATACGGACGCTCTGAGGGAAACCCTGACCCCTGGATTCTCCGATCTGCGAGAGGCCAGCACACGAGCCATTGGAAACGCGCGGAATAAAGCGATAGGCAACCTTCGGCAGACCCTCACTCAGCGGAGAGTTTCAGGCAGTTCATTTGGTGAACAAGCGCTAGCCTCCGTTGAGAGAGACTTCGCAGAGGCAGAAAGTGCAGCTCAAGCTCAATCATTCCTCGCTGAGCTGGACGCTAATATGCAGGTCTTGGCCTTTGAGACTGCCCAGGTTAACGACGCTCTGAATAGAGAATTCGCTGAACTCGGTATAGCTGCCGGCCAGACCGCTCAATTAGCCCAGCTAAACACCCAGAGTTCACAGTTTGTCGCTCAGATGAAGGCACAGGAAGCCTCCTCAAGGGGCTCTGGTATTGGTTCCCTCTTGGGTACTGGCTTAGGCTTTGCCCTTGGCGGGCCTCTGGGCGGCGCTCTGGGGGGTTCTATAGGTGGGTCGCTAGGCGGTGGAGCCTCTGCGGTAGGTGGCTCTCAAGGGGGCTTCGTTCCCTCTGGGGACAGGGGCTTCTTCAGCGGGCTTGGCACTTCAATCTCCGGCGCATTTCGTTAGGAACTGATATGGCAAATGGATTCGCGCTTGGTGGCTTTGCTCAGGGTCTTTCAAGTGGGCTTGAGAGCAGTCAAGGTATTCTTGATAGACGTGCCGGGAGGCAATTGCAGAGCCGTGGACTAGACATTCAGGAAGAACAGACCCGCCAGGCCCAGCAAGAGGCAGCGAGAAAGCCCATTGAGGCTGCCCGTACAGGCGCTCTGGAAGCACTGAAGCAATCCAACGCAGCGATCCTTGAGGTGGCCAAGAACCGTGGCCCTGAGGCTGCTCAGAGGGTCCTACAGTCCCCGGAGTTCCAGCAAACCATCGCAACTCATGCTGAGGCACTGTCTCTGGCTAATGGAGCGCTGGGGATTCCAGGTGAGACATCTGTTGAGCAAATCATGCGGGGCATGAGTGTACAGGTGGAGACTCAGGCCTCTGCGGCGGATAAGGGAATTCAATCCGCTCAGGAAACAATCGCTCAGGCAGATGTCATCTCAGGCGCAGTCGGTGGCGACTCACAACAGCGCCAAGCGAACTTCGCTAACCTTGTGGGCATTTCCGAGGGTAGCCAGCCTGAATTCATGCAATTGCTCAGTGCGCTAGGGCAGGCGGAACCAGGATCGCCGGAGTTTAACGCTTTGCAGGGCAGGGTTAATCGTCTGTCTGCGGAAGAAGGTGGCGGGCTCTCTATCGAGGTTGGCCCCGATGGGTCGGTGAGAATCGGTCAGGGCGCAGCGGCTGGACAGGCAACGAACATTAGGCCAATCAGCCCGAAGACACGAGATGAGATTATAGCTATACAGCAAGAACTCACTAGAGGTGTTGAAATTCTTGACTCAGTGATTGGACAGGTGCAGGAAAACCCTGGTTCCTTTGGTGTGTCGGGAACGGTTCGCGGGCTAATCCAAACCTCTGCCAGCATATTTGGTGATGCCGCCGGGGCATTCCCAGGCGTTGAGAATATTGCGGAGGTGGCCAAGTTCTTGAGCGACACCATCAGGGATCAAGTTGCTGATCCAGATTTAGCATCTGAACTGGCGCCGGCATCTGTTGGTGAGGTGCAGGTGCTTGAAAGCCAGCTTCGCTTCGCTTATGCGAGGACTCTCCAGCCTGAAGGGAAGTTGCTCGCCAGCACAATCGAGCAGGCCAAGCAAAAGGTCAAATTAACTGGCATCACCGGGTCTCGGCAGGTTGAGGAGCGCTTGGTAGCCTTGAAGCCCATCTTTGACAGCGCTTTAGTGGACACGCAGAGGCGATTGCAGCTTGGCCAGCAAGGCTCAACTGAGGTTGACCCGGTGTCGTCAGTTCAACCCCCACAACCTCGCACAACGGGAGAGCCCGAGCCCGTAAGGCGGCTTAGATTCGACTCTGAGGGCAATCTAATCCAATGATCGAGGCTGAATTGCCTGACGGAACCATTATGGAGTTTCCCGAGGGAACTTCTGATGAAGTTGTTCAGAGAACAGTCAAATCTCGCATTGGAGCCAAGCCTAAACCACAGTCCCTTGAAGAACTGACGGGGGGCTTTCTCACCCGTCCCGCGTTTGAGATGGCTGGGGGCACTGCCGGTGCCGTTGTCGGTGCCGGGGCTGGTGGAGTTGCCGGAGTAGCAGGTGGCCCGGCTGCACCTGCTACGGTCCCCGGCGGGGCCATTGGGGGTGGGTTGATCGGTGGTGGACTGGGAACTGCTGCTGGGTCGCTAGTATTTGACTCTATTGAGGATCTTCTGAGGTTTGCGGGGGTGATTGAGTCCGAATCCCCAGGCGTGGGCGAGAGATCGGTGCAGGCATTAAGAAGCGGTGCGGAGGACATTGCCTTTGCGGGCGGCGCCCAGATACTCGGCAAGGGCATTGGAGCCATCAAGCCCGGCATCGGTCGCATTCTAGGATTGAGAAGCGCTGATGTAGACGCAGCCGTGGATGCCGCTGCTGCCGCTGGAATTCCCGTAGGGGCCGTGGATGTTGGCACACACACTGGGGGCAGGGTAGTCAGGGGCACGGCGAGGGTCCTTGGTATTTTCCCCTGGATAGGCGGGCCGTTTCGTAAGAATGCGGCAACCAAGGCAGATGTGGTTACTGAGAAATTCGGTGACATTCTCGACAGTATGGCCCCCAACGCGACCCTTTCCAGTGATCTCGGCATTGATATGGCCGAAGCTGCGAGAGGAAGTATCAAAGGATTCAGAGACACCTCAGCGCGGCTGTATGGCAATTTCGAGGCGTTAGCTAAAGATGCGGGATCAATTGTTCCCACGAATGTTGGGGTGGATGATATTCCATCGATTAAGGAAGCTGCGCAGAACCTGGTAGATCGCACGGCAGCCGGTAAGATCATTCTGGAGGACGGCACGGAACTTATTGGGCCAGCGGCAGATGAGATGGGGCAATTCATTGAGGCCCTGACCAAGCTGCCGGATAATTTGACCATCGCACAGTATCGCCAGCTTTCTACCGATCTCAGGGGGTTCATCGGACTTGCTGGTTCGAACGGCCTAGATGTCTCAAGGTTTGCCACTCTGAAGCAATCCATGGAAGGTGCCCTGTCTTCCATTGACCCCAATGTAGCTGGCGCTGAGGTTGTAGATGCTCTCCAGGCAGCTAATTCGTTCTATTCAAAAGGAATAGCTCAGTTTCAGACTCCTACAGGCCAGAAGTTCGGAAGGGTGGACCGAAATATCTTCCAGCCCGGCCCTGTTCGTCCTGGCACAATCAACGAGGATGAGATTGCTAGGGTGGCTGTGAACCTCAAGAGCCCCCAGGCGATTGCAGACCTGAGAGCATTGGTCGGTGATGATCTGATGGGCCAGGCTGCGCGGAGACACTTTGAAACTGCTTGGCAGGGATCGGTTAAGGCTGATTCAGCTGGTGACCTGATCGGGTTCAACTGGAAGAAGTTCGGCGATGATGTCGGGCTCACCGGCAAGGGCGAAAACGTCGGGGCCCTGCGAGAGTTTATAAAGGGCTCAGGAACAGACCTAGACGAGTTACAGGCCTTCGTTTCAGCAGCAAGCAAGGTTCAGGTGCCACAGAGTGTGAGCACGTTCATTGCTCGTCGTGCTGCATTGGGTGGATTTTCAGCAGCGCTGGGGGGCGCGGTCGTGGCTGGGTTAATCCCTGGTTCAGCATTAGGAAGTGTTGCCGCGGCTCTTTCTGCACGGCATCTAACCAAGATCATCTCCGACCCTGATATGCTGAGAGCCATGCGTCGGTCGCTCACACCGGAGGTTCCGGTGGCTCAAAGGAGAGCACTGCTAGGACGGCTGATCGAGGCCCTTGATGACGAGCCGGATAGTGAATTTAGAGACAAGCAGATTGACCGCAGTCTGACTGATATCCAGCAGAATATCTCGTCCCCCACAATCCCAGTCCCGCAACAGGGGATACAGTAATGCCCACAAATCCATACACAGAACAAAACGATACGGGATTCAATGCCTCGCCCCCGCCCGATGATGGGAGTCAAACTTCAGCCAATGAAATCACATGGGCTGGCATCAAGACGAAACTCGCTGACCCGATTCTGGCATTTGTCGAGGCCGTGGACGATGCCGTTGCGGCAGCATTCGCCAAGGTCATCAACACCGACGCTGACGAAAACAACGCCATGGGAGGGTCGTTAGCCTTTACTGAAAGTGAACTGACGATTACCACAGGAGCGGTCACGGTCACTCGAACGGCCCACAGTATCGATACAGAATCCGATGCCGCCAGTGATGATTTAGACACCCTGACAGCGAGTTCTGTATCTACAGGGGCCTGGTTGCTGATCCGGGCTAACAATGCTGCCAGAACAGTAGTCGTCAAGCACTCAACGGGGAATATTCTAACGGCAGATGATGCTGATTTCACGATGGATGACGACCAGAAGTTCATGTTGTTGCAATACAATGGAACGAACTGGCAGGAGATTTCTCGTTCATCTCCGGTGTCCTACGCATCGCAGGCCCAACAGGAAGCTGGTTCATCCACCACGGTAGCTGTCTCTCCTGGCACCCAGCAGTATCACGACTCAGCCTTAAAGGGCTGGGGCTCGGTAACGTGGTCTGGCGGCACCCCAACCCTCAATGACTCTTACAATGTTTCTGGGATTGTTGATGATGCTGCTGGGCGGATTACATTCACCTGGGACACTGATTTTTCATCGGTGAACTACTGCGTTGTCGCAATGGGCAAACGTGACGCGGCGGGTAATTTGGATATCAATGCTGGAATTGACTCAACGGCGAGCAACCCTGCCGTGGGGGCGTGTGCGGTTGCATTTAACATTGGCGCGTCTGGGGCAGACCCGACCGTCGGCTGTGTGATGGCATCGGGAGACCAATGATGATTATCATTAAGTGCGATGATGGAACCGTGTCGATCCTCCACCCCACAAATCCCAAGGCAGATGACGTGGAGGTTGATCTGTTGATTGCCAAGTGGGAATCCTCCGGCAAGAAATCAGTATCATGGAGACGCGGAACAAAGTCACACATCCCAACAGACCGGACCTTTAGGAATGCATGGAAGGACGACTCCCCCAGGGTTTCAGTTGACATGGTTAAGGCGCGCGATATCCATATGGATAGAATACGTGCCAAGAGGGACGCTAAGCTGGCGGCTCTGGATGTTGATGCGTTAAAAACCTTAGAGTCTGGGGACGCTACGCTGATCGCCAGTGTTGCTTCAAAGAAGCAGGCCCTTAGAGATATCCCACAGAATTTTGATTTATCGAAAGCCAAGGAGCCGGAAGCATTAAAGAAACTTTGGCCAACCGAACTGGACTAGTTTTCCTCCTGCTGCCGGTACTGTATTGGGGAGCCCTAGATCACCCGTCAAGTTCTCCACGCTGGGCGCTGCTTTCTATCGCGCTTCCAGTTCTATGGCTCTACTGCAAGCCGCAATGGAGAAATGTACACTGGTTCGGCGTGGTATTCCTGATAGCGGTCTATTCCACACTCTCATTTGAGACCCCGTGGAGATTTACACTATTCGCACTGGCATTTATCATCGGCACGTCCCTTGAGCGGCTTAAGCCCGTTGTCGTTTTGTTCTTCATTGGAATTATTCTAAACATACCATTCGTAGTGCTCCAGATATTAGGCTGGGAAGGCGTGCTCCATACAGAAGGTCCGGCTGGACTATTCTTCAATGGCACTTTCCTGGCCGATGCAGCCGTACTGGCGGCTATCTCCATATCCCCCCTACTCACCCTACCCCTAGCCATCATGGCTCTCCTGACAGCTCTGAGCGTCTCCTTGGTAGCGGGAGGTAAAGGAGCAATCATCGCACTAGGAATGTGCGGTGTCATTGCAATCCCTAATAGAACAATAAAAATAGTTCTTGCACTCACAGGTTTATTGTTGTTAGCTACATTCTTCGTATTGTCTGGTTCAAACAGTATCGAGGTTCGAATACCACTATGGGTTAATTCCCTTCTTTTGATTGACTTCTTTGGAGGGAGTTTTTGGGCACTGTATCCGACGGTTCATGATGCGATACTCCCCACGGACAAAGGGATTTTTCATTCATACGTCCGCCCACAGACGGCTCATAATGATATTCTTACTATTTCTGTTGAGTTTGGTATAATAGGGATACTATCGTTAAGTGCTTTGGTAGTAGGAATTATCACAGGGCCAAAGAAAACGAGAGAAGACTGGTCGGCTTACTATGGCGTATTGGCGTTCGTGTTCATGGGATTGTTTAACTTCCCGCTGTTTACTCCAACGGGCGCGTTTGCTGCTTTGCTTCTTGGCTATCTCTCTCGGAACTCTGTACGGATATTCCCTGATCCGCGGCGAATATTTATTCGCTCAGGCAAGTAGGTTGGTCCAACAGGGCGATCTAGCCAGGGGTTATATGCTCCACCAACAAGCTATGGCATTGTATCCAGGCTCAAGGCAGCGGGAAGCTATTGCTCAGCTTCATGTTGCTCTGCCGGGGGTGCATCCTGATTTAGCCAAAGAAGCATTGGACAGAGCCTTAAAGCATGATCCTTATAGCCCGATTCTATTGTCGCACATGGCATTCCACCAGGTCAGACGAGGTGACTTGGAAGCAGTTGAGACGATCCGCGATACGATGGTTAATTTATATCCTGAACTGGGCGAGACGGCTTTTGTAGAACAACTTTTAGAGGAAGCGCGAGATGAATAAATTTTCTTTTACATCGTGGCTGCTGCTCTCTCGGTAGCGGCCATTTCCCCAGCTCAAGCGCAGGCGTGCCCGGCACAAAGCGCGGATCGCCAGAATGTTGTGAAGGTATTGGCAGAGCGGTATGGAGAGGCGCCGACGAGTATGGGGCTTGGGAGCAACGGCCATGTTGTTGAGGTGTTCTCAAGCGACAGCGGCTCTTGGACGCTGATCGTTACAGCGCCTAACGGCCGAAGTTGCATGATGGCATCTGGTCAGGCTTGGGAAAATCTACCTGTAATTACAGTAGGCACTGATTCATAGTATAGCCAGAAGGGCTGTATTTAATTTGGGAGAAGCCCGATACTCACGGAGACAACATGCCAATTGATAAGGCACCACACTATAAGTTGCAGTGGGCCGCGCTTGTTCTTGCGATAGTAAGTCCTGTGGCTGTTCTAACATTTCTCTTGAATCTTGAGGCCCGTCTGACTCGTTTAGAAACGACTACCGGCTTTATTGCGGCATCTATCAGCGACGGGATTCTCCCTGGAGCGGATCGGAGGCTCTCAGTTGCAGAGGACCAGATCCGAAGGCTTCAGGG
Organism: Gammaproteobacteria bacterium; assembly: GCA_021773835.1. Taxonomy (GTDB): domain Bacteria; phylum Pseudomonadota; class Gammaproteobacteria; genus UBA11873. The sequence continues at coordinate 14,055 of JAJFJQ010000006.1, forward strand.
ATTCCACCGTAACAGGTTCGATGAGGGAAATTAACCTCATTGTCATCCATTGCTCAGCCACACCCCCGAGCATGGATGTTGGTGTAGATGAGATCACGCGGTGGCACATCAAGCGAAAGTTCCGAACCATCGGATACCACCATGTAATCCGCAGGAGTGGCCTCATCCAGCACGGCAGACCCGTTGCCGAGCAAGGGGCCCACGTCAGAGGACACAATAAACACTCAATCGGAATCTGTCTCGTTGGGGGCTTAAACGAAGCACGGAAGCCAGATTGCAACTTCACCGCGGCTCAGTGGGAGTCGTTGAACACGCTTGTCACTAGCTTGTCGATCCGCTTCTTTGAGGCTAAGATAGTTGGTCACAGAGATTTAGCCCGCAAGGCCTGTCCGACATTTGATGTGGCAGCCTGGCGTAACCAGGAGATTGTATGACTGATAAGTTCTTTCTCAAGAGTAAGACCTTGTGGGGCGGTGTTATCGCGTTCGCGCCAGCGCTCCTTGGAACGTTCGGTGTTGAGCCACCCGATAACTTGCCGATGATCGGTGAGGCTGGCGTCTCATTTCTAAATGCCACTAATGAGCTCATCGGCGCTGTCTTAATTGCAGTCGGTCGTTACCACGCAAATTCACGTCTGGTGGTCTCATGAACGAGACCTTTCCAGTGTGCATTGGCGGGACTGGCCCGTTTAGTGGCGGCGATGGCCTAGCGATTGGTGGAGGTAGTGGCGGATGAAGGCCCTACTCATTGGAACTGCACTGATCCTAGCGGGCTGTGCAGGATCGCAGTCACAACAGCTTCTGAGCGCCTGCACATCCCACGATGCTGGTGTGCGAGCCTTGGCCCCGCTTGCGGCTACGGGGCTGCTGAGTCAGGAGCAGGTAACCGCAGTGGACCAGTCCATCGTGTTGGCAGATTCAATCTGTGACGGCAGTGCAACCAATTATGGCACTGCTCTGTCAACTTTGGAGGCCGAACTATTGCGGATGGTGATCATCGGAGGAGCACAATGACCGTATCAGCAGCGACAGCAGCATCATTAGTTTCGCTGGCAATCTACGCTATGGATCAGGTCCGCCTCCATCAAGCCGGAGAGATCACAGACGAGGAACTACAGTCTCGTTGGGATGCCCTCCAAGTCAGGCGCAACGACACAAAGGGTATCTGGGCTGATGCAAAGGCCCAAGGCGGCTACAGTGGGTAAGTTAATCGTCCTCACATCCATCCTGCTAAGCATCTTCTGGGTTGCCGGCGCACGTGCGGACCATAACGGCCCAGCCCATAGGGACTCATGGACCATCGCAGGTGTGTGTGACGCTCCAGAGGCCATGCGGGCCATTATGAATCAGCCCACTCGTACCAACAGGCGGTTAGGATTCATGGCCTCTGTAGCTACAGGGCTCTGCCGTGATGACATTATTACGATAGACAGCGGCTGCACGCTGGAGACAACTGAGGACCACCCAATGGGACTGTGGCGGCTGTACCGCGTCGTGTCATCTCTGGGGGAGACCTTCTTTGCAGCCATGGACGCCGGCAACCCCTTCGCCGCTGAGGTTGAGGCGTGGTCGGATGGTAGTTGCTAGTTCTCAATCACGTTGAGAGTCCCTGATTTGGTCACGCAGAACTTGTAGTTCCCGGTGGGGTCGTTGATCTCACCGGACTCCTGGCCGATAGAGACGCGGCTTTGGGCCTTTAACAGAGCCTGAGCACATCCACGGAAGTTGTCAGAGTGCGTGAACAGAGATGCCTTGTTCATGAACTTGCTTGCAGCCTTCCGCTCAGTCATAGGCCAAGGTGGAAGAGCGCGCCCATCCCGATCATAAGTGGCGGGCCCAGCAGCATGGTCGCTATCTGAGTTTCTGGCTCCATGTTGCGTTTAACGAAAGAAGTCCCCACAAACATCCCCGCCACTAACCCAAGGCCCAGGGCGTGAAAGTAACTGATCTCAATCACGCCCAGTGGTACAACGAACCAGCCCCACAGTAGCCAAGTCGCGTAGCCCCACCAAAACATGCCTGGGATGTATATAAAACTGGCCGCTTTTTTCATTTCCCCTCCAGTGCGTCTTGAGCGATCATCTTGGCGCTCCTGAATGAATCATTACTGATCACGGCTGACAGTGCGGATCGGTAGCGCTCATTCTCAGCTTGTAGGCGTTGCACCTCAAAATACGGCCTGGTGTCCTGCTGTTCATTCTTGTCCATCATTTCGTCCTTTTTTCAAAACCTCTGCTGGGGATCTTCCGTTTGATCCGTGGCTTATTCTCCCCCCGTAGTCGCCTGACCTTGGCGATGCGATGCTTAGAGCTGCCGGCGCTAGTGGCCTTGCTGCCATTTGTTATAATCTTATGACAATCAAGATGGCTGTAACGCCAGTTCTCAGGTTCGTCTGAACCTCCCAGTGCTAACTCTAAGACATGCTCCCTCTCGATCTTTTCCCCCACCACGAACGCAGTCCTGCAACGAAAGCAGGGGATCACTGCGCCTTGTCCTAATAGGACCTTCAGAACTTGGCCCTCAGTAGCACGGCGACGGGTCATGGCAACCAATCTATTTTTGCGTCATCAGCGGTGTAGCACTCAGATAGACCTTTGCCTATTTCCTGCCTGTGGTAATCCCTTGCTACAAGGCACTCCGCCTGTGTTTCAAACCATTGATGTTCTATTGGCGGCGGGCTGTTTTCATAGCCCCACGTCAGTGGATGCCAGAAGACTACTAGTATCCAGACTGAACTCATATCATGTCAGCCAAGCCACGGGACAGCACATAGGCGTCTTCAACCAGCCTGTAGTATTGTGGCGCGTCATTGCCCCCATACTTATCTTGCAGTGCATCCCTCATAACCTGGCCATAGTCTTCTGAAACAATGCCAGTGGCCACGAGGATGTCAGCCTCAGTCTCGCGCGCAAAGTTGTCAACGGCAATTATCTTCATCCCATCATCTCCAATACTTCTGCCTTCAAAGCCTCATCATCCATGCCAGGGATCACCCGCTTGCAAATGACCTTGATGCATTTGTCGTAGTAGGCTGAGAACTCTGTCTGGCCCATTGATGCAAAGTCCGTGGGTAGGGGCTCGTAGAAAACTCCCTTAACTGACAAGAATGGCCTGACGTGCCCCACGGCCACCTTCAGCATGAAGTGCAATTGTTCCGCGTCGTCAAATTCATCCGTATTCCCACAGACCATATTCAGCATTGCCCAGTACAAGCGGTGATGTTGAGGGTTCCTAGGCCGCACCAGGCCCTTGACCCTTACAATGTCCCCATGCTTGATCTTACTCAGCGCAGTCTCTGATGCCTCATCGGTGGGCACCAGAGAGCCTAGGCGTTTCGTGAACAGCAAGTCCATTAGGGGGCAAATGGATCATAGATCGAGGTGATGTCCATCAGGGGTCAAACGGATCGAATGGCGCTGCCTCAGGCAATGGCGGGGTGGGGTCTTGGTGCTGTGGCGTGCCAGCAAATTGAGGCGGGTTCTGGACTAGACCTGGCTGCGGCACGGGTGGTGGTGCACCAAAGTTAGGCTGTTGCACGCCCTGGAATGCGGGTGCTTGTGCAGTAGCAGGCACTCCCACGGGCTTCACTCTGATGCACGCAACCTGCTTGCCCTGATAGTCCGTGAACGTGGAATACAGGGTGATCTGCCGGCCAGTCCAATAGTCACTCTCGGCGCCGTGGATCTCACAGATTGTGTTGGAGTTGGTCTTGTTCAGGACCAGCCGTTGTGGCATTCCTTGAAAATGCACCACGGGGCGGCGATCATCACCAATGGTTTCAATGGTGACTCGTTCAATGGTTAACGTAGCTTCTTGGCCCTGTAGATCAGCGGCCTTGAGGTTTTCAGATGGAAAGGCGGCGTTCATATCCATTACTTTGGCTCTCCTTTAATGGGTTCCCACAATGGGCAGTGACCCAGGTTGATTGCATTACAATAATTGTAGGGCGAGTCCTTATCGAACTTGTCCTTGGACACGAAGCCCGCCCCGGTCATGCGAGGGAACTTCGTACATAGGGCGTAGCGCGAGTTCCCCTTACGAGACCAGGGGTCCATGTGATCGCAGTCCTCGCAATAGGTTACCTCGCCCATTTCCCCGTACCTCGCGCTGCATCTCTCATGTGTACCGCCAGCAGCTTATGGTTGAGCGGGGGCATGTGAGAGAAGGGCTTGCGCTCAGGCTCCATGAAGAGCCACTTGAAAAGTCTGATCATAATGACTCGTAGGCCTCCTTAAATCCGTTCACTAAATCTTCGTCAGGGGCACTTATGTAGACCCCGGTTGTCTTAGTGTTTCTTGTGTCGAATGTGTCTGCGAGCTTCTGTGCTGCGATTGCGTTCTCTTTTATCGCACGCGCGATTTCAGTAACAGCAGCTACATTGTTCTCGTCCAGATCGCGGCCCATAGTAATATGGCAATCTGAGAGACGTGCACCCAGTTCAATCACCAATGGCGTCTTCACGGCCGGTTTACGGGGCTTGCGAGCTGTTGTCTTCCTACGTACTGCCATTACGATATCCTTCCATATGCGATCATGGGTAGTCCTTTAGTTGCTTGCGCAGTTTACCCGCCCGATCAATGAGGCTGTTGGTCCATTCCGCGCCTAGTTCGGCCAGCACATCGTTACTCAGGTCTGCGATGTGTATCTTCTCGCCCACTGTCCAGCCTTCCTGCTTCCTGCCAGGCAACGCCCCTTCGTAAAAAATGTAGCGGGGCACGCTCGGACAGGCCAGCTTTCGTGTGACTTCAGCCATTACGATATCTTCCCATATGCGATACGTAGCGTGTCACTTGCCAGCTCTGCCGTCTGGAAGGCGCTGCGCTGGGCTGTGGTGCCGTCCTTGTCGTAGTTCCTGTGCAAGGACAACAGTTCCTCAAGGCGCCCATGCAGGCTTCTAAGCTCCGTATAGAGGGGGTCGTGCAGCTTGACTACATCAGCCATTGCTTGCTCCTCAGTTCTTAGGGGTTTGTCTAGGTACTCGCTCACTTTTTCTCTCCTTCTTTGATGGCGGCGTCCGCCGCGTGCGATGCCTGAATGCGGAAATCCAGGTGGCTCAAATCTATATCGTCAACCCGGTCTTGAAGCGCCTTCCACGCCGCCAGCAACCCGTCGCGCTGCTTGGTGAGGGCTTCGATCCGTTCAGTGGACATCGTGTGGAGTGATTTTCCTGTGTCGCTCATCCCGCATTCCTCCCGGCAAGGGCGTCGCTGTCGGCGGGTGCATACAGGTGATGAACGGAAGTGCCTCGGTGCTGGATGGCGCAATCTGCGTGTTGGATCAGCCAACCGCGCAAATTGGGGGCATTCCACTTTTTCCGGTGAATGCCTGAGATCCGTTCGAAATGGCCGGCGCGAGCCTCAACCACGAGGCCACAGCGGTAGCAAGTGCCTGGGAATCTATTGCGCATTCTTGGGTCTCCTTTGCGCCGCAGCGGCAAGGGCGTCGCGGGCGATTATTGCGATGCCAGCCAGCCCGACGAGCAGCGCGGCGATGAACAGCGTGAGGGCATACCTACGCATCGGGGGCCTCGGCGATTTGCTCGACGATGCCGCGCACCGCCGCCACCTCATCAAGATTGCGGGGGTCAGCGGTGTGGTAGTTGTCGCGACCGAAGCCCTCAACGATTTGCGCGTAAAGCCGGCGTCGAGAGATCTTCCCCGACCGCCAGAGCGGATCGATTAGCCGGTGGAGATCCTGGCGAGCCTTCTTGATTTCAGGCGTTGGAATGCAACCGAGAGGCGCGGTACGGTTCTTTGTCTTGTGATGGCACCCGACGTGGTTGCCGCAATCGTCGCACTTCCAAAACGGAATCTCGAAAAGGCCGGGCAGGTGCGGGTAAACCTCACGACCGTCGGTCAGCCGTACGCCGACGTGCTCTTGGCACCCGCAGCAGAATAGCCTCACGACCCACCCCCTTGGCTCTCGGCGGCAGTGATGGCGGCGCGGGCGATTTTTGCGGCGCGGAGCAGTAGTGTCCTCCATTGTCCGAGCGCCTCTTCGGTGCTCACAAATGGGGTGACGATATTTGTTGGCATGTTCTCGACTTGCCTAAGCGCCGCCAGCAACCCGTCGCGCTGGGCGGCTAGGGCTTCAAGCTCGCGTTCGCACTTCCAGCGCAGCCGAGTGCTAATGGTTGTCATAAAACCTCCATCACAAATGCCAGCACAAAGCCGCCTACGATGATTGTTAGTCCGGGGATGTATGGGTCAAGCATCTGGGAGTACTTCGAATACATGCCAAACAAACTCGCCCATCTGGACTGTGCCGACATGCCATGCCTCGTCGTCCAATATAAGATGACCCGTGCCAACTGGTTTAAATGCCCGGAACATTGTGCGGCCATCGGTTACCAGCATCCAGACAACCAATCTCTCACCTTGTGCGCCAACTGCCAAAAACTCAGATGACCCTGGTGTTTCAAAAACTGTCTGTTCATCGGCCAACCTGATTTCGTATTTCAGGACCCGTCTGCTCATGACTTCGCCGTCAGCTTATCAATATCAGCCTTAGCCTCAGCCTCACTGGAAGCACGCTTGAGGTGGGCTGAGTGGTCATCAGGGTAGTACACTGCATGGCCAGGCGCAGTGCGGCTTTCCATGATGGTGTAATTCTTGTAGTGAACGCACCAGGCCATCTACTTGTCCCTCTCTGCGATCAGGGCATCGGCCACCGCGTATGCGCAGTGCGCCCATGCCGAGATTATTTCCTCATTAGATGAAAACTCACTCCAATTTCTTAACGGCACGCATGAGACTACCTGCCCAGCGAACCAATCTCGTAGATCCATCCCCGATGTTGCTCCGGGGTGAATGTTTTCCGGCGCCATGCACGGAAACGCCGGCCCGCCATCTGGTTTGTCAGCCATCAACCATACTCCCCATTGAATACCCGTTCATCTTCCTCGTCTTGGAAGATCTCCAACTGCGCGCCGACCTTCACCGTCACATTCTCAACCTCATTGAGCAGCACCTTCTTGACATGCCGTGCTGCCGGGGTTTCGCCCTTGACCGTGGCCATGTCCAGTCGCCTCTCAAGCGCACTCAGACTGGCCTTGAAGTAGTCCAAGAATGACAGCGTGTTGTGAAATGATAGGCCGTCAGTGGGTTGCGGGTGCTTTAGATTTAATGTCATTCCGTCCTCCAATTCCTAAAGCCACCCTACCAGCATACATGGTGCGGGTCAAGGGCTAAACACATTTAATGTTGCATAAAATAATCTGGCGTGCTAGACATAGGGCATGGAACAAGAAAACACTGAGCCGGTAGAGGCTGAAGAAGAAATTGTACTGACTCCATTGCAGCGGGCTATTCAGACTGCGGGCGGTCAGACGGCCCTGGCTCGGCAACTGACTAAGATGACCGGCGAGACATACAGGCAATCTCATGTTTGGAACTGGATCACTG
>JAJFJQ010000051.1 GCA_021773835.1 Gammaproteobacteria bacterium
CTCCCTGATATTATGTATGGCATCGCCCGTATGCCTCTAGTATTCCTGATAATTGAGATATCGATGCCCCGTGGTCCTCACAAACCTCCGCAGGGGCAATGCTGAGGTCCGCGATCGCCGGCGCTATATCCAAGGCGTTCCCGTCCAACATAGAGCGTTCTAAATGAGCTTCGACAATTATTTATAGCGAGAGGCGCTGGCTGCGCCAGGCTAGTCTTCGGACTTTAGCGACACTCCGGTAGCGTCATCGGCTGTATGGAGTATGGGAATTTGTCCCTTTCGCCCCGTAGCTCAGGAACATGGGCTGTTTCTTAATGGTCGTCAAGTTAACAATGGAGCATAGTCCTCATTCAGCGAGCGGGTAAAATTTGGTGCGTTATCGACTCGCCTAGCCTGTCTCACGGTGTACCTGGCAAGGGAAACTTAATGGGTTTGTTCGGAGCGAGATATCGATGACACGGAAAGCCCCGAAACGGGCAATGAGCCAAATGCGCTACCCAAATTGGTCTCAGCTCCGTGGAGTTTCTAAGTACCGATGCGGGTGCAACACGTAGAGAGTAGCCTTTGGAACTTAAAAACGGCTATGTGGAAGTTAAAAATTGCTTGTATTTAACGTCCGTCTAGTTAGAATAAGTATAATAGAACGTAAAAATTAAAAAAATCGATAGCAAGAATGACGGCCACCGAAAGCAACTTCGATAGCGGATATTCGCATACGTTTCCTGCAATTAGAGGCGTACAGGCGGGACGTTCCTTCTACATCGCGATGTGCCCGATGCGGATAATCCCGAAGATCTTCATGTTCGATGAAGAGGAGGTTCCCGCCACACTCCGTGCACAGCGCGTGCTCAATCGCAATCGGATCCCAGAGCTCAGTAGTTATCTTGTCGACAATCCCGACGGTTATGTTTTGTCGGCGTTAACTGCGTCTATCAATTCTGAAATTAATTTCCTACCGGCCGCCGATTCCGGTCCTCAAGCTAATATGGGTATGTTGAGTATCCCCATGGATGCACAAATACTCATCAACGACGGCCAACATCGGCGGGCGGCCATAGAGGCAGCAATGAACGAGAACCCAGAGCTTGGATTCGATAACGTTCCGGTGTTGTTCTTTATCGATGTCCAGCTGCAGCGCAGCCAACAAATGTTTGCGGACTTGAATAAGTATGCGGTTCGCCCAAGTACATCCTTGTCTACCTTGTACGATCATCGCGATTCATCCTCAGATCTTGCTCGCTACCTGGCTCTAACGACCCTTCCCTTTAAAGGGTTCACCGAACTCGAGAAGTCGAGTATCTCCAACCGAAGTACAAAGCTGTTCACGCTTAGCAGTATCAAACATGCTAATCGCGCTCTTTTTCGTAAGGGTGCAAAAGACGCTTTTACCGATGAAGAACGCGATCTCGCCGCGTCATATTGGCAGGCTGTGACAGAAGTGATCTCCGATTGGCAGCAAGTTGTTGATAAGAAAGTTGCCGCCGCCGAACTTCGTGAAAACTATATCCATTCACACGGTATTGCCCTTCAGGCGCTCGGTGTATTGGGTGCAGAATTACTTCAAAAATACCCAAAGGACTGGCGTCGTCGCTTGGTTAAGTTAAACAGCGTTGACTGGTCACGTTCTAACGCTGACTTGTGGGAAGGCCGTGCGACGATTCACGGTCGAATCAGCAAGGCTCGCAGCAATATTACCCTGACGGCGAACGTACTTAAAAATAAAGTCGGTCTTGAGCTCAGTGAAGACGAAAAAACCCTGGAGCAAAAGTATGGGACATAACGCATGAACGAATACTTATATTCGACGTTTGACGAAATGATCGAGCAGTTAAGCCTCGCAAATGAAGCACTCGCAGCTACAGTCACGCGTATCCAAGCCGTCTACTTGAGCGATAATAGGCCATGGGTCGTCGGTTTCAGCGGGGGGAAGGATTCGACAGCAGTGGCTTCGCTTGTTTTCTACGCATTGGCGACGTTACCGAGTGCCAAGCGCAAGAAACCAGTATATCTCGTGGCATCCGATACGCTCGTTGAGCAACCCGTGGTTGTCGACCTCCTAAAACAAACACTCACTACCATTAATCTTTCGGCGGAAAGCAAATCGATTCCTTTGACTGCACACGAGGTATATCCAAAAGTTGAGGATACATTTTGGGTGAGTTTGCTCGGCAAAGGCTATCCCGCACCATCGAATAATTTTCGATGGTGTACCGAGCGCATGAAAATTGACCCGGTTAGCGCCTTCATTACGGAGCGCGTATCTGAGTTTGGCGAAGTTGTGGTGCTGTTGGGCTCGCGGATGAAGGAAAGCGCAACAAGAGCGCAGGTCATTCGAAAACATAAACGTGAAGGGACTAGCCTTGCCCGCCACACAACCTTGCCAAGTGCCTACATCTACACTCCAATCGACGAATGGTCGAACGACGATGTCTGGGAATTCTTACTCTCGGCGCCAACTCCGTGGGGTGCGAATAATCGGGCACTATTTGATCTGTATAAAGGATCGAATGCGGGCGAGTGTCCGCTTGTCATCGACAAAACTACGCCATCGTGTGGGAACTCCCGTTTTGGGTGTTGGACTTGCACGGTCGTCACCAAAGACCGCGCGATGGAAGGTCTAATTGCAGCGGGAGAGACATGGATGACACCGATGCTTGAGTTTCGCAATCTGTTATCGGACACGCAGGATCCGAAGAAGAAACCTATCTATCGAAACCATAAGCGTCGCACAGGCAAAGTCGCATACATGCGCGGCCAGACCGACGTAAACGGTGCGTCGGAGTTAAAGCATATTCCCGGCCCTTATTGGATGAAATATCGTAAAAAATGGCTGGAAAGGCTGCTGGGTATAGAGAAGGCGTTACGTGACGACGGGCATGATATCGAACTAATTCGACGTGATGAGCTGCATCAAATTCGGCGCGAATGGGTTAACGATCCGAATGAACCCGATTGGTCCGATGCGTTGCCATCTATCTATAGAAAGGTCTATGGCGAAGAAAATGATATTGAGTGGGTTACTAACGATGCGGGCGCGTTTACAAAACTTGATGAAGAATTGCTTCGCGAATTAGGGAAAGATCGCGGTGTAGCGCCAGAGCTCGTGATCAAACTACTAGAAATTGAGTTGCAAATGGATGGGCTCAGCATGCGACGCAACATTTTCCGAAAACTAACGACAGTCCTAAACGAGGATTGGGGGACTTTATCGGAGATAAAGAGCAAAAGCACCGAGTTTGTTGACCAGCGTGTGTATGCAGAAAATATTGAAGCTTTAAAAAAAGAGTATGCGGACCTGGAAGAAACAAAAATGAAATTCGAAGCGACGGGGGTTTGATAACGTGCTTCTAAACCAATTGCGAATTTGTGACTATCGAGTCTTCCAAGGGAGCCATATCTTTGACCTAAAGCCAAGAGTTAAATATGGAAGCGAAAGACCCGTCGTGCTCTTTGGAGGACTCAATGGCGCGGGCAAAACGTCCATATTATCGGCCATACGGCTCTGTTTATATGGCCGTCTGAGCTTAGGTATGGGGACGACAAGACAAGAATATGAGAAGTACTTAGTCGATTCGATACACAAAAATGCACGAACATTGGTGAATGCAAATAGATCCTTCGTGGAATTGTCATTCGTCTATGCTCGACAAGGCAAGCAATGCGAATTCCTCGTGAAACGAGAATGGGCCTCATCGGGTAAAAAGCTCACGGAGTCGTTAAGTATTGAACAAGACGGCGAACGCCTCGGCAGTTTTACGTTTGAGCAGTGCCAGGCATTTTTGAGCGAACTTATCCCGCTAGGCGTGTCAGAGCTTTTTTTCTTTGATGGCGAAAAGATCGCAGAGCTTGCGGAAGACGAATCCGGCGATGCATTGAAAGACGCACTAAAGAAACTTGTTGGTCTCGACTTAGTAGCGAAGCTTGATAGTGATCTCGGAATTGTAGTGAGGCAGCTTTCGGATAGCGAGCTACCGAAATCCGTTATGGAAATAAAAAAGAAACTCGATATTGCGATATCGAATTCGGAAAAAAATAAAAACGAAAAATTGCTGGAGGTCGACGCCCTAAGAAATCAGCTCATTAACCTCACAGAAAAAATCGATCGAGCCGAAGAAATATTGCGACAGAAGGGTGGTGCTTGGGCGTCTACGCGTCATAAAGACCAGGAGTTAGCCGACCAACTCGTTGCGCGGAAGTCAGCGCTCGAAGGAAACATTAAGAGGGCGCTCGGCGGTGCTTATCCACTGGTGCTCGTTCCTACGGCTTTGAAGAATTTGCGAGAGCGATTGTGTGCCGAGCGGGACTTGCGAACTATCGATATGCGGCGGGGCACTGTGTTGGAAGTCCTAGAGCTTCTTCAGAATTTGGATGATGACCGACTAAAAGGTAATGCAACCCAAGCAGTCACACAGCATTTTGAGGATCTTTTATCCATCAGAGACGCTAAGAATCGGGGTGCAAAACCACAATTGGATTTATCGTCATCCCAGCTAGAACGCGTATTGCTATGGATCGATGAAGCCATCCCCAGTGCACGAAGAATCGTAAGTGAGACGGTTACTGAATTAAACGCGGCGGAGGAAGAGCTCGCGCAAACGGGCGTACGCCTAGCGCTCGCACCCAACGAAGCTCAAATAGCTTCTGAACTCGAGGATATTAAGATCCATCTGGAAAAACGAGGATCGATCCGACAGGAGTTATTGGCAGCCGTCGAGCAGGTGCGGGCCGCAATTCGTGACTCGATCGCTCTATACAGAGATCTCCAAAAGCTCACCGAGAGTGCGAAGTTAGGCGATCGTCGGAATAATTCGATAGAGAGAGCCAGTAGTGTTCGTACTATGGTGCGAGAATTTAGTACTGCAGTCATTGCACAGCGGGTTGAACTACTTGAGAAGACTTACATTGACTCGTTTCGGCGATTGGCCAGAAAGGACGATTTACTCGTCGGCGCGTCTATCGACCCCAACACCTTCGGCGTGACGTTGTATGACCATGGGGGAAATGAACTCGACGCGAAACAACTGTCTGCAGGGGAAAAGCAGATCTATGCGATTGCGATGCTTGAAGCATTAGCGAAAACTTCTGGAAGACGACTACCGATTATTATTGACACGCCACTTGGTAGACTCGATTCCAAGCACCGTGAGCAACTCGTGAACGCCTATTTTCCTCATGCGAGCCAGCAAGTCATTATTCTGTCTACCGATACCGAAATCGATCAAGAATATCTGTCCGCACTGTCGCCTTCTATCTCTCACGCTTACCACCTGGTGTTCGATGAAGAAAAAGCGAGCTCCCGTGCCGATATGGGGTATTTCTGGAAAAGTGAATACGAGGAGCTTCGAGATGCTTCCTGAATCAATTAAAATCAGTAAGACTGCGGAAGATCACTTACGCCAATTGAAAGCGAAAACGAAGTTAGACAAAAATGAGGTCGCAAGGCTCGCGATTGCTCGTTCTATCGAAGAGAAGTACGACCACATCAACGCTGAGTTGCCTTCTGACGGCGACCGCTACCCGAAGTCAATATTGCTCGGAGATTATGCGGAGTTGTACGAGCTACTAATCGCCGACCTCCACAACAAGGATCATCATCAGGATGATGTTACGATCGAGCTGTTAAATCATCTCGAAAATGGTTTGGGCGGGCTAAGAACAGCTAAGAATCTTAGCGATCTCTTGACGCGTGTAGTTGCCTAAACTACGGAGGTTCGTGGGCCCCCTATTAGCCTGCTAACTTGTATGTTCCAGTGTCGGTGATCGCGAAAAGCGCGCCGGTACCATCGGCGGCTGGTTGCGACTTCTTTCTTAGTGTTTGAGAAAGCACCGCCCGCGGGTCTTTTGCGCCGAAGGTAAATAGGTCACGACGTACAATTTCATCGCATATGTCTTTGACATGCATCGGTTTGCCGGCGTCTTTAAGTACAGCTTGGGCGGCTTCATACATCTTCATGTTTATGTCCTTCGTGGAAGTTCGTGAGACTATTTTATCGCAAGTCCAACTATACGCACGTTATCATTTGATACTAATGGCAATCAGAGCGGACGGTGGTACGCTATTGACTACAAAGAGCAAGGCGGCATTGAGTAACAATGTTGACCATTTCTGAACAATTCAGAGGCATCCCCAATTCCAATGGTAAGAGGGTCGGAAACCGACTCTATCTCCATGTCTCCGCGATTCAAAGTTGTTCACCCGAACTTTCGAAGGCCATCACGGACATTGCTGAAGGCTTGCAGTTACCAGATGACAATTACAATGTATTGCGGTACGACCGCCTAGACGATTCTGTCGCGTTTCTATGGTATCCCGAGTATTTTCAGGACCCATTTCCTGCTTTATCGCAAGCACGGAAGATAATGTTAACGACAAACCGGCAGTCCTATCGTGATTATTCTGATTCGCTGAATCGTCCGATCTTGCACCGTAAGGAATTACTACTTACACCGGACCATCCTGAACGACACGCGTATGAAAAGCTAACGGAGCAACTCGAGTCCGCCGGATTGTTCGAAGATCCAGTATCAATTGGATTTGAACAGCAATGGAATCGGAGACTTCAGCGATCCGGTTTCAAAGTTGTCAGACATGAATTGGTTCCAATTGCCAATGAGAAAGTCATTTCGGGTTTTGAGGAGAAGGGGGAAGACACCTTCACCGTCCGGCGCCACTTGACCGCCCTCACCCGTTCCAACCTCTCGGCTCCCGTGCAACAGCTATATCGCTATAAACTTATCGACAGTGACGTTACGGTTTTCGATTATGGCTGCGGGAAAGGGGACGATGTTCGTTCGTTAATCGAACAAGGGATAAATGCAGCAGGCTGGGATCCGTATTTTGCCGCGGATGAAACACTCAAGCGCGCAGATGTCGTCAACTTGGGTTTTGTGATTAATGTTATCGAAGACCCTGCGGAGCGGCAGTCTGCGCTCAGTCGAGCATTCGAGCTGGCCGACCAGTTGCTGGTCGTTTCGGTGATGATCGATTCTGCCGAAGCTAATCGCGGAAAGCCGTTTGCCGATGGTTTTGTTACGGGACGGAACACTTTTCAAAAGTATTTCACGGTAATCGAACTGATCCACTATATTTCGACCGTGCTCGATGAGAACCCGATCGCCGTAGCACCAGGCATAGTGTTCGTCTTTAAGGATAAAGAGGTAGAGCAGCGGTTCGAACTATCACGGATACGAAGTGCCCCGCGAATTAATCCGTATCGTACAAGGTCGCAGCGGCCACGTGCCCCAGAAAAATTGTATGAACAACACCAGGACCTAATGGATGATTTGTGGCGACAGTGTGTCGAACTCGGCCGTTTCCCTACTGCGGAAGAAGTTGACCGCATTGACGAACTCGAGAGCGCGGTTGGCTCGGTGCGCAAAGCAACCAATTTGCTTCTGAGAATGAAGAATTTAGATGAACTCGAGACCGCTAAGCACGCCCGCGTAGATGACTTGCTGGTCTATTTCGCTTTACTGATTTTTGAAAAAAGAAGACCCTACGGCACGCTTGAATTACGTCTCCAAAAAGACATCAAAACATTTTTTGGAACCTATAAGGCTGCTCAGGACGCCGCAAAAAGTCTGCTTCAAAATGCCGCGCAGCCAGAAATACTCGCACAAGCTTGCATCAAGGCAGCGGAGTCTGGGCTCGGATGGCTGGAGCCCGAGCAATCCCTGCAATTGCATACCAGCTCGGTTTCACGCTTGCCGGCTGTCTTGCGCGTCTATTTAGGTTTTAGTCGGGTCCTATACGGCGAAATCGATCAAATGGACCTTGTGAAAATCCACATTCATACAGGAAAAATATCCTTGATGCGGTTTGACGATTTTGAAAACGAGCCGCTACCGAGAATGCTCGAACGTGTAAAGTTAAACTTGAGGAAAGGTACCCTTAAGTTCTTCGATTATATCGATGAATATGAGCCGCCGTATTTGTATTGGAAATCACAGTACATTAACGAAGAGTTTCCTAACTATGAATTGCAAGAAAAATTTGATTGCCAACTCTCCGCGATAGTTCCGATAATAGCTGAATCATATGGTCCGACCCCAAAAGAACTACAAATTGCCTTGCGTAAATCGCATTTAGCGATCGAGGGATTTCGCGTGGTAAAGGAACCCGTTGTTCCCGATCTTGACGAGAACTGCGGCCTGTATTTTACATACCGCAATTTCGTTGAGTGCGGGGAAACTCAAAAAAGTACCGGAATCTTAAATGTTCCGACGCAGGCCGAGAGCTATTCGGCATTATTCGAATTGGCACAGCGTGTTTTGGATCCGATAGTGGACTATTTCGGGATGATTAAGCTCACGTACGGATTTTGCTCGCATGGCCTTGCATTAAAGGTTCGAAACAGAATAGCGCCTAAGCTGGACCAGCATGCTGCTCACGAATTGGACGGAGCAGGACGGCTTATATGCGAAAGACGAGGTGCTGCGGTAGATTTTTTAATCAAAGACGAGAATATGAGGGACGTTGCTAATTGGATTATTGGAGAGTTGGAGTTCGATCGATTGTATTTCTATGGTCAGAGCAAACCAATTCATATCAGCTACGGTCCAGAAATGGCGAATAAAGCGATTACGATGGAAATGTCAAAAGCCGGTCGGCGAATGCCGCGAAAATATAACGTGTAAGCGCGATTATAAAAGGCAGGTAACCCCGAGAACCATAGCGCATGGTTTGAATAACGATTTACTATTTGAGCATAAGAATCTTAACTGTGGCTACACTGACGAAGAAGGAATTCTTCGATTAATACTGCGACATTCCAGTATGGGGCGTCGCCAGAAAAGGGCCCTACCTTTTCGGGGAAGCTTACGATGGCATCTAATCCCCCAAAATTCTCGAAACCGGTGGACCGAAAAGAACAGGGACCCGCGAATTGAACGGTTTCGTCGCAAAATCAAGAAATCACGTTAGTATCAGTTAGCCGTGACACAGCATAGGATATTCTCCGCCGGTATTCACGCTATCGGAAATAAGGCTTCGGTATACCAATGTAAGAATAATGAACAATAAGGCAATCATTGATAGGGCATAAATTGAGGATTAGTAATGGTATGCAATGCGCCTAACATGCGCGACGACAACAACAATGAGACGAGTTGCGGTGTTTAGTTAACGGAGACATTCTGGTTTCATCAAATTAACCTTACTCAATTCCTCACGAACTCGATTCGTAATAGTATTCAGGTTGGGACGGCATAGTTAGCGGACCAACATATAGTTTGTTGCGCTGCGATATGACAGGATAGCAACTCACTCCGTAATTCAATCCAAACAGGCAAAGAGAATCCGTTGTGTTCGCGACTCACATTACTCCGGCAGGAGAACGGTGCGGTGATAGGTGGGTCTTAGATAGCCCTGTCGTTTTGTACGAATCCAAGTGCCTTCGAATTGACCCGTCGGGAGATTCAAGAAATAGCAACCGTGGCGCGTAAGGAGGACATGAAATGTCGACCGAACAAGAAACGCTCCAAGCGTTCCTCGAAGAAGTTATGCGTATCCAGCGCAAATATGCGAACGAGCAGAGGGGTGTCCAAACTAATCGCCAAAGCGATATGAAGGAAACGCTTGAGCGTTTTTACGCAGCGGAGTCCGACGATGAAAATAACTAAAGTCGAATTAGAGGATTTCCGTCAATTCTATGGGCACCAGTCAATTGCATTCGCGCAAGATGTTAACAAGAATGTCACGCTGGTCCATGCCGAAAATGGTTTCGGGAAGACGACGCTTCTTAATGCGATTTTATGGTGCCTCTTCGAACAGACTACGACCAAATTCGAGCAACCAAAGCAAATCGTAAATTTTGACGCGGCGGATGAAGGCACAATTAAAGCGTCTGTCAGTGTCGAATTTTCTTTTCGAGAAAAGCAGTTTCTCGCTGAACGCATTTTCCGTGATAAAAACAAGAAAACAGAGTTCATTTGCTCGGAATTGCGTGCGGGAGCTTTAACATCGCTCCCGAACCCCGAGCTGTTTATCGCATCCGTCATCCCGCCGGAGATGGCGAAATATTTTTTCTTCGACGGGGAGGCGGCCGAGTCATTTGCGTCCGCAAAAAATTACAAAGTAATCGGACCCGCGATTCGGAATATCCTTGGGTGTTCACTTGCAGAAACCGCATTGGGCGATCTAAAGAAAATTCATAAAGATCTGAGTAAAGAAGTTGAGACCGCGACTGAAGACGCCGAATTAAAAGAGATAGAGCGAGAACTAATCGAAACTGCAGAGAACCTTGAATTGCACGAAGGGCAAAAGCTGGAGAAGAAAGAACAACTTGGGACCTACGAGGATACCTTTGAGAAAATAAACCAGCAGCTTCGAGAGTCGGAGGGTGCTCGCCAATATCAACTGAAGCTTGACGAAATAAATCGAGAACTGACCCGCGTCCAAGAAGATGTGTCCAGAGTTCGGGGACAGATCGCGGATTGGGTCGGAACACGGGCGGTTCGACTACTAGGGAATCGCCTGAGTCAAATCACCTTGGATTTTATCGACGAGAACGAACTTAAAGGAAAGATTCCAAGTCCGTACAACGAAGACTTTGTAAAGCAGCTGATCGGAAGTGCCGTTTGTATTTGTGGACGACCGCTTGAGCCTGAATCGGAGGAATGGCGGAAAGTGGTCCATTTGCTACGCGACGCAGGGAATGCTGAATTAATGGGGAGAATCAATAGGGCACGTGCCCGTTCTAACCAGTTTACGGAATCTGCCGCAGAAACGTCTGCCGCGTTGATTGACCTTCAATCGCAACTCGCGACGCGGCGGCAACGCCTCGCTGAACTAGAGAAACAAAGCGCCGAGGTAAGCGCCAAGATTAGCGGGCTTCCAATGACGGAGATTCAGGAACGGGAGCGCGCGAAAGGTGAACTAAAGAAAAATATCGCCGAGTGTAACCAAGCGCTGGGTAAGATCGATACTTTTATCGATTCCTGTATTCGTCGGCAGCAAGAATTGGAAAAGAACGAAGAGAAGCTCAAGCGAAAAGACGTCAAGACTCAGAAACTCCGAGGCAAAAGAGATTTTGTCCGGCGTGCAAAAGACTTGCTTGAGTTCTTGTTGAAACAGTACGAGGTTGAGGCAAGGAATCAAATTGAGACTGAAGTCAATAATATTTTGGCTACTGCAACGCATAAGGATTACGAGTGTCGATTTAATGATGATTTTTCCCTCGAGTTATTATTGACAGAACGGTCAATGCCAAAAAGTACCGGCGAAAATCAACTTTTAAGTTTGATTTTTATCGCCTCTCTAGTGAAGTTTGCGGAATCGAGAACCGAAGCTGACGAGCTACTGCTAAAACCGGGGACGGTCGCACCTTTAGTTCTAGACGCCCCGTTTGGACAACTTGATGAGTCGTACCAACGGGAGACGGCGTCGAGTTTGCCGAACCTGGCGGAACAAGTGGTTGTACTCCTCTCAAGTTCGCAGGCCTCGAATGTCGTGTTAGACGCCCTTAAGCCGAAAATTGGCGCGGAATACGTAATTATTTCCGAGAACAAGGCGCTGAAAGGCAACAAAGAAGAAGTGATTTTGCGGATAAATGAAACCGATTACACGTGCACGCTATATGGTCGTAAGCACAATATATCGACGATCGAGAGGGTAGCGTGATGCGCGCGATTCGACGAAATAAGAAGCACGAAGATCTGGTTCGCCGACTCACAGAACCAGCGCACCCTGATTCGAACAAGTCCATATTTCCTACGATGCGAGAACTCATGTGTTTCGCGGCCTTATTGGGTTTCGAAAACGAAAAGCAAGGCCCGCTCGTGGAACCTTCTCTGGAAATTGACGGGCGCATTTTCGTAAACCACCAGCAGTCGTTGGACGTGCTGTATTTGCTCGCCCTTACGACCGAGAAGGACGCTAATGTATTACGAGAAGATAATGAGGATCAGATGGTCAAATTCTTCGAAGAGTATGCGGAAGGCGGGCTAGAAATAATCGAACAGTGGATGCGCGAGATGCCCGAGGACCCGACAGGGGAGCGTGCAATTATCAATGGACTCCAAGAAAGAGGTTATCTTTCTAGTCAAACGAAAGACACCGAAGTTGATCCCGGAAGCGTCTCATTCTAATGGTTTTAAGCGATCTCCCTCTTAGGGCTGTTTATCGCTCGAACAACGACAATCTGTTAAGAGATTTCTATATCCCCTGCCTATCTGCGTCTAAACGATACGATCGTGCAGTCGGTTATTTTTCCGCATCTATGTTGTCTTACGCGGCACAAGGGCTATCTGCGTTTGTGGCGCGCGAGGGTTTCATGCGTCTAATTATCGGTGGAGCGCTTGATGATCAAGACTATGTGGCGATCCAGGAAGGATACGCGCAAAAAGAAGTAAATGATCGGCTAGGCGATGAGTTCATTCGACAAATTCAGTCGATCGACGACGCACTATTTCACCGGCGATTGGAATTGTTGTCGTGGTTAATCGCAAGTGGTCGACTCGAGATCAAAATAGCCTTGCGGAAACAGGGAATGTACCACGAGAAGATCGGGATTTTCGGTGACGAAAATGACGACCAAGTTGTTTTCCAAGGTTCTGCTAACGAAACCGCAGCTGGACTACTCCCAGACTTCAACTTTGAGTCGATTAACGTGTTCCCGAGTTGGCAAGAGGCGCTCAAAGAGCATGCCCAGCCTTATTTGGAAGGCTTTGAAGCGCTCTGGAATAATCAGGAACGAGACACTATTGTTTTGGCGTTTCCCGAAGCTGCACACGAAAAGCTTATCGACATAGCAACTTATGTGTCGACGCCGATGTCGACCGAGCTTGAGATCGAACTTTGGGAGCGCCTCCAACGATCTCAATTTGCCAGGGGGCAGTCCACCGAAAATGTTCCGAATATACCCAGGCTTTATCGAGGTAATGATTTCGCGATCCGTCCGCACCAAAAACGCGCCCTCGATGCGTGGAAGGCCAACGGTTTCCAGGGTGTCCTTGCACTTGCTACTGGTGCTGGAAAGACAGTGACCGCGATTTACGGGGCGACAAAAATCTATGAATCACATAAGCGACTGTTCCTTCTCGTAGCGGTTCCGTACATCAATCTGGCAGATCAGTGGATTGATGAGCTCCGAGAGTTCGGGATTTCCGCAACGCGCTGCTATGGTGGGAGTCAAACTTGGCAATCGCAGTTCTCTGCTGATGTTCAAGAGTTTGAAGCCGGCGTAAAGTCGTTTTCCGCCGCAGTGGTCGTTAATGCGACATTATCGACAGGTAATTTTCAGGACATTTTGAAAAGAATATCCGGCCGCGCACTTTTGTGGATCGGGGATGAATGTCACCATCACTCGGCATCTAAGCTCAATTCCAGTTTGCCTCAACAAGCGCATTTGCGACTCGGGTTGTCGGCCACACCAGAACACTATCTCAATACTGAAGCGAATCAGCGACTTCGCGATTTTTACGGCCCCGTGGTTGCCGAATATTCTTTGGAAGATGCGCTTAATGACGGGATCCTTACACCGTATCGATATCACATCATCCCTGTTGAGCTCACGGAGAATGAGACTGAACGTTATGGAGAGATTAGTCAGAAGATTTCTACGCTCATGGCGTCTGGCGGTGGTATCAATGAGGAAAATCCCGGGTCGGACGCGCTGAATCAACTATTGTTTCAAAGAGCTCGGCTGCTCGGTGCTGCGCAAAACAAGCTTATTGAGCTGAATAGACTTTTGGGGGAGCGGGAGACGGAACCGCTAACCCTAGTGTATTGCGGCGATGGAAGCATCGAAGACCAAGACGACGAGCCTATTCGACAGATTGATGCGGTGACGCAGCTTCTCCATGCAAATGATTGGCGTTGTGCTCGCTTCACCTCTCGCGAATCACGGGATCAGCGACTGCGGATACTCGATCAGTTCCGAATTAACGCGGTAGACGCCCTCGTAGCCATCCGTTGTTTAGACGAAGGGATCGATATCCCTGCGTGTCGTATCGCATTCATATTAGCGAGCAGTCGAAATCCAAAGCAATTTATACAACGCCGTGGTCGAATTTTGCGACGCGCGCCGGGGAAAGAAGAAGCGATAATTTATGATTTTGTCGTGCTTATACCGCCAATTTTGGCTAGTGGCTCCAATTTCGAACGCCAACTTTTAAGGAACGAGTTGAAGCGAGTTCGTGAATTTGCAGGTCTTGCCGTTAACCATACGGAAGCAATTTTGACCCTGCTTCCTTATCTCGATGCATATGACTTGCTACACGATATCGTCTGACACCGGTATCGAAGTCGCGGAAGGTAACGGTTCTCTCAGCCGGCTAAACTTGCAAGGGTGATGGTCTGGCTTTTGTTGTGTAGCAACTTGTTCCTCCCATAAATTGGATCGTATTGAACTAATTGACTTTTTCGTCGGCGGGTTTGAGCATTGCCGACATGATATTTACATTATTTCGGGTAGTCGTTGCGTCGCTTTTTTCGTCCATGAAGACGCAGCGGATGCTAGTTCTCGAGACCATCGCTCTCCGGCAGCAAGTTGTGATGTTGAAGCGGTCAGCGAAACGTGCCCGACCGAGCACGGCGGATCGCTTCTTTTGGATCACCTTCGCCCGATTTGTTGGCGACTGGCGAAAAAGCATCATCGCGTTGCACTCAGACACAGTCGTTCGTTTGTCGATTTGCGCGTTCGATTGATCCGTTTTCGAGCGGATTTGCATTTAATAATTGAGCCACCGTAGATGTCATATTTCCGTCTGTCAAAGACCAAATACCGGATCAAAATTCGATGCAACTGGTGGATCAATCGAACGTGCAAATCAACATCCACAAGCATGTCGACGTTCCCCCGTATTTGAGTAGCGCCGGCATCTGTAGTCCAATACCTCTGATGTAAGGAGATTGGACATGATCAAATCTATAGAGCAAATGAAAGGCGCAGCCGCGAGGGAATCGTGGGGCACAAACACGACAGAAACGGCGTAGATCAGTACCTTACAAGCGTGAATCAGTGATTTCTATGCCCCACGACACTAACCTAACAAATTGATTATTAAATCGAAATTCGAGTTAGAAAGCCGCATTCGTAATGCGTAGGTCCGGAGTTCGAGTCTCCGTTCCGGCACCATTATTCTAGGCACAGTGCGTAATATCGGAAATTTGCGGACGGCGAGCCGAAATACCCGAAGCGAGCCAAAGCACACCCTCATATACGGGAAATTACCGATATTGGAGGAAAATCTGCATAATTATTGAATTGGCCCGTCCTAGAACTCCGGATCTGTCAAGATCCTTTACAAATTGCACACTCCAAAAGGGCCTATTTTCTGGAATTCTTTACACTCGGACAGGCGGACTTTCGTTAACGCATTGATAATTATGAAATTTAAGTTTTGGCATTAAAATTGCTTCCCACATTGGTAACTATTTCAACACTCAGCGAATGCTGGAGACCCATTATGCGAAAAATAACAACTAGTCTGATCCTTACAATCTCCCTGCTATTTCTGTCAGCGCCGGCCTTTGCAACGCTGATCGGTATTACTACCAGTATCTCGGCAGCCCACCCTACTACCGATGTCGCAACAGGCACCCCGGGCTGTGGTGGTGTCCTTGTCGGCGCTGGCGCCGAATGTATTATTGATGATGCCGCCGGCCCCGATTTTATTGACGAAATATCGGTCGACATCCAAGAGTCGAGCATCGTGTTTAGTTTTATTAATGCCGGGACCGACGACGCCTTCGTTTGGTCATTCAGCCCCGTTTCATTCGGTATTGTAATTGGCGAGCTGTTCTGGATTGATGATCCGTCCGCGACGATATTGAGCATTTCCGACTCTGGCCTTGTCCTGAGCGCTGGCGTGACAGAGGATGGCGGTAGCCTCGGCACCGATCTCGACGGAAGCGAGATAACACTAGAATTCGACAACCTACTCCTAGGCCTTTGTGATGCGGGGACGACCTGCGCCACCTTCACGATCGATATAGAAGCAGAGCACACTGTTGTGAGGACCCCGGAACCCACCAGTCTCGCCCTGCTCGGTCTCGGTTTAGCGGGTCTCGGATATTCGCGTAGGAAGACGCGATAGTCGCAAGGCCGAAAGAGACTCATTTAGGAAACCCGCTACCGGCGGGTTTCTTTTTGCCTCCGCAATGGGCCTATACCGGCCTGCGCGGTTCTACGGACTAGAGCAGCACTCCCCCACCTGCCGTTTATCAGTTCGTGACAAACAAAAACCTCCTGCCCGGGAACCTAACTCAAGTCGGACAAACTAACCACTCGCGGGTCGGCAGGATTGCGGCTACGCTTGACGCCATGCGAGCAACCTTCCGACACCGGAGTAGCAGGAAATGAGGGCGGTCACACTCAAGCGATTTAACATTTGGTGCTTTGCGGCATTCTTGCTCTTTCCGCTTTCCGTCGCGGCGGAAGTCGACGTCCCCTACCGGGTCAAGACAATATTTAAGGACGCCGGCTGCCGCATCATTCGCGTCCAGAAGGTCGCGCGCACCGATCTGGATGCCCAATCGGTTTACGTTGCTTGGTGCTCGGGCTCGGATGTCTACCTACAGGTTGCGAAGTGCGACGGTTTCTCGTGTCACCTTGCGCATTGAGCTAACCCCACTGTCGCGGTTACATCGTCCTGTTGGTAGCTATACGGCTCCGACGATATTCGTATCCCGGAAGCGTACGGATCATCAGGCCGCATCCCTTCTGTTCCACACCGCGATCTCGTCGTCGATGATTGCCTTAAACGAAGCTCGAGCATGCATCCTTGCGAGAAACGCCGAGAGGTGCGGCCAACGCCCAGGATCGACATCAATACCCGCGTGCCATAAGTTAACGTGGATGCTGGCGACCGTGATATCTGCGACTGTGAGCGCGTTTCCAACGAAAAAATCTTCTTCACCGAGGGCTTGCTCAAGGTAATCCCACATCGGTTCGATATCTTCACTCACGCATTTCTCGACCTGTGCCCGAACCTCCGCGGTGACCGGTTGGTCCATCATGACGGGGCCGATGACAAGCGGAAAAAAGATCCCGGGCCCGGCTTTCGGCACCATGCCGCTATCGATATATTCCTCGAGCCAAAGTGCCCGCGCGTAGGCGTAGTCGTCGGTCGGATATAAGGCCGGTTCGGGATGACGGCGTTCGAGATACGCGCAAATTACTGATGAATCAGCCAGCGTTTTGTCATCGTGCTGCAAGGCAGGGATCTTTCCAAGTGGGCTGATGTCGCGATAGTGCTCCGGCGGGCTAAATGGATTCACTGGATCAGCCTCGAATTCCAATCCTTTTTCTGCCAGTGTAACCAAGACCTTTCTAACGTAGGGCGAGACACTGGCGCCAAAAAGTTTGTAGGGCATGAGTTAGTACTCCATTGGATACTCAGAAATGGTAGCAGCTGCAGGCGCATTTTGCAGGCACGGTTAGTGGCAATCTGATCATCGAAGCGTGGCTCAGTTGGTGTCCTCGGCGCGGCCGGTTAACATCGATGCCTCGACAAACAACCTGTACGAGGGAGACTGTTTCGTGAAACTGGAACCGCTAATGGAGTACTACGCCAATTTGGAAGCGCCCCTTGCAGTTGGTGTTTGACCGTTCGGTAATCGACTAATTGTTGAGGTCAATGGCGGTGAATTCGAAGGCCCAAAGCTCAAAGGTAAGTTGCGTAAATTGAGCGCTGCGGATTGGTTAATCATCGACAACGATGGATTAGGCCATCTCGACGTGCGCGCGACCTTCGAGACGCACGACGGCACCTTCATTTATTCGCAATACTTCGGTCATCTTGTGCTTAACGATGCGATGCTGGCGGCACTCGCGGGAACGGGTGATTGTGACTATGGGGATACCGAATTCTTCATTGCGCCGCGCATGGAAACCGGCGACGAACGTTACAAATGGGTCAACAAGGTTGTCGCAGTGGCCCAGGGGCGGATCATGCAAGGACGGGTTGAATATAAAGTGTTTCAGTGCGTTAACGATTAAATTAGCTGGCGTTACCGGGAACAAACTCAATTCCGGCGATGAATAGGCGGATCCCCAGCTGCCTGTCGTCACCGGGCAGCCTGCAGCAAGCGATGCTAAATGGCGTGCCGGTTGGTATGATGTTGGTCGATCGGTACTTCGGCGAGACCACAAGCTCGCATACGGTGCACACGTTCGAGAAAACGACAGACTGACAGGCGAGATATTTGATGAGGAGGTCAGAGCGATGGGTTCAGCACACAAGCGGCCACTGAGCGATCCCGAAGTGCGCGTTAAGGCGCTTGAGTCACTACTGGTCGAAAAAGGCCTGATTGACCCGAAGGCCTTAGACGAACTGGTTGATACCTACGAGACCAAAGTCGGTCCCCACAATGGCGCACAGGTCGTTGCTCGCGCGTGGACCGATCCGGACTACAAGAAACGCCTACTCGAGGACGGTAGCGCGGCGATTGGCGAGCTCGGCTTCAGTGGAATGCAGGGCGAAGATCTTGTCGTCGTCGAGAATACGCCACGAGTTCACAACATTCTCGTGTGTACTTTGTGTTCGTGTTATCCGTGGCCGACGCTCGGTCTACCACCGGTTTGGTATAAGGCCGCGCCGTATCGCTCACGTGCGGTCAGCGATCCTCGCGGCGTATTGAAAGAGTTCGGGGTGAACGTGCCGGAAGATAAAGAAGTTCGGGTTTGGGATAGCACCGCCGAACTCCGCTATATGGTGCTTCCCGAACGGCCCGCCGGGACCGAGGGGATGAGTGAAAAAGAACTCGCCTCACTGGTAACGCGCGACTCGATGATAGGCGTCGCCTTGGTTGAGGCGCAAGCATAAAGAATTGAGGATCACGTCATGAACGGTATTCACGATCTCGGCGGCATGCATGGATTCGGACCAATCGATATCGATCCGGACCAACCGCTTTTTCGTCATGATTGGGAGCGTCGAACATTCGCGCTTTTTTTTGGCTGCGCGCCGCACGGCTTTTTTAACCTGGATGAATTTCGTCATGCGATCGAGCGCATGGGCGCGGCCGAGTATCTTGAGTCGCCATACTACGAGCATTGGCTACATGCCTATGAAACCTTACTCGTAGAAAACGGGGCGATCACGGCCGAAGAATATGCGACGCGTTGTGCCGAAGTGGCGGAGGAATTGGGTTGATGGATATTTTAACGCCGGATCTTGTCCCCGCAGTAATCGCGAATGGTGCGACTACCCGCGTTGAAGTCGACGTCCCACGTCGCTTCAAGGTCGGAGATCAAATCATCGTGCGCAATCTCAATCCGACCGGCCACACGCGGCTACCGCGCTACCTCCGGGGTAAACGTGGAGTGGTCGAGTCCGACCACGGTGTATTTATCTTTCCCGACACCCATGCCCACCACCAGGGTCAGAAACCGCAACCGGTCTACGGCGTACGGTTTTCAATGGTCGAGCTGTGGGGCGACGGTGCGTCACCCAAAGATTGCTGCATCGTCGATGTTTTCGACGATTATATGGACCCGGCGTGAGCGCAATACCGGATCTACAGATCGTCCCCGCCATTCCGCTGGATGAAGACGGCGCCGTATTTAATTCGCCATGGGAGGCGAAGGTGTTCGCTGTGATCGTCTCCTTACACCAGCAAGGACATTTTGCCTGGACCGAATGGGCAGATACGATTTCCGACGAAATCGCAAAGGATAAAGGCAGCCTGCCCGAAACGCCGTACTACGAACTTTGGTTGCGTGCGGCTGAGCGCATTATTGAAGCGAAAGGTTTGTGTGCTGCCGATGATCTCCGTGCGATAAAGGACGCCTTGCTGGCCGAGCAGGCGGACGATCATCATCATGACCACGCGCACTAATTGATACCTATTTCTAGGGCCGTCGAATTTCTAAGATCTCACCCAGGCCGGCGTAGTTGAAGTAGCCAAGCCGTGCGATTGCGTTTAGACGCGTCTCGTCGACTCGGCCGTCGACGATGAGGTCATCGTCGATATGGATACCGACTACCTTGCCGATGACGACGTGGCTCTTGCGGCCATCGGCGCCACCAGGCAGCTGGACCGATTCATATAAAGTACATTCCAATGCAGCCTTGCTTTGCTTAACCCTTGGCGGGCGAACAATCGTTGATGCGGCGGGCTCGATCCCGCAAGCATCGAACTCATCAATGTCCGACGAAAACGAGGCAGAGCTTGCATTCATTTTCTGGGCGAGTTCCATGCTGACCAGATTGACCACGAACTCCGGCACGTCAATGATGTTTCGGAAGGTATCCTTTTCGACCTCGGGAGACGCTGCATTCGGCGCGAACATCACGTACGGTGGATCTGCGGAGACGGCGTTGAAGTAGGAGAATGGTGCAAGGTTGACACAAGCCCTAGCGTCGACGGTGCTGATCCAGCCGATCGGACGCGGACACACTAAGGCGTTCAACGGGTTGTGTTGCAAAGGGGACGGACGCATGCCGTTGGACGGTTCGAAAAACATCAATGCTTACCAGTAAAGACTGCTTGAATATGGCGCGCGCGTACAATAGCGAATAAGAGGGCCGGCGTCGATTTAGATAGTTGCCCATGGGTGAGACGCCCTGGGTGTGGATAAAGTTAAATGCGATCCGAGTAAATGCAAGGAGATTCGCGATGGGTTCTGTCTTGTTGAGAACGATCCAGGTGTTGATAGCGACATTGCTTATTGCAATCGCGACCATCGGGATCCTGTGGGTGCTAGGCTTAATTGATCCTGCGGCGGCGCAAACGTCGGCCTACAGGATCGGCGGGGTGATCGGGATTTGCCTCGTAGCAGCACTGGCAATGGTGGCTATATTCAGTATTGGCGGGAACAAGTCAGATAATTGAACTGGACGTCGCTGGGTTTTGGGCTACGCTGCATGACTCGCTATATAGCTGCGCGCAAATTTTTCGAAATCACTCGTCTCGATATCGAAGCTGAGTTTCAGGCTTGGAATCGCTCTAAACTCGCTTGGCAAATATTGCGCAAGAATGCTGCTAATGCAGGCGCGGCTACTGATTATCTGCTCGGCTAACACCGCTTTAATGTATTTTCGGATCCGATAGGCATGGACCTCTTCTATTTTGTGTACAGGATGGCCTTTCGCGATCGCACTCATTAATAGCCAATGAACCCACCAGTCTTGACCGAAGGTGAGCTCCCCCGGTGTGAAGGTCGTCACCATCTTCGGATCGCAGAAAAAATAACCATAGCCATCTGCGATGCCATCAAGCACTGCGGTTGAATTGACCGCGAGTTTATCGCCATAAACAAGCGCGCCTTCTGGATAGCTGCCAACTGTCGCGCTTAACTTGTCCGCCGCGTCGATGATCACATCAGGTTTGATGATGCCGATGTAGTCTTCACTCGCGCTCGCCACGGCGCCCAGTAGTGAACTCAGTTTTATTGCGTCGGTGCCGTTTTCTAAATGAGCAACATCATCGGTAGCGATGAACGTGATATCTGGAAAGTGGCTACGCAGTCCATCTACCGCAGCGCCCGCATTAACCGAGCTTACCCGCCACCCTGCGTCGAGCCAGGTGCGAACGGCACTTGCCTGTTCTTCACCCGCTTCCGGGCGCAAGCTCGTGACGATACTGATCGAGGGCATTCGCATTGCGGCTTTGCGGTGGGCGCGGCGCGGCGGTTTATCTTCGGTGCATCGCGATCGATAAGTGAGTACCGGTTGGCTCGTTTCCCGCCATTCGGCAAGTTCAATCAAGGCGGGATCATCGAGGCGAATAGGATGGGGTGTTTCGTCGACTAATTCCAACCCATGAGCCGCGATCGCCGCTACTTCACGCTCACGCAGTTGTTCGGCTTCCACTGTGTAGGCCCGCGCGTCGTTACCGACTTTTTGCCCTTCATGGTAGCGATAGCCGCCGAGTGTCCACTCGAGCGTGTGTAGTTTCGCGTGGGCAAAAAAGCGTGTCCACAGATCCCAGTCTCCGGCGTAATAAAGCTCGGTTGCTAAGGATGCACCGGCCTTGTCCCATAGCGACCGTCGCCAGAACGTACTTTCTTGCTGGATTGTGGTGAGCTCGTTTGCATCTAGTTGTTTTTTGCGTGACCAATACACCGGATCGAGCACGCCGGTTAGCGTGCCATATTGATCCCAAAACGTGTAAAGACCGGTTAACCATTCGACTTGTGGACGCGTCGTGAATGCATAACTGACCTTCCAAAGTGCGTCTGGATGGTACTTATCGTCAGAATTCAACCACGCCATGATGTCGCCCGTACTGCGTTTGAGCCCGGCTTCGATCGCGGCGTATTGGCCATCATCGGGCTGACTTTGCCAGTGGCTCAAATACTTTTGATAGCGCTTGATTATCGACACGGATTGGTCGGTGCTGCCGCCGTCCATGATGATGTATTCAAGATTCGGATAATTCTGCGACAAGATTGAATCGATACATGCTTCGAGATACTCACCCTGATTGAACGACGGCGTGATGATGCTCATGCGCGGTTGTTGGTTCGGGATCAATAAGATCGGCGCGCGTGGGAGCGATTCTACAATCGGTGTCTCAGGCTCACGATCGATCGGGTCGTCAGCCGTGAGGCCGGCTTCAACAGCATTCGCGACCTCTGTTGCATAGCCCGCGATTTCGGCGTCATCCGGTACCGCATCCATATATCGCGCAAGATACGCCAAGGTCTCACCCAGGCGGTTGATGGTGATTGCACTATCGATCAAGTTGATTAGCGCATTGCGCTCGGTGGGATCACTGTCAAGCGCGGCGATAAAATATGACATAGCGGCATCCGTGTCGCCAAGTTGTGCGCTCAACACGCCAAGATTGTTATGCGCCGTTGCAAATTGTGGGTTGACGCGAAGTGCCTGTTCAAATGCCTGCTTGGCGGCGTTTAAATCGCCTTCGGCAAAAAACTGTTCGCCGTTCACGGTCAGCTGATCTGCGCTTTGCGTATCAGCTTCGCGTGTTGCGATCGCGGTAGCGACGATCGACGAGGCCTCGTCAAAATCGTATCCTAATCCGCGAAATACCGCTTCGCCGAGATGATCAAGCAGTTTGAGGGCTAAACCTGCGATTTCCGGATCGCGCATGTGTTCGTGCCAGCACTCGGTGAAATTGGTAACAGGTCGATCGAAATTGAGTAAGTTGGTTTGGTCACCGAACTGACTGTTTGGCATGGTAGACGCGCCGTAGTCGATGATAGAGGCATCGAAGCCGATGCCGATCCTACCGCATAATCGCTCAATCTCGGCGCTGGGATCGGCGACCAGTCTTTCATAGCTAATACGCACCGCAGCGTCACCTAATGCGGAGATCGTATCGAATATCCGTCTCGGCCCTTCAAAGCAATCAATCATATTTTTATTTTGCGTAAATGTTTCCACGTCCCCATCGAACCAGGTGTTCAAACAAGAC
Source organism: Gammaproteobacteria bacterium (assembly GCA_021773835.1). Classification (GTDB taxonomy): domain Bacteria; phylum Pseudomonadota; class Gammaproteobacteria; genus UBA11873. Next base: position 23,327 of record JAJFJQ010000051.1, read on the forward strand.
GATAAAACGGCCAGTGGATGTCGTAGTAGAAACACATAACGCGCTGCCGGATAGATCTCGCGCAGCTCGGGTAAGATATGAAAGTAACGTGGCGTTTTATCGAGAAATATGCGTTTGCCGCTGCCGACTAATGCCGCGTTATAGAGGCGATCGCTCATCGCGCGTACGGCATCTGTAAAAACCGCGTCTCCACCGCTTATTTGGCTTAGAAAGCCGTCTAACGCTTGGCTCGTAAGCTTGGGTTCGTAATCGCTCGTTAATACTGAACCACGCCGGCTGTGACAAGGGTTTAACATAAGCCATGGCTCCGGTAAGGAGTGTATATCCGGGTGGCCGGCAAGGATCTGTTGCAGTAATGTTGAGCCGGAACGCGGCGTCGAGATCAGGAACGCGAGATTTGAACCCGGTCGCCAATCGTCGGATAAGGCCGGCATGGCAATTGAAGTCTCGGCGCGCCTGATCTGGGCCTCATCGTCTGCAAACGCCTGTAGCGCAAGCCTCGCGCTGCTCTCATAATCGCCGAGTTGCTTGCCGAGGCGCGGTGCATGCTTACGCAACACTTGCGCGGCGGCGGCCAGTGTCGCAACCGGTTGCCTGGAGCGCGTGATTGGTGTCGCGGCGATGGCTTGGCCTGGTGCCTGTAGACTTAAGTGTAGGGCTAGATCCCAAAACTCCAGCGGGGAAGTACCGGCGTCGAGCTCACCGAAAGACCGTGCCATTGCGGCGGGAAACAATAAGTGCTCAATCTCAAACCCGCGCTCAACGATCGCGCGTAGCGGGTCGTCGCGACCGTGAACTGCGGGACAACTAAAACTCCAGCGCTGCGCCCCGATCCCTGAGCATAGCAATTGCAGTGTGTTGTCATCCCAACAACTATCGGGCGTGATCAGCGCGATCAGATCTGAGCGTGCCGCGGGTATCGCCGCATTGAGATCCGCGGCGACGGAAGGCGGATTGCCGTGACTTAGCAATCGGATCGGTATGGCGATGGTTGGCTCGAGGCCGCTTAACCAGCGCTTGACGTCTAGGCACGATGCGCTTGCGATGATGATTTCGGCAGGCGCAAGGCTTTGTGCCAACGCGCGCTCAAGGGTCCTACGGAATATGTCCCCAGAATGGGATCCGGAAATTACAATACTGATAGGGGTTTCGTTCACAAGTCGCTGCCTCTGCCGAATGATCTTCTGAGGAATGTGGATGCATAAACCGTTCCAGTTACTCGATCGCCTTTGGGGATCGGCGAAAGTCGGGTAGGTTCGACTCAATCGGCAACTAATATGGCAAATATGCGGCCGAATGTTGCCGATAATCTTCTTGCTAGCGGATGTCTGGCATGGATATTGCTCTATCCACTGCATGAAGCAAAAAAAGATCTTAATTACCGGCGAGCGTGGCTTTATTCGGCAATATATTGCCGAGGGCTTGCTCTGTGACCGGGAAAATGTCGTCGTTACCGTCGATTTATTGACACCCGAGGATCGCAATGCGGCTTGGCAAGCTGCATCACCGGACCCGCGCTGTGAACATCATCGGGTTGATGCGGGTGATGTCTCCGGCATTACGGCTATCCTTGCTGCATGCGCACCGCAGGTGATCATTAATCTGACGGCCGGGCACACCAGATCGGGGTTTTCCAAACCCTCACTGCCACCGTCACAGAATATTCTCGATACTACGAATTTGCTCGAGGCAGCGCACCGCGCTAGCCCGCAAGCTGGCAGCGCGGTTACCGATGCAGCAGGATTACGTTTTGTTCAGGTGGCATGTATTGACCATATCGAGGAACCCGACCGGATCGTTGGCGATCGGGCCACGTCAACCCATGACGACTATTGTGCTGGGGAAACGAGATCCCTAGCTGATCCGACAATCGCATTGCGATTGGCCGAACAATCCCGACAGATGACGGGCTTGGTCGTCGTCAACATAACGACGGCAAACACATTTGGCCCATTTCAGCGCCTGGATCACTTCATACCGCGCACGATCGAGGCCTTGATTCAGCAACGCTCCATTCGAGTACGGTGTGAAACGCGCGATTGGGTGTTCGTAGAAGATGCGGCAGATGCGATTATCTTTTTGTCACAACGAGGTCTACCGGGTAGACCCTACGCGGTAGACAGCATCGGTGGGCGTCATTCCGACCTAGCGATTGCAGAACTGATTTGTGACCAACTTGACCAGATCATGCCGCGTGAGGCGGGGAGTTATCGAGAACTCTTGTGCGTGTCTCCAACGCTCACAAATAGGCGTGTCGATGCGGTGACCGGCGGTCAACGATTGCGTGATGAATTCGATTGGAATCCGCTTAACGATTTTCATTGTGCGCTGGCCGCAACGGTGCGTTGGTATGTGGAGCAATCGACCTGGTGGGACCATAGTCCATTGCTTGCGCGGTCCGCACTAGGCCAAGCTGCGCAAGGCTAATTAGCGACTCAAAAGCAGCAGTTCGCATCAAACGGCATTCGCTGCGAGCGGTTTCACCTGTGTGCGCTTATCGCATGCGCGCAGCAATGCCTCTTCGAACTGTCGGGCGAAGCGTTCTGGATTACATAAGATCGAGTTTCTGATCTTTGACCGAATCGATACGCGCATCTGATTTAAGTGCGTGTGGTCGTTCGCAAGTTCGACACACCGAGCAACATAATCTGCGTGCGTCCAGCACGTGAGGTCGTCGAGCGCGAGATTCTTCAAGATCGAATAGGACACCCGCTGCGCATGCATCGATCCCGCCAAGGTGACCACGGGTACGCCCATCCAAAGCGCTTCGCAGGTTGTTGTGGTGCCGTTATACGGAAAGGTATCGAGCGCAATGTCTATGCCGTTATACGCGTCAAGGTGGTCGGTGCGCGATCCGCATACCGGTAGCAGATCAATTCTTTTGGGGTCGATGTCGTGGCTCGTAAACGCCTCGCGCAGATGGCCTTGGGTAATGGGATCGCCGGCGCGTCTCGATTTTAGTTTAAGACGGGCGTTTGGTACCGCTTTGAGGATTGCGCTCCATGCCTCAACCACCGTTGGCGTGATTTTGCGGATATTGTTGAAGCAGCCAAATGTAACCTGCCCGATGTCCGCGGCAGGTGTATCCGGCCGGCACTCGACCTCATCGAAATGTCCAAAGCACAGAAACGACTCTGGCAGTGTGAGTAAGGATTCGCTGTATTCGGTGCCATCGATGCAATCGGCATAGGGATCGGTAATGCGATAGTCAATGGTGTCGAGACCGGTCGTATTCGGATAACCCAAGTAGCTGATCTGCACCGGCGCTAAGCGTGAACGCATCACCGCGAGACGCGAATCACGTGTATGCCCGGCAAGATCGATCAAAATATCGATTCGATCGTCGCGGATCCGTTGGCCAAGATCGGCATCACTCATTTGCGTAACATCGATATAGGCGGTTGCGGCGGTGGCGACTTCCTCAGTCAGCGAGTCGCTGCATGCGGAGTTCGAATAGCAATAGACGGCAAAGTGATCGTCGTCATGCGCTCGGATCACGTTTCGGATGAAGAACCCAACCGAGTGCTCGCGAAAATCCGGTGATAAATAACCGATCCTCAAGCGCGAAAAGTCGATCGAGTTTGCCGACGCAATCGGTTCTAGTTTGGGTTGGGGCGGCAACGCCGTTGCCCATGCACGATGGCAGGAATAGCTATCCGCCGGATCAACAGTGGTCAATGAGTTCAGCAAGATCAGCCCACCGCCTCTGGTTTCGTGTCGACTCATGGGGTCTTGTAATAACGCTAGAATCTTCTCTTGGCTTTGCTCAATGCGAGCCCAGTCGAAGGCATCGAATAAGGTTTCCCATGCGCCGATTGCAACGTCACCGGCTGCCGGCATCGCTAGGAGTTGTTTAGCCAAGGCATATTCTTCGGTAAAGCGATCCGTGCGGCGCAGGGTGGCAATAAGTTCGGACAGTGATTCAGGGTTCTCATTGAGTTGCAAAGCGCGCCGGTAGGTATCGATTGCGCTATCGATTTGGCCTAGGCGCTGTAGGCAAGTACCGAGATTGTGCAATGCGATCCAATAATTGGGATCCGCCTCTAGCGCGGCGTTGAACCAGCGCTCAGCGTCGCAAAGTTGGTTTTGATCGAGAAAATTCTTACCGAGGTTGCACAATGCCACGGCATTCGAGGGTTCGATCGCCAGCACGGCACGATAATTATCCTCCGCCTCGTGGTGCTGATTCTGGGAATTCAACACCACCCCGAGATTAAGCCGCGCGCTGATCCGTCGAGGCTCTTTACGGATAACCTTGGTCAGCAGCTGTGTAGCGCTTAGTAGATCGTTACATTGGTAGGCGGCAAGACCTGCAAGATTTAGCGCATCGATATTCGTCGGCTTTTTTCTCAAGACACGCGATAGGATCGCCTGGGCCGCCGCTGGATCACCGGCACTGAGGTGCTGACCGGCTTGCTGGAGTAGCTTTGAAACATTCATATCGAGATCCCTTCCGCCCTGTGTGCGGATATCGGCGAGTGTGATAATAAATTTAGCGTTAGTAGCGACGGAATATTCGCCGGTGTAAGCGTTCCGGTTTGTCCGATTGGGCGGCAACGATTGCCGCGTCTATTTGCCGCGCTCAATCTAAGAAGCAAGTTCTCCCGCGCTCCGCCGGCGAGTTGCACAAGCTCGACGGCAATTCACGGTCCTTGGTATGAAATATGCATTACTCAGGCCGCCGTTTATGGATCTGACCGTCGTGGGAGGGAATTGTGCTCAGATACTACGAAGAACTCAGCAATCAGCAGTTAATAGATGCCTTTATTGCTCAATACCTGACGACCGAAGGTTGGCTCGCGAGCGTCGAAGGGCGGGCGTCGCTTGGTAATACCGGCCCGGTACCATGGATCACCTATCCCGCATTGAAAATGCTGGAACGTATGGTCCAAGCACAGCATCGCGTATTCGAATACGGTGCTGGTAATTCGACGGTGTGGTGGTCATCACAGGTCGCGGAGATCGTTACCGTAGAGCACGATGAACAATGGTATCAAGAGACCCTAGCCCGTTGTGGACCACAAAATAACTTGATCCACGTGCCAATCGATGCGCCGGTGACGGCGAGCGCGGAGGCTGCACTCCAACCATTTTTTGATGCAGGGATCGATGAAGAACCCGGTCCCGATCCAGCACAGAATTTACGCGCGGGGCGGTTGTCCAAACCGTTCAGCGCGTTCGCCGCGACCTTGCTCGACTACCCCGACGGATACTTCGATATCGTTGTGGTCGATGGCATGGCGCGCGTGCTTACCGCGTGGCTCGCGGCACAAAGAGTGAATCCAGACGGCTTTGTGATTTTTGACAACTCGGATCGAGATTTTTACCAAGCCGGCTACGATGCGTTGACCACTGCCGGGTTCAAGCGCATAGATTTTTGGGGACCGGGGCCAATTAACCCGTACGGTTGGTGCACTTCGATTTTCACCAAGAACCTAGAGGTGTTTGCATAATGTCTGCGTCAGACTTTGGCATTTTGGTAACCGCCTACGCGCGCCCGGCACTACTGCAAAACGTGCTCGACAGTCTCGCCGCGCAAGAGGCCCTGGCAAGCACACATGTGTGGGTTGACGGCAACGCCGGGCGCAGTGAGCTTAGCGCGGCGACCGCTGATTGCGTCGCAATTGCGAATGGTTTCGCACCACTCGAAGTGCGTGCGCATGCCGGCCATCTCGGCATTGAAAAACTGATGCTCGATGGTCTGCAGGACATGGTTGCGCGCTATCGTCGTGTACTCGTGCTCGAAGACGATTGCTTTCCAAGTGTTAATGCCGTGGAAGAGTTTAAGCGGTCGTTGGAACGCGCTGATAAGGATCCGGAGATCTACTCGGTCTACGGGCATCCGTTTGGTATCGACAACGAGAATCGCGGGATCGCTCGGTTCCAGGGTTGGGGTTGGGCGAGTACGGCGGAGAAGTTGATTCCGGTGATAGCGCAGCTGAAAGCGTTATTCGCCATGAACGAACAGGCTTACCTGACGTTTGTCGAACAAAATCTGACCGACGATATTCGTGCACGTTTGGATATAACACCCGGACGCAATGTGGTCGATGTCCTCAGCCGGTTTTTCTCGTGGGATTCCGCCACTGCATTTGTTACCGCTGCGGCCGGCCTTAGGCATCAACCGACCGCCAAGCGGGTTGTCTACAATTGTGGACTTGGTGCCGACAGTGGTCATTTCAGCGAGCAGCAACGATTTCGCGAAGCACCGTTTAACATGATTGGACCGGAAGAGGTGTGGGAACACTTCGGTGCCCCACACAGCGATAGACGGTTTCCCTTCAATGGACTTGAGCGTCTAGATCAACGCATCGCGCGCTACTTGCCCGAGCGCAGCGGCACGTTTGTGGAGCTCGGCGCCTTCGACGGCGTTACCCAGAGCAACACGCTTTATTTCGAGCGCCGCGGATGGCGCGGTGTTTTGATCGAACCGACGCCTGCCGCATTCGCCGAATGTCGCGAAAATCGGCCGTTGGCGCAAGTGTTTAATTGCGCCTGCGTTGATCAGGCAAATGCAGGGAAAAATGTTCGCATGACGGCGGTCGGATTGATGTCCATCGTTGACGGCACCCGCGATCAGGATACAGAAAACGAGTGGGTCGAGCGGGGCGAGCAATTACAGCAACTCCAAAGCGAAACGGTCGTCGTGCCAAGCCGCACGCTCAGTGATGTGCTCATCGAGGCGGGTATCAGCAGTGTCGATCTACTCTCGCTGGACGTTGAAGGCGGCGAGTTGGGCGTATTGCAGGGCCTCGATCTTTCTCGTATTCGGCCACGGTGGATCGTTTGTGAAGACGCCTATGATGACACCGTTGGCAGTTTTCTAGCGCAGGCAGGTTACGCGATCGAGTCGATTCTGCTTGAGCGCACGCATACCCGTGATGTGCTTTATCGCGATATGGGTAAGGGCCTACCTTTGCTGGAAAGCATCGGTCAATCCTCGGAGAATCCATTGCAGTCGGCGACCGCTGAGCTGTGTTTGAACCCGCAGCGGGTGCTGAGCCCAGATGGTCTCGTATTCGATTTGCCGACGCGCGAGCGACAACCGCTGCATGAGACGACCCACCAGGACCTGAAGACGCTCGCGGTATTACCCGATCCATTCACTTTGCAGGACGTTGATCAGTTACTGGAAGACTGTAGTGGGTCGCGTAGCGCGAGCTTGGTAGCGGCAGGCTGGATCACCGATGCAAGAAAGGTCGACCGTGTGCAGCACTATGTGCGTAACCTCGTGCTGGAAACCTGCACGCCCTGTACCGCGAGTTGCGTTTTCTGTCCGGTATCCACCAATCCACGGCGACGGCCTCGCATTATGGAGATGGACTTATTCGAACTCATCTTATCGCGCTTCGACGGACACAAACTGAATTTCGTGACCTTGAACATCTATAACGAGCCTCTGCTTCATCCGCAGTTCTTGCTTCAAGCACAGCTACTGGCTGACCATGGACATCCTCTAGCGCTATTTACAACCGCCGCCATACTAAGCCCGGAAATCTCCGACGGCCTCGCAAACATCGGTAATGTCGACCGGATCGTGATTAATTGCCCGTCGACCGATCCCGTCGAGTACAAGCGACTAATGGGGGTAAAGATGCCGCGGGATCTGGTAGCGAATTTAAAGCATGCGATCGACGTTGGCTTGCCGATCCAGATATGTGTCAACGGTTTAACCGAGTCTACTGAGCGTAGCGACGCGATCGTTGCGGCTCTGGCGGAAGATGCAAATCGTAAACCGAATGCGTTTACGAACTACACACATAACCGTGCGGGTGCGATCCAAGGCACAGAGAATCTGGATGATCCGATCTGGACCGGCGAGTTGCGTGGTTGCCGTCGAGCAGTCGAAGACGTCACCGTCAATGTTGACGGCCAGGTGTTTCTTTGTTGCGAAGACTTCCATCAGAATCACATTCTCGGCGATCTCCGTACCCAGACCTTAGATGAGATCCTCAATAGCGAGCGGGCAGTTCGCTACCGACGCACAATATTCGGCCTGGACCCAGCCCCCGCCGATTTTATTTGTCGCAAGTGCGCAGAATGCTGGCTTCCGCAGACTGACACCCACTTACCTAAGACAAAACTGCTGTAGGCGTTTGGCGATTTAGCCGAATAGCCGACGTTCGCCGGCCGTTGGGGATGGCATCGGCGGCATCCTAGCGTCGTGCGGATGAAACATTTCGATACAAATCCCGAGCGCGGCGGCTGCGAAAAAGTCGATTGTGCAACATTTTTTACCGAGCGTTGTTACGCAAGGTTAACCTGAACTTCTCGCCACTAACCGAACGTTTGTTGGTAACTAGACTATGCGCAAACGGATCTCCCGGTTAACTACTGATGAATGAACAAAATGACAAAGCGCTGGCAATGGATCTGCTGAAGCAGGCGGCCGAGCGTACCTCCATGCAGGAAGCCTTATTTTTGATGATGTCGACGACCCCGCGCGGCGCGGCGATAAATTGGGGGTTGGTACGCACTACCTTGTATGACTTTATCGCGGATCTCACCTTACCACCCAGCAGCGAGATCGCATCGGCAGTTGAGCGCAACAACGACCAACTAGACGCCTCACGATAGGTTAACGTTCGGGCGCGCGATTCGACTTCGCCCGAACTAAGCGACCGCGAGCTCGGGGCCGCTTGCACTCACCAAGGCGAACCGCCACCATAAGCTTCTTCGTGTTCTGGAATAATGGACATGGTGTTACAGGCGCGTGTGCGACACGTCAGTACAGATTACGGCACCGAGCAGGCGGCGATGCAGGACTATATGCATGCCGGGGAAGTGCGTGCATCGACGCTCGGCAATCGTGGCCCAATTCGATTTAACACTGACGGCAGCCTAGCGCAGGACATTCGCGAAGCTTATTGGCGTTGCGGATTCTACGTTTTTACCGACGTTCTTGGGCCCATCGAACTCGCGGATATTGAAGCCGACGTCTCTGACATCATTGATCGCTTACCTGTGAGGGAGGGAAGCGTGGCGGATGCGCGCGGCCGTTCGGCGATCGGTACCGACTGCGTCGCGCCGACCTTATTTTGGGCACGACCATTGAGTGACCCTTTCGGCGGTACAGATCTTGCGAACGGCCGCCATCCCGTGCGTATGTATGAGCCACGTCCGGTGCAGGGGGCGCCGGAAAAAATCGTTTATTTGATATTGGGCACACTGCAATTCTCCGAGGCATGTTTGCGTCTCTATGGTCATCCCGAACTCCTCCAAGTCGCCGCCGCGATAAATGGATCTGATTTCACTCCGTTTAACGAAGCATTGTTCATCAAGCAACCAGGACTTGGATCTTCTGTCGCCTGGCACCAAGACGGCGTGACCCATTGGGACAGTCCTAGTTTCGATCAGGGCATTCACGGATTTAATTTCATGGCACAACTTTACGGTTCGACCGCCGCCAATGGGCTATGGATGGTCCCTGGTAGCCACAAACTCGGCAAAGTCGATATTAAAGCGATGGTCGAACAAGCGGGGTCGGATCGACTACCAGATGCGGTGCCGATGATCTGCGCACCGGGCGACGTAGGGATCTGTAACCGACAAACGTTGCACGGCTCATTCGCTAATACGAGCGCAGATACCCGGGTTACCATCAATTTCGGCTTTCATCGTCGCGCATCAGTTCTCGGCGTAACCGCCGGCGGCGTTCACAACGCACGCGCAACCTACGACGCCGCGCGGATCCATGAACGTGCCCGCCTAATTGCCTACGCGATTGATGCACGCCGACAACGTTTCCCTCACGAAATGCCTTATGTCTATCAACCGTTCATTGGCGAAGAAGATAACTATCGTTGGGATAGCAGGTTGCGCAACGGTTTGAAGGATTACAACCTATTGGATCTCAGTATTTAGATCTGAACACCTTCGCGCCGTTAGTATGCAACAGGCGTGGTAATTTTCGATATCAATCTGCCGATGCTGTACGCATGGTATGGTGGCCCTAGACTTACCGTCACTAGCGATTCATTCGAGTGATTAAAAGCGAGATAAAACCTATGAATGTATTTCGATCGGTGGTTCTTCTCATTTGCGCGTTGGTGGGCGCTAGCGTGAATTCCCAGGAAGCCGATGCCATCAAATTTACATTCGCGCCCGGGGAGAACGTCAGCTTTCTTCAAAAGCTCAGCATGCGTAAGGAAAAAGACCTGGGCAATGGCAACAAGCAACTGGATGAGTCTTTGTCGACAACGAAGTTCACGATTAGCCAAACAACTGCTGGCTGGGAGGTATTGGTTCAACCGCAATCGATTACGATGAAGCGGGACGGGGAGCAGGTAGAGAATCCGATTGTTAAGCTGCTTTCGAGTGCAGTTATTACCTACAGCTTGAGTCCGGATGGCAATATTCTCGATGTAGCGGGCTACGATGCGTTCATTAACAGCATTGCGACCGTGGTGCCCCCGGAAGTCTTCAGCCAGCTCTCACCTGTCCTCAATGTCGATGCGATGAAGGCTAAAGAGATAGCGGAGTGGAACGGGAGATATGGGGATTATTTGGGTGTCGAGGTAAACGTCGGGGACAAGTTTACGGCGACAGTACCTTTTCAACTCCCAAACGGCTCAGCCATCGAGTACGAGGTCGAAACGAATATCGCGGCACTCGAGCCGTGTGGCACTGGTACCTGCGTGCGTATCCACCAGGTTTACGACAGTGATGCGCGGAACGCCGCAAAAATGTCCGCAGATATGGTCAACGAATTGGCACGGAAGACGTCGCCAAACGCCCGGACCGCCACATCCGACGATAACGCCGCCACTATTAGCGGTAATATTTCACGGTTAATCGACCCCAATACGATGCTGATATACGGGGAAAAGCTGACGCGGACAATCTCCATGGCCGTGGCGATTGATGGCGAGGGATCCAATAAAGTAGTGATGACCGAAAATCGCAATTACGAATACGAATATTAGCGGCCGCTATCCAGATAAGCTGAAAGTGAAGGTTGGTGGAGCCGGGGGGAATCGAACCCCCGACCTTCGCATTGCGAACGCGACGCTCTCCCATCTGAGCTACGGCCCCAGCAAGGGGGGGATTCTATCTTGCGGCCGCGCGTATCGCTAGCCCGAGGCCTATCTCAACCGTAACTTTTTATTTCGCGCGTGAATTCATTCACGGCTTGACCTTATTGAATCCAATCGTAATAGTGGCGCTGCTGAATCGATTCTGCTGTTCAGCGGGTCTTAAGTACAGTACGCGGCCGCGTGTCGTCCCCATAATCGCGGTATTCTCTAAAGTGATGTACCGAGTTGTATCGCATTCATGAATAACTTAAACCTGGGTTTAGAGCCCGATCGGCCAAATGCCTATTCGGCGCCTAAGTTCCCGTCCATTAGACGCCGGCGACTTGAAACCTTGCAAATCAATCTTGGTTATCGTTGCAACCAGGCGTGCACACATTGTCACGTCGACGCTGGACCCAATCGCCGCGAAGAGATGAGCTCATCGACCATCGATACCGTGCTTGAGTTCGTCACCGCGCACGCCATCAATACACTAGATTTAACCGGCGGAGCGCCTGAATTAAACCCGGGATTTCGCCGTTTAGTGTTAGCTGCACGAAGCCTCGATGTAAGCGTTATTGATCGTTGTAATCTGACCATTCTCGAAGAGCCTGGACAAGAAGATTTAGCCGAGTTTCTGGCGCTTAATGGCGTATCCATCACGGCGTCGTTGCCATGTTACACACAAGCCAATGTCGACTATCAACGTGGCAAAGGTGTTTTTGAGAAAAGCATTCGAGGTCTGCTTGAGTTAAACGCACTTGGCTACGGGTTACCTGACTCAAGACTTGAGCTTAATTTAGTCTACAACCCCACTGGTCCATTTTTGCCGCCGGCTCAGGTTGAGCTGGAACAGACCTATCGCGATGAGCTGCAAGAATCCTTTGGGATCCAGTTCAGCCGCTTATTAACGATTTCGAACATGCCTATCGCTCGTTTTCGGCACGCCTTGGAGCGGGACGCAGCGCTCGATGCCTATCTTGAATTATTGGTAGATTCCTACCGCGAGGCGAACTTAGAGCAAGTCATGTGTCGCAACTTGCTGAGCGTTGATTGGCGTGGTTATGTATATGATTGTGATTTTAATCAGATGCTTGGGCTACCGTTGGGCCACACCACCGGTAGTACGCATCTATCCGACCTACTCACCTCGAAGCTTGAGGGCGAACCGATCAGCGTTGCCGATCATTGTTACGGCTGCACGGCGGGGCAAGGGAGTAGCTGTCACGGTGCGCTTCGCACCTGATACGTCGATCCCGGCATGCGCCGAATTTCGATCATCATTCCCGTCCGTAACGAAGCGGTAATTATCGCGGCAGCCTTAAACGCGCTCAAACATTGGCGGGAGAGGGGCCACGAAATTGTGGTTGTAGATGGATCAAGTACTGATGCGACCTGCACCATCGCGGCCCCACTATGCGATCTCATGATTTCCACGGAAGGTTGTCGTGCGATCCAAATGAACGCGGGGGCGGTGTCGGCGAGCGGCGATATTTTATTGTTTTTGCACGCCGACACGAGACTGCCGTCAAACGCCGAAGCCGAACTATTATGTTTCGATGATAATTGCCAGGAATATTGGGGACGTTTTAACGTTCGGCTAAACGCCGATTCGGTGATTTATCGGATAATCGAGACCTTAATGAATTGGCGATCACGGATCACTGGTATTGCCACCGGTGATCAGGCGATATTCGCTACGCGCACGCTGTTTGAACGTAGCGGTGGATTCCCATCCATTGCATTGATGGAGGATGTTGCGCTCAGCACCAAGTTGCGTGCAAGGTCCGCACCGATCTGTGTGAACGCAACGGTGACGACCTCCGCGCGGCGATGGCAACGAGATGGCGTGATGGTGACGATTCTTAGAATGTGGTGGCTTCGCGCTGCATTTTTTTTCGGCGTCTCGCCGGATCGATTGCGCGCCGTCTACGATCGATCTGTCACGGTGGACCAATGACCGGCGCGCTAATTGTATTCGCGCGCGAGCCATTTGCCGGTAAGGTAAAAACACGACTCGCGGCAGATATCGGCGGTCACAGGGCTGCGGACATCTACGCGCAGTTATTGTCGCGTACTCTAGATCTGGTGGAGCGGTCACAATTTCGAATGCGCTACATGTTTGTGGCAGACACCGATGAAACTGACTACTTTGCGGCGCGACTGGTAGCAAAAACTTGGCAAATTCGTACGCAATGTCAAGGTGATATCGGGCAACGTATGCACCATGCGATCGAGTCAGTACTGCCGCACCATGATTTCGTGGTGCTGATCGGTTCCGACATTGCCGATTGCGAGATAGCCGATCTTGACCAGGCGTGGACCTCACTGTCCGACGCGATCAACACCGCCGTTGTTGGCCCGAGTGTCGACGGTGGTTATTGGTTGATTGGTTTACGTGAGCCGCAAGCAAATATTTTTCACGACATGCCCTGGAGCACGGGTCGTGTGTTCCGGACAACCGTGTCGAGAATGGAAGAGCTTGGACTTGAAGTTTGCTGCCTGGCGCCGCGTCACGATATCGACGTAGTCGAAGACTTACGCCATCTCGCCTAAGCGCTCCAGGATCACGTTAGCCGTGATTGTTGCCTATCGATAGCCGCGACGCATTGGTCGATGCGGCGTTGATCGCGTGGCCTAAGCGTGACGATGCGCGCGCCGATCCGCTGAAAGTTACCAATCTCCGGCGTCCCGACATAACAGATCTCCAACTCACCCTCAATGATCTGTTCGGTTCCTAATGTGAGATAAAAACGTTTTGGGCCATCAAATTGATCTGGGATCTCTGGCAATGGTGCGTCCAGTCTTGCTGAGAAGCCACTTGGGGATAGGTCGCGCACTACGGCACTAACGCAATGATTGGGTTCTAGTACGATCGTTGCTGAGATCGACCAGTTCATCGGTACTGGAACGCGGTGCTCGCCACGATGTTGCACGTAATAGACACACGCTGGGCGTGCGATATGGACGCTCGCCTCTTGCCCGTCGTCACCAACGGCAACCACAGTTGTGGCGAACGTGAGCGGTAGCTCGTTGAGCAGCGTAGAAACTACTAGCTTGCTTGCCGCTGTGAGCGTCGCCATCGCGTCGGCTGGGGTTAATGTGTCGAGGACGATGCAGTTGTCGTCATCGTCGAGCTGCACGATGACGCTGCCGCAGGTGACAGCAAGATCATCGACGGTGATATTTAATAGACAGTGTTGTTCGAAGGTTTGTTTGAGTAGTTTAGAAATCAGTGACGGCGACTCGATTTTGTCTTCTTCGTCGCCAAGTGCGAGCTGTGGCTCGTCGCTGGGGCTGGGTTGCAGCCAATTACGCATACCGGCTAGGGGGCGCGAAGACAGCACGGTTTCGTTGTTACAAGGAGCGGATGCTTATTTGGCGTTATACGCGACCAAATGCACTCGACGCTGCGTCGCTACCTAGGCGTCCGCGGGCCGTGTAGGTCCGGCCGCCGGGAAGTTTACCCCGCAGAACATCAAGCAGGGATGTCGTGAATGATTGGCTGGACTCGATAGCGCAACCGTTGGTTTTGTTGGCTTTTGCACAGGCGGCGATCGCCGTGCGAATTTTGTTTGCTGGCAACGAAGCATCGTCTGCAAGTATGGCTTCCAGCGCCCCGCCCATTGCCGCCGCAGTACGATTGAGGTCGTCGACGAAGTCTTGTTTTTCCAGCGTTAACGATTCAACGGCAGCGATGTCACGCTCTCGGATTGCGTTATATTCGCGTTCGAGGACCGTTTCTAGCTCACCCAATTGTGCGATCAATTGGTCTGTGAGGGTCGAGTTCATTCGGGATCGGGCAGATCGGCCAAGAGTGCTTCGATCGAACTCAGCTTCTCCGCAACGGCGTGCGTATCGACTTGATAACTACCGTCTGCGATCGATTGGCGAAAAGACTCGATCTTTTGTTGGTCAGCCACTGGCAGATCTGCGACCGACTGTGTCAGTTTCTGCAAACGCGACGCGAGATCGGTCAACGTCACGACATCTGCGCCATGATGTTCCACTCCCGCGGTCTTATCGACCCCATTGGTAGCGTCGATTTTTGTTGATCGTTGCTCTGGCACACTAATAGTGCCGATTCTAGGTCCGTTTACTTCCGAAACCATCGCTATATTCTCCGTTCCACTTGCTCAGGGGTAACGGCATTTTGACACACGGCTTTAGCGCCGCAGGGCCAAATGTGACCGCCTTCCCATATTCTAACTCGACGCGTTGCCGCCACTCCTGCGCTACTCAAAGCTTCGCCGGTGCGCGACCAACGAAAACCAAGCCAGGCTCGTGGACTATGCCTTCAATCACCCGCTTTGAACTCATATTGCGTACTGGGATCGATTCACCACGACTACCATCACGCAGTGCCGTCCCAGCCACTCGTACGGCCACCGAGCCTGTCTGCAAGGCGAGTACGATGCGCTGCCCACGCCGTACCAGGCGCCGTGCCTTAACCATGTTTTGCGTGATTGGACTGCCGCGAATGATGGGACGGGTGGTGATTTTGCCGATCGGAACGTTGTTACGCGCGAAATAGCCACTGGTGAGAGTCGCCAGACTACGCGATTCATAGCCCACATCGGCGGCAGTTATAACGTGTCCTCGCGGGAGTTCAGTCAGCGCCACGGCCACCGCTATCTGGCGCACAATTTCCATTGGCACGAACAACGACCACGGTTGCGGACCGTCGCAACGTACGCCCACGGTTGTTTTTCCAACGGTGCGAGTTCCCGGCGAAAAGTAGGCGCCGAGCGGCTCTTCGCACGCGGCGAGACGCAAGCGCGGGTCGAGGGCACCAACCACAATCTCGATGTCGTCATCGGCGCCGCCAACTTTCTCGAGCGCAAATGCGCGCGCCACCGCACGGATATTTTCAAGCTTTTCGATCGATCGGGCATCAGCGGTTCCTGCTACAGCTGTGCACACGGCGGCGATTAAAAATAGTCTACGCACGTCAAATCTCCGACACTTCACCTTAATATTAGATTACATATGCAAATGCCGTGCCGTATGCGTCTGATGTGTATCAACATCGAGGTCTCGCTGCAATTTCCACACCAGCCAGGCCATGGCATCTGCAGTAACGCTAATTACGCGCCCCAAGGTACGGCAGTGGTATCCCAAGATTGCCGTTTAGCGGCATCGACTTGCCACCGTTTGGCCTTAAGCCACGGCAAAGATCCCCTGTTTATGCGGATTTCGGCGTGATCACGATAATTGGCACGGGATTCGCTTTATTCCTTCGCAAACACAATCGGCACAGCCAACGACGAAGGACAGACTAATGCCATCATTCGAACAAGCGCTCGGGATCCATCCACAGGCAATGATGCTTCGGGCGCGTCGCGCCGAGATATTGGCGGCAAACCTTGCTAACGCCGATACGCCGAATTATCAGGCGCGGGACATCGATTTTCGCACCGTCCTATCCGCCGAGGGTGATCCGACACGGCTCGCGGCGACGAATCGTGGACATTTGAGCGGCGGCGAGACCGTCATGGGCGCCGAGCTTATGTATCGTACGCCGAGCCAGCCTTCGCTGGATCAGAATACCGTTGATGTCGACGCTGAGCGCGCCCGCTTTGTCGACAATTCGATGCGATATCAGGCCAGCTTACGATTTTTGGATGGTCGATTCTCGGGTCTGAAATCTGCTTTGAGGGGTGAATAAGCATGTCTTTATTTTCTGTTTTTGATATTGCGGGTTCAGCCTTGGGTGCACAAGCGCTGCGGCTGAATGTCACCGCCAGCAATATGGCCAATGCGAATAGTGCCAGTAGCAGTATTGAGGCGACCTATCGTGCACGCCATCCGGTTTTTACCGCAGTGATGGATAACGTCGATTTTGAAGACAGTGTCGGCCGCGGCGTTCGGGTCGATGGCGTGATTGAGAACACGGGTGCGCTACGCCGTGAATACAAACCAGGTCACCCGCTGGCCGACGCAGACGGCAACATCTACTTGCCGAACGTCAACGTCATCGAAGAGATGGCCAACATGATCTCAGCATCACGCAGTTATCAAACTAATGTCGAAGTCATGGATGCCTCGAAACAGATGCTACAGCGAACGCTGACCTTAGGTCAGCGATAAACGGGGACACGAATATGGATAATCCACTTGGTTTATTTCCTGCCGGGCTAGAAAGTCTGAGCATCAATCGCCAAAAAGAAACGGCGCCAGCGTCCGGTGAACTGCAGCAAGAGCAGTTCCTCGAACTGATGTTGACTCAACTCAAGAATCAAGATCCGTTAAAACCAATGGAGAGCGGTGACTTCCTCGGCCAAATAGCACAATTTGGTACGGTTAGCGGCATCTCGGAACTGCAGCAATCGTTCAGCTCGTTGGCGGCATCGCTGCAATCGTCTCAAGCATTGCAAGCCTCCACCATGGTTGGGCGGAATGTTTTGGTTGAAAGTCAAACCTTGCGGCTTGAGCCAGAGCTTGAACCAAAAATCGCACTGGAGCTACCCGCCGGTGCGACGGACGTGCGACTTCTGATCGAAGACGTATCTGGCCAGACCATTCGTCAGGTTGCATTTGGCGCGCAGGACCAAGGCTTGGTCAATTTCGAGTGGGACGGACTCGATAACCTTGGCCAACCAGCAGCGCCGGGTAGTTATGTGATCAAATCGGAAGCTGTGATCGACGGTGTCAATCAAGCGATACCGACCTTCATTCAGACTTCGGTTGAAAGTGTGACTCTCTCACGCGACGGGCAACCACCTGCGTTGAATCTAACAGACCTCGGCACCGTCGAGTTCAGCAGCATTAAACGCGTCCTTTAACGGATCGGCGTAAAGAATCTTCAGGAGCAATAAACAATGCCATTTCGAGTTGCGATCAGTGGGCTTCGAGCCGCACAAACAGACCTTAACGTTATTGGAAATAACATCGCTAACGTCAACACAACCGGATTTAAGGGGTCGCGGGCCGAGTTCCAGGACGTTTTCGCGGTCACCGATACCGGATCGTCGGGCAATAGTGCTGGCCAGGGCGTCAACACCGCGCGGGTCGCGCAGCAATTTACCCAGGGCAATATTACGTTTACCGATAACGGACTTGACCTGGCTATAAGTGGGCCCGGATTTTTTATACTTGAAGATAATGGGGTACGGGTTTATTCGCGCGATGGTTCATTCGGCGTTGACCGCAATGGATTCGTGGTGAACGCCAACGACCAGCAACTCCTTGCCTTTACCGCCGATGCTTCCGGAACGATCACCGGCGCGCTCGCACCTTTGCAAATCTCTACCGCGAACGTCGCACCGAGCGCGACGACACAAGTGGGCCTCGGTGCGAATTTAGATTCGGCCGCGAGCGTTCCACTCACGGCGCCATTCGATCCGACCGATAACTCGACCTTCAATAACACGACCGCAACGACGGTATTTGATTCGCTCGGCGGTTCGCATCTATTGCAAACCTATTTTGTAAAAGGCGCGGCGCCCAATACCTGGAGCGCCCATACCTTGGTAAACGGCGCGACCGTGTCGGGACCGGATACGCTTACCTTTGACACCACCGGCGCCTTGGTCACGCCCGCTGGCGGCTTGGTCACGGTGCCGCCTTTCACCGCGACACCTGGTACGGCACCGTTAAATATCACGATGGACTTGTCTCAATCTACGCAGTTTGGCGCACCGTTCGGTGTCAACCAGCTTACGCAAGATGGATTTACCACCGGCCGGCTTGCCGGCCTCGACATTGATGGCGACGGCATCGTGTTTGCCCGTTTCACGAATGGCCGATCAGAAGTGCAGGGGCAGGTTGCACTCGGAAATTTCGCGAATCCGCAGGGTCTGCAACCGCTCGGAAATAACAACTGGGCCGAGACATTTGCCGCGGGGAATGTTCTAGAGGGTGCACCGGGTTCAAGTAGTTTGGGCTTGTTGCAATCGGGCGCGCTGGAGGATTCGAACGTAGATCTTTCGGAGCAGCTGGTCAAATTGATCGTCGCACAGCGAAATTTCCAAGCGAACACGGAAGTCATTTCGACGGCCGACACCGTGACCCAGGCAGTCATCAATATCCGTTAATCGTGAAATGAAGCCCATGAATCTCAGACTAATGGCGAGACCAAAATGGATCGCATGATTTACCTGGCCATGTCGGCCGCGAAGCAGATGATGACTGCACAATCGATGTCGGCGCATAACCTCGCCAATGCCAGCACCATTGGGTTTAAGGCTGATTTCGATACCTTCCGATCGATGGCGGTGTTCGGTCCCGGCCACCCGACGCGATCATTCGCAATGGTGGAGCGGCCCGGGGTAAATCTACAACCCGGCTCCATCGAGACGACCGGCAACGACCTAGACCTTGCAATCATGGGTGACGGCTTTATCGCCGTCCAGGCACCTGATGGCACCGAGGCTTATACCCGCGCCGGCGACTTGAAGCTTTTGGTGACCGGACAACTCACCACCGGGGCCGGCCATCCCGTGCTAGGTAATGGGGGACCAATTGCGATACCCCAGTCGGAATCGATCGTAATTGGCGATGACGGTACGTTGACGATTCGGCCGATAGGGCAAGACGCCACGACCTTAGCCCAAGTTGACCGCATCAAACTTGTCGCGCCGGTCGTGCAAGACCTTCGAAAAGGTGAGGATGGGTTGTTCCACATGCGCGATGGAATCGCCGCGCCGCCGCCAGATGCGAGCGTCAAGGTGGCGCGTGGTGCGCTGGAGCGCAGTAATGTCAAAGTTGCGGAAGAAATGATCAATATGATTGAACACGCGCGCCAATATGAAATGGCGATTAAAGCAATGAGCGCTGCGCAGGAGAACGATGCGGCCAGTGCGCGCGTTCTGCGCATCGCTTAATAAAATGGGCTCAGCCTTGACTGTGATCGTCGACGCTGAACGGGTTTATCCTGGGGGAAACTAAATGCCATCTGCATTACATATTGCAAAAACCGGTCTCGATGCGCTGCAAACGCGGATGTCGGTGATTTCGAATAATCTTGCAAACGTTGGAACCACCGGTTTCAAAAAAGGCCGAGCATCGTTTGAGGATCTGCTCTACGAAACAGTCAGCCAGCCAGGTGGCTCTTCGTCGCAAAATACCGAACTTCCATCGGGTTTGATGCTCGGTACCGGCGTGCATACGATCTCGACCGAAAAAATATTTACTCAAGGATCATTGACCCGTACGGATAGCTCACTTGATGTTGCGATACAAGGACGTGGGTTCTTTCAGATCCTATTGCCAGATGGCTCGACGGCGTATACGCGCGATGGGTCATTTTCTAGGAACGATCAAGGACAAATGGTGACCTCTTCCGGCTACGAACTCGATCCGAGCGTGACGATACCGGCAGAAACATTGTCCATCACAATTGGTAACGACGGCACCGTTTCGGCATTAACGTCCGGAAGTACCGCGCCGACCCAAATAGGCACCTTGCAGCTGGCGGATTTTATTAATACCCAAGGTTTGCAAGCGATAGGTCAAAACCTTTTCAAAGAAACAGCCGCGAGCGGTAGTCCACAGGCGAGCACGCCGGGACTGAATGGCCTTGGTACTTTGGCTCAAGGATCCTTGGAAGCGTCCAATGTCAACGTGGTTGAGGAACTCGTCAACATGATAGAGACCCAGCGATCCTACGAAATGAACTCCAAGGCCATCCAAACGGTAGATGAAATGCTGCAGTTTGTATCGCAACAGTTATAGCAGCCGTAGGGGTGCCAGCTTAATGAAATTTACAATCCAGTATTTGGCCCTAGGTACTATGGTCCTCGTGCAGATCGGTGGATGCAACTCTACTCCGCGCCGTGATCCTACTTACAGTGCGACCTTCCCAACCGCGTTCGAACAACCGGTACAAGCTAGGACGGGCTCGATCTACCATCGTGGGTATGACGTTGCGTTTTTCGAAGATACCAAGGCGCGTCGCATCGGGGATATCCTGACGATAACCCTCAACGAATCGACGAACGCGTCAAAAACATCTAGCAACGATATCGCGCGGGACCAGACCAGCACGGTAACGAATCCGACAATACTCGGTGCGACACCACAGTTCGCCGTGCCGAGTCTGCTACCGTTGAGTCAGACCGAAAATAATACGCTAGAGACGAGTCTGAGTACCTCACATGCCTTCACGGGATCTGGCGACAGTGCGCAAAGCAACAGCCTTACCGGTGACATTACTGTCACGATCGCAGACGTGCTGCCCAACGGTAATTTGCTGGTGCGTGGTGAGAAGCGTCTGAACCTCAATCAAGGAAATGAATACGTCAAGATTTCTGGAATCGTTAGGCCGCTTGATATCAGCACCGCAAACACGGTGTCGTCGACGAAGGTGGCCGATGCGACAATTGTTTATAGCGCCGATGGCGCGAATGCAGACGCGAATAAGATTGGCTGGTTGGCACGGTTTTTTATTAGCGCTGTTTTTCCATTCTAATCATCGGTAATGGCCGGTTTACTGCAAATGATGATAACAATAGCGGGGAGTAGTGGCGTGCGACGATTATTACTAGTTGGAATTTTGCTACTGCTACCGATTTCGGCAGGCGCCGAGCGGATCAAAGACCTGGCGGCTGTTGCCGGTGTCCGCGATAACCAACTGCTGGGCTATGGGTTGGTTGTCGGTCTCGACGGGACTGGCGACCAAACAACGCAGACGCCGTTTACGATCCAAAGTATCAAGAACATGCTGAAGCAGCTTGGCGTCGTCGTGCCGGATAACGTCAATCCTCAACTTAAGAATGTCGCGGCAGTGATGGTGACCGCGAACTTACCGGCGTTTGCTAAGGCTGGTGCGAGTATCGACGTTACGGTGTCGTCGATTGGTAACGCCAAAAGTCTGCGCGGCGGGGCCTTAATAATGACGCCGCTTAAGGGCGCCGACGGCAGTATCTATGCAATGGCGCAAGGTAATCTCGTGGTCGGTGGTTTTGGCGCGGCGAGCGATGATGGTTCCAGCATTTCGGTCAACGTCCCAAGTGTGGGACGGATCCCGAATGGCGCTTCCGTTGAGCGGGAAGTACCGACCGCGTTTCATAATTCTGATTTCCTAACGTTCAACCTACATCGTTCGGACTTCACGACAGCGACGCACATGGCGCAAGCGATCGATGACACGCTCGGACCGAATTCTGCCGTGGCGGTCGATGGGTCTTCGGTGAGAGTCGTAGCGCCGGCGGATATCTCCCAGCGTGTAGCGTTCATGTCCATATTGGAGAATATTCAAGTAGAAGCAGGTGCGGCACCGGCGCGTGTGATTGTCAATTCGCGCACCGGAACAGTGGTCATTGGAAGTCACGTCAGTGTTACGGCTGCGGCGGTCACCCACGGCAGCCTCACGGTTACGATTTCATACAATCCGATTGTAAGTCAGCCGGAGCCGCTTTCGGCTGGCAGCACTGTGGTCGTACCGAAGCAGAATATCGATGTTGAGCAGGAACAAAGCCGCATGTTCTTGTTCAATCCAGGCGTTGCGCTCGACGACATCATTGAAGCCGTGAACAACGTTGGCGCCGCACCCGGAGACCTGGTCGCCATCCTCGAAGCCTTGAAGGAGGCTGGGGCACTGCGCGCTGAATTGATAGTGATTTGATGTTGCCTTAATCGGCGTTTGCTGAATTCCGGCATTCGCCGGGATGACGTTGGACGTTGCGCAGCACGGATGACTGAATTAATTATGGCCATCCCGGCCGCGGTCAATTTCTGCAAGTCTGATCCATTTTCGGCGTACACGAGGGTCGCAATCACTGGGATCCATCAGCCCGTTGCCAACTTACCGTTGCCGGGGCGGCAATACGTAACCTGTTTGCTAAATTATTGCCGCTGGAGGCGGTAGAAATTGCCGCCGTGACGGTAGCGATCGCCGGGATCTGTACTACCGACGGCCATTTCTGAGAATTGGCATCGTCTATGCATAGGATCAACCGGATATAAGCAACCGGACCACTATGGACAATATCGCGCAAATCAGCGCCTACACCGATATCTCCCGATTCAGCGCATTGCGCGCCGACGCTAAGCAGGATGGCAACGCGGCGTTTGCGACTGTCGCCAAAGAGTTCGAAGCCTTGTTTATCCAGCAAATGCTAAAGGCAGCGCGCGACGCGGCGCCGGAGGGCGGTCTGTTCAATAGCCGTGATTTGAAGTTGTATCGCGAAATGTTGGATAGCCAAGTGGCCCTAAGTATGGCCGAACAAGGTGGTTTGGGGTTTGCGACCGCATTGGGCCAACAGCTTGGGCTTGAAGCGACCGACGGCGCGAGTGCTGAACTTAAAATACCGGATCCGGTGCATCTTCCGGCAGTGGCGTCGCCGGGTCCAGCAAAGGATCACCGATCTCAAGTGACGCTATCCAACGATGCACCTGCTGGGCAGAGTGCGGCGGCTACGCTCGAATTTACCGCGGCACTCAGGCCGTTGGCGCGTGATGCCGGTGTTGCCCTCGGCCTTGCGCCAGACATCCTTATCGCCCAAGCGGCGCTCGAAACCGGCTGGGGCCGACATGTGATCGCGGATCCGAGTGGTCGGTCCTCGCATAATCTTTTTGCGATCAAGGCCGGCTCTGATTGGAACGGCGCGTCGGTCGATGTGCAGACACTTGAGTACATCAACGATCGTCCAGTGACAATCAACGCGCGTTTCCGCGCTTATCCGAACATGGAGGCCGCATTCGCAGATTACGTCGCATTTTTGCGGGAACAACCGCGCTACGCCGACGCGTTAAAGCATGACGGTAGCGCACGCAAATTTGTCACCGAGCTTGCACAAGCGGGCTACGCGACGGATCCACGTTATGCAGAGAAGATCTTAGCGATCAAGGATCAAATCGCTGCGCAATCTACGCTGGCGCAATTCTAACGAGGCCGAACGATGGCAAGTGTTTTTAATATTGGGATATCGGGGTTGGTCACCGCACAACGGCAATTAAGTACGACCAGCCACAACATCGCGAACGTTAATACCGAAGGTTTTACGCGGCAGCGAACCGACCTGACAGCGCTACCGGCACAGGGGTCTGGTGGGTTGTTTCTGGGTAGTGGTGTACAGGTACAGGAAGTTTCACGCATTGCGGATCAGTTTTTGGTAAAGCAATTGCAATCGGCAAATGCTAACGAAGCCAAGGCATCGTCATATGCTGCGTTCGCGTCGCGGGTCGATAATCTGATCGGCGACGGGTCATTAACTTCATCGCTCGAGAGCTTTTTCGCCGCAATACAAGATGTCAATGGTAATCCAGCGTCAATTTCGGCGCGTGAAGTGCTATTGAATTCAGCCCAGACATTTGCCTCCCGGTTTAGTGATTTCGAAGCAAGATTGAGCGCTACCGCGCGTGATCTGAACGGCCAGATCCAAGGCGCGGTGGATCGCATTAACTCACTCTCCGAGGCGATAGCTGACATCAATGGAGATATCGTTCAAGCGCTTGGCAGTGGGCAGGGCGAGCAACCTAACGATCTATTGGACCAGCGCGAACGGCTCGTGTCCGATTTATCGAGCTTGGTCGGGGTCAATACGGTGGTGCAAGACGACGGTGCACTGAATGTATTTATCGGTAGCGGGCAATTGATTGTTGCCGCAGCTACGGCTCTGCCATTGGTTACGGTACCAAACCCGCTCGATACGACACGACTTGAAGTTGCTACAAGCGGTGGTGGTGCAAGCTCGATCGTCAGTCCATTGATCACGAATGGCGAACTTGGCGCGGCCTTCGAATTTCGTGCGGACATGCTAGACCCAACCCGCAACGCAATTGGGCGTTTGGCAGCTGCGGTGACAATTTCATTTAACGAGCAGCATCGTGAGGGTTTCGACTTAAACGATAACTTCGGCCTTGATGTGTTCGCGCTTGGTACGCCTCAAGTTAATGCAGATCCCGCTAACACGGGCAGCGTCACCCTAGCGCTCGATACTACCGATGTCGCATCGTTAACAGCGGCAGATTACCGGCTATCGCACGATGGGGTTGATTTCACGCTGTTGAATCTGGAATCAGGAGCGACGCAAACATTGAGTGGTGCGGGACCATTCAATGTCGATGGCCTGACGATAACAGTGTCAAGTCCGCCTGCCGCCGGGGATGTCTACCTACTACAGCCAACTAGAGCGATAGCACGAAATATGTCGGTATCGGTTTCGAATCCGCGCGAGTTCGCTTTAGCACGACCGAACCGGACAAGTGCGAGTTTGTCGAATATCGGGGCGGCTGAAATATCCGCGCCAACGGTTCTTGATATCACCGATCCGAGTCTACTGACGCCGACGCAAATCGTTTTCAATGATCCACCGTCGACCTTTCAGTTCGGTGGTGTCGGGCCGCTAATTCCCTACACTAGCGGCGCCGACATCGACCTAAATGGTTGGCGAGTTCAAATTAGCGGCGTACCTGAACCGGGCGATACGTTTACGGTCGCGGCAAACGTCGGTGGCGCCGGCGACAACGGGAATGGCCTACTGCTTGGTGAATTGCAGTTAACCAAGATCATCGATGGATCCACTGCAACCTATCAGGACGCCTATAGCCAACTAGTCGGTAAGGTCGGTGCCAAAACCCAGCAGCAGCAATTGAGTCGGGATGCTTTGCAGGTACTGCAAGTTAATGCCCAGGCCTCGCGCGATTCCCTGTCGGCGGTAAATCTCGATGAAGAGGCGGCGAGTTTGCTGCGGTTTCAACAAGCCTATACGGCCGCCGCACAGGTCATTTCGATCGCTAACGAAACCTTCGATTCACTGCTCGCTGCGGTCAGGAGATAGTCATGAGAATTTCGGATATTCAACGCTTTGACCAGGCGCTTAGCGGTTTCACCCAGCTTCAGGCCAACACTGCGAAGTTTCAGACTCAAATCTCATCGGGCAAAAAGATAAATTCCCCGGCCGACGATCCGGTCGCTGCGGCGCAGGTACTGTTGATCAGCGAACGGGTTGCGGCATCGACGCAATACGACCGCAATGCCGGACTTGCCGATTTGCATCTATCGCAACAGGAGTCTGCGGTGGCATCCGCCAATGATGCGTTGCAACGGATCCGTGAATTAACCATACGCGGCAGAACGTCGACATTAACCGCCGCAGACCGCCATTTCATCGCAACCGAAATGCGCCAACGTCTCGATGAAATGACGAGTCTTGCAAATTCAAGAAACTCAGCCGGAGAGTTTATTTTTGCTGGATCCCTGGTCGACACGCAGGCGTTTACGGTCGATGCGGCGGGTTCTACGGTGTATAACGGCGATCAGACTACGCGGGATATTCGGATCAGCGAATTTCGCTCAATTACTGAAGGGTTTACGGGCTCTGAGGCGTTTATGTCCATCCGTAATGGCAATGGCACTTACGTAACAGACCTTGCAGCGACCAACACCGGCAGCGGGCAGATGGTGCCGGCCGGGGTCGTCGACAAGTCCCTCTACGAAGCACACGACTTTCGCATTTCGTTTACCAGCCCGACGAGTTTCGATGTGATAGACGATTCGCTGGGCGCGACAGTACTCGCAGCACAACCTTATAGCGACGGCGCTGCGATCACTTTTAATGGCATTCAACTGAGCATTACCGGGACCCCGAACACCGGTGATGAGTTTCTAATCGGACCGAGCCAGCACCAATCCGCATTTGAGACGGTCAATCGCGTGATCGCGACCTTGGAGTCACCCTCTGCAACTGCCACTGATGGCGCCAGATTTCACAACGACCTCGACCGTGCTTTGGGCGACATTGATCAAACGCTCGATCGTTTTCGCGAGGTTCAAGCTGTGATTGGCGCACGGCGCAACACGGTTGAATCGCAGCTGGTGGCAAATGAGGACTTACGGCTGCAATTGACCACGATCCGCTCCAAACTCGAAGACGCGGATCTGGTCGAAGCTGTGAGCCTGTTGGCGCGCGATAGCAATGCCTTGCAAGCGGCTCAAGCAGCATTCGTACGTGTCCAAGGTCTCAGTTTATTCAATTTCCTGTAAATATGACGAAATCATTTAAGTTCCCTAGGCGGCCGCCGATAGCGGGTCTCGGAGGCCGTAAATATCTACATTGATGGATATATCGGCCATATGTGTAACGACTCTGTGGCCAGATCGTGCACGGTAAACCGCTCGATGATACGGACGTTCGTTCGTCGAACTGAGCATGGTGGTCTACGGGCTACCGCCCTGCGGCGCAAGATTGTGAAAAGACGCGTAGCTGGCCACCTAGTCCCGAGCAGGAGTTCAACTCATGCCACAAACGATTAATACCAATATCTTGTCGCTGACGACGCAGCGCAACCTCAACCGCACGCAGAACGAACTAACGACATCAATCACCCGCTTATCTTCCGGATTGCGCGTCAACAGCGCCAAGGATGACGCCGCGGGCCTAGCCATTAGCGATCGATTCAACACGCAGATCCGAGGCCTTGACCAAGCAGTACGAAACGCCAATGACGGTGTATCGTTCTCTCAGGTCGCTGAGGGTTCCTTGTCGACAATTTCTGACGCGCTGCAACGAGTACGTGAGCTGGCCGTACAGTCGATCAACGACACGAACTCGCCGCAGGATCGCCAATCGTTGAATAACGAAGTCCAACAGCTGATTTCAGAAGTCAACCGTGTGTCCAGCGCGACACAGTTTAACGGTCAAAACATCCTCGACGGTTCATTGTCCAGCCTGACGTTCCAAATTGGCGCCAATCAGAACCAAACCTTGAGTTTGACTGGCGTTGACGCTCGGGGCCAGCAACTCGGCGCACGAGTGGTGGAATCTGGATCAATTAACCGTACTGATTTGGACGCATTAATCGCGGCCGATGACGTTGTGATTAACGGTGCCGCGGTCGATCTATCGGGCCTCGCCGCCGGCGACTCGGTGACGGATGTCATCTCCGCAATCAACGACGTTTTTTCAACGTCAGACATCGTCGCATCAGCAGAGACGACAACCACTTCGGGTGATCTAACCTATTCGTCAAATGCCGCGACCCAGACCATTTCGTTAAATGGTGTGAATGTTGATATTGGCGCGGGTGCCGCTGTCGACGATGTAGTATCGGCGATCAATAGTGCGTCCGACGCCAGCGGTGTTACCGCGACGAACAACGCCGGATCCGTGGTGCTGACGTCCGACGGCCGCGATATTGAAGTTGTCGATGGCGCGACCAATGGTGGTGCTGACATCCTGGGCGGTGATGAGGACTTTTTTGCCGGGATTGTGTTCTCCGGCGACGTTGGGCAAGCCATCAGCCTCACCGGCTCGTTTGATAATACCGCGGGCGTTTCAGGATTGACGACCATAGCTGGCACGTTTGCCGATGAAGTTTTAAATGGCGTCAACGTTCTAACGGCTACTAATGCGAATGATGCACTACGTACGGTCGACTTCGCGCTGCAACAGGTGAGTAATTTGCGCTCCGAGTTTGGTGCGACCCAAAACCGTTTGGAAAGCACGATCGCTAACCTCCAGGTAGGTGCAGAGAACTTCTCCGCTGCACGCGCCCGTATTATCGATGCGGACTTTGCGCAGGAAACAGCGCGTTTCACTCGTGCTCAAGTACTCCAGCAGGCCGGTATATCGCAGGTCGCCCAGGCGAACTCACTGCCACAGTTGGTGTTGGGTCTACTCGGGTAAGGCAATCGATAAGGATTTCGATTGAAGCAATGTAATGTCACGTTAGCGGGCGTTGTCGGAGAGATCCGGCAACGCCCATCGTGCTAGCAAGAGGCAAGAGATATGGAAACAAAATTCATATCAATAAATTCGGGACCGGCGCAGCAATCCACCGCGATTGCGCCACGGCCCGTGGCGAACACTGATAAGGTCGCAGAACTCAGATCGAAACCTGAGCTCACGCCAAAGGTCGATCATTCGCTTCCAGCGGAGGCTGCGGATAATACGCAGGTTGTTCGCTTACCGGTAAGCGATAAGGTGCTTGAGGAGCTGGTTACCAATCTGAACCAACAAATCCAATCAACGTCGCGCGAACTTCACTTTAGTATCGATAAAAAATATGGCCGGCCGATCGTTACAGTGATCGACAAAGAAACGGATCGTGTGATTCGTCAAATTCCTGCAGAAGTCGCGTTGCAGGTTGCAGACGCAATCGACGAGGCGACAGGCGCCTTGTTTTCCGAACGCGCTTGAGCCCACCTATTGATATCCCATATTCCTTTCATGAACAAACGCTCCTTATACAATGATTAGCTCACCGGGTCTCGGCTCCGGTCTGGACGTTTCTAGTCTAGTCAGCCAGTTGGTTGCTATCGAGAGCCAGCCATTGATCCGGTTGGCGCAGAAGGAGGCGGACTTTTTCGGGCAAATCAGTGCCTACGGTACGCTAAAGAGCTCGCTATCGACGTTCGAAAGCAGTTTAAGTAACGTCAATTCCCTGGCCGATTTTGCTGCGCTCACAGCGACGTCTTCCGATGAGGACGTCCTCACGGCCAGCGCCAGTCCCGCGGCGAGCAAAGGGACTTACGCGCTTACCGTAGACCGAATTGCGGAAAATCATCGGCTTGGGTCCTCGACCTTTTTCGCCGATGCCGATACCACGGCGATCGGAACTGCCGGTGATACGCTAACGATAGGCCAGGGGACGGAGAGCTTTGCGGTCGATTTCGGCGGTAATACGCTCGCAGAGATCCGCAATCTGATCAACGATGCCAGCGATAATACCGGTGTTACCGCATCGATACTGCAAGACGACAGTGGCCATCGCCTGCTGTTAAACGCCACGGAAACCGGCAGCGAAAATCTGATCACGACGAGTTACAGTGGCATTGATCCGTTTAGCTTTTTTGACCTAAATAGCGATAGGGATGGCGATCTCAGTTTCACCGCTGCCGATCTCGACGCCGAGCTCACAGTCGATGGTGTGTTTACCGCAACACGATCGAGCAACACCATTACGGACGTTGTCCAGGGCGTCACGATCACTTTGGTCGGCGCTGGCACCAGCACGCTCGATGTGGACGAAGACGATGGCGCGGTCCAAAGCGCAGTGCAGTCGTTCGTTGACGCATACAATTCGGCGCTGGATACCTTGAAGGACCTACGTAGCGGAGCTTTGAGCGACGACTCCAACAGCTTATTTGCAATAGAAAATCAGATCCGCGGAATTCTCAACACGCCAATCCGCGGCAACGGAATCTACTCGTCAGTTTACGAAATAGGAATCAGCAGCACGTTTGTCCTCGGCGGTGGGTCGGCGGAGAACGGTAAGCTCAATCTCGATACAGCCACGCTGCTCGAGGCCCTTGAGGAGGATAAAGATTCAGTTGCGACATTGTTTGCGGATCCGGATACCGGTCTTATCCCCCGACTTGAATCGGTGCTGGGCAGTTTCACCGATTTCCAAGGACTCATTGATGGAAAAACCGATTCGCTAAACCGTCGAATAGACAGCGTCGCGAGCAGTCGTGAGGTCGCATCGCGGCGGCTGGAGTCTTTTGAGGCGCGTTTACTTGCAGAGTTCAACGCGCTGGATCAAGTCGTGGCCCAACTAACTCTTTCGGGAAACTTTTTAAGCCAACAGTTATCCGTGTCCCAGTCGATAAATAACAATAACTAGCAGATCCAATGGCATACCGACTTAGCGCAACAACACTAAGAAAAAGGACAACCTAATGAGACCATCGAAAGGTGAATTTAATTCCGGCATCTCAGCCTACCAACAATGCGGCGTGCGGACCGAAATCGAGTCAGCGTCTCCGCACAAGTTGATTCAAATGCTGATCAATGGCGCATTAACCAAGATCCGAATCGCTCGACGATGCCTGGAGCAAGGCGATATCGTTGGAAAGTGCGAAAATATTGATTGGTCAATGGAAATCATCGGGGGTCTACGCGGCAGTTTAAACCTGAAATCCGGTGGGGTTATTGCCGAGAACCTTGACGCCTTGTATGAGTACATGTGTCGGCAACTCGCGCTTGCTAATGTTCGTGGTGACGTTGCCCTGCTGGATGAAGTGTTGTCGTTGCTTGGAGAAATCAAGGCCGGCTGGGACGGAATCGAACCGCTGGTCTCGACCGAAGCGGTTGCGGCGGCACTATAAGTCGTCACATATAGCGTCGAGTATTGATGATGCAAGCATTCGCAGAGCAATCGTTACCGTCCGATTTGATGGTGATCCGCGAGATGACGACGGCCATGTTGGTAGCAGCGGCAGCCCAGCGATGGAGTGAAGTGCAACGAATCGATGTTGCGCG
Source organism: Gammaproteobacteria bacterium (assembly GCA_021773835.1). Lineage (GTDB taxonomy): Bacteria > Pseudomonadota > Gammaproteobacteria > UBA11873. The sequence goes on from JAJFJQ010000051.1 coordinate 54,489, forward strand.
TATGAAGATACTCGGGACGATATCGGCCGAACACTTTGCCAGCGACGACGATGCTGTCCGCCAAATTTTGCACGAAGCATTGTCCGCTACCAAGACAATCGAGCAGCAGGCCAAGGCCGAGCGCGATGCCCACGCATCCGATCTCAAACAAATGAACCTTAGAAAAAGCTCCGCCAAAGCCTACGGAAAGTACGCGCAGGCGGTTTAGCTTGAGTCCGCTCACTCGCCGACGAGGAGTGACGAAATGTTGACGATTGAAACCGATCTGCCGATCGGAATATCGATCCCAGACGAGACCCAGCCGAACCCGGATTCCAACCTATATGTCATTCGCTCGCTGAACCTGCTGGCGCTGGGCAACCGTTGTGATCCTGGTGACTCGGCACTATTGGAAGGTAACTACGATCTCGCTCGGCTTGAAGCCAAGGTTGATATGCTGCTGGCAATGGTTAGCTCACTGGTCGCGGAAAAATCATTGCTACCGCCGACGCGGTCAGTGCGCTTCAGCGCCGAGGCACTGACCGTCAGTGTCGAGGAGTCTTTCGCGATCAATCAGGTCGTCCTAGTTACCCTGTATCCCCACCCAGATTTACCTCACCCACTAGTGTTCAAGGCAACCGTCACCGCGGCTAACGCTGCAGGCGTCGATCCGGCGGGCCAGCTCGAACTGACGCTCGAGCATCCGGACCCGAGCGTTCGCGACGAATTTGAACGGTATATATTCCTGCGGCATCGACGAGAACACGCTGCGAATTCACCAAAATAGCTTGGATGTGTCAAAAAGATGACGTCGTGATCCTTTTATATCAATAGGTTACGAGATGTTTGTCTTATATACTTGAAGTGTCCGACGTAACTATTATCCTTTGTACCTAGAACGACGGCATCTTGGCGTCGGACCAAAATCGACAGATAAACGATTCATCTAGTGACTAGCCCGGACAAGACCATGACTGAAGCATCTGTGCTGCTTATCGAAAACGATGCCGATGTTGCATCCCACGTACGTGAAATTATTCAATTTCTTGACCTCAAAATGAGCAATTTCCATGCTCAGGGCGAATGGTCGGCTGTCTTGGACGCCAAGCAAGCACCCTATATGGTCATGCTCGGTAATTGCGGATCAGCAAAAAGCCTGCTCGATACCTTCCGCAAGATCAAGATCGCTGATCCATACACGCCAGTCGTTTTGCTGGTCGATGATGAGCGGCCGATTTCCATCGACAAAAATATCGAAAGCGGTGCGTTAGCGAAAATCTCGTTGCCACTACGCCGCTCGAGCTTCGACCTCGCATTGCAGAAAGTCGATACCTATCGCGAGAATCGACACCAAGGCGCGGCCCCAAGGTCGTTGGAATTGTTCAGAAATCTCGTTGGAAGCAGCAACGGTATTCACAGGGTGCGCAAGATGATCGAGATGGTTGCCCGCAGTGATGCAAATGTCTTGATCATGGGTGAGTCAGGTACTGGCAAGGAGGTTGTCGCGCGCCACGTGCACCATCACTCGACGCGGCGCAGTAAGCCGTTTGTTCCTTTGAACTGTGGTGCTATTCCGCCCGATCTGCTTGAGAGCGAACTGTTCGGGCACGAGAAAGGCGCCTTCACCGGTGCGATTGCGTCCCGTCAAGGTCGTTTCGAAATGGCCGATGGCGGGACGTTGTTTCTTGATGAAATCGGTGACATGAGCTTACCAATGCAAGTGAAACTACTTCGGGTTCTGCAGGAGCGAAGCTTCGAGCGTGTTGGCAGCAACCAATGCATCAGCGTTAATGTAAGAATTCTTGCTGCAACTCATGTGAATTTAGAGGACGCAATCACTGAAGGGCGGTTTCGTGAAGATCTTTATTACCGACTCAATGTGTTCCCCATCGAAATGCCGCCGCTGCGCCAACGTACCGAAGACCTCCCTCTGCTGGTCAACGATTTGGTTGAGCGACTAGACCACGAAGGGCGCGGCAGCATTCGCTTAACGCCGCATTGCATTGAATCGCTAAGCGAATATGATTGGCCCGGCAATGTCCGCGAATTGGCGAATCTGGTTGAGCGTCTGTCGATTCTATATCCAAACGGTACGATCGACGTGCACGATCTGCCTGAGAAATACCGGCCGATCGCCACCAATCGAGCCGATGCCGTGCGGCCAAGTATTGTGTCACTCGGTACGGAGGCCTCCGTTGGCCATCTACCTCGCGTTGGCATTGACCTGAAAGAACACCTGACTCAAATCGAGTCTAGTTTGATCCGCCAAGCACTCGACGACTCAAATTGGGTCGTTGCTCATGCTGCCAAGCGTCTACAGATGGGCCGTACGACTTTGGTCGAAAAAATGCGTAAGTTGAGCCTCCAGCGTCAAGACGAAGTGTCCGGTCTTTGACAGACTGACGCCTTGTTGCGGACGTTCGTTTTAGTCCCCTCTTTAAAATCAATCACATAGTCGGATGGCACGGTCTTTGCTCCAGTGTTTACAAGCCGTCGTGTATTACGCGGCTACGTTAAAAGAAACATGGGGCATTTATGGGCGCAAAGGAGAGTTCGCAGTCGCTGCAACTACAGGCGGCGTTCGCGGATTTTGAGGTAGCCTCGACGCAGCTGGCGTCGTTCTATCATGACCTGGAAGAACAAGTAGGCAAGCTCACCGAGGAGCTGGCGCGCTCGCGCGCGGCCGAACTCCAACAACTACGCGAGAACGAAATCGTGGCCGGTCGTTTGGGCAGTTTGCTTGAAGCCTTGCCTGCCGGAGTGGTGGTACTCGATGGCACGGGCCGCATCGCCGAATTTAATCCGGCCGCCGTCGACCTGCTCGGCGAGTTGAACTCCGGTGATCGCTGGATCGATGTTGTAACGAAGTCCTTTCAACCGCAATGGGACGATGGTCACGATATTTCCCTGACGGACGGTCGACGCGTCAACATCGCAACCGAAGCATTACACGGCGAACCCGGCCAGATCTTACTGTTAAAGGATGTGACCGAGACGCGCCGGCTCCAAGAAATGTTAAGCCACCATCGCCGTCTGTCGGCCAAGACCGAACTCGCTGCCGCACTGGCACACCAGATCCGCACGCCGCTAGCGGCAGCTATGTTACATACCGCGACGCTATCGCATAGCGTGACACCGGAGTCTCGTGACCAACGGGCCGCGGTACGTGCCCTTGACGCGATGCGTCAACTCGAACGCTTGGTTGAGGATATGTTGACCTTCGCCCGTGGCGGCCAGTTTGACGTGGACGCATATTCCTTATCGACTTTGATCGAGCGGTTAACCGCGGATGTCGCAGTCAATGCCGGCGATAGTGAATTTAACCTAAGCCTGGTTGGACCGGTCCCCGACATCTGCTTACTCGGCAACACCGATGCGTTGCTCAGCATGATGCTAAATCTCATCAACAATGCCCGCACCGCGACTAATGGTTGTGGTTGCGTACGCGTTGGTGTAACGCTGGGCAAGGAGCAGGTGGAAGTGTCCTTCGAAGATAACGGTCCCGGTATCCCCCCACATACTCGCGCGGAGATATTCGAACCGTTCTACACCACAACGCCGAGCGGTACAGGCTTGGGCCTCGCGGTTGCACGCTCCATTGCGCGTGCGCATGGCGGCGAGCTGGAATTGGATGCGGGATCCGCCGGGGGCGCACGTTTTGTGCTTAGCCTGCCGTTACCGCAGCCTCAGCCTAGCGCCACCGCTTCTGTCGAAATCGAAAACTCGGGCGCTCGGGAAAGACCACAGGTCAGTGTGCTATGAATACGAATGCCGATACGAACATCTTAATCGTCGAAGACGACGATGCGTTGCGCGAGGCCTTGTGCGAGACCGTACAGATCGCAGGTTACAACGCCATTTCCGCAGCGCATGGTAATGCGGCGCTGAATTTCTTATCCGATACCGATGTTGATCTCGTGATCAGCGATATCCAAATGACGCCCCTCGATGGTAATGCGCTATTACGGGAAATTCGCCGTCGCAATCGTACATTGCCGGTAGTGTTAATGACCGCTTATGGAACGATTCAAGCTGCCGTTGATGCGATGCGTAGTGGTGCCACGGATTACCTCGTCAAGCCGTTCGAGGCCGAAGTCCTGCTCGGACATATCGACCAGTGGGTGGCGAAAGAGAACGCAAGCCCTGACGCCGGCATGGTAGCCGAGGATTCGAAAACTAAGGAAGTTGTAGAACTTGCGCGGCGGGTTGCGGCGAGCGATGCGGTCGTCATGATCACCGGCGAGTCAGGGGTCGGAAAGGAGGAGTTTTTCCGCCTGCTGCACCAACATTCTTCGCGTGCGGCGCGCAAACCGGTGGCAATTAACTGCGCCGCGATCCCAGATAATATGCTGGAGGCAATGTTGTTCGGTCACGAGAAAGGCGCATTTACCGGCGCCTATAAATCGTGCGCTGGAAAATTCGAGCAAGCGCAGTCGAGTACCTTGCTGCTCGACGAAATCTCAGAGATGAGTCTGCCACTGCAGGCCAAGCTATTGCGCGTCCTGCAAGAACGGCAAGTGGAGCGGCTCGGTTCGCACGAGCTAATTGACCTCGATGTACGCGTGATCGCCACATCAAACCGCGATCTAAAAGCCGAGGTGCGCGCCGGTAACTTTCGAGAAGATCTGTACTACCGACTCAACGTCTTTCCAATCCATGTACCGCCCTTGCGCGAGCGCAAGGGCGATATCGTGCCACTTGCCGAAGCCCTGCTCGCACGCGCAATGAGTGCATCGGGTCGGCCGCTGCCCGCTATTAGCGAGGCGGCGTGCTCAGCATTGGTCAACTATCAATGGCCGGGCAATGTGCGCGAACTCGATAATGTTATGCAGCGCGCGGCGATCATTCATCGCGGTAGCAGCATCGAGGATGTCGACATCGTATTGGAGGGAATTGCAATCGATACGGCAGATGATGCCGGTGAAACGGAGCCCGAATCATTAGGTGACGACCTCAAAGACCATGAACGCAGACTCATCTGCGATGCCCTCGAAGAGGGGCGCGGTAGCCGAAAATTTGCGTCGGAGAAACTTGGCATCAGTCCGCGAACTTTACGTTACAAAATCGCGCGCATGCGTGACGCTGGAGTGGCGGTGCCAGGTCGGTGACGGCCGCCGGTATAAACGCAACTGAGCATTTTAGAGGGGATCTGTATGAGTGATATCGATATCAATTCCGTGTTAGCGCAAATGCGCACCATGGCAGCGCAGGCGCAATCAATAAACCCGATCAACGTGGGTACGACCGAGCCGGGCCCTGCGAACTTTAAATCGTTGATGAGCGAAGCGCTCGACCAGGTCAACGACACGCAAAAGAATGCCGGCCGACTGGCCCAGGCATTTGAGCGCGGGGAACAAGGCGTCGATGTTGCGCAAGTGATGATTGCCTTACAGAAGGCGGATGTCTCGTTTCAGGCGATCAACCAGGTGCGGAATCGCCTAGTCACGGCCTATCAAGACATTATGAACATGCCAATCTAATAAACAGAAAAATGATCCACGGGAAGAAACACAATGGCTGATGGCGCCGTCCTCGTTCCGCAAGATTCGCCGATGGCGATTGTTCGCCAAGCCGGGATGTTAGTCGGGATCGCGGCTGCTGTCGCGCTCGGCGTATACGTCGTGATGTGGGCGAGAACGCCAAACTATTCGCTGCTCTACTCGGACTTGTCCGATCGCGATGTGACGCAAATCGCCGATACCTTAAAGAGCACCGACGTCCCCTATCGAATCGATCCAGGATCCGGTGCGATCCTCGTTGCAGCCTCACGGGTTCACGACGCCCGCCTCAAACTTGCCGCCGCTGGGCTGCCGAAGAGTGCGGCCATGGGTTTTGAGCTCATGCAAGAGGATCAAGGATTCGGTACTAGCCAGTTTCTCGAGCGCGCACGCTATCAGCGTGCAATGGAAGGCGAGCTGTCGCGTTCAATTTCGCGCATCAACAACGTGCGTAGCGCCAGAGTGCATCTTGGCTTACCGCCACAAACGGTGTTTTCGCGCTCTCAACGTGAACCAACCGCCTCGGTGATCTTAGATCTCTATGCCGGCCGGAAGCTTGAGACGCACCAAGTGAATGCGATCACGCATTTGGTATCGGCTAGCGTGCCTAATTTGCCAGCGCAAAAGGTTACCGTAGTCGACCAACTAGGAAATCTCCTGACCGATCAGGGTGGCGATGAAGAAATCGTATTAACGGGCCGGCGCTTTGAGCACCGGCAACGCGTCGAGCGCGCATACATCGAGCGCATTGAGGCGATCCTCATGCCGTTCGTCGGTACCGATGGCGTGCGTGCGCAGGTGTCCGCCGATCTCGACTTCACATCCACCGAGCAGACACGTGAGAGTTTCAATCCTGATTTACCAGCCGTGCGTAGCGAACGGTTAATGGAGGAAGAGCGGGTCGGAAGTAGTAGCGGCGGTGTTCCGGGAGCACTATCGAATGAGCCACCTGGGCCGGCGATTGCCCCGGAGGAGGTCAACCCTGAATCGGGTGTTGAGGCCACCGATGGTGTTATTGCCGCGAAGCCTGAATCTAAGCGTTCGCAGACGACGCGTAACTATGAACTCGATCGTACGATCAGTCACACCAAACCATCGCTCGGAACAATCCGGCGATTGTCTGTTGCCGTTGTTTTGCGCGCGCCACCGGCCGCGCCTGAGGCAAGCACTACCGCCGCTGCAGATCCAGCGGCCGAGGATCCCGCACCGGTTGAGGCGAGTGGTTACTCCGATGAACAACTCGAACGGATGACGAATCTCGTGAAAGAAGCGGTTGGCTTCGACCCTGCTCGGGGTGACACGGTTAGCATCACAAGCGCCGAATTTGTGGCCCCCCCAACGCCGGACCTGCTACCGGAACCGCCCATCTGGAAGCAGCCTTGGGTATGGGATGTTGCGAAGCAAGCGATTGGGGCAATGTTTGTACTTTTTCTCGTATTCGGCGTATTGCGACCGGCGATGAAATCGCTGACCAAGCGGCCATCAAGCAGCCCCGAACGGTTTGTCGTCGCTCCCGACGGTACGATGACCGCGTTACCGCCAGGCACTGCAGAGCCGAGTGCCGAAAGTCCCGAGCAGATTGGAGACTCGGCACGCCCAATGATAGCCGGACCTGAATTGCCAAAAGATGTCGAGGGTGTTCGCGAGTACGTGAACAAGGAGCCGAAAATTACCGCGCAGGTTGTGCGCGGTTGGGTAGGAGATGAAAAATGATCCCGGCAAGTAGATTAAATGGTGCCGATAAAGCCGCGATATTCTTAATGACGATGGGTGAGGCGACAGCAGCCGAAGTCATGAAGCACCTCGGTCCTCGGGATGTGCAAAGTATCGGTGCAGCGATGTCAAATCTCGACAATGTATCGAAGGAAATGGTTGAGGTTACGATGACTGATTTTATCGATCGGATGCAAAAGCAAACTCCGATCGGTATTGGCTCGGACGAGTACATTCGCACAGTCCTGAACGACGCGCTTGGCGAAGAAAAGGCAAAGTCGATGCTCGACCGGATCCTACTCGGCGGCAGCAGCAAGGGTCTGGAGTCATTGAAATGGATGGATGGTCGCGCGGTTGTCGAATTGATCCGTTACGAGCATCCGCAAATCATTGCGATTGTGTTGTCGTATTTGGACAGCGATCAGGCGGCTCAGGTTCTTGGCCTACTCCCAGAAAACACGCGCGCAGATCTATTAATGCGTATCGCGGCGATGGAGAGCGTGCAACCTGCGGCAATGCAGGAACTCAATGATATTCTCGAGATGCAGCTCCGTGGCGGCACTCAAGGACAAGCGGCAAGTCTCGGCGGCATTAAGTGCGCAGCGGAAATCTTGAACTTCGTCGACCGCAGTGCGGAGGCCGAGATAACCGAGAAAATCACCGATACCGATCCCGAACTTGCCGTACAAATCCAAGACTTGATGTTTACCTTCGAGAATCTGGGTGACGTCGACGATCGCGGCATTCAAGCCCTGCTTCGCGAAGTGTCTACGGACAACTTGGTGCTTGCGCTTAAAGGTACGGATGACGCCATTCAAGAGAAAATATTCAAGAACATGTCGAGCCGAGCGGCTGAAATGCTACGTGACGACCTCGAGGCGAAAGGACCAGTGAAGCTATCCGAAGTTGAAGCTGCACAAAAAGAGATCTTAACGATTGCCCGAAGATTGGCAGACGAAGGTACGATAAGCCTCGGTGGTCCCGGCGGTGAGGAGATGGTTTGATGCGCGATAGCGCCGCTAACGAAACCGACCAGGCGGAAATCAAGCGCTTCGATCTGCCGTTGATGGAAGGCCTGGTGGTGACCGATGCCGGGGCGATCTCAAATGTCAGCATACCGACGGCAAGAAGCCTTGAAGCGCTACACCAAGAAGCCTATGCGGAAGGATTTGAACTCGGCCGTAATACGGGTCTCGCCCAAGGTGCGGCGGAGATCAAAGAACGTGCTGGAAAACTTTCGGAGCTGCTAGACGCGCTTGCAAACCCGTTTGCAATGCTCGATGACGCGGTCGTCAGTTCGCTCGCCGATCTTTCGATACTGATCGCGAAGCTCGTCATTCGCCGCGAACTCAAGATCGATCCGGGTGAAATCGTCGCGGTCGTACGCGATACGATGCAACATCTGCCGGTGGCGGTGCGCAGCCCACAAATTCGCATGCATCCTGAAGACGTCGATATCGTTGCGCAGGCATTATCGATCGGTGAGGAGTCCCGCAGCTGGCACCTGCAACCCGATCCACTGATTACTCGCGGTGGCTGCGTGGTCGAAACAGAATCATCGCGCATAGACGCCCAGGTTGAAGCGCGCATCTCCGCTATCGTAGCGAAAATGCTTGGTGGCGAACGAGAGGGCGATCGTGCCGATTGATCCCAAACGCAGCAACCAATGGGTGCAACAAATGCAACCCTATTTTGCGGCCCTTGGAGAGTCGCCGCCGGTGGTGGTCGAAGGGAAATTGAGTCGCATGGTTGGTTTAACGCTCGAAGCAGTCGGGTGTCAGGCAGCGATCGGAGATCGTTGTGAAGTCTTCAATAATCGTGATGAGCGACTGGAGACTGAAGTTGTCGGTTTTGCCGGTGACCGATTATTCCTCATGCCCACGGGTATTCCGCGTGGCCTAGCGCCAAATGCCCGCGTGATCCCAATCGGCGGGGCGGGCGATGTCGGGGTCGGTCCCGGTCTGCTTGGACGTGTTATTGACGGTGCCGGAGAACCGCTCGACGGTGGCGGCCCGCTACGCTTGGAAGGTCGTTGGCCGCTGTATGGTACGCCAACGAACCCACTCAGGCGTACACCGATCCGCGATCAGCTCGATGTTGGTGTCCGCTCGATCAACGCATTGTTGTGTGTCGGTCGAGGTCAACGCCTGGGTCTGTTCGCGCCAAGCGGTGTTGGAAAAAGTGTGTTGCTCGGGATGATGACGCGTTATACCGATGCGGATGTCATCGTTGTTGGTTTGGTTGGCGAGCGGGGCCGTGAGGTCAAGGAATTTATCGACGATATTCTTGGCGCCGAGGGCTTGTCGCGCGCCGTCGTCGTTGCGACTCCAGCCGATAATCCACCATTGATGCGTCTGCACGGGGCGTCGATTGCAACTAGTATCGCGGAGTATTTTCGCGATCAAGGTAAGCACGTTTTGCTCCTGATGGATTCATTGACCCGTTATGCGCAAGCGCAGCGCGAGATCGCATTGACGATCGGGGAGCCACCGGCAACCCGCGGCTTCCCACCCTCGGTATTCGCGCGGATGCCTCAGCTCGTTGAACGTGCTGGTACCGGGATAGATGGGCGGGGTTCGATAACTGCGTTCTACACCGTGTTGACCGAGGAAGATGATAATAACGATCCAGTGGCAGATGCTGCACGCGCGATCCTTGATGGACATATTGTATTGTCAAGAAATCTTGCGGAGCGTGGACTCTACCCGGCAATCGACATTGAGGCATCTATCAGTCGCACCATGGTGCAAGTCGCTAGAACCGAGCAACAAGAACTGGCCAAGCGCTTTAAGCATTTCTACGCACTGTACGAGCAAAATAGAGATCTATTTAATGTCGGCGCCTATCAACGTGGCGCCGATCAAGAACTTGACCGGGCGGTAGATCTACGCCCAAGCTTCGACGCGTTTCTCGGTCAGAATATGCGTGAGGCGGTTGGTATCGACGTTGCTGGTGATACCCTGGCCGAGATACTGCGGACGCCGGAGCTAGCGAATGAGGTGACTGCATGACGCGCTCGAAACGGATTCAGCGCATCGTTGAAATATCCCGTAGGGTGGAACGAAGCGCCGCTCAAACACTCGCAGCGTCGCAACGTCAGCTAGCGCATTTCAAACAACAACTCGGTGATCTGCAGTCATACCGTGAAGAGTATCGAACGCGCCTACGCAGCGGGTCGGCGACTCCAATGGATGGCTTCGAGGCACAAAAATTGAATGCCTTTATTGCGCAGATCGACCGCGTGATCGAGGGATTGGAACAGAAGATTGCTCAGGTCGCCCATGCGCATCAGCGAGATCGTGAGGTGTGGGCTGAAAAGCGCAGCCGTGTCGATGCGCTTGATCAGGTGGCGTTACGGACCCGTAAAGAAGAACGTCATGCCGAATTTGCGCGTGACCAGCAGGAAATCGATGACCGGGTACCGGTTAAATCACTCGGATAATGCGCCGTTACTGGGTTCACTCGGGCCGGGGCCGGGAACATCACCCATCCATATCTAACATCGATGCCGAACGAACATTACTCGTGAGTTGATCCGTCGCGAGGTGATGAGTCAAGGGTGTGTTCAGTCCGATCTGCTGGGATTGCGCAACTTCATAGGCCGCGCGGTTGATTGCATGACCCGCCTCGATCAAGCCGTAGATATTAGCTACCCAATAACACAGACGCCATTCAACCCCATGGTCACCCGTATTCCGGAGCTTCGCTACAGCAGGGCGCTCGGCATTGATGTTTTTGTCTCGTTCACAGGCTAGTTCCCAGATTGATTGGAACAATGCGTCTACCGTATTACTGTCGATACCATAGGCGAGTTTGAAGTCGGCGAATTGCATGAGGCCTTTGTTTGAGGTCTTACTCAAGATCTCGATCTTGCAATCCCGCAGCTTTGCATTCGGCACGACGATGATATGGCGGGTAGTGAGGTCGCGTAGGCGAGTCTGAGACAATGTTGTTTGGACAACGATGCCGAGCAGATCGAGTTCGTCAACGCGGATCACCGATCCCGGTTCAATATCGCCGTTGTAAAGCAAGATAAGCCCGTTGATATTGTCCGGTATCCAGACATCCTTGGTTGAAAATAGCACGATGGCAAGCCCGCCAAGGACGCTGGTTGTGCGTAACCAGCCCGTCATGCCCCATATATTGATGAGAATAAGCACCACCGAAATAGTCGCGATGATCTTAATGAGCAGGCTGAAGATCTCCGATTGGTAGGTCTCAGTGCGATACTCAATGTCATCAATGGTACGGGTTCGGCCGTAGCGTCGTAGTATCAGCAGATCCAGGAAATGGCTGATGACAACGGCGAGCAGTAAGGTCAACCCTGTTTCATAGAGCTGGATGGCAAACGCCGATATGAAAACGGCGCTGACGTAGAGCACCAACAAGATCACGTTGGCTGCGCGCAAGGTGTAGGCGCGACTCGCGATGGCCCCCTCGTCGCTACTGCCGCGAGTGCGCCGCACGATCGCTGGGGCAAAGACAAACATCAGGAAATTAAGCGTCAAGATAGTGTAATCGACGCCGTCAAATAAACTTAGACTCGCAATAATCTTGTCCATCGCTCGATGCCGCTCCCCCAGTGACGTCCACGGTACCGGAACTGATCGTCTATCGGCAATGTCTACGTGCGCCGCGGTCAGCATCTCCTCCGCGACTACAGCGGAATTGGCACGACGCTTGCAAATCTCCACGGCATGATGATGTTCGACGGCACAAATTGCGGTGACCGAGGCGCTGATGATGGCTCGATGGATGCCTAGATCATGAGCGTCACAGCTCCCTTAGCGGCTCTCCCGGCAGCGGTGAAACCCGCTGATTCCGCGGGTTTGCGGCTCGCGCCTGGTGGTGGACCGGCATTTCAGGCGGTCGTCGCCTCATTGGGGTATCAGTCGCTGCAAAGACCGGGGCAACTTGCGCTAGCGCCAGCGGCAAGCATCGGCCGTGACCCTAATGAAAGCGGCAATATTGTGCCGTTGCCCTACCTCCTGAATCTAGCGCAAATACCCGAAGCACGAGTGTCGACTCGAAGTGATGTCGGGCCGGCGGTAGCCTCGGCCTTCGGTGACTTACCTGCGGTAATCAACGGCGAGGCGTCGTTGCAGCCGGATGGTGCACAGCGGCGTACCAATCACGACCGGGTAATACCTGCAGACGATATATTGCAGCGTCGACCGCTAGAGAATATTGGCACGGCGCTCAAGGACTTAGACCCTTCAATCCTTGAGTCAGCGAGTGGCGCGGCGATGCAGCTCAAAGCGCAAAAACTTGCCCACGCTCTAAACGGTATCGACACGGGGGGCCAGATCCCAATCATCTCGGGTAATGTAACTAACACAGCAATAACGACCGGTAACGGCAGCCCGTTAAGCACTCAAGTACCCTTTGCTTTGAATGATCCGCGCTTTGCTGATGGATTTTCTCAGACCGTGAGCATCCTCGCCCGCGATGGAGTTCAACACGCGCGTATTAGTATCAACCCGCCAGAACTGGGGCCGGTAGAACTGCGCATCGTCGTGCGCAACGAAGAAGCAACGGTGCAGATGGCGTCGCAGGTCGGCGCTGTGCGTAGTGCACTCGAAGATGCATTACCGCGCTTGCGGGACAATTTTGAGCAAGCCGGCTTACGCCTCGCCGACAGCGAGGTCTTCAACGAATTGCCGGGTCGTGGCGATCAGCGTGATAGACCCGGCGACGACAACCTACCAGAGTCATGGGTTGGCGAGGTGGATGTCGCTGTAGCCGGTGAGCCAGCTACACACCGTCTTCAGCAGGGTTTTGTAGACGCCTACGTGTGAGTCGGCCGGCACATTCCGGTAGGAATTACGTTTCCGGGCACCTTTCCAATCTTCACAACTACCGTGACGGTACACCGCCGGATAACGGATAGCCGACGTCAAGAACTTGGCGTTTAGCCCAAGCGATTTCGCAAAGTGATTGATTCTAAACGCGTAGCGATGCTGGCATGCGGATTGCAATATCCCTCAAGTAAACCTTACTGGGGGTGAAGATCGTGGCTGAAGAAACTGAAAACGACGATGCCGGAGCGGCCGGTGGCGGCAAAAAGAAAATTATCATCATCGCACTCGTAGCGGTTGTGTTACTCGGCGGCGGTGGCGCCGCTATGATGCTAATGGGTGGCGAAGAAGCAGAAGCTGCTGCAGGGGAAGCGGGAGCGGAGGCAGCACCGGCGGAAGAGCTTGACCCAATCTACATTCAACTCGATCCGCCGTTTGTCGTTAATTTTCAAGACAAGAACAACCGCACGAAATTTCTCAAAGCCGAACTCAACGTTGTTACCTTCGATGAAGACGTTGGCGATGAGATCACCAAGCATATGCCAGCCATCCGTAACAACCTTATCTTGTTGTTCTCACGGCAGCTGTACGAGGATCTGGTGCCGCACGAGGGCAAGGAAGTCCTGCGTGCCGAAGCCCTGGCACAGGTGCAGACAGTCATCGAAAAGCAAACCGGCAAGCCCGGCGTCGATGACCTGTTTTTTACTAGCTTCGTCATGCAGTAGATACCATGGCTAACTCTGATCTTCTTTCACAAGACGAAATTGATGCGCTGTTGTCCGGCGTTGATGAAGGTGATGTCGATACTGAATCGGATGAGCCCACCGACCCGGACGCCATAAATACATATGACCTGGCAAGTCAGGACCGGATCGTCCGCGGGCGCATGCCAACCTTGGAGATGATTAACGAACGATTCGCTAGGAATTTCCGCATCAATGTATTCAACATTTTGCGTCTCTCCCCGGTCGTCTCCGTCGAAGGTATCCAGGTACTCAAATTCGGAGAGTACGTTCACACGCTGTTGATGCCTTCAAACATGAACATCATCAAGATCCCACCGCTACGCGGATCTGCGCTGGTGGTGTTCAACCCAAAGCTCGTTTTTTCAATGGTCGACTGCTTTTTTGGTGGTGACGGTCGTTTCCATACAAAAATTGAAGGACGCGATTTTACTAGCACGGAGATGCGTATCGTGCGGAAGGTCTTGGACGTGGCATTTGCAGGTTTGCAGGAAGCGTGGGAGCCGGTGCTGCCGATCGAATTCCAATTCATGAATTCTGAGATCAATCCACAGTTCGCCAACATCGTTACCCCGAGCGAGGTTGTCATCGTGTCTACCTTTCACGTTGACGTTGAAGCTGGCGCCGGGAATTTACAGATTGTAATGCCCTACTCGATGGTCGAGCCGATCCGTGACTTGCTCGACGCAGGTATTCAGAGCGACGTCACGGAAAAGGACACGCGTTGGAGCAGCCGATTGCAAGAAGAGATAAAAAGCGCACGAGTTAATTTGAACTCAACGCTGAGCACAACGGAGTTGACCTTGCGTGAAATCGTCGAGATGAAACCTGGTGATGTGATTGGAATCGAAATGCCGGAAACCGTGCTGGCCAAGGTCAAGCAGGTACCCGTGTTTCGTGGCAAGTTCGGCGTCTCGCGTGGTAACTGCGCGCTAAAGGTTGTGGAGACGCTAAATCATGGCGCAGCCAATGGGACCGAAAATGAATTGGGATTACCGCAATGAGTGAAGAAGTAACAGCTGAAGCAGAAGAGGTTGGTGATGACTGGGCCGCTGCCATGGATGAGCAGGCTGCGGCAACCAATGACGAGGCTAGCACCGATGAGGTAGTGCCGGCGCAAGTACCGATGGATGATCTGATGCCGGAATCAGTTTCTGGTGCGGGCGGTAGCGTCGATCTCGACAGCGTGCTCGATATTCCAGTCACGGTTTCGGTCGAGATCGGACAAACGAGTTTAAGCATACGCAATTTGTTGCAGTTGAATCAGGGATCAGTAGTAGAGCTCGACCGTTTGGCCGGTGAAGCACTCGACGTACTCGTCAACGGGACCCTGGTCGCGCATGGAGAGGTTGTGGTGGTCAACGAGAAGTTCGGGATCCGATTGACCGACGTCGTCAGTGCGCATGAAAGAGTTAAGAAACTCGCGTAGATCTCCTGATCGGCGACACATATGAAAACGTCCCACGCCATTGCAATAGGATGCGCGCTTCAGAGCTTCGCCATATCGACGGCAACGGCCGGCCCCCTCCAGGCAGAACCAATTGGGATTGGAGAGCTGCTCAAGGTTGGCGGGGGACTGCTAGTCGTTGTCACTGCCATCGTCGTGACGGCGGCGTTGTTGAAACGACTCAAGTCCATGCACAACGCCAACGGCGCACACATGCGTATTGTCGATGGAATATCGCTAAGCACGCGCGATCGGATCATGTTGCTTGAGGTCAATCATCGACGTCTACTATTAGGGGTCTCGCCAGGTAAAATCGAGACGCTACATGTATTCGACGCCGAGGGGGATCCGGCTCCGCCTTTTGTGGAAATGGTCGAACACGCCGCAGTCTCCGACGGCGGAGGAGTTCCCAGGTGAGTCGGCTACTTGTATTACTCCTGTGCAGCACTTGTCCCATGCTGGTCCAAGCACAAGCAGGTTTCGATGCGTTCGCCGTGTCCACTGGTGAAGACGGAACCCAGACCTATACGCTGACCCTTCAGATCCTAATATTGATGACGGCGTTGACGGTGTTGCCGGCGCTGGTACTCGCGATGACATCGTTCACTCGAATCATCATTGTGCTCGCGATCTTGCGCCAGGCGATCGGTACGGCACAAACGCCGTCGAGTCAGGTACTCATCGGGCTCGCGCTTTTTCTGACGATGTTCGTAATGACGCCGGTTCTAGATCAGGTTTTCGATGATGCAATCACTCCATTTGTCGCCGATGAAATCGACATCGCCGAGGCGATCAAACGCGGCGCGCCACCACTGCGTGAATTTATGCTCGGGCAAACGCGTGAATCGGATCTGACATTATTTAGCGAACTTAGCGCGATTGAACAACCTGACACGGTTGCGGGCTTGCCGATGTCGATATTAGTCCCCGCATTCGTGACAAGTGAGCTTAAAACCGCGTTTCAGATTGGTTTCCTTATTTTTATACCGTTTTTAATTATTGATTTGGTGGTCGCATCGGTGTTGATGTCAATGGGCATGATGATGCTCTCACCGCTGATCATCTCTCTGCCATTCAAGATCATGTTGTTCGTATTGGTTGATGGTTGGGCGTTGATTATAGGCACTTTGGCCGCGAGTTTTTATGTCTAGTTCCAGCGTTTCGCATTATGACTCCTGAAGTTGTAATTACGCTTGGGCAACGCGCATTGGAGATAACGTTATTGCTGATGTTGTTGCTATTGATACCAGCGCTAACGGTCGGTTTGATCATCAGTATGTTCCAGGCTGCGACGCAAATTAACGAAATGACATTGAGCTTTATTCCAAAACTTCTTGTGACGGTTGCCGTACTGATGTTCGGCGGACCATACATCATTCAACTACTAATGGATTACACCTTGCGACTTTATCAATCGATTCCAGGAATTATCGGATAAACAACTATTAGCAATAACGCTGGTTTAAAAAAACAATAACTAAGACAAAATGCTTACTATCACCGAAGCTGAATTGATGCGATTGGTGGGGCAGTGGACATGGCCGTTTTTGCGCATTGCAGGATTGGTAATGACCGCCCCAGTGATCGGCACGCGCGCAGTACCGGGCCGCACCCGCATCATTTTGTCGTTGGCACTATGCCTCGCGATAGTTCCACACGTTCCCGCACTGCCACCCGTGGCGCTATTAAGCGCTGGTGGTCTGGTCATTACCGTTCAGCAGCTCGTTATCGGTGCAGCAATAGGATTGGTCTTGCGGCTCGTTTTTGTCGTGGTTGAATTGGCCGGCCAGATCGTAGCGCAGCAAATGGGGCTTGGCTTCGCGTCGCTCGTCGATCCCCAAACCGGTTTGCAAGTACCCGTGTTGAGCCAGTTCTACATCATTTTGACGACACTTATGTTTTTTTCACTTGACGGGCATCTGATTCTGATATCGACACTCGTGGATAGCTTTACGATCTTGCCGATTGGTGTTGCCGGCATCGGTAGCGCGGGACTCGAGCTCGTACTCGAATGGTCGAGTACCTTGTTCTCAGGCGCGCTATCGATCGCATTGCCCATCATCGTGTCTTTGTTGGTAGTTAACCTCGCATTTGGTGTTATGGCGCGCTCCGCACCGCAACTCAATGTCTTTGCGGTTGGTTTCCCCGTCATGATCTTATTTGGGATCTTTATCATTTTTTTAAGCCTAGACACACTCGAAGTACATTTACGCTCCAACTTTGACGGCGCCTTTGCGGTCGCGCGACAAATTCTTAGGAGCCCGTAGATAATGGCTGATAATCAGACCGGGCAAGAGCGTACAGAAGAGGCGACTCCAAAAAAACGTAGTGACGCGCGCGAGAAGGGGAATGTCCCGCGCTCGCGCGAGTTAACCACGGCAATGTTGTTGTTCACCGCTGTTATCGGGTTCTATTTAAGCTCCGATTGGTTCTTCAGCGAACTTGCGGTACTCCTGAAGGGTGGCTTCTCGCTTAGCCGGGGCCAAATTTTCGATCCAACCTACACCTACCACGCCACCGTGAACGCCGGCTTGACCGGACTCAGTGCATTAACACCACTGCTAGTGTTGCTGACTATCGTTGCCGCGCTGGCTCCGATAGCGGTCGGTGGTTGGTCGTTCGATCCAAGTGCTAGCTCGGTTAAATTAAATCGACTAGATCCGATCGCAGGACTCAAAAAAGTCTTTGGTGCGCGCGGATTCATCGAAATGTTTAAGGCGCTGGCTAAATTCGCATTGATTCTCGGCTTCGCCTTGATCGCGCTTTATGGCCAGTTCGATCATGTAAGCCGCATAGGCCTAATGGATACCGACACCGCGCTAGCCGATGCTGGGGTTATCGTGATGCAGATATTTACGATCAGCGCGTTGGCCACACTACTGATCGCCGCCATCGATGTGCCATTTCAGATATGGGACAACGGCCGCAAGCTGCGCATGACCCGTCAAGAAGTTAAGGATGAAACCAAGCAGCAAGAAGGGTCGCCCGAGATGCGGGGACGGATCCGAAACCTACAGCAGGAACTCGCTAATCGGCGAATGATGGAAGAAGTACCGAACGCCGATGTCGTGGTAACCAATCCGTCGCATTATGCCGTGGCATTGCGCTTCGATCCGGAGACCATGTCGGCCCCACGGGTTATCGCGAAAGGCGCTGATCAAGTCGCATTACGGATCCGCGATTTGGCCGTTCTGTCAAACGTAACGATTCTGTCGGCACCACCGCTAGCGCGATCCATCTATCACACGACGAAGCTGAACCGCGAGATCCCCGCAGGCTTGTACGTAGCCGCTGCACAGGTGCTGGCTTATGTCTTTCAATTGAAACGTAAAGAGCGGCCGGCTGCCGTGTCATTCGACGACCTCCCGATACCAACCGAGCTGCAATACTGATCTAAATGGCAAATACACCACAAAACTTGTTCAGTATCGCTGGGTTGAAGCAATTGTCGACGTCTGGTGTCGGCACACCTTTATTACTTTTGGCGATCATGACAATGATGGTCGTGCCGATGCCAACGTTCTTGTTGGATGTTTTTTTTACGTTCAACATTTCACTGTCGCTGGTGGTGTTGCTCGCTGGTATCTACTCGCGACGCCCACTCGATTTCGCCGCCTTCCCAACAGTGCTGCTAGTAGCGACGCTGCTGCGCTTGTCCCTGAATGTCGCGTCCACGCGAGTGGTTTTGCTTAACGGACACACCGGCACGGGCGCTGCCGGGGATGTGATCCAGGCATTTGGTGATTTTGTTGTCGGCGGCAACTATACGGTTGGGTTTGTTGTGTTCGCGATACTCGTCATTATCAATTTCGTGGTGGTGACTAAGGGCGCGGGACGGATCTCGGAAGTTAGTGCACGCTTCACATTGGATGCCATGCCAGGTAAGCAGATGGCAATCGATGCGGATCTCAATACCGGGACCATCACTCAAGAAGAGGCTAAAGCGCGCCGCGAAGAAGTTGCACAAGAGGCAGACTTCTACGGCGCCATGGACGGTGCGAGCAAGTTCGTCCGCGGTGATGCCATCGCCGGAATACTGATTTTGTTTATCAACATCGTCGGTGGGCTTGCGATCGGCGCGGCCCAACATGGTATGGCGATCAGCGAAGCCGTACGGGTCTTCACGCTATTGACCATTGGTGACGGTCTGGTCGCGCAGATCCCGTCGCTGTTTCTGGCTACCGCAGCTGCGATTATGGTGACGCGTGTGTCCGCCGAGGAAGACGTTGGCGACCAGGTCTTGACGCAATTGTTCGACGATCCCAAGGCCTTGACGGTGACCGCAGCACTAATGGGGCTGCTCGGCATCATTCCTGGGATGCCAAACATTGCATTTTTATTGATCGCTGGTGCCGCAGGTGCGGGTGCCTATTGGCAGCGACAACGTATCGCTGAGCGTACGCGCGAGCAAGAGCTAACGCCACCACCACCACCGCCACCGGAAAATAAAGAGTTAACCTGGGATGACGTTGCGCCGCTCGATGCGATCGGACTAGAGGTTGGTTATCGATTGATTCCTTTGGTTGATCGGAATCAAAACGGCCAGTTATTGAATCGCCTAAGGGGCGTACGGAAAAAGCTGTCACAGGAACTCGGATTTTTAGTTCCTGCCGTGCACATTCGAGACAACCTTGATCTCGATCCAACCACCTACCGGATCACACTGCATGGCAGCACGATTGCGGAGGCAGCGATTTATCCAGATCAAGACTTGGCAATTAACCCGGGACAGGTATATGGGGAGCTCAACGGAAACGCGGTAACCGATCCGGTGTTCAATCTTGAGGCGGTATGGATCGGCGAGGACCAGCGTGAACAGGCGCAGGCGTTCGGGTACACCGTGGTGGATGCGAGTACCGTCGTCGCAACACATTTGAGCCAGACGGTGCAAGAGCACGCGCACGAATTATTAGGACATGACGAAGTACAGCAATTACTCGATGGTATGGCGAAGGTATCGCCGAAGCTGGTTGAAGAGCTTGTCCCAAATATTTTGCCATTCAGCACCGTGGTTAAGGTGATGCAAAACCTATTGGCTGAGCAGGTACCGGTACGTGACGTGCGCACGGTGCTCGAGGTGCTGTCGGAACACGGACTCAAGAGTCAAGACTCTGGCGCCTTAACCGGCTTGGTGCGCGCCGCACTCGGTCGTTCGATAGTCCAACAAATCAATGGTTTGGCGGAAGAGTTGCCGGTCATCACCCTGGATCCGTCGTTGGAACAGATATTGCAGCGCTCAATTGAAACGATGTCGGAGACGGGTGTGGCAATTGAACCAGGATTAGCAAACCGCATGCTGCAATCGCTAAACGAGGCGCATGGCAGGCAAGAACTTAGCGGTCATCCGTCGGTGTTACTCGTGCCGGACGGCTTGCGCGACTTTGTCTCCCGATTCGCCAGACACAGTATCAAGGCCTTGCATGTACTTGGCTATAACGAAGTGCCCGGTACGACCCAGATAAGAATTGTGGCCACGGTTGGCGATGAGACAGGTGGTTTAGCGGGTGCGAGTTAAACCGCAATCAACAATGACGACTGTAAGGGAGATGTTGACATGAAGGTGCGCCGATACTTTGCCGCAAATATGCGCAGCGCGCTCGAAATGGTTCGCAATGAGCAAGGCCCCGACGTGCTGATTTTATCTAATCGCAAAGTTGAGGACGGCGTTGAATTGGTCACCGCAGAAGGGGCGATCGACGACGAATTGGTACAAAAATTTGCTGACCACGCGAAGGCTGAGGTCAGGGATCGGATCGCGGCGAGAGAGCCGGAGGCAAGCGAAGTCGCGGAGCTGTCGGAAGATCCTGTACCGACACCCAAGCCCGTAGCGCTAGTATCGGAGATGATTCAAGCAGAGGACGGCGCGAAACTTTGGAGCGATGGCCCGACGGTCAAACTCATGCAACGCGAATTAAGTGACTTACGCGGCTTGCTCGAACAGCAAATGTGCGGCTTGGCGTGGTCAGAATTTGGCGGTAAGCATCCCACCCGAGCGCGATTACTGCGTGTGTTATCGCGTGCCGGCATCGTACCGACATTGGGGCGTGAACTGATCGCTGCCCTACCGGATAACGTCCAATTCGAACACGGCTGGAGATTGGTTTTGGGCGCATTTGAATCACGCCTTGAGGTACTCGACGATCCGATCCTGAAGTTCGGAGGTCGAGTTAGCTTATGTGGACCGAGCGGCGTTGGGAAGACGCTTTTGGCATGCAAACTTGCTGCGCAATATGCGATCGATCACGGTCCCGACCGGGTTGCACTCATATCTACCGACGACCAACGACTAGGCGCTCAGCAACAGCTCAAGGTATTCGGCGGGCTTCTTGGTATTGCCGTTCACGCGACGCGCAATCTAGATGAGCTGACCGCCTGCCTCGATCGCCTCCAAGATAAGGGACTCGTCCTCATCGATACTGCCGGTGTTTCTGTCGATGACATTCGCCTACGGGAGATGATCACCAAATTAGCCGTGCTCGACGAGCCGGCCAAGAACTATCTGGTAGTTGGGGCGACGACGGACTATCTAAGTTTAAACAAGGTCCTTGCTGCAACCGCCGACTTAGCCCTCGATGGCTGCGTGCTGACAAAACTTGACGAGGCGGCAGTACTGGGCCCAGCCCTATCGGCCATTATCGAAGCGAACTTACCAGTGGCCTACCTGTGTGCTGGTCAGCAGGTTCCGGACGATCTCGAAGCACCGCTAGCGCGTAACTTAGTTGGTCGCACGATCGCATTGGCCGGTGAAACACCGTCACCTGAAGATCCAGCTCAACTGGAACGCGCATTTGTCGCCTAAGCGCGGTGAATAATTCTATTACTAATACAAACAAAACCGTGCATTTCAGGAACTACTCATCATGTTAAATCCGATACCCGTCGACTCCACGCCAGGGCCGACTCATGTTATTGCGATCACGAGCGGGAAGGGCGGTGTTGGCAAGAGCACCGTCTCAATCAATCTCGCCGTGTCGCTCGCCGATCTTGGCCGCACCGTGACCCTACTCGATGCCGATTTGGGCTTGGCCAACATCGACGTGATGCTAGGGCTTAGTCCCGAACGCAATCTAATCGATGTCCTTGATGGACGCTGCGATTTAGATGAAATCTTGATCGCTGGGCCAAGCGGCATACAACTCGTCCCGGCGGCCTCAGGCGTGCAGCGGATGGCTGAGCTTGCTGAGGCGGAACGCGCTGGTTTGCTCTATGCCTTCAGCCAATTGGAGCGACGCACCGATGTCATGATTGTCGATACTGCGGCAGGGATCGCTGCCAATACCTTGCAATTTTGCGATGCCTCGCAGGAAGTCATCGTTGTTGTGTGCAACGACCCCGCGTCGGTAACCGACGCCTACGCGACGATTAAAGTACTCAATCAACGTACGGGCCGTAACCGGTTCCGGATCCTGGTCAATCAAGCCGTCAATAACGCCGAGGCTTTCGCCTTGTTCGGCAAGCTTACCGAGGTGACCTACCGCTTTCTCGATGTTTCGCTGGATTACGCGGGCGCAATACCCATTGATCGAAACGTCCGCACCGCGCTGAGGCGACGAATGGCGGTGGTTGAAAGCCATCCAAGCAGCCCGGCAGGGGTCGCATTCAAGAATTTGGCGGATACGGCCGATAGATGGCCTACGCCGCTTTACGCGAGTGGTCAGCTCGAGTTTTTTGTCGAGCGGATGATTCAGGCAGATATGACTGGAGGGCATATCACGGCATGAACCGAGCAGCAAAATATAAAAAAGCCGCAAATTCGGATCTGAGTATCGCGAGCCAGACTGAATACGTCGAGCAATACGCCTCGTTGGTGAAACGCATTGCCTATCACTTAATGAGCCGTTTGCCGCCGACTGTACAGGTCGACGATTTGATTCAGTCCGGCATGATTGGCCTGTTGGAGGCCGCACGAAATTATGACGCGAGCCAAGGCGCGAGTTTCGAGACCTATGCGGGAATACGGATCCGAGGGTCGATGCTGGATGAGATCCGCAAAGGCGACTGGGCACCGCGCTCGTTGCATCGCAAGGTTCGCGAGATCACCCGTGCGGTCAGCCAGCTCGAAGCGGAACACGGACGCGACGCGCGCGACGCCGAAGTGGCTGAGCGGGTCGGGGTAAGTATCGATGAGTATTATCGAACTTTGCAGGATGCCAGCGGATACCGGGTGTTTAGCTTCGAGGATCTACAGACCAAGGAAGAGGGCATGTCCGAAGGCCTCGCTGGCAAGATCCCGGAACCCATGGACGAAGTCGAAGATGATCAATTCAAGGCGGCATTGGCCGCGGAAATCGCGGGACTGCCGGAACGCGAGCGTCTTGTGATGTCCTTGTACTACAAAGAGGAACTCAATTTGCGCGAGACCGGTGAAGTGCTCGGGGTTAGCGAGTCGCGCGTCTGCCAGATCCACTCGCAGGCGTTGATCCGGTTGAAGACCCGAATGTCGGAGTGGACCAGATGAAGAGTAACGAAAACACCGGCCGACCCCATGGAATCGGTCAAAGCAAAAATAATAGGAGGAAGGTGTGGATAAAAGTATGAAGATTCTAGTCGTTGATGACTTTTCAACGATGCGCCGTATTGTTAAGAATCTACTGACGGAATTGGGTTTTACAAACATAGAAGAGGCAGATGATGGATTGACCGCACTGCCGATGTTGAAGACCGGAAAGTTCGACTTTCTCGTAACTGATTGGAATATGCCGGGGATGGAAGGAATTGATCTGTTGAAGGCTGTGAGAGCGGAACCGAGTATCGCTAACCTGCCGGCTCTGATGGTGACGGCCGAGGCACGTCGCGAACAAATTGTGCTCGCCGCTGAAGCGGGTGTGAACGGGTATGTGGTTAAACCTTTCACGGCTGCGACCTTGCAAGAAAAAATCGATAAAATTTTCGCGCGCCTAAAAGCGGCGTGATGTTGATCGTGACTAGTAACCCCGACCTCAACCCAAATTGTGCAGGGATATGCCGGTGAAGGTGTGGACTGTGGCCGCGCAAAAAGGCGGTGTTGGTAAGACGACAACCGTCGTCAGTATCGCGGGATCGTTGGCGCGCCGCGGTTACAAGGTTTTATTGGTCGATCTCGATCCACACGGTTCACTGACAGGTTACTTCGGGTTCAACTGCGATGTTGTCGAGCCCAATGCCTATGGCTTGTTCGAGGCCGCAGCCAATCACGAGTATCGCGATGTACGCAGCTGCATCGTCGAGACCCAGGAGACGCCGGGCATTTCACTAGTACCGAGTTCAACCGCATTAGTGTCCTTAGATAGGCGCTATGGTCAACAGCGTGGCATGGGCGGCGTGCTGAAAAAATGTCTGGACGAGCTGGATCACGAATATGACTATTGTCTGATCGATTGCCCACCAATGCTGGGGATCCTAGTCGTAAATGCACTCGTCGCCTGTAGTTCGCTGATCGTGCCGGTACAAACAGAGTTTATGGCCGTGAGTTCCGTGGAACGCCTGCTGCGGACATTGGAGATGATCCAGCGGTCGTCCGGACTGGCTGTGCCCTATACCGTGGTCCCGACGATGTTCGACCGTCGCACGCGTGCCTCGCACGACAGCCTTGCGCGATTACGCGCCCGGCCCGATATCCAGCAATGGCCCGATGTCATTCCTGTTGATACCCAGTTTCGCGAAGCGAGTCGGATCGGGTTACCACTGACGTGTTGGCAGCCACGTGCTCGCGGCAGCCGCGCCTATGAAGAACTTCTAGATCACCTGAAAGGCTTTGATCAACCACAGGCATTGTTACGGGCAGGATGACGGTGCACTCAGCCGTCGATTTTTACAATTTTAATTCGGCTATCGATTTTACTGGTAGTTGAAAAAAGGAAGGTGCAGTCATGGCAAGTCTTGCAATGATAAACCCAGATGAATTTGAGCAAGAGATAATCGATCGAGGCCGTCTGGCAGCAGATGTCCTGGACAACATGTCCGGGTTCGTTTCTCCCCCGGAGGTCTATTTTAAAATAAATTCTCTGCTTAATTTGGACGATGCTTCCGCTACCGATTTCGCTACTGTGATGTCGAGTGATCCGAATCTAACTGCGCGACTTCTCCGGATCGTCAATAGCCCTTATTACGCACCGCGCTCCCCGATTGACACTGTTGTGCGCGCTATACCGGTAATTGGTATGCGTGAACTGGCCAATTTAGTCTGTTCTGTATGCGCGGTGCAGTCGTTTTCGAAGATTTCCGCAAATGTTACTGACATGAAACGTTTCTGGCGTCATTCTGTCTATTGCGGGGTCGCTTCGAAAGTTCTCGCAACCGAGCTCAACCTCCCAGATTGTGAGCAAATATTCGTCACCGGCATTTTGCATGACGTTGGCACGCTTGTGATCAACGATCGCTTCCCAGAACTAGCAGAAAAATCAATTTTGGACGCTGCAGGTAACGAGTCAGTCTTGGCGGATACCGAACGCCGTTGGCTGGGTTTCAACCATGCGGAAATCGGCGCGATGATAATGCGCGGATGGGGCTTATCCGAGACCGTGTGTGACGCCATTCAGTACCACCATCAGCCGGAGGTTTCACAAACGGCACCGCTGCAGGCGGCGATAATTCAGGTCGGCGGTATTATGGCTGACCATGCTGGGTTCGGTGGGTTCGCGATATCCAGTGACGCAATGCGGGAGGTCTCCGCGGACGTGTTAAAGATCCTTGGTCAGACCGATCCGCATTGGTATGCCGATCTAAGCGAAGAAGTTGGCACACATTTCTCTGAGGTAGAAGGTCTGCTCACCAGCTAGCGTCCTTCACTAAGTATTTTCAAGTTCGCCGCCGAGTTTCGCTCAGGCGTAGATGACTTCTTTTCGCGTTTAACTGGGCCACCATCTGGGTGCAATTAGATTCAGCGCGAAAGCGGCGGACTGCCTGTGCAGCTTTCGCCTTCGTCACCATCTCCTCGTAAGTTCTCGATCGGTGTAAACGTCAGCCTAAAGTTGCGCATGATGCAGCCGAAATAGAATTGAAGCTCCGCCGTCGCAAATGCGCGTAGAGAACTCGGTGCCTAACGAATTAATTGTCGATCACGAATGCAACCGTCGCCGACGGTTTAGACAGGACATTTCAAACAGCTATGCCGAACGGGGACAACGAATCTCAGCAATTGGATGGTGCAGCTGACTCGACCGTTTTAGGTGAGCTACGTGAAATATCTGAAAAATTGCACTCCACTTTGCATCATCAGCCGCTTGATCCACAGGTTATTGCGGCAGCGCACGGCAAACTACCTGAGGCTATGAATGGCCTCGACTATGTGATCGAAAAAACAAACGAAGCAGCGAACAGAACCTTGGACCTCGTGGAAGATTCGATGCCGATTGCGGCGACACTTGGCACTCGGGCCAGGTCCTTGGGCGAGCAATGGGTGCGGTTTCGATGCCGCGAACTGGATTACGAGCAATTCAAGTCATTTTCGGATGGCCTAATGACGTTCCTGAATGACTTTGAAGTAAGCAACAAGAAACTCAGCGCCAATCTATCGGAAATCTTGCTAGCGCAGGAGTTCCAAGATTTAACCGGGCAGGTCATTCGTCGCGTGATGAACGACGTGAAATCGGTCGACGAGCAACTTTGTGCGATGGCAGGAGTAAAACCCAGTACGCCGACCGACACCGTCCCAGCCGAACACGGATCATCGTCTGCCGCGCGCGGACCAGTAGTTGAGAGCAGTCCTAATGAAACTTGCGCAGTTGACCAAACTGATGTTGACGACATTCTTTCGGAGTTGGATCTTTGACCACAAAGACATTCCAGCTCGCCTCACCTACAAAGTCGCAAAGGTAGTGCGGGAGTAGCCGATGGCGAAAATCTTAGCGGTGGATGATTCCACATCGATGTTGCAGATGGTGTCTTTCATCTTACAGGAAGGGGGACACGAGGTCGTCGATGCATGTGACGGTGTTGAAGCTTTGGACCGTGCGCGCAACGAGCCGGTCGATCTGGTGCTAACGGACGTCAATATGCCGAATATGGACGGTATTACCTTGGTTAAAGAATTGCGCGCTTTGGCGACCTACAAGTTCATTCCAATGCTGATGTTAACGACCGAATCAAGCACAGAGAAAAAACAAGAAGGTAAGGCCGCCGGTGCGACCGGATGGATAGTAAAACCGTTTGAACCCGATCGTCTGTTGGCCACTGTCAACAAGGTACTCGGGTAACGCATAGGACAGAGCACTATGGCGCTAGATTTAGACGAATTCCACGGCATGTTCTTCGAAGAAAGTTTCGAGGCACTCGATGATATGGAAACTGGGCTGGTCAACCTTGATGTAAATGCTGATCCGGTTGACCTCGACGCGATTAATACGATTTTCCGTGGGGCGCACTCTGTAAAGGGCGGCGCCGGTATGTTTGGATTCACTGAGGTGGCCGGATTCACTCACGTGATGGAGACATTGCTCGACAAAATCCGAGACGGCGCGATGCGCCTAAGCCAACCGACCGTCGATGCGTTTTTACAAGCGGTAGATTGTTTGCGTGAAATGCTGCGGGCGACCCAAGCCGGTGAGACAGTCATGTCCGCACATGTTGAGCAAACCCAACGCAGCCTCGAATCGATCTTGGCGGCGGGCGATAGCGAGCCTGTAAAAGCTGCCGAGGTCGACGCGCCCGTGTCTGCAAGTACGGAATCGCCAGCGGACGGCGATCCTCAGGTGCAATTAGATACGCAGCGTTGGTCTATTAGTTTCAAGCCGCACGCAGAAATGCTCGCGACCGCCAACGATCCCTTGATTATTCTCCAAGAGCTGTCATTGCTCGGCGATTTGTCAGTGACGGTCGATATGGCGTCCATTCCGGGCCTGGGCGAGCTGGAATCCGAGAAAATTTACCTTGGTTGGCAGATGGAGCTGTCGACTAACGTAACTCGCGATGAAATCGTAACCGTATTCGAGTGGGTCGAAGGTGAGTGTGATCTTGAAATTAAAGAACTCAGCGCCGGTCGCGACCAAGGTGCTAAGTCCAGCAGCGAATACTCGGATATCGAGGTTGCCAAAACCGCTGACCCAGCACCACCAGCTGGCGCCGATAAGCAAAAGCCGGCGGTTCCCGCACGCGCAACAAATTCCGATGCCGGATCGATCAGAGTAGGCATCGATAAAGTCGATAGCGTTATAAATTTAGTTGGCGAACTCGTTATCACGCAATCAATGTTAAGTCGTTTTGGTGAGGACGAGGGCTTTCTCGATTTCGAAGGCTTGCGGCAAGGTTTAGTTCAGCTAGACAGGAATACCCGTGAGCTCCAACAGACGGTGATGCAAATTCGAATGCTGCCGATCAGTTTCTCCTTCAATCGATTTCCACGATTGGTACGAGACATCAGTGGTCAATTAAATAAAAAGATAGATCTGGTGATCGAAGGCGATCAAACCGAACTCGATAAGACTGTTCTTGAAAAAATCGGCGATCCTCTAATGCACCTTGTGCGGAACTCGCTCGATCACGGGATCGAAATGCCAGAAGACCGTCTTGCGGCAGGCAAGAGCGAAGTTGGTGTCTTGAAATTAAACGCCTATCACTCGGGAGGCAATATCGTAATTGAAGTCGGCGATGATGGACAGGGACTACCTAGAGCCAAACTGCTGCAGAAAGCCAGGGACCGCGGCCTTGTTGGCGCTAATGAAGAACTATCGAATGATGAAATACATCACCTCATTTTTCATCCTGGATTCTCCACTGCTACAAACGTCAGCGAGATTTCCGGTCGCGGCGTTGGCATGGATGTTGTGAGGCGAAACATTCAAGACCTTGGAGGGCATGTGGAATTGCAATCGGAAGAAGGTGCGGGGTGCACGTTCCGGATCCGGTTACCTCTAACGCTCGCCATCCTGGATGGTCAACTGCTACGAGTTGGAAAAGAGATCTTTGTAATTTCTCTGGTCTCGATAGTCGAATCCCTACAAGTTACGCTCGACAACGTAAATGCGATCGCGGGTCGGGCCGAACTCTTTAGGCTGCGCGATGAATACATCCCGATCGTACGGATGAACGAGTTATTTGGCATCGAGTCCGACTGCACCGAATTGGAAAAAGGCTTACTGGTGGTCGTGGAGTCTGATGGGATCCAAGTGGGATTGTTCATCGACGACCTTCTCGGTCAGCAACAGGTCGTGATCAAGAGTCTCGAAACGAATTTCCGCCAAACCGACGGGCTGTCAGGCGCGACGATTCTTGGTGACGGAACCGTTGCCCTGATTATTGATGTTCCGGGACTCATCAATAAATGCTTGGCTAACGCGTTGGACAATGGTCGTTCGTTGGCAAGGACGGCTGCGTAGCAACGTTTGGAATATAGAAACCGAAGTCTAAGAGGAACTAGTCGATGACGACACTGAATGACCCAATCGAAGCAGCTGGTCTGGATTCGCACGGTGATACTGGGCAACACCTAACGTTCATTGTCGACGCTGAGGAATATGGTGTCGATATCCTTCGAGTGCAAGGGATCCAAGGATGGGATTCCGTGACTCCAATTCCGAACACACCGGCTTATGTATTAGGCGTAATTAATCTTCGCGGATCAGTTGTACCTATCTATGACCTTCGCGGGCGCTTTGGACTCGATCAAATTGCGTTTGGCCCTACGACAGTCGTAATCGTTGTGCGGGTTGAAACCGACAGCGGTGAAAAAATTGTCGGAATGGTCGTTGATGCGGTTTCGGAGGTCTACATGATTGACGAAAACAATATCAAACCGCCGCCCGATTTCGGTTCATCAATCGATACTAAATTTGTACATGGATTGGCGACTGTGGAAGACAAAATGGTGATTTTGTTAAACATCGACGAATTGCTCCGAGAGCACAGCGCACCTGATGATGCGATTGTCCAAGATCCAATAGAGTCAGCGGAGCCGGTGGGCGCCTGATGAGGATTACCACGCTGCCAACCTTCGTAGTCCGATAACGGATACTAATATTTCAGTGAGCAAAAGATTAGAAAAATTTGGATGTAGAGATGAACCCATTCAATAGATTAGTAATCTTGAAATTCAGCCAAAAACTTATGCTTGCCATGGTCATGGCCGGGTTAGTTCCAGCACTCATTACGGGAATGGTGGTAAATAAGATTGCCGGAGAGTCAATTACCGATCGCGTAGTCGCCCAGATGAGTTCTCTGACCGTCGCTAAGAAAACACAGGTCGAGAGCTACTTCGGCACGATTCGAGATCAGGTTGTAACGCTATCCCAAAATAAGATGACCATCGACGCCGCTAAGGAATTGGCGCCAGCGTTCAACGATGACACGCTCGACGCGGATACTGCGGCCCACATGCGATCAGCGATGGCTAAGTTTTATCAACATGAGTTCGCTAACGAATTTAAAACTAGAAACAATGGTACGAGTGTTGAGATTCATTCGCTCGTTCCAAAATCGGCCGCTTCTATATCGGCGCAATACCGATATATTGCTGAAAACCCAAATCCATTAGGGGAGAAGCATCAACTCGACAATGCGCAGACAGGCTCACGTTACGACGAATTACATCGCATCTACCATCCGATCCTTCGAAGTTATCTCGAAAAGTTTGGGTATTACGATATCTTTATCCTCGATCCACGTACTGGGCACATCATTTATTCTGTATTTAAAGAGCTCGACTACGGTACGAGCTTGATCGATGGTCCGTACGCGGATACGAATTTCGGCAAAGCCTTTCGCGAGGCCGTCAAACTTACCGGTGAAAATGATTTCGTCATTGCCGATTACGAACCCTATCGACCGTCCTACGACGCGCCAGCATCATTTATTGCATCGCCAATTCTAGACTCAGGGGTTGTGGTTGGCGTTTTGATTTTTCAAATGCCCGTCGATCACATCAACCAAATCATGCACGAACGAGCCGGGTTGGGAGAATCCGGTGAAACTTATCTTGTTGGGTCGGATTTTTTGATGCGATCTCAGTCAGACCAAACCGAGGAGCCAACCCTGTTACGCCGCGAAGTCCGAACTGCCAGCACTGAGGCGATATTTAACGGTGGTTCGGGAACGGGTCAATATGCAAACTATCGCGGGACACAAGTCTTATCCTCCTATGTGCCACTTGCGCTTCCCGGGGGCCTTGAGTGGGGCGTGGTCGGTGAGATTAACGTCGATGAAGCGCTCAGTTCCTTGAGCAATCTGCAACACGTCATCATTATTGTTGCGCTGGCTGCCGCGATTTTATGTTTCGCGTTTTCGTGGTGGTTTTCTCGCAGGGTTCTTGCGCAGCTTGGTGCCGATCCGAAACGCTTATTAGACGTGGTGTCGGCCATTGCTGAGGGCGACCTTGAGATGGATCTAGAAACTGGCAAACGTCCAGTAGGCGTATTCGCCGGCATGCAAACAATGCAGAAAAACCTACGCTCGCAGATAGAGTCGGATCGAAAAATTTCAGCAGAAAATAGTCGCGTGCGCCAAGCGCTTGATAAGGTCAACAGCAACGTGATGATGGCGGATGTCGATTTCAACATCATCTATATGAATGATTCCGTCCGAGACATGTTTGCTAACGCAGAGTCGGATCTGCGCAAGGACCTACCGAACTTCGAGGCGAAGACATTGTTAGGTACCAATATGGATGTATTCCATCAGAATCCAGCGCATCAGCGAAGTCTGGTGGAAGGGCTGACCTCGACGCATGAGGCCGAGTTGAAGATCGGTGGCAGGACGTTCGCGTTTGCGGCGAACCCTGTTGTGGGAGACAACGGCGATCGGCTAGGCACCGTTGTTGAGTGGGTGGATCGGACGGCTGAAGTGGCCATAGAGGTTGAAGTAGACAGTATCGTCGCGTCGGCGAAGAGCGGTGATCTCAGCAAACGAATAAGTCTGGACGGCAAAAGCGGGTTCTTTGAATCCCTGAGTACCGGGGTCAATGATTTGGTTGATGTCGCCGATCGCGTCATCGGTGATACCGTTAGGGTGCTCGGTGCATTGGCTGAGGGACATTTGACTGAAACTATCGAAGCGGATTACGACGGTATCTTTGGGTCCTTGAAAGAGAACGCGAACCATACCGTAGCGAAACTCACTGAAGTTGTTAATTCGATCCAGGCGACGGCTAATACCGTCTCAACGGGCGCCACGGAGCTCTCGCAAGGAAACGCGAATCTATCGCAACGCACCGAAGAGCAAGCCTCAAGTCTGGAAGAGACCGCCTCCAGCATGGAGGAGATG
The DNA here is from genome assembly GCA_021773835.1 of Gammaproteobacteria bacterium. GTDB lineage: Bacteria > Pseudomonadota > Gammaproteobacteria > UBA11873. The sequence continues at coordinate 86,836 of JAJFJQ010000051.1, forward strand.
ACGAGTACGACGACGCAAAACGCAGATAACGCGCGACAGGCCAACCAGCTCGCAACACAGGCTCGCGATCTAGCCGAGTCCGGTGGCGAAGTCGTCAATCACGCGGTGAAGGCGATGAATGATATCAATGAGTCGAGTAAGAAGATCTCGGACATTATCGGTGTCATTGATGAGATTGCGTTTCAGACCAACCTACTTGCCTTGAATGCCTCGGTCGAAGCGGCGCGTGCCGGTGAACAAGGTCGGGGCTTCGCTGTCGTTGCAAGCGAGGTGCGGAACCTTGCTGGTCGAAGTGCGACCGCGGCGAAAGAGATAAAGGAATTGATCCAGGACAGCGGTACGAAGGTCGACGAGGGGTCGCGTTTGGTCAACGAGTCTGGTGAGACGTTAGAAGAGATCGTTGGTGCTGTTAAGAAAGTCACCGATATCGTTGCTGAGATAGCGGCGTCGAGTCAAGAGCAGAGCTCTGGGATTGAGCAGGTCAATAAGGCCGTCATGCAGATGGATGAGATGACTCAGCAGAATGCGGCCTTGGTCGAGCAGGCGGCAGCGGCGAGTAAGTCTATCAGCGATCAATCGTCCAAGCTCGATGACATGATGGCTTTCTTTACGACGCAGTCCGATGCGGGTATGCCAGCGACAAATTCAGAAACAACCGTACCAACCGAGCGCCGTAGTCAAGATCGCCCTTGGAGTGGTGATATCGAAAGTGGCGGGACAGAGACGCCAACTACACGAGAATCCGAGCCTGAGATGCCTCAAAAACGTTCAGCGGTTGGTGGATCAACCGATAGTGAATGGGAGGAGTTTTGAAGCATTCAAGCAAAGAACAAATTCCTCGAATGCTATGCATTGAACTTAAGCGAGTTGGTAAGGGCGATGTTTCGGAAGCAATACTAAGAACCGATGCAAAATTAGGAGTGTTCGATGAGTAATGTCCACAAGAAATCACTTTGGTCATCTGTGATCCCTAGTGTTGGTAAAAAAATTCGATCTTTGGAAGCCGAATTGATCACCAATCGAAGCTATATCGATGCGATCGGAAAATCCCAGGCTGTAATCGAGTTTAACTTAGACGGCACGATCGTAACGGCAAATGAAAACTTCCTCGCGGCTGTTGGGTACAGTTTGGAAGAGATCCAAGGGCAGCATCATTCAATGTTCGTCGAAACGAGCCACCGCTCCAGCGCAGAATACAAAGAATTTTGGGCTAGCCTTAACCGCGGTGAGTTTCAGGCGGCGGAGTACAAACGGATTGGCAAAGGCGGCAAGGAAATTTGGATCCAGGCGTCGTATAACCCAATATTCGACGAACAGGGCAAAGCGATCAAGATCGTGAAATACGCCACCGACGTCTCCGCACAAAAACTGCAGGCGGCGGACTTTGCCGGCCAAATAGCGGCAATTAGTAAATCGCAAGCTGTGATCGAGTTTAACATGGATGGCAAGATCATCACGGCAAACGATAATTTTCTTTCTGTTCTTGGTTATCGTTTGGAGGAGATCCAAGGACAACACCATTCGATGTTTGTTCTACCAGACTATCGTGAAAGCACTGAGTATAAGGAGTTTTGGTCCAGTTTAAATCGTGGCGAATACCAGTCCGCAGAATACAAGCGGATCGGGAAAGGCGGAAAGGAGATTTGGATACAAGCGTCCTATAACCCGATCTTCGACCTGAATGGTAAGGCCTTTAAGGTGGTGAAGTACGCGACTGACGTTTCTGATCAGAAATCACTGGTCATGGCTCAGGAAAGAATTGTAGCCGACACGATCAGAGTATTTTCTGCATTAGCCGAGGGCAATTTGACGCAAAAAATTGAGGCGGCCTACGATGGCGACTTTGGTCGGCTTAGGGACGACGCGAATCGAACCGTTGCTAAGTTGACGGAAGTCGTTGGCTCAATCCAAAGTACCGCAAACGCAGTCTCTACGGGTGCATCAGAATTATCGCAAGGAAACGCAAACCTATCGCAAAGGACCGAAGAGCAAGCCTCTAGTCTAGAAGAGACGGCCTCCAGTATGGAGGAGATGACGAGTACAACCACTCAAAATGCGGACAACGCGCGGCAGGCCAATCAACTTGCAATCCAGGCTCGGGAACAAGCGGAATCTGGCGGGTCGGTGGTTAATGAGGCGGTTACCGCGATGAATGCAATCAACGAGTCGAGTAAGAAGATTTTCGACATCATCGGCGTTATCGACGAAATAGCCTTCCAGACGAACCTTTTGGCGCTCAATGCGTCAGTCGAAGCGGCGCGCGCCGGCGAACAAGGCCGCGGGTTTGCCGTCGTTGCAAGTGAAGTTAGAAATCTCGCAGGTCGCAGTGCTACGGCGGCCAAAGAAATCAAAGATCTCATCCAAGACAGCGTCGTCAAAGTAGAAGACGGTTCGCGCCTGGTCAATGAGTCCGGTAGCACACTCGACGAGATTGTAAACGCCGTGAAAAAAGTCACCGACATCGTTGCCGAAATTGCAGCCGCGAGCCAGGAGCAAAGCGCCGGTATTGAGCAGGTAAACAAAGCGGTCACCCAAATGGATGAGATGACTCAGCAAAACGCGGCCCTTGTAGAAGAGGCCGCAGCGGCGAGCGCATCGATGAGTGATCAGTCCGCAAGGCTTAATCAAATGATGGCCTTTTTCACGACGAACGAAACTCACGATGAGGCAAGTCGACCGAGCCAAGTGACAGAAGCGACGCACGGTAGTGACCGACGGGGAATGGATCGTCCGTGGGGTAGTGAGGCGTCGAGTCGAAGCATCCCAGACGCAGTGGCGTTTGCTGATCCCCCTTCGAGTCGCGTTGTAGCCGGAGGTTCAAACGACAGCGAGTGGGAAGAATTCTAAAAAGATCAATATGCACAAGCCAAAACCCCGCGAACACGAGCGATGCCTGTGTTGCGATAACGATAAGGAAAAATGTATTGGCGTTCGGTCTTAAGCGAACGTCGATATGACGGAGAACAAGACAGTGACAGAGAAGCCTGGCGACGACGAGATCACCGAGGAAGAATTCGATGCATTATTGGACGCGATTGACGCGCGCAAGGCGCCGCTCGATCAGGCAAGTCCAATGATCAGCGAGGCGACCGCAGCAGCCGGCGGCAATGACGAGATCACCGAGGAAGAATTCGACGCGGTTCTCGATCGTTTGGACGCGGAACGAAAAGCATCAAACGGCGGCGGGCATGAGCACGATGGTGTAACAAGCGCAGTCGTAGACGAATACCTCACCGATCTTTGTGATTCCTCGGGAGATATCGACGTGCTCGAACTTTCGCCGAACATCGGGATTGCAGAGGCCGCAAACCTTCACTCGCAACTCATCGAGTTATCAAACTCAACGAAAGCGCTGCGCATTGAGGCGGCCCAGGTTGAAGCTATAGACACCGCAGTACTGCAGCTTTTTTGTGTTTTCATAAAAGAATTGTCCAAAAACGATCGTGAGGTGGTTTGGTCGGATCCATCTGCGGCACTCCTGCGCAACGCTAGTGTGTTGGGATTGACGACACATCTCAATCTGCCTGAGATTGACTCGAAGGCAGCTTAGCATCATGTCCAATTTAAGATCCCCCGCTATTGAGTCTGCGGAGCTTAGCGGTGAAGCGACCAGTGCGCCCGCGTCTTCGATTAAATCTGACTATCTTGCGGAAGTGATTTCGTTGTCGGCGGCGCAGCTCGAGGCCGCAATGAAATTCGCAACACACGAAGAGGCCAAATGCACCGACTCGTTGCTTCGCGGCATCGCCCACATCAATGACGCGCGGAGGGAACTAAACAAAAGCTTCGTCGACGCTGATGGTGTTGATAGATCTATCTTATCGAAGTTAGACGGAACGCTAGGGCACGTTTCCGAAGATGCGAACGCAGCGATCACTGCGCTTCAATACGTCGATGCATTGTCGCAGCGTCTCTCGCATATTTTGTTCGAGCTAAATCAGGTCGCGAAGTTTGCCGACTCAGGTCGAAATCTGGATTCAATTGATGACTGGGCGGAACTGTTAAATAGGATCCGCACCATGTATTCAATACACGAAGAACGTGAAGTATTTGATGCGGCAATGGCGGACGCCGCAATTGGGGCGCTAATCGGCGCGAGGGACATCGATTCGGATTTTACCGATAACTCGGTGGACATTTTCTAATGTGTCGTCAGTTCTTGAGCGCTGGAACGCGAGGGTTAGTAACCTCCAATCAATTGGACCTTTACCAAGGACCAGGGGCATGAGTCAGCGTGAGTACGCTTTTACTGACGCGGATTTCAAACGTCTACGGCACCTGGTGTCGGAGCACACTGGGATCAGCCTATCAGAGGCGAAACGGGACTTGGTCTACGGACGTTTGTCGAAACGGCTTCGTGCACATGGACTCAATAGTTTTTCGGCTTATACCGACTACCTTACGAGCAATCCGGATACCGAGTTTGAAGAATTTACCAATGCAATCACAACCAATTTAACTTCGTTTTTTAGGGAATCGCATCATTTTGACTACCTCCGCGAGAGTGTCTTACCAGAACTCAAGAACCGCAATCAGGGGAATCGCCGGATCAGGATCTGGTCGGCGGGATGTTCCACCGGAGAAGAGCCATATTCAATTGCAATAAGCCTCATGGAGTCGTTTCCGGAACTCGACAACTGGGACGTGAGAATTTTGGCCACCGATCTGGATACAAATTGCCTTCAGCACGCAGCGGCTGGAATCTATGGGCTAGAGAGGGTTGAGACGATGTCGAAGGATCGCTTGCGTCGCTGGTTTCGCAAAGGCCGTGGAGAATTGGCGGACAAGGTTCAAGTCGACAATAAATTGAAGGAGCTAATCACCTTCAAGCAACTTAACCTGATGGGTGAGTGGCCAATGCGTGGCCCGTTTGACATTATTTTTTGCCGCAACGTTGTTATTTACTTTGACAAGCCCACCCAACGGGTGTTGTTCGACCGCTACGCAAAGCTTGCATCTGATGACGCGCATTTGTTTCTCGGGCATTCGGAGAGCCTGTTTAATGTCACCGAAAAATTTAAGTTAATAGCAAAAACGGTTTACCGACGGTCAACGTGAGCGCAGAGCTTCAAAAAAACAAGGAGTCGTGTGGTGATCAACCGCCAGCTATTGTTGGGTTTGAACACATTAATCGCTACTGGGATCCACAGAATAGCGTGTTCGCGGCGAAACTATTGCCCGGTGAGTACTACGTCAGTACAACCGGTGAAATGATCACCACGGTGCTGGGGTCCTGTATTTCCGCGTGCATTCGCGACAAGGTATTTGGGATAGGCGGGATGAACCATTTTATGCTGCCTGACCACGCTGAGAACCAAAACGGATCATGGGAAAACACCAAGGTGAACGCAGCGACGCGTTATGGCAATTATGCAATGGAGCATTTAATCAACGACATTCTTAAGCAGGGTGGCCGACGCGACAATCTTGAAGTGAAACTATTCGGCGGCGGTCAGGTGCTGCGTATCGCAACTAACATCGGTGGAAAGAATGCTCAATTCGCAGAATCCTACGTGCGTATGGAGGGCTTAACGCTCGCGGCGATCGATGTCGAAGGACCCTATCCGCGGAAAGTAAATTATTTTCCGGCCACCGGTAGGGTTCGCGTTAAAAAATTGGAACCGCTGCACAACGATACTGTTGTGAGTCGAGAAGAGAAGTATTTGCATAGCCTCGTTGAGACGCCGGTCGAGACTGAAATCGATTTGTTTTGAATACAGCCCGAACGTAATGCGCTTTACATCGGTATTTGACTGGACGAAATAAGATGACAGATAAAATTCGTGTACTTATCGTAGATGACTCTGCCTTGGTGCGCCAAACGTTGACGAAAATTCTGGATGCAGACAAAGACATCGAAGTTGTTGGCGCTGCGCCCGATCCACTGGTCGCACGTGAAAAGATAAAAAAATTGAATCCAGACGTCCTTACCTTAGACGTTGAAATGCCCAAGATGGATGGTGTTACCTTTCTGCGTAATCTCATGCGTTTACGGCCGATGCCGGTGGTGATGGTATCTTCGTTAACTGAGAAAGGCGCGGAGATTACCCTAGAGGCGCTTGAAGTCGGGGCGGTCGATTTTGTTAGCAAACCGAAAATAGATCTCGCCAATACGCTCGAAGATTACGCAGAAGAAGTCACCGAAAAGGTTAAAGCCGCCGCGGGTGCGAAACTTTCGAAGCGAGGCGCCGATGCACGTATGATTGCACGCGGATCTCCGAATCCGCAGAAGATGGAGATCACAGAAAAGCACTCCGCCGATGTCGTGTTAGAGAAGCGTGCCGTACCTCAGCACTTTAAGACGACGGATAGAATCATCGCGATCGGTGCATCGACTGGCGGCACGGAGGCATTGAAGGTAGTCCTGGAGGCGATGCCGGCCGATTGCCCCGGGATCGTTATCTCGCAGCATATTCCACCCGTGTTCAGCACCTCATTTGCAAATCGCATGGATACGATTTGTGCAATGACGGTATTTGAAGCAGTCGATGGCCAACAGATATTACCTGGGCACGTATACATTGCTCCTGGCGATGCGCATTTGATGTTGGTTCGTGACGGTGCGCGTTATCGATGTAAGCTCAGTGACGCCCCGCCGGTCAATCGTCATCGACCATCGGTTGACGTGCTGTTCAGATCAGTCGCGCAGAACGCGGGTAAAAACGCGGTCGGCGCAATCTTGACCGGGATGGGGGACGACGGCGCCCGAGGATTAAAGGAAATGCTCGAAGCCGGCGCAAAAACCATGGCTCAAGACGAGAAGACTAGTGTCGTTTGGGGTATGCCAGGCGAGGCGGTCCATATTGGCGCGACAGAACTAACATTACCGCTCGATGAGATTGCGCCGCGTATTTTGCAAATGATCTAACGCGCCTAGCTTGCCCACATTTAGGCAGTCCCGCTCTCCTGCCCTTGGGCATCGCGCTCCAATTTCAATCAAATCTGGATGGCCGGCGAAACGAACTGTGCGCCGACGGCAGTGATCGACTTCCGTATCTAGAATGACGCTAAGTTATTGTAATAATTGCACAATTAACTTAAATCTACGGGGTGCCAGAGCCGCACTCAAGATTTCCAAAAATCGGTCGTTAAGCTAATACGGATACAGCTGCGCCATATAGCCTAGTGGTACCAGGCTGTGCGGCGTTAGGCCACTATGAAATTGGAGGCGTACATGAGACCGGATATCAATATTCTCGTCGTAGACGATTTTTCGATGATGCGCAGGATAATCCGAAAACTGCTTCGTGAGCTCGGTTACATGAATGTCGCAGAGGCAGAAGATGGGAATACTGCGCTGCCGATGCTCGAATCAGGTGATTTCGATTTCTTGATAACCGATTGGGATATGCCTGGGATGGCAGGGATCGAACTGCTTCGTGCTGTACGTGACGACCCGGAGCTATCGGATCTGCCCGTTTTAATGGTCACCTCTGAGTCGCGTCGCGAATACGTACTTGCCGCCGAGGCGGCGGGCGTAGACGGCTATATGGTGAAACCATTTACGTTGGATGCATTGAGAGACCACGTTGACCGCGTATTCGGATCGCTTGCAGTCGCCTAGAGCGATCGATCTGCAAGGGATCTAAGTAACCACCGCTATTGCCAACTGTAGTATGAATAATTGTGCCTTGAACGTGCGGGACCATCAGCTCGAGTATGCGGTTGGGATCACCGACACGCCTTGTAGCGGTGGTTCTGAATGGATTTTCTAAGCGTATTTGGGATCCTTCTAGCGATTGCGGCAATCGTCATCGGGCAGCACCTAGAAGGTGGGAATCTCGGCATGCTCGTTAATGGGCCCGCTATCTTGATCGTCGTTGGTGGCAGCATCGGTGCAACAATGCTGCAGTCTCCGCTACCCGTCTTTATGCGATCGCTCAATTTACTAAAATGGATTTTCGTACCGCCGCCTCGTGAGTTTGCTAAAACCAAATCCGAATTAGTTCGCTGGAGCCGTATCGCGCGTAAAGACGGATTGCTCGGGCTTGAAAATGTCGTAAAGAAAGTCGCGAGCGACTATACGCGTAAGGGCTTGCAATTACTTATTGACGGTAACGATCCCGAAGTGATTCGAGAGACGCTCGAACACGATGCAGCCACCCGAGAGTCACGCGACATGCAGGCGGCCCGTGTCTATGACGGAATGGGCGGATATGCGCCAACCTTGGGCATACTGGGCGCGGTTATCGGATTGATCCACGTCATGAGTAATCTTGCCGATCCGGCGCTATTGGGGCAAGGGATCGCGGTGGCGTTCGTTGCAACCATCTACGGCGTTGGTCTCGCGAATCTCATGTTCCTGCCAGCCGGGAATAAGTTGAAGGCGATTATTCGCGAAGAGACCCGAGAACAAGAGATGGTGATCATCGGTTTAGTCGCGATCGCCGAGGGGGAAAATCCACGCGTTATCGAGTCGCGCCTGCAGGGGCTCGTATATTGAGTCCATTGCGAAAATTGCGCGCCGAACAGCAGCAATCGCTCGACGGAAGTGACACTGCGCGGTGGGTGGTTTCCTACGCGGACTTCATCACATTGCTGTTTGCGTTTTTTGTCGTGATGTATTCGATATCTTCTGTGAACGACGGTAAGTTTCGTGTTCTCTCAGACTCCATGGTAACCGTCTTTAACGAACCCTCTCACCGTCCTGTCCCGATTGACTTGGGCGGCTCGCCGGAGCCGGTTACATCGGCGACTGTCGACACCTTGGAAGAGGCCGCACTTGGAGAAGAGTCGGAATTTGACCCGGACATTAAGCCACTCGACCTCGACGAGACGGTCTCTGTGCGGGAACGGGTAGATCGTGCGATGGCGCCATTTTTGGAAGACACCGAATTCACAGTTCGTGAAGGTGAACTTTGGGTCGAAGTCGAACTTCCCAGTGAGCTACTGTTTGCGAGCGGCCGTGCGGATTTATCGGCTGAGGCGCCACCATTTGTGCAACGCATGGCGGCGGCCTTGCGGGGGATCGAAATGCCGATCCGGGTTGAAGGCTTTACCGACAATGTGCCTTTGCGTGGTGGACGATTTGGCTCTAATTGGCAGCTCTCCGCGGCGCGTGCCGCGGCGTTGGTCGACCGCTTCACTACCGATGGGATCGACCCGACGGTGATGTCTGCCATCGGATTCGGTGAGTTCCATCCAATCGCCAGCAACGACAGCGAGCAAGGCCGACGCCAAAACCGCCGGGTCGTTGTGGCGATCGCCAAGCATCCGACAGTCGCCCTTGGCGGACCGGTTTCGAATTCGAACGTGGGCGCTGAAACCCTGGCCCCCCAAACGCTTCAACGAGTGACCAAGCTGCCCGATCCGCTAGGAATTTTGTAGCTAATAGCTACTTGGCACGAAGAATGCTTATTCCTATACATATGAGTAATTCCGTCAGTTTCTTGACGCTAGACCGCGCAGGGGAACGATAGACCAATGGACATCGTAGAACACGACAAACCGACGCAGCGAAGTGCATTCCGAGGTAAGAATACATGCAGGGTCGGCGACCCTAGGCAACCATGGATGTTAACCCGATAAAGCCGATCCCGGTGGTACAAAGACCACGTAAAGTGGAGCGTGAGCGCCAGCGTCGTGAACGCGACCAACGCCCCAATGTCCCGGCGGTAATCGAAAATGACGACGGCGATGATGGCAGTAAACGGATAGATACTTATGCTTGAGATAACCGACTATTATTTTGAGATCATCGCGTGTCTCGCTCTCGCGGGTGTGTGCTACGCGAATTACTTGCAACGTAGCGCTTTAATTCGACTACGCAAGATGATCCGCTGTGAGCGAGCCGATCGCCAAGCGCTCGAGAATGACGTACAGGCGCTATTAGCATGCTCTAAGAATATCGGCGAGCGGGTTTTGACCCAGGACGCGGAACAACACAAGATGCTGAAAAAACTCGATGTCATCGACCTCTATCGTGATCCGAACCAAGGCACGTCCTATGATCAGGTACGCAAGATGATCGAGCAGGGTATCGGTCTGGATGAAATTGCTGAAATTTGTGACCTACGACGCGGTGAGGTGGAATTGCTCAGCCACATCGCCAGTCATCGCAGCGCCGCTTAGATAGGCTTAGAATTTAATCTGCGCGAATGCCCAGTATTTGTTGACGTCGCGCGTGACCCCTGCATTGACGCCATTGTTGGCGAGATTCTCTGCGTTACGATCTGCATTGTAAGCCGAGAATTTGAGGCCGAAGGTGTAGTGCTTTTTGAATGTCGTACTAACCAATAAATCGATCTCTTCGCCATAATCGTAGGCGTGATTATCGGAATTGAGATCGTGGTAGACCGCTACGAGTTTCGCTTTCCAGAACGTCGCAGCGAGCGTAAAGTAAAAATCTTCGATGCCATCGCCTGGTGTGACCAGAAAACGATCGGCCCACCCTTGAAATGCATGATTTGTCCCTAGGATCGTTACAAATCGATCGGCGCCGCCGTCCCCTTCGAGAAGTTCATAATCGAATTTTAGCGTCAACGATTTGATGAATGATCTAAATTTAAAAGCCGCGCCAAACTCACCTAAAAAGTAACCAGCGTCTACCTTATTGGGATTGTTATCGAAATCACTTTGATGCGCATATTCCGCTGCATACAATGCCGATGCCGTTTCGTTGAGCTGATGCTTGCCGCCGAAACGGACACCGTAGGTCGCCGTCGAAAACGGCCGTGCGTTGTCGAAATCGAGCAAATAGGCGTAGGCCTCCACCTTCCCAAATGGCAGTCCTGAGTATTGGGCATTGATGAGGTGTGAGTTGCTATCGAAATTAGCCAGTGCGCCCCGTGCATCTTCCCCGAAAATCCGGTTCACATTCCATATATAGGCGTAGCTTAATTTAGTGTGCGGTAGCGAGGTATTCTCAAGCGTTAGCGCATCTTGTGTTTGCCAGTTTTGGCGCCACAGAATCGTACCGGCGAAGCGGTGAAACGGTGCTTTCCGGTAAGTTACGTACTGACGTCCTGCTTTCACCTCAGTTTTGGCGAGACCCGCATATTTGATGTAGGCCTCGTCGATTTCAGTTTCCACGGGTTCGACTACGGTCGCGAATTGGGTCTTGCCGTTCGAGCCGTCGTTGTAGTCGTCAGCCCCTATCTCGGTGACGTTTTCAAAAAGTAGGCGCGCGGAGAAATCGTGGAGTGGTGCAGTGGTGAATCCAAGTGCCGTTCTTAACGTAGAAGCGTTAGCCTCGCGCAGTCGAGCGCCGTTGGCCCGGCGAAGATTATCGTCTACGTGTTCGTAACGATAGCGTAGATTGAGATCGAAGGTCCCGTCTCTTACAGCGGAAATTGGGTTGTCGTCGGCCGCGGCTACACCGACCCAGGTTTTTATTGGGATAACAATAAAAAAATAGATGACATTGATTCGTTTCATTCGAGAGATCCAAATTGCACACCGCCTGGGCGTGACTTTTCGAGAACCATTCCGAGCATTGAAGTTGGTGGTAGCGGCAGATAACCCCACTGCTTAAGCGATTGAAGGAGAGGGACGGCTATCGTATCCGCCGGCCACAAGACAAATTCATGCCCCAATCGTTTTACAGTCGCGTGCTTCCAAAATATGTAATGCGCACCCGGCGGGGCCGTTTGGGGCTAAAGATATCCTGCCGAGCGCCGAAATATGCAGATGGGTGTATTTGAAGAATAAATGCAAGGACGGAGACAAGATTGTGGTTGAAACAAGGTGCAAATTTTGGCGTGCTACCACCTTAGCGGCAGTATTATTTTTGCCAGTGTGGGTCCATGCCGAACGATCCATCGGTGACATTTCAATTGTGGCGGGGCATCCGGGCTTACAAGAGTGGCTGCTTCCCGATAGGCCACCCTACCCGGAGGGAAACAAACCGAATGCGGCCAGGGTATCACTTGGAAGAATGCTGTTCTTCGATCCGCGGCTTAGCGGTGACGGCAACATGTCCTGCGCAACCTGTCATAACCCAATGTTTGGCTGGTCGGACGGATTGCCGACAGCCCGGGGCTTTCAAAGCCAGGTGCTGGGCCGTGCAACGCCAACAATAATCAATACGGCCTACAACGAATTGCAGATGTGGGATGGTCGTAAACATTCGCTAGAAGATCAGGCGATGGGGCCGCTCGAGGCAGGGGTCGAGATGAATATGTTGGTCGACGAGCTAGTCGACTGGCTACAGGGTAACAAAGGATATCGGTCCGCATTTGCGCTGGCCTACCCTGGCGAAGAAATCGATGGGACAACGGCGTCAAAAGCGATTGCGTCGTTTGAACGGACAATAGTTAGCCGAGACTCTCTGTTTGACGCCTGGGTTCGCGGGGACCCGTCCGCCATGACGGCGGCCCAAGTCAACGGCTTCAAGGTTTTCTTAGATCCTGGAAAGGGCAACTGCGCTGCGTGTCACCAAGCGCCAAATTTTACTGATGACGGTTTCCACAATCTGGGATTGAGCTCTTCCTCTGATGAGGAAGCCGATCCGGGTCGATATGCACAGAAACCAATTCGATTGATGCAAGGAGCATTCAAAACGCCCACATTGCGCGATGTCGCTCGAACTGCGCCCTACTTTCATGATGGGTCGGCGGCGACGTTGGCAGAGGTCGTCGATCATTACGTTCGCGGAGGAGACGTCAAGGATAATCTTTCCCCGAATATGAAAGTGTTAAGTATTACAGATGAAGAGAAACACGACTTGATCGCGTTCTTACACGCATTGAATTCGCCGGAGCAAGCGACTGTTCTACCAACCTTACCGGAAGGTGGGCCAGTATCGTGGGCTGCATGGCGTCCGCAACCTAAAAAGGATCGCGCTGTGGCGCATAACGAATGAGGAGCTCAATGATGAATGTGCTGCGAAATTTTATTTTACTAGTAACGACCGCTTCATGTTGCGTTATGACAGCTAAGGCCGATGAGCATGAGGTAGGTCAGCTTAATAAAGAGTTCACACAATCTACGTTAAAGATAAAGGTTGGAGACAGCGTAAAGTTCAAGAACGAAGACACCTTTTTTCATAACGTATTTAGCCTGTCTGATAGTAAAACATTCGACCTCGGCTCCTACCCGCAAGGTGAGAGCAAAACTGTTGTGTTTGACGCCTCAGGAGAAGTCGAAATTGAATGCGCCATTCACCCTAGTATGCAGATGGTTATTGAGGTAACGGATTAGGGCAATGCTATGGCGACCCGTATAGGTACGAAGCTTATTGCGCTTGGATCGTTATTAATGGCTATCCATTCCGCCAGTTCGAACGAGGGCCTCTACGCAAGCGCCTCGCACGGCGCAGAAGTATTCGCTAACCGGTGTTCGCTATGTCACGGGAGCGATGCGATGGGCGGTGGACTATTATCACTGACGATCGCCGACTACCCCGCAACGAATCTTCTCACCCCGAAATATGCAACCGACTTAGACAGTCTACGTGAGGCGATATTCTGGGGTGGCTCAGATGGGCGCATGAGCCATCTCTCTCCGCCATGGGGAAACGAATTGACTTGTGTTGAGTTGGAGTCGGTTGTCCTATTTGTCCAAGAAATTCGGAAAAACGTGAAATCAGGACTGACTCTGCTCGGCGCGGTTGCAAGTGAACAGCAACCGAGTATGAAACTCGGCCGTCTAGTCTACGACTCTAGATGTCAGTTATGCCATGGCGCTTCAGGCCACGGGGACGGTAAGTTGGCCAAAGTGATTAAGGACCCACCGCCCTTTGATTTAACGCAGAGCACCGTTCCTACGGCGTACTTACAGCGGATAATCGGAGAAGGCGGCGCTGCCGTCGGCCGCTCAGTAAAAATGCCGCCATGGAAGGATGAGCTTAGCGAAGCCGAGTTTAGCTCTGTGATTGCCTATATCAAAGCGCTGCGAGAGTAGGTATCGAGACAATAGGAAAAATGATGGCACTCTCCCAACTTTCAGCTAAGTTCAGCTGGCACACCAAAATTCTCGGCCTCGCGGCACTCCTGCTTTCGTTTGGCATCTTGGTCGGCGCGGGCGCTGGATATTTCATACTTGCCCAAGATGCGCGATTGCAATCGCTGATCAACGAATCACAAGAACGTGGTGATTTGGCAATGCAGGTTGGCGATTCCATCGTTGAAGTCGATCGCGCGCTACAGATTGTGATCGCTGCGTCAGGAAAAGCGAATACGCGCGCGGCGTCGATTGCCGCTATAGCAGCAACTTCATCTCTAGACGAGCAAGTGCACAATTTAAAGAAGGCCTTTGGCGATTCGTCGGAGATTGACGAGCTCGCCGCACTACTAGAAAAGATCCGCCCGACACAAATGCAGGCGATTAAAGCCGCTAGGCGGGACGAGGACACAGCGGCACTAGAGAAAATGCATGCGGTACTTGAGAATACAACCCGCGCAAAGAGCCTCTCGAACGAGCTGTCTGGATTTGAGCGCGATGGGCTTAATCGCGGATTACAAATAATTTCTGAGGCGAATCGGCATGTGCTGGTATTGATCGGTGCGATCCTATTGGCCGCTATCGTTGTTGGCGTTGGAATCAGTTTGTTCGCGGCGCGGCTCATCACAAAACCGCTTGACCGAGCGGTTGTGCTCGCCCGTCGCATAGGGAAGGGCGACTTGTCATCAACAATCGATGTCGTTGGGTCGGACGAAACGTCTCAACTATTTGAAGCCTTGTGTCGGATGCAAACCGAACTCAAGGAGCAAATCGAAGAAGAACGTATCGCGGCGCGCGAAAATGAGCGAATAAAAAGCGCACTAGACAACGTATCTGCCAACGTCATGATGGTTAACAGTAGCGGGAAGATTCGATACTTCAACGAAATGATGACGGAAACCTTGATCGATCTTCCCGGCATCGATCCGGCGAACCTCATCGATGAAATGCTAATAGAAGTAGCGCCCGACTCGTTTACAGCGAATATTCTCGAAAGCTTGGTTACGAACCAAGGATCGGCGGAAATTGAGATTGCTAATCGAATATTCGAATGTCGTGCTAATAAGGTTGTCGCTGGCGATGGTGACGTTCTTGGGACCGTTATTGAGTGGTCCGAATTGACCTTTGAGCGGGCCGCTGAGCAAGAGATAGACGCGATCGTCACTGCGGCACGTGCCGGTGATTTGTCCAAACGGATCGATATCGCAGAGAAAGTAGGGTCGTCATTGACCCTCGGCACCGGCGTCAATGAACTTATCGATGTGGTGGAGGGTAGTTTGCAGGATATCGCATCAGTCATGGACACCTTATCGCGTGGGGATCTAACCCATCACATCGATGCCGACTATGACGGAACCTTCGGTGAGGTTAAGGAAGACGTTAATAATACCTTGGAGACTTTAGGGCGTATTGTGCGCCAGATCCGTTCTGCCTCTGGCCTAATTAGTAGTGCCTGCGGGAATATTGCAGCCAGTAGCGGAGACGTGGCCCACCGGACGACACACCTAGCTCAGGAATTGACAGAGGCGGCCCAACAAATCGACGAAATGACTAAAACCGTTCGGGAAAATGCTGCTCAGGCGCGAGAGGCTGACGTGCTGGCGGCGAATGCGCGGACGCAGGCAGAACGAGGTGGTGAAATTGTCCATGAGGCAGTGGCCGCAATGGGCACCATCAACGAGTCTAGTGAGCAAATCACGAACATTATCGGCGTCATCGACGACATCGCATTTCAAACTAATTTGCTTGCATTGAATGCTGCAGTCGAGGCCGCTCGCGCAGGGGAACAAGGGCGGGGATTTGCTGTGGTTGCTTCTGAAGTGAGAAATCTTGCGCAGCGCAGCGCCGCAGCCGCTAAGGAAATCAACTCGCATATTTCCGAAAGTATGTCGAATGTGCGAAATGGCACACAATTGGTCGGAGACTCTGGGGAGGCGCTACGTAAGATCGTCGACGCGTCAAATCAAGTCAGCGGTATTGTCAACGCCATAGCGACCGCGGGCGAAAAGCAAGCGTCGCGGATCGAAGCCGTTAGTGCGAACGTGATGGACATGGACGCTAGCGCGAGGGCTAGTGCAACGCTGGTCGAAAAGTCCGCGGAAGACAGCCAAGATATGAAGAGTAAGGCGCTCGATTTAGAAAAATTAGCGGACTACTTTACCGTCGATAAGCCACAGGCGGACTCCGCTCCTCGGATTGCAGCGGCCTAATCCGACCGACTAGTCTAAGCGGTGCTCGATCCTGGAATTGTGTCGTTGCCAAGAACCGCCAGTCCGCCCATTTTCCCGCTCCTACCTCGCGAGAAATATGAGAATCAGTCTCCGTTTTCGTAATCCATCCCTCTCTACAGCGTAAAAATCCAGAAAGCATTAGAATACGGCCTGAATATCGGAGAGGTGGCCGAGTGGTTGAAGGCGCACGCCTGGAAAGTGTGTATGCGGTATCCCCGTATCGAGGGTTCGAATCCCTCTCTCTCCGCCAAATTAAATAGCCCGCAGATGCGGGCTATTTAATTTGTTGGTTCGAGCGGACTTGATGAGAGCCCTTAGGTTCGACTAACTCGCGCTAGCGAGTTGGGACGCGTGAGCGCAGCGAAGGCGCCCCGTAGGGGTGAGAAAACGAGTCTTCGTTTTCGAGTCTATCCCTCTCTCTCCGCCAAATTAAATAGCCCGCAGATGCGGGCTATTTAATTTGTTGGTTCGAGCGGGTCTGATAAGGAGCCTCAGGTTCGACCACCTCGCGAAAGCGTGCAACGCCTAAATGGGCACTCCCTGTCGTACTTGCACATAACAGTTCATCATCAGAACATGTCGTTAATGAACAGCTTTCGGGTAAACGATGGCAGTACTATTTGAACCGTTTCAGATCCGGGATTTTAAGCTGAAGAACCGCGTGTGCGTCTCTCCGATGAGTCAGTACGCAGCGATCGACGGGTATGCGAACGATTGGCACTTTGCACATCTCGCCCGATTCGCATTAGGCGGGTGTGGGCTCGTGTTTACCGAAGCGACGGGCGTATGTCGAGAGGGTCGGCGGACTCACGGGGATCTGGGTCTGTGGGAAAACGGACAAATTGAAGCGCTGCGGCGCATAACTAGGTTTATTCAATCACAAGGATCGGCGGCAGGGATTCAACTCGCCCACGCGGGCAGAAAAGCCAGCGAGCGGCGTCCTTGGCATGGCGAAACACCAGTTGACGCCGAAGACGTTCGCCTGCGCGATGAAAGTCCATGGCGTGCGATGGGGCCTACCAACGAGCCATACGGTGAAGCGTGGCCTGAACCACAAGCGATGGCGGACGCAGACATCCGTGGTGTCATTTCGGCATTTGGAGCGGCCGCGGCGCGTGCCGACGCAGCAGGGTTCGATGTCATTGAAGTGTACGCTGCCCACGGGTTTTTATTGCACCAATTCTACTCACCATTATCCAATACCCGGGATGACGCATGGGGTGGCGACTTCGATCGGCGTACGAAGTTACCGTTAGCGGTTGCGTCAGTAATCAGAGAACAATGGCCAGAACACAAAGCGTTATTCTTTCGTATCTCAGCAACCGATTGGATAGATGGCGGTTGGACCATCGAGGATAGCGTTCGCCTCGCCATTGCATTGAAAGCACGCGGCGTTGACGTGATCGATTGCTCAAGTGGTGGTCTCGGAGGGCCACATCCAGTACCACGATTTCCACTTGGCCCTGCTTTTCAGTCAGATTTGGCTGGCTCGGTTCGAGCAGGCGCAGATATTGCCACGATGTCAGTCGGTTTTATTTGGCAGGCGGAGGTTGCGAATACGGTCATCAAGTCAGGCCGGGCGGATCTCGTGGCACTCGCTAGAGAATTACTAAACGATCCAAATTGGGCACTCCGCGCCGCAGCAGAACTTGGCGACGATGAGAACTATTCCAAGTGGGCACCCGCGTTCGGATGGTGGTTGGACAAGCGCAATCGCGTTATGGCAAAACTTGGCCTAAGCGAAAATCTAGTATCACCCACAATCAAGAAATAATCGCTCGTAGCCGCGTGCGCTATGTGCACAAACGTTGGTGAGATATCGTTGAGTTCCAATACTCGTGATCGCGTGCAAGTTCACCACGATCATAGTGGACTACGTGGCGCATGTGTTCACTGCGGCGACTATTGAAGGGCAACCTTCTTGCCGAGGATCAATTCAAATACTACTCATGGCTTAGCGCGAAATACATAACGAACACGCGTGGTTAATTTTTGTAGACGCTCGGACAGTTTTACACAGGAACCCTATATCTCACCTCGTGTCTCATTATTTGAGATTAACAAATCCCGACGAGGAGAAGGATGATGGGTCGCTACGTTGTTAAAAGAACTTTGGCCACGGCCACACTAGCCTTGGGCTTGGTCTTCGGTGCAATGTCAATATCCGAGCCGGTTCAAGCCGGAGTCTCAATTGGCTATGGCTACCATGGCTTGCATTTCAGCTATGGGCATAAACATCGTAATCACTACTATGGCTATCGAAACAATCGCCGCCACTATAAAAATTACCAGCGCAACTATCGCGATAATCGCTACTATGGTCGCCACAATCGATATAAATATGGTTACCGCAATCGTGGTTATCGGTATTAGGCGACGCGGGCCCTTGGTCGAACAGTTTGTTTGACCAAGCAGCTAGTGGGTGTAGACGAATCCGCCATACAAATACTTGGTCGCTTCAGCGCCGAGAACCAACACACGATCGCCGCTAGCCAATGTACCACTGTGGCACAAATCATCCAGTGCTACCCATATTGCCGCAGACCCAAGATTCCCATAGCGGTGCGCCGTTACATGGATACGTTCTACCTCAACGTCTAAGTGCGCGGCCAGTGGAGCCGCAATGCGACCGTTCGCTTGATGCGGAATTATTCGTTTGAAATCTTTTATGGCGTAGCCACGACGCTGAACCGCAGCGACGCCCATTTCAAACAAGCGTGGACCAGACTTCCGCACCGTGTCAGCGTGATGAGAAAATGTCGGGAATCCTATATTGCACTCTGGTGTGCTTGAACCACCGCCGGCGATTGCCAGACCCGGTGAGACGCCGTTGCCAATATGTCCAACGAATAGGTCGCTAATAATGCCGCGGCCGGATCCGTCGTCAGGGCCTAAAATAACGGCGCCTGCGCCGTCCCCCATCTGCACATAATTCACAAGCTGCTCGGTGATCGTGAATTCTTCGTCAGCGCGGAAATACGCCGATCCAGTCTCGCTGCCCACAATAGCCAAACACTGCTGTCCATTTGCCTGGATCATGGCGCTCACGATTTGCAGTGCGTTAGCAAAACCGGTGCAAGCCTGCCTTAGCTCCATATACGGTGCCTGGTAATCCATCTCTTCGGCAACCCATGCAATATTGGGCGGCAGTAGGGTATGCGGCGAGGTTGTGTGTCCAACTAAATATTCGACATCCGCAATAGTGCGCCCCGATTGCTGAAGCGCTGCCACCAATGCGACTCGACACAGCTCCGGCGCACTCATTCCCGCTACTAAGCCAGCATCCGGTTTGCTAAGGTCGCGGCTTAGATGGCGATGCTCTATGCCCAAACGATGGGCGATGGCGCGCGCTCGGCGCACAGAGGGACGATCGCAAAACTGTTCGAGGCTCCTCAGTAGTTGCGCCGTAGAAACCGGATAGCCCGGCATACCGATACCGGATCCGAGCAGTTTGACCTTTGTGTCGGCGACAAATGTGCTCATCGGCATTCTTTCTTGTCAATACGTTTAAATAACGCTGCTGGGTCGATGCCAATTCCCTCAATGGCGTCGGCATTCGGCGTGAGTAGCGCGATTAGGCTGCTACGAACTTTCTCGCCCAGATCCGCATAACGCGCGCGTTCAATTCCAGCGGCAAACGCGTAATGCCTACTGACAGCAACGTGTCGAGCCTCGTCCTGTTTGACTTCGCGCGCTAAATCCGCGATGCGTTTATCGCGTGCGACATCGCTGCGCTCCAAATGCCACATGATGGTGCCAACGGCGCTATCTAAGTGCGCAATTTGGGCAAAATGTTCTGCAATGGACGGCGATCGACCGAGGCGGGCGAAAAATAATGCTGCTCGTCGTTTGAGCTGACGTAGATTTTGCGGATCGGGCAATTGTGCAAACAATGTCTGCCACGCAGCTTCGTGTACGATCTCGTCAGCTTCGATGCTGCTAAAAACGTGATGCAATGATCGAGCGACGGGACTGCCGTGCTGGCTTGCATCATTGAAAACAGTAATGGCGGATTGCTCACCGCAGATGAGTAGCGGTATCACCGACCCTAGCGCAGACTGCTGTCGCTCCTTGAGTTCAATTGGCCGTGATGCAATCTGTACGCATAAGTCGACGATCGGCGATTGTTTTCGCTGCATAGTTGGTCGATGCGCCTCGAGCGCTGAGCCTACGCAACGTATCTGTTGGGCGGGATTAAGGTGCATCACAGACCCGCAATAAGCACGGCAGCACAATGAGATCGACCATCAACGCGGTGAGAATCACGGCGATCGACAAAAAGCTCATCGTTGCGATTGGTGCGAAATCGGACAGCAATCCCGTTGCGAGCCCGGCAGCCAAGCATATGCTCGTGACAACTAGCGCTGGGCCAACGACGCGGACGGCATTTTGCGCAGGTGCTTGATGGTTTGCGTCGCGCAAGCGGCGATACTTTGTGAGCAGAAATAATGTGTCGTCTACGATGATACCCAGGATCATCCCGATGACCACGGCGCCGCCGATAGAAATCCGTCCGTCGCCCAATGCCCACGCCCCATAGACGACCAGAATTGGCGACAAATTACATACCAAGCCGATCCACACGCCATGCCATGTACGAAGGATCAATCCGCAGATAACGGATATGGCAATTAGTGCAATGCCGAGGGAGTAGACCATACTTCGTGCGTTGCGCTGACCTAGGTTGGCAAAAGCCAAACTCGTTCCGCCGGCACCGCGATAATGGTAGGGCGCGAGATTGTCTTTGAGCCAATCTTGGGCGCGCCGATCAAATTTGCTGAGTGTGACAGCATCGAGATCGCGAAGGTAAACATGGACCGCAAGTGCACTAAATTCACTGTCGACGAGTTGTTCGATTCCAAGACCTGTCGTCGTGTGATCGCGCGCTAGATTTCGATATTGATTGACCACCGTGTCATTCGCCAGATCACCCAGGCGCTCCTTCACTGCAGGAACCTCGAGCAAGCTGACGACACGCTTGACTTCAACTTGGAGATTCAACCAGCTGGTAAAATCTCGAGCCTTATTTAGTAGTTCCCGATCGAACAGCCCGTAAGTCTCGTCCGAGTGAAGCGCAAATATTAATTTATTGACTCCTGAAAAACGGTCGGCTACAAACTCGGTATCGCGGCGTAGTTCATGGCCCGCTGGGAAATATTCGAACACGTTGTCGTTGATTTCATTGTTGCCAACCAGTAGCGCTGCTACCACTAGTAGGGTAGTGAAAGGTGCAAGGGTGCGAACCACGTCTAGGTTGCTTAAACGTCTAAGATAGCGATCGTAGCCGCTGGCGTTGAGCGGGCGACGCAATCTCTGCTTCGCGCCTCCGATCAGCGTTGGTAATACGGTAAAGTTAAATACCCAGGCGCTGACTACCCCAGCAGCAACGATAATGCCCATCGCGCGCACGGGCGGGGACGGACTCGCAGTGAGTGCTAAAAAACCGGCTGCAGTGGTAGCACTGGTTAATGTTAGCGCTAAACAGTTTTCCTGTAGGCTTGCCTCGAGCGCGTGAGACGGCGTGCAACCAAGAGCGGTAGCTTGTTGTAAACCTGAAATGACATGTACGCCTCCCGCAATAGCCAGACTTAAGATGATTACCGGCGCAAAAGCGTTAATTGCCGCAAGCTCGAGGCCTAACCACCCGGCAAAACCAAAGCCGGAAAAAACGGCCAGTACGCCGATACCGAGCAAGCTAGCCGCCATTTTTGCGCTCGCTAGCAGAACGCTAAGAGTGAGGAACAGCAATGCGATGAGACACGGCAGAAATAATTTTAGATCATGGCGCACGACGCGAATGTATGCTTCATTCAATACTAAGGCGCCGCTGTAGCGCACGTTGACATCGCGATTAGCGAGCGCGATTTGTTGCAGTACGGTGTGGCGCAAGGATTGCATAGTGTCGAGCAATGCGGCGGTGTCGGCGCCCTGAGGCAGCTCGTAGCTCACGTCAAACAATAGTGAATTCCCGTTTCGCCCAACAAAAAGGCCTTTGGCGCGGGGATCGCTTAGTAGTTTTTCGCGGTCTTGCACTAGGCCAGTTGACGATTCGAATTCGTTCTCGAATAATTCTGCCAACAGTGGATCGCTCGACGGAGCACTGGGTTCTAGTGCTAAGAGATCGACAATCGAAGAGACTCGAACAACCGATGCGAGCTCTTCAAGTGCAAGCTCAAGTTGTACCGCGACCTCTAGCGCCGCGTCACTCAATGCACTCTCATCGGTGAACTCGAGGATGACGGTGACGCCGTCGAACTGCTGAAAATCCTCGGACAGTGCGCGATGGACTTGCAGAAACCCGTCATCGATATCGAAGTACGCGGTGTAATTTGCGTTGGGAGTAAGGCCGGGTAGTCCGAACGCTAAAGCGCAGCAAAGCAATAAGCTTGCGCCAAAAAATAGGCTTCGACGTCGCCCGATAATGAGTTGAATTGTTGGTAATGAAGACATATAGCGGGCTCGGTTTCTGGCCAAGTTTTAGCCGTCTGCCAGCTTCTTAGCCCAATGGCGGTTCGCTTTAACGATATAAGCTTCCTTTTTCTTCAACCATGTTTTTCGCACAGCGAGGCTATAGTTTAAGTAGAGCCGGTCTTCGTGTACGTGAAAAGCGTGTGGGTCGGTTTTAACGACGAAGCCCTTACTCATCGCATAGGCGCAATACCCACCATAGAGCGGCGCATAGCGTTTCGGATCCGCTTTGAATAATTTGCGATTCTCCTTGCTGGCGAAATGATAAGTGCCGCCATCATGTTTGGCGGTGATAGATTCGGTGCCCTTGACGGCGCGACCCTCGGTAAAATACGCCACAGGATCGTATCCTCGGATCGCTCCCTCTTCGGTCTCGAATGTGTGGTTTTCTAGACTGGCGCAAGCACTAGTTAGGGCCACGCCTAACAAGGTGATAACAAGGCGTAAACTCATCTGATTTTCCTTTTTAAGAACTACGGTAGAGGGTCAAATTAGTATTTGGCTGCTTGAGCAAGCTCGCTGCGCATCGTTTTGGGCGATTTTCCAAAATGCCGTTGCAAGGCTCGAATTAGGGCGACGTCTGAGGAGTAACCAACCTCTTGGGCGATCTGACCAAGCAGTTTGTATGGATTACGTAGTAGCGATCGTGCTTTTTGCATACGCCAGGTGGTCAGGTAGGTTTTCGGTGGCATACCGACGAGTTTGTTGAATCGCGTTGCGAATGCTGATCGCGAGAGGCCGGCAACAGCGGCGAGATTGTCCAAGCCCCAAGGGTAGGCCGGCGCGCCGTGGATTTCTTTCAACACTCGGCTGATATGTGGATCATCCAAGGCGGCGACGAATCCGGCTGCCGGCCCGTCGGTTTCGAGCAGATGTCGTAGCAGTTGGATCAAAAACAACTCGCACACGCGATCCATCATCACCGCGATGCCGGGGCGCGCATGGACCATTTCGTCGTCCATAAAAGCGCCGGTGCGTCGCACCCACTCAAGGCCGCCGCCACGCACGTTGCGAATAACGCCTAGCGTTGGTAGCGTCTCAAACAACGGGTGACGGATCTCGCGATCGAATCGGAACAATCCACATAGCATGTGGCAGTCAGTGCGTGGTCCCTGAAATAAGGGGCGACCATTGGTATATGCCTCGCTCGCGTCGGCACTTGATACCTTCGGTGTTTCTGGATGGTCGGCGATCCAATGTGCCTCGCCGTCGCGCAGTAAAACCGCAGTACCAGCCTCCAATAACAGTGGTTCGGCCATGTTGGCCGAATGCAGCCAAGCGTTTCCGGCAAGCACGAGGTGGAAGCGAGGCTCGTGTGCAGAAGGAAGATCGATACCCCAAGGTGCCGTCATTTGCGAGCGAAAGAACACGCTGCCAGAAAGGCGCAGCGAGTCGAGAATTTCACTGAGGAGGTCTTGGGCGCTATCGTTACTGTCGCTGTTGTCGGTCATGTTGCTTTTCTTACTCGTTGTGTTGGCGTTGCCCGTTTGAGACAGGAGGTCGAGATTGCACAGTACGACTGCGATTTACCCGGAGTGTTCCCGAGCTGGACGTTGGGTCAGTAATTCAGGACGCCGGGTTGGTTAGGTTCTTACGGGGGTGTTGCGTACGGAGGGTGGAAAAAGTTGCAAGGTAGCCAACGGGCTTTTCTGAGTTTCTGTTCAATCGGATCCGAGGACGCCCGAATTCAGGTGGGCATTGGAAATTATTTGCCTACTTGATGTATCGATTTCGACCTTCGACGCGTATTGGAACTATGGGGGCGATCCCCAACGACTACTATTCGAGTGCGTTACTCAACATGTCAGCCCAACGGAATGCGCACCACGCTAAAAAATATAGGACACCCACGAAATTACTCGTGCACAAGAAGTAAAATTCCAGATGAATAAGCTGAGTTATGTATTCATGACATGACGTTGGGAAAAATCGATTACCCGCTGCCACTATCCGCCGTGCATGAATATTTTAGTGGCTGTCCTATAGCTCGTTCCGCCGGGATTGGTTTATTGAACGCCTAGCGACCTTAGTCGGGGTGTTTACCATCGAGGTGACGGCCTTTGCGGTGATGAGCAATCATTGTTGCGATCGGCCGCTTTTGCAAGCTGCGGTCGTTCAAATTGGCATGAATGTATGGCCCCTCGGTCCGTTCCCGACCCATGAGGGACGTTCACGTCGCCGAAGTTAGCTTCTCGCGAACCCTAAAAAGATCACTCCCAGCGACGAACCTGAATCTACCGGAGGTCGCAAAATATTCAGCATAATTGCCTGTAGAACAAACTATCGAAACGGCATTAGATCACTGTGGCGCCGATGCTGTAGGATACTGTGACGGCGAGTGACATTGTTCCAATTCTGGATTGATGATTGTCTAGCCTGGGACAATTACGATGCCAGCACATTTGTGGCTTGGGACCATTCTTCTCGTTTTATGCGTGTGGGCATCACCCATTGCAGCCCAGGTCTTCCCAGACAAGACCGTAATCTTTAGCGATACCATTGGCAACGAATCGGTCATCTACCGAAAATTGGACGTTCTCGGCACCGGCTACCTAAGAATCAATAAGACCGGCAGAGTCACCGTGAAATCCCAATTCGCTGCTGGAAATAGCCGTTTCGCAGTGGCGAACGGCGGTCGAATTGGTATTTTCGGCGAGCTCTTATTCGAGTCACCCTATATTTTACCTACGTTAGATTCCGAATCGTCGAACTATGGACGAATCAATGTAAACGAGGCCGGACGCTTGGTCCTCGACGGAATCTTCCGGAACGGATATGCCCTAATAACTGGCGCCACCGGATTAGTCGATAATCAAAACGCCATTATTGTTAGGACCGATAACGCCGCGCCTTCCTGTAAAGAGGCTACTGAAGACTGCAATCCAGTCACTCGGGGTGCTTTCGTGAACGAAGGCCTTGTTACGAACCAATTAAACGGCCGAATACGCAGTAACTCACTTATTCTCAACGCCGGGAGCCTGGAAAACGCAGGCTTGATAATCTCCGATTCGGATCATTTTTCTAATACGTTTGGTGACGCGAAACTATTTAATACCGGACTGCTCACGAATAAATCACAAGGTTTGATATCAAACAACGCACAGCTCGTAAATCTTGATACCGAGCGGGTACTAACCTGGAGCGGACTTGTGAGTTCTTCGAACGAAAGCGGACGCCTGTTCAACCGCGGACGTATTGAAAATAACGATGGGGGTCTAATTATCAACCTCGGCACTCTGGAAACCGATATCAATGGCTCTATCGAGAATGACGGAACCTTGGTCAACCTTGGAGAGCTAGCCTCACACGGGTCGAATATCGTTATTGATAATCTGTTGGATTTTAAACTTAAAAGCAACTTCCGCAGTGGAATATTTAACAATGACGGCGAGCTTGTGAATAAAGGCACCGCAGTTAACTTTGGCACGCTTCGCAACCGCTCCTCGGGTTCTATAGAGAACGATTCTATATTGCTGAATTCATCAGGGGTGATCAGCGTAGACACCGATTTTAAATACCGCTTAGATCTTTCCAAGGCAACAGACGCCTTGATAGAAAACCGAAACTCAATGCGTAACACCAGCGGCGGCACGCTGTTGAACATGGCCGCGATTAACAATACTGGGTCGCAGAGCTCGTTGGAAAATGGCGGTATCACAATCAACATCGGGATCGTCTCGGTGTTCAGTGAATACGAAAATCTACTGGGAAACGCTGCTAAAGATTTCTCGATTAGCGGCTTGCCTATGCCGCGCGAAGGACAAATCACCGTTAGCAATGGTGCGTCGGTGATTAATAGCGCCAACGACAGCGGCGGCGGTATTTTATTAAGTTTTGGCAATATCGATGTTGATATGACCAGCCGCTTGGTGAACGAATCTTTATTCGTTAATGGCAATGCGGCAATTATTGATATCTCGCAGAGAACGGACCTCACCACAATTGACGAAGACGGTGTGGTCCTCGACAAGCAAACGGGCTATGACGACGACAAAAAGAAACCGGAAACCTGGACAAGTAATATAAGGATGAATATCGCCGCTAAGAATCGCGGTGAGGTGGTTAACCTCGGAGTTTTGGAAAACAGCAGTGCCGGCGTGCTGCTGAACCTTGGCCAGATAGACAACAAGCTTGATGGAACGGTAAAAAACGACGGAGTAGTAATTAGTGGCGGTGGTGATACGAACTACGAAACAACGACTGCTATCGACATAGAACAAACGCAAGATGCAGCGGGCAATATTGTCAAGAAAAACAACGGGAAGGTCGTTTTCACCAAAGCCGGAAAGCGAACAGCTTCGTTGTTAAATATTGAATTCGCACGTTCAGTGGGTACAAACTTAGACGGCTCAAACAACGTTGAATTGATAAACCGCGGCATAATCAATAACGGGGGTAGTGCCGGTGAAGGGGCCGTTATTATCAACCTGGGCGAACTTGAAAATGAGGCGACCGGAACAATCAACAACAAAGGGACTATCGTCAACGGCCGCAGCCTCGCATCGATACCCCAACAGGTATTTGACGAACTACCCAACTTCCTCACCATTACCGAGCAACCCGGCCTGGTCGGCGAGCTGACAAATAGAGGGACGATAGAAAATGAAGGGTTTATCACCAACGAGGGCGTCTTATCGAACCCCGGTCAAATCAACAACACGGACGCCGCGCTGATCCTAAATGCGCTGGAAGGCGAGATACAAAATACCGGTGACATGGTCTTCTCGGGCGCCAGCCAATTTATCAATGCCGGCTCGCTCATCAATAATGGGGACATTATATTTGAAAACAGCGGGCTGTCGCTGGCGACTGTCGCCCCGATTACCCGAACGCTTGGCGGCCGCATCGCCGGATTCGGTAAGGTCTCTGCGGACGAATTGACTTTCACCGGTACTGTGGCGCCAGGGAACTCTCTTGGGCTGCTAACCCTCGATGCTTCGGTAACTTTCAGCAACAGTTCAACCGTTGAGATTGAAATCGGCGGCCACACGGGACGCGGCGAAAACTACGATGCCATCGACGCGCAAAGCATACGTATTGGTCCAAGGGCGACTTTGGAAGTTCTCGCCGTTAATGGGTTTTTACCCGAACTCGGCGATTACTATGACGTACTTGTCGCCGACGATATCAACGGTGATTTCCTCTTTTTTAACCTCGCTCAACTCGACGCGGGATTAGCCTGGTCGCGTGCCGTAATCGGCATCGATGGCGGAGCGGAGTCCTATAGGTTGACCGTAACCGCCACGGCAGTCCCATTGCCCGCTGCAATTTGGTTGTTCGGCTTTGCACTGTTTCCGCTTCTGAGCCGCCGCAAAAGGTGTACAGAAATCAACTGGGTCCGTATCCGCTAGTTCCAATAACGCCGGCAACAAATCGAGACTAACTTTCTAGTAATACGCCCGCCCTCGCGGCAGAGTGTCCAATGACTCACCGCCGTTCTAGTATGCCAAAAGTACGACAGCCCTGCCGGCGTCTCGCACGAGGTTGACTGCATCATTTTTGCCTCAGGCTTTGAAGTGGCCGAGCCTGTTAGCCGTATGGGTGCCTTTGACATGATAGGTACCGGCGGTACAACGCTGGATGATGAATGGGCAAAAAGTGGGCGACGTGCACTTCACGGGATGTTCGTGCGCGATTTCCCGAATATGGCAATGATCGTGCAAGTTCGGCATGCCTCCACAACATGGAACGTTCCTTATATGCTGAAGGCTCAGACTGAACATTTTACCGACGTTGTTAAGCATTGCCTCGACGAAGGCGTGGTGGGATTCGATGTCGCTAAACGGGCTGAAGACGAGTGGGTAAAACTGATGGCAGACAATCCTGGGGGCGATATTGAGTTCCTCGAAAATTGCACCCCTGGCTATTACAACAACGAGGGCGGGGATGCTAAAGGTGGGTTGTTTGCAAACACTTATTTCTTGGGGCCGCTTGCCTACATGGACCTGTTGAGTGACTGGATGGATGATGGTCTTAACAACGATCTTGAATTGATAAATGGCAAGGCGAGATAGGGCGGGAGATTAAATCGCTCTGCTCGATTTAATCCCGTTCGTTGATGGATGGCTAAAGTATTAGCTACGACGAGATACTCCCCTTGTCGACCAGGATACGAGTGGGTGGAATTATGAGCGCGATCGTTGGTAGTCGGGTTGGGTCACAATCGTGGAACACCAAATGAACGACGTCGAAGGTTGTGGTGGCAAGCAACTTTCGATACATCTAGCGCCATAGCCGCGATTCATTGAAATTACGTGTTAGGCTTTGCTTTCTGCTCCGATTAGCCACATTTTCCTCCTGCTTTCGAGACATCCGCTATTGGCCGTTCTGCGTCTGTCCACGCATCATTTTTTTATCGATTGAATGTCCGTTCAGCGGTTGGGGGTTGAAGTGTTCTTGGCAATTTAATACCCCTCGAAACATTGCCGAAAATGGTAATTCTCGGTAATGCTTCGTGAGCGCAAAGCACTCGTGGCTCAAAATGTTGAAACCGCAGTGACCGGTGTTGGTCTAGGGCTATTTGCGCTTGCCTTTGGTTTCGTCCTGGCTCAGGACTGATGCTGCCAGAGACTTAGCTTCTTTTGGTATCGAGGTTTGCCGCCCAATCGACCCGGGTTTGCCAAGTGACTGTGCCACATATCGCTCCATGCGTTGTAGACCTATAATGCCGCACGTGGTCTTTGAGAACCAACCCCATGCGGGACTAGGTGAGTTTTATCGTACGATATCGTCGTGTTTTAACACGACGGAAGTGACGTCGATTTGTAGTTAGGCGTCACTAGCGTTCATCAGGTCAGAGTTCAGCGGAGGGGATTCATGCGCGAGTGGTTCTACAAGTTGTTGCCATACGGTCTTGGTTCTGTTGTCGCGTATGTGGCGTTAAGCGCGTCGTCCTTCATATCGACCAGCGACTTCTTGAACCCGCTCTTGTTGGTTGCAATTCTCCTCGGAGGGACTCTCGTCGCAACGATCATCGCCCTCTCAAACGGATTGCCGCGCGATGTAAGTATTCAGCCGGTCCCAGGTGAGGCTCCACCGCGGGACGCGAAGGAATGGATCGAGTCGTTTGAGTCTCTTGGTTTTGTACCAGAGGGCGACCCACTGAGAATTGACCTGAGACCTTCAGCAACGCTCTGGCCCTTTGTTCATAGGGAGCTGCAATGCTCGGGGGCGGTCTTCTCAACGGGAACCCTGCCTCCGCGATCGAGTTTTGAAATCATCACCGGAGTCGAGGGCGATCGAGGTGCGCTTACGAGCGGACCCAATCCAGATGTCTTCGTCTTGCCGTGCGCGCGCGGATATTTCAGGCAGGTACTCCGTGGAGCGCCGCCCGCGCATCTACTGGCGCATCACTTGAAGGCGACCTCTTACTTGGCCGAGTGCAATTTGGCCCTCACGAAGTCGGCTCCTGGTACGCCGGCGGAGCGCGTTCGGCAGTCAGTAGCGCGTCAGCGTCGGGCCGTGATGGCGAGCCCAGTTCGATCCGCTGCGATTGTCCTCTGGCGAGTCATCACCAAGCGGAACCCGTACGAGCTCCCGATTGCGAAACAGCGCAGTACGCCGTCTTCAATCGCCTACCTGAAGGGCTTGACTTCAGTCTAGTCCAGAGATGCGTGACGCCTAGCCATTCGTTGCACCGGACGCGCCCCTTGCCGCTCAGCGTGTGGGCGGCGATAGTGGGGCGCGCCGGTGAACTCAGGATCCGTTAGGGCTCAGATTGGCCACGGCTTTCAAAGCGAAGCATCCTCGCAATATTCCAGCGAGCTACCACAAGCCTGTTGGCCAGCTCGTCGTTCGCTGGAACGTGACTGAGCTGTATCTGCAGAGCATCATCTGGCATATCTGGCGAATCAAAGATCCGAAAGTTGCACGTCTTCTGACCTGGGATCTGAATGCCGTGTCGAAGGTCGAGCTGTTTAAACTTCTTGTGCCTCGCTGGATAACTGACCCGCACGATCAAGCGGAGCTGAAGGCAATCGTAAGAGAAGCCGATGGTCTAAGAACAAAGCGAAACCGCGTCGCACACGGGCTCTGGGGCTATAGACCTGGCGAACGAGAGAAGCTGCGTTTGTTCCAGATTAAGCGTGAAACACGTGTTCTGCCGAAGGCGGAACTCGTTTCAGTCTCTGAGTTGAAGAAGTGGGCGGAAGAGCTTGATCAATTGAACGTGAGACTTATCGAGACTGTAAATAATTCTGTGTAACCGGCCATGGGTTGTTTTATAGATGAGTAGTAACGCGCTCACCAAATTCAATACTAAATCGATTCAATGCAAGCTTCCAATTTTGGATGGGCATGGTCCATTTCTTTGATGCTTCTCGGATCGCCAAGTAAGCAACTTTCATCGCCGATTGTTCATTCGGAAAGACCTTGCGTTTGCGTGTCGCCTTACGCAGGACACTGTTCAATGATTCGATCGCGTTGGTCGTGTAGATAGCCTTGCGGATGGCCGGCGGATAATCATAAATTGCGACGAGATTGGGCCAATTATCGCGCCAAGAGTTGGCAATCTGCGGATATTTATCGTTCCAGGTCTCGGCAAACGCATCGAGCGCCACCAGAGCTTCAGCTTCCGTCGCCGCCTGATAAACTGTCTTCAGGTCGCGCGTGATGAACTTGTAATCTTTCCAAGGCACAAAACGCAGCGAGTTGCGGATCATGTGGACGATGCACAACTGGATCTTCGTGTCCGGATACTCAGCAGCGATGGCCTCTGGAAATCCTTTGAGGCCATCCACACAGGCAATCAAGATATCCTTAACGCCTCGGGTTTTGAGCTCTGTCATGATGGTTAGCCAAAACTTGGCACCCTCCGTTTGCGCCAGCCATAACCCCAACAGTTCCTTGTGGCCATCGAGATTGACGCCCAAGGCCAAATACATTGATTGATTAATGACTTGCTGATTGTGCCGTACCTTCAACACAATGCAGTCTAGATAAACAATCGGATACAGACCATCCAGAGGTCGATTCTGCCAAGCCGTTACCTGTTCAATCACACGGTCGGTAACTTTCGATATCAAACTAGCTGAGACCTCCGCGTCGTACAATTCCTTGAACGCTGCGACGATGTCTCGGGTGCTCATGCCTTTGGCATAGAGGTAAAGGATCTTATCGTCCATCTCGGTCAAGCGCGTTTGACCTTTGGCGACGAGTTGCGGATCGAAGCTACCGTTGCGATCTCGTGGGGTCTCTATCTCGACCTCGCCGTGATCTCCCTTGAGTCGTTTACGGCTTTTACCGTTGCGGCTGTTGTCGCTACCGCGGCCATCAACCCCATGCTTCTCGTAACCAAGGTGCTCATCGAGCTCGGCATTGAGGGCCGTTTCTATAAAGTTCTTCCGAAGCGCACGCGTCAGTTCGCTGAGGTCAGCTTCAGTTTTGATGCCTTTTGCGATTTCTTCGGCTAATGCACGGACCTTTGATTTGTCCATCATTGCTTCCATGATTGTTCTCCTCTGATAGGATATTTAAAATCATGGTCGGTTACACAATTTCGTGGACAGTCTCCATCTATCCAGACCGTAATAGCCGGTGGTCGACAGATCGCCGTTGGTGTGACCGGCGATTGGGTCATTCACCAGGGTCCAGTCTAATTTGTAGAAAGTTCGACATCTTTCCACGATTCAATTCGAAATATATCCCACGCTTCATTTATGGGTACGGGAGGGTTGTCAGTGTCGCTGAGTCTTTCGTCTATAACGTCACTCAGTTTCGGTGGGAACGCGCCTCGCCCCGACTCTTCCCACCAAGCCCGCCCGCCTTTCCCCGCGACGAGACCAAGTGCGATTGTCTCCCAATGTTGGTAGCGTTCAGTGTCTAGCGAACCGTTTTGATACAGGTCTAAAACTATTTCAAAATGATTTAAATATTGGATAACCCAGAAAATTGCGTTGGCTCGCTCAATAACGTTAGTAGGTGTGTCACCATCTGCGAATAGAGCATAAGCCCGAACCAGAGCAGGATCTCGTAGCTGCTCGGCTAATTTGTTCTGCCCCGTTTGGACAGACACAATTTCTTCGCGTTTTTGTTGAGAGTTGCTCTGCCGGATCTGCACGGCGAGATAGATGAGCGTGATAACTACCGCGAACGCGCCTACGGTCTCACTTATGGCTCCAATTGCGTCCCAATTCATCGTTCAATTCCCGCTAGAAAATCCAGCGAGCAGCATAGTCGAGAACATTAGTTGCGTGAACTTCCGTTGATGGCCGTTCGCGCTCGCTCCCGTCCCTAATGCGAAGGTCCGTTCTCTGGCGCTAAGGCGTCGCTCGATTGCGCGCGACAGGTGGTTCCGTGCCCAAACGCGGCGCCTAGCCAGGCGACTATACGCTGAAGTAATTCGATATATACCCTTCTCTGATCATGGGTGATTCTGCCCTTCGTTAGTAGTAGCCTCTCGTGGTGGCCGATAATTTTTCGCCACACACAACCGGGAGGAGTAAACGATAACGCCTCCACCGGATGAAAAACCAACTAATAAAAAGGATAAAACCATGCCAGTCGGAAAAGAACTCGGAACATACACAGGAAAATTTTCATCGGTTCGTATATGCGAGATAAACGGTGACCAGCAAATTGCGGAAGGCTCGTATACGGCGAAAGTATCGGGTGAAATTAGCGGCACAGCCGTTGGCACTATGACGTTTGACGGAACCAATGAGCGGGGAACCTATACTGAGCTTGGTGTCGGGTATTTGGATTCAGGTGATGTTACAACATACAAAGCCCACGGCGTCTATTGGTTTGGGGGCAAGGGAAATGGTTGGCAGACTAGAGCTGCCGTCATGATGGGTGACCAGACGCTTGTAGTAGAGGGTCAAATAAAAATGTCGGACGGGGTCTTCTCGCTAAGTGGCAAGGTAGCCGAACTAAAATGATGCCCATTCAACTTACCCGTCCGCATCTCCGAGACACTTGCTCGCTGAGTCGTTTGGGTGGGTGAGTCGATTGAAGACGACCAGCAGGAACCCGCTTCGGCGGGTTTCTTTTTGACACATCAACGCGTTAGCTTAACGGAACCCGCACAACGCCGTGCGCCGTCGAAACCAATCGATCTGCGTTTTTTAGCGTTTGTTCAATCGTTACCACGCCAACATCCGATCGGCGCACCGTGTCACTAACCGAGCCTTCGAGCAGCAGCAAATCCCCGGCGAACGCCATCGAGCGATAACTCACTGACAGCTTTTCGATAAACCCGCGGGGTCCAATCCAAGCGCCGATTTCACGTGCAAATATCGCGCCGAACATCTGGCCGTCGATAACCGGTTTTTCTAATCCGCGAGCAGCAACATAGTCTGCGTCGTAGTGCAGCCGGTGCCAGTCCCAGGTCGCCGCGCCGTAGGCCATGAGATCCGATGCATTAAAAGTTTTCTTTATTGTCGGCAGCGCATCGCCGACGTTTATCGCTTCGAATGATCGGGTGTCCGCAAGCTTCATGCTATCGGTTGATAGACTATCGTTTCGCGATTCGTCGCTAGTAGGGTGCGCTGTTGATCGTGGTACTGTGCGAACGATACAACGAACAGCTGCGTCCCACCTTTTGCGTACGAGCGTTCGTCGATGCTTTCCAATCTCCAGGTTACGGTCAAAACGCTATCGGGCACCGTCGGTTGGAAGAATTCGTAATCATTGCCGACGCGAATCAAGCGACAATTCGATAGCGGTAGATCCCAGGTATGGCCGACATAACCGTGTTCGTCCGCCGCGGCGTCGATGTATTGGCAAGTCTCACAAATTAGCGTCGGCGGCGCGATTGCGCTGGCATACCCAGCTTCCCCCGCATATTCATCATTTCGATAAAGCGGATTATCATCACCGACGGCGGTTGCAAAATATCGAATTGAAGCGCGGCCGATTTCTTCCGGTGCGTGATAGGTTACTTCGCGGCCGATCCATGCGCGGATTTCATCGGTAAGCAGACCCATCGCCTTAGCCTAGCCGTTCGATGGATCCAAAATCGCGAATGGATCAACTTCGAGTAGCATTTCCGATCGCAACAAAGCTTCGCAAACAAGCCCGGTTGAAGCAGGGTAGGGTTCGTTAAATACTCGGCTGCGCACGGCGCCAACGCCACGATAGTCCGGTAGGGCCTGACGTAGGACATATTCGATCGTCTTAATCAAATTTTCTGCGCTGCCGCCAGCATGTTCGATAAGCTTAATAATGTTAGCGTAGATGTATTCAGCTTGTGCGGCGATATTGCCTACATGCTCAACCACACCGGACTCGGGATTGATGGCACCTTGCCCCGAAAGGAAAAGTAAGCGGCCGGCCCGCATCCCGGGACTGTAGGTTAATTTATCGAAGTGCGCCCAGCCGGGATTGATTGCCTCTGGCATTTCTCGACTGGCAACGAAGTCATATTGAATGAGTGCGTCATCGTGACATAGCCGCGGCATTAATATCCCGGTTGCGGCGGGATAGACTGGGCCTAGGTGCTCGCGCCGAACAGCGCCGGTATCGCGGTAGGCAGGTTGCGACTTCGGCATGAAATAATCTGCCGTTTTGACCACCGCGGAGAACGTGAGCCCCAGCGCGGCGAGTAAGGTCTCCGCTTTGGCGAAGATTGCCTCGGTTTGGGCACGGATGTCACCCGGCGCGATAACCTTGTCGTGCTCGTCAGTTGGCAACACGCTCGGTAGAAACACTACGCCGGCGTCATGCGCGCTAGCCGCGGCGGACGCCGATCGGCGCGCTGCGGTGACTTCAATTTCAATAAACGCATCCGGTCGCAACAGACTTTTCACCGGGACGGTATTGATTGTTGGCCGATGATCACCG
This sequence comes from Gammaproteobacteria bacterium, assembly GCA_021773835.1. Lineage (GTDB taxonomy): Bacteria > Pseudomonadota > Gammaproteobacteria > UBA11873. The sequence continues at coordinate 122,196 of JAJFJQ010000051.1, forward strand.
AATACGTCTTCGCGAACCGCGGACGCCTCGGCATATCGTTCAATTCCTTCGGGTCTTAAGTATTCAACAATGCGAACAACATCGGCGAAAGTTCGATTCGACGCGTTCAGTATTGCGCCAATCTTCTCGTATGCCGTGCGTACTTGCTGTGCCATGTCACCTCGCACAACGATACGTTTACTCTCAGCGTCGAATTCGGACGCGGTATGACCTGACAGGTAGGCGAACTCGCCGCAATCGAGCCCAAGTGAAAAGGAATAGCGTGAGTAATCGAACCACTTGAAGTGATCCGGTTTTATCGCAATGGGTTTAATCGTCAATCGCCTCGTTGTTTTTTACTGGCTCGAGCAGACGATCACCATGTGCAACAGGACCGCGGCTAGGCTACGTTCAGGCAACCGCCGATTCAGTGCCTCGCCATGCCGAAATTATCTCGCCCGTGTCGACGACCCAGCCGAATCGTGTGCCCATTGTCGTCAAGGCCCATTCATGACGCTCCGGTGCGATCTCGCCGGTGGCGTCACGCATCACATAAGTCCGGAAGTCGCGCTGCGCCGCATCGCGTACAGTGGTTTCGACACAGATATTTGTCGTAACCCCGCACACGACGAGATGGCGAATATCTTGCGTTGTCAGGACCGAATTCAGCGGTGTGCCGTAAAACGCGCTATAGCGGTTTTTGTCGACAATGAAATCCGCTGGCTGTGGTGCCATTTCGTCGATCAATTCCGCATCCCAGGTACCGGCGGCGCACATTTTCGCTTCCACCGCGCCCGGTAGAACCTCCTCCATGATGACGCCTGCGTCACGATAGTCGTCGCGCCACATGAGTCGGGTGAAGATGACCGGCACAGCGTGCGTGCGCGCTGCGGCAATGAGGTTGACACATGGTGCGATTGCGGCTTCGCACTGGGTGATATCGAATCCCGCGAGATCCGCCGATCCCTGTTTGCGACAAAAACCATTTTGCATGTCGACTACGATGACTGCAGTGCGATGAATTGGGGGCAGATTAGACATAAAGTTGCTCAATCACGGACAGGTTGTAGGTTATTTATATTCGAAAGGGGTGTATAGGCCACCGGCGGCATGTTCATGAACTGGTACAAAGCGTTCTGCTGGCAGGCCGTCATACTTGGATTCATCGGCGTCGAATTTTTCAACCGCAAAGGTCACTTCAGCCATGCTCAGTAATAAGGTCATTAGGTGCTGTTCGGGCTCGGGAAAGTCCTTCATTTCGAATTGGTTTAAATGATCGATAACGGCTTCCAAGCGCGGCACCATCATTTCGTAAAACATCCGCAGCTCCGCCGGTGAGCTTTTATGGCGTTTTTCTACCCGTTCGATTTCCGTGCCTAGACACCAGCCGTTGGTTGCAAGTGATTGCAGATCTTTGAAGGCTTCCGGTAACAAGATACGAACCTACTTTATGTGCTCGCGCACACCATCGCGCCAATGTCGAATTTCCTGTTCTACGGCCCAGTAGTTGTGCCTTACAAACATCTCCTCGTCTTGCAACACGATCGAGTCGATCGCGCCCGACTCAAGTGCTTCCTGGGTGTGCTCATGCGTTGTGCCATCTTCGCGCAAGGCGTCGCGCAGCAAGATCCGTCCGTACTCCTCGGAAAATCGCTCGCCGGCATTGTGTGGTTCCGGCATGTGGATCTTGATCTCCCACAACATGCGGTTTTCCGACAGGGGCCAAAATTGGTGGGTATGCCATACCCCGCCGAGAATCAACACATTGGTATTAGGGAACAGATGCACGATGTCAAAGCCCCAGTCGGGGGCGTTCGAACTATTAATGCCCGGCCCGGTGGGTTGGCTAACTTGGCCGAGTCGCGTTATTGAACTGTATTTCCCGAGCGCGAAGATCTCGACATCGCGCGGTTGATAGTGTGGGTTGCCCGGCCAGTTGCCATATCGATGGCGGTCGTAGAGTTGCATGTCGAACGATTCGACGTGCGGGCGATCCGGTCGATTGAACAAGTTCGGCCACGTTTGACCATGTAAATACGGGACGTGGTAGACCTCCGATTGTGCATCGAGTGCGAGTTTCCAATTCGATCGCTGGAACGATTGGTAATGGTAGCGCTGTGGCAGGTTGTGGAACGGGTAATCGCCAAGGTGCGAGGCGATTGGTCCGAGATAGGTTTCTAGGGATTCGTCGGGTTCTTTTTGCAAATTGATAAAGATAAATCCGGCGCAGATCCCAAGCGCGACCGGCGGCAAATTCAGTTTGTGGCACAGCGGCTCTTTGAAATTCCCTTCTTCCGGCACAAATACGAGCTCGCCTTTGCCATCATAGACGAAGCCGTGGAAACGGCAGGGCCAGGCACAACCGCGCCGATGCCCTTTGAAGTCCCACACGAGTTTGTTGCCGCGATGCCGGCAGACGTTGTGGAACGCACGTACTTCGCCATCGCGGTCGCGAACAATAAGGATCGACGCGCCGGCAGCATGGATTTCGCGGACGATGTAGTCGCCCGGGTTCGGAATTTCATCGACCGTACCGACGTTCAACCAACAGCGCTTGAAAATACCGTCGCGTTCCCATTCGAACCATTGTCGCGACACCATCGATTCGATTGGCACGGGACCCGTCCCAATTTCTGGGAAGGTTTCGCGCCAGCGGCGACCGAGGTCGGCCGGTAATGGAGTGAGATCGGAGTGTATTGGATTTGTCGCCATACGGCAGACGATGCCTCTGCCCGCCGCCAGAGTCAACGGTTTTCGGGCTTGCGTCGAAAGTTGCGCTAGTTGCGCTGCACCATTTATCGGTGGGGCGGTTTAGTCGATTTCGTCCCGCAGAACACGCCGCAAGAGTTTACCGGTGGGATTCCGCGGTACCGAGTCCACGATCCGATATTCCTTCGGTACTTTGAAGTTCGATAATTCGGCGCGGCAGTGCGCCTCTAGCGCGACGATGTCGATATCACCCTTACCGACGACGAATGCCACAACGCGCTCGCCCCAATGTGCATCCGGTGCACCGACGACAACGGCCTCAGTGACACCGGGTAGTCGTTCGAGCACGGTCTCGACTTCCTTTGGGTAGATATTAACGCCGCCCGAGATGATCATGTCCTTTGCGCGTCCCTCGATGTAGAGAAAGCCTTCCTCATCCTGACGACCGAGATCCCCCGCCGTTACCCAATCCTCGTGCCAGGCCGCGGCCGTTTCCTCGGGATGATTCCAGTACCCATTGAATAGATAGGGAGAGCGCGAATAAACCACGCCTTTATCGCCGGCTGCGACCGGGCAACCGTCGTCGCCGAGGATGGCGATCTCGGTTAAGGGGAACGGCAGGCCAACGGAATCTCGCTTTCGCAGCACGTCCCCTGGTCGAATATTCGACACAATGCACGCTTCGGTTGATCCATAACACTCGAACAATCGTCCTTCGCCGAAATATGCAACGAGTTGTTCTTTAGCCGATTGCGGCAGCGGCGCCGCATTTGAAATCACCGTCTTTAGATGTGGGTAACGGTAGCGTGCGCGTGTTGAATCGGGCAGCGAAAATAGCGCGCTAACGTGGGTCGGTACGACGAACACGCTGGTAGCACAGGTAGCCTCGAGTTCACTGAGTAACTGCTCCGGATCGAAGCTCGATAGAATCGTACAACAGCCGCCCGAGAACAAAGGCGCAACGCCAAAGGCGAAACCCCCGCCGTGATACAAGGGTGCCACCGCGAGGCCGTGATCCTCAGGTCCATAGCAGCCATATTCGGCGGCCATACCGAGAAACGTCAGTATGCGCGAGCGATGCGAGAGCATGATCCCTTTTGGTTTACCGGTGGTGCCAGAGGTATACGAGATCGCAAAGGTTGAATCGTCAGCGACCATGGGTAACGGTAGGGCGTCATGATCCTTGTCCCGCCATTGGTCGTAGCTCGAACCTATAGACAAAACCGGTCCACGAATTGACGCATCCGAGCTTGCAGCGACATCGGCGCACGCCGGATGCACAAACAGCGCACGCGAATCGCTGTCGGCGAGAATGGCATTTAGCTCCACTGACGTCATGTGCGCATTCGCGGTAACGACGACGATCCCAACATCCGACAGACCAGCGACGATTTCGATGTATTCGAGGCAGTTTGGCGCGAGGAGTGTCACATTTGTGCCAGGGCCAAGCCTTGATGCGAGCGCGGCTTGCGCAACGCGAGAGATTCGCGCACTAAGCTCGGCGTAAGTCAATGCGACGCCATCACAATGGAGCGCCGCTTTTGTCGGCGCACGGGCCGCGGTAATGCGGATACCGCGGCCAACGGTTAGCGACGCTGTGTTATCCATGGACCTCGACTCGATTTAGGGTGCGGTGAGGATTGTGCCCTAAATGTAGAAAAACAGCGATTGACCCACACGTGCACCTGGCCGCCTTTCTAAATTCGCGCTAACGTACCCGGCATTGAATAAGAAAGCGCCCCAATGAAAGCCATCGACATCGTTTGCAACTTATTCACCCCACGCGAAGTTCGCGAAGGTCGCACTGGTATCGACGATGCGTTTTTGGATCAAGTACGTTTCCCGGATGAGCTACGCCCTGGCGTTGAATTAGACGACTACATCGCGCGCATGGACGCGGCAGGTATTGAACGGTCGTTATTGATTGCGGTACGGGCTGGTGATCTGCGCATCCGTGGTTCGTTCGAAGTACCGTACGACTACGTCGATGCGGCCTGTCGCCAATTCCCCGATCGATTTTCGGGCCTCGCCGGGATCGATCCGAGCCGGGGCATGCAGGGTCTACGTGATTTGGAATACGCGGTAAAAGAGCTCGGTTTTGTCGGCGCACATTTGTATCCGCATTGGTTCGAACTTGCACCCGATCATGCGCGTTATTATCCGTACTACGCAAAATGTTGCGAACTCGATATCCCGATCATGATGCAAGTCGGGCAGAACCTGATCTATCAGCGCGATCGACGACTGCCCTCGGTAGCAAAACCGATAACGCTCGATCCCGTGGCGATCGATTTTCCCGAGCTAAAATTGCTCGGTATCCACATTGGTATTCCATGGGCGGACGAAATGATTGCGATGGCATGGAAGCACGAGAATGTATTTATTGGCGTCGACGCCTATGCACCGCGCTACTGGCCGGCGTCTGTCGTGCATTACATGAATTCCTACGGTCGGGAGAAAGTCCTATTCGGTACAGATTGGCCGGTTATCGATCCCGTACGTGCGATACGTGAGATCGACGCGATCGACATTCGCCCCGAAACACGCGAATGCCTACTACGTAATAATGCCTTGCGTGTGTTTAAGCTACCGTGAGCTGAAGACGTGATTATGTTTTTGAGCTGGCCTTTTCTATGCCTTCGGAATCGAACTTTGCTAAAGTAGGCATTGGCGGACACGGTACAACGGTGCCGCACCCAAAGGAGTCACAATGGAACCGATCGATTACGTCACCGCGATAGACGACTATTATCAAAATCTTGGTTACCCGGCGTATGACTGGACGATCAACGACACTACACCATTTACCCCGCTAAAAAAGCCACTCGCCAAATGCCGAGTATCCATGCTCACGTCCGGCGGGATATCGCACCGCACTAGAGCACCGTTCAATCCGACGGCCAAGAACGATCTGCGTGTTGACGATGTGGACTATCAGTCGGATGACAAAGATTTTGAGATCAACGACGCATACTATGACACGCGAGATGCGATTGAAGATCTCAATGTCGTGTTTCCAATAGCACGTTTAAGGGAGCTTGCCGAACGTGGTGTGATTGGATCCGTGGCAGAACGCCTGTGGAGTGGTTTCATGGGTCGTACCTACAATCGCAGCGCCGTCATTGAAGAGGCTGCGCCCGCGTTGGTCGAGGAACTGAACAACGACGAAGTTGATTTACTGATCCTGGTACCCGCCTGACCCCTCGACCACCAGACCGTGGGTCTGGTATCGCGCGTTGTCGAAGAGGCCGGGATCCCGACTGTTTATGTCAGCACCGGCCGTGATTTAACCCTTCAAGTCTTGCCACCCCGATCGATATTCCTGAACTTCCCGATGGGGAATCCATTTGGTCGTCCGCATGATACTGACATGCAGCGTGAGATACTCGTGCATGCATTGAATCATGCGGTTGCGGCGAAGGAGCCTGGCGAGTTAGTCGATTTGCCGTATGAGTGGGGCGAGCGGATCTTGACGATTATGGAACTGCAGTCGGGCTGGTCCGCAAGCCGGCCCGATCCCGTCACTGGAAAACAACCGACCTGACCTACTGACCGTATTGTTCGTCGCTGCCTGCGGCGACGATTTAAGCCGTGGCGGCGCTTTCGCGGAGCATTTGCACGAGTGTGTCCGTGTCGTGCACGTCGCCCATACCCATCAGAAAAGCAGACAAGGTCGCGTCGTGCTCCGCTTGAGTACGGCCGGCATTACCATCCGCGACCATGACTGTTTTAAAGGAAAGCATCGCCGCTTCGCGGGCCGTTGTCTCGCAACACATATTGGTTACGGTACCGGTTACCAGCAAGGTGTCGACGCCTCGTTCACGCAACAGTGATTCAAGACCTCCGTTACTACCGATAAACGCGCCGAAGCGATTCTTGCTGATCACTGGATCGGTTGCGCGCACGTCGAGCGGGTCATAGATTTCGTGGCTGTCGCAGCCATCGATGAGCGCGCCGCGAAAGCGCGCCGCGGCTTCCTCGCTCATGACGTGGTCGAAAAACGTCGGCCAGTAGTCCTCGGGTCGTGGCCCATAAGTTGAAATGATCCAGACCACCGTGCCGCCAACATCGCGCAGCGTCTTAGCGAGACGGTTGATATTCGGCACGATGCCGCGCGCTGCGGCGGTCTCGATCGCGGCGCCTTCAGCAACGAAGGCGCGCTGCATGTCAACGACGATCAGGGCTGTTTTCGCCGGTTCCAGCGATTCGTAGATGTGTAAGCGGCCGCGTCGGCGCATGATGAAATCGACGGTCTGTTGTGCATATACAGTCGGCTTCATCATCACGTCAATCTCCACCGCCCGGACGGTTGTGTCGCTACGCTCGGTTAGGATTTACTCTCCTGGATCTTTCGCCAGACTGTGTTCGGACGTAGCGGTAATTCGGTAATTTCAATGCCGAATGGTGTCAGTGCATCGCAAACGGCATTCGTCAGCGCACCCGGCACCGAACTCGGCCGGCCTTCGCCGATACCGCGGGTACCGAGCGGCGTGTGCGGACATGGGGTCGATGAATAGGTGATTTCGAAATCCGGCACATCGGCCGCCGTCGCAAGCTTGTAATGCTCGAAATCCGCGCTCATCTGCTGTCCTAGCTCATCGTAGACGAATTCCTCGAACATGGTGTTGGACAATCCCTGGACTAGTGCGCCGTGCATTTGTCCCTCGACAATCGTCGGATTTATCACGTTGCCGACGTCTTCCGATGTGACCCAGCGCGTGATGTTGAATGCCCCTGATTCCTCATTCACTTCAACCATGCAGCAATCTGCGTTGAAACAAATCATCGGTTTGTCAGCTTCAAAAAATGCGGTGGTCTCAAGACCGCCAACTTCGCCTTCGGGTAAGTTGATCGGCCACATGATGATACGCTCGACCATATCCTTGAACGCCTTGCGTTTTGTCGGATCGCCGAGGTAGACGATATCGCCGTTCTTGAATTCGAAGTGTTGTTTGTGCGCCTCGATTTGGAGATCGTGCGCCAGAATGCGCGTGATCTTGTCCTTAATTTCTTCGCACGCTTTTGCTACCGCACTGACGTAATAGGAACCGAAACGCGCGCCGATTGAGCCGGACCCGAACGGTGTCGTGGTGGTATCGCCAGTCGTGACGACGATATCGTCTGGATCGATGCCAAAGATGGCCGCGACGGCTTGTGCGGTTGCCGTCTCATGACCTTGGCCGCTCGGTGCGTCACCGCCGAAGACGTAGACCTTACCCCGGGGTTCTAAACGTACCGATGCCGCACCATAACCCGGTTGATTTTCCATCGGCACCATCAAGTCCGAAGCGACACCGGAAAGCTCGACGCCGCAGCTAAAACCAATGCCTATGTAACGTCCTTCTTTGCGCGCCTCAGCTTGCTCCTTACGAAATGCTTCGAGGTCGATCTGTGCCATGAGATTGTCCCACACCCCAAGAAAATCACCGCTGTCATAGTACTCGCCGGTGATACTGGTGTAGGGCAGTTGCGGGATGATGTTCTTGCGTCGCAATTCGGCGGGCTCCATGCCGATTTTATGCGCGACGATGTCGATCGACCGTTCAATGGCGAAACGTGTGGGAAAATTGCCGAATGCTCGCGAAGGGGTTAGCGATGTCTTGTTCGTCGAAGCCACACGCAGTTTCACGTCACCCTTGGGCCAGGTGTAAGCATTGGGCATCTCGACAGCGCCGAGAAATGGCATGACAAAACCCCAGTACACACCGATGCAGCCAGCACCGTTGTTGCCAATGCCACGGTTGCGTAAGGCGAGCAATTCGCCATCTTTCGTCGCGGCGATTTCCATGTAGTTGATCTGGTCGCGTTCCTGACCAATGTTCATTAGCGATTCGTAACGCGATTCAACCCAGCAGACCGGGCGGCCAAGTTCCATTGCGGCATGCGCAATGATGATATTCTCGCGATAAAATGGCGCTTTGATGCCGAAACCGCCACCCATGTCCCGCGGTGCTATCACGCGGACCTTTTCCGCGGGCAGTTCGAGTACGTCGACGAGTGCAAGTCGGTCGATGTGCGGGCGTTGGGTCGTGATGTAGGCGGTGAGGCCGTCGGATTCGTTCCACTCGCACAGCACACCGCGTGGTTCGAGCGGGGTGACCCCGGTGCGATGGACTTTGAACCGCTCGCTGACGACGACATCCGCTTCGGCGAAGATTTTTTCCACCTCGACGTCATTCGCCGCTTGTTCCTCCGGCGTTTCACCACCAGTGAAGGTCATTGCGAATATCTCATTGTCCTTCGAGTCATCGTGCACCCGCGGTGCCCCGTCTTCGAGTGCTGCCTCGGCGTCGATAACGACTGGCAGCTCATCGTAATCAACGATCACGAGTTCGGATGCATCCTCGGCGACATACTTATCGCGCGCGATGACCAGCGCCACGGGTTCGCCGTGATAGCGTACTTTATCGACCGCTAGTGCATGATATTTTGGAAACTGTGCGGGGAGATTTGGGATCAACACGGGTATGTCGAGCGCTTTGAAGGCGTGCTCGATGTCAGCCCCGGTGTAGACGGCGACGACACCGGGCATCGCCACCGCTTCGCTTTTGTCGATGCCTTTGATCCGCGCGTGGGCATATTCGCTGCGTACGAATACAGCGTGCAACATTCCAGGCAGCACCATGTCTGACAGGAACTTCCCGCCTCCCGTCATAAGACGTAGATCTTCTTTACGTGGAAGCCGTGTGCCGACCCAGTCGGCGGTATCTTCGATCGGTTTGCTTGCCATGGTCCTTTGTTCCTTATCGTTTTATCGCGTCGTCGACTGAGCCGCTTCGCGCACGGCTTTGACGATGTGGACATAGCCGGTGCAACGGCAAAGATTACCGACGAGACCGTGGCGGATCTCTTCGTCGGTCGGGTTCGGGTTTTTTTCGAGGAACTCCGTCATGTTCATGAGAATGCCCGGCGTGCAGAAACCGCATTGCAATGCGTGATTGGCCTTGAAAGCGGCTTGCAAAGGGGTCAGCGAACCGTCACGCAGTCCCTCGATTGTGGTGATGGCATGGCCATCGGCCTGCACCGCCAGCATCAGGCAGCTTTTTACGGCCTCGCCATCCAAGTGGATCGTGCAGGCGCCGCAGACACCCTCGTAAGTGCAGCCGATATGCGTGCCGGTTAAAGAGAGTCGTTCGCGCAGAAAATCCGACAGTAGCAAACGTTCCGGAACTGTTTCCTCGTAGCGTTCGCCGTTGACGGTAACGTTAATCGTGGGCATTGGTCTTCCTCCTAGAATTCGTTTAGGTCCGAGCGCGTGCAAATGCGCTAGCGGCAACTTCGCGGCCGAGGTTACGGATGAGTTGACGGCGGTAGTCTGCGTCGGCGGACATGTCGGAGTGCGTATCTGCCGCTTCAGCTGCGGCATCCATCGCTTTGGCAATCGCCGCGGTGCTACCGTCGGATCCAAGCAACGCGGTTTCCGCCGCCGGGGCACGTTCGCCGCCACCGGCGAGGCCCGAGATCGAAACCCGAGCGTCGCTGCACGTGCCATCGCCCCCCACGGAAACGCGTACACAAACCCCGACGACAGGTAATGCGTCGGTCACGAGGCCCCATTTTTTATATGCGCTGCCGGTCTTTGACACTGGTGCATCCCACGACACCGAGGTTAGAATTTCAGTGTCTTCGCGTGCGGTTTCGAGCGGACCCAAAAAGAAGTCATCTGCCGCAATACTGCGTTCGCCGCCGTTGGCGGCAGTCAAATTCATCGTCCCGTTCGTGCCGAGCACCACCGCCGGCATACACGACGCCATATAGTTCCAGCACACGCTACCGCCTATCGTGCCCCGGTTGCGCACTTGGCGGTCGCCAACCCGTGCTGCGGCATCGGCGAGTGCGGCAAAAGCACCGTTCAAGGCAGCGCTCTGTGCGATTTCGACGTAACGGGTCATGGCGCCAATGCGTAGGCCGCCGGCCGCCGCGTCGATACCTTTCAATTCGCTGATATTTTGCAGGTCAACGATACATTCCGGCCGCAGCATACGAGATTTGATTGCTTGCATGGCGCTCTGCCCGCCGGCGAGAAACATGGCGTCGCCTTCTTCGAACTCGCCAAGCGCCGCGAGCGCTTCGGCAATCGACTGCGGGCGAACGTACTTTTCTATTTTTGCTGGAAACATCGATTATCCTCAGGCCATTTTGCTAATGAACTTATAGCATTGTTCCTTTGTGTTTGTCCGCTCTTCAGGGCCAAGCCACAATCACGCGCGTGATATTCGTGATCGCCCGGTGCTGCCTGCGAACAGTTCACCACCGAGCACGGAAGCGCCACGGCCAGCGGCTCCCCGGATCCATGGTATGGCACGCTCGGAGCGAGTATAGAAGGCGCCGGCCGCGAGCACGAACAAGACCACTGTCAATAGTACGCCGGGGAAGAATGCCGCTAAAGCAATTGCCCCGGCAACCGAGCCATTGTGTTGATCGGCCTCAACGAGCGTTAGCAAGGGTGCGTTGCTGGTCACTCGGTGCAGAAGACGATAGCGATCGCCCCATGGGCCCATGATACGGGCTGGTGCATAGCGGCTTCGTAGACCTCTTTTTATCGGATCGGTGTCAACGCCAGACTATAGTAAGCCTCCCGTATTTATGCCGCACTTTACACCAGTCGGGTGTGCGCTCACAGGTTCATTGGTCTGGCCTATTTTAGAAAAATCGATGCGGACCGATGCCTGTAGCACCGAAAATTGGTCACACCAATTGCCAATCCTGCAATACCGGTTTACCGTCCCAGTGGTCGATGGAACGGTAATTGAGAAAACCGCCAAGCCCACCCCGCCGACGTCGGATACTGTCTGATTTCGCTGCGAGCAAACGGTCCGCAATTATAGGAGTCATTATGAAAGTCGCCCGGTTTCGCTACGGTGAGGCAGACCATCTCGGGATGGTCGATATTGCGGATGCGACGATCACTCAGATCGAATCGGCAGAACCGCATCCTGACCAGATGATTGCCTTCATTGAGCGAGCGCTCGCCGGTACGGCGCCGGTGCCCGACGGTGAGGTGCTGCCCCTCGATGATGTTCAGTTATTAGCGCCGATCGCGCGACCGAGTAAGAACGTTATTTGTGTCGGCAAGAACTATCGTGAACATGCACAGGAGTTTGCTCGCAGCGGATTTGACTCGTCCGCGGGGCGCGAGCAGCAAGCGATCCCCGACGCCCCGATTGTGTTTAGTAAAGCGCCGTGCTCACTCGCTGGCGCAAGCGACGACATCGTAGTGCCCGAAGCCTTGAGCGCGAGTGTTGATTATGAGGGTGAACTGGGTGTCGTTATCGGCCGGCGAGGGCGCGCGATCGCGGCCGTAAATGCCTATGAGCACGTATTCGGCTACGCCGTGATCAACGACGCCACGGTGCGTGATCTTCAGGCTCGACATAAACAATGGCTACTCGGTAAGTCGCTCGATACGTTTTGCCCCATGGGGCCATGGATCGTGTCCGGCGACGAGCTCGATCCCGAGGATCTCGAACTTTCTTGTTGGGTTAATGGCGAACTACGTCAACAGGCCAATACGGGTGACCTGATATTCGACATTCCAACGATCATCGAAACCGTGTCCGCCAGTATGACGCTCGAACCCGGTGACATCATCGCGACGGGCACCCCAGCCGGAGTTGGCATCGGCTTCGAGCCGCCAAAATTTCTGCATAACGGTGATGTGGTCCGGGTCGCAATCGGCGGCATCGGCGAAATCGAAAACCGAATTGTTGTTGTCTCATCATAAATCGCCGGCGGACGAGTAACGACTATATTCCGAACGGTACTAAGCATTTGTGCTGCTAAGATGTGCAGGTGACTATCCGCCAATTAGCCCGAACCCGCCGCGGTAACGCAATCAGCATTCGACTATTCGTGGTGTACCTATTCGGCGCGGCGCTCATGTCGCCGTGCCTCGCTGACGGCCCTAAGAAACGTCACGGCGCAGCCTTTCGCGCGATATTCGGCGATACCTTAGAGCGTGAACACAACATCGGCGTGCTTGGTTATGCGCATTTAACCGCCGCAAAATCGAATCACGACATCGAAAAATCGCAATTGCCTCAGGGTCGCGGTCGAGGTGTGCAACCGCAGGGCGGTGCAGTCCAAGACGAGGGCTTCAATCTGCAGCATCTCGGTCTCATTGTGTGCAAAGGCGCGGCCTGCCCGCCGGGCCATATGTTCGAGCCAAACCGTAATGTCCTAAGCCGCGTAACACCGTTGCCGGGACCGCGTGGTGATTCAGTTATCGTCGACTGGGCGGTGACCGCTCACTATGGCGAAGATGCTTTTTTTTGGACGACGAAAGGCTTTGACGATTGGGCGTGGAAGGCACGCGACAAAAATCGCTTCGCGCTGACGGAGTGGTTCCTCGATATCTACCTGCCAATCGGTGCAGGGGCGTCGGTATTGTTAGGAAGTTTTCATTCGTCGCTCGCGCTTGAAATCGGGAAGGCTTTGGTGCCGCCTAATAATTTTTCGAGTCGCAGTTATGCATTCGTGGCGAGCCCTGCCAAACATGTCGGTTTGTTAACGCAGTTTAAGCTGCCGCTGGATCCCGCGTGGGGTCATGCGAGCGTCGGCTTCGGTCTCGTTGGTGATTGGAATAGTATCGATTTCGGATCGGGTGCTGGGGGCCCAACGTTTATGTTTACCGGTCGCTGGCGCAGTCCGGATATGCGTACCTGGCTCGATATTGAAACGATCTACGGGAACGGTGAAGACGACTTTGGCGACTCGAAGGTAATCAACGGTGCGACGTTCCCACTTGGCGGCGGCAGCCAATATTTAGCCTTGAGTTCGAGCAATGAGTACCTTGACCGTTTCGTCGGTTATTTCATTGCAACGCACGCTGCGAGTCCGCGCCTAAGCTTACAATTCGAATCGGTCTATGGATATCAACAAGGCGGCGAATTGCGACCATCGCCGATTGCAATAACTCGCGATTCTGCATTCTATGGTGCGAATGGCAGCTTTCGTTATCGCCTCGTCGACAGCGTCCACGTCGCCGCGCGCCTCGAATGGTTTGCCGACGAAAATGCCGCAAACGTATTGTGGAGTGGGGTCGGCGCGACCGGCGGCGATGTCTACGCATTCACCGCCAGTGTCGGTTGGGAACCGACGCCGCATTTATTGGTGCGGCCGGAACTGAAATTCGATACTTACGACGGCGGTGGTCATCTATTCGCCGCCGGTAGGAACGGTCTCGCTCGCAAAGACTCGCAGTTTCTCGGGGTGCTGAATCTTGAGTTTCGCTTTTAAGCGCGCATTACACCGAGAATGCGGCGCGTGGGCGCCACCTAAGCTTACTTATCCCAGATGATGTAGTCGCCTTCCCTAATTGCTGATTTAAGCATGTTGAGAAGCGGCAGTGCCCGATGGGCCATGCTGACGCGTGGTTCTGGATCGTCGGAGTTTGCGTCATCACTATCGTTGTCGGGCGGTGGGACTTCGCGGCTAGCGAGTGCTTGTTCCAAACGCTGCAATGCAGCGGGTAGGCCTTCCTTTTGGATTGCGCCAGGAACCGTACCGCTGTGGCCCATCGATTTGATCAACCCCAGCGCGATCGAATCGAACATTAAGATATCCGGTGCGTGTTTGCTTTTAAATGTGATGGGCATGACGAAGATTAGGATCGGGATAATGACTCGCGGAGTCAAGTCAGAAAAAATGTAATTGCGACGACGTTTACACCCGCCATATTAGATATCGTCGGACGGATGATTACTATCCGGGAGTTGGCTCGAACGTCGTATTCGGGTCCTTTGTTATCCGTATCGCCAATGCGCGGCAAGCATCACTTGTGCTGAAGATCCCTGCGAGCCGCCCATTCTCTGTCACTAAAGCCGTTCCAATATGTTGTTTCGCTAGTGTATCGAGAACTGTGAGCAGCGACTCATTTATATCAACGATATACGGCTCTTCAAACATAATGTCTTGGACAGTAATCACCCCAGAAGTTGGGTTACCCAAATTTGTGTCCAGTACTAGATTGATATCGCGATCGGTGATTAGTCCTTGTACTTCGTCGCCCTCCATTACCGCAAGGTGGTGAATATTATGGAGCGCCATCAGTCTTCGCGCCTCGATGATCCTTTCGTGTATTCCGATATTGAACGGATGTGGTGTCATTATCGATTTTATTTTTTGATCCACTGGTACGATCTGCCAACTCTATCGTTTACATCTAGGTCGTTACGGAAAGTAACAGCATACCTGCCGTAGATATTTGACCCCGATCAACTGAGAGGTACGAAGCGTGCTTCTATTCGGTGATTGTATTCTGAGCTTCGAACGATCACGGGGTATTTGATCACGGTCAACTGTAATATCGGTGGTCGATGCTAAGGTGCAACGACACCTTTAGAAACAACTTACGATCAAATATTTTCCACAGTAAGGAGTTGGAGGATGCCCATTGAAACACTACGCGAATTTTTGGGGTGGAGCGCCGTAATTAACTTGGGGTTGCTCATTTGGTGGCTACTATTTTTAATCTTCGCGCATGATTGGGCCTACCGTTTGCACAGCAAATGGTTCGTGCTATCAATAGAGAAATTTGACGGCATTCATTATGCCGCTATCGCATTTTTCAAACTATCTGTATTGCTGTTTAACATTGTTCCGTATTTAGCACTACGCATTGTCACTTGACGTTGGATATCGAAAGATTTTGCGGCGCAGGCGGAAATCCAATGATTGATGCTGAAGGAGGCCAATATGAGTACCACCATCCACGGATTATCGATTGGTATCGATCGCGTCGATGAACGTTATTTTCTGTTCCTAAAGGCCATCGGAAAACTTACCCATGAAGACTATGGTGTCATCACGCCAATGATTGAGTCTGCGCTTGAAGGTGTGAGCGCGCCAAAAATGAGGGTTTTTGTTGATGGTTCTGAAATGGAAGGTTGGGAACCGCGGGCGGCTTGGGATGATTTCAAGCTGGGTCTGAAGCACCGCCGTGAATTCGAAAGAATTGCAATATTGGGTAACAAGCATTGGCAAGAGCTCGCGGCGAAGGTGAGTTCATGGTTCATATCCGGCGAGGCGAAATACTTTGAGGACCAAGGGCAGGCGCTCACGTGGTTACAGGAGTGACCGATCTCCTTTAGTGGAGGTCCTTACATTTTATACAGGTTGCGGCGTAAGGAATCGCGTCGAGCCTGGCCAGTTCAACTTCGCCGCCGCATCTCGTGCACACGCCGAATTCACCGCATACTATTCGTTTAAGCGCGGCGTCAATTGCGCGTAGCTCGATCGATAGATTTTCATCCAGGGCAAATACGACATCGTCGTTTAGGCGTTCGATTGCCTGATCTGCGCTATCCGCACTCAATGGCTCGTCACGATGCTTAATGTGCTTTTCAACGCGCTCGAAGCGTTCGTTAAGTTGCTTGTGTAGATCCTTCAGTCGAATTTCGTACGCTGCGGTGTCCATACGGTGCTCCTTGAGCGTCATGCTTCGTTCGGCGTTGTGCTAACACGCCACTGTTTCGCCAATTGCCTGAAAACGTCTGATTCGGTGATTAGGCCAACGAGTCTTTTCGAGGCGTCCAAAACCGGTAGCCCGCCAATTTTATTATCAAGCATCAGTTCCGCTGCATATCCAAGATCATCCGATTGGTAAACAACGATCGGATCTGGCGTCATCACGAGTTCAACGATCAGCTTATCTAGCTCAACGGCTAAATCTTTGAAAGATAGATAGCGCCCTACGGTGGCAGGTTTGAAGCGTAAGATATCGCTTAGTGTGATGATCCCGACTAGCCGATCGCGATCGACGACGGGTATCCGTCGAATGTGATTTGTGGCCATCTTCTCGTACGCCTCGGCCACTGAGTCGTATTTGCCGAGTGTGATAAGAAACGGCGTCATGCAATCGACAATCTGCAATTTCGCTATTTTATCCTGCATCATACTATTCCGTGTTTGTTGCTATCATCCTACGACGCAGCTGGTTTCGCGCGTTGATCTATGTCAACTAAGCAGGCGTATGGATGGGATCACGACATAGGATGAATCACCCGCGCCTAATGGACATAGAAAACCAACGACGGGGCGATAGGTCGGGGGCCTAGGCTGCAGCCGTAATCACCAGGACGTCGGAATCAAGACGGTCGAGTGTCTGTTCGGCAGTGTTGCCCTTGATCTTGCTTTTCAGTCCGGTACGGGCCACGGTGCCAATCACAACCAAATCAGGGTCGATGACCTTTGCAAGGTCGATAATGGCGTCGTCCGCGGGACCGGACATGCAGTGCGCGCGACGTTCTTCGATTGCAAAGTACTCGGCTAGCTCAGACTGTGGAACGAACTTTTCGGAGCCGGTATAAGAACAAATTGCGTGTAATTCGACATCTTCATTCATGTCCCTGAGCTTCTGGCTGACCGACAGGATCTTCTCGTTCAACAATCTGTGTTCCGAATCCTCCACGTACGGGTTCGCCGCAACGAGCACACTTTTCGCGGGGCCGGTCGATTCGCGCTTGAGTAAAAGCACTGGGCACTTGGCGTTTCGCAACACCTCCCAATCTGAGGTCCGCAAAACGTGCCGCGTTGGCATATGATGCTGATAGGCAGACTTAACGACTATGTCACAATCGCATTCGGACACCGCATCTCTCAATGCGTGGCGCCAGTCTTCATTCCATTCGACTTGTGTCGTGACGGTCACGCCATCGACATTCGCCACCTCGATCACGTTATCGAGCCACGCCGCGTGGCGGTCAATCTCTACACGCCGCAACGATTCAAAATTGTCCGTTTCTAAGTTGGAAAAACAGCACAGGTAGGCATGCAGCGTCGCTTCGCAACGTTGGGCTAGACTGATTGCACGCGCCAAGGCGCGTTGATTATCGGTCGTTGGGTCGATAACTGCGAAAACTTTCTTAATATCAAGTGCCATGATCAACTCCCAGTGTTTAATGATGAGTTGAGCCTACTCGGTCCCGGCAACAACGTTTTGATCGGGATCAAATAATCCAGCACCGATTCGAATTCAATATACGATTGAACTATCAATTGCGAAAACTTCGCCTCCTGAAGTTTGCGTCAACGCTCCAGCGCATCGGCGATCAAGGAAAACGCGGTATCCACCTTATCGCCGAAAAGTGGATCCAAGGTGTCGCGGTCCGGTAGCGGAATCTCTATCGCACGCTTTGCTTCCAATAGGTTTTCCACTTCCTTTAGCAAACGACCTTCCTCTTTATCGATGTGATCACGTTGCACCCGAATGTACTCGGTGAGATCCTTCACCACTGCCTCGCGCGGAACCATATGACCGGTGCGGATGCCCTGGAGAAACATTGACATTTCATTACCGAGCGTAGCTTGTGCTTCATGCTCGGTCTGCAGCTCATCTATGAGGCTACGCAGTGAGGGATTTTCAATTCCGATCCATTCGAATAGCTTGTCTTCGTAAGGATGATGGAAGTGGGTTGGATAATGATTGAAATAATCGACGATATCGGACATTACGCTGTAGTCATGGTCGCTGCCCGAGGCTAAATCCTTAACTTCGCTTTCGAGAATTTCGAGCAGTTGGATCATATTCCGGTGATCTTGATGAATATGATCTAGAACCCTGCTCATCGATTGAACCCTTATCCGCAAGAAGCGTGAGCTTCGTGGTCCTCTTGTGCCATTTCCTTAAGTGCTCCGACGTCTGTGATCCGCACAAACCGCCGATCAACCTCGATAACACCTTTGTGTTGGAAGTCGCCAATAAGTCGACTCAAGGTTTCAACCGCCATTGAAAGGTAGTTGGCAATGTCCTGTCGCGACATACTCAGGTTGAATTCACGGCCGGAACAACCGCGGCTTGCGTATTTTCCGGAGAGATAACAGAGGAAGGTGGCGAATCGCGCATGGACCGATTTTTGCCCGAGGAGTAAACCGTAGTTCTGCTTCTCTGCGATCTCCACGGCGACCGTTCGAATCACCTCATCCCACAGATTGGTATTATTAATCGACACGCTTTTTAACTTTGCCAGCGGGATGCAGCACACGCCGGACGATTCAAGCATGATCGTCGAACTTTGGTGGCGCCCACTAGTGATACCGTCGAACCCAATGACATCTCCGGGAAAATGGAAGGTCACGATCTGCTCAGCGCCTGCGCGAGTGCTGATAATCGTTTTAGCCGATCCCGAGCGCAGAAAATAGAGGCAATCGAGCGGGTCACCTTGGCGAAACAACGGAGATCCGCTGCGGTGGGCTACACTGCGCCCGGCGTCGCTCGCTGTATGCTTGGCACTACCCAATCCACAGTTGACACAACAGTCCGACCATTCGCAATCGCCGCAAGATCGGGTAACTGCCGGGAAGTCGATGATATTGTCTCGCATGATCTGGTCCCCTGGTAAGTTCCGCATTAGTTCGATTTATACGTAATCGCGGCCAGAACAAAAATTCGAGGATATGCGTAGTAGATTAGGGGAACTACGTATCGGTGGAGTCGTGCGTTCGAGGTATGCTGCTGCCCAGGTTTATTTGCGAAATCGACCGAGCCCTATCCGAACAGTAAAATGTACCTGACAGATTATTCACACAACGTAGCAACGTTGAGTTTCAGCATGACAAATCGGCTCGATAACATTAATCACCTTGACGCGCTCGTCCATAAGTTGCCCGGCATGGCCTATCGCGGTATCTACGCACCACAGCGCCCAATTGAATTCGCAAGCGCGGGGTGTCAACAGTTGTCAGGTTATCCGAGGTCCGATTTCGAGGATCAACGCATCTTTTGGGCTGATTTGATTCACCCGGATGATCGCGATGATGCGTGGCGGATAGTTAGTGCTGCAGTCAACACAGATAAAGAATTTAAGGCTGAATATCGGATTGTCACGCAAGGCGGCGGTGAGCGTTGGGTATGGGACCGTGGGCGAGCCGTTTTTAGTGCGGGCAGCGACATGATTCACCTTGAGGGATTGCTTAGCGATATTACCGAACGCAAGCAGACCGAAAGTGAACTGTACGAGACGCGTGCATTCTCCGAGGCAGTGGTCGACACGGCTGCTGAAGCGGTGATCACGATCAATGTGGATGGCTGTATCGAAACGTTCAATCGGGCGGCGCAGTTTATGTTCGGATATTCGTTAGATGAGTTGCGAGGGAAAAACATTAAGGTATTGATGCCTGAGCCCGACCATACGGGCCACGACGAATATTTGAAACGTTACGTCCAGACGGATGAAGCGCGAATTATCGGCACTGGCCGCGAAGTTCTCGCGCGGCGTAAAGACGGTTCGGTATTTCCTATTCACTTGTCGGTCAGCGAAGTGCAGTCTCATTTGGGGCGACGATTTGTTGGGTTGATCCGTGATATTTCATTGCAACGGGAGGCGGAGACCACCGCCCGACATCACCTCGAAGAATTGGCGCATGTGGATCGCCTAAATATGCTCGGCGAGATGGCGGCGGGTATCGCCCATGAGATCAACCAACCGTTGACGGCCATTTCACTATTTTCTCAAGCGGGAAAGCGCCTCTTACACGGGGGTGATGTCGATAGACTTCCCGATATTTTCGATAAACTTAGTCAGCACGCACTACGCGCCGGCGACATCATTGAACGTATGCAGTCAATGGCTCGCCATAGCGAAAGCGCGAGAGAGAGTGCCGACTGTAATGTCCTAATCGAACAAGTTGCTAAACTCGCAGAAACCGAAGCCCGTTTGCGCGATATTTCTATTGAGGTGAAGGCGGGTCCTGAGTTGCCCTCCGTGGTCGTCGATACGGTGCAGATCCAACAGGTTGTCCTAAACTTACTGCGCAATGGAATGGAGGCAATGCAATCTATCGATTGCCGCTACGGTAATGTCATTACCGTAGAGACGAAACTACGTGATGACTGCGAGATTGAGGTAGTCGTCGTTGATAGTGGTTGCGGTGTTACAGAAGCAGTTGCCGAGAAGATTTTCACACCATTTTCGACGACCAAGGACACCGGAATGGGAATGGGATTATCACTATCTCGTAATATCATCATCGCGCATGGCGGACAACTTGCGTTTCACAACAATCGATCCGGTGGTGCAACATTCTATTTCACATTGCCGGTTGAAAAGTAAATAGGTAGCCATGGATATAAAACCAACAGTATTTATTGTTGATGACGATGAAGGGATCCGTGAAGGTCTAAGTCTGTTGTTGGAAACCGTGGGCCAGGCGTGTGAAACGTATAGTTCTGCCATTGAATTTTTAGATAGCTATGATTCGGGCAAAAGCGGTTGCTTGGTGCTGGACATTCGAATGCCGCGAATGACGGGTTTGGACTTGCAAGAAAAACTCAACGCGAGTGGATCCACGTTACCGATCATTTTTATTACTGGGCATGGTGATGTGCCGATGGCCGTTGAAGCCATGCGGCGCGGTGCTCTAGATTTCATTCGTAAACCGTTTCGTGAACAAGAACTGCTCGATCGAGTCAACGAGGCGCTCGAAGTTGACGCTGGAGCGCGAAAATTGCAGGTCGATCGACAAGTGTTGCTGGATCAAATTGGGTCATTGTCACCGCGCGAAAAGGAGGTGTTTCATTATGTCGCCGAAGGCAAGATGAACAAGGTGATCGCAGCAGACCTTGGGATCAGTGAGCGAACGGTTGAGGTGCACCGTTCGCAAGTCATGAAGAAGTTGGGCGTTCGAACATTGGCGCAACTCGTGCGGGTCAAGATCAAATCGGAGATGCCCGTTTCCGGCGAAAGGTGAATCAGGAAGGCGGCGACCGTCTCATCACTAGACTACGGGATATACCTAATACCAGGATGTTGTCGAGCGGACCATACTGCGACCCAAGTGCATCAAACAAGGTTGATCTTGGGTGCAATCCGATACTGTCGTGCATATCGTCGACCCTGATGAGGCAATCGTCGAAGCGCTGAGCACACTACTTGGCACCTACGCAATAGGCGTACGAGCTTACCCGGATGCGGAGACCTTTCTCCCGGCACGGCTGTCGTGGGATACGGCGAATGGGTGTGTCATGATAGAGCCCAGTCTACCGGGCTTAGACGGTTTATGGCTTTTGCGGTGGCTTCGCGCGCAGGGATTCTCGTCACCCGTGCTGATGTTCACCAACCGATACAACGACGACATCCAGCGCCAAGCGTTAGCGTTTGGTGCGACCGACACCATTGAAAAGCCGTTCATCAATACCTTCTTGACAGAGCGACTATTTGAAATTCTACCGAATGGCTTTCCCGCAAACCCTCTCGATGACTGAATCAATAATGCACGTCACACGGCACTTCGAATCGCTAAAACCGAATAGTAGACAGCGTTCGCCTTATACTCAAGTGACCGGATTCATTTGAATATAACGAAAAATAAACATTCGATACGCGGCGCGAATTATTGCGCAGGAGGAACCTCATGTCCGATTACCGCTTGTCGTCCACATCACTATTGCTCATGGGCTTAGCCTCATTGCTCATCGTGCCCGCTATCTGGGCACAAGAACTCCGTCACGATCCAGATCAGACCGAGCATGGTGCGGCGCATGAACGTCATTTCAGCGACATCGAGAAGTCCGTGCAGATGTTCGAGGGCGCACCGCGTGACGCTTGGCAAAAACCGGACGAAGTCGTTAAGTACCTGCGATTGCGTCCCGGTGACGTCGTTGCCGATATCGGTGCGGGCACGGGCTATTTTACGCGTCGTTTTGCGGCCGTTGTCGGAGAGCAGGGAAGGGCGATCGGATTGGACATTGAGCCTTCTATGGTGACCTATATTAACGCCGAGGCAATAAAACAAGGGATCACGAATCTCAGTGCGCGCCAAGTGCCCGCGGACGATCCACTGCTCGCAGCCAGATCCGTGGACGTCGTGTTTATCTGTGATACGTACCATCATATGCAAGCGCGCGTAGCCTACGCTCGTCTCTTAGCGCGCGCTTTGAAGCCGGGCGGACGCGTGGTTGTTATTGATTTCCACAAGCGTCCACTCCCGCTCGGTCCACCGATGAAATGGAAGCTCACACCAGAGGCGGTAGTTGGAGAGTTCCGGCAAGCGGGGTTTCAATTAGCCCAATCGGCGGACTTTCTTCCCTACCAATATCTATTGGAGTTCGAAGTGTCTCCGACAGACTAAATGAGCGGTAGATAATCTACTGTGCGAGAAAGTCACTGGTCGGTTGCGCAAAGAACGCGTCAATACCTATCGCTTAGCGCTAGTCTGACGGTAGTAAAGATGTCCGACAGACGCGCGCTAGTGTTTTATGGTTCGCGAACAGTTGCGGGTCCCGTAGCTTACGCCTCAATCTGGCACCAACACCTGATCGCCGGGTTCGAGTCCGCTTAAAATTTCAACTCGGTTATCCCGCCCGCGGTATCCTGAACGCACGTAGCGGCGAACTGGGCCACGCTCGCTGTTGGCGATCACAAATTCAAGTTGTCCCATTCGGCTGACCGCTGCGGCCGGTACATAGTAGCGCTCGGCTTCGGTACTCGGGATCCGTAGGCGCCCGAACATGCCCGGATACATCGATTCGTTTTCAGGTAATGTGACTTTGACCAGAAAGGAGCGCGACCCGGGATCGGCAGACGGTACGATTTCTTCCACCGTTCCCAGGAGGTCCTGACCGAGGGCGTCGATGCGGACCAGAAGTTCCATTCCAGTTACCAACTTCGTCGCCAGCGTTTCCCTTACGTTCGCCTCAAGCCGCAGAAGGCGGGGGTTATACAAACGTAGCAGCGGTGTCCCTGGCGTCGCGGTATCCCCTGGGTCGGCGTAGCGGTCGATCACGGTACCGCTGATCGGTGCATCGATATTCGCGTAACTCGATGTCGTCTGGGCTTCTTCGACGGCACGTCGGGCGCGACGGATTTCCGCTTCTGCTGCACGCAGTGCTGCTACCGCGGCATCGACATCGGCACGCGAGACGGCTTCCGGCGTCGTGTTAAAAATATTTTGCATGCGATCGTGATCGCTACGCGCCCGCGCTAGGCGCGCTTGGGCGGCGGAAACAACCTGCTGCCGTTGCGCTAGGCGCGAGGTGGACTCCCGCGCGTCGAGTTCGATCAGCGGATCGCCGAGAGTTACTTCGTCGCCAGCTCGAACGATGACTTTGGCGATCGTCGCCGTAACCCGGGCCGATATCACGGTTTCATCTTTGGCCTGCACAGTACCGGCCGATTCTTCGAACACCGGTTCGCGCACGGCTTCGACCATTACCATCCGTCCATCAGGCGCGGGTAACACTGCAGTCACCGCGTCCGGATCGATCTTGGGATGGAAGAACCCGGCAAGGTACGCCAGTACGAGGCCAAGCACGGTCATGGCCGCGAGGATTGCTCCAAAGCGGGTCAGCTTGTTCATGTCGATGTTTCCTGTTGCGGTAACCCGTGTCCAGGTGTCCGCTCGTAGACGAGATAATAGACGATGGGAATAACCGCGAGCGTAAACAGCGTGGACGCCGCAATACCGAAGATGATCGCCCACGCCAGCCCGTTGAAAATCGGATCTAGGGTTATCACGATGTTGCCGAGTACCGTCGTTCCCGCGGTAAGGAACACGGGACGCATGCGTATCGCACCGGCCTGTACGAGTGCTTCTGTAAATACCATGCCCTGTTTTAAGGCTAGGTGGACGAACTCGATCAAGACGAGCGAATTTCGTACAACGATTCCGGCGAGCGCGATCATGCCGATCATCGCCGTCGCGGTGAACAGTACCGGATCCGGGTAGCCCTCGACGATGCGCTCGCCGAACTGATTCAGCAACCAGAACCCCGGCATGATGCCGATCATCGACAGCGGAATCGCGAGCATGATGATCCCAGCGATAGACGCCAGCCCGGTCTGAACGTAGAGCACAATGAATATGCCTACGAGCGCAACGCCGAATGCGATGCCAAGGTCGCGGAATACGCGTAAGGTTATGTCCCATTCGCCTTCACCGTTCCACACGACCGTGATGTCATCGGGAAGCCGCCACGCGTCGTTACCACCGTTACTAAGATACGTCCGCGCGGCCAATGGCCGCAGCGCGCTGCTCTCGGCACCGTGATCAGCACCAACATCGAGGATAATTTCCGCCGGCATGCGTCCGGCGCCTTCCGCCATCACGTAAGCAACCCGTTTCAGATTCTTGTGAAATATTGGTTGGTCCTGCACCGTCTCGGTAAAGTGCCCAAGTTCCCCGAGTTCGACCAGCGGGGTCGGTGCGTCGCGTACCCCGCCGGCGTCGCGGATCTTGGTGATTCCAGGGCGGCCCTTGACGTGAAAGGCGGACAGGTTGTCGATGGAGTTGCGCTGTTCCATTGGCAAGCGCAGGCGGATCGGTAACGGTCCTACCTCGGTCGGTATCTGCAGGTACCCGGCGACCATACCGGCAGTGCCCATGGCGATTGTTTTTGCGATGTCCTCGGTCGCGATCCCAGACAGCGCGGCCTTCTCCTTGTCGGTCTCAAATACAATCCGCCTCTGTTCGGCCTGCACAGATGAATCGACGTCGACCACAAAAGGCTCTCGCTTGAGCCGTTCCGCCACCGTCCTGGCGGCATTTTGCAGGTCCGTATACGGCGTAGTTTCTTCGCCATAGACTTCGGCGGCGATCGTCGCGATCACGGGCGGACCCGGCGGTACCTCAACGAGCGCAACATCAGCGCCATGGGCGCGTCCGATCGCCTCGAGTTCGGATCGCAATCGCAATAGCACGGCATGCGATTGTTGTTTGCGCGCATGGCGATCGGCTAGTGTCACGCGCAAGTCTGCCATATGGGCGCCGGTGCGTAGATAGTACTGGCGCACCATACCGTTGAAGTCCATCGGTGAGGGTGTGCCGACGAACGCCGAGATATCCTTGACCTCGGGGACCGTGCGTAGATACTCGGCGAAATCCCTTGCGACATTCTCGGTCGTCTCCAGGGTCGTCCCTTCCGGCATATTGATCACGATCTGGAATTCGTTTTTGTTGTCGTACGGCAATAGTTTCAGCGGCACGAGGCGAAACATCGGCATTGCCGCGGAGCCAAAAAACAAAACCGCGACGAATCCAAGAAAGAGCCACGCCCGTGTACGATTCGCCAACATTGGGCGCAGGATCCGGTTGTATAAACGGTAGGTGAAAGTCGTCGTAACATCGTACGGTTCGTTGCCAGGTGTGCGGCGCAGGATCTTAAACGCAAGCCACGGCGTGACGACGAAGGCCACGACCGTGCTGGCGATAACGGCCAGCGGCACATTGAACGCCATGGGTGCCATGTACGGCCCCATCATGCCGGTAATGAAAAACAGCGGCGCGAACGCAAGGATGATCGCGATCGTCGACATGATCAGCGCTTCGCGGATCTCGGACATCGCCGCTATAACTGCGGCGCGTGGTTTGCGCCCGCCGATGCGGAAGAAGCGTTCGATGTTGTCGACACCCGTTATCGGGTCGTCGACGAGCAGGCCGAGCGCGAGGATCAAAGCGAATAAGGTGACCCGATTGATCGTATAACCGCCGAGCAGGTCGAGTCCAAGCGCGACCCCGTAACATATCGGCACCGCGAGACCGATCACCAGCGCCGGGCGCCAGCCGAGAAATACCCCGATAAAGATGACCACGGTTAAGACTGCGACGCCGAGGCTGCTGACAAGGTCGTCAACTTTTTGATCGGCGGTCTGTCCGTAGTCGCGAATGATGCGCACGTGAACACCCGGCGGAAAGACACGGTGTTCGAGTTCCGCTAGACGTTGCAATACGTCACGGGCGACCCACACCGCATTAGATCCCTTTTGCTTCGCGACCGAGATGTACACGGCGGGATACACATCATCGCGTTCTTGTTCATTCGCATCCGCGGGACCGAAGCCAATCCACGTGTAGTCCACAGGGCCGCCTGGACCGTCGATTACTTGTGCGACCTCGCTGAGGTGTACAGGCACGCCGTCGACAACATTGACGACCATCGAGCGCAGATCGTCGGCGTCGCCAAAAAATGTCCCTGCCTCGATCACGATGGCTTGGTTACGCTGCTGGATCTCGCCGGCCGGGATCTGTTGATTCGAGACCTGGATCGCCCACGCGACGTCGAGTGCGGCGGTGCGGCGTGCGGCGAGGGCCTCGGCGTCGAGTTCGATTCTTATCTGGCGCGGCCGTCCGCCCGTTACGTAAACGCGGTTTGTCGCCGTAATCGATTGCAGCTCCTGTTCAATTTCCTCAGCTAGGCGGCGTAATTCGTGATCACCAAATCGTTCCGGATCGTCACTCCACAACGCGGCCACGACGATGGGAACATCGTCTACTTCGTTCGGTTTTACGACCCACGAGGTAACGGCGTCGGGAATTTGATCGGAATTCGAAAAGACCTTGTTATAGATTTTAAACAGAGATTCTTCGCGGTCTTCGCCAACGTAGTAGCGCACCGTAACGACACAGCCGCCGTTGCGCGAGACGGAGTAGACATATTCGACCCCATCAATCTGGTGCAGTAGTTTTTCCAACGGTACCGCGATCTGGCGTTCGACCTGCTGCGCGCTCAGGCCCGGCGCATTGACGATAACATCGGCGATAGGCACGACAATCTGGGGTTCTTCCTCGCGCGGGGTTAACCACAGCGCCACTGCCCCGCTCAACAGCGCTAGCAGTATCAGCATCGCCGGCATCGGGCTGTCCATTACGCGGCCGATGAAGCCGCCGCCCGCGGAAGAAGAGTTCTCCGACTTGTCGAGTTCAGATCCAGCCATTTCAAATCCCTACAAGCGAACTGCTAGCTTGAGTGGTGATGATCGCATCTCCACGTCGTTTTCTTGACACGTATAAATGTTAACGCACAAATCGCGATTGATATCGGCGATCGGCTTGTTGACAACATAATGTGTTAGCCGCCCCAGCGCATTTTTGGAAGCTGCATAGCATAATTTGATACTACGAGGGAACTTTGATCTAGGGCAATTAGATCACTGATTTCCAATCCGCATAGTAGTCGGTTAAGTCTGAGGAACTCTGAGCGTTAGTGGTTAGCCACAAATTGCTACGTGGAACAGCGGATTCTAAACCCGGCGGCAGGCCAATACCCTAACTGCAAGACACGAAGATGGTCGTGTGCCTAACGGCAGGTCACACCGTGCGCCTCCATCGGCGACGGTGATTTTTATTTTTCGGACTAAGAGAGGTGAGTGAATGAAATCCAAAATAGAAGCGTTCTTCGATCCGGCGACTTATACGATCACATACGTTGTGTCTGACCCGAACGGTTCGAACTGCGCCATAATTGATTCTGTCTTGGACTATGACCCAAAATCGGGCCGCACCAGCACGGCGTCCGCTGACCAAGTAATAGCCTATATTGGCGCCCATGGTCTCTCTGTCGATTGGATCCTCGAAACTCACGCCCACGCAGACCATTTGACCGCCGCGCCGTATTTAAAAGAACAGCTTGGCGGCACCGTCGCGATTGGTGCGCACATCACCGAAGTTCAAACCATATTCAAAGGCGTGTTTAATGCCGAGACGGATTTCGCCATCGATGGTTCTCAATTCGACCATTTGTTTGAAGATGGTGAAACGTTTCAGGTTGGCACGCTTACTGGTCGGGTGATGCATACGCCGGGCCATACACCGGCATGTCTTACCTATGTTATTGGCGACGCGGCGTTTATTGGCGACACGCTATTTATGCCCGACTATGGGACCGCGCGTGCGGATTTTCCCGGCGGTGATGCGGCGACGCTATATCGATCAATCCAAAAAGTGCTTGCGCTTCCGCCAGCAACCCGGTTGTTCATGTGTCACGATTACTTAGCGCCCGGCCGTGATGATTACGCTTGGGAGACGACGGTTGCAGAGGAAGCCAGGACAAACATTCATGTGGGTGCCGGCGTTCCTCAAGACGATTTTGTTACCATGCGAGCTGCGCGTGATAAGGCGCTCGACCCGCCAACGTTGCTCCTACCCTCCGTACAAGTAAATATTCGTGCCGGTCACCTCCCGCCTCCGGAGGACAATGGCGTGTCTTATCTCAAGATTCCTGTAAGCGCAGCTTGAATAATTTTTGACGATCCAGAACATAGAAGCTGAAGTTTCGCAATCACGTCCTACGATCGAAAAGGTAAACTACCTACAGTTTGCGTATGATTACGTAAGCCAACCAAATCGTCTGCATTCAGCGTTTCCTTTTGCAGTAGCAACTCCGCACCCCGATTTAGTTCGTCGCGACGTTCATTCAGAATTGAAGTTGCACGCTCGAATGCCACCGTGACGATCGCTTTGACTGCGGCGTCGATCGCTTGCGCGGTCGCTTCGCTGTAATTCCGTGCGCTTGGGTCCGGGTTGAAGCTTTCACCCAGGAAACTTGTTTTCGCTTGCTCATAGACGACTTGCCCGATCTTGTCGTTCATGCCAAAGCGCATCACCATCTGTCGCGCTATATCGGTGATTTTGTCGAGGTCGTCGGTCGCGCCGACGAACATTTCAACAAATTCCGATCCCGAAATGGAAAAGAACGGTACCCGTGCCTGCCCTGCTACCGCCCGTGCGAGCAAGGTTTTGCCGGTACCTGGTGGTCCAACCAGCAGCACGCCGCTCGGTATGCGTGCACCGAGCCGACCGTATTGTTCCGGCTGCTGGAGAAAATCGATGACCTCTTTTAGCTCGGCTTTCGCCTCGTCGACCCCCGCCACGTCAGCGAATGTCACGCCAGTTGAGGTCTCTACATAAACTTTCGCATGCGATTTCCCGACCGACATAAGACCGCCGAAGCCTTGTTTCTCCGACATTCGCCGAATGAAAAACATCCATATAGCAACAAAGAAGAATACCGGCAGGATCCACGACAAAATATCGCGCACGACTGTTGAGTCGATCACCCCGGTAAATTTCACATCATATTGTGCGAGGTGTGCGGCAAACTCGGGGTCGACACGCGTTGTGATGATGAATTCTTGACCGTCCGGTTGGGGGTATTTTAACGTGCCTTCAATATATTGATTCCGGATCCTTATCGCATCGAGCTCGCCGCGCTTCAGCATCTCATCGAACCGGCTATATGGGACGGTTTCGACTCGATGCTGATTAGCCCGCCACGATTGGAATGCCAGCATTAAGACGATGGCAAGCATTGCATAGGTTAGGTTTATTTGGTGCCTGTGCTCATTCATCAAGTTAGACTGTGATACTCGGCTCGATATTTACGATTTGATCTTGCATACGACCGACTGATCATGATCTTTGCTTATGCTTCGTCCGTGAGTTGTTGTAACTGACGTTCAAGCGCTTGTGCCCGTTCTCGCATTTGGTCAAGGTCGTCAAGCAAATCCAGTGCGAGCGCTATACCGGAGAGGTTGATATCCAAGTCACGCCGTAGACGTTGTGCCTTCCGCAGCCGAATGATCGATCGTACACCGAATCGCCAACCCGCCGGCGCAGATCCGGATGGTTCGAGGATCCCGGCTTCCACCATCTCCACAACAAGCTCAGCGCGCACCGCGCACATCTCACACAGTTCGCGCATTTCATACGGAGTCGAATCGTCAGCAAGCTCAATTTCCACTGACTTATCGTTCACCCTGAGATCTCCATCTCCGCGCGCGGATCAAAAGACATCTGCTCCTGCATCTTTCGGACAAGCTCGCGGTCTTCTTCCGAGTGCGCTTGCGGCACGACGATCCTTAGCACGACGTACTGATCACCTGCCGGTTTTCCGGGTAGGCCCTTGCCTTTCAACCGTAGCTTCTGGCCGGCATTTGCGGCGGCGGGGATCGTCAGCTTAACGCGCCCTCCGAGGGTCGGGACATCTAGGGTCGCCCCCAGAATGGCTTCCCATGGAGAGATTGGTAGCACGAGCGTGACGTCACGCCCGTCGACTGAGAATCGTGGATCGTGCACGAGCGCTACTTCGAGGAATAGATCACCATTCTCACCGCCGCCAATCCCTGCTTGGCCTTGCCCGCGAAGACGGATCTTTTGTCCGTTGATAACGCCAGCAGGTATGGTTGCTTTCAGCGTTATAAGCTCCGGGGTAGGAATACCGTTGTCGTCTAGGCGATTGATCTGTAGCGAAAAAGTACGTGTTGTACCGCTATATGCCTCAGCTAAGCCGATAGAAATCCGGGCATTGACGTCTTCGCCGCGGAAGGCGAAGCCCCGACTTCGTGGTCCGCCCGCTTGTGTACCGACGCCACCGCGCCGACCGTACATGGCCTCAAAGAATTCACTGAATTGCCTTGGATCGACTTCTGTATAGCCGCCTTCTGAAAATTCTGCGCGCGACTGCCAGTCGGGCGGCGGGGAAAACTGTTCGCCTGCGAACGCGCCGTATTTCCTTAAGGTGTCGTACTCATCTCGCTTGTCTGGATCTTTGAGAACCTCGTAGGCCTCACCCAAGGCTTTGAATTTTTCCTCTGCACCCGGCGCAGAGCTGACGTCTGGGTGATACTTGCGGGCAAGGCGTCGATACGCCTTCTTTATATCGTCTGCAGATGCGTCCTCAGCAACGCCCATTACCTCGTAGTAGTCGACGGTTTTCATACGCAAATTCTATAGCGGAGCACGCGGATCGAAATTGCGCCGGATCAAAAATGACGCATGTCTGCCCGGACTGACAGTGGCAATCGGGAATGATTGCTCACCCGACTTTTAAGCAAGTGCGATTCGACGCCTTAATTGATCTAGATCAGGGGGCAATTTACTCCGCGTCGCTACAATTTATACAAGATGGTTCGTGCGAACGGGCACGAAAGATAGTCGCACTTCGAGGCTCCCTCGATCTAGGAGGTAGGTGATGAGTATGTCTGTCGGCCAGATTTGCAAACGCAATCCCGTAACTTGCGCGCGCGACGCTGAGATCCGAGAGGTGGTTGGTTTAATGCGTGAACGCGGCGTCGGGAGTGTGATCGTCGTGCAGGAGTTGACCGGCGAGATGCGCCCCTACGGAATCATTACCGATCGCGATCTGGTTGTGCGGGCTATTTCGGCGGGTGAGGATATTAACTCGTTAACGATTGGCGATGTTGCCACGACAGATGTTCGCGTAGCCCGCGAGCATGACAGCATTGGCGAGGCGATTCATATCATGCGTGAGGCTGGAATCAAAAGGCTACCAGTAGTCGACGCATTAGGGATTTTGATCGGAATCGTCAGTGGCGACGACCTACTACTCCATCTGGCCAACGAGGTGCAGGAGCTGGCCGCATTATTCGCACGCAACGTGACAGAAACAACGCCAGATCCGATCCCAATACCCGTCTAGGCGGTGTTTTGCGTTCGCACGAAGAAATTTGGGTCATCTAGAAGGATCTTGGCGAAACTTGGACAGCAATAACAGAGATGTAAAAGGAGATGGATGATGGATTTAACAACTTTCAACGCCCCGCTATCCGCGCGCCGTTGGGGCGATGAATTTAACAAAATGTTAACCCGGAGGCCGGCCTTTGCGGACCAAGAGGCCAATGTTATTAACAGCGACTGGACCCCGGCAGTCGATGTGAAGGAAGAAGATAAGCGATTTCTCATCACGGCGGATGTGCCCGGTGTCGACCCGGCCGATGTCGATGTAACGATGCATAACGGTATGCTCATTATCAAAGGCGAACGTAACGAAGAAACGAAAGAAGAAAACGACGGGTTTCATCGAGTTGAGCGCGCGAGTGGCTCCTTCTACCGCCGCTTCATGATGCCTGATTCGGCCGACCCAGATAAAATCGAGGCGCATGCCAAAAATGGTGTTCTCGAAATCGCGATTCGTAAGACCGAAAAAATGCACGCGAAGAAGATCAAAGTGCAATCATAATCCCCGTGGGTTAACGACCGTCGCTTTAATCGCGCATGCTTTGTGCCTCCAGGCGCACGCGCGACTTCTTTTCAAATCATTTGCGCAGCGATCAGTAGCAAACAAAGCACAATGCCAATCACCGGTACGAAGGCTGGGTAGCTGATGAGGCGGGAAGGCGTCAGTTCGCTACGTTTTAATTTCCATAACGCAGCATTGACGGCGGCAAAGATAAATAGTGTCACCAGGCTTGTTAGCGAGGCGAGTTCCAAGGTTCCCAGCGACAACGCAAATGACAAGACAAGTGCTGTTACAACAGTCGTTGCTAGCAATGGCGTATTAGTAATCGCGGAGACGCGTCCGAAGGCGGTTGGGGCGTCCCCCAGATTGGCCATACCGTACAAGATCCGGGCTGATTTTATAATCTGAATGAGTGCGCCATTTGTGATCGCTACCAGCGCGATAATGCCGATAAATTCCGCCGACAAGCCATGCGCGCTGGCAACGGTAGAAAGCGGGGCTGAGCTAGTGGACAAGGTCGCTATTGGTACCGAAGCTACCGCTGTAATCCCAACTAAGAGGTATAGCAAGGTCGAAATAACGAGTGCGATGACAATGGCCCGTGGCAAATTGCGGCTGGGATCGCGTACCTCTTCGGCCACGTTGACCATATCCTCGAACCCGAGAAACGCATAAAAGGCGAGAAAGGCGCCGGCGCCAATTCCGCGCCAATCGCCGAGTTCCCTTGGGATGAATGGTTGGTAATCAAACGCACCTGCGTCTATAAACGACTTACCTGCGAGGACGACAATAAGGACAAGACCGCCGCTCTCAATGAGAGTCATTAGGGTCGCTGCCCA
The DNA here is from genome assembly GCA_021773835.1 of Gammaproteobacteria bacterium. GTDB lineage: Bacteria > Pseudomonadota > Gammaproteobacteria > UBA11873. The sequence goes on from JAJFJQ010000051.1 coordinate 155,412, forward strand.
CGCAGATACACCTATACCAATCGCGCTGACGACTCCAAGTCCGAGTACAACTGCAGCGATGGAGAGATGCGGAGCAAGGGAGAAAAACAATTGTAAATAACCCGCGAAGCCACTCGCGATAGTCGCTGCCGAAATAATACCGACAGCAACAGAGGCGTAACCAACCGTTAGTGTCAACCAGCGGCGACCGAAAGCTGTGTCGACGTAGACGGCCTCCCCAGCGCTGCGAGGTAGCCGGGCAACCAACTCAGCGTAGCTGAACGCGGTAAATCCAGCGATAAGCGCGGCTAGTAGGAACGAAATTGGCAAGAAATATCCAGCGCTCGCGCTAACCGACCCTAACAATACGTAAATCCCAGCGCCGAGTATCGTCCCAAGCCCGTAGAATGTGACTAGGGGTAATGACAAAGTGCGTTTTAATTGCGGCATTGGGGAATCAAGCCAGTGGTCGGGCTGTTCTAGTTGGTGGTTGGGGTTCTGTAGAAGGACACCTTATCGACGCTCGTATCCGTCAGCCAAGCTCGTGCTCACGGATGAACACGGTATGTTTGCACTTCGGACAGGGCGGAATGTGCCCAGTTTTGTGGAAATACAGAAGTTGATTGCAAATTTTGCAATGCAAGGTTCCTGGGCCGACAATTTCTCCGGTTTTCCAACCGATCGAATCCGCTCTCACCGCGAATTCGTTGAGTGTCGCGCGCGTGTGGTCCACCATCGTGCTGAGCACGTCGGCGATGCGTTGTTCGAGTAGCTGGATGTCGAACCGCAACCAATCTGATAACTCTTGTCGATAAGTTTCAACGTACTCGGCGGCGTGCCCAAGGTCGCGACGGATGTAGCCCATCACTTTATTCGCCTCGTCCCGGGTCAGATCACCGGTTGCGACGACTTCGTCACGCGCCGCTTTTAGCAGATGCTTGATACTCGGGGCGCTATCGTTGCGTGCCCGGTCTAGCGCTAACGAGGCATGCTCCATCATCTGGTCGTACGCGTTTGCGAGACGGTCAGGGAGTTCGTGGCGCTTGTCGTGATTCTTTATCGCCATGACGAATGTCCTATACGAATAATTCGACTTGTCGAATGGTCAGCATCTAATCGAGCTGTCTTTGTAAATCTAAATCAAATTTACGCTCGCGATCTGATTGAAATCATATTTTAAGACGGAATGCCCCCCTGCCCAGGAATATCCCAGGCGCGCAAGGAAGAATCTATTACCTGAACTTAAAGATTGGTCCTGATATTGTCATCGATCTTTGAACCGCGTTTGATCCAAATCATGGGCATGGAATGCGTTTCGCGACAAAGTTGCAATGGATTACGAATGGGTTGTCACGCCTGGAGATATCGTATTGCATACTTATCGTACGACCTTCTCGATCAAAAGGCTCTGGTTGATATTGATCGTTTGTATGATTGTCATGTTCTCTGTATTGGGGTATTTCGGCGGACAGATCTACCAACAAGTTCCACCGATCCCCGAGCGGGTGGAAACATTGACTGGAGAAATTCTGTACACCCGAGCGGCGATTGAACAAGGGCAGAACGTCTGGCAATCAATAGGTGGCATGCAGCAAGGGTCAATTTGGGGACACGGCAGCTATCTGGCTCCCGACTGGAGTGCAGATTGGTTGCACCGTGAGGCCGAAGCGTTGTTAAAACTCACAACTGCGGAAGAACCTGCCACGGTTGAGATGCCGGCGGTGCAACGCGCGGCGGTTGCAGCCATTTCTATGCGTTCCCAATTGCGTACCAACACTTTCGATTTGGACCGCTGCGTCATCGTAGTCAGTCGGCAGCGTGCCCGGGCGATGGCCACAGTTGCCGAGCACTACCGGCAACTGTTTACGGCTAGCGATAAATCTGCACGTCAGCTGCGTGTAGCGTACGCATTCCCAGTAAACGCCGTGTTAGATAACGACCAAGCGCATGCGCTTGGGGCATTTTTTTTCTGGTCGGCTTGGAGTGCGGTGACCAATCGGCCTGGGAATGATATCTCCTATACTAGCAACTGGCCGCACGACCCATTAATACGACGGCCAACCACGGGCACGCGGCGTTGTTTGGAGTTTACGGAATGTTAGGTCTGGGTTTGATGCTGTACTGCCTGCGGGGCTTGACCGATATTACGCGATGGCACCAGGGATTGTTGAAAACAGCGTTTTGGGGCCTGAATATTGGCCTCGCGATGATGACGCTGATGTCCATGCTGCCGCAAGGGCTATGGCAAACTTATGCGAGCGTCAAACATTACTATGCATTCGCGCGCTCCGCGGAATTTGTCCGTAGTCCGGTGATGGAAGGATTCGTATGGGCGCGCGTACCTGGCGATGTAGTTTTCAGTATCGGGGTATTTGCGTTCGCGATATTCGTGTGCTTGGCGTTTAAAAACCATGAGGTTCATAGTGGGAATACCAACTTCTGAAGAACTCGACATGGCGTTGACGGAGGCTACGCGCTTACACGAGCTAGGGGTCGATGACCATTTCCTTGGTAAGGTGCTGCTCGATCTAAATTTCCGAATGAAATTCATGGAAGACCTGCTGGCGAAGGCGAGCCTGTACCTGCACTCAGGTGGCGGGGCACATGAGCATGCCGAACTGGTGCGTGCAATTGAACGGGCACAGGAGGCGCGCTCAAGCCCCGGCGACGACGTGGAAATCCATCCTTGGTAAAGCGGCGATGACAAGATGTCAGCTCGACGAATAAATGAGTAAGCTAGTGCTGTAATTTGTTCCACTCGGCGAGTGCCGATAGCAGGTTTTTGCCGGCATGGTGAATTTCACGAATGACATTCAACAGCGTGGACCGGTCTAGGTCACTCGATTCATGCAGTAATTCTGCGCGATAAATTTCATCTGTACAGCGATGCTGGTACTCGTTGTTTCGCTGTTTGAGGAGGACATGTTGCTCCTCAATGTAGACGGGGTCGTGCGCACCAAACAATAGCGGCAGCCAGTTGCGATAAAGATGTAACTGGTTTTCTAGGTGCGATTTGTACAATTGCATGCCGAGCTGACTTTGGTCGTGCCGCAATGTGGCTAAATGTTCGCGGCTGTCCTTGAGTCCTTTACAGGCATATACGACTAATCGGCTCGTGCTTAGCAGGCGACTTAATTCGCGCGCCTGGTCGGCATTTAGTTCGTGTTGCTGCATATCCAGAGCAAACTCGGTGATTGCATTTTCTTGTTGCTTGATTTGTTCGTACCGTTGCTCGAAGGGTAGGGCTTCGCGATAACTTGACGCCAATCTTCGCGCTAATTCGCCGCTTAAATGGAGTTGTTCCGGGGACGCTCGGAAATTGTGTAGGTTAAGCGCAATCGCATCAATGGTCAGGGCTTGTAGAGCCAGAGCCTGGGCCGCGAGTGCTGCCTCCGGTACATTTGCCGGCACATCGCTCAATTGCGGACGCAGGCGTGACTGTTGGAAAAAGCCGCCAATCCAGTTCGCATAGTTGCTGAGGAATGGTAGAAAGATCAGTAGACCGAAAAGGTTGAACAATGAATGAAAGGCGACGAGGCCGTAGAGCGGGTCAGAAAGATGCAGCGCGCCGAGTATCCGTGGCAATTCCGGCAACAACAACGCGAAGGCAGAAATGTCGACGCTGACGTTGAACACCACATGAGACAACGCCAATTGCCTTTTGATTGCGTGGCCGCGAAGTGAACCCAGGATCGTGGTGCTGGTAGTGCCGAGGTCTGCCCCAATCACCAGGGCGGCAGCGGCCGACAAACCCAGCACGCCAGAATGTAGGGCGGTTATGGCGATCATCATTGTCGCGGAACTAGACTGCACCACCGCGCTGATACCTACCCCTGCGAGTAGATAAACCCATGCGGCACGACCCTGTAAAGCACTGATATCCAGTTTCTCGGGGAGGTCTTCAACGGTGCTCTTCATGATGTCCAAGCCGAACAACAATAAGCCCAGGCCCAACAAAAAGAATCCTATCCCACGCAGCCGGGTACGTTCCGGAAAGATGACTTGGATGATGCCGCCAAACCCAACCAACGGTATCGTCAATGCGTCTAGTTTGAGCTTGAACCCGAGTGTGGCGACTACCCAACCGGTAAACGTCGTGCCAAGATTTGCACCCAAAAGTACTCCGATTGCGTTGAATAAGGGAATGGCGCCGGCGCTCGCGAAGGCGAGTACCAACAAGCTCACAAGCGAAGAGCTTTGCAATACAGCGGTCACACCAATACCGACACCGACACTTCCCAATCGGTTGTTGGTGTACTGCATGATCCAATGTTTCAGTCGACGATGGCCAAGCTGACGAATGCCAATCTCCATCTGCTGCATGCCATATAAGAATATGGCCAAACCAAGGAACAGTTGCCACAATGTCAACATCAGGATGATCGCCTTCCGATCATGCCTCGACTCTCGCGATTTTCTGATAGATTCCCAAATTCACAATTCCCACGCCAGAGACCAAGTATGCGCCACGCTACTATCGCCCAAGTATTTCTTCCACCATTAATTGGCCCTGCTGCGTACACTGCTGTTGACCTGATCCAGGTCAGGTCGCCGCATGGAATTTCGAATTACGCTGGGAACGACGCCTGATAGAGAGCAGTCGATCGCAATAAATTTCGATCGCCAAATTATGACCAAAGCGGCACCAGCATTCAGGGTCATTGACACACTCGGTTGTTATCATGCTGTGAGAGTTACCCGTTATTACATAATCCATCGGAACCCACTCATGTGGGTACTGTAAGTCCCGTGATTGCACGATCTACCCGAATCAAAAAATCAAAACGGGCCGATGCCGTATTTCTGGGGTTGCTTCGCCAGTTACTCGATACGTTCGAGGACCAAGAGGAAGGTGTCCGTAAAAGCTTGGATAGCGAATACCTTCATGATTTACGCATAGCAGTTCGGCGCACTCGTACCCTGCTCGCGCATGCGAACAAAACGTTGCCCGCGCATGAGGTGAAATATTTTGCTAAAGAATTTCGCTGGCTAAGTGACGTAACCGGCTCGGCGCGTGATATTGATGTTCAGCTACTTCATTTCGATGAGCTGGTGCAGCGCCTACCAAAAACCCAACATGACGATCTTGTGCCATTGCACAATTATATCTGTGAGCGCCAACGCGCTGAGTACCGAACATTGAACGAAATAATGAACTCGATACGTTACCGTCAATTGATCTGCAAGTGGCGCGCGTTCTCAACAATGACGCCGCGCACCTCTCACAAACGGTCGAACGCAATGCGAGCAATCGGCGACATCGCCCCGACCTATGTCGCTGAGGTTTGGGGAAAAACTGAGAAACAAGGTCGCAAACTGAAACCATACGCCGCGGATAATGCGTTCCACGACTTGCGTAAAACCGGTAAAAAACTGCGTTACCTGCTCGAATTTTTCAAGGACGTAATTCCGAAAATTTCAGTAAAAAAAATAATGCGAGACCTGAAACATTTACTTGAACGTCTCGGAAGCTATCAGGATTATGTCGTACAAAAAGACTTTCTCGTACGGTGCCGCGCCGACATAGTCGCATCGCAAACCGATACGACACCGCTTGACCGAGCGCTGAAACAATTGATCGCCGAGTCGGTAGGCGACGAAGTTAGATTGAAAAGGGATTGCATAATTGCGTGGCAGCAGTTTAGCGCCTATGCGGAACGAAAATGCATCAAGAAATTATTGCGAACGTCACAACACCATAGACCCAAGAAAATTCGACTTCAAAAATAGCGGGTACGAACCAGATGCGGATACGTCTATAGATTAATGGTTAAGAAAAATGTCGCTAATTGGACGACTCTACTTCTGTGAATTCTGAACCCTCCGAGAAGCTCTCTGTCTGATAGCGGTACGCCTTAAAATTCGGAGACCAATGATCCGGAAGCATACCCGCTTTGGTCTTTAATGCGGTTAAAAACGCCTGTGGGTCGGGCAGCTGTTCCCATACTTTCGGTAGAAAGGTCGCGTGAAGATGATCATCTTCGATTGTTAGTCCATCCACTTGCGGTCTTAATTTGGAAAGTAGATCCGCCTCAGTATCTACAGGTATTGCCTGCGCCGGCGTTAGTACCGCTATTTCGACCATAACCGCTGTAAGTTCCTCCGCTGATACCGCAGGAAAGCGCGGGTCTCGAAATGCCGAGTTGAATGCGTTGCGCGCCACATCGACCGGCAACGGATCTCTTGCGGCAGCTGATCCAATGCAGCCGCGCAGCTCGCCGTTTTTGGTTAGTGTTACAAAACTATTACACGGCCGCGCTAACTTAACGTTTGTCATTGCTGGTTTGATACGGTTGGCGTTTTGTACAAACTCCGTTTGAGTGCAGCCGCGAATAATGGCGTCGCGTGCGATGCGCAATAGCAGTCTGCGCTCATCCGAGGAGAAGTTATCGCAGTGCAAAGGCGCCATAACCGACCACGCGAGAACGATCTCCGGCGGTGTCACCGGAATTACGAACGTCCAATGCTTCAACGGTCAATTCCTTTTGGTGCGCGATAACCATCAAACCGTTAATTGCGTGAGCGCCGCACGCCTCAGCGCTATCTAAGTGTATCGACCGGTTCACGATAGAACTCGAGGTGCGTCGATCGATTTCACATGCTGTAGTGTAAGGCAGGTAATGCGAAAGATCGGAGCTCACGACAATCAGGGTTTCTGACCCCCCCCAGAGGCGGTCCAATACCGCAGCGACCTGTAAACTTGGGCACGTGCCGACGACGAATGGGGTCAATTCGAATTCGCCTAGCACTTCGTTCAAGAACGGTAACTGAACTTCCAGACAATGCTCTGCGGCATGTGCCTCATTTGAAACTCGCACTCCCGGCATCTGTCTGATGGCTGTTAAGGCAGATAGATCCAGAGGTATGGTTCCGCCCGGAAAGTCGAACGCTTTGGCGTCCGGGATCGCCATTCCTTCGACGTAAACCCGGTGTGCCGGACCAAGCAGTATGACGCGGGAGATGCCGTTATTGGACTCTGACAGCAAGCGATAAGCCGTCGCAGCAATTGAGCCTGAATACTGATAACCCGCATGGGGGACGATTAATGCCTTAATTGGCCCACGTTGATGCTGCTCGTGGGCGGTCGGGTTACTCGTATCGAGATAATCGCGAACGGCTACGGCAAGAGAGGCCGGCTCAGCCGGATAAAACATGCCTGCAACCGCAGGTGGGCGAGTCAACATAGAATTACCATTCAATTATTTCCTTATACTTGTCAAATGGGTCGTAGCACCCTATATGTCAAGTATGGACGATACGGTTGTTTCAACGAAATACTGGCACCAGCTTGATAATGGTCAAATCCAATGTGACGTTTGTCCGCGACATTGCCGCCTAAGAGAAGGCCAACGCGGTCTGTGTTACGTGCGGCAGCGCCTCGACGACGAAGTAAAACTCGTTAGCTATGGCCGATCATCCGGCTTTTGTATCGATCCCATCGAAAAGAAACCGCTGAACCACTTCTATCCCGGTAGCAGTGTCCTGTCATTCGGTACGGCGGGTTGCAACCTCGCGTGCAAATTCTGTCAGAACTGGGACATGAGTAAATCACGTGAAATGGATACGTTGGCGGACCGGGCGAGCCCTCAGCATCTGGCCGATGCAGCGATAACGAGCGGATGTAAAAGCGTTGCGTTCACGTATAACGATCCCATTATTTTTCTTGAATATGCAATTGACGTAGCAACCGCCTGCCGGGAAGTTGGGGTTAGCACCGTCGCGGTAACTGCAGGATATGTCGACCCGAAACCCCGGGCGCAATTTTTTAGCGAAATGGATGCGGCGAACGTCGATCTTAAGGCCTTCAGTGAACGGTTCTACCACAAGATATGTGGCGGTCATCTTGCTTCGGTATTGGAAACACTGCAATACATCAAGCACGAAACTGACACTTGGCTCGAAATTACGACCTTACTTATTCCCGAAGAAAACGATTCGGATAAAGAACTGCATGCGATGTGTGACTGGGTAGTCAATCACCTCGGTACCGAAGTGCCAATGCACTTCACCGCGTTTCATCCAGATTGGAAGATGCGCGATATCCCGAGTACGTCAGCGACCACACTCAGACGCGCTCGGAAAATTGCGATTGAGCACGGCGTGCGTTTTCCGTACACGGGGAACGTGCATGATGTGACGGGTTCGAGTACTTACTGCCATCGGTGTAGTGCCCTGTTAATTGAGCGTGATTGGTATCAATTAGGACGCTGGGGCCTCACAGATGCAGGACGCTGCGCATCTTGTGAGGCACTAATTGCTGGCCATTTTGATGCTGCGCCGGGAACATTTGGGCCCACTCGCATTCCGATTCAAATGCAGAATTTTCGCTGAACGACAATCTAAACCGTATGGACTTGGGACGCTACCGTGGGCTTCGTAACGACAATTTCAGTAAGTATCGGATCGCGGCGTTCATCAGGATCCTCGGAGACAGACATGCTGAATCAACGTATCAGTGTTACTGCCGATCAGACCCGCTCGACGATTTTCTCCCAGGAAAAAACCGTTGGTTGGCGATGATGAAATGGTGAATCCAACGTTCCAGAAACGATTCGCTACCTGCAGTACTCAGGTAACCGTACCCGAGTATTGATATCGTCAACGCACCGAGGCCATCGACAATCAGATCCCACATCGTATCGACCAGCCCACTCTTCTGCATCGTCGTGCCGAAGGTCTGGTCGATAGCGAATTCTAAAATTTCCCATAAAGCACCCATCCCAAGCGCAAACATGAAAGCAAACAACGCGACGAACGATGGCTTCATAGACAAATGTAGGTCTTCTTTTTCATTCATGACATGGACCAGTACGAAGCCGAATATGCCGAGCAATAGTCCAGAGCCTGTATGTAGAAGTGAGTCCCACCACCAATATTTGACATAGTAGCCGCGTACTTCACCGAGGAACAAGGATGCATAAACGAACACGACGGCCAACAATTCGAATTCTGGTGGAATACGCACGTCGAAAGTTTGACCGAGCACTACCGGGAGAAAGGTGACGATGACGACCCCAAACGTAGCGGCGGCAGTCAGCCAATTTCCCTGTAGCGCTTCGAGCGCCGCCCCGGTTATCAGGATCACTTTCAACAACAATGTCAATCGACGATTGAATCGGTCCGACATCCGAATCGAGTGTTCCGTTGAACCATTAGGTCTACTAGGCGGTGTGGGCATTGGAAATCATCACTGTCGTATGCGCCGGGGTACCTAGCTTATTATGGTCCGCATTACATCTCAAAACTGATGTTAGTAACCAAGTGTCGATGGATGCAAAGCTACTATTTCTCCAGCGTTGGATAATTCTCGTGCGAAAAACGGTGAAACCAAATGGCAAACGAAAGAGTAAGAAACCTCTTGGCTCAAATCAGCGAACTGGAAGAGGAGCTTTACACTGCAATTCACGAACAGCAGATCTCGCTGCTTTATCGGATTGAAGGAACTAAAGTAAAGTTTGAAAACAGTATTCGCGAGGCGCAAACCAAGCTGAAAACGGGTTTGGTTAGATGGGTACGGGAAAGCGAGCTGCGTAATATTGTCACCGCACCTATCATCTATTCTATGATCGTGCCATTTGGCGTGCTCGATATTTCACTCACAATTTATCAAACTCTTTGCTTTCCTTTATATCGCGTTCGCAAAGTGCGTCGTGCGAACTACATCGTGATCGATCGGTATCATCTTTCATATCTGAATTTTGTCGAAAAGCTCAATTGTGTCTATTGCGGTTATGTCGCGGGAGTGATCGGGTACGCACGAGAGATCGCCGCTCGCACGGAACAGTATTGGTGCCCCATCAAACACGCGCGGAAGGTGCTCGATCCGAACCGTAGATATGCGCGCTATGCTGATTTTGGCGATGCGGAGTCGTACCATGCAACGCATGCCCAAATGCGGGCTGAACTCGCCGCCGAATAATTGCCAGAGATGAATGGAAATGGGTTTGTTTCTTCGCTTGCCTTAGAATCAATCTATCGGTTTAGGGTATGCGGTTTCGGCTAATTACATACAACATACATAAAGGCATCGGGGGCGTTGATCGTCGTTATCGGCCAGAACGTATTATAGAAACTTTGGCGCGTTACAATGCCGACGTCGTCTTGCTTCAGGAAGTTGATGACGGCGTGCCGCGCTCGCGCCACGATCGCCAGGTAGATACGCTCGGCGATGCGCTCGGTATGTCGCACCGCGCGTTTCAGCGAAACGTATCGTTGACGAACGGGTATTACGGTAACGCGATCCTCAGCCGGCATCCATTGCATGATGTGCATCACGTCGATTTGACGGTCCCATTAAAGAAGCGCAGGCGTGCGCTCGTAGCGCGATGTGTGATTCGTGAACAATACCAGCGAACGATCCAACTCGTGAATTGTCATCTTGGGCTAGCCGGTTTTGAAAGGGCGATACAGCTACGAAAAATCCTCGACTCCAAAGCTTTACGCCAACTTCATCATCAGACGCCGACGATTGTCGGTGGCGATTACAACGACCTTTGGGGTTCACTTGGGAAGCGGCTAATGGAGCCGGCCGGTTATTTTGCGGCGTGCAAAGCAGCGCGAACGTTCCCGGCGATTATGCCGGTACGGTCACTTGATCGGATTTATTTCAAAGGTGACCTTCGATTTGAGCACAGTTTTCCAGCGCGCACCGAGATCGCGAGACAGGCATCTGATCATTTACCGATAGTCGCCGACTTCGAGCTGCAGCCATAGCGATTCGATGTTTAGCTGGCTACTCGGAAATGAAGAACTCATGTGGCAGCTGGCCGCGGTTTCGGCCTCAGCGTTCTTTGCAACGCTACTATTGGTGCCGATGATCGTGATCCGCTTACCTAGCGACTATTTTTCATATCGACGACGTAAATCAGGCACTCGGTTCCGACATCCAGCACTAGCGGCGCTGTTGGTGACGGTTAAAAATCTATTAGGACTGTTCTTCTGTGTCGCCGGTACCGTTATGTTGGTATTTCCTGGTCAGGGGATACTAACGATCCTCGTGGGTATGATACTGCTCGACTTTCCTGGCAAATATCGAGTAGAGCGCTGGTTGGTAGGACACGCTTCTGTGCTCCGCTCGATAAATTGGATCCGTACCAAGGCGCACAAACCTCCAATTACGATCGAATAAAACAGAACTCCTCAGTACCGAGCTTGTCCCATGTGGCAACCCGCAAGCCGAAAGTATTCTTCCGCAATAGACTCCTATCGGCCGATTAACGTACTAAGTTCGGACATATCTATAAGCGTTTGCGTGGTACTTTCGGCCGCAAGTTGGTCTTCATGGACATACCCGTATTCCTCGAGCAACGCATAGGATTCGAGCGCGTGCGGACCGTCGGGATCTGCCTTGATCGACGAAGCCAATAACAACTCCATCTCAGGTACGGCCGATTTCGGCTCCAGTGTCCGCAACGCGATCACACCAAGGATGTAGTAGGCCTCGCCCAAGACCTCTGCGCGGCGCGTTGTCCCGACAGCAAGGTAGCGGCGGATAATGCTCGCGGCCGTAATATCGTGTACCGCACGCACCCGGTTTCCGGGGCCTCGGCTCAATGCATCCGCTGCGTAAAATATAGCCTTGGCCGCCTCAATGCTTGGTTCGGCGGCCATATCATCGGAGAATTCATCAAGTGCGGTGAGCCAGAATTCGATTCGGCGTTTAAGATAAAAAGGAACGTCACCGCGTGCGAGATACCGGCGCAAAAAGCCTTCAGCCGTAGCGGGTGACCGCTTCGCAGTAATTGCGATATGCAGGTGATCAACCATAAGGCTGCCATAGTCGGCCTCTATCGGATGCAGGTTTTGGTCCATTAGCATCGTCTCGATAGACTTCAACGCAGTATCAAATTGACGCGTCGCGATATGAATTTTCACCACATCCGCCGGCGGCAGCTCGCGCAGATCCATGCGCGCCATTAGGCGCTGGCCGAACAACTGCGACGAGGGCGCCGCCACGCGTGAGTGGCAGGCGACGCAGTGCTGTACGAGGCCCATCATCGAGAAATAGGCGAATTCAGGCCATTCGTTTGAAAATGCCTTATACAAATCCCCGCTCAATTCATCGAACGACCGCGCTAGGTGCCGAAATTCCCATTCCTGCGCGGCCGTATGTTGTTTGAGCGTTTTCGACGCCTTTTTCAAGGTCTGCAATTTGTCGTCAATTAGACTTCGGTCCCAAACTGTGCTGTGTGTCGGGTCGCGCAGGCTGAGTGGCAGAAGGTAGGCGATCGCATCGTAGACTTGATGCATTATCGATGCCGTGGTTTGTTCGGCCGCTGCGCTGCGTGTTTGAATTGACACGACCATCACAAAGACGATCACTTGGACGATCCTGTGTGTAGGCAACCGCATCATCATTTCTTCCTGTGTAGATAGCCTTGGTGATCAGTGAACAATGGTCACCGGACACGGCGAGTGATGAGCGACCTGGGTGCTGATACTGCCTAGCATTAGGCGCGCAAATCCGGAACGACCCCGCGATCCGATAACGATGAGGTCGATGTCATGCTTACTGGCGTAGTCACAGATTGCTTCTGCCGTGTGGCCCCAGATCTGATCGACCTTTACATGCTCTAGATCGCCGAGAGCGGCTTTGGTATCGGCAAGTGTGGTTTCGAGGGATCTTTTTTCCGTTGCTGCTTTAATCTCCTCGATATCAAACGACGCGTCCGGAACTGCGGCCGGCCATACAGCGGGTCCCATGGCATGAACCATCAGAATGTCATCGTCGTGGACAGTCAAGACCGTGACGGCGGCACCTAAAGGCTTAGCGATACCGGCGGTGAACCGTGCGGCCCGTATGGAACCTTCGGAGCCATCGGTGGCAAGTAGAATCTTGGCAACGGAACCAGTCATGATGGGTGTCCTCCACGGATGGTACTCCGGTCTGGAGTAGAGAAAAGATAGACAATTTGGTTCATGGTACGTACATGTAGCCTTGGTACTCCGGCGAATACATTTCGTAATGCGAATGGAGAAACGCCGCGAGATCGATCAGTTGCGTTACGGTGATCACATCGTTGAATACCGGCATCGGTGATTGCGCGTCTTTGCGCTCCTTCGGGTCGAGTGTGATCCGGTATTTCGGCGACACGGTGTGGTTGGGGTTGACAATAGAGGTCAGCAACTCGCCATAAGTTTTCACTCTGCGGACCTTTCCACCGAGCTCGATGTCAAATAGCGGCGCCTGTTCCAGCGGTGGCAAATCCAAGGCGGCGACCGTGTGACAGCTACGACAGCCGACCGACGCGAAGACTTCTTGACCATTTTCGATATTCCCTTCCGGCAATACGAAACCTTTTACAGGTGGTTGTCCTTCACTACACGCACTTAGGACGCCTGTATAGACTATAACGGCAAAACATAACTTGACGTCTCGAGATAGATTCATTTTTATCATCGTGAACCGCTCCTAAATGCTACGACAATACCGACGGTTCCAAGCTAGCTCATTTCACCCTTACGCCCTTGATATATATCAATAAGGAGGCGAAAAACAATTAGGCACGGATTTGATATGAATCAACCGAAATCCCAATACGCAGTATTAACATATCCACCGAATTCAATCGCAACAAAGGAAATACAATGACGGCAGATAGGGTCAGAAGTATTAAGGTTGAAATATCAGAGGCTTTAGACAAGCTCAAGTACGAAAGAGATGAACTCGAATTACAAATGCATCTCGCGAAGGCGGAAGCGCGAGATGAGTGGGAGCGGCTGGAGAAAAAATGGAACCATTTTCAGAGCAAGGCGGCGAGTGTCAGCGATGCGGCATCAGAAGCTTCGAAAGACGTTGCCACCGCGACCCATGTACTTGCTGATGAGCTAAAGCATGGTTACCAGCGCATTCGTGAAGCGATCGCGCACGAGTCGGGAACATTGATCTGATCGATCGGAAATGGAGCAGTATCGGCAGTGCGGTATGTGATCCCAATCGTAGCGCTGTTTTGCGCATTGGCAGCACCGCGCGTGATGACACAAGGCACGGAGGTGAACTCCGCGCTTGAATTAGGCAAAAATAGGTTCGAAAGAAACTGTGGGATCTGCCATGGGGTTGACGCTAAAGGCGGCGGCGCCTTTGCGGTATTACTGAAAGTCACGCCGCCTGATCTTACCGTGCTGACGAAGAACAATAACGGGAGTTTCCCTTTCGCTGAAGTGTACAACGCAATCGATGGTCGCAATACACCATTGGCGCATGGACGTGAGGGGATGCCAATATGGGGGGATCGCTATAAACAAGTGGTTGAAGACGGTAGCGAAACATTGGTCCGCGGACGAATACTTGAGCTGATTATCTACCTTGATTCTTTACAAACAATCTACCCGTGAGGCGATCTCGGATAGGAATACTAGTGCGTGTTAAGCCGTGCGGCGATCGCCGGAATATCGACCTCACGAGCGGTGCCCACATGAATTGTACGCTCACCCGGACCAGGCTCCTCAAATTTATTGAACTGGTTCTCCACGACCGCAGTCGTCGCTTCCGATGGATCGTCGCCATCGGTAAGCCGTTGGATCACACGTTGACGTAGTACATCAGGCGGTGCTTCGCATAGCACCACGCAGCATCTGGAATCATGCATTGCGGCCAAGGATTCAAACGCGGCACGATCGGTACGGGACAAAAATGTCGCGTCGACGATCACATTTTCACCCGCGGTGACCAATTCTTCTGTGAGTTCGAGTAATCGTGCATAGACGGTCTTGCTGATTTCTGGCTTATAGATCCCGCCACTGAGCTTGGATCCAGAGCATTGTGTACGATCGAGCCCGGCGAGTTGACGGCGAACGATATCCGACCGGATCCGGATCCCCGGGAGTTCGGCTACTAGCTGGGCTGCCAGCCACGATTTACCCGATCCCGACACCCCACACATGAGGGTGATCGTTCCGACCCCTTGTTCGACGATATTACTAGCCCATTTAATATGCTTATCGAGGCGAGCAGTCGCGTCTTCGTCGAACGACTGGTTCAATTGCAATGCGGCGACTTTCGCTCGAACAAGCGATCGATAAACGGCATAAAACCGAAGTAGCTGCGCGCCCGAGTAATCTCCCGTCGCTTCTAGGTAACCGTCGACGAATGCATATGCGAGGTCTTGCCGGTCACGCACGGCACAGTCCATAAATAGAAACGCGATGTCGCTAATTGCATCGATTCGGCGCAAGTCCGCACTAAATTCAATGCAGTCAAATGCCCGAATGCCGTCATCGGTAAGCACTAAATTACTGAGATGGAGGTCGCCATGACGCTCCCGGATCCAGCCGTCGCGTGCACGATCGATAAACCCGGCTTGCAATTGCTCGTAGGTATCTACGCTCCAAGTGCGCAGTCGGTCTATCGTTGCACGGTAGTCTTGCGTAGATGGTGACGCCACGAGGGTGCGAAAATTTTCACACAGTGGATGGATGATCCGATCTCGTTGATTGACCGCGACATCATCAGTAAGCGCTGGTAGGTCGTGATAGACGGCAGCAATATCGGTAGCAAAACGCCGCAGCATTTGAGCGTCGAGTTGGTTGCGTTCGAGCAGGTGGTCTAGTTGGTTGGCGTCATCGAACTGCCGCATTTTGACTGCAAATTCGACAACATCGCTGTCGTCACCAACATGGAAGCGTCCCCCTGGATCGACTGAAATGCAGACCACACCGCAGTAAAGCTCTGGGGCGAAATTCGAATTGCAGCGGCACTCTTCCTCGCAGTAAAAACGACGTTTGGGTAAGGTGCTGAAGTCGAGAAACCCAAAATCGACCGGCTTTTTTACCTTATAGGCAAATTCTCCGGTTAAAAATACCCATGAAATATGTGTTTCAAATAATCGGATCTCGTCGCAGGGGTGTGGGTATGCGTCCGGCTTGCGCAATGCATCGACCAAAGCCTGTCCCACGGTGGTTCGCCTTTAAGCAGCATCGGAGCCGCCCGACGAATCGGGAAACTCTCTTTTTAGCTGTTTAGAAAGCTCACGGCACGCGTCACTGGCGCTGAAGATCCCCGCTACACGATCGCCTTTCATGACCAGTGCCGCGCCGATATGGCGCTCGGCTAGTTCGTCCAAGACTGTGATAAGTGACGTTTCGATGTCGACGACGTAGGGGTCTTCGACCATGGCATCTTCGACCGTTAGCTCTTTGGGATCCGGATAGTCGAACTCGGGACCCAAGATCAATTTAATGTCGCGGTCGCTGATCATTCCCTTTAATTTGTGATCCGCGACGACCGGAAGGTGACGGATCCGGTGTCTCATCATCATTCTGCGCGCGTTGCCGATGGATTCGTGAACACCAATTTCGTACGGAAACGGGGTCATGACTGTTTTTATCTTGGGAATTTTGCTCATCTCAAGCCCATGTGCGATCTATAGAAAGCCAACATTGATTTCCGCCCCGGTAGATAGGGTATTTAAATATCATGTCGCTATCGGAGCTACATTGATTTAGGTCAATTCGTGTCCATCCGCGTACTACATGACTTAGATCAAAAGATTGTTTCAATGGTTGTATAAATATGCAGCTGTGGGTAGTTGGTTTACATTTAAAATTGGACTTATGCCCTGTGAGGTGGTGAAAATGAAAATCAATGATTGTGTTGTAGCCAACGTTCTCAGCGTAGCCGCTATATTATCGGTGATCGGTATCCCGGGTGTTGCTGCCAGCGATGCGGGACTCACAGAGAATGGGCGCGCACTGTACCATGACGATTGCGGAGGATGTCACGGCGCCTCTGGAAACGGCGACGGCACGGTGGCGAAGGCTTTAAAGATACCGCCGTCGGATTTGACCGTTCTGTCGAAGGACAATAGCGGGCAGTTTCCCGAAGATTACGTGCGTCGAGCCATCGACGGCAGAGACCTACCACCATTTGCTCACGGGGAAATCGCGATGCCGGTATGGGGCCGTCACTACCGAAAAAGTTTAGTCGCTTATTCGGAAGAAACGGTTCAGCGAAAGCTCGATGCGCTTGTTGCGTACTTAAAATCTATTCAAGTCGAATAGCGCCACAATCAGTCGAGATATGTAAGGACGCTTTCGTCGAACTATGGTCCGTTGGCGTCTCGAGATAACAGCATAACGAGTAGCCGGATCTGCGTGTCGTCGAGCCGTTCACCGAATGCCGGCATCTCACCCGTTCGACCATTCGCGATAGTGTGCCGCAGTGCCGCATCGTCGTTACCGTAGAGCCAAACATCATCGATGAGGTTTGGCGCGCCAAGCACGGCATTGCCGCCGCCGTCGGCGCCGTGGCAGGCGATACAAAACTGATTGTATTGCGATTGCGCCGGATGCCCGTCGGCACCACCGCGGCCTAATTTTTTTACGTAGTCCGCCATTTGGACTACACCCTTGTCGCCAAGCACAGCGGCCCAGCCAACCATCGCCGCTTTTCTACCGCCTCGGATCGATTGCTCGATTTGCTCTGGCGTACCGCCCCACTGCCAGTCTGCGTCGGTTAGGTCTGGAAAGTTAGCCGCCTGTCCTGCGGCGTCGTAGCCGTGACAGGCGGCGCAGTTACGGTCGAATATCCGCTCGGCAGACGTAACAAGCGAAGCGTCCTCACGCAAGGTGTTGAGTTGCCCTTCGGCGACAAGCTTGCGGATGCCGCCGAATTCAGATTCGTAGTCGGCGAAACTGTCAATCAAGCGGCCGCCTTGTGACCATTTCAACGCGCCGGCATAGCTGCCGAGTCCTGGGTAAAGCATCATGTAGATTACCGAGAACACCATTAAAGCCAGGATCAACCAAAACCACCACATGGGTGCGGGGTTCGATCCTTCGTGCAGATCCTCGTCCCACACCGGCGGATCTGTCGCTTCTGGTTCACCGTCATCAGAGAAGTAGATGCTGAACACGAACCAAGCAAGCCCGATAAAACTTACGATTGTGAGGGTAGCGATCCACCCGGACCAGAAGTCTGTCGGCATGTCAGCCATCAGTTTTCTCGTCCTCTAGGGGAATGTTGGCGGACTTGGTGATCGTCTCGTCCGAGGAGGCCCAGAAAACCCAACCGACAACGACGACCATAAACAGCATGACCAACATATCGCCGGCGAATATAAAAAAGGTCATGGCGAATCTCCTGTGCTCTCGCGTACGCCTAATACCTGCAAATAGGCGATCAAGGCATCGAGGTCGGTTAAGCCCGCTATTAGTGTTGGAGCTTCGTCGATCTCATCATCCGTATACGGGTGCCCGAGCGTTTGTAGTGCCCGCATCTTGAGCTGAATATCGTTGTCGGCATTTACTGCACGCTTATCTAGCCACGGGTATGCCGGCATGATGGAGTTTGCGACCACCGATCGAGGATCAAGTAAGTGTAAGCGGTGCCATACGTCGGAATATTTACCCCCGATCCGTTGTAGATCCGGTCCCGTGCGCTTGGAGCCCCATAGGAATGGTCGATCGTAGACTGACTCATCCGCACGTGAGTAAGGCCCATAGCGCTTTACTTCTGCGAGCAGTGGCCGAATTTGCTGGGAGTGACAAACGTTACAACCTTCTCGAATATAGATATCCCTGCCGGCCAACTCCACCGCGCCATATGGTTTCGTATTGTCGCTGGCTGTCGTCAACGACTCTTGAAAAATACTCGGCAAGACCTGAACGAGACCGCCGAGTGCAGAGACAAACAGGATCCCGAATATCAACAAAAAGGCGTTTTCTTCTAGCTTTTTGTGTAAGCCAAGGCCGTTCATTTAACCGCCCATTCCTCACTTACGATCGGCGGTTCAACCTGTATGGTCGGACGACCGATAATGGTCATGAACAAATTAAAGGTCATCAACATCGTGCCAAATAGGAAAACGAGACCCGCAACGAGTCGCAGTGCGTAGAACGGTGGCATGCTCGCCATGATGTCTTTGAAACTGAAGCTCAACTCGCCGATTGCATCGAGACTAAGCCATAGCAATCCCTGTGATACACCAGCGCCCCACATAGATAGAACGTAGAGCATGGTGCCGGCGAGGGCGAGCCAGAAGTGGATGTTTGCGAGCTTAACGCTGTAGAGCTTCGCACCGACGAGTCGCGGCACGAGAAAATAGAACGTGCCGTAAGTGATCATCGCGTTCCATCCGAGGGCGCCCGAATGCACATGTCCGATGGTCCAATCGGTAAAATGGCTCACCACGTTTACACTTCGGATCGCCATCATTGGCCCTTCGAACGTCGCAAGGCCATAAAACGCGAGCGATAGCACAATGAATTTCAGCGCGGGATCGGTCTTCAGTTTTTCCGAAGCACTGGATACCGTCATGATGCCATTGATCATTGTTGCCCAAGACGGCGCGAGTAATACGAGACTCATGCCGACGCCTAAGAACTGCACCCACTCGGGAACTGCGTTGTAGTGCAAATGATGGGGTCCGGCCCAAATGTAGCTATAGGTGAAGGCCCAAAAGGCGACGATGGATAAACGGTAGCTCCAAATTGGGCGCTCGGCCTGTTTCGGCAAGAAGTAATACATCATGCCGAGAAATCCACCGGTCAGCAGAAAACCGACGGCGTTGTGGCCATACCACCATTGCACGATGGCGTCCGGCGCACCTGAGAATAAGGAATAGGACTTAGACATGGTGACCGGGATCGCGAGATTGTTGACGATGTGCAGCATCGCGATGACGATAATTAAGCCACCGTAGAACCAGTTTGAAATGTAGATCGGTTTGATTCTTCGCTTGGCAATCGTGCCGAAAAACACGATGCCGAAGCACACCCAGAGGATGGTGATTGCGATGTCGAACGGCCACTCGAGCTCAGCGTACTCCTTCGAGGATGTCCAGCCAGCGAGGAGCGACATACCACCAAGTAGCACGCAGATTTGCCAACCGAAACAACAAACCCACGCGAGTTTGGGCGCAAACAACGGTACATGACTTGTGCGCTGCACGCTGTAGAAAGCCGTGCCCATGAGTGCCGATACACCGAAACCGAAGATCACTCCGTTCGTGTGTAGGGGTCGCAGCCTGCCGAAGGACAGCCATGGCATCCCCAGGTCTAGACTTGGCCAGATGAGCTCGGCCGCAATGTAGACGCCGACCGACATCGCAACGACCGCCCACAACATTGAAAACATTACCAGCGCCGTCACGACCTCATCGAAATAAAACTCCTTTTCGTTTGATAGCTCGGTGTCGGACACGACTAAATACCGATCGACGGCCCAATGCCGCGGCCCCACAAGGCGACCGTGAGACCGAGTAAGCTCACAGCGCCGACGAGTAGGTAACCAATCAATGCCGACGCCATTAACATCCCCCGTTCCGGGCTGATGTCGAGTACGATCGGTAAGCCTTTATATAAGAGATACATACTCCAGATCAGGGGCGGGATCAGTCCTACGACGTTGAGAAAGACGTGCGGAAATAAATGCATGACGCTGCCGGCGACAAGCGGGGCGGCAATAATCGCGATAAGCGCGAAATGGATGCCTAGTGCGTGTCGAGCACCGTAGGTCGATGCCATCCATTGAGCGACGATAGCGGCGCTAACAAAGCCGAATAGCAGTGCGAAGAAGTAGGCAATACTAATTAGGACTAGGTCATTGGATGGTACGATTAAGGGCTGTTCTGCGCCGAGGCGCCAGCCAAATTTAGATGCCCCGATATAGGCAAACACAGGAGGGACGATAGCCAACCACAGCACATACTTCAAAAAGATAAGGTGTGCTTGTGGCTCCGCGTTCGATAATTCTTCAAACACGCTCGTCGGGTTAAACAACACGCGAAACAATAGCCACGATGAGACAACGTCTTTCATCTGTCAATTCTTATAATCTATTTGCGGGTGTAGGCTGCTGGAAAAAAGTTAGTGCTGTGCTATTGCGTTCTAGTGTAAGCCCGTCAATCGAACGTCGACATCCGTACTACTACCTAGTGTAGTTCGGAGATCCGGTATTGTATGCCTGGGAGATCGCAAGAAACGGCATTCGTTCGGCGTTGTAATTCGTTAAACTTAGCTCGTTCTCGGGCAACACGGTAATGGAGGAGTTTGTCATTAGCGATCCCGATGTGAAGTCCTCGATGTTCGGTGACACAGTTAATCAAGCCTATTTGGCCGATGAAGTTGAGTCAGTCGAACGATTGATGACGCTTGCGCGCGTTCCCGCTAATACAAACCAACGCATCCGTGCCACGGCGGAAGAGATTATTGCGACGATCCGCGAAGCGAATCGCGACACCGGGGGGCTCCAAGCGTTTCTACAACACTATGATCTATCGTCGAATGAGGGCGTCGTGCTGATGTGTCTTGCCGAAGCATTGTTGCGGATCCCCGACAGCGCGACCGTAGACGCCTTCATTGCGGATAAGTTGACGAGCGCCGATTGGCAACAGCATTTGGGGGAAAGCGAGTCCTTGTTTGTCAATGCCTCGACCTGGGCGCTGATGTTGACTGGGCGGGTTTTGAACTTTGAGCAGACGCCCGTAAACGATCCACTTGATCTACTCGGTAAGTTGGTCGCGCGTCTTGAAGAGCCCGTGTTGCGGGCATCGCTGAAATCGGCGATGGAGATCATGGCGGCCGAGTTTGTGATGGGACGCACGATTGAGGAAGCGCTAAAACGTGCACGTTCGGAGCCGTTTAGTCGCTACCGCTTTTCTTATGACATGTTGGGCGAAGCCGCGCTAACGGAATCTGACGCCAAGGTATACCAGCAAGCGTATTTGTCCGCGATTGTCGCGGTCGGTGGGGGCGTCAATCGTGGCGATACTCATCCGGGCGTCTCGGTCAAGCTCTCTGCACTTTACCCTCGCTTCGAGCCGGATCACAATGCGCGCGCCGTGCCAATTCTCACTGAACGGGTGCTTGAGCTTGCGCTAGCTGCATCGAACGCCGGTGTGCAATTAACGATTGATGCAGAGGAAGCGGATCGATTGCAGATGACCTTGAAGGTGTTTGAGCAGGTCTATCACTCGCTAACCGGTACGCCCGAGACTGGTTTCGGATTAGCCGTACAGGCCTATCAAAAACGGGCGCTCGATGTCCTCAAATGGCTAAACGAGTTAAGTCGAAAAACTCAGCGAACAATTGCAGTGCGTCTAGTAAAAGGCGCCTATTGGGACACTGAAATAAAGCGCGCACAAGAACAAGGTCTGCGCGAGTATCCCGTGTTCACGCTTAAGCGCAACACGGATCTATCGTACCTGGCTTGCGCCCGCTACATTTTATCCGATTGCCCCTATTTATTTGGTCAGTTCGCCACACACAACGCACATACGGTAAGTTACGTTTATCACCACGCAGGCAAGCGACCGTTCGAGTTCCAACGCCTACATGGCATGGGCGAAGAGCTTTATGGCATGGTCACCAAGGCAGACGGACTCAACGCCCCGTGCCGAGTTTATGCTCCAGTCGGTGCGCATGAAGACCTGCTCCCGTATCTCGTTCGCAGGTTGCTGGAGAACGGAGCAAATACGTCGTTCGTTAACCGGATCAATCAAAGCGATACACCGATCTCAACATTGGTTGCGGATCCTGTAGCTTTAATCGACGATACGCCGAATCTTAGGCGTCACCAAAACATCGCGCTACCGAGCGCGTTGTTCCAACCTGAGCGAATAAACTCCAGCGGAATAAATTTCGCGGACGCTAGCGAAGTCGCGCCACTGCTAAGCGCTATCGCTAGCGATCGGCGTGGTGAGTGGGTCGCAACGCCGTTTATTAACGGAAAGGTTCTAGATGGACGTTCGCGATCGATCCGCAATCCGGCCAAGCTTTCCCAAATTATAGGTGAGGTTGCCGACGGCGACGCACAGGCGGCGGCGCACGCGGTCGACGTAGCTAGCGGTGCATTTAACGATTGGTGTCAATCGCCGGCGAGTTGGCGTGCTGACATGTTGGACCGTGCCGCTGATCTATTCGAGGAAAATCGCGCAGAACTCGTGGGTCTCTGCGCGATTGAAGCCGGTAAGACATTGCGCGACGGCACCGACGATGTGCGCGAAGCGGTCGATTTCCTCCGGTACTACGCAGCGCAAAGTCGTACGCTGTTTTCCCAGGGCCTCGACTTGCCGGGCGCAACGGGTGAATCAAATGAGTTGTACTGGCGCGGCCGTGGAGTGTTTATCTGTATCAGCCCGTGGAACTTTCCAGCCGCAATTTTCGTCGGGCAGATTGCAGCGGCCTTGGCGGCAGGCAATACGGTAGTTGCGAAACCCGCAGAGCAAACATCGCTCATTGCTTGGCGATTATGCGAGTTGTTGTACGCGGCCGGCGTACCCAAAGCGGCGCTTGCATTTTTGCCTGGCGATGGCGCTACCCTCGGCAATGTATTGCTAAGCGATACTCGCGTTGCGGGCGTGGCATTCACTGGATCGGTCGAAACTGCGCGGACTATCAATCGTACGCTCGCGGAGCGCGATTGCGCACTACCTACGCTGATTGCGGAGACCGGCGGCATCAATGTCATGGTCGTGGATAGCTCGGCGTTACCGGAGCATGTGGTACGCGATGCTGTGACCTCAGCGTTTAATAGTGCAGGCCAACGTTGCAGTGCGTTGCGCCTTTTGTGTCTTCAAGAGGAGATCGCGCCGCGCGTGCTGGAGTTGCTCACTGGCTTTATGGATACCTGGGCTATTGCTGATCCAGCAGCGCTCGATAGTGATATGGGCCCAGTTATCGATAAGGATGCATATGAAGGGTTGGAAGCGTACGTCGCACGGATGACCGACGAGCGCACGCTACGGTATCGGGGATCCTTACCTCTCGACGCCGGCGATGGCTACTTTGTCGCGCCCGCCATCATCGAAGTAGACGCAGTTAGTGATCTGCGCGCTGAGGTATTCGGTCCAATACTGCACGTGCTGCGATACCGTGCGAGTGATCTTTCACAACTGCTCGAACAGATTAATGATCTTGGCTACGGCCTCACGTTGGGTATACAAAGCCGCATCGGACACCGTGCCAGAGAAATACGAGATCGGATCAGAGTGGGTAATGTCTATGTGAATCGCAATATGATTGGCGCGGTCGTTGGGGCGCAACCCTTCGGTGGTACCGGGCTATCGGGCACCGGCCCGAAGGCAGGTGGGCCACACTATTTATTACGCTTTGCGACCGAGCAGACCTATACCGTCAATACCGCAGCGATCGGCGGTAACGCATCGCTACTAAGTATCGATCCACACGGTGATCTGAGCCTGGACGAGTAGATCCAGCGGATTGCAGCTCGTTGCACGCTAAGTTAATTCCAAAATCCGCTAGCCGTCTGGCTTGTTATTCCAAGATCGCCTGATCTTCTTCTCAGACAGACTATCCTTATAGATAAGGGTGGGATTTTGGAGGAATTAACAATGACAATTGCCAATACGCTCAGTGACTTCTTGATCGATTGCGATATTGATTACCATGTTTTTCCCCATGACTATAGCGAAAGCGCTGAAGGGTCGGCGCGTGCTGCACACATTGACCCTGCACGCGTCGCCAAGGCGGTCGTACTTGCAACCATAGGGCGAAAGCACCGCAAATATCGCGTAGCCGTACTACCGGCTACCCGTGATGTCGATCTTGAACGTCTCAACGAGTTGACCGATGAACCAATGGAGATCGCGAAAGAATATGAATTGACTGTGCTGTTTCCAGACTGCGCAGTCGGGGCCGTGCCGGCACTCGGATCCGCGTATGGTTTGCCTACGTTTGTCGATGAGTCATTCAAGGCCCGGTGGGATGAAATTTATTTTGAAGCCGGCGATCACGAGGAACTCATTCGGGTCAGCTCGGATCAATTTCGGCGCCTTACGGCCGACGCGCAGTGGATTGCGTTCAGCCAGTTCGCAGGCAGCAAGCTCAGAGCACATTAGCGCCTGCACCACGTTGGCGGAGACTTTCCATTTGCTTCACTCCGCCAACTGCGCCTAAACGGGGAGCGTTGCCGGCGGTATAAGGTTCGGCTTAGGTGACACCAAGATTTTGCTGCAAAGCGGATGCGCGCGCAGTGGGTCGCAATTTTGGGCTAGTCTGTTGAGGTCTCTTCAGCGGCGTCGGTCGATTCAATCTCCCGCTTCGCCGCTGCGACTTCCGCGTCATTACCGAACCACCGGTACTTTAAATTACCAATCAGTCCCGAAATGGGACGCGTTAATCCACCTTTTACGGTTCCATCGCCTGCACGTTGAATAATTTCCGCCAGGTTCGATTCGGTCGCTGCCGCCGACCCCCAAACCTTAAATTCGGGTCCTTTCCAATAACCGAATCTATCTTGCTCTTGTTCTAGCAAATCCATGCTGTAGAGGATAGCAGCACCTTTGCCGACCATATTGAGATTCGCGACGACATCAAGTGGACTGTCGATAATGTCTTTACCTGGGATGTGCTTTATAGATCCCGACGCCGCCATACGGATATTCGGACTGAGCATGTCGAATCGTTCGATCGCTAGATCAAGCGAGGTATCTCGTTTAATCCTTACTTCAACGGAGTCGTATTCAATTTCCGCGATATAATTGACCAGCCGCGAGATCGCACCTGCGCCAAACCCGCCTGTTGGGATATACGACAACCCTTCGCCGATGATTCCCAATGTATCCGTAGCGCCAACCATCAGTGCGCTGTCGGGCGGTAAGGGTCGGAACAGGCCGTCGCGGCTAGTCATTTTGAGGTCTAACAATAAACGGTTGCGAAATTCCGCGGCATTCGGTGAGCTACCCGCTACTGCGACGTCGACACCGAACAATCCTTCGATACGGGATGTTTGTGTTGGTGTAAGTTCAGTAAAAAACTGATTAAGGTCGAAATCTTGAATCTTCCCGACGAATTCAGCAGTGTAGGGGTCCGAAGCGTCCTCATTAGCGTCAAAACTTAACCCACCATCGAATGTGATCGGACTTTCATGGAAATGCGCAGAGAAGCCGTTTAGTGCTAGCGTTTTGTCATCGATGTCAATCTGCCCATTAATACCATTGAATGCGACGTAGTCGCTGTAGAAAACCTGTTTAAATTCGAAATCGACCTGGGTGCTATACGGCAATACATCCCAAAATGCTGAGCTATCTGGTTTCTCGTCAATGAGTACCGAGTCTTGCGCTGAGTCGTCGATTGTATCGGGAGTTTCTTTGTTAGATGTTATTCCCGTTATCGTCGCGAGAATATCGTTCAAGTAGAACAGTTCGCTCAATATTTGTACGTGCAACGATGCTGGTTGGCCTGGCACAGGGACATATTCACCAATAGCAGACGCATTGCTTATGCCAGATGTTCCTGTGCCGATGAGAGGCATTTTGAAGTCGAATCCTTTTCCATCGTCTCGCATATTACCTAGCAAGGGCATTTCAATCGTGTGAATTGAAAGCGGTTCTGAGGACGCTAGCTGGTTTAATTTCGTATCTGCTGAAATATTACCGTTCGGATCAACGGTGATTGTCGTGCTTAACCGTCCACTCGTTAGCGCATGGTCGGGTAGAGCGATCGGCTGATTTAGTAATTGGGGTAACACACCGTTAAACTCGGCGTGTAGGCGTCTCAGTGGTATTTGGTGATCGGGTTCGATAGTGGCGGTGAATTTGCCGCCTAGTGCCGTCGTGGATGCGTTGCGAAAATTCACCGAGAGTTCTTCCATCGCCACGTCGAATGATTGACCAATGGCAGTGACACTCCCGGCACTCTTGATGTCGAAGGGGTGCAGTAAAGGGTTTCGATCTGCATCAATGAGGCGCACGGTTTTCACGACGAGCGGTTCAACCGCGCTGGCAGAAAGACGCTCACCATCAGAACTTAAACGCAACACCCCATTGATAGTGTCGAAGTCTAGAGTGCCGCTCGGTAGCACGTCAGCAAGGATTGCGGCGCTTAAGTCGTCGATCCGTAGTTCAACCTCTCCTACGGCGTGCTGCGCCAAGCTTTCTTCGGGGCCCAAGGTTTGCTTAAGCGTTACGCCGTGAGTGGTTGTGATATCGATGAACGAGGTTTTGTTGTGCAAGAGTCTGAGGTCTAGTGAATCTATCTTGGTGACCGCATTTGCATGCGATAATTGATACTGTACATCGGTGGATATCGGAGTCGTAAAATTATCCGTCGGCAAAGCGGCCGCGATAACGGGTTGGGTCGCGATATTATTGAGCGTGACGCGGAGTTGCCCGGCAGCGCCAATTGTCGTTGCCGTATTATCGCCGTGAGTTAGGCTTACGCTGCCGTTGCCACCAATAAGGTGCTGTTTCCCAGCCGATATACGGAGTGCGTCGTAAGTGATCTGTGTTGCGTCGGCGGCGTACTCGATCTTGGGTTGTATGCTCAACCAGAGGTTATCAATGAGTCGGGACTCGCCGTCGCTCACGTTCAACGCCGAGATCTCCAAAGGCGTGTCAGGCGTCAAGCCATATTTTCCGTCAGCTGCGGTGTGTAAGGTAAAATTCGCACGCTTTAGCGTTCCGTCCAAAGCGTATGGCGTGACAAAAGTATTCAGCCAAGCGAGGTCGATATTACGGATCCCGATTGTTGCGATGCCGCTGTCGGCGCTTTTGATTTGCTGACCGGACCCAGAGATAAACAGGGTCAACGGTTGCTTGGATTGTAATTCGAGCAGCTTCTCTTTTTCAGGGTGTAACAGCTCTGCCTTTAAGTGATCGAATCGAATTCGATCTTCTTGCTGAACGAGTGCGCTTTCGAAATGCAGCGATAAGGATTTAGGTAATGATAACGTAGAAAAATAGTCTTTTACCGCCGGCTGCGCGAAGACAGGGTCAATGTAAACGTCACCGCTCAGCTTGATATGAATCGAAGCGCTGTCATTCTCGTTTGTTGGAGACCGGCCTTGAATTTGAGCGGTAGCAAGTACCGCGTCATCGACCAGTATCGTGAAATCCGGAATATCTAGGGTAGTTTGGTCGGCGCTGTGCTCGAACCGCGGTGTGAGTTGGATCTTGGCGTTTTCGATAAGTGGTAGACCGCCATGCTCTACGCGGATATCGTTTAATTCAATCGATTGACGGGGCGCAATAACAAGTTTGCCTTGTTCGTCGTTGCTCACTTCGAAATTGCCGTTTATCGAGCCGCTAACGATCTCGTAGTCCGGCAGCATAGCGTTAAACCACGCCAGCAAAATACCGCCGAAGTCGAGTTGCAATAAAGTTTGCGCGTGAGAGAGCGCGGCTGCTGGATTGGCAAGTTCGACGGTGAAGGGCTGCGGTAATGCGGAGCTTAATACTGTTTGTGAGTCTTCATCCTGCAACTGTATTGCCATTTTTTCTATTACGGCGTTATCCGGAGTAAAGGACAAGCCGATGTGCTGCAACAACGAGAGTTCAGTAGGCACATTTGGGTCGACGCCAAGGATGCGGTGCAATTCAGTGAAATTTATCCTGCCGTCCATGGTGATCTCGCCCGCGAGTCGCTCGAGATTGATACTCAGTACGCCGCTCGCAGACTGATTAAAACGTGGTAGCGTTAATTCCCCGAGATATGGTTTAGCGACGCGATCGTTGCTATTGAGTGTGTATTCGCCTGAAAACGTGCCGGTCCTGCCGTCGTACAGCGCGTTTACGCCGACGACCGCGCGTACGTTCTTATCTACATCTTGCTGCTCAAGCGTTAATTGGACCTTATCTGGTAGAGGCTCGAAATAAGTGCCGCCATCGGTGGTTTCGAATTCTTGCCATGGTGGGTTCGAGGTCGGTGTAATCGCCGCGACAATACTCAAATGTTCCGGTTGAGGCAGCAACGGAGAAGTAGCATGCGCGCGCATGCCGACGAGGATTGACTTGAAGTGGCCGCGGGTAAGTTGATCGAGCTCGATGTCGCCATCGAATTTGACTGAGTCGTTAGTGCCGGTTTCGAATTTGCCGGTGAAGTTTAGTACGCCCAAAACATTGGGTCCTATGTCCCCACCGTGCAAATTTAGTTCGACACGTTGGTGCTCGCTCAATTGAACGACGGCGTCGAGCTCCGCTTTCGGTAGCTCGAAATCGAAACCGGTATCGAGCGAAGAGAACACACCCGGAAACGGTCCCTTGGATGTAGATTTAGGAGGCGTGAAGCCGCGAAGGTCGAATCGTCCGCCGCTTAGTCGTAACTCGTTCACGGTGATTGTTCGGACCAACAACGACGGCGTAGAAAAATGCAGCAGCAACCTATCGACCGCAAACTCGCCACCGAACACGCGGACCTTCAGATCAGTTATATGCACGGACCACGGCAAAATATGCAAATGATCAAATCTGAGTTGTTGGACGGACGGCGCCACGTATTTAAGGACAAGTCGCTTCTGCACGTGGGGATGAAACAGGGCGCCAATAACCAGCACGATTAAGCAAAGTGCACCAAGCGTGGCCCACTCACGCGCTCTCAAATTAGCGATCCGTAACGGAATACGGCGCAAAAACTTTTTAAGGTAATTCACAAAGTTCGATGAAGTGCGGTATGTGCTCGACTGTTATTGTCTTGTCTTGGTGTCGTTATTATTGCTGCAGTATCGGACCCTGCCGACTTGAATCTCTAGCTCCATACGAATGACGTTAATCTCGCTTAAATTGAATCCGCCTATGAGGGTTCGGCTATTTCAATTTGGACAATGGAATGAAGAAGGTTTAGCGGATCCTATTGTTAACATCTCATTGGACCAGATCCTGCCGTATAGTTCCTAGTCACTGGCTGGCAGAAACTTAAGCTTGCTCAGTTGGCCGTACGGCGACAGTAGGATTGACCTCATGATTAGGCGGCAGCATCTCTAAGTGAGTATGAGGATCGCTAGCGGCTTTATCTACCGTTTTTTCCGTAACTCATTAATTTGCCGATTGATCTCATTCTCTTCGAGCCCTAAAAACGCCAATACTTGGGTGCTGATCAGTAGGCTGGCCTCGAGCATTTCCGGAATTACCCGGTCCGCGCCTAAGGATATCAGCTCGTCAAAATCGATATCCTCGTAGCAACGGACAATGATCGGTGTACCTGTGCCATTGGCGCGGATCTCTTCAATCGTGCGTTTCGCTCCAGTTGCTGAACGGAAGGTAAGGATCGCGAGACGGCTCGAAGCGATATGGCATTGGTCAAGGATCTGCGTATGCGCGCAGTCGCCGAAGATAACATTTTTGCCATTGAGTCGTTGGGTACGAATTACCTCCGGATCACTATCGATGGCGATGTAGGGAATGCCATTAGTGCTTAATAGTCCGGCGATGGTCTGACCAACCCGGCCGAAACCGCCAATGATCACGTGATTCTCGGCATGTAGTGACGCGGGCAGCATGGCATCGTTTTGCCGGTCGTTGGATTCAGGCCAGTAAACGAGTAGCCAGTCCGATATACCGTGCACGTGACGAATGAACAGGGGGCTAACCAGCATGCTCAGCACCGCGATCGTGATGATGAAGGAACCTTGGTCGGTAGGAATAACGCCGTTTATTTGCGCTACAACGAGTAGCGCCAATCCGAATTCACCGGCCTGAGCTAAGGTGATGCCGACTCTGAGTGCATCAGCTTTGCGTTCCCCAAGTTTGTGCGCTATTACGGTCAGAATCGAAATGTTTACGGCGATTAATGCGACAGTAAACAGGACAATGCGGAGCCAGTGCGCAGCAACAACGTCGAGGTCGATATTCATTCCAATTGTGACAAAGAACAATCCCAACAGGACGTCTTTGAACGGCCGGATCTCGACGTCGATCTTGTGCTTGAACGGTCCCTCTCCAAGCATCATTCCAATGATGAAACTGCCGAGTGCCATCGATAGCCCCACGCTATGGGTCAACCAGGCGGCCAGCAAGGCGATGACAAGTGTTGTGAGTAAAAAAACCTCATCGGAACGGGTGCCGGCGACCTCGTGATAGATCTTTGGCAACAGCCATTTGCCGATACTCATCAACACTGTGAGCAACAGGACTCCGCGCAACAATGCGGAGCCCAGCTCAGCGGTAATGTTCGTACTTTCCTGTCCGGCGAAAACGGGGACAAGAATCAAAAAGACGATCGCTACCAAGTCCTGGAACAGTAGCACTGCGACTGCCAATTGCGCATATCGAGAATCGAGCTGCTGGGAAACGGCAAGTTCGCGGGTCACTACCGCTGTTGACGATAAGGCGAGCGCACCGGCAATAACAATTGCCGCTTCAATTGTCGTGCCCCATAGGTAGACAGCAAGCGCGAATATTCCAGTCGTAACGAATACTTGCGCACCGCCGAGACCGAAAACCGGGCCTTTCAAGGTCAACATACGAGGTAAGGAAAATTCTAGGCCCAGCGAAAATAGCAAAAACACGACACCGAATTCCGCAATCAAGGCAAAACCCTGTGGGTCGACCCAAGCTAGCAAATGCGGTCCGATGACAACCCCGGCGACCATATACGCGATGATGGATGGCAGGCGAACGCGCGAAAAAATTATCGCGACCACGAGCGCAGCGCTGAATATCGTCGTTAGATCTTCGAAAAACTCAAATTCCACCAGATGTCGCCTGTAGAGATACCAGATTCATGCGGGATTCCATGGCTGTATTCTAAGGCAGCCCACAGCTTGTCGCACGGCAGGGTGCAATTTGAATTGGAAACGCGAGGCGCCGTGAATACGAAGATCACGGAACTCGCGTGTCTGATGGTTGCGCAGAAAAATAACTGCCGCCTCTGAATGCAAGCTCGCCTTGCGGTCGCAAGGGAAGAAGGTCTGACCGAAGCAGAGATTGCAGAGATCCCGAATTACCAAACCAGCACGCTGCTGTCGCCACGCGAAAAAACCGCGATCCAGTTCGCTGAAGTACTGGCAGGCGATGTTAATTCGGCGTCCGATGCACTGTTTGATGAGTTACGAGTGCATTTTACCGAGCCGGAGATCGCCGATCTCGGTTGGCGCATCGTGAGCTTCGTTGGCTATGGCAGATTGGTTAAAGTGTTAGGTCTCGAGATTGGCCAGACCTGCCCGCTGCCGCACACGTCGGCCGGGTAAGCTTGAGCTCAGCGATCGCATCACCGCGGTTTCATTAGTGCTAGGATTAAATAGCACTGAACTCTGCCGGGGTTGCACTATGTACGTTCCGCCCCGCAATGCGCCCAAAGGTGAGCGCCGGGCCCAGCGTCGCGCCGCCACCCCAGTAGCCCGGGCCGGTTGGCGATGCCACGCAATTTCCAGCGCCGTATAGGCCGGGAATTGGCTGCCCGGCATTGTCCAACACCCGTGCCTGCGTATCAGTTTGTGGTCCACCTTTCGTGTCTAGCGTTCCGGGCGCCATCAATATTGCATAGTACGGCCCGGTATCCGAGATCGGGTGCATGGTGAGATTCGGCATTGGATTGGTGACGGCGCGTGGCCCATATTGGTGGAAATAGGTATCGATTGGAAAACTACCGCGGCCGAACTCTTCATCCTCTCCACTGCGCGCGAAACCATTAAAGCGTGTGATGCTTTCACGTAAATTGGACACAAAGTCCGCGTCGAGACCTAGCGCCCCGATATGTTCTTTCAACGTCGCGAACCTCTTGCCGATAGTTTTGGCTAGCCCTTCGAGGGTGTCGGCGCGCATCGCATAATTCGGCGCGGTACCCGCGGGCGGTATCGGCGGAAATCCGGCGTACTCCCGAGCCGTACGCTCGTCGTAGACCAGAATCGAAATTAAATTTGGGTAGGTGCCGGTTACCGCATCCCACTCGAAGTGCGCCTGGGTACGTTCGTTGTACACAAACTTCTCATCGAAGAAGCGGCGACCATAGCGGTTGACCTGGATCATGCTGTCTCCGGGCGAACACCAGATCCCGGAAGCGACGCTGCGCACGGCGATCGATTCTTCTAATGGGATCTGCACCCACCAAGCATTTTGCATATTGCCGAGGCGCGCGCCGGCGGCAGTCCCAATACCGATAAAATCACCTTCCGCCGAAGGCACGGCGCAGCCACCGTAAATCGGACCTTTGAGGAACTGATGACACATCTCAACGTTATGAGTAAAGCCGCCGGTCGCAAAAACCACTCCCTTGCGTGCGCCAATGCGACGCGTGCGTCCGTGTTCACCTTGTACAGTGACGCCAACGACCCGGCCAGACTTATCCTGGATGGCGACGTCCACGCGCTGTCCGAGTTCGATCGAAACGCCGCGCGTCCCGGCCACGCGCGCCAGACCGCGGATCATGGCCGCACCACCGCCAAAGGACCCATCGTCGTTCATCGGAAACATGATGCGGCCGTTAGTCACGCGGCATTCGGGCAAGTGTGCGAAGTAGTCGGGCATCAACACGTTTCGAGGCGCGATGATGTTCGTCACATTGAGCGCACCAAGGTTTACTAGCGACTCGACGGTGGGCGCGACCTCATCGAAGAAAGTCGCAATTAAATCGTAGCCCGCCTCGGTCGCGCCGAAGTGCGGGTGCTCGGGGTCATAATGCTCCGGGAAAGACAAACGCACCATGTAACGGATTGCATCCTCGCGTTTGTCGACAGTGCCTTGCGCGCGCAAGAGGTGTGAATTCGGCGTCCAGATCCCGCCGGTTGATTTGGCCGTGGTACCGCCGGCCACGGTAGATTTCTCTAAGACGATCACTTTGTCGCCAAGTTGACTAGCGGAAACCGCAGCACTCAGGGCGCCTGCGCCGCTGCCGACCACCACAACGTCTGTTATCGCGTCCCATCCGGAGATCCCAGTGGCGGCGGCGACAGCCTGTTGGACGACGCTCGGTAGCGTTGCGCCTGCGGCGACACCGCCGAGGAATCTTCGACGCGATACCGAGCTGTGGCGGTCCTTTTTACTACTACTCATTAAGATCAGCTCCCGAAAGCAGTGTACATCGCTATGTTAAATCAAATATCGGGCAAATTTGGCTGGCCAGGATATCGATCAATGTCTCCGAATCAATATTAACCTGAGCGGCTACGCAAAGGTTTCGCCCGCCGCGCGGGCGCGTTCGCGCAAACTGCGTTCATCTTCTACCAAGTAGCGGGCCGCCAATACGATGAGCGTTGCCGCCACCAGATTTACGCATAACGCTACCACCAAACCATTACGCAAATCGCCCGTTAGGTCCGAGATTAGGCCAACCGTGAACGGACCGATTGCCTGGCCGAGTAGGGTTATGGCCAAGATGTAAACAGCGGTTGCGCTACCACGCATACGAGGTAGTACGAGATCCGTAACGGTCGATCCGCCAACCCCAAGCCACGCCGCACCCGTAAACGCGACCACCGCGTTGAGCATAAACGCTAAGGTCGTGGAGGTGGTGTACAGCATCCAAAATCCGATCGGGATAGGGAGCAGCGCGGCAATGATCGCAACGTATAGCCGTCCGCATGGGTGGCGCGCGCGCCAATAGTCCGCCGCGAATCCGCCGGTAGTGACCCCGAGGAACCCAAACGCCGCGGTGATCCCGCCAAGCGTAAACCCAAGCTCCCCGATCGGGACCGAGTGGTAGCGAATAAAAAATGGTGCAGTGAAATAGGCGAGGCCGTAGGTTGAGAAGCCGAGCAGGGATATCCCTAAAACGAACAGCACCCATGCGCGGGATTTCAAAATTAGGGTCGCCGTTGGTGGGTCGCGCAAGGCTAAGCCTTGGGCCCAGGACATTGTCGCGTAGAAACCGATGGCCAGTGCAATCCATTGCGCGGGGTTATCAAAGATTCCAATAAATAACCAGGCTGCCAATGAAAATCCGATCAGCGCGACAACATTAGCGATGAGTGCCTTTCTACTGGCTCCGCGACGGTACAAATTTACGATCGAAAAACCCGGCAGTACTGCGAACAACTCGGCACCGAATTCCCGAAATGGGTGTGGCTCGGGCGGTGAAATAATGCCGTCCATCGCGCCGCGGGGTGGTTCGCGTAAGGTTCGGACCCATAGAGCGAGTACTAAGCCAGGGAGACCGATGACAAAAAACGCTATCTGCCACCCGGCAAAACCGAAGGGGGCGGTTCCTACAGGAAATGCATCGTTCCAGCGTTGAACGATCTGCCCGCCAACAAAAATACCGAGACCCGCACCGACGTAGATGCCGCTGGTTAAGATGGCGATCACCGTAGCGCGCCGGGCCGGAACGAAGGAGTCTGAAAGGAGCGAGTACGCACACGGGCCAGTGGCGGCTTCACCAACCCCTACCGCGATCCGGGCGGCACCGAGCTCAAAGAAATTTCGTGCAAAGCCCGATAGCGCAGTGGCCAAGCTCCAAAACGCGACGGCATAGGCGACCAAAGTGCGTCGTATCCAAACATCAGCCAGACGTCCCAATGGGATGCAGAACAAGGCGTAGAACACGGCAAAGGCCGTGCCATACAGAAATCCCATTTGGGCATCGGTGAGGCCGAGATCGCCTTTAATTTCTTCGTTGAGGATCGCCAGGATCTGGCGGTCAATAAAATTGACGATGTAGACCACCATGAGGATGAATAGCGTATAGCACGAGTAGCGGAATTCGGCTGGCGTTTGTGTTGGTTCTTCCGGATCCATGGTGCAGTCACGTATTCTCGGGTTGGGATTGTGACCAAGTATAAGCGTAAATGCTTAGATCGCTGTTTGGAGATAGGCGGCACATCGATCACTATCCTAAAGACACGAAATCCAACACTGTAAATAACGCCAACCAAACTTGAACATCGTTACCCCAGGTGATGGAACCACCGCCCTCTAGATGCTAACCATGTCACCCTAGACGTCACTAGCGTCACCCCAAACGCCGACAACGTCACTCTGGACGCCAATAGCGTCACCCCGGACTTGATCCGGGGTCCACTGCACACGTTCCCAACCTGGGGTTCGAAATAATCTCGACTGAGGGCCGCATTCTGGATAGAGTTGCCGCCCAATACGCGGGTTCTCATCAATTCAACAGGAACGCCCAGAATGCTTAGTCATGGCTTGTCCTCTACACAGCTCACTTGTGCCAAGCGGCAAGCAGGAGACGACGGGAGGGACGCAACCCAACATCACGGTTTACTCAACCATTTGGGTGAGCCGATGCGAGTTGCAGAGGTATTAGCGGCCGCACTTCGACAACGCGCGTCGCAGGCCATCGGTTAGTGGTGGGAACCGTTACGACATGCGTGTAGCAGTAACCGGGGCACTCGGCGTGAATGGCGTGTTTGTTGTGCGCGGTTTACTTCAGGCTGGGGTCGAGGTTCTGGCGACGAATTGGGTCGAGGACTATTCGCTCGCGCCGGATTTTGAGGGCGAAATCGATTTTCGCCTCGCCGATGTAACCGACCGGGAGCGATTGCACACGACCTTGCGGGGCTTTCGACCGGACGTCGTCATTCATCTCGCCGCGATCTTACCCGTCGAAGCGCAGGCGGATCCCTACCGGGGTTACACGGTCAACATTATGGGCACCGCAAATGTGCTGGCGGTTGCGCGTGATATTGACGTTAACCGAGTTGTATTCACGAGTTCAAAGGCCGCCTACGGCGAGGTCACTGGGATCCATGCGCACCCAAGGTATCAAGCCTTGACCGAGGACGATGCGGTCTACCCAAAAAACATTTACGATCACGCAAAAGTCGCATCCGAAGGGCTTGGTATGAATTATCAGCGCACCGGTGGCCCGGAGTTTGCGGCGCTACGCTTCGCTACGATATTCGGTCCGGGTAAGGTTGGAAAGCACGGACCGATGTCGCAGATCTCCGGCATTGTTGAGGACGCGGTCGCGGGACGGCCGGTCCGTATTGAGCAAGGTGGAGATCAGGGCGATGATTATCTCTATGTGCGTGATGCCGCAGCGGCGATTGTAGCCGCAGCCCTACATGAAAAGCCGTTGCCACATTCGATCTATAACATCGGTAGTGGTATCGCGCGCACGTTGTTTCATTACGCCGATATCGTGCGCACGCTAGTGCCAACCGCGGACATTAAAATCGGACCGGGGCTCGACCCGATGGGATTCGGTGTGTCTTACTACTCGGCGCTCAATTCGAATCGGGCAAAAGAGGATTTTGGATTTGAGGCACCCGAGCTTGCATCGGCGTTGCACGATTACGTTGAAACACTAAAGGAACGCACATGAGCTACCGCATTGGTGTCGATATTGGCGGCACATTTACCGACTGTGTGGTGGTCGATGATAGCGGACAGCGATCGATCTCTAAATCGTTGACTACCCATGGCGCACTTTATGACGGGGTGGTCAATGCAGTTACCGTCAACGCCGAAGAACGCGGGATCTCACTGACCGCGCTGCTTGACCAGACAACGCAATTTGTCCACGGCACAACGGTCGCAACAAATGCCGTGTTGACCCATCGTGGTGCCAAGACCGGCTTGATTACGACTCGTGGCCACGAGGACGCACTGATCATTGGTAAGGTATTTGCCAAGAGCGCTGGGCTCGATGAGCGCGAGTTGATCCATGCCTCGCAACTGCACAAGCCAGTACCAATAGTAGAGCCGGAACACATCTTTGGCGTCGCCGAGCGGATCGACGTCGAGGGCGAGATCCTCGCGCCGCTTGATGAGGCCAGCGTGATAGCGGCAATCGATGCCGCGCTTGCGGCGAAACTCGATGCCGTTGCCGTTTGTCTACTGTGGTCGTTCGTAAATAATGCACATGAGCGGCGCATCGCCGAACTGTTGCGCGATCGCGCACCGGATCTATTTTGTACTTTCTCGCATGAATTGGCGCCCGTACTCGGTGAATACGAACGTGCTGTCACTACTGTTTTAAATGCTTATGTCGGTCCTGAAGTGGCGGGTTATCTGCGCGTGCTGGAACGCCGTTTGCACGATTCCGGTCTCAAGCATCCGTTACTCGTCATGCAAGCGAGCGACGGATTGACGTCCGTGGCCGATGCTGCCCGACGACCCATTGTCACCTTAGACTCGGGACCGACCGGCGGTATACTCGGTTGCCAGTATCTTTCTGACCTATACAGCGAACCCAATATGATTTGCACTGACGTCGGCGGTACGTCATTCGATGTCGGCTTGATCACAGCCGGTCAGGTGCCGCTTGAAGACGAACCGGTGGTCTCGCAGTATAGCTTCCGGCTACCAAAAGTCGCGGTGCGTTCGATCGGCGCCGGCGGCGGCAGCGTTGGTTGGGTTGATGATGGCGGCATCTTACGTGTCGGACCGCAAAGTGCAGGATCGCGACCAGGCCCGGCGTGTTACGGGCAAGGTGGCAGTGAGCCTACGGTGACCGATGCCGACGTCGCTCTGGGATATTTCGACGCTGAAACGTTTCTCGGCGGCCGCATGCAGCTCGATGTCGCGAGCGCCTTTGCCGCCTTGGAACGCCTCGGGAAGCCACTCGGGATGGATGCCGAACTGGTCGCGATAGGGATGGTCCGGATCATCAACGCCCATATGGCCGATTTAATCCGCCGGGCAACGATTGAACAGGGCAACGATCCGCGCGACTGCGTGTTGGTTGCCTATGGTGGTGCGGGCCCGACTCACGCCGGTTTTTACGGTGACGACATCAACGCCAAGGGGATATTGATCCCAGCTGACTCCACCGTATTTTCCGCCGAAGGTATGTTGACCTGCCAAGTAGTGCACAGCGCGGAGACCTCGCACGCGCTCACCTCGCCGTTTGATCAAAGTGACTATGCGGCCTTAAGCGCGCAATTCAAAAGCCTTGAAGCGAGTGTGCAAGATCAGTTTCGGGTTGAGGGCACAGACCCGGATGCGGTGACACTACGGCGAAGCTTGAAAGTACGATACGGACTGCAAGTCCACACTGTGAATGTTGAAGTACCGTCGGGAACCTTAACGCTCGAACACGGCAAGCTCATTGCTGAGCGTTTCGAGGAACGTTACGCACAAATATTCGGTGCAGGCTCGCTCTACCAAAGCAGCGGTCTCGCCTATGAGGCCTGTCGGGTCACCGGTACGTTGAGCACTGAGCCCCTGCGTTTTGCCCCAGTCGCCCGTACGACTGAACCGGTTAGCGTTGCCGAGAGTGGCTCGCGTCGTGCTTACTTCGAACGTCTCGGCTTTGTTACCACGCCGGTATATGACGGTCGCCGGCTCGATAATGGACATATTGTGAACGGTCCTGCGATCATCGAACGTATGGGTGACAGTGTAGTCGTGCCACCCGGTATGATTGCGACGATGGACGAATACCAAAGCTTATTATTGCAGCCCCGACCTAATGCCGATCTCGGCGGTGGAGAACGCTCATGAGCACAGCGACAAAAGCGAAAGAATTTGATGCCAGCGCGGGTGGCCCGATCGATCCGGTGACCTTTGAAGTCATGCGTCATCGTCTGTGGGCAATTAATGATGAGCAAGCGATGATGGCGGCGCGCGTGTCCGGCTCACCGGTGGTCTACGAGGCCTACGATTTTAACAGTGGGATCTTGACTGGCGACGGCCGCGGCTTGTTCGTCGGCGTCTACATCGTGCACCACGCGGTACCGCTCGACATCATGGTGCGCACCGTACTCGAGCAGTGGGAACTGGATGACATTCGCGAAGGTGACATGTTTTTCTCCAACGATCCTTGGGCAGGTGCCCTGCATGCGAACGACGGCATTATGGTATCGCCGATCTTTTGGAATGGAGACATCGTTGCATGGACCGGAATCGTCATGCATGACTCCGATGTTGGTAGTCCAGTTCCGGGCAGCTTCGTTGTCGGTGCCGTGGATCGGTTTGGTGAGGCGCCGTTGTTTCCGCCGGTCAAAATGGTTGAGAACTTTGCTATCCGTCCGGATCTCGAGCGCGCATTCTTGCGTAATTCGCGTACCGAAGCGTTAAACGCGCTCAACATGCGAGCACGGGTCGCCGCGCTCACAATTACGCATCAACGCATTCACGAATTGATCGAGCAATACGGGATCGACACCTTTCTAGCCTGCCAGGAAGAAGTCATCGATTATGTCGATCGCATAGTGCGCCAGCGCGTGCGGGAAATACCCGATGGTTCGTGGTTCGAACAGGCCTACATCGACCACGATGGCAACAACAACGAGCTGTATCCGATGTGCGCTCGCCTGACGAAAACCGGCGATCGGATCACCCTCGACTTTACCGGCACCGCGCCCCAGGCCCCCGGATCGATTAACTGCACTCGAGCCGGCCTCGAGGGTGGCGCATTCGGCGTGTTCTTGTTGTTCTTGTGTTACGACATTCCGTGGTCGGTTGGTGCGCTACGCCAGATTGTCGATATCGTATCGGAAGAGGGCACCTTAAATAATGCGCGCAGCCCTGCCGCGGTCAGCATGGGCTCGGTCATGGGCACTTGGGTGACGCAAAATGTCGTGTCGAATGTCGCGGCGAAAATGCTCATGTCCTCGAGTGCGTATCGGGGAGAAGCGCAAGCGTGTTGGCAACCGAGTCTGAACGGCCAGGTGATCGCGGGTGCGGATCGGCGAGGAGACCCGTTCGCGTCGATTTTAATGGACTGTTGTGGCGGCGGCGCCGGCGCACGCACGTTCGCCGACGGCATTGACACTGGCGGCTTCATGCAATCGATGTCCGCAAGCATTCCAAATGTTGAAACCACGGAGAGTCGTTATCCGGTATTGCAGGTGTATCGGCGCCAACGCTGTGATAGCGGTGGACCCGGACGTTTTCGCGGTGGCGTCGCGGTGGAATACGGATTGTTACCACATAAAAGTGTAGGTCCGATTGCGGATGTCGTGTTCACCTCCGGCGCTAGCCAACCCGAAGGCCACGGTCTATCGGGTGGTGGACCAGCCAGTCTTGCTTTGAATATGGTGTTGCGCTCATCGAACGTGAGAGAAATGTACGCGGCCGGAAAAATTCCGTGCAGCGCCGACGAAATCCAAGCCGACGTACGCGAGGTCCTGGCGGCTAAAGACCAGACGATGCTTGCGGCTGATGATTGTCATATCTGCTTACAGACTGGTGGTGGTGGCTACGGTGATCCGCTGAGGCGTGATCCGGACGCGGTTGAACTAGATGTTCAACGCGGTTTAGTTTCCGCTGCTGCTGCGAAATCGATATATGGCGTTGTTGTAACCGATGGCGTACTTGATGCAGACGCGACGCAGCGGGAGCGCGAGCGTGCGATCGCCGCGCGCCTTGCAGACGCTTCGCCAGTGCTGCCGGCGCAGTTGGTCGAGCGAAATGCTGCAGTAGACACCGACAAAGCAACCCATTTGCACCCGGTTGCAGACACCCTCGAAGCGGTACATCTTGCGGGTCGCGATGTCGTGCGTTGCACGGTCTGCGCCACAACGTTGTCGCCTTACGGGCACGACTATAAGCGCGGCGCTAGTATGCGCGAGTTGCCGATCAGTGCGATGAGCCCCTTGAACGGGCACAACACGCTGGACGACATTGTGTTGCGTGAGTTTCTGTGTCCGACCTGCGGTACCGCGATCGCGCTCGACGTCCAACGCAAGGCAGAGCCGGTATTGGATGAAGCAACATTTGGATCGCCCAAATGAGCGTTCGCGCGCTCTGGATGGACGGGCCGAATAGCGCTGCCTTGCGCGATATCGAGCGTCCACAGATCGGTGACGAAGACGGGTTACTCCGTGTCGAACTTGCCGGTGTGTGTGGCACGGACGTGAAAATCTACCATGGCCAGTTTGCCGGACGCTTAGGCATGCCGCTGATCCCGGGGCACGAGATCTGCGGCGTGGTCGAAGAGATCGGTGATAGTGCGGCGGAGCGATGGGGTGTCGAGGTTGGTAGTCGCGTCGCAGTTGATTCGTTTCTTACCTGCGGTGCCTGCGAAGCGTGTATGCGTGGGGATAGCCGTTATTGCACGACGCTCGGCGACTATGGTGTATCGATGTCTTCGGCGCTCGCACCGCATTTGTGGGGTGGGTTCGCGGAGCATTTATATCTAGCACCCGGCGCACAGGTACATCCGCTTGCTGACACCTGTTCCTTCGAACTCGGTATCTTGGTGCCGGCGGTGGTATCGAACGCACTGCGCTGGATCGGTGACGCCGGAGGCGTGACGATCGGTTCGAGTGTCTTGATCCAAGGACCGGGACCGATTGGTTTGGCCGGGGTTGTCGTGGCGCGAGCCCTGGGCGCGGAGAAAATTATCGTCAGCGGCCTAGCGAGCGACACCAAACGCCTGGCAATGGCGAAGCGACTTGGCGCCGATACGGTGCTCAAGTTCGGCCCCGAGTTACAAGAGGCGGTGAAGGCCGAGACCGCTGGGCACGGGGTCGATGTCGTCGTCGATGTCTCTGGATCGGTAGAGGCTATTGCTGTGGCACCGCTGCTGGTGCGTCAACAAGGCGTCATTGTTCTTGCCGGTCTATCGGGCAAGAAGGCAGCTGCGCTCCCAACGGATCTGCTCGCACTGCAAGAAATTACCCTCAAAGGTGTTTTTAGTCATGACCGTACGGCGGTAAAGCGCGCACTGCACTTTGCCACCGAGCGACACGAACTCTTCGATGATTTCGTCACGCACCGTTACGATTTGGATCGGACCATCGATGCGATCGAAGTGATCGGCGCCAACGATACCGAATTAGTCAAAGCTGTGGTCACACCGCTTACTTAAAAACTCTCGCCTGGAAAATTAATTTATGGAATTTGCAATATTCGATGAGATGAATGCGATCGACGGCGTAAGTCCGACCGACGTGTTTGAAGCCCATCTGCAACAGGTCGAGCTTGCCGAGCAACTCAATTACCACTCGTATTGGTTTGCCGAACATCACTTCTCGCCACATCGCATGGCGCCGAGCCCAAATCTATTGATCGCGGCTGCGGCATCGCGAACCTCACGGATCTTGCTCGGCAACATGGTCAACGTGCTGCCGTTTCATTACCCAATGCGGCTAGCAGAAGAGTGCGCCATGCTCGATCACCTAACGCATGGCCGCTTGCAGGTCGGAATCGGCCGCGGGGTGCAACCGCCAGAGTTCAAAAGCTATGAAGTCGACATGTCGGCGAGCCGCGAGATGTTTCAGGAATCCTACGAGATGCTGAAACAAGTGTGGACCGATACCAACGCAACGGCCCAGGGTAAGTATTGGAAATATCGCGACGCGAAGCTCATGCCGCCGGTGCGGCAGACACCCTATCCGCCGCTATGGTTTACCGGTATTTCGATTGAATCTGCCAAATGGGCTGCGGCCGAAGGTCTACCGCTCGCTAGTGCCTTTCTCGGTCCTGATGAGATCGAAGAGATGGGCGTCATCTATCGCGAACAATATCAACCAAGC
The DNA here is from genome assembly GCA_021773835.1 of Gammaproteobacteria bacterium. Lineage (GTDB taxonomy): Bacteria > Pseudomonadota > Gammaproteobacteria > UBA11873. The sequence goes on from JAJFJQ010000051.1 coordinate 198,385, forward strand.
GAACAGTGGCCGGAGCCGTATTTTTGTGTGATGCGACATGTCTATGTGAGTGACACCTTCGATGACGCGAAAGCCGAGGTGGGCGAGATTTATGACCGGCTGTTCGCCCATTGGCTTAATGTTGCGCTAACCAGTCAGGCCCACGTACCTGATTCTTACAAGGCTTATCCGGAACGTCACGCGCGCCTGGGTGCGATGAATCTGCAAGAATTGTTGCGCGAAGGCATGATTTTGTTCGGCGGGCCGGATGAAGTTGCGACCGGGGTCGAGGATCTGCGGCGACGTGGAACGGATTGTTTGATCCTATGGGTCTCGCCCGCAGGGATCCCGGCCGATCGATCGAAAAAATGTTTATCGAAATTCGCGTCCGGCGTGATGCCCCGTTTTAGGGGCACCTAACAACTTATGCGGCTTCCGAAGTTTGGAAGTCGCTGATCATGCCGTCCATATCCGATAACTCGTGCACGCGGGAAATGATCACCTCCGGCGCACTTGGGGTGTAATTCGCGAAATCCTCTGATAGCCGCTGTGCCGCTTCTTCGAAGGTAAATAAGGTGGCAAATGTTTTGGCGTCTTGTTCGGACGCAAAGTAGCAGCTACTGATCGCGCAATAAGGCGATGAGGACAGTTCGCCATCGCCGCCGGTTATCGGTGTAAATACGACGATCTTCTCCGGCTTGATCTTGAGATATTTTTTGGTCAAGCCGACACCCATCGGCAAATGTACGTTGACGAAATGATCATAGTCGAACGGTTGTTCGCCGGCTGATGGGTACATGAACGCGACTATATACATTGCTATCTCCTTTAGGCCGATTCGGCCTCGAGCAGTCTACTGTTAATCCGACGTGCCTGTTGCTGCAACATATCGCCGGCGAACGACACAGGTTTTTGGTTGAATAGATCAATTTCACCGACCCGAAGCTGCTGCGCTTCCAGCAGCGGCTTGTCTTGCTCGAATATCGCCTTTACCCCTTGCATGAAAGGTTCGATCAATTCCGGTGGGCCATAGTCTTTGACCGAGCGGTAAAAATAATGCGACGTATATTCTGTTGCCGGTGTAATGGCGTGCATGTTACTCACTTGTACGCCCTGTTCTCGAGGCTGCCCGGCGGGGCGCGCATTTAACAGAAAGGCCGTGAACGTGGGTGCCGCCCAGCTGACCTCCATATCGAGGTCAATGGGGTCGACATATTCGTCTTTGCCCATGCTGGTTGCCACCATCCAGCGATAAAACGGGCCACCGGTCATATTCAATGATTGCATGCGGAATACGATCTCGCGTTCATCTACGGTGTAGGTAGTTTTTTGATCAACGTAAGCGTCGCCCGGCTCCGAGTTACGGTAGATGCGCATTTCTTCAGCGCCGAACGACTCGGGGTGTACGTATTCTGCATGGGTAATATCAAACAGATTGTCATTGATGAGATTAAAGTTCACGTTTAGTGATTCGAAATGGCCATAGCCGCCGTCCCACGCCGGATCGTCACTGCGATAGAAACACGCGGGAATTGAACTCAAGTCGTGCGCCAGCTCTGGGTTGCCCATCCAGATCCAAATGTAGCCTTGCTTCTCAACCACTGGAAACGATCGAACACAGGCGTTGGCGGGTGCGGTGGATTGGCCGGGCACGTTTACGCATTTCCCGGTTTGGTCAAATTCTGCACCGTGATAACCGCATTGCAGGTTTTCACCGACGACGCGACCGATAGACAGCGGCGCAAACCGATGGGGGCAGCGATCTTCGAGTGCAAAGGGTATACCAGACTCCGTGCGGCCTATCACAACCTGCTCGTTGAGGATCTGGCGCGAGAGTAATTTGTCGGCGATTTCACCGGGTTCGGCAGCCACATACCAAGTGTTACGGATCAGAATTGCAGGTCTCCCGTCAAAGCAATACGCAAGCTAACTATAGCGCTAAAACAAACCGGACCGAAACGATTTACGCTGGGCTGACATCCTGCCGACCACGAACTAGGCGCCCCGGCAATTCCCCAGTCGCTTCGCCGTTTTCGAAGGTCACAGTGCCTTTGAGTAAGGTAGCATGGTAGCCGTTTGCGCGTTGGATCAATCGTTTTCCAGACGCAGGGAGATCGCTAACGAGTTCCGGTGACGGCAGGGCAAGACCGGCCAAGTCAATCAAGTTCAGGTCCGCGCGCATACCGGGTTCGATCAGGCCGCGATCGAGGAAGCCATATAGCTCTGCCGTTTCGCGGGTTTGCATGCGGATCGCATGTTCGAGATCTATTCGCGGACCGCGGTCGCGATCGCGCACCCAATGGGTCAACAAGTATGTAGGTGCACTCGCATCGCAGATCACCCCGCAGTGTGCACCGCCGTCGCTGATCCCTAGGATGGTGTTCGGGTGGATCATCATTTCACGTGCGACGTCGTAGTTGCCGGCGTTGTAGTTGAACAGTGGCGTATATAGAAACGCCTTGCCGGCATTTTCGAGTAGCCGATCGTAAGCCACAGCCTCCGGCGTTGAGCCTTCTCGTGCCGCGATTACGGTCATACTTAACTCCGGCCCTGGTTCGTAGTTGGGCGGATCGCCGAGCCAGAAAATGCGATCATAGTCAGAAATGGAAGAGCGCATTTCCTTGCCTTCCACGAACAGTAGTCGCAGCAGGCGCTCCGAATTCCCAGTCGCTTCATCGAGTATGCGCTGGCGCACTTCGGGCTTGCGCATCTCCGCGACTCGCGCGGCTAATGGCAGATTGGCGATCGCCTTGTAACTGGGGCGAGCAACAAACGGGTGAGACCCATCGAGGCACATCAACATGCCTGGAGGTCGGATCGCGACCTGCGGATACATACCGGGGCTACGTTGCGCGGCATAGTCGACCAAGCGCTGCCATTGCCCCGGGTCGATGTCGTTTTGCACGCAAGCGTAGGTGACCGGACATTGCATCTCATCGATGATGCGGTCCATCCAAGTAAATTCATTTAGCTCGGGTGCGAGATCCGAGGCTACTTCGAAAACGGCAGATCCGGCCTCACGCATGGCCTCGGCAATCGTTAGTAACTCGAGCGCGTCGGCGTCCGTGCCTGGGACCGTCTCACCTTCGATTGAGCGATGCAAAACCGTGCGTGAGGTCGTGAACCCGACGGCTCCCGCGTTCACCGCTTCTTTGACGATCTGTCCCATCGCGGCACGCTCTTCGGCGTTCGCCTCGACGTCAGCAGCGCCGCGTTCGCCCATCACGTAGACGCGAACGGAACCGTGCGGTACTTGGGCTGCTATGTCGATCGCGTAGTTCGAACGATCAAGCGCATCCAAATATTCCGGGAAGGTCTCCCAAGACCAATCGATGCCTTCCGCAAGTGCGGTGCCGGGAATGTCTTCCACCCCCTCCATCAAACCAATTAGCCAATCTCGTTTCGCTGGATCAGCTGGTGCGAAGCCAACCCCGCAATTTCCCATTACCGCTGTGGTTACGCCATGCCAACACGATGGCGTGAGAAACGGATCCCAGGTCGCTTGGCCGTCGTAATGCGTATGTACATCGACCCAGCCTGGCGCGAGCATGAGTCCGTCGGCATCAATTTCGCGCTTGGTCCGGCCGATTTTGCATCCAACATCGGCGATCTCCGCGCCCTTAACTGCAACGTCGCCGTGATAGGCGGGTTTACCCGAACCGTCGACAATGTGGGCATTGCGAATGACTAAATCGTGCATGGTTAGATTCCTTTTGGCTCGATTGTAGCGTATTTGGCTTGCCTGACTTACTCATTCTGCGTCGACATACGGTTCTGGAAGTGGTCACTCGAGTGGTGGCTATAATCCCCTACTTCAGTTTAATTGAGGTGAATCATGGCCAGAGTAGCCATCATAAAACCGGAAAGTGTAGAGGACCCGGCGATCCGGGAAATTTTCGCATGGGTAACGGAAGTCGAGGGCGCAGTCCCTAATCATTTTTACCTTGAGATGAATTTCCCCGAATTTCTCAAGGTAAAGCTTGGAGCGACCCAGGTGTTGTGGCAGATGGGCGAACTGTCGCTGCCAGAAATCCAACACATTGGGATCCTCGTCTCCCAGGCGAACGGTTGTCCGTATTGCACCGCTGCATTTTACACGATCCTGAACTATGGTTTGCAGACCGCTGAAGACTACGTGCAGGAATTGGTTACCAATGGCATTGCAACGGTGGAAGACGCGCGATTGAAAACTATCCTCGACTTTGCGCTAAAGGTAAATGTCGATGCCAAAGGTATCTCCGATGCAGATACCGACAGTCTGCGCCAGGTAGGATTATCGGATAAAGGGATCGTGCAGCTGGTCCACCTGGTCAGCGATTTTGCGGCGTACAACCGGCTGAACCTCGCGCTCGATACTGATTACGATTACCGCGACATGTGGCGTGCGTTCGCCTTCGATTGGATACAACAGCCGGGCGAGGCTGCGGGGGACAATTCCCGTGGTTTGAGGCAATAGCGAAACGCGAACGTTGTAGCAATCGCGTTAGGCGAGCGCGGGCTCACTGAGAACTGTACGAATTTATCTAGATCGCCGAGGCTGGTGTTGGCGCTATGACGGCCGCACCTGGTCTTTACATATCCGTTTTGTGGTTCGGGTGGTCGGCTGAATACTTGGATGAGGATCGTTACCGTCCGTTGATGGTATGAAATCGACCGGCTACAGGGCGTTCGAGACCATCGCGAATTCGACCCCTTATTTACCCACCACTACAGAATCATTCCATAGTTTATTAAACACCGCTGCAAAGGAGTCGATCAGTCTAGAATCGGTCGTGACCACAATATTCTCTTGGTTATAGGTCGAAGCGCTTCTCGTCCAATTAAAACTGCCATTCACCAACTGTGTTTGATCGAAGATTGCGAATTTATGGTGCATATGATTAGGACTGTGGTCGATTCGGACCATTAAGCCTTGGCTCGACAGTGCGTAAATATCGCTGCCGCGGTCATTCGCTTTGTCGTTATCACTCACGATTCGAATTTTTACTCCGCGCCTATGGGCCGATGCGATCGCCTCAGATATTCTGTCATCCGAAATCGTAAAGACGCAGACATCGACCGAGGATTTCGCCCGGCCAAGGAGCGAAATTATTCTATCAGCACAATCAGTCCCGGGGCTAAAATGGCTACCAGATTCACTACTATTGGACTGGCGAATTGCATCTATGGATTTAACCACTTTTTCTAACCACTTAAGCGACGCGGTGAATTGCGCCTTGTCCGAGCGAAAGTTATTGGCAACCATCGAGAATGCCCGGTTGCGAAGGTAGTTCAGGTTTTCAGTCGCGTATTCCCGTTCTCCGAGTATGGATTTGAGTTCGTGCCTTTCATCGCTAGAAAGTTTGAAATCATCGTAGCTGTCGACTAATAGTGACTCTAATATGCTGATGGACATAAGCTTTCCAATATTGGTGCGGTAGTGCTCGCAAAAATACGAACTATGGAAATAAATCGCGTAATTTTCAAATAACCACCCATTAATCGAGTAAACCTAGATTTATCGTTGGGAGAAGTTAGATGGACATGGATACGCTGTGGCAGGAAATTGGAGCAGTTAATGCGGAGTACGGGATCAGCAATCACCCGCTGCATCAGATGATCCGAGATGGTTCGGCCGGGATGGAACACATCAAGGGATTTGCGATTCAGCATTATGAGATGACGATCCGCGACTCCGGTCCCTATATGGCGCAGGGATACATCAGTATGTCCAAAGTTGACGAGGAAGGTACGAAGCTCATCGGCGAGAATTTCGCCGAAGAGGCGATGGGTCTATTTAGTAAAACGACCGGACATTGCGAGCAACTCCACGAATTTTGGGAAGCATTGGGGCTGCCACTGGATGAACTTCGAAATGCAATTGCATCACCTGCTGCGCGGGCGTTTAATGCCTACTTCTGGGTGCTTATGAGTCAAAAAATAAGATATTCCGGCGCGTTGGGTTTACTCGAAGGCGAGTTTGCCACTGCGGCGGAAAACATGTTCCAAGGCTTGCAAGCGCACTACGGGCTTACGCCAGAGCAGTTGCGTTTTTTCTCAACGCACATCGAGGCCGATCGGGAACATGCTGAGACCGGCAAAAAGCTGATCGCGCGGCTCCTCCCCGAGCCGCCCCATCGTGCTAATTTTGTGGCCGAAGCGCGTTGTGCAATCGAGTTATACCGCCGTGCCTGGGATTCGATGATGCCGTGAAACCGCTTCTATTTCCGCCCGGCCTCAACGAGTTTTTGTGCCAATAGCTCAGGCGACGTTAGTAGCGATTCGTGATCGCCAGGCATTTGTACCAATCGATATAAGCCCAGTCGCTGAGATAGGCGTGGATGCCAACCATATTCCGGGCCCGGCGGTAAGGCGATATCTTCCGTGCAGTTAAGGTAGCTACGCGGAATATCCAGGCTATAGAAGCGTTTCAAATCCAGCTTGTCACGAAACGGTTGCGCCGGTTGAGGTGAAAAATAGCGGTGCCACAGCTCGCTCGCCGTGTCGCGATCGACGGAATTAAAAAACGCTTCGCGGCAAATGTCGAAAGGGAGAAGAAACGTGTCGTCGGGGCTTGCGGCGCACAATTGTGTGGCCAAATCGCGATAGTGCGGCGGATTTTCGTCGAATAGGCACTGCCCATCTTCAAGCACAAACGCGTTATAGAAGACCAGCCTTGAAATCCGCTCCGCGCAGATCTCGGCAACTTTTTGTATCACCGACCCGCCGTAACTGTGGCCGACGAGCACCGTATCGTGCAGGTTCTCGCGCTCGAATAAATCTACCACGACTTGCCGGGAAACCGCGTGAGTAATGCCATGCTTGTCCACGTCATGTCCGTGACCGACAAGGGTCGGAGCGAACGCCCTATGCCCCATACGTTCCAACTTGTTGACAACAGATCGCCAGCCCTCACCCGTATGCCAACCACCATGTACCAGCACGAAATGCATATTAGGCCGCTACCGTGTCACTGACATGAAGATTAAAGAAGCTTAATGCGTTGGTGCCAAACAATTGGTCGCGCTCTTTCGGACCAAGCCCTGCGTGGTCTTTGATCAGCTGACCCGGTGTCTGTTCTCCGAGCGGAAAGGGATGGTCGGTTCCAAACATCACGCGCCCCGAACCCATGGTCTCGACCAATAAGGTCAAAGCGTTCGCTTCGAACACAATCGAGTCGGTGAAGAACCTATTAGTGTAACTGGAAGGTAATTCTGGACAGTCACACCTGACGATATCCCTATTTCGCCACGCATTATCAACCCGTCCAAGGAGGAAGGCGAAGCTACCGCCGCCATGGGCGAAGCAAAGTTTTAGGGATGTCGGGAGGCGTGCAAATGCACCTGACAATATGAGGTATAGGATCGACAGCTGAGTTTCCGCCGGCATTCCAACAAGCCATTGAAGCATATAGCGATCCATGCGTTCACGCGCCATCATGTCCCAGGGGTGAACGAGAACGGGCGCGCCGATGGTGCCGCAGTGCTGCAGAAATTCGATCAATGCGCCGTCGTCCATGTCACGTGAGCCGACGTGATTGCCGATTTGCACACCAACGTGTCCGCTCGCCATGGCTCGATCGAGTTCATCACAGGCGAGTCCTAAATCTTGCAGCGGTACCTGACATAACGACTTCAGGCGTTTGGTATCCACCGCGCAGTGTGCGAGCGATAGATCATTAATATGTCGCGCGGATGCGGCAGCTTCCGCCGGATCGTTTTCGTATCCGAATAAGGCAGGCGTTGCGGAGATTATTTGTAGGTCTACGCCATGCCTATCGAGATCCGCAACGCGCGCGATTGGATCCCACAGGGGCGCAGTCACTGGGCGGAACAGTTCGGCCCCGCGCATGATGGTGCCTGTTGCGTCGTCGTGTACAGACAACCAAGGCAAACTACTACTTAAGTCCCTGGCCTCTTCACGCGACAAGCGCGGAAAGAAGTGGCTATGAATATCGACGATCATGTTTGCTTATTCGGTTACAGATCAACCCAGCCGGCGGGCGCCTGCTTGCCCGGATGAAGCGCGCCGCAGCGGGAACAGGTTCTCGCCGTCTCGTTTTCAAAAAAAGCATTGAACAAGGGTGGTAGATCTTGAACGATGTCGTTGATGATGAGTTCAACTCGATGTACGAGCCTGCCACAATCGAAACAATACCATTCGAAGCCGTCTAACTGGTTTTGCTGGCGATTGCCTTCTAGTACAAGACCGACGGACCCGGGAAGTGGACGCTGTGGTGAATGCCGCACGTGCGGTGGCAAATAGAAAACTTCTCCTTCGCGGACTGGCACATCGTAGAATTTATCATCCTCCGTGACCTTCAGTAGCATGTCCCCGCGTACTTGAAAGAAAAACTCTTCGACCGGGTCATCGTGGTAATCCGTCCGCTGATTAGGACCGCCGATCACCATAATGACCATATCGGTCTCATGATCGAACAAGTGCCGGTTTCCAACCGGCGGCTTTAAATACTGCTCATTGTCGGCAATCCAGCGCTGAAAATTGAACGCTTTGCGTGTCATTGATCCCCACCGAGAACCGAGTATGGAGCTAAAGCCTAGTCGAACTTAGATATTACTAAAAGTGAATATTTATGAACTATAGTTAACAATATGGAATGCAGGAGGCCGTCTTGAATATTGCTGAAATCAGTCAATCGCCACTCCGGAGTCTGCGCATCCAGCAACTATTGCTGGTGCGCGAAATCAACCGTTTGGAAACACTTGCGGCTGCCGCCGCTGCGCTAAACATCACGCAGTCGGCGGCGACGAAAAACCTGCAATCGATTGAAGCGGCACTCGGTGCGCGGCTTTTTGAACGCTCGCGTGCTGGTTTGAAGCCTACTGCCGTAACGCAGCGATTTTTGGTGGCCTGTGAACGCATCCTAACGGAATTATGTCGCGCCGAGGACGACGTTGCTGGACTCGCATCGGGTCAGCAGGGAAGAGTGCGTGTCGGCGCACTTATCGCAGCGACCCCCATATTACTCCCACGAGCCTTGCGGAAAGTGCGTGATAACCACCCGGATATCGGTGTGGAAATTGTGGAAGGCACGCTTGATGTGCTGATGCCGGCACTGAGTCGCGGCGAACTCGATTTAGTTGTCGGCCGCTTGGACAGTCGGCCAAAGAGTGATCAATCCGTCCAGCAGGTATTGTACGAAGACGATATTGTCTTCGCCGTTCGAGAAGGCCATTCTGCGTTATCGAGGCGACGCCTCACCTTGGCGTCGTTATGCGACACCGATTGGATATTCCCACCTGTTGGTACATCGTTGCGCGACGAGCTCGAAGAGGCGTTTCGCGATGCGGGTGTTGATGTTCCCAATGCACGAATTGAATCGGTAGCGCTCTCGACCAATCTAGCCCTAGTGGAACAGATGGATTGCGTGCTTGCGCTTCCGGGCCAGGTGTATCGTGTCCACAGCGAACGTTACGGGCTTCATCGGTTACCGATCAAGCTCAACACAATACGGACGCAAGTCGGATATACCGTGATGGACGCCAATGTTCCGAACCCAGCGGCTCGCACCTTTATCGAGATTCTAAAAGGTGAGGCAACAGCGCTAAAAACCTTGTACTGAATTGTCGACTTCGTGCCTAAGATTGCCCGCGGGGTCGCGTGAATCTAACCAAGGCAGCTATGCCGGAAACACCAAACCAGAATGCTGCCGGAATTGGGACTGTGCTGAACTGTAAATTGTCAATCGTGAGATTACCGCTAGGTTGGGTCCACGAGAACGACGTGATGCCCTCCCAAATGCCGAGGCCCTTGATACTGACGTCGAAGAAATCATCGACTACGTCGACATTGAAGGTTCCACCGGCGTCGCTTAGGAAATCATTATTGGTGCCTAAGCCACCACTCTCATCGACAACATCAAACCCTAGGATATTGACCGGTTGGCTAAACGTCAGCGTCTGAGTGATATCGGCATGGTTGTACAGGTCCGGACTGCCGTCGCCGTCCCAATCGCCGATGTGAATATGGTCTGCTGGAGGTGCCGTCACCGTTACCGTGACGCCTGCTACAGTCTCTACATAAGGATCCGTCGCTAGTTCCGTTGCAAGCGGATGGTCGTCAAAGGTGATGGTACCAAACACGATCGCCGCATTGGCCGGAGCAATAAGGATGCTGAACAGAAGGCCGGTTCCGGCCAGAATGGCGCTACGGCGTACCTGGAATAGTTGCATGGCTTCCTCCTCCTTAAGGGATTGCTATGGGTATTAGTCGCTTCTCAGTTGGTTTTACTAACTGAGTCGGGAAAATACCTCGTCCACTGCGGCACGCTACTCAGCGCGTCGGCCGCTCGTCCTTGTGTTTTCTTACACTACCAGGCTCATGTAAATGTGCCAGCAGGTAGCACTGCAAATTAGTAACACTGTGACGGAGTTCCTAGTTCTGCAAGGGAGTTCATCCACAGGTGTCTGCACATTGCGACAGACACGTTGATGCGTAGTCGTCGCGGTCAGTGTAAATAGACGGGTCATTTATGTTGTCCGGTATTAACTGTCGGTCAACTTCGGCGCAGTTTCGACGGGGATCAAAAACCGACGGCCAGCCCTTCCTTACGATGATCGGATCCCGCGACATAACCGTCGTCAGTGCGTACGATGAGCTGTGCGCCGCCGAATTGATGGTCATCGCTCGCAAAGGCAATTGAATGACCTCGACTGGCCAATTCCTGTGCAACGTCGCGATCAAATCCCGGCTCTAAGCTAACGCTGAAATCGTCATTCACGAGCCAGCGTGGTGCATCACTAGCTGCTTGTGGATTCTGTCCGTAATCGACCAGGCGGGTGACCATCTGTACGTGCCCTTGCGGCTGCATCGGCCCACCCATTACGCCAAAACTCGCAAACGGCTGAGCTTCCGATGTTAGGAACCCCGGGATGATGGTATGGAAGGGCCGCTTGTTCGGACCGACTTCATTTGGATGGCCTGGCTCAAGGGTAAATCCAAACCCGCGGTTCTGCATCGCAATGCCGGTGCCGGGTATGACAATGCCGGATCCGAAACCGTAATAATTAGATTGGATAAAAGAAACCATCATGCCGTTAGCATCGGCGGCGGTTAAATAAACCGTGTCAAGGCTTGTCGGCAATGCTGCGGGGTTCAAGGTCGCCGCATCCGGTTTAATTCGTTTCGCCCCGGCCGCCAAGGCAACAGGGTCCAGAAGTTCTGCGACGGTGATGTTCATGAAGTCCGGATCGGCTACATGTGTGGCTGCGGTACGGATCCCAATCTTCATCGCCTCGATTTGCAGGTGTACGGCATCGGCCGTGTCTATGTCGGCCACTTCGAGTTGATCGAGAATACCGAGTGCAACCAGCGCGGCGATCCCTTGGCCGTTCGGCGGGATCTCGTGCGCGGCCACATCGCGGTAATTCGTTGAAATCGGGTTCACCCAGTCGGCCGAATGCGTTGCAAGATCGGCGGCGCGAAGGGCACCACCACCCTTAATCGCGGCTTGCTCTATCTTCTCCGCTATCGCGCCGCGGTAAAAAGATTCGCCGTGCGTTGCTGCGATATCCCGTAAAGTCTTGCCCATCCCGGCTCTGATGACGCGCTCCCCCATTACTGGGGCTGGGTGGAAATGCGCGATGAAATCCGGAAAACTGGCTTGTGCCGGCGGTTGGTTCTGCCATAGATAGGCGGTTCTCGGTCCGACCTGAAATCCGTTCTCGGCATATTCGATTGCGCGTTCAAACAGATCGGTAAATGGTAACTTGCCATAGCGCTTCGAGAGCGCCGCCCACACGCTTACTGCACCGGGCACGGTGACCGTATCCCATCCGAACATGGGCATCTCATCGTATTGAGCGAATCGATCCCGTTGCCATTCGGCGGGCGCGCGTCCGGAGCCATTAATCCCGACAAGTTCTTTTCCGTCCCAGAGTAACGCGAACGCGTCAGAGCCGAGGCCATTGCCACTGGGTTCGACGACGGTGAGCGTGATGGCCGCAGCGATTGCCGCGTCCGCCGCATTGCCGCCACGCTTAAGCGCTTCAAGACCGGCATTTGCCGCCAGCGGTTGCGAGGTGGCGACAACATTTGCGGCGCAAAGCGGGGCGCGTTGCGACGGATAGGGCAGCGTCGGATCAATCATATTGTGTTTAGAGGATGTCGGCGGCCGGTACGTCTACGCTTCCGGTAGGGCGACCACTTGACGAAACTCTTCGACGATCGGCTCTCCATAAGTATCGCGCAGATGTTGTGTGACTGCGGACGGGACATTCACGTCATCTCTAGCATTCGGATCGCCGTTGATGATGGTTAACAGTATCGCTTGTTCAGAATCACTCGCATTATTGAAACCACGGTAGGCTTCGGGCGGACAAGAAAACGTATCCCAACGATTGAGTGTCACGTGCTCCTCCGCTCCAGGTTCACCGACATGAAACGTAATGCTGCCTTCAAGCACGAAGAACGTTTCGAAAGTCGCATTGTGTGCGTGCAAGCAAGGCCCTTGGTTTGGAGGTAGTACGGAAATATTCATTGCCATACCGTTAGCACCATATATCGCGCCGACATCGCCAAAGGGGTTTTTCGATTTCTCCATAATGATTGGCAATATATTCCGTGCGAAGATCACATCCATCGCGTCCTGTGATACTAATTCTCGGTCGATTGGAACATGCATGGATTGCAGATCGGCAAATCGTGCCGTCCGTTCGGCGATCTCCGCGCTTGTCATGCTTCTTTTCATGGCCTCACCCCCAAAGCTTCTTTGATGCAATTGCTGCGCCCTCGGACAGCGAGCCGAGTTTGGCCCAGGCGACGTCTGGCGCCACCATGACGTAGCCAGCAAACGTCGAGAACCCGCAATCCGTGCTTGCGATCACGCGCTCGCGGTCGCCAATGACATCAACGAATTCGCAGATGCGTTTGGCGACCACCTCTGGATGCTCCAAATAATTGTAGGTTACATCGATGCAACCCGGATATAGGACCATGTCTGGCGGTGGTTGGTATTTTCGAAACAACTCTATTTCATGTTGGTGGCGGGGGTTCGCGCAAGCCAGGGACAGCCCGCCAACGTTTGCCTTGTACAAAAATGGCAGTAGGGGTTCGAGGTCGATGTCGTCGCAATGTGGACCTTCCCAGTTGCCCCAGCATAGGTGTAAGCGCAATTTCTCAGGGGGAATGTCCGCGATCGCCAGGTTGAGCGCATCGATATGTAACTCGACGCGTTCTAGAAATTCGTTTAGCGGTCGGTCGAGATACATAATTTGACGCTCAAGGGCGAGATCGGGCGCATCGAGCTGCAGTACGTGGCCCCGAGCGATAATCATTTCGTATTCTTTCTTCATTTCACGCGCGATCGCGTAGACGTAATCGCTGTCATTAGCGTAGGTGGGGTGATCCGGATGGCGGAGTAAGGTGGTTGACAATATACCGGGAGTCGCGGCCGTTACGAATGTGTGATCGAAGCTTGTCGCGGCGTCTGATTCCGCAGCTAGAACCTGTTCGAATAAATCGAGTTCTTCCAATGCCTGCGCGTCGTTATATAGAAGCTTGTCAATGCATTGCGGCATTTGCCAGGTTGTTGCGGACTCGGCGATGTTGTCAATTCCTGCACGTTTTCCCATAAACGCCGCAAACTCAGGAAACTTGACGAAATCCGTTACCGTCCCGCGTACTGTCTTACCGCCGAAGCCGCTCATGCGATTTTTCGCGTAAATTGAAAAACCGAGACGTGGGATTTCGCCATCGCACGGGATGTCGATTCCCTGCGTCGCTTGCATGCGCACGGCTTCCGCGATTTCGGCTCGCGCTTGGGCGACAAATTCTGCCCGATCAACAGCCAGGCCGGCTTCTATATCGCTTAGCTTCTTTAGCAACCCGTCTGAGCGGGGCAGACTGCCGACATGCGTAGTGAGGATCCGATCTTCGCTAGTTGGCATTTGCACCCCCTATTGTAGATACTGCGAATTAGGCCTCTACCATACCGCACAGAACGCAGCTGATCATCACGGTAGTTCCAGCACGATCCGGACGCCGGCGACCACTGCATCGTCGATGCCGTTGGCACTACCTGGATCAACGACGAGTTGAATATCCGGCTGCAGTACTAACCAACTATTTACCTGGTAGGCATAGGTTAGCTCGATGGCCGTTTCAGCTTTGCGTAGCAATTCCTCCGCACGCCGGTGTTTATCCGATAGACGGGCGTGGGCGATACCGACGCTTAGCTGATCCTCGCTGCGTCCCGATAATGGTGCTGCCCAATGCAAACCGCCGCCAAAGTAGCTCGAGATCTGATTGCGGCTGGCACGTGCGAGGCCATACTGGAAGAAAATACCGAGATCCCCGTCAGCGCGAAAATAGGTAAGTGGCATCTCGGTGATGATATACCCACCGGAATTGTTGTCACGCCTCAGCCCGGCGATGTCCTCGAAGTTTGCGGTGCTATGCCATAGACCAATTGCCGCTTTTGCCGGGATCGCCTGCCCCGTATCAAGATATCCGAACTCGCCAATCAAAAAAACGCCATCTCCGTCATCGAAGCGAATGTGTGTACCGAACTTATCCGTCGGACTTCCCGGAACACCGTCGTAGACCGCGGTCGAGAGATAGGTTTGCTCGCTCGGCGCGAGGCGCAACACTGCGCCGAGCGCTGTGACGGGGAATATCGACACGTTTCCTTGAGAAATCTCTGGCCCGTTGCCGAAAGAACTGTGTACGAGGCTTGATGCACGCTCCAATACATAAAACTCAGTGTTCGCGTCATGCAATCCGAGCAGCAACGAGGCGCGTTTCTCGGGCAAGCTGTATTCATACCAAGCCTCAAACAGTTTTCCCGTATTTGCCGCTTCGATACTACTAGCGGTTTGAATATCACCAACATGGTCGGCACTCAAATGGCCGCCGATGGTCCCGAGTACATTGAGCTTGATGTGATGCGCGCTACCGTGATCCGGATCACCCCAAACTAGATCGCCGATTACTTCAGCGGTACTGGGGGCTTCTATCCCGCGTTTTCGGCCGCCGCTGAGATTGGCCAGGAGATCGAAGGTTGCGACCAGCTCTAGTGACCAATCAATCGTTGTGTCTTCGGTCGCGCTGGCCTCAATTTCGGCACTACACAGAAAAATCGCGATGAGCGACTGTAACGCAATCCTTATTCGCATTTCTCGCATGAAACGACGATGAAGAAAAACTTGGAATGGCGTTATTCTAACCGAGCTAAAGGATCGCTCATAAATTCGGCGCTAAGACAGTGACCGCTTTTCGCGTCGCAATCAATCGATCTTCATTGACCGGGCTCACGGCGAGTAATGGAAGGTCTGCACCGGCATCGCGAAAGGCTTGTAATTGTTGTCGGCAGCGATTGGGCGTTCCAAAGACGCAAACCTGATCGATCAACTCGTCGGGGATCTGCGCCGCGGCTTCCTTTCGTGTTCCTGCTTTCAAGGTCTTCTGCACCGAATCCATCGCACGCTTAAATCCGGCGCGTCGCCATTGTCGGCGGTAGTTCGGCAGTTGGGCAAAAAAGGCGAGGTTATAGCGGGCGGCGGATCGGGCGGCCACTTCGTCTTCACTAACAAACGTGGGAATACTCAATATGCAACCGAACTTTCCGTCATCGCGATTTGCCGCCGTGCGCGCGGTGTTTGCTGCATCGAGTAAGGTCGGCAAATGTGATTGCGGTGTTAGAAACGGCATCAACCCATTACCAATAGTACCGGCGATCGCGGCGCTCTCAACGGTGTTTCCAGCGACATAAATTGGCACGGGAAATTTCGCTGGAGGTTGTTTGAAGATCCCTGATCCCGCCTCGCCCTGTAGGCCGTCGGCGACAGACTTCACGTAGCCTTGCAGGGCCTCCCTGGCGTCGCCCATGTCGATGCCGATCGAAGCAAGCAGACCGCGGTGGCTCATGCCGAGCCCCAATATTAAGCGGCCGTTACTGAGTTCAGCGATAGTTCGCGCGCTCGAGGCGGTTAAAAATGGGTGGCGAAAATAGATGTTTGCGATATTCGTGCCGACATTGATTGTCGTCGTTCCAAGGGCGATGGCTTCGCTACAGGCGAGTGCATCGCCACGTCCTTCATTCACAAATACAGACTCGTAGCCGTATGATTCTGCCAATTGCCCTATCTCGACGAATTCCTGCGGCGGACCCTCGGTGACCGTCGACAAGACGATGCCTAAGCGATTGCTTGATTTATTCGTCATGCTGCCGATGCTAGTTCTCTCGACTATCCAGCATCGTTCTCAGTACTTCGTCTAATTCCGGTGGAACGTCCACACCTTTGTAACTCGACAGTAATGCATAGGTCTCGGCGGCGGCGGAAAAGAAATCATGTGGGAGGCTATGGGCCTTAGACATCGCCGCTATTTCATGCATCTCACCCTCGAAGCGCCACGCTTTTGCGGCATTGCGTTGTGCTGTGCGTTGCAGCCGTGAGCTCAGGTCTGGAATCGAGAGGGCCCATTCATCGTGCAGGGCATCGGTTACGTTCGCGGCTTTGGCCAGCGCGCCAACGCTGAGCAGCAGCGCGGCTGATCCCTTCGACCACGCGGCATAACACATCTTTAATGCCGAGGCGGCAGTTTGGGAGCCGCCAATATCAATTGCTTCGAGTGCGCCATAGTTAAAAAGCTCGATAATGTTGCTGACACGCGCACCCGATAGGTACAGACGTGTCGTACCCTGACGCAGCGCCGGCGGGCCAATAATGCCGCCGTCGACATAGCTTGCACCGGCCGCTTCGACAACTTCGCTGATCGCAATGGCGGTATTTGGCGAGATCGCATTGGCATCTAAATAGATACCATTGAATTGAGTTGCGGCGACCTCTTTGGCTGTGTTCACGGCCGCGGCAGGTGGGCACACAGAGACCACGACGGCACTCTCTGTAAGTAATTTCTCGAGCGTATCGTATGTCTTGAATCCAGCAGCACTGGCGCGACGATGGGTTGCTTCGCTACGTTCAATCGACGTCCAACCGACGCCTACTCCCCCAGCCAATAAACACGCGCCGATGGTGACGCCCATTTCACCTGGGTGTAGTAACGCAATTTGATCTGCCATGTTCATACCGTACCGGTTCGACGGCGATCCGGCCAGGAATTTTGACCATACTCCGCTTGTACAACGCCTTGTCGCGTTTGCCGAGACTATGCTATGAGTGGACTCTAGATTCGAATGATCGTACCAGCAGTTTTGCCAATCTTGAGCTAAGGAATTACCCGATGAAGTTTGCCACCATGCTTTACTCGACGGATTACGCCATGCGTCCCGATAAATTTGCGGTCGCCTGCGAAGAGCGCGGCTTTGAATCGGTTTGGTTTCCCGAGCACACGCATATCCCTGCCAGCCGGCGCACACCTTTTCCGGGTGGCGGCGATCTTCCTCAAGATTACTGGCATATGCACGATCCGTTCATCGCCTTGACTGCCGCGGCAATTGCAACCACGACCATCAAGGTGGGCACTGGAGTGTGTCTCATCACAGAGCGCGATCCCATCGTCACGGCAAAAGAAGTGGCGTCGCTCGACATGTTGTCGAACGGTCGTTTTTTATTCGGTATCGGAACCGGATGGAATGCGGAAGAAATGGAAAATCACGGAACGGTATTCAAGAAACGCTGGAAGGTTTTAGAAGAACGCATTGACGCGATGAAGGCGTGCTGGACGCAGGATGATTCTGAATTCCATGGAAAATACGTGGACTTCGATGCAATTTGGTCCTGGCCGAAGCCGGTGCAAAAACCGCATCCACCAATCATTATGGGTGCGGCTTCGTCTTGGGGTCGCGAACGCGTTGCGCGCTATTGTGACGGGTGGATCCCGCTACCGGCGCAAATGAAAAACATCGAAGAAGACTTGGCCGATCTTGAGCAACGTCTGCAGAATCATGGCCGCAAACTATCGGATATCGAGATCTCGTTTTTTTGGGCGCCGGAAAATATCGATAAACTCAAGCGTTATCGCGATATGGGGATCGACCGCGCGATCTTAGCCTGTCCGGCAGATCCGGAAGCAGATACCTTGGCGTTGTTGGATAAGCACGCTGCCTTAATGCAGGCAGTAGCCGCTTAACGAAGCAAGCTCTAGTTCGATGAACTTAAGTAAGCTCCGGCTGCTGTTCGGCGATCTGACGTAAGGCCCGTTCGAACACTTCGACCGGTTGTCCGCCCTCGATGAGATGACGGTTGTTGATGATCACCGCGGGAACCGCATGGATCCCTTGGCTTTGATAGAACTGCTCCTGTTTGCGTACATCGTCAGCATAGTTATCTGACGCCAACAGCTCGCGGGTTTCTGTGACGTCGAGCCCGACTTGTTCGGCTAATCGGATCAGCACATCGTGGTCACTCGGATTTTCTCCGTCAGTGAAATAGGCGTCGAATAGCGCGTGCTTTAGTTCGGTTTGACAACCCTTGAGTGAGGCAAAATGTAGTAATCGATGGGTATCGAAGGTGTTGTAGATCCGTTCCAATCTGTCCATGCGAAAGGTAAAGCCGAGCGCTTCCCCGCGCGCCCGGATGGCCTCGCGATTCTGCTCAGATTGCTCAACGGTCGAGCCGTATTTTTGCGCAAGATGCTCAAATAGATCCTGCCCTTCAGGGCCCATCTGCGGGTTCAGTTCAAACGGTTGGAAGGTCACATCAACATTGATGTCGTCGCCAATCTTGTCAACTGCTTGTTCCAATGCCTTAAGACCGATGATGCACCACGGGCAGGAAACGTCGGAAACAAAGTCAATTTTCATTTGCGTTGCCATGGGGGATCTCCTTACCAATTGGCTCGATTCTACCAGCGTGCTACCAGGGGTGTTCGCCGCCCTCTAGGGTGGAGGAGAAAAAGCACCCGGTTGGCCCGTCGGCGTCTAAGGTCGCCAACCAGATTGCGGTTGCCGCGCCTTCTTCGACGCTTAATGGCGCATTCTCACCGCCCATATCGGTTCGGCATAACCCAGGCGAGGCGGAATTCACTTTTATCGCAGTGTCGCCCAATTCCTTGGCGAATTGCCGAGTGAGAACGTTCAACGCGCACTTTGATGCTTGGTAGCCGGCGGCAAAGGCGTCGTACTGCATATGCTCGGGATCGCCCATCGCCGTGAGTGACCCGAGGTCGCTGGTCATGTTGACGATCCGGCCGGCCTGCGACTTTCTAATGAGCGGTAGGAATGCTTGCGTCGTTTCAAACGCGCCAAAAAAATTGGTCTCGAAGCTTGCGCGAAGATCGGCGAGTGGTAATGCACTGGCGGTGACACCAAAGTCGTTGAGTAGGCCCGCGTTGTTGACTAACACATCTAGGTGTTGGTGTTGCTCTGCGACGGTCTTCGCAGCGGCATGGATGCTGGCACTATTACTGACGTCGATACTGACGCATTCGGCAGTGATGTTCTGCTCACCAAGCGTGTCGAGTGCCGCGCGCCCTTTGTCAGCATCGCGCACGCCTAAGATGATGTGCATTCCACGCCGGCCAAGCGATTGCGCAATTTCAAAACCTAATCCGCGATTCGCGCCGGTGATAAGTGCGATGTTCATGTCAAATACTCTCCAGAGTCATGCGCATACATAGAAAACGTAGCGCGATGATCAATATACCACCTGGCGAAAACGTAGCATGCCGAGACCGGCAAGCGCGAACGCCATCATCGGCAGGGCCGCAGGTAGCGGAACCGCTTGTAGTTGCCAAGCAAGCCCGTAATCCCAGTTAAAATCAGTTCCGCCCCCGTTTACGACGCGCAATGCGAAGTTGCTATCTGGGTCCAGGTTTGTCCACAGATTTTCTGTGTTATCGATGGCGCTGAACGAACCCGAAATCATGGTCTCGGTCGGACCATCGATCATCCACAACTCCAGGTCTAAATTATGCAGGATGGGATCCGGGTCGAATGCACCGCCGTCATCGACCGATAAATTCCACACTAGCGCTACCGTCAGGCGCGCTGCGGTTGCCGCCGTTGAGAACAGATAATTCGCTACATCGTTGCTGCTGTCCGCACCTCCAAATTCAGGATCATAGTCAAACCCCGACCACAGCACTGAGCCGCCGCCATCTTCCAGACTATTTTGTTCACCTGCGATTAGGATTTCATAGCTCGTGTTGATATTCAGTTGTCCGGCGCCGAAGCGGGTATCCAAGCCGTTTTGTGTTTGATTGACCGCCCCTTGGCGGTAATCGGTAATATTCGCGGCGGTCGGGTTCTGGGTAGACCGATCCGCGCCCGCCATCAGCAGTGCCTTGATCACCTCGGAGGTTTCGGCGCTTCTGATCGATTGTGCAGCGGCGTGACGCGGCGTCCGATCCGGTTCCAATGACAAGCTCGGCTTCTGATGTGCCGTATCGATAAGTAAGGTCGCAGCCGAGGTCGCGACTGCAGTCGCAGAGCTGCTAGACCCCAGGGGCGCAACAAGATGCGGGTTGGCCCGATCGGCGACATAGTTGGCATCAAGGTCTAAAGAACCAGTTGAGTGAGAGCCATCGGTGCGGCCTACCGCGATGACATTGTAGGCATTGGCTAATAGCGGTTTTATTGGACTACCGTTGGTATTGCCGACAACTTGAACAAATTCATCGCGCTCCACCAACCAATCAACTCGTTGCAGGGCATCGATATTAAGGTCCGGGTCACTGGTTGGCGCCTGGCCGAAATCACCAACCCAGCTATGGTTGGCGATGCGGCTCGCCGACGCCAACGGCTCGGGCATTGAGTCGACCTGCAAGAAATTTATCAGCCAATCGGTGGCATCATAGACCTCGACGCTTGCGACCCCCGGGGTCATCGATCCGCTTGTGCCGGCCATTCGGATCGCGGTGCTGGTGGCGTGTGGCGAATAGAGGCCGGCTAACGGTGCCGGGATTGGGGTTTTGTCGATAAATGTGACATCACTAATGTCCGCATTCGTTGGATCGGGGGCCCACACATCTAGCATTTCGCCGACATTGACCCGCGCTTCGACCAAGGTCGGTAAGACGCCGGATCCATCTGCGAGCCCGACCCCGTGAATCATTTGCAATTGGGAAAACCCGACGTCGTCTAGAAATGCCGCCGATACGTTCGTCAATGAGGCGGCAAGGATCAGTGTTATGAGTTTCTTCATCCTGAAAACATATCCATCATCAATTCGTGATAATTATGCCCGATCGAATTGACCGAAGGTATATCGGCGCCTTCTAGACAGTGTTGTTGACGACGAGGCCGCGACGATGGCCAGACGCGGCGACGACTGTCGGTGGGATCGCAAGCTGCTCGGCCTCGAAGTTGACTTCAAGCTCTAATCAGACCTACCCAAAATGCCCGTCTCATTCGCGCTTGGGCTGTAAATAGCGCTAAATATTCGGACAATTCTTGCCGATACAAATAATTCTCCCGTAATCGTCGAGCAACAGTCCCGCCCTTTTGTATCCGGCGGGCGATGGGCATCGGATGGCGAAATATATAGTGCGCTGAAAAGGCGTTCTTTAGTTAGGCGAAGCTAAGTACCAGAAATGACTACCGCGAGCGACCGTTTTTCCAGTACACCAAAATTACCAAAGCGAGTTTCTTGGTTGGATCATTTTGCAGGATTCGCGTTACCCGATGGTGTCTCGGAAGAGCAAAGCCGGCGGTATACGATCGCGTTTGATCAACTCTTATACGAAAACTGGGAACTCGGAAAAAATGTCGTACTCGCATGGACGGTAAGTACCGTCGGGATAGGCATTGATTTATTGATGTGCAAACACTCGGATATCGTCGAGTTCGTAAGCTCAAGCTCAGACCCGTTAGTACGAGACGAGCGGAGCGCATACATTGAATCGTTGTTCGCAATTGATCAGCGTGTTGATGCGGACGACTTCCGCCAAATTTCACAACATCTTCAAATCCCGCCGACACATATGCAGTTACCCTTTGTGCCGGAGCGTGAGCTGAATGTTGATCTGATGGCCGCCGTCGCGCGGCGATATGGAATTAGCCTTGTAGACGATCGGGCCGTAATTTTATTCGATGCAGTCGGATTTTCCTTATTGCCGCCGCTCGAGCAAATGACTCAGCTAAATAGCCTTTCATGTTCGATAAATTCTGCATATGCCAAACTTCTGGGGAAGGAGATCGACATTGATTTCGCACGTACCACCACGGGGGATGGGTTTTACATCTG
Organism: Gammaproteobacteria bacterium; assembly: GCA_021773835.1. GTDB lineage: Bacteria > Pseudomonadota > Gammaproteobacteria > UBA11873. The sequence goes on from JAJFJQ010000051.1 coordinate 220,449, forward strand.
GAATCGGAGGCGTGGGATCGATGCCAATGTCGAGCTTTATCATCTGATGTTGATGGTGTTGGCGATAAATGCGATCGAACATCGAGATGCGCCTAATCCGAATCTCGTGCCAAAGTTGAGGGCATGCATGCACGTTGGGTCGCACTATGAATTTTATCAGCCGGAGGCTTTGAGCCCCACGACATTTAGCTATTTGGTTGGTGAGGTAACGATCGAGCTAGCGCGGATGATCGAACACGGGTTGCCGGGACAAATAATGATTGGTGATTTTCGAACACCGATGTACGACTACGAAACAGGTGGTGTCGAAATTATCGACAGCATCGGGTTTATCGATCGGGCACGGAAATCGCTATCTCAACTCAAGGGAATGAAGCTTTCGAGGACGAGAATAGAGGACATTAAATGTTATCTTACTGGAAATCGATGTGGTGACGGAAATTTCGATATCAAGCAATATGCGGTCGCCGACAAACACGGCATGCTTCATAAGGTCTATAACGCCAAGTTGAATATTCATCAGCGCGATGGCGAGCCGATCTATCTCGGGATCCAAAATGAAGCTATCCCTGACTTCGCGGATGAGACTATGGAGCTCGTGAAAATTCACGCGGGGGGGCCTAACTAGTCGCGCATTATTCCCTCATGGATATTTAAATCGCGATGTCCGGTAGATCTCGCGTTAAAACGTAGTCGTCTTCGCCGCCCTCCAAAAGAAGAACCGTAGTTATTAAGTCTGACGATGTTTGCATTTCGCCTATCTATTATTGGGCTTAATTGAATTTGCCACCAATTTGCGCAACAGCATAATCGACTGGAGCTGAGCGATACCTGAGTTGCACGCACCCAAGACCCTGGTGGCGAGCGATCTGTCACTGAAAGTTTGGACCAGGCGGGCCAGCTTAAAATGGTCGGGCTTTAGCGTAGGCCGCTGCTGGATATTGTGACTAGAATGTCCATGGTGACAAGGTAGCTGTCGTCGGGATAAGACGCGGGCGCGAAGCCTGCGGGGTCGTGCTACGCTATCCTTCGACAACTCGATAGAACGCAAAACAGGGGAAACACATGAAGCTCGATTCGTCCGTAATCGCCGTCGTGACCGGCGGTGCATCTGGTCTCGGCGAGGCCACAACCCGCGCATTGGCGGAGAAAGGCGCTAAAGTCGCGATTTTTGATTTCAATGAAGATAAGGGCGAGGCCGTTGCCGCTGACGTCGGCGGTATCTTTTGCAAGGTCGATGTAACTGCCGAAGCCACGGTGAAGGCCGGATTCGAAAAATCGCGTGCTGGCCTCGGGCAGGAGCGGGTGTTGATCAATTGCGCCGGAACTGGGGATGCGTTTAAGACGGCCGGACGGGACAAGAAGACGGGCGAGATAAATCACTACCCCCTGGATAAATTCGAACGCATCATCCAAATCAATCTGCTTGGGACCTTTCGCTGCATCGCGATGTCGGCGGCCGGCATGTTGACCCTCGATCCGGTCGACGAGTTTGGCGAGCGGGGCGCGATAGTGAATACAGCGAGCGTCGCCGCCGAAGACGGCCAGATTGGCCAGGCCGCGTACTCGGCCTCGAAGGCCGGGGTCGTGGGCATGACTTTACCGATCGCGCGCGACCTCATGAGCGAAGGGATCCGGGTGAACACCATATTGCCCGGCATTTTTGGCACGCCATTACTGGATACCTTGCCGGACAATGTGCGGGCGGCGTTAGCTGCCTCCGTGTCGTTTCCGAAGCGGCTCGGCGTGCCGGCTGAATACGCGCACCTCGCGATGACGATGATTGAGAACGGCTACTTTAATGGTGAAAGCGTCAGACTCGATGGTGCGATCCGGATGGCGCCGCGGTGATTGTGTCGGCACATGCGTTGTAGTCCTTCAGCAGGTGCGTCGTCCAAGCACGGCGAGATCTCACTAACCGGGTAGTACGACGTTGCCGGCGCAACGACATCTGTTTGTGTGCAACACCTGTGATCGCAATGCTCAGATCGGACCTGAGGGGCGCCCTGCAGGTCAGGTTTTAGCAAGCGATATTCGTGCATATATTGAATCGGTTGACGCGACGGCGAGTTGGTGCGTGCGGGACATCTCGTGCCTCAATGGGTGCCTACGGCCATGCAACGTAGCGTTTCGCGGGGGTGGCCGGTTTACCTACCGTTTTAGCCGCGTAGTTGCCGCCGACGCCGCTGCGCTATTGCGATTCGGCAACGATTACTGGGACGCTGCACAGGGGGTGGTCAATGATGATCGGCTCCCCAATGCACTTCGGACTAAAATGACTGTGTGCATGCCGCCGCCAGGGGTTAAGTACTAGTCATTAGGCTTGTGGGGATCTTAATTTTAGGTGATTGATTATGAATGAAGAGAAACTTAATGCGCTGGTCGGCCAGATCCTGCAAGACCTCGGTGGCGCCGCGAGTACGCCGTTGGTACGGATAGGTGACCAACTTGGCATTTACCGAGCCTTGCAAAATGTCGATCCCATGACCTCAGCCGAGTTGGCTCAAGCTACGGGGCTTGCCGAGCGCTATCTGCGTGAGTGGTTATCCGCCCAAGCGGCCTCGGGCTATGTGTCCTATGACGCGAGCGCACAGACGTTTTCCTTGTCGCCGGAACAAGCGGCTGTTTTTGCAGACGAAGACAGCCCGACATTTCTTGCCCCCGCATTTGATGCCGTCGCGGCCTACCTAGGTAATCAGGATGCCGTCGCCGAAGGCTTTAAAAGTGGCGCGGGGCTCGGCTGGGGCGACCAAACAGAATGTCTATTTTGTGCCGTCGCAAAATTTTTCCGACCGGGCTATGAGGCCAATTTAGTTGGATCGTGGTTACCGGCGCTCGACGGCATTGTCGAGAAATTGGAACGCGGTATTAACGTTGCCGATGTCGGCTGTGGTCATGGGCTGTCGACGGTGATTATGGCGAAAGCGTTCCCCAATTCTCAATTTACAGGTTTCGACTTTCATGAGGGGTCGATCATTGAGGCCCGCGGTCACGCCAAGAAACATGGTCTCGACAACTTAAAGTTTGAGGTTGCCCTCGCGAAAGAATACCCAGGCACCTACGATTTTGTCTGCATCTTCGATTGTTTGCACGATATGGGCGATCCGATCGGTGCTATGTCGCATGTGAACTCGTCGTTGGCGAGAGACGGTACGTGCATGGTGGTGGAGCCGCAAGCGGGCGATTCGCTCGAGCAAAATATTAATCCAATCGGCAGACTGTTCTACTCTGCGTCGACGATGGTATGCGTGCCGACTTCATTGTCCCAGGAGGTTGGTGCGGCCTTAGGCGCCCAGGCCGGTGAGCGACGACTTCGCGAAGTGATGGTCGACGGTGGGGGATTTAAGCAGTTTCGACGCGCCACCGAGACACCTTTTAACATGGTGTTGGAACTGCGGCCGTAGTGCGTCGTCGGTTGCCTGAGCTTGACCGTTGTCTCTGTGGGGAAATAACAAGTGAGCGACGCCGACAGCGTTAAGGTCATCACCGGATATTCCGAGCCGCTGTCGCTGAGGGCGGGCGAGACGGTACAGCTAATGGCGTCTAGCCATCGCCCCGGACCGGCGACATTAGACCTGGTGCAGATCATCTGTGGTGATCCGACCCGTACCGGCCCTGGTTTTCATGAAATCGAAATTTCGTCGGCGCTGCCGGCCACGATTGATTTGACCGAGCAGCCGTTGGTTCCGGGATCGTTCGCCGAAATCGATCTAAGCGGCCTCGTTCTCAGCCAACGTCTCGAAATTGATTGCTATTTAAGACCGACGCAGCCGAGTATCGACCAAACGGCGTTGTCCATCGACAACGGCGCGGGAATAGAGATCGCGTTACAGATCAGAGATGGATGTTTTAGCTTGAAGTGCGGCGATCACCGATCCGCGTTGTCGCAAAGCGAGATCGTCGCCAATCGCTGGTACAGGATCCAGGTACACCTTGAAGGCTCACCAATGGCGACGGTCGAGACCGTCGTCGAATGTTTGCCGAGTCGATCACCGGGTCGCGATCTGATTGAATTGGTGCCGCCATGTATAACCCAGGCCGCGGTGACGATGCCCGCCGTTGGCGAACTAAAAAGATGCCTGTTTGCGGCCTCGATTGATGGCGAGCGCTTTGACGGACGCATAGCGCGCCCGCAGATCTGCGTTGACGGGACAAGTTTGCAATGGGATCTAGCGCAAGACATTGTCGGATCTCAGGTGATTGATTCAAGTGGTAACGAACGTCACGGGCGCCTCCATCAATTACCCGCGCGCGGCGTTACCGGTCCAGGGTGGGATGGTAGCCATCACGCATGGACGAGCAAGCCAAGCCATTACGACGCGGTGCACTTTCATAGCGATGACTTGTACGATGCGGGATGGCCAATATCGGCGGAACTCGATCTTAGTGACGACCTTCCGAGCGGGATCTACGCGTTTCGTTTGCACTCCACACACGGAATCGATCGCGTGCCGTTTTTCGTTCGACCAGCGAAGGCGGCGCCAACGGCAGACATTGCGCTGCTGATGCCGTCGTGTACCTATATGGCCTATGCGAACCATCGGATGTTGTTCGAAGGTGCAGATTTTGTCGCTGCGCGCTCGCGTCTGCGGCCGGAGCATGAGTACCTGCGAAACCACCCGGAGCTCGGTCCATCGATGTATGAGAAGCACAGCGACGGCAGTGGCGTGATGTACAGTTCACGGCGAAGGCCGAACCTGCAATTGCGGCCCGGCGCCGATGGTTGGAATTTCACGCCTGACACCGATATCAACGCGTTCATGGATCATTTGGCGCTAGGCCACGACGTCATTGCCGATGAAGACGTGCACGCTGAGGGACTCGCAGCGCTCGCGCCTTACCGGGTTATTGTCACCGGTAGCCATCCAGAATACTGGTCAACGGCGATGCTCGATGCGCTCGATCAATGGCAGCGTAGCGGCGGTCGCTTGCTCTACCTTGGCGGAAACGGATTTTATTGGCGCGTTGCTTTCAGCGACGCGTGGCCGGGAGCGATCGAACTACGACGCGCTGAAGATGGTGTGCGTAATTGGCAAACCGATACGGGGGAGTCCTATCACTCGTTTAATGGTGAGTACGGCGGTATGTGGCGGCGACTCGGCCGTGCACCTAACGAATTAGTCGGGGTGGGGTTTGCAGCGCAAGGATTTGAGCGCGCCATCGGATATGCGCGCTGTCCTGCAAGCTATGATTCACGCGCGGCATGGATTTTCGACGGCGTGGCCGAGGAAAACATCGGTACCTCCGGTCTTGGTGGCGGTGCCGCGGGTCAAGAAATCGATAACTACAATCCTGCACTCGGATCGCCTGCCCATGCGCTCATACTGGCATCGGCGACCGATTACGGTCCCGAGATGACACGCACGAAAGAAGAGCTCGAGGCGGCAACGATCGTACCTTCACCGGATCCAGTCGTGCGTGCGGACATGGTGTTTTTCGAGACACCTTCGGGTGGTGCGGTTTTTTCCGTTGGCTCGATCTCATGGTTCGGTGCATTAGCACGCAATGATTTTGATAACGATGTCGCCAAAATTACCGAGAATGTGCTCCGTCGATTCGTTGATCCGGCGGAATTTCCATTACCTTGATCGACGTCGCTTCTGCGAGGAATAGGCGAGCATGATTTCGAGAACATTGTTTGACGACGGCCACGAGGCATTTCGCGAAACGGTCTGCCGATTCATCGCAAAAGAGATTGAACCCAATTACGCGAGGTGGGAAAAAGAAGGTGTCGTTAGTCGCGACGTATGGCTTGCCGCTGGCGAAGCAGGGTTGTTGTGCACCTGGGTGCCGGAGGAATATGGCGGCGCCGGGGCCGATTTTCTCTATAGCGCGGTCGTCGTCGAAGAGATGGGTCGCTCGGGCTACGCTGGCGTCGCTTTCCACTTGCATTCCGATATTGTTGCCCCGTACGTCTACCACTACGGCAGCGAAACGCAGAAAGCGAAATGGCTGCCAAAACTTGTCTCTGGTGAGGTGATTTCGGCGGTCGCGATGAGTGAGCCCGCGGCCGGCTCCGATCTTCAAGGCATGAAGACACATGCGCGACGCGATGGCGACGAGTATGTGATCAACGGCCAGAAGATTTTCATCTCAAACGGTCAGCTTGCCGATCTGGTCGTGCTCGCGTGCAAGACGGATCCGAGTGCCCGCGCAAAGGGAATCAGTCAAATCTTGGTGGAAGGTGACGTACCAGGATTTGAACGCGGTAAAAATTTGGAGAAGGTTGGCTACCACGCACAGGATACATCAGAGCTATTCTTTGCCGATTGCCGTGTGCCAATCGAGAATTTACTGGGCGAGGAAGGGAAGGGCTTTGTGCAAATGGTGCAGCAACTCCCGCAGGAGCGACTCGTGATTGCGGTGAGATCCGCCGCGATCATCAACTCGGCGCTCGAATGGACGACCCGCTATGTCAACGAACGTGAAGCCTTTGGCAAAACGTTGGCGAATTTTCAAAATACGCGATTCAAGCTTGCCGAAATGAAAACCAAGGCGGTCGTCACCCAAGCCTTCGTTGATGTCTGTACCGCACACCACCTATCCGGTAAGTTAGACGCGATCGACGCCGCGATGGCTAAGCTGCATAGCACGGAGATGATGTGTGAAGTATTGGATGAGTGCGTTCAATTGCACGGCGGATACGGCTATATGTGGGAATTTCCAATCGCACGCGCCTGGGCCGACAATCGCATGGCGCGCATCGCCGGCGGATCGTCGGAGATCATGAAGGAGATCATCGGCCGCACGATGACCGATTCCAAATAGTTCCGGTGGCTACCGATACGCGGGCGCCATCTTCTCGCGTCAAAATACCTTGACGATGTTGCTTGCGATGGCGTTCAGTGTATTGTCGAAATCCTCATCGGCGCAGGCCGCCGAAAGCAGCACCGTCCGTGCGCCGGCGTCTATGTATTCTTTGAGCCTGGCTTGCACTTGATCGGGATCGCCCACCAGCGCATATTTGTGCACGAGTTGCGTGAAATCCTGCGCATAGGTCCGCCCGAGCATTTCCGCGGCCTGGGCGACGGCGGTTTTGCCGTCTTCATTCACATTCGTAAAAATAAATAATCCGGGCTGAAAATCAGTCATGTCGCGACCAATTTCGGCGCCAAAGGCTTTGATCTTGTCGAAGCTGTCGGCGAGCTGTTCTGGGGTGTACATGTAGGGTAACCAGCCGTCGCCATAGCGAGCCGCGCGGCGCATCGCCACTTCTTTTCTTCCCGAAATCCAGATCGGTGGTCGCGGTTTTTGAATCGGAAGCGGTTTTAGGCTGAAATCGTCCAAAGTCGTATAGCGACCTTGATAGGTCACATTCGTTTGTGCCCATACACGTTCCAATACTTCCAAGCAGTCGTCCGTGCGCGATCCGCGTTGCTTTACCGGTACGCTGCACGCCTCAAACTCTTTTGGGTTTTCGCCTCCCACCCCAACGCCTAAGATAAATCGACCACCGGAGGCGATGTCGAGTGCCGCACCCATCTTTGCGAGTAGGGCCGGCGGATAAAGCGGAAGTAAGGTGATCGAACTCATCAGCTTGATATGGTTTGTCGCGCCGGCGGCGACCGACAGCGACACGATGCCGTTAGCGCTATCGCCATGAAATGTGACGTGCTCACCGCACGAAAGGATGTCGAACCCGAGTGCTTCGATTCGTGCGGCTGCTGTCGCCACATCGTAAGGCGATCGCAGTGCGGTGCCGAAGCTAATGTTGTCGTTACTCATATTGCGGTATCCGTAAGTTTATGAAGATTTGGCATGCCCGAGCCGTTCGGCTTCTTGGCCCATCACGACAGCGACCCGTCCAATCGCGCGGCGCGACAATACCTCATCCATCGCATCGCGAAAACCGCTAAGTGGATAGGTCTTCGCAACAGTCGGGTCGATGCTACCGTCCAAGAACCAGCCGAACAATTTGTCCATCGTCTCACGCATGAGATCTTCGTATTCATAGCGCATATCTTTTGGGGTCCAGCCGAAATACAGACCCATGTTTAGTCCACACACGGTGAGATTTTTGACCAATAAGATGTTCGCCGGGATCTGAGGAATTTCACCGCCGGCAAAGCCGACCGGCATGATCCGTCCCTCCGGCGCCATGCATCGCAGTGACTGGGTGAATACGTCGCCCCCGACCGGATCGTAGACCGCATCGACCCCGCGGCCGTTGGTGATTTCGAGTACGGCGTCGCGAAAGTCATCCTCGCGATAGTTAACCAGATGATCAGCGCCGTGGTCGCGTGCGGCATCAAGCTTGACTGGTGAGCCGGCGCTTGCGATCACTGTTGCGCCCATGATTTTTCCGATCTCTACCGCAGCAAGACCCACGCCGCCGCCGGCCCCGTGGACCAATAGCCAGTCGTCCTTGCGCACATCAAGTAGCCTCGGCCAGGTGATTGCCGCACAGGTCGTCGCATAAGAATTGGTTAGTCCGACAGCCGAGGCGAACTCGAAAGTATCAGGTAATGCGTACACGTTCACCGCTTTAGCCACAACCTTTTCGGCGAGTCCGCCCCAGTCGACAACGGCCACAACCCGGTCACCAAGTTTGAAGCGGGTATTGTCACTCCCGATGCCGGTGACAATACCCGCGACCTCGGTTCCTGGTACAAAGGGTAATGGCGGTTTGCGTTGATACTTGCCTTGAACGACAAGACTCATTGCGAAACCGATGCCCACCGCTTGCACGGTGATTTGGACTTCTTTCGGCCCCGCTTGGGGGACGGGGAGATCGGTCAAGCTCAAGGTGTCAAACGGCGCCCAATTCGAAACCAATACGCCCTTCATTGTCGTCTCCGTGCCCGTGGCCATCTCACAAACCAATCAGATCTGCAAAGCGTTGGCGGTGAAAAACGACGTCGCCATATAGCTGCTGTGCCACGCGCGCGCGTTTAAGAAATAGTCCGACATCGGCCTCGTCTGTCATCCCGATGCCGCCATGCATTTGCACGGCCTCATTACTGACCAACTCAAGCATATCGCAGGCCTTGGCTTTAGCGACGCATACGAGTTCCGCCGCGTCGCGTGCCTTTTGATCGAGTGCGTCTAGTGCCGCGTACACGGCCGAACGGGCCAGCTCTATTTCGCAATACATTTCCGCCGCGCGATGCTTGAGCGCTTGAAATGAGCCGATCGGTGCGCCAAATTGCTCGCGCACTTTTAGATATTCGACCGTGATATCGAATGCTTCCTGCCCTGATCCAAGCATCTCAGCGGCGACCCCAGCGCGGGCGCCGTCGAGAACCGGATCGAGGATGTCTGCACCGCCGCCGACGGTGCCGATGATCGACCCGGCGGGAATCTGCACATTATTAAATCGGATATTAGCGGCGTTGCGGCTATCTACCATCCGCGTACGCTTTATTCGGATCCCGGGTAATGCGTTGTCAATGAGAAAGAGACTGATCCCTTCCCGTTGGTCGTCTTCGCAGCTGGTTCGCGCAACCAATAGCAGGCGATCGGCGACATGGCCGTCCAATACGAACGTTTTCTTGCCGTTAATTACGTATCCATCATCGTTTTTTACGGCTCGTGTCGCGATTCGATGTGGCGCATGGCGAGGGCACTCTTCATGCGCAAGTGCAATCATAAGCGCGCCATCGGCGACGGCACTGAGCGTGTCCGCGCGCTGCGCCTCGTTGCCGGCCCTGGAAATAATGGGCGTCGCGCTTAATACGGTCGACAGGAGAGGGGAGGCCGTCAGCGTTCGGCCCGATTGTTCCAATATGGTCCCGAGCGCCCGATAGCCCAAGTCGACGCCGCCATCGGCTTCATCGATTAGGATCCCGGCCCACCCCATCTCGGACATTTCGCGCCAAACCTCACGATCGAAACCCACTTCGTTTTGCTCGTCGCGCAGTTGGCGCATTGCGCCGAGGGGCGATCGCTCGCCGAAAAATCGCGCCGCGGTGTCACGCAGTAATTCGTGGTCTTGTTGGGTGAGTTGATCGGCCATCTAATCAGGGAGTCCTAAGATGCGCTTCGCAATCACGTTAAGTTGCACTTCTGAGGTTCCGCCCTCGATTGAATTGCCTTTGGAGCGTAGCCACGACCGGCATAAAACGAGATCGTTATCATCGAATTCTTCGCCTTCCCAGCCAAGGCCGGCATAGCCCGCGCATTTCATGATCACCTCCATCTTGCGTTTGTTTTGCTCGGTCCCGTAGTACTTGAGCATGGAGGCGACCCCGGCGGCGGCATCCGCACTGCCTATGGCGCGTTTAGAGGTAGACTCGAACGCGCGATCGTTGATCAGCTGGCGTGCGACCAAGTCGCGTAACAGGGGATCGGCGATACGCCCGTTGGCATCGCCGGCATATCGTCTTGCCATGTCTTTAAACGGCGGGAGTCGGTTGCCGCCACGTGCACCGAGTTGGGAAATCATCGCCCTTTCATGCGCGAGCAGCTGTTTTGCGATTGCCCAGCCGCCGTTTACTTCGCCGACGAGTTGATCTTTGGGTACCTTCACATTATCGAAAAACGTTTCGCAAAATGCCGACGCGCCGCTGATAAGTTTTATCGGACGTACTTCAACCCCAGGACTGTGCATATCAAACAATAGAAAGCTGATCCCGGCGTGCTTGACCGAGGTGTCGGTGCGCACTAGGCAAAATATCCAGTCGGCATGATGCGCGTAGGAGGTCCATACCTTCTGGCCATTGACTAAATAGTGATCGCCTTTGTCTTCGGCACGGGTTTGCAAACCGGCCAGATCCGAGCCGGCACCCGGCTCGCTGTAACCCTGGCACCACCGGATTTCACCGCGCGTAATTGGCGCTAGGTAGCGTTCCTTTTCCGCTTGGGTGCCGATATCAAGTAATAGCGGGCCGAGCATCCCAAGGCCGAAACTAAACAAGGGTGGACGGGCGCTGATCCGATTCATCTCTTCGGTCAAGATCGCCGCTTCGGCTCGACTCAGACCGCCGCCGCCATATTCCCGTGGCCACTGGGGCGCGGTCCAGCCACGTTCGACCATGCGCTCCATCCAGACCTTCGATTCGGGGTGCTTGAAGACCGGGTTTTTCCCGCCCCATACGCGTTCGTCATCGGGCATTGGCGTGCGCATGCCAGGTGGACAATTTTCTTCCAGCCAGGCACGGGTTTCACTGCGAAAATCCTCAAGGGTCATGATGCGATCCCGACATTTGTTGTTCTGTAACGGACAATATTGGAGCGCCTACTATATTCGATCGGTCCCCCCGAAGAGAATGCCGTTAGGGTCGTGTTGATTAATAATCGAATTGTACGGCCCTTGCCGAACTCGAATGACAAGGCTATGTTCCTCCCGGCAAATTGGAGAGAACGTATGGCTGGTCTATTAGACGGTATTCGCGTGATTGAGATCGCGACCTATGTGTTCATGCCCGGTGCTGGCACGGTAATGGCTGACTTTGGCGCTGAGGTGATTCATGTTGAACCCCCAGGACATGGTGATCCATATCGCGCGCTGTACAAAATGAAGCCGCTTCCGCAGGGCGAGGACAACTACTGTTGGGAGATGGACAGCCGTAACAAAAAAAGCCTGGTGTTGGACCTCAAGTCTGAGCTCGGCCATGAGATCATTGTAGACCTGGTCAAAAACTCGGATGTTCTGATCACAAATTTCCACCCATCTGTGCTTAACGATTTGCGCATCAGCTATGAGGCACTATCGGCGATCAATCCGCGCCTTATCTATGCGCACGGAACAGGCTACGGCGAAAATGGGGAAGAAGTTGAGAAACCCGGCTACGATGCGACCGCGTGGTGGGCGCGCAGCGGACTGATGGATGCCGTGAGGCCGGCGGAGGGTGATTTGGCTTTCTCAACCGCCGGCATGGGGGACCACCCGAGCAGTATGACGGCCTTTGGTGCGATCGCCTTGGCGCTTTATGCGCGCGAACGCACGGGTAAGGGCACGAAAATATCGACCTCACTTTTGGCTAACGGCGCTTGGTCAAACAGCCTCCTCATCCAGGCGGCCTTAAGCGGTTGTACGACCTATATTCCGCCGACGCAAACGAATACGTCTAATGCTGTTTTCAATCATTATTGCTGCTCAGATGGACGATCATTTTTTCTGGTGTTGATTAAGGAAGCGGAAGAATTCGTAAAATTTTGCAATGCCATCGAACGACCTGAGCTAGCCGATGACCCGCGTTTCGCGGAGCTGAGTGATCGGCGCGAGAACTCAGCGATATTAGCGGGCATCCTGTCCGATTGGTTTGCCCAACGTCCACTGGCGGTGTGGCGGAAAATTCTAGACGACAACGCGATCACCTTCGGTGATATCGCTACCTATGAAGAGACAATCGTCGATCAACAAATGATCCAAAATGGCATCTTTGTTGAATTCGCCGATCAACCGGGCAGAAAAACCATCAACAGTCCGTTCGAACTCAAAGACTTTCCAAAGCGCCAACCAACAGCGCCGCCGACGCTAGGGCAACACACCACGGAGATCCTTCAAGGCCTCGGCTATGATGAAGCCCGGATTGCCGATTTGCAGGCGGCGAAGGTAGTACAAAGCGGCTAAACACGTCCTCATGTAACACAGTATCGAACATCTTGGTGCTGCCAATCGGACTAAGGTGGCGGATCGATATTAGCGGCAGCATGTTAAGGTCAACACAATCGTGAACAAGCCATCACCCTCCGATCAAGATCGTTTGATCGCTGCCTCGAGCTGGCGCTCGAGGGCGATACGTGCCGTGACGTGGCTAATCGCCGGCGCCTGCTTCTACCTGGTGTTCGCTAACATTCAGGCGGCTGCGGGCCGTGAAGAAATGACGGCAGTGGATTATCTAGTGCGCTTTTTCGGAGATGCGAACTGGTTGGCGTGGCTTGGCTTGATGGTTCCGTATTCGTGCTTGTTTTTCTTGATCGACGCACATGTGACCTGGCGCGTCGTGCGATGGTTTAACGCCCCCGATTTTCGCTTTCGGCGCATGCTGCCGATCCGCGCTAGCGCGTATATCCTATCTCTGGTAAACGAGCAGATCGGCAAAGGCGCGATCACCTTATATCTGTGGCGTCGCCACGCCGTGCCCGCCTGGCAAGCGTTATCGAGTATGGTGCTGCTCGGTATGATGGAGGTCTACCAGCTATTGTTATTCTCGGCGGTGGGAACATTGCTGTACTTCGATCTGGTCGAGGCTGCTTCGACGGTGCTGCCATTAAGCACGATCCTGGTAACGGTCTTCGCGATCGCGGCGTTGTACTTCCCGTTGCATTTGATGTATTTCAGCGGAGCGGTATTGCCGAAAAACGGTGTCCGCGATCTGCAGATCTTCCGAGCCTTTCGCCTGGCTCGGCTGCGACATTACGTTCTCGTCGTATTGTTCAAGGCACCGAATCTCATCGCGGCGGTATTGGTCTATACGCTTGCACTTGATCTGTTCAACGTCGACGTCGAATTTGGTCAGATGCTGGCTTTTCTACCCGTGATCTTCCTGGCCGCGGCGTTGCCACTGCCGTTTCATGCTGGAGCGCTATTGTTGTGGACCGTGCTGTTTCCTGATTTTCCGGAAGTCGGCGCCTTTAGTTTGGTCATGCATACGTTTTTTGTCTTGTTTAACGCAGTGATCGGGCTGGTGTTTTTGCCGATCGCCAACCGCGAGTTGATCGTTGATCCGGATGGTCGCGGACAACCACTAGAGCCGTGACCGAGCAGATAAGAAATGCCGCGCACGCTGCGCAATCGAGATAAGGGTGCTTAGGACGAGCAGCCAACCGCAACCCGTAAGCGCCATTGCGAATGCAGGATCGGATGAAAAGTGATGGATAAATATTGCACCGCCGGTTACGACGAAATAGGCGATCCCATTCCATCGCCCAATGCTGGACGGCCGTAAGACGGCTCCGGCAAAAACGTGAGAGTCTAAGGCGTATTGTATAAACGCAATTCCGATCAGAGGTGGCAGCATCCACGGTATTAATCCGAGCCAGGAAAATAGCGCGGTGACACAAACAACAAATAATGCATCAGCGCCATGGTCAATCAGCGTACCCAAGCGCGTTTCCTGTCCCGTGTTCCGGGCGATGACCCCATCGACAATGTCGCTTGCCACGACAGCTAGAAACAGTCCGACGGTTAGTGCAGCGTAGTTGTTTATGATGGTCCAGAGGATTACCGGAATGAGAGCAACTCGCGAACAACTCACAAGATTTGGCAGTGTAAAAATTGTGATCGCATTGACTTCGCGAGTGTTCATGGTTTGCAGTGTACTGCGTGGGGCAACACCTCGCGAATCGTCACGATTGTAGTGCTAGTGAGCAGAAGGCTTCTCATAACAGGCGCGAATGGCCATCTCGGGCGTCGGCTTATCGCGACACTACCACCGACCTATGCCGTGGAAGCAGTTGTGCGCAGCAAACGGGCTCGGGCAACATTGGTCGCGCACGTGGGCGACAGAGAACAGCTCAACATCACGATCACCGATCCCACTGATGCGGATGCAATTGCCGAGATCGGAACCAACTGCGACGCCGCGGTACATTTGATCGGAACCATTAAGGAGGCGCGCGACAGCCGCTACGCCGATGCCGATGAGAAACCGGCGCGAGCGCTGGCCGAGGCAACATCACGCCTGGCCCTTAACCAAATTGTATACCTAAGTATCCTCGGTGCAGACCATGCAAGCGACAGCCGATGTTTGCGCTCGCGTGCAGCCGCAGAAGAAATCTTACGCTCGGCGCCGACCGCGGTAACAGTGATCCGGGTACCAATGGTCTTGGGTGAGAAAGATCGCGCAAGTCTAGCGCTCGCGCGACGTGCGTCGGCGAAGCGCGTCGTGTTATTTAAAGCCGGCTGTCTCGAGCAACCAATCTATGCGGGCGACGTCATAGCTGCGATCGCCAATAGCTTGCAGGTCAGTGAACCGCTTAGCCAGGCGTTCGACTTGGCCGGTCCAAGGTCACTGAGCCGACGGGAACTCGTCATGCGTGCGGCGGCGTTACAGAACAATCGACCCTCGATCTACCCGCTACCGCAATTTCTCGGTTTCGCGCTTGCATACGTATTGGAAATAATAAAACGCAAACCGCGGTTGACCCGCGAAATGCTACGGGTTCTGAATCACGATGATGCCATTGATCCAGGCGAGGCGGCGGACGCACTCGGGATCACCTTGACCCCGCTCGCCGATACTTTGCAGCGTTGTATCGTGAATCGACTGCCTTAGCTGCTGACCTTATAACGCAGCATCACGCGCGACCCGTCCGCGAGTCCCTTGTTAAAGCGCGGACCCCAGGAGCCCCATTCATCCGCGTACTTTTTAGCGTAAATCGCGAGCACCTCTTCGTGCACCGAAGCCTTGTCTTCGAGTCGCCCTTCTAAGGTTAAGTGCGGCGCCGATCGATAGTTATCTTTGGCCTTCTTCCATGGGCCGAATTCTCCGATCCATATTGAGGCGCGGGAGTGACCGCGTCGAACGGCTTCTGCACGCCAGGCGTCGGCTTGCGTAACAACAAAAATCTCGTTGTTATCATGAACGAACCAGACCTCCCCTTTGCACGTGCTCTCCTGCCCTTTCGACAATAACGGCGTGAGATAGATCAGTGCGGACTTATCGAGAAATGCGACGGCGGGGGAATCGCCCGCCAGTGCTATGCGGCTATTACTTAATCCGGCCAGGATGACAGCGGCGGTGCCGCCGATGGCTTGTCTTCGATTAATACTCATTTCCAATTCCTCCGCTAATTGTAATTTTAAATTCGGAAATTCCAGAGGCCGATTCTAGTAGAACCCAACCGGTCATGGCAGCTCCCCATCAGGCTTTCAGTCTTCCGCGTAGCTCTCTCCGCGACTTTGCACTGCCGGCGAATCGATCCTTTGCACGCCATAGCGCGACGGTTGGAATAGCGAACAGAATCGCGGCGATGATGCCCGCGATCCAGCCCCTACCGTTGGGGTTCACAATGTTCCAAACGAGCATTGCAATCGTCACTTGGCCGCTGTACACCGAGGCCCAAGGCCACATCCAGGATTTCATTTTCCAAAATCCATAGGCGCCGGCACCATAAATGAGCCAATGCACCGGTTCCGTTAATTTGGCCCACCAACCAGTTAAGGCAAACCCGAACCATATTTCATGGTCATCGGCGACCGGTTTCAAAAAGAGATCGAATGGCATGTAGAGGAAGGTCATGTAGACGCAAAAGTAAAAGAGCAAATTCATCCACCACGGGCGGTGCGACCAATCGCTTTTTAGTGCGTCAATTGATTTAGTCATCGATGATTCCACATGTAAGTTTTCATCCCTTTGTTCACTGTCGATATTCGAATGCGCGAGCAAGCTCTCGCGAGAAAAGCTATTAACCGGTAGCGAAAACAAAAGTCCATACGGTTTTCCTTAGTTTCGTCGCGGTGGGGGCGGCCGGCGGTGTCTATGGTGATCCGGGATGCAGGCGAGGTCGCTTGCGCCGCGCACCGTGCGGCAAGTCCCCTGTTCCATTCCATGCGGTGCCGCGAAAGAACAAACGTCGCCTAGAGCAATACTGCGACACGCCTCAGTAGATTCGCGTGGTGGGCGTGGCGCGCCCTTAGGGCTGTTTGACGGCGGCCCGCGCCAGGTCACCTCCGCTTGTGGCATCGGCGCCGATGCGTTGGATCCACCGCTTGGCGCAGCGTTTGGCGAGACGATTCTGCGTTGGTCGCTCACACTCGGCGATGGACTATCGCGCGTCATCCAGACCACGAACAATCCCGCAACGATTAGCAGCAGTACTAAACTTGTGGCCACGGTTACCGTGGTCAGTCGTGTTGGTTTGGAACGATTGATCTCCCCAGGTTCGCGACTGCGTGCCCTTATGAGCGCATCTTTGAATGCGGTCGCGCTTGCGGAGCGCGCCGCCGGTGTTCTCGAGAGTTCTCGCATTATCACAGCGCTTACTGCGGGAGATACTGCGTGATTGAGTGAGTCAAGTGGCACGATTTCGTCGCTAGTTTCCCGATCCAGAGCGGGCGGCGGTCGCACACCGCTCAAGGCAAAGTACAGCGTCGCGGCGCAGCTGTAGATATCGGTCCATGGGCCTTGTTTTCCCTTGCGGAAATATTGCTCGAAAGGCGCGTAACCCGGAGTCAGTATTACCGAGAGACTCTCCGTCTCTTCGCCAAGCGAATGTCTTGCCGCACCGAAGTCTAGCAATATTGGCGTTTTCTCCGCCGCGATATAGATATTCGCGGGCTTGATATCACGATGCAGATAACCGAGCTCGTGCACGGTCGCGAGCCCATCCAAGACTGGCGTAATCAGGTCGATCGCTTCAGCTTGGGTCATGGCGGCGGAGCGCTGTTTTAGGTGTTCTGACAACGACATCCCTGCGTAGTAGTCCATCACGAGATAAGCGGAATTGTTTTGCTGAAAAAAATCTCGGACCCGAACAATATTGGGATGGGAAAAGCGAACCAGTGTCCGTGCCTCATCCAGAAACTCTTCTAGCCCTTCCGTATAGACGATGGCATCGTCGGTAGACACTGGGGTGATCTCGGTATCGCCGGGTTTGCGGCTTGCCAGCCTTTGCGGGAGATATTCCTTGATGGCTGCTGTAGTTTGTAATGTCAGGTCCCATGCGAGATACGTAATGCCGTACCCGCCGGGCTTCCCAAGCACCGCACCGACATAAAACCGGTCGTTGAGTAGTGTCCGTTCCGGGAGCGCGATTGGGTTACGTTCCACGCTCTCCGGATACCCGCAGTGCGCGCAGATTTCGTTCTTTGCGACCTCTGTCATACACCCGAGACAGAGCGTTTCGACATCCACCATGGCATCATCCTACTAGAATGAAGACCTTGATTCAGTCGATACAATTTCTCAGGCACCCAGTGTGATCAACCACACGCCGCTTGAGTGCGCTAAATTGGCGGCGGCAGCATAGATAATGACCGTTACGTGGGATGCCGTTAGAATTAGGTGCCGAAAGTTTTCTCTTAGCGCCACCTCGGGCGTATATCCATCATGAGGGCAGATCAACATCAGCCATGGCAACGCTTGACCAAAAATTAGAAGAATTTGCCCAGGGTCGGATCGTGTTCGATGCGTTAAATGAAACGGTCGAGGAGATGAGCGCGAGTGACTTTTCGGCGACGACACATTTTATGTCGACCTTGAGCACCGCGCGTGACTCGGGATTGCTCAATCAGGAGCAATATCACGGCTTGCTCTCCCGGGTGATCAGCGCAGATGCAATCGATGTGACGCCGCCAGTTGTGGCTAACGACTTGATGGCAACGCAGTCGTTCTCGGCAACCCAAAACACCGGACAATCGGTGGCAGTCGGGGCCGGCAGCATTGTCAAAGATCGATTTGTCCTCGAGCGCCTGCTGGGGGCCGGCGGCATGGGCGTCGTCTATCAAGCACGTGACCGGATCAAGGTCGAAGCCAAGGATCGAAATCCTAGTATCGCGATCAAGGTGTTAAACGAGGACTTCAAGCTTCATCCTGAGTCGTTTATTTCGCTACAGCGCGAGTGCAGTAAGGCGCAAAAACTGGCCCATCCCAATATTGCGACCGTCTACGACTTTGATCGCACCGGTGGGATGGCATTCATGACGATGGAAATGTTGAAGGGTCAACCCCTCAACGAGTACCTTGCCACGGATCTACCCGATAGTGGGCTACTGTTTGACGAAGCTTGGCCAATCATACAGGGCTTGGCGTCGGCCTTGGACTATGCCCATAAGAACAACATCGTGCATTCGGATTTTAAACCTGCGAATGCGTTTCTGTGTGAGAACGGTGAGGTTAAGGTGCTCGACTTTGGTATCGCGCGCGCGATTAGTAACCCAGGCCAAACCGAGACCACCGTATTTGATGCCGGTAGCCTTGGCGCACTCACCCCTAGTTACGCAAGCCCCGAGATGTTGGAAGGCCAGCCACCGGACCCGCGTGACGACATTTATGCGCTCGGTGTTGTGTCTTACATCCTGCTCGCCTCAGCGCACCCCTACGATCGCCACGCGGCGAATTTGGCTAAGGCACTTGAGCTCACACCCGCGCCAATTCCGACGCTGAGTCCGGCGCAAAATGCTGCCTTAGCGCGAAGCTTGCACCTGGAGCAAAATGAGCGATCGCCCGACGTCGAAACCTTTCTTCGGGAACTCGGCGATAGCGCGATTGAGAAAAAATTAAAATCACAATCGCGCCTACTGGCCGTGCTAGCTGTCGGATTTGTGATATTAATCCTTTGTGTTGTCTATCTATTACTCCGGTGACGAACTCGGACCCATTATTGTTCGCGATCCCGCACGCCGCGAAATTTTCACGCATCCATTGTAATTATTAGGCGCCGCGGACGGATACGGCAATCGACAACCACAGGGGAATGTTTCTATGACAATAAACGCATTTCTTAGCGCCTCTGAGATCGCAGCAGAACTCAGATCAGGCGCTACGACATCGGTCGATCTAACTGAGCAGTATATTAATCGGATCGAGCACTACGACGACAAGATCAATGCGGTCGTCGTGCGCAGGTTCGACGCCGCACGTGCAGAAGCCAGGGCCGCCGATGCAGCGATGGCCGCAGGACAAGTGCTCGGCCCTTTGCATGGTGTGCCGATGACGATAAAAGAGTCGTACGACATGGCCGGTACGCCGACCACATGGGGTTTCCCGGAATTCTCGGCCAACATCGCGACCTCCGATTCAGAGGTCGTGCGTCGCTGCAAGGCGGCCGGCGCACATTTTCTCGGCAAGACCAACGTACCGATGGGTCTAGGCGACTTTCAAAGTTATAACGACATCTACGGCACGACCGGTAACCCGTGGGATGTGGAACGCACTCCTGGTGGTTCTTCCGGTGGATCGGCGGCGGCATTAGCCGCAGGTTTTACGGCGCTGGAAGCGGGGTCCGATATCGGTGGATCGATTCGAAATCCGGCGCACTATTGTGGGGTCTACGGGCATAAACCGACGTGGGGGATCGTGTCCGATCTTGGCCATGGGCTACCCGGTAAATCGGCGCCTACCGATATTTCGGTTTGTGGACCGCTGGCGCGGAGCGCCGAAGACCTGGCAATTGCGATGCATGTTATGGCGGGCCCGGACGCACGCATTGCAGGTGGTTGGCAACTCAATTTGCCTGATCCAAAGCACACGCGTCTGGCAGATTATCGAGTCGCCATTTGGCCGGAGGCAGATCATGCTCCGGTGTCGAATGAGGTTGCGTCTCGCGTACAAATGGTTGCCGACAAATTAGCAAAGGCTGGCGCGACAGTGTCCGATAGCGCCCGTCCAGTGATCGACATCGGTGAATCGCTTGAGACGTACTACGCCTTGCTATGGGGTGTGATGGGCGCTGGCGTATCGGATGCAACACAGGCAACACGCAAAGCCGAGGCGGGCACGCTTGATCCGAGTGACGATAGCCCGCGCGCGAGGCTTGTGCGCCATGCGGTACAAGACCACCGAACATGGCTTCGGCAGCACCATCGTCGTTTTCGATTGCGTGATGCTTGGTCTAAATTCTTTGACGATTGGGACATTCTTATTTGCCCGCAGATGGCGACCGCCGCATTCCCGCACGATCACACCGCGGCGATGGCTCGCCAGATCAGGGTAGATGATGCGGTATATCCTTATTTTGATCAGTTGCATTGGTCTGGATTGATTACGGTCGCGCACCTACCGAGCACGGTTTTCCCAACCGGGCCATCGAGCGCGGGGCTACCGATTGGATTGCAGGCGGTGGGCCGTGAGTTTGAGGATCTGACAACAATTGATTTTTGTCGCTTACTCGCGCGCGAAATAGGCGGCTTCCAAACGCCGCCTGGCTACAATTGATGGCAGTATCGATTAAACGATAATGAAAACCTATCAGATCATTTCCGACGGCGGCGTTGATGCGCTTGCGCAAGTCGAACTCGACGGACCAAAGCCAGGACCATTTGAGGTGTTGGTGCGTGTTCGCGCTTCGTCAATAAATTATCGAGATTTATCGACAGTAGAGGATCCTGTACCGCGC
This sequence comes from Gammaproteobacteria bacterium, assembly GCA_021773835.1. Classification (GTDB taxonomy): domain Bacteria; phylum Pseudomonadota; class Gammaproteobacteria; genus UBA11873. Next base: position 241,392 of record JAJFJQ010000051.1, read on the forward strand.
GGGATTGTATATCCGCGAATACCAAATTCCGATGGCGCTGGCGAGGTGATCGCTATCGGCGAGGAGGTGACGCGTTTTGAAGTTGGCGATAGGGTGTGCGGCCTTTTCTTTCAAGGCTGGATCGACGGCGACATCAGCGCTTGTGATATGCAAAATGCACTTGGCGGAAGCCTGGATGGCATGCTTAGCGAACGCAAAGTGCTGCATGAAGATGGTCTTGTGCACACGCCGGATCATTTGTCTGATGTGGAAGCATCAACGCTGCCATGCGCTGCGCTAACGGCGTGGAATTCCTTGGTCGAGAAGGGCGGGGTGACGGCCGGCAGCACTGTGCTGCTATTAGGCACCGGTGGCGTATCGATGATCGCACTACAATTCTGCAACATGCTCGGCGCACGAGCGATTGTCACCTCTTCTAGCGATGAGAAGCTTGCGCGCGCACGCGAGTTCGGCGCCTGGGAGACGATAAATTACCGAACCGATCTGAAATGGGACCGGATGGTGTTAGACATGACCGATGGCCGTGGTGTCGACCATACAGTCGAAGTCGGTGGTGCCGGCACCTTGGCTAAATCGGTTAACGCAACGCGACTAGCAGGTTCAATTGGGTTAATCGGCGTTTTGACAGGAGGCGAGATCGACCCCACGCCGCTGTTGCGTAAATCCATTCGCTTGCAGGGAATCTATGTCGGCAATCGACGGATGTTTGAGGATATGAATCGTGCGGTCGCCCTGCACGAATGGCAGCCGGTGATTGATAAGACCTATGATTTTGGTGACGTGCGTCAGGCCTATCACGATATGCGCGCGGCGAGACATTTTGGGAAACTAGTGATTACGCTTTAAGGTCGTGATCGCCGTAGTGTTGGATGCACGACACACCGAAGCGAGCGCATGTTTCACCACCAAGTCGCGTGGCGGCATAACTTATGGAGAAATTGCTTATGAAATCAACGAACCGCCGGGGCTTCGGTCAAACGATCGCAGGTTTGTCCGTCGGCGCCTTGGGTGCGTCGGTGATGCCGGCCCATGCCGACGATACAAGTCCAGCAGCAGATGCGATGACGTCGATGAGTGATAAAGCAGGAAAAAACCTACGGAGTAAATCAATGACTACCAATGCACACCGAATTAAAACCGACCCGGATAACTACGAACCATTCAAGATTGCGCAAGCCTATCGTGTCGGCGATTTGATTTTCGTATCAGGGCAGGCCGCAATCGATGACAATGGCGCGATCGTTGCGGTCGGTGACTTCGAAGCACAGGCGCGCCGCAGTATCGAGAATCTGGGTCGCGTACTCGAAGCCGGCGGGTCCGGGCTCGATAAGTTGGTGAAAGTCACAATCCTAGTAACCGATATTTCAAAGTTCGACATCGTTGTAAAGCTACGCGAAGAATATTTCACGGCACCATATCCGGCCGATACGATTTTCGAAGTCGGCTCTCTCGCCCTACCGGAGCTGCTCTTTGAGATAGAGGCCGTGGCGCTGGCGGACGGAAAAATCATCGACGCGTAAGATATTGCCGCACGCTTTGCAAACTAGAATGCCGCTGTACAATGAAAACCTGTAATGTAGCGGTTCGATCAGAGCGTGCGGACCTCTTGCAATGTAAGATCAACCAAGTCCACTGCAAACGAAGCGATTAACTTTAATGACACTACTGACAAACCGTACGGCTTTGATTACTGGATCCAATCGTGGCATCGGCGCCGGGGTCGCGCTTGCGTTCGCTGCAGAAGGAGCATCGGTTGCCATCAATTATCCTAATGCGGACAGTGCGGAGCAGGCGCACGCCTTGTGCGCGACAATCACCGCTGAGGGCGGCACAGCAATCTCGATCGAGGCTGATGTAACGCAACCGGCAGCGGTGGAGTCGATGGTTGCCACCGCAATCGAATCGTTTGGCCAGTTGGATGTGCTCGTCAATAATGCGGGGATCGCACACGCTGGCGCCGTCGAAGACATCGATGTCGCACAATGGGATTCCGTCATCGCGGTGCATCTGCGCGGGACGTTTTTGACTTGCAAGTACGCGCTGCCACACATGTATCAGCGCGGCTCTGGTCGAATCATCAACACCGCATCGCAGCTGGCTTATCTCGGCGCCGCCGGTTTCGCGCATTACACCGCGGCGAAAGGCGCCATCGTTAGTTTCACCCGCTCGCTTGCACTCGAAGCGGCACCGCGGGGGGTCGGCGTTAACGCTGTGGCGCCTGGTGCTACGCGAACGCCGATGTTGGAAGATGTGCCCGAGGACATCCTCGAGGGCATCCGCAGTAGCATTCCGCTTGGGCGCTTAGCTGAGATAGACGACATCGTCCCGAGTTACGTTTTCCTCGCATCGGACAATGCACGACACTACGTCGGTCAAGTGATCAGTCCGAACGGTGGTGACGTCTTTCTATAACCGACGTTGCTTCGGCCTCAAGGACATTAGAAACTTCAATTTTTTTCGAGCGCGTGAGTCTGCTTGGCCACTCACGGTGCGCGGTGACTAAATGGCCGTGGCCAAAGCTGATAAACCCGAGACAATCCCGACAGAGCGAGCGCGTGCTTCAACTCACCGCTCGTTACCGCCGCACACACCTCACTTTCAGACATTAGTTCTACGGAGATCATCTCGCCGTCGCCAAGTTCGGGATCGGCGCTACGGTAGGCATCCTGCGCTAGCCAATGGTGGCACAGATTGTTTTGGAAAGCCGGGTTCGGCTCAACGGCTCCGAGGTAGGTCCAATTGTCAGAGGCATACCCAGTCTCTTCAAGTAACTCTCGCGCAGCCGCGGTAAAGGAATCTTCGCCTGCATCGACCATCCCGCCCGGGGTCTCTAAGGTCGTGTAGCCGACGCCGAAGCGGTATTGTCGGATCATGACGCAGCGGCCGTCGGGAACGACTGCAACCATATTGACCCAATCCACAGACTCGAGCACGAGCCGTTCGAACACTTGATTGTTACGTGGATTGCGTAATCGGTCGATTCGCTTCTCAAATAGAATCAATCCAGCCTGGGTGTCGTAGCTTGAATCGAGGTGCTCCCAATCTAGTTCGGAAGCGTTCGTTTTCTTGATGTTCGCCACAGCGGTCTACCTCGTACAGCTAAGACACTCGTTGCTTGAAATATACGCGACCACTGCCGCGATAAAATGATCAGTTGATCGTAATGTGACCAATGTTCGCGGCGACATTTTGGTGGTAATCGGGCGCGGCATACGCCAAAGTAATGGCCTGCGCAGGACCCGACGCAAGGGTTAGGCAGACAAAATAGGACCGATATTAATTCGAATTAGAACAAGAAGCCCTTAGTGTAGCCGTCCGATGCTGCGAGCATTATACGGCTACAGGAGAAAATACTATGGACCAATCAATTGCAGAGCGCGTATATGCAGACTTCGCCAAAGCCTTTAACGCAGGCGATATGCAGGGACTCCTAGATTTGTACGAGCCGGACGCGGTGTTCGTGCGCGGACCCGGCGATCACGTCGCCGGTCATGACGCGCTGCGTGTCGAATTACAGGGGTTTTTGGATACCAAAGGCGAGATCTCCTTCAAGGTGCGTCATGCCGTACAGCACGGCGATATCGCGCTGTTGAGCAATGTCTATACACTCACAGGGACCGATCCTGAAGGTAAGCCGTTCACCATGTCTGGAAAAACATCGGAAGTCTTAAGACGGCAAGCGGATGGACGTTGGCTGTTTATCATTGATCATCCTTCCGGCGCAGAAGATTAGATCAGTCTTAACCAGATATAGGAAGGTTGTTATGAAGCTCGCACTGTATTTACCGAACTTTAGGGACAAGATCACGGTTGCCGAGATCGATGCGTTAACGGATGTCGCTGAAGAACTGGATTTCGATTCGATATGGACGCTGGATCGCATCGTCGTACCAGAAGCGTCGGACAGAGTAGAACTGGAAAAATCGTTCGGCTCGATGAAGGAGTTCCCGAACGCGCTTCCGGTGAGCTCGCGCGGAGAATATCTGCAAGGTTTGCCGCTCATCCCGTACCTCGCCGCAAAAACAAAAAAAATTCGTCTGGGTGTCAGTATCATTGTAACGGCCTTTCGGGCGCCCGCCGTTATGGCTGCCGAGATCGCGACCTGGGATCACTTGTCCGGTGGGCGCATTAATGTCGGGGTCGGTGCTGGCTGGATGCCGGAGGAATTCGAGGCTGCGGGTGCCGCACATATTTACAAGAAGCGAAACAAACATGTGCGTGAGACGATTGAGGTGATGCAAGGGATCTGGGGCAATGAACTATTCGAGTATCACGGCGAGTTCGCCTCATTTCAGAAATGTGGATTTGGTGCGAAACCGGTGCAGAAGCCGAGACCGCCAATGTTTTTCTCAGGCTTAGTTAATCCCGAAGTCTCGGCTAAGCGGGTGGCGAAATACGGGTTGGATGGTTGGATCGGGATCATGGATACGCCAGAGGCCATCGCCACGTGGCGTGGTGCAATCAGTGAGCAATTAGAAAAGATAGGGAGCTCGACGTCGATAGACGATCTCGAGATTTCAAGCATGATGCCCTTTGAAATTACCAGCGAGGAAACGGATCAAACGCCGAATGGGAAATTGACTCCCACGATGGTCGGCACCGCCGATCAAATCGCGCATAACCTCGCCCAGTACAAAGAGGCTGGCATGACAATGCCAATGCTATGGCCGCCGTTCAGCGGCACGCCGACGGAAAAGACGATTGACGATCTTCGTCAGCTTAAGGAGGACATTCTACCGAAGATTCAATAAGGGAAGTTTGGGTGTCAAAAACAGAAGGACATGCACCTAATTACGGCATGGAAACCGATCAGCCGTCGATGTCGCTGATGACATCCTCGGATATCGGGTCTGTGCTTAAAGCAATTCCGTGAGCAAATAGTTAATGGGGTCGGAGTCAATTACGGTTTCTCGATGTGGTCGTAATTTTCTAAGGTAGGTGGACCTGTTACTTGTCCGCGATTAATCAACCGTAATAATTTACTCCGACCCTTATTATCCATGCAAGCGTCGGTGGTTAGAATTGATCTAACTGGCGATTCGCAGCCTTATCGTCGGAAGCCTTCAAGCGCTCTAGTTGGCTCGTGTACAAGGCGAGACGTTGCTGAGTTGCGTCGAGTTCACGCTGCCATTTACCGAGCAGTGCACGCCAATGCGTCCGCTTGATGCGCTTAGGATCACGGTAGGGTTTTTGTTCCGCCGCTGCAATAAACCCCTCGAATTTATGGATTTTCGCTTCTATCTCAGCCGCTTCTTGGCGTTAAGTTTCGATAGCGGCATTGTGCTCGGATTCCAGGGCCATTTGCGGATTTTCAGAGGAGCCAGCCGCAAATGCAGTCTGCGCAATGACAGCGTAAGTGTAGTTAATGGGGTCGGAGTAAATTATAGTTTCTCAGAGTCGTCGTAATTTTCTAACTTAGGCGGGCCTGTTACTTGTGTGCGATCATTCAACCGTAATAATTTACTCCGACCCCTTATATCCTTATATCTTTAAGTAAATCCCGACTGACCAGGGCTGAACGAACTGTTAACTGAGCCGATCTCGCAGCTGGAAGTAACGCACCGACGCGCCGAGGAGCCAGGGCTTGCCACTGTACAGGGACCGCGTGTGGAAAGCGGGATCACTGAAGGCGCAGTTACCCTCGGCCTTACCCAGCAGCTGCAAACCGAGCCGATTACCCATATAGCTCGCGAGGCATATACCCGAACCACAGTAGCCCATCGCGTAGTAGGCGCCATCCTGTTTTCCCATATGCGGCAAACGGTCAAAGGTATAACCGACAAAACCCATCCAGGTATGACTGATCTTGACGTCCTCAAGTTGCGGGAATATGCGCAGCATTTCCCGCCTGAGCGCAGGCAGACTTTTAACGGGGTCGGACTCAAACACCGATACCCGACCGCCAAACAATAAACTGCGACCATCGGGTGAGCGCCGAAAATACACCACCACCTTGCGCGTATCGCCGAACACCCTCTGCCCAGGCATCAACTGGTTTGCACGCAACAGATCCATCGGCTCGGTCGCCAGCATGTAACTGCCAATCGGAATAATCCGCCGTCGTTGCCATGGCGTTACGCTGCCGGTATAGCCATTGGTTGCTACAACCAGGTCTCGGGCATGAATAGCTCCGCGGTTAGTGCTGACCTTGAATCCGTCACTGGTTTTCTCGACCCGGGTAGCCTCGCAGTAAGAAATTACTTGTGACCCACTTTTTAACGCGAGTTTCAGCAGGCCCGAATGATACTTGAGCGGATCCAGCGAGCAATGGCGGTCATTTACGAGCCCTCCATAGTAATACTCGCTATCGATTTCACCGGCTTGGTCACGCGCTGTCACAACTCGTAAATCCTGCTCGAGCCCGGGTGGTTGCTGACGCGTAGAAGCGACAAGCTTGCGAAACTGGCGGGGACTATGTGCGCCAGTGAAGCGCCCACATTGTCGATAATCGCAATCGATATCCTGCTCGGCAACATACTCGCCCAGCCAGTCGAGCGCATTTCGCGCCTCCTTTACCAGCGCATACGCACCAGCATTGCCATAGCGTCGACTCAGTTCGTCATAGCCTGGTTTGATCTCACCACTAATCTGGCCACCGTTACGCGTACTGCAACCCCAGCCGGCAGCCTCCGCATCAATCACGGTAGTTTGTCGACCTGCGCTCGCAGTTAGCAGCGCACAATGCAAACCGGTGTACCCGGAACCAATCACTAATACATCTGTTCTCGTGGGTAGCGAGTTATCACCCGTTTCCGATCTTTCCGTCCGATCCCACCAATACGGTTCGGACTTAAAGTCTTCACTGGTAAAAGGATAATTCATCGAAATCCATACTAATTGCAGATGTTTTCAGGCTACATCAGGGTTGACTGTTTTCAAACAATTGCACTGCTTACGCGCTACGGCAGACGAACTTCGGCGAACGGCGAGGGTCTCTTATGAAGCTTAGGGAACATCGCCCACATATCCACTTAAGCATGAAAATAAATCGATTAGCAAAAAAACTTTCTGCTTGGACAGAGGAACCAGGGCTCTGCGCTGCCGGCCCGCCGTGTTTGAAGTGCGGACCAAGATGCTTCGAAGGGAGTACCTACTCCGCGGTCACCACTAGCGATGAGTTCTGACCACCGAATCCGAACGCGTTGACCTGGAGTGCCGCTATGCGGCCCTCGGCGGGCTGCTTTATTACGGCGTGAAGTTTTGCCACCTCCGGCATGAGCTCGCGCTCGTCGTAGGTGCCTGCGGTGGGCATGAGCGCGTTCTCGCGCATGCTATACAAGCCGACGAGTAATCCCAGCGCGCCGGCCGGGCCGTGGGGATGCCCGAAATTACCCTTCGGCGACATTACCCGCATCGGTGTGCTGCGCTCGCCATAGATCCGGTTAAGGGCCGCAAGCTCCGCGATGTCTCCGGCCGGGGTACCGGTTCCGTGCGCGACGACGGCATCGACGTCATCGGCGCCGCCCGGCAGGCTAGCGCTCGCGAGTGCCAATTCCATAACGCGTTGCTCCCATTTTCCCTCGGGCTCCGGCGACGACGGGTGGTAGCCGTCGGCGAGCGTCGCGTATCCGCGCAGCCGCCCATGGATCGTGGCGCCACGCTTGCGTGCACGGTCGGCGCGTTCCAGCACGAACATTCCAGCACCCTCGCCGAGCATGACCCCAAAGCGCTCGATATTGAAGGGCCGGCAGGTTTTGTAGGGATCGGGTTGTGGCGTAAACATCTTGTTGTTTCTGGCACCGAAAAATAGCAGGGGGCTGATCGCGCAATCCGTACCCCCGGTGATGGCCACATCTACCTCACCCGATTCGATCATGCGGGCGGCGATGCCCATGGCGTCGTGGGAGGATGCGCAGGCGGTCGCAATGGACAGTAGCGGTCCATGCAGGCTCCAACGCAACGCAATGTGTGCGGCCGGCATATTGATCAACGATTTCACCATGAACTTCGAGTCCACCGCCTCCGGCCCATCGCAATCCAATCGACACTGATCCTCGGCATTGGTGTCGACGCCGCCGAGTGCGCTGCCGACAACGACAGCAGTGCGGAAGGGATCAAAGGACTCAATGCCGGCGTCGACGACGGCCTGCACCGCGGCGGCAAGCGCGTACTGGGAAAACGTCGCCGAGTTGCGGACGACCCGCTCCTCGGTCCATTTCAAAGGATCGAAGCCCTCGATGAGAGACATCCAGATATTTTCGTGCCCCTCATCCTCCCAACGGACCGGTCCGGCTACGACCTTGCCTTGTGCAAGGTTACGGTTGAACGCTTCGATCTCCTGACCGATCGAAGAGATCACGCCGAGTCCCGTGATAGCTACGTTGTCCAAGTTGTCGCTCCTGATTAAGAGTTGCTCTGAGTATCTTGCGCCCGGTCGGTGCTTGATTCAAACGCGGCTAGGCCGCAGCTGCAATTAAATGATCTGGCGCCAGGTATCTAAATCCTTAACGTTTAGATACGGGTTTTGGGCTTTCGTATCGGCCATGCTCGCAGTTGGGCTAGGTCCGTAGTTATGGCCCGGCAGCAGCAGCGTGTCGTCTGGTAAATTCCTCAGTTTTTCCATGCTGTGATACATGTCATCTTTGTTCGAGCCGGGCAAGTCAACCCGACCGCAACCGTTGATGAATAGTGTGTCACCCGAAACCAAGGTGTTCTTTACACGAAAACACTGTGATCCAGGGGTGTGTCCCGGTGTATGCAGGAACTCAATCTCAACCTCTCCGACCTTAAGTGTGTCACCCGATCCAACCTGGACGATATCCGACACGGATATCCCCGTGACTTTTTGAACTCCAGCGGCTTCATGTTTGTTGGCGTAGATCCGCACCGGTTCCAGCTCAAGTAAATCCGGCAGACCAGCGACAGTATTACTGCCGAAGCTGCCGCCAATATGGTCGGGGTGATAATGAGTGACGAGCGCACCGGTTAACCTGTATTCCAATTCATTGATGCGCCCGAGTAGCGCTTCAATGTCCCAGGCCGGGTCAACTATGACCACCTCTCGGGTACTACGAGAACCGAGTAGATAGGAGAAGTTTTGCATCGGACCAATCGCGATTTGTTCGACGATCAATTCGTTTTCTATATCCATTTCTGTAGTGAAACCTCGGTTAGGGAAAATGGTGACGTGCTCATGGTAGATTCCAGCGTAGCGCAACGACAACCGTCATGATGTTGATTTCTCACGGCCATGTTGGCGACGGCGCTGGGTGAAACGCGTGTCCCCAGTTGCTATACGATTTGAGTTCGACCACCTCCCAGTCGTCGTCAACCTGAAAACCCTCGGTGCCGATCTCAAAATCAAAGCCGGATGGTGTTTGGGCGTAGAAGGATAGTGCCCCATCGGTGTGTCGGCCGAGCTCGTTGGTCACGTGGAGACCATCCTCGCGTACCCGGTCATAGGTCAGTCCGACTCCGTCAACAGTTTTGCGTTCGAGCATGAAGTGCCCAACGAGTTGCGGTAGACGCTGACCGACCGTCGCCGGCGCCAAGGAATGATGCCGCGCATTGCAGTTCAGAAAATCGACTTCGGCGTCCTCCACCCCATTCCACGGTCCCTTACCGGTGTTGCTGTAGCGGAAGCCGAAGCAATCGACTAGAAACCGTGACATCACCGCTTTGTCTGGGACAAGCAGGAGTATGTGGCCGATCCCAAGATCGCCAATCAACCACTCCTCGCCAGGGTAGCGCGGCGTGAACGGCGTCTTCGCTGCTTGCAGTGGCGTCGCAAGTTCAATCGGTACGCCGTAGGGCCCGCTTAATTGGACCAAACGCTCAACGCCGCGGGCGTTCGCAGCCGTTGCGTCCATGATTTCAAATTCAACGTTGTTCGTCGTTAGCCGCGCAAGTGTTGCTGCATACTCTTCGGTACCGTCGGCACAGAGCCCAATCGCGCACACGTCTTCGGCTTGACCTTCGCGCAAAAAGAGACGCTGGGTGCGCTCATCCATACGGAAGCCGACGGAGCCGTCGGCATTCTCGCCGGCAGGCATCAATCCGATCACCTCGGTGAAAAGCCGCCTCCAGGCATCGACGTCACCAACCTCGAACCCGATGTAACCTAATTGCATGGACATCTCCTATTCCTGTTGCCGACCTTGCCGAGAGAAGCGGACGGATCGCCAGCCTCGGCAGGAACACGCGGTGTGCGCAAAACTGGCCGCTATCCGCTCCAGATTGTCTGGTTTACGGATCCCCCTGTCTACGAATAAGCTCGATCAAACTAGAGGTGTCCCAGCGATTGCCACCCATTTCCTGAATCCGCGAATAGGCATCATCGATTTGACGGGTGATCGGTAGATCGATGCCGAGTTGGCTCGCCTCATCGTTAACGATCGCTAAATCTTTTCGCATCCAGTCAACGGCAAAGCCAAAATCGAAGCGACCTTCGCACATTGTCGGGCCTCGATTCTCCATTTGCCAGGATTGCGCGGCACCTTGGGAGATGACATTAAGCACGAGATCCATATCTAAACCGGCACGCTGCCCGAAATAGAGCCCCTCGGCGAGCCCTTGAAGCACCCCGCCAATGCAGATCTGGTTGACCATTTTAGTCAGTTGCCCGCTGCCAACCGAACCCATCAATTCACACGCGCGTGCGTATGCGTCGATCACTGGGCGCGCACGATCGAACGTACTCTCGGAGCCGCCGCACATAACGCTTAACAGACCGTTTTCCGCGCCGGCTTGACCGCCAGATACCGGGGCATCGATATAGTCCGCACCGAGATCCGACACCAGCGTGCTGAGTTCCCGTGCAACCGTGGCCGAGGTTGTCGTGTGGTCGATATAAATGCTGCCTTGTTGCATGCCATTGAGTGCGCCGTGTTCACCAAGTGCGACTTCGCGTAGGTCATCGTCATTACCAACACAAGACAATACGAATTCAGCGCCGTCGGCTGCCTGCGCCGGCGATGGGGCAGCGCGGCCTTGAAATTCTGCAAGCCAACGGGTGGCCGTGGTCGATGTGCGGTTGTAAACCGTAACATCGTGACCCGCCGTGCTCAGATGTCCGGCCATCGGATAGCCCATGACGCCGAGTCCGATAAAAGCGATCTTACTCATTTTCCACTACTCCTCCGGAAGTCGTATGCTGACGGAACGCTATCATTTCCACCTCACTAATCGTTGTGCAGTTGCGCGGCAATTCAGATCTAGGACGATACGCAATGAATCACGTTGATGGTCGCTACGCAGCCTATGGCCTATTGCTGGTATTGCACGTCACGTCCGCAGAAGCCTTAGAAGTTGCTGCCGGTTCCTATGCAATTGAATCACAAATGGTGTTGCCGCACATGGAGGAGATGCGACGGACCTCGAAGTATGTGCAGGTATGCATCGATGGTGGCAATGTGGTTGGCATGTTTCCGATCTTCAGCCACCCCGCGCTCAAGGACTGTACCCTGCAAGCGCGGAACAAAGCTCTGGGGGCTGTCGATTTCCTGCTGAGTTGCCCGGGCATCAACGGTGCTCGCGGCACGGCCCAATTAGTGCGCGATGGCGATAAATTTAAGGGTGAATTGCACGCCAAATTGGGTGGTAAGAACATGACGTTCGTTCAATACGTCGAAGCGAGGCGCAGTGGACCCTGTGAGTAATGCCCAGTCGCTCACTACTCGCGTAGCAATGCCGATGCCTACGAACGCTTGGCGGGTTTCCGCAGACTGTCGCTAGGCGTCGAAGTCATACACCCCACGCGGGTTGGACGGCGGATGTTCGAGTACTTCGGCGATGATGCCGGTGTAATCGGTGCCGCCATAGCGCGCAAAGCATTCGGCAATAAGGTTCGGCATTTTGCGATACGGCGAGATACGCAATTCCAATAACAGCGCATCGATATATTGCTGGAACCGCGTACTTACCGCGCAACTCCGAGATGGCTCGTACTGGACGTGTTTTCGTTTCCAGGCAAGTATCGTAGCGATACTCGATTCCTGCACTTGTGGACTCGGTAATTCAATATCGCCGCGTAGTACGGCGCATAACCATAATGCGCCGAGTTCAGCCGCCGGCACGTGCATAAAACCGTGATTGAATCCCGCAAATGCGAGATTCGGGATCCGCGGATGGAGGATATGACGGTAAAGTTGAACGCCGTCATTTTTGTCCTCAAGCAACTTGCGATAGTGCTCGGGCAGGAATGGAAACACCGGCGTACCGGATCCTACTGACAGCACAACGATGTCCGCTTCAATCTTCTGCCCGCCGACAAGATCCAAGGTGCTCGCCGAAAAACCGCCGACTTCGCCGCAATAGGGCTGGATTCGCCCGTCTGCGACCATCGCGTAGTAGTGTTGTGGCGCCATCGCCGTTGCTGAACGTAGGTCCGAAACAAAACCATGCCGGGGCGTGACAGCGTTAAGACGATTTGTGGCATCGGGGTCGTCGCGGCGCGAATGATCACGAATGTGTTTCTCAACGATCGCACGGATCATCTTCCAAAATCCGGTGACGACTACTTTTGCGTAGCGGTGGAGTGCACGCTCTAAACGTCCTGCATGAACCCAGCTCGGCATGAATACCGTCGTAACCCGGGCAAAAAACGCGTAGGTGTAGTGGACACCGAGAATGTTAAACGGTATGAGCCAGCGCGGGGTGCGGAACACATGCGCGACCGAATGCGCAAACGGTACGGTAAACGAAGCCATATCAACGGCGCTCTTGCCGAATCCAACGACCGCAACTTTCTTGTCACGAAAGTCCTCGAGCGACGTCACCTCCCGCTCGGTGATAACGCGTCCATTGAACTCGGCCTCGCCTGGATACGTAGGCCTGTTTTTCCCTTCGGCGTATTGGCCAATAGATAGCACGACGTAATCAAATTCAAGGTCTTCCGCGCAACCGTCGTGCTGTACCGTCAATGTCCACCCGGCCGCTGTTTCTGCCATCGTAGTGACCGTATGGCGCAGCCGGACGTCAAGTCCACAAGACTGCACCGTGGCTTCCAAATAGGCCAGAATTTGCTCGGCGGTGGGATGTTGGTCCGGTTTTTCGGGCCAGGGAAAATCGATGAAGGTATATTGCTCGTAGCTATTCTGTAAGCGGACCCGGGGGTAGCTTAGCGCCCAAATGCCGCCGATGCTGTCGGCTTTTTCGAACAACACGCAATCATGACCGAAGCGGCGGAATACGCCCGCAAAGGCGATCCCGGAAATACCGGCGCCGACGATCGCTACTCGCATCGATTCCTTTTCAATCTATTTAGCATCGTGAAAAATGACGCCCAATACATAACGTTCGCCACGACTTACCCGACTGACTCCGTGGCGCATGTTCACACGATAGGTGCTACGGGCGCCTTGTTTCGGTCGATAACGTACGGGGAAAATCACGCCATCGCCCTTGCTTAAGGGGACAACGATCGGTCGTGACTGCATGCGCGGACGTTGTTCGGTAAGGATAAACTCACCACCATCGAAATCTCCCGCTGGATTCGACAGCAATACTGCTAATTGCAGCGGAAAAACATGATCGCCGTATAAGTCTTGGTGTAGACAATTGTAGTCGTCCTTGCCGTATTTCAGCATCAGCGGCGTTGCGCGCGTCTGCCCGGCGTTTTGACATTGCTTGAGATAGTGGCTGTGAGAAGGAGGGAATTCACCGTCAAGCTTCATTGTTGCGTGCCACTGATTGGCAATCGGATACAACGCCGCATAGCACGCAACGCGTAAGTCTTCGACGAGGTCGGGCAGCGGATAGTCGAAGTATTGGTACTCGCCTTGGCCGAAATTGTGTTGTGCCATGACGATGCGTTTTCGAAATAACGAAGTATCTGAATAACTGTGCTTTAAAGCCTCGCAGCCATCACCACTCAGTAAATTTGGCACAATCGAAAAGCCATCGTCATTGAGGTCGACTTGAATGTTCTTTTGATCAAACGCCTTGAACATTTGTTTTGCCGATATGTTTTTCGCGCTCAATTAAGGCCCGCTTGCGTTCAACGCCCCAGCGATAACCCGACATGGCCCCGTCGCTCCTGACGACGCGATGGCAGGGAATGACGATAGCAAGTTGATTTGCGCCGCAGGCTTGGGCAACGGCTCTGAATGATTTCGGTGCCCCGATCTGTTTTGCAATATCTGCATAGCTTGCGGTTTCACCGATCGGTATCTTTCTTAAGGCTTGCCAAACACGCTGCTGAAATGCCGTGCCACGGATGTCTAAGGGTAGATCCGGTGCGCTACCGGTAGCCTCAACCACCGCTAAGACGTCGGCAACCCAGCCGTCAAACGTAGCGTCTCCGCCAATGAGCTCGGCCATCGGGAATTGATCTTGAAATGTCGTTATCAGTGAATCTGCCGAGTCGCCAAGTAGAATCGCACACACGCCGCGCTCGGTCGCACCAACTAGGACCGAACCGAGCGAGCACTCCGCGATCGCGAAGCGGATGTTCTCTCCGGTGCCGCCGGCGCGTAATTTTTTTGGTTTCATCCCTAATGATTCAGTAGCGTTCGCATAAAAACGTCCACTCGAGTTAAATCCCGCAGCGTAGATGACGTCCGTCACCGATTGTTTAGACGTCAATCCGTCGCGTACTTTTCGGTCCCTGCACGCATCGGCGTAGGCTTTGGGTGTCACCCCGGTGGCCTTTTTGAAAACTCGATGGAAATGATATTTGCTCAAGCCTACTTCGACGGCCAGGTCTTCGAGACTGGGTTGGACATCGGATTTCTCGATGATCCGACAGGCACGCGTTACTAATGTTGAATGCGGATCGTTCGTGGTGATTTTATCTGAGTGACAGCGCTTGCATGGGCGGAAGCCCGCGCTTTCTGCCTCCTGTGGGGTGGCATAAAACGCCACGTTCTTGCGCAGTGCGGACCGGGACGGACAAGAGGGTCGACAGTAGATCCCGGTCGTGCGCACTGAATAGTAGAAATAACCATCTGCGTCCGAAGCGCGAGCTACAACCGCTGCCCATCGTTCATCGTCGCTGACGTAGTACTGGTGTTTTAGTGCTGTATCGACGCGGCTGGTAGACATAGCGATACTCTCCCTGGCGGCTTGAAAACAATGTAGAGGCGCGAATATTACGCCTCGGGTGGTAGAGAAAAACTCCGGCTATTGCTTTCAAATTCGGTGCTGATGGACATAGTAGCAGGCGTAGGGCCAAATGCCGCCAGTCGACCAGTTTCATTAACCATTGGCCTGATCATATGGTCAAGTTGGCACTAAAAAAATACCGCTCCCGTGGGGAACCATGCGATGCCTTTGAAGCACTGCCGCCGTTGCAATACGATTGTCGCGTACTTCGGTCACATCAACAAAATGAGATGGAAAAATATGAGCCAACAATCAACCATCATCGATGGCATTGACTATGGGCCGCTGGCGCTACTGCCTGGGGTTTGGGATGGGGGAAACGGGATGGATCTCGCGCCTGAGCCCGACGGCCAGGAATCGAACCCTTTCTACGAGCGCATTGTGTTCGAGGCGATCGGCGATGTGACGAATGCGGAGCGGCAACAGCTAGCGGGATTGCGCTATCACCAGGTCGTACGACGCAAATCTAACGACAAGGTATTCCACAATGAGACCGGATATTGGCTGTGGGATGCGGCCGAAGGTTTGGTAATGCAGACGCTGACGATCCCACGCGGGGTCAGTCTTGTTGCAGGCGGTTCCTATGAGATCGGCACGCAAGGCGAAGCAACCGTTCTAACGGTCAGCGCCGCTATCGACGATGCCGACTGGACAATCGCGCAGTCACCGTTCATG
This sequence comes from Gammaproteobacteria bacterium, assembly GCA_021773835.1. GTDB lineage: Bacteria > Pseudomonadota > Gammaproteobacteria > UBA11873. The sequence continues at coordinate 257,109 of JAJFJQ010000051.1, forward strand.
CGCGATAACGCAAAAACGATAGCGTTTTCACACACCATTTCGGTCGACGCAAAGACGCTCGTCTATTCCGAGAAGACCGTAGTTGATATCTACGATAAGCGATTCGACCATACTGATGAGAATACACTCCAGCGCAGCTAACCTTCCCTAAGTTCGCATTGCTGGAATACACACTGTATTTTCACCTGCGTTACTGAGGAACTTCACCCTCGACGATCGAGCGTAGCATCTCGCGGCGAAAACCGTCGTGATCGTTGAACGCATGGTGCAGACAACTTCGGTTATCCCATATCACGAAGGTGTACTTCTCCCAACGTAATCGGCAGGTAAATATTGGTTGTGTTATGTGGCTACACAAGAAACGTACCAGTGGCGCAGCTTCGTACTCGGACATGCCTTTAATACCAACGGTGTAGCTCTCGTCGACGTAGAGCCCCTTTTCACCAGTAACTGGGTGGGTCCTAACCAACGGGTGATAGGCACCGTCGAATAGAATGCGTTCCTTTGCATCGATCTCCATCGAGGCGAAGCTTGCTGACGCGCTAGCGGTATCTGCTTGTTTCATTGCCGCGAGGATCCGGCGGCCGGACATGTGCACCTGTAAGGGCGCCAACATCGTTTTCATTGTGTCGCTGAGCGCGGCATAGGCGCGAACCGTATTTGCCCATAGTGTATCGCCACCGAACGGGGGAATATCGACGCCATAGAGCAGACTGATTGCGGGCGGCCGCGCAAGAAACGGTGAATCTGTGTGCCAACTGCCGCCGAAAATTATTTGTGCTTTATCTTCCGCCTCCTTAACCACACGTTGGATCTGCGGGTGACTTTCGACACCCGTGGTATACGCATCGACCCCGAATTCGCCGAAGCGACGAGTGAGATTCTCTTGGTCATCTAACGTTAGGGACTGGTCGCGAAGGTAAACCATCTTGTGGCGGTAGAGCGCGTCGGCAAGTTCATCGAATTCAGCGTCTGTAATGTTGGTGAGATTAACGTCCTTGATTTCGGCGCCCATCGCGCTGGCAAGTGGTTGCACTTCAATATGGGTATAAGACTTAGCGTGATTGTCAGACACGCCGGATGGTTGGATATAGTCGCTCGTTAGTTCACCCATACTTGATTCGTCGATGCCTCGATGCGTTACAGTATAGGGTCAGGCGGAATGCCGCACCATGCCCTGCACGGTGCCTCCCAATCCGCAAGTCAATCAAAAACATCCGCAGAGGAAACGGAATGTCGAAGGCACTTGATGACCTGATCGAAATTTTGCGCCCGATCCGAAAAGAGGAAGATTTTTATCGTGGAGCGGCGTCGAGCGGCGATGGCGCAGACGGGACCTATGGCGGACATTTTCTCGGTCAGGCGACGGCTGCGGCATTGGCAACAGTGGACGACGATAGGTCCGTGCATTCGATCCACGCCTATTTTTTGCGGGCGGGCCAGCCCGGACAGCCAATCGATTATGCGGTAGACCGACTACGCGACGGACGCAGCTTTAGCGCCCGCCGGGTCACGGCTAGCCAGCACGGAAAGACCGCCTTTGAAATGATTGCGTCCATCACCGCTGATACCGTCGGTGAGGTCATCGAGGCGGTAATCCCAGCCGATTTTGACCAACTGCCTAATCCGGAGTCGCTACCGCGCTACCTCGAGCTGATGGCTGCACAAGATCCCCTACCATTCTCAGCGGAATGGGCCTTACGTCCACACGGCATCGATGTCCGCGTGGTCAATGCGCCGTGGTCGCCAAACGGACCATCAGCGGAGCAGGGGATCCGTATGTGGATCCGAGCCGATGGGAATGTACCCGAAGATCCGAAGTTGCATGCCGCCATGCTTGCCTATCAAAGTGACGAATCGGTAGCGGATAATGTACTGATACCATTTGGCCTAACCTGGAGCTCGCCCGGCGTGTTTTTTGTTAGCCTCGATCACGCGATGTGGTTCCATCGGCCGATCGATATGAATCAATGGCACTTCGTCGAACAGCGGCCGCTAGTGGCCGCGAGAGGCCGTGGCGTTGCGTGTGGGTACGTCTGGTCGCAAGATCGAAAACTCGTTGCATCGTTTAACCAAGAGGCATTGATGCGATTCGAATGACAACCTATTCCATCGAGAGGACAACACCATGATCAAGGCATCCATGTTCTTCGCTATGGCGATGTTGAGCTTAAGCATAACGACGCAAGCAACCGCTGATGTTACCGGCAACCGCGCGCGCGGCATGGCGACATTGGATGTCATCACTGGGGGTGATACTAAACGTAGACTCGATACGCTTACGGATATTGCGCCAGAGTTGGGTGAATGGATTGTCGACTTTGCCTATGGTGATGTGGTTTCAAGACCGGGACTTGATTTAAGGTCACGCGAATTGGCGACTGTTGCGGCATTAACGGCGCTTGGTAATGCGCAACCGCAACTTAAATCACATATCGGCGGTGCGCTAAACGCCGGGTGTACACCGCAAGAAATCCTTGAGGTGATCATACAGATGGCCGTCTACGCGGGTTTTCCGGCGAGTTTGAATGGCATAAGCGCAGCCCGTGAAGTGTTTAATGCGCGTGGTATCAATGCGGCAAGTCAGACTGATGACTGAGGACGGCTAAAAAACACGCTGCGTTATGCGACGACGCCACGATCCAAACGACAATATCCCGACGGCGACTATCATTAACGCGACAATTGATGGCTCCGGGATGGTCTCGCGTACGACCACCTCTATAGATGTAAAGCGCCCATTGACCCCGGACGCAGGTCCTGCAGCTGATGATCCAAAACTCAAGCCCAAGGACTGCTCAGGGAATCCGGTTAGATCTGAGGCACTCAGGGGTAAGGCCGTGCTGTTAATTGCCATCGCCGTTGGGTCATGAAAAATCATTCCCGCGAAATCAAGTGAAAGACCTCCCACGTCGGCCCCCATCGCTAATGCACGGAATTGGATGCCATCGAAGAGTGTCGTGTGATTGTTTTGAACGCTAATAATGCCGACAGAAATTGACCCAGAATAAATCCCGACAGTAAAACTGCCGTCCGTGATCGCGCCCAAGTATTGTGCTTGCGTAGGGTCCAACGTGGAGCCCGGCAGCGCGTCCGAATCGTACGTGATCGTCATCGACATGCTTTGCCCGAGGCTAAATTCACTTAGCAGTAGTGCGTTGGTAATTTCAGTGACTTCGCCGGTTGCGATTACGTCGATTAGTACGGCGTTTGCTGCTTTAGGCAAAACGCCGGCGGACAACAGCGTTGCCATTACCGCGATTCGGATTCGGTTGTAACTCTTGTGTGTCATGTTGGTTATTCTCTTTCTCCGAGGCGCCTAGATCCGATGCAATAATCGTTCCCAAAGGGATGAACTTCAATGATTTCGCGCAGTTAACATCACGACTTCACTAGACGCCAGGCGAGATCACTGTATTTTGTAAAGTACCTTGACATTTGAATCCATCAATTCGGAGCCCATCTAGAATAGTGGCGTGGCGAAGCCACCGTAAACACGTTACAAATCAATAGCCTGGCTAATCCGTGCGAGAAACCGCGGCTGTAAAGATCTTTGACAATTGGGCCAACTGGGCAGTTAGCGATGTCGAGCGTGCGGTGCGTCGAGATCGATTAATGGCCCCTTCGGCACGATCCCACCGCGCGAGAGGATCCCATAGTACCCGGCCTTGATCCGATCCATATCCACTGTGCATGCGACGCCTGGGATCTGATACAGGTCGCGGGTGTAATCCCACAAATTTGGGTAATCGACGATCCGCCTCAGGTTACATTTGTATAGCGAATAATAGATCGCGTCGAAACGTACGAGACAGGCGAACAGGCGCCAGTCCGGCTCGGTTGGGTTCGGGCCGAGTAGATAGCGCTGCCGCGACAGTTGGCCATCTAGGAAATCGAGCGCCTCAAACAATCGATCGAATGCGGCTTCGTAGTCCATTTGGCTCTTTGCCAATAAGCAACGATAGACGCCGTCGTTTAAGCGGTCGCCGACATAGTCGTTGAGCTCGTCGATCTCAGCGCGAAGTGGCTCCGGACAAAAATCCGCCTGGGGAAATTCGGCCAAGTCGTTAAATTCCGAATTAAACATGCGGGCGAGTGCCCCTGAGTCGTTATTCACAATCCGTTCTAATTTCTTGTCCCATAGGATTGGCACACTGACTCGGCCGGTAAACGTCGGATCCGATACTGTATAAAGCTCGTGCAAATGGGTCGCCCCGATCGCCGGATCGACGTACTCACCCGAATCACCAAACCACCAACTTTGCTCGCCCATTGCCGGTTCGAGTAATACCTCGTCGATAACGTTTGATAGTCCTTTGAGTTCACGCGTCACCGCCGCGCGATGCGACCAAGGACAAGTTCGATTTAGGTATAAGGCGTAGCGCGACGCTTCGGGTACGAATTCAGTAGTACCATCGTTCCTAACCCAATCGTGAAACCCGCTCGAGAAACGCACGTTCTTACCATCGCGGACGAATCCACTGGCATCGTCATTTTGCCAAACCCCGTTGACGAGCATGCCCATCGATATACTCCTAACGCTTAATTTCCTGGCGCGTCGCCCCAGCGATCCAAGTAAGTCAATTCTGTTGACGGTTTGCGGGTAAGTGGTCCGAAATTCCCTTCCGGATAACCAATTGGCAATACCGCGACGATCCCGAATGTCTCCGGGATCCCAAGCAGTTCGCAGAGTTCAGCTTCGAATAGCTGATGCATGGTGGTGAGACTCGAACCGAGACCTTTGGCACGGCAGCCAAGCAAGATATTCTGCACGCATGGGAACACCGATCCATAGCTGGGTGGCGCTAAGCCCTGGCGCTCAGACTCTGGCACAGCCATTGGCCAGTCACGCCTGCCACAAATGAACAGTAGTACTGGTACGTCTTTCAGGCGCTTGCCGAGCGCGAGTGCCGTGCGTACGTTGCGTGCAGTCGGCGATTTGTCGTTTGGGTCCGCCACCAGCGGTCCGAACCTGGGTTGCATGGCCGCGTCATAGCGCTCGCCGAAAAAGGCCTTGCTGGCAGGGTCGCGTACCACCAAAAACCGATACGGTTGGGAATTCAGGCTATTCGGCGCGCAGCTCGCGGCATCGAGGATCTCTTCGAGTAGCGCCTGTGGTACGGGATCGGGTTTGAGCCGGCGCATCGGTCGCGCTGTCTTCATGATATGGAATACGTCTAACTCATCGCTCATAATCGCGGCCCCAGGTCTTGGATCGTTGTGTCGGTAAAATCTAGACTAGCACGAGTACGGTCCCGTTCTACACATCGACCACGGACCCAGAAAGGCTTTAAAGTCAGCCTATCGAAGCGGAGATATTGAAGGAGTCGTCAACCATGCAGCTGCAAAGCTCCCCCGCAACGCGGGTGGTGATCGCCTACAACGATGCCGAGGATAGCGGCAATCCGATGCACGATGATGCGGCGGCGCGGGCGATGAACTACAAGGGCGCGTTGGTGCCAGGGGTCACGGTTTTTGGGTTTGTCACACATGCCTTTGTCACGCATTTTGGCGACAAGTGGCTTGAGAGCGGGTCGCTGCAGGTGCGATTCCGTAAACCGGTGTATGCGGGCGAATCACTCTCGGTCGAAAGTGGACACAAAGACGACGACTTGGACGAAGAGATCCTTCACGTTGAGGTGCATAACGCCGACGGCGAACCTTGTGTTATTGCATGTGGCTCTATGGCGCCACAATCAAGCACCGTGTCGTCAATACCGAACCGCCCAATCGCGCCGCATCGGGCGTTGCCGGATCCCAAATGGCCGGCAGAACGTGAGCGTTTTGTGAACGAGCGCGTCTTTGGCAGTATCACCCCGATTTTCACGTCCGCGGAGTCAGACGGTTTCCTTGACCTACTGCAAGATAACCTCGGGATCTACCGTCGCGGTGTTACCCATCCGGCGTGGCTACTGCGCCAAGCGAACATTATCGTCGACCAAAACTTTGCCATAGGCCCGTGGATCCACGTCGCCAGCGAGATCCGAAATCATGGGTTGGCAACCAACGATGAACCGATTGAAGTGCGCGCCCAAGTGATCGATCTGTTTGAAAGAAAGGGTCATGAATACTTTGATATTGATGTCGCTATGCTTGCCAATGGCGACCCGGAGCGTTTAGTGATGCGTGTTTTGCATCGTGCAATTTATAAGATGGGCGTTGCGTCCTGACAGACCTTAGTCGGCTTAGGCCCGGCAGGTTTCCACCATTAGCTTTGTCTGACGATTGCCATCATCGCGGGCGCGTAACGGTCGCCGACGATCTGTCCTGGCGCGAATAAGGTTTCAAGGTATTCCAGATCGGCTCGCTCCAGGGTGAGATCGACTGCTACAACATCCTCTTCAAGATAGCTGACCCGCTTGGTCCCGGGGATCGGTGCGATCCCGTCGCCTCGTGCCAACAACCAGGCCAAGGCGAGTTGTGCGGCGGTGCAGCCTTTCTGTTCGGCGAAAGCGACAAATTTCTGCACTACGGCAAAGTTCGTAGCGAAATTATCCCCTTGGAATCTCGGCATCGTCAGGCGCAGATCGTTTTCGCTCAACAGTGCTGGGTCACGCAAGCGGCCGGTCAGCATCGCTCGACCGAGTGGGCTGAAGGGCACGAACCCTACCCCAAGTTCCGCGCAGGCGGATAACAATTCTGATTCCGGATCACGTGTCCACAAGGAGTATTCCGACTGCACCGCCGTGATCGGGTGCACCGCGTGCGCGCGGCGCAGGGTCTTTGCGGAAATTTCAGAGAGCCCAAGGTAGCGGACCTTACCTGCGCTAACGAGATCCGCCATAGCCCCGACGGTGTCTTCAACCGGCACGTTGGGATCGAGTCGGTGGAGGTAATACAAATCGATAAGGTCCGTGTTCAAGCGGCGCAGACTGGCTTCACAATGTTGCGCAACTCGATCTGGTTGGCCGTCGACACTGCGCGAGCCGTCGGCGTGGCGGACCAGGCCGAACTTGGAGGCCAACACGTATTCACTGCGCCGCGCCGGTAACACCCGACCGATGAGCTCTTCGTTATGTCCGCCACCATAGGCATTTGCCGTATCTAAGAACGTGATCCCAAGATCGAGTGCACGATGCAGTGTGCGTTCGGATTCGGCGAGATCTGCTTCTCCGTAGGCCTGCGACATGCCCATACAACCGAGTCCAATGGCAGAAACGGACAGTTCGCCAAGTTTCACTTTTCTCATTAGTAAGGTCTCGTACTCCGTTGCGCCCGATGTCGCTCAGGCACGCGCGGAGTGCAGTACCTGACCGCTACGCGCGCCAGTGTCATTGCCATGTTCGAACAGCACCTCGCCATTGACGATGGTGTATTCGATACCGCGGGCCGGTACGACAAGACGGCGGCCGCCGCCAGGGAGATCGTTGCGCATGATGCCTGTTTTGTCGGAGCCGACGGTCGCCATATCGAAGACGGCGAAGTCTGCCGCGAGGCCCGGTGCAATGCGGCCCCGGTGGGTGATCCCAAATAATGCCGCCGGCTCCGTGGTAATACGCTGGACAGCGCGCTCCAAGGTCATTACCGGATTGTCTCGAACCCAGGTGCCGAGTAGGTAGGTACAATACCCAGCGTCACACAAGCTATCGACATGCGCACCACCATCAGATAGTCCGATCATCGTTCGCGGATCGGTGATCAACTCCGGGATGCGACTTTCATCGGCGTTGAATAATTCATAATTAAATTGCATTCGCAGTTGATCCTCGATTGCCAGGTCGAGAAAGGTGTCAACCGGATCGGCATTACGCTCCACTGCGATGTCGGCTACCGTGCGACCGACGTATTTTGCCATCGCCGGATCCGTCGCCTCGAGCACGGTGGCAACTTCCCAACGTGAACTAAAGATGAGTGGTCGCTTTAAGGCTTGTTTGAATTCGGCTCGGAATTTCGCATCGCTCAACACAGAGATCTGTTCTTCCACCGGACGATTTAACACCGGGTTCCAGCACGCCATGTTGGCGAAGATAAATGGGGTTCGGAGATCTAGTTGGACGATAAACGGCCGGCAGGTACTTTGCGGTACGGCGCCGCGCTCGAGGAGATCGGCAACTTCAATCAGCGTTTCCTGGCACGCGTTGGGATTATCGTCCCGATTCAAAAGCGCCAGCCACGTAACCGGGCGTCCGCTTTCGGACAGTAGCAAATCGAGCAACTCACGTTCTGATTCGTCGACTTTCGATACTTCGTTGGTTAGCGCGATCTCTATCGTGCCGCGCCCTAAGTCGCGTAATACATTCGAGTAAGCGCGCAATTCCGTCGCATCGGCCAGACGACAGGCAAGTGGACGACCTTCGAAGCCGACGTGCTGACCGGCGTTGGTGGTAGTAAAGCCGAAGGCGCCGGCGGTCATTGCCTCGCGCAGCAGGCTTGCGATCTCGGAGCGCTCGGCGTCATTGGCAGCACGCTCCATTGACTCATCACCCATTACGTAATGACGAAACGGGGTCAGGGGCGCCGAGAATCCCAGATTCAGGCCGGACTGACGCGCGGCGGCAGCGTCGATGTACTCGGGAAATGTCTCCCAATCCCAGGTCACGCCCTGGTTCAACACATCAAACGGAATAGCCTCGACGTTGACGAGATCCCATGCGGCGATCTCACGTGCTTGCGGGCGGCACGGCGCTATCCCAACCCCGCAGTTGCCCATCATGACCGTCGTCACCCCGTGCCAACAAGACGGGGTGGTGATGTCGTCCCAGCAGATTTGCGCGTCGTAATGGGTGTGGGGATCAACAAAACCTGGTGCAACAATGAGGTCTTCGGCGTCAATCGTGTGATTGGCGCGTCCATCGATTTTGCCGACTTCAACAATTAACCCATCGGTGACCGCGATATCGGCCTGTACACGCGGTGCCCCGGTGCCATCGACGACGGTGCCGTTTCGTATGACAAGGTCGAACATGATGTCCTGTCTCCTCGCTAAATTAGTTTATCTAAACTCAGCCTTACGATATTTGGACGTGCTTTGGTGCGGTAGGGCAGTCCACGCATAGCATCACGGTAAGCCAACGCCCGGTTCCATGCCTTTCAAAAATTTAAACAAATCGCTGTCCGTCGACAGCACTAAAGTGGTGTTTTGCGAAATAATCGATTTGTATGACTGCATCGTCCGGGTAAATTCATAGAACGCCACGGCTTCTCGACTTTGGTTGTAGGCTTGCGCGTAGATCTCAGTCGCCTTCGCATCTGCGATGCCGCGGATCTCCTCAACTTCGCGATAGGCCTCCGATTGGATCTTATTGAGCTCGCGTACGCGGTTGCCCCGGATCCGCGCTGCTTCACCATTGCCCTCGGATAAGAATCGCTCTGCAATCTGCCGACGTTCACTGATCATGCGGTCATAGATCTTCGGGCGGACACTTTCGTTGTAATTTATTCGCTTAAATCGAATGTCGAGTAATTCGATGCCAAACACCCGCACCTTCTCCGCAGCCGCGGTAAAGATTTGCTCCTCGACGAGTTCCCGCCCTTTGTGAATTGGGACCAGGGTGCCCATTTTCAGCTCACGCTCAGCATCACTGAGCAAGGCGTCGCGCAGCGGCTCACGATCCTTGGTCGTCCGGATGAGCTCGATCAACTCATGCTTGGCGACTGCATTGCGGGTTTCACTGCCGAGAATATCGTCGAGTCGAGATTGCGCACTGCGTTCGTCGCGCAAGCGCAGGAAGTATTGCAATGGATCGGTGATCCGCCAGCGAGCGAACATGTCGACCGCGATATAGAGTTTGTCTTTTGTCGGCATGTCAGACGGGTTGCCGTCCCATTCGAGTACCCGCTTTTCGATTGGGTTTACCTCTTGGATAAACGGCAATTTTAGCTTGAGTCCTGCGGTTGTGACGGGTTCCCCAACGGGCTTGCCGAATTGTGTGATGATCATCTGCTCGACTTCGCTGACCGTATAGATCGAACTTGCGGCGGCGGCTACCGCTATGGCGACGATCACTAAACCTGTCATTTGAATAATCCGGTTCATGGCAGCTCTCCCCGACGGCCATCGAGGTTGAGCAACGGTAGGATCCCCTGTGACTGTTCGTCAACGATGACCTTCGAGCGCAGGTACGGCATGACTTCTTGTAGGGTCTCGAGGTAAATACGGCGCCGAGTAACCTCCGGGGCTTTGGTGTATTCCGCGAGTAGGGCGTTGAAGCGCGACACATCGCCTTCGGCTTCGTTGATGCGTTTTATACGGTAACCATCGGCTTCGCGAATGCGTTGATCTTTCTCACCTTCGGCAAGTGGGATCACCTTGTTGTAATCACGACGCGCTTCGTTGATCAGCTTTTCCTTTTCTTGCTGTGCTTGGTTGACCTCATTGAAAGACTCTTGCACGGGTCCTGGGGGGTTAATGTTTTTCAATTGCACCTGATCGATGCTGATCCCCATGTCGTATTTTGTCGATAGTGATTCCATTTTTGCCAGCGCTTCTGATTCGATCTCTTGGCGGCCAATCGTGATGACTTCATCGACGGTTCGGTCGCCCACGACCTCGCGCATGACGGACTCGGATACATCTCGGAGGGTCGCTGCAGGTTCGCGTACTTCGAATAGGAATTTTGCGGGTTCTGAGATGCGATATTGCACTACCCATTCGACTAGTGCTGCATTGAGATCACCGGTTACCATTTCCGTTTCGCGTTTGCCGTCGCGTGGGCTTTGATACGGATCGGTTGCGCCTGGGGTTGAGAATCCAAACTCCTGTTTCAGCTGGCGCTTCACCGGCACGATGGTCGCGACATCGATCCCGAGCGGGATCTTGAAGTGCAGGCCCGGAGACACCTCTTTGAGGTATTTTCCGAATCGTTGGACAACCGCAACCGAGTCGCTCGGGACGGTGTAGTAGGCGGTCCATATTCCGAATACGAGGAGTGCGACTAGCAGAAACCCCTTCAAGCCTCGCGGTCCCCCTGTGGGCAATACGTTTCTAAGTTGATTGCGCCCGCTGCGAAAAAGATCCTCTACGTCTGGCGGCAGTGATCCGCCGTCGCCCCAGGGATTACCCCGATCGCCACCGTTACTGCGTGCCATTTGAATATCCTTTGTCGCTTGGGAATGAGGTCATGGTGGGTTTCCGTAAACTGTACCGTTCGGCTTTCGCGTTCTGCATCTGGGAGGCCCAGGAGAACACACCGGGTCATGATATCGCTTCTAGCGCTTGGGCGTTCAACCGATTTTCAATCGGCAATTTATTTCTGCTAGGCTCGCAGCATCGCCGATAGCGTGCCTTATGACTGATCATACCTTCACTCCGCGAGACGATTACTTTCATTTCGAGGAGATGGGCACAGACTGGTGGGCAACCGAAACCGCGTGGTATTCATTTCACCGGCCGGACCGTGGGCTAGGTGGCTGGCTGTATACAATGGTACGCCCAAACATCGGCACCGTCGCTGGTGGTGCATGGGTGTGGGATGCCAGCGCCCATTTACCGTGGGAGGCATTATATTCGGCCAATTACACGGCGCTTCGGCTATCCCCTGATACGGATCTGACCGATTGTCACCTACCAACAGGGGTTTCGATGCGGGTACTTGAACCGTGTACGCCATCGGTTGTGATGATGGCGAGCGCCTGCAGGCAGACCTCGTGTTTGATGGGCTTATGCCGCCGGAGCCGTTAACTGCGGTGGGTTCGACCTTCGGTAGTGCCCATCATTATGACCAGCTAGGTCGCGTGACGGGTAAACTCGTCGTCCATGGCGAACGGATCGCGATCGATTGTATCGGCATGCGTGATAGAACCTGGGGACGACGCCCAGAGAACCGTCCGCGTCAGGCCGCCTATGTGACCGGTGCGGCAGATGCGTCGAATGGCTTTTTGGCAGTCACGAACACTCGACCCGAAGGCGATATGATTGCCTACGGATTCCTGCGACGTGATGGGGAAACCGTCGGTCTCGACAGTGGTGAACGTCACCTCGAGCGCGACCCAGAACATGGATGGGTCACCAAAGTCCGGCTCCGTGGACGAGATAATCAAGGCCGCGAGTTGAACGCCATTGGGACACCGGTAAGCCGGCTTATCATTAATCGGCATACCTTTATCGATATCAACAGCCTGATGCGCTGGGACCTTGATGGGGTGCCTGCCTGGGGTGAAGATCAAGATATGTGGCCCGTACATCGCTGGGCGCGGAAACGACGTGAGCGCACCGCGTGAGTTCGTCTGCCGCGCTCGCTTTGGTTATCGGATGAACTAGGAGAGTCTTGCAGCGATGGATTATTCCCCAATTCTGTCTCAACAACGGATCACGGCGATGACCGACGCCGGTCTATGGTCTAACCGTCTGGTGGTGGATCATTTGGATGAGATAGCCGCCGGGGATCCAACCGCGACGGCCGTGGTCGACAACAACAGTATGACTGGTGAGAGTACGCGCCTGAGTTATGCCGAGCTACAGGCGCATTCGGTTCGCATCGCTTGTGCGCTGTACGAACTCGGGGTTGAGCAAGGTGATGTAGTCGCCGTGCAATTGCCGAACTGGTGGCACTATGCCGCAATCTACAGTGCCTGCGTTCGCATCGGCGCCGTGATTAATCCCTTGATGCCAATTTTTCGCGAGCGTGAACTTGAATTTATGCTCGGCCTTGCCGAGGCCCGTGTGTTGATCGTGCCGCGAGAATTCCGTGGTTTCGACTATCTGCCGATGGCCAATGGCTTAAAAGAAAAACTGCCGAGTCTTAAGCAGGTATTGGTAGTTGGTGGCGCCGATCCGCACAGCGCCTTCGAGCGCATAGTGTTGGAACACCCATGGGAGACCACGGTGAACCACGAGGCGCTTTTTCAATCCCGTCGCCCAGATGCAAATGATGTTACCGAGATCATGTATACATCCGGCACCACGGGAGAGCCGAAGGGCGTTATGCACACCGCAAATACGCTGCTGTGCAAGGCACGGCTCGCGAGTGAGCTATTCGCATTTGATGACCATGATGCGGTCTTTATGGGCTCGCCACTGGCGCACCAGACCGGGTTTATGTACGCGTGTATTTTGTCGATATTCAATGGCAGCAAGTGCGTCCTACAAGATGTGTGGGAGGCCGAGGCGGCCACCCGTTTGATCGCTCAGGAACAGTGCACGATCACAATGGCATCAACCCCATTCCTGAGCGACCTCGTCGGTGTTGCCGAGAGCAACAAGTTCGACATGTCGTCGTTGCGTTTGTTCTTGTGTGCCGGCGCACCAATTCCCCGGGTGTTGGTAGAGAAGGCCGCTGAAATCTACCCAAACCTTTATGTTATGAGTGCGTGGGGAATGACCGAGATGGGTTTGGCGACCGCCACCTACCCTGGCGATCCACCGGAAAAGGTCCTTGATACGGATGGGCGTGCAATGCCGCATCAGGCGGTACGAGTGGTCGACGATGCCGGCGCAATTGTGCCACCTGGGACGGAGGGACGACTGCAATCGCGCTGCGCGACGGATTTTGTCGGATATTTAAAGCGCCCTGATGCCTACGAAGTTGACCGGGATTCGTGGCTTGAGACAGGTGACAATGCGCGCATGGATGCCGATGGTTATATTCGCATTACGGGCCGTTCGAAGGACATCATTATCCGTGGTGGTGAGAATATTCCAGTGGTCGAAGTAGAGGAGATGTTGTATCGGCATCCCGGAATTCAAGATGCGGCAATTGTCGCGATGTTGGACCCACGTCTCGGTGAGCGTGGCTGCGCTTATGTATCGCTACGAGCAGGAGTCGAACTCAATTTTTCAACGATGATTGAGTACCTAACCGCCGGTGGCATTATCAAACAATATCTGCCCGAACGACTTGAAATCATCGACGAGTTTCCGCGCACCCCGAGCGGCAAGATCCAGAAATTTAAACTCCGTGAGCGGGCCAAGAACTTACGGCCGGAAAACGATCGATGACCGACGGCGAATTACTCCAGCGCTTATCGCGAACATTGAAACAGAAAATTGGTCCGGCTATCGAGGACGAATACCCAAAAACCCAAGCCTTTATGGCTGCCGTCGTCACGGAGAAACTTGGCCGTCAAATTGCGCTTGCGCCGGCCCACGAAGTAGCCCAGCGTGCCGAATTTAGTGCGCTGCTCGGCGATTTAGATGATTTGCTGGATTTCAAATCAGCCCCGCCGGCCTTACGCGACGCGCTTGTGGATTTTGGAGAAAACCCGGATAAGCCAACCTTATGCCGTGTCATTGAAGCGGCGTATGCGTCACGGCAAATTCTCGATGAGATGCGCTTTCGGAAACTGATGGCGCGCATCAGAGTGACGCTACGCGCCGATATCGATCGGCAGATGGAATACGCGGCTTGAGTACGGCGGAAGACGTCGCGCAAATTCCTACGCGCATTCGCGATTACTTGCAGACTCGCTTAACCGACGCAAGCGATCTCAAGATGGAAAATGTCGAGCGCATCGCGGTCGGCTGGTCGCATGAAACCTGGTTATTCGATCTCCATTATCGAGACCGCAGTGGGCCGCAGCAAATGGGCTTATGTGTGCGGCGGGATCCCGGCAACGCGTTGCTACGGCACTTGTCCGACCTCGAACAACAGTTTCGCGTGCTCGAATGTCTTGAGGCCACGGCGCTGCAAACGCCGAAGGCCTACTGGTTTGAAAGTGACACCGAAATACTCGGTGGTCCATTTCTGGTGATGGAGAAAGTGCCGGGCACGTGTCGGAATCCATGGGGACGCGAAGGGCGTGCCTACTATCAAGCTGCGGCCGAACGCGGTACGCTGCCCGCAAGCTTCACGGCGACGCTTGCGACCTTGCATTCTATTGATTGGCGTGACGCTGGGCTGGAATTTCTGGGTACCCCGGAAAGCGGACAGGGATTCGCGAAACGTGAGATTGCGAAGTGGCGCGAGTTGATCGCCTCGACCGAGCACCAACCAGAGCCGATCCTGATCGATCTAATATGCTGGCTTGAAGACAATATTCCATCCACCGATCGGATCACGCTCGTGCATGGTGCCTACCGCACCGGCAATCTGCTCATCGACGACGATCGCATTTCCGCCGTGCTCGACTGGGAACTGCAGGTGTTAGGCGATCCCATGTACGACGTTGCCTATGTTTTGAGTGATCTCAATCGAGAGGGTACGCACTTGTTGTCCAACTTGGTCGAGCGTGACGCGTTCTTCTCGGACTACGAGGCGGCCACAAATACAACCATCGATGAATCGGCTTGCCGTTACTACAATGCCTTATACGCGATGCGTTCCGCTGCCTTTTGGATGAGCGCTTCAGATCTATATGCGACCGGCAAGAGCGATGACATCCGGCTCGCGCGGACGGCTTGGTCGATCCCGGTAGTCCTGGAGCGGGCGGCGAGAGACCTCGGTTATTAATTCGAACAGGATCCGCGGGACCGACCGTCCCGATCGCATATGGCCATCTCGAACGAGGCAGGAATCTACTATTGAGCTGCCGGGCAGTGGTAACAAATGAAAGACATAGCGCTATCAAAACAACAAGTCGAACTCTATAAAATACTCAAGTTCGAAGGCATCGCCCATAGTGGCGGGGCAGCCAAATCAGCTATCTCGGAGGGTCTGGTGTCGGTTAATGGAGCGGTCGAGACGAGAAAGCGCCGCAAGATAGTCGCAGGCGATATCATCGAGATTGGAGGACACAAATTCGGCATCCGACTTAAGTAGACACATAGGCCGGTGTTGCAGGAGATGAGACCGAACAAAGCTCTCACAGGATCAGCTAGAGGTGGTTATGAAGAAACTAAAAAATGAGAACCAGCTGGTAAAAAAAGCCATCGCCGATGGAATGAAATACGGAGAAGAACGTGGGGTTGTTGAGTTTGAACCAACTGACTCAGCCGCCGAGAAGATCGAGTACATCTACCGGCTGTTGGTCCACGACAAGATCATCCAACCGCTGCCCGAACTCGATGTTTCGCAAAAATCGATGCGTCATCGACTCGCGATCTGGGCTTCAAAGACGAAATAAGCGCTTCGGTAACGCCAAATTTTTCAGCGCCGTTTGACCATGTCGCCCCGCGGCGGCGTTAATTCTGGTACACTTCGCGCGCCCGCACGGGGTCATCAACCACACGTTCCCCACCAAACATAACCCTTATCGATTGCAGGTCGACAATTACGGGCGCTCGATTCAATCTTTAATCATCTGGTAGATACTCTTGATTACTACAGCAAACCTGTCGATTCAATTCGGCGCTAAACCTCTGTTCGAAAATGTTTCTGTCAAATTCGGTAACGGTAATCGTTACGGTCTGATTGGCGCAAACGGATGCGGTAAGTCAACGTTCATGAAAATACTGGCGGGTGAGTTAGAGCCAACTGCCGGTAATGTCTCGACTGATCCACATGTGCGAGTTGGGCAACTGCGCCAGGATCAATTCGCCTTCGAGGACTGTCGCGTGATCGATACAGTGATCATGGGGCACGCGAAACTGTGGGAGCTTACGCAAGAACGCGATCGTTTGTATTCGCTCCCGGAGATGAGCGATGAAGAGGGTGTTCGCGTCGCCGACGTTGAAGCCGAATTTGCCGAGATGGATGGCTACACCGCCGAGGCGCGTGCGGGCGAACTACTCGAGGGCATCGGCATTTTGGCCGATCAGCACGACGGCCCCATGAGTGCCATCGCGCCGGGTTGGAAGCTACGCGTGTTGCTGGCGCAGGCCTTGTTTTCTGACCCTGATATTTTGTTGCTCGATGAGCCGACCAATAATCTCGATATCAACACGGTGCGCTGGTTAGAGCACTACCTCAACGGAAGTAAATCCACGATGGTGATCATTTCGCATGACCGTCATTTTCTAAACAGCGTTTGTACCCACATGGCGGATCTGGATTATCGCAAGCTGCACGTATTCCCAGGCAACTACGACGACTACATGACAGCCGCGACGCAAGCGCGGGAACGTATGTACTCGGACAATGCGAAAAAGAAGGCCAAAATGGCGGACCTACAAGCCTTTGTTAGCCGCTTCTCCGCCAACGCGTCGAAGGCACGGCAGGCAACCTCCCGTGCACGCCAACTTGAGAATATCGAACTTGAAGAAATCAAACCATCTAGCCGGGTCAGCCCGTTTATAAGATTCGAGCAAGCTAAACCCTTACGTCGACTTGCCGTCGAGGCGGTTGGCTTGAGCAAGGGATTCGATGACGGCCCCTTGTTTGAGAATTTGGACCTGGTGATTGAGGCAGGTTCTCGTGTTGCCATTATCGGTCCCAACGGCATTGGCAAAACGACCTTGGTGCGTTGCCTAATTGAAAATATCGAGATCGATCGAGGCGATATCAAATGGTCTGAGAACGCCCAAATCGGATATTTCGGGCAGGACCACGCCGAAGATTTCACTGAGGATATGACGCTCTACGAATGGGTTGCGCAGTGGCAGCCGCCGGGTGCCGATGAGCAACTGATCCGCGGCACTTTGGGGCGAATGTTGTTCTCGAAGGATGACAGCGAAAAGTCAGTCAAGATTGTCTCGGGCGGAGAAGAAGCTCGATTGTTATTCGGAAAGCTTATCCTGCAACAGCCGAATGTCATGGTGATGGACGAACCGACTAATCATTTGGATATGGAATCGATCGAAGCGCTTAATCTAGCGCTCGAAAATTATGCCGGCACATTGATCTTTATCAGTCACGACCGCGAGTTTGTCTCGTCTCTGGCCACTCGTATTATCGAACTCACTCCAGACGGTGTGATAGATTACAGCGGTACTTACGATGAGTACTTAACGTCGCGTGTTGGTGGAGAGAATACGAAAGTAGCCTGAGCAACGGAGACAGCGTTTCATCGACGCAGGTCTTTGATTTCGCCGGCAGGCCATCTGTCCGGATCGCTGGCCTTCCGTAGAACGCTGAAAATCATTCGTGATCAAGGTGACGCACGCCTGGATCAGTCGTCACTAGCGTCGCGTTGAGATCGTCATTCGGATTCAACTTCGCGCACGGTTGTGCGTTATTGCGATCACTGCTGCCCGGCGTGGCAAAAATGTTGAAATCAAAATATGATGTTTTCTACCCCGCTAGCATAAAGGCTCTCAAGATTCATTGATCTGCATCCACAGGTAAGCCGAAATCACGTGCTCTGGTTCACATTTTGTCAATAATTTTTACAAAACTGAGGCCAAAATTGGGTGCATTTTCTTAGATTCTTTACAACCGACATTACGTCGTCTCGACGTTACTGCTGTAACTGTATGAAGTAGACGCAGAAGCGTTGGTTTGTTGATTGTGGAACGTAAATTGCAGGGTAGTCCGACGGACTACTGACTAATTTGATCAAATACCGTTGGCAGATCCTAAGGTAGTTTCGGCAGGCTAATAGTTCGCCAGAGCGGACATTGGGCGGTCGGGACCGACGCATAATCAGACTCACAAAATACGGAGATACTCATGTCAGATTGTTACCGAAAGGCGAAATTGATCCTATTTTCGCTTTGCCTGTTCATTTTTGTCGGCGTGGCCATGGCGCATGACAATGACTTGATTAGTATCTCTGGAGATTTGGCGCCAAGTGGTGACGGGACCTTTGCCTCGTTTGAGCTGCCGCGATTGTCGACCTCAGGGCGTGTTGCTTTCATTGCTGATCTAATCGGTTCGTCGAGTACGCAGGGTATATTTGGCGAGGAGTTCGTTGGCACCCCGGCCTCCTTCTTTGGTTCTTCGTTCACGAAATCATTGATCGAGTTCGCGCGAACGAATCAGGCGAGCCCAGATGGTGACGGGAGTTATGCGGGGTTTTCGTCGCTGAGCTTTTCCGATACTAATTCTTCCGCGGGATTCGATAGCTCAACGACTGCGTTTAACGCCACGTTTGCCGGGTCGTCCAGCACTCAAGGAATTTTACATCGGAATCAAGCACCAATCATGGTCGTGGCCCGCGAAAACGCTCCAGTCCCAGACGATTTTGAAGGGCGAACTTTTACCGGTTTCAGCGCACCGGTAACGAATGATAGTGGGTTTCTTCCGACAATCTTCCAAGGGGACTCCATCGCCGCGATCCCCCCGGCTCGGACTGCGATTTATCAGGCTGACAATTTCAGTAGTTTTGAATTTGTAGGTGACAACTTTTTTACATCTTCTGGATTGAGTGGAACGCTGACGAATATCGGTCAACCGGCTGTTGGTTATAGTGCAACAGAGTTCCGAGTGGACACTGCATTCACAGCGGACATCGTAGCACCCGTTCCCGATGGCGGTGAAACGCACGGCGTGTTTTTGAACGGCACGTCCGGCTTGCAGCTGATCGCATTCAACAATCCAACCGGAACAACTATCTTCGGGCAACCAACGGTGAGCGACACGGGTGGTAGCTTCAAACGGACGGTTATCGATGGCGGCACAACGCATTCAATCGATTTTTGGTTGAATCTTGGTGGGTTTCCCACCTATCTGGGAGCACTTGTTTCTACTGGAGTCGCCGCCGCGGATGGTAATGGTGTGTACGAGGATTTTGGCGATCCTTCCATCAGTAATGCCACCGAGACGCAGCAATTCGGTACAAGTGCTTTTCACGCGACTCTGAGTGGTACTGCGATGGGTGCGATTGACGATCAAGGTATCTTTCAAGCACTCGACTCGGCCTTCCGAACCATCGTCCGCACCGGCGATAATGTCCCCGGAACAGCCGTAACGTTCGAGGATTTGGGTAATCCTGTTGTGAATGACCCCGGGGCGGTGCTGTTCTCTGCGGCGATTGGGAATGGTTCCGGTGGTCAGCTACAAGGCGCGTTTATTTCTGACGGCAATGCGTTTGCAACGGTCGCGTTACAGGGAGAGGCGCGTGACGGTTCTGTTATCACCAATATTTCTTTTATCGATTCGCCGGATATTGGCGGCGTGCAGGCGTTCAATGATTTTGGACAGGTAGCCTACCGTGCGGACCTAGCGGACGGACGCCAAGGGGTATACCTATTTACGCCGACGCTGGAGTTCGCACAAATCGGCAGTGGCGAATGGGGCGACGTGGGAAACTGGTCGTTTGGACTGCCGCCCGGCAGGCCCCATTCGGTGTTTATCATTCCGGACAGCGGTACTGGGGCATCGGTAGTCGATCACAATATGGAAGGGTTTGAAGATTTCACCACGGTAAGAAATTTATCGCTTGAACCAACGGGGGGAGCGACTGCGGAACTCAATCTTAATAAAGTCGATGCACCGCTTTTTACTGGAGATAATGTGCATTTCACGGTAACCGACGCAATGACTATTGGCACGAATGCGACCGTCAATGTTAACGGGGGTGTCCAAGCCTTCGTTGGGTCTTTGAATATGCAAGGTGGCACGATTAACGGGGTCGCGGGATTAGCTTCAGGTACCGGTGGAACGATTTTCGTTAATGCCATACATGGGTTTGGGACCGCGCATCATGTCGATATAGCGGACTCGTTCTTCTTCGGACTGGCAGGAGGAACGATTGAGTCAGCGGGTGGGGTGCTGGATGTTAAATTGGCCAGAAGTGGCATTGAAGGACTAAATCTAACGGTCAATCCTGGTTCGACCCTGATGCTTCGGGAGAGTAGTGGCGGACGGGTAGACATTGAAGACGCATCGAGCGTGGAGTTGCTCGGCGGTACGCTGGACGTACCGGACGGTATTGGTGTTGACGGTGATAGCACGCTGCATGGATTCGGTACGGTGCATGGGAGTTTCGTGGGCGGCTTCGATTCAACGATTGATGCCGATGGTGGCACTTTGACGATCGGCGACAATACCGATTTCAACGGCTTTAACACCCAAGGCGACATCATTGTCCGATCTGGAGCGGAACTAGCCTTAGAAAATAAGATTGGCCCCGCGGCATTGGGTCGTCTGACGCAATTGGAAGGTGGCGACCTGAGTTCCGCTACGGGTGTATTTCTCGCTGGAGGAAAAACCCTTGTTGGGCACGGTAACGTCAACGCAGCGGTTGCTGCGCAAATTGGGTCAACCATTGTTGCAGAAGGTGCGCTGAGTCTCGGCGATGCGAGCGCGGTCGATGGCTTTTTTAGCGACGGTGGCCTGCATACGGACACGCACACCGTGACGATTCACGACGCAAATACGGCCGTACTGGGATCGGTGACACACTTGGGAGATGGGGTAAGCGGCGGAACTTTGGCCGCTGGTGGTGCGATTCCGGGTGATAGCCTCGCCCATTTCTTCATCGAAGAAGGCAAGAATCTACTCGGTCGCGGTAACGTAAGCGGAAATGTAAAGAACAACGGCGACGTTAGCGGCGATGGGGTTGCGCTTGACGAGCGGTTGATCTTTGATGCGGGCTGGAAAGTATCGGGTAAGGGGACGTTTGAGAATACGCTTGTACTCGGCATCTTTGCGCCGGGGGAGAGTCCTGGAATTACGAGCGGTACGAATCAGGCTTTCGGCGGGACCGTCCAGTTTGAACTCGGCGGTCTGCTACCGGGCTCGGGCTCAGACAATCACGATCAGATCAACGATTCTGCAAGCATTCTGTTGGTTGGCGATCCGATCTTGTCGATATTGTCGTTCGATGGATTTATCCCAGAGGTCGGCGACATGTTTACGGTGATGACTTGGGAGCTTGGTTTGATCGGTAGCTTTGGGGATATTGTGATCGATCCGATATTTGCGGCCAGCGGTCTGAAGTTTGACTTGATATTCACAGATATTGCCGGTAGTGGCAGTCTAAGCTTAGTAGCGGCGCCCGTCCCGATTCCGGCGGCGGGGTGGCTGTTTGGCATTGCTATCGCTAGCTTGTTTGCCCGTCGTGGCCGCTGGAAAGGAAGGCGATAAACAGGCAGAACCATCGCCGTTCGACTACCCGGGTATGTAGAGCTACCTACGCCAAATATACGCCCACGGTGGTCAAACATCGGATGGATTTTACGTCTCTAAGTGAGGACGACTAGTTAGCGAAATCAATCCAGCTTGATAAAAAGGGGCCGCGTCGCGGCCTTTTATTTACCGATACGGTTTCCATCGCGCCGAGCGTTCATTCATCTGGCGTTGGATTCTGCACTGTTAGTGCCAACTCGGTATCATGTGGCTACCGTATCGGTGCAACACGTGCCAACAGGACAATACGCGAGCCAAGCACTTTACTTTATACCGTCCATGCGATTTCCTTCATTGCTGCGTCCGCTCGGCTTCGTTCGCCGATCGTTGAGTCTCGGCGTCATTGCCACAACCTTGGGCTTGGCCTATGGGATCTGGTATTCCTATAGCGTTATTTTAGTTGCGTTGCTCGCCGAGTTCGGTTGGAGCCGTTCACTGTTGGCCGGCGCCTTTAGTACGTTTGCAATTGTGCATGGCATCGCCAACCCCTTTGTCGGTATGTTGTGCGATAAAGTTCGGCCGCCACTACTTGTGGGGATCGGCGGTGTATCGCTCGGCTCAGCATTGTGGTTTAACAGCCTAATTCAGCAGCCTTGGCAGCTATATGCAGGCTTTGGGGTGCTGACCGCGATATCGGTTGCGCTATGCGGTTGGTTACCAGCGCTGGTGATGGTCGAGCGGCGTTACCAACATCGCCTTGGACTCGCGATGGGCATAGTCAGCTCTGGTATCGGTGTCGGGATGCTGACGGTCGTGCCCCTGTGTCAACTTTTGATCGATGCCTATGGTTGGCGCATCGCGTTTCGTGTACTCGGCTGCATTTGTGCTTTTTGGGTTGTGCCGGCTGCGATTTACTTGTCGGCTAGCAGTCCGCGCCCAGTATCGCGTACGCCGGCCGACGAATTTGTCCATGACCTCGGAGAGTCGGTTGCACCGTCTAATGCCATTGCAGAGCCGGTCGACACGTCGATCACGCTGCGAGCGGCGGTGCGGACAATTCCGTTTTGGCTAATGGTCACGGCGTTCTTTTTCGGTAGTACCTGTTCGCAAACCCTGCATGTCCATCAAGTGGCGTATCTTGTTGACCACGGTCATACGGCTATCGTCGCCGCATCCGTCGTGGGCGTCGTCGGGCTGGCCAGCGTGTTCGGCAAAACCGGTGGCGGTTGGCTTTCGGATCGGATTGACCGTGAAGTCGTTTTTGTTGGCGGGATCACGATCCTGGTGGCCAGTTTCGGAATGTTGGCGCTGCTCGGATCCGTTCCATCTGCGTTTGGTGTTTATATCTATGCCATCATGCTCGGGGTTGGTTATTCGGCTACAGCCTCGTTGGTGCCGGCGATGATGAGTGACCGCTTCAGTGGGCTTTATTTTGGTTCGATTGTCGGCATTGGACTTTTTGGCAGCGCCGCCGGCAGCGCAACCGGCCCTTGGTTGGCCGGGTACGTTTTCGATGTTACCGGGAGCTATGACGTGGCATTCGCTATCGCGGCAGTGTGTGGCGTGGTCGCAGGATGCGCTGGATGGATGGCGCGCTCGATTCGCTTGCGTCAGGGTCGATGATCGCTAATTCTGATATTACGAAGTCAGCTGGATGGGACCTGCGGGCCTCATGGCGAAGGAAATTTTAGTGGACAAGCAGGATATTGTTTTTGTAAGTGAAGGCATCGAGTTAGTCGGCTGGATGGCGCAGCCAAGCGCCGACCCGCGACACCCGTTGATCATTCTTACGCATGGCTTAAGCGGCATCATCGACCTTGACCTCGAACGCTACGCGGAGGTTTTTGCAGACGCGGGATTTGCATGCCTTGCTTATGACCATCGAAATTGGGGGCGGAGCGCCGGGTGGCCGCGGGGAGAATCCGATCCGTGGCGACAAGTGGCAGATCTGCGCGAGGCGATATCGTACGCGCGCACGCTGCCGGAAATTGACCCTGAGCGGATCGCCTTATGGGGCACGAGCTATGCGGGCGGCCACGTGCTTACCGTCAGCGCGTTGGATGGTCGGGTACGCTGCGCGGTATCGCAAGTCCCATTGGTAAGTGGTTCGCGAACCTTTGACGCGTGGGTGCCGACCGAAAAGCGCGAAAAGTTTCGCACTCGCTTAGATATCGATCGTGATGCACGACGCAGTGGCAAACCGCCGGCGACGATTCCTGCGGCGCTACCAGATTCTGAAACCGAACAATGGATCAAACGTAACGACGTTAATGGTCGCTATCACAATGCGTTAACAGTCCGGTCGTTTGATCTCCTGCGAAGCTACGAGCCGATAAGTTTCGTTGATCAGATCTCACCGACTCCGCTGCTGATGATCGTGGCGACAAACGACCTACAGACGCCGACCGCTTGGCAGCTCGAGGCGTTTGAGCAGATCGGTGAGCCGAAGCAATTAGTTGAGCTCGATTGTCGCCACTACGATGTTTACATGGACGATTTTGATGCGGCCGCTGGTCATGCGCTCGATTGGTATCGGAAGCATCTTTGATGGTTCGTGCGCGCTTGCTCCGGAATTTCCGGGCTTTTATTAATGCGACTCTAGCTGGCCGCAGGCGCGAGCCGTAGATTCAATTGGATCAAGATCGAGACCAATTCCTCGGGCTTGTGGCCGTGATGCTTTGCGCGGTCTTCCTCGGTGCCGCGGTGGCGGTGTCCCGCTTCGCCTTCGATGGTGGCGCGAGCGGAATCGTCGTTTCAGTGTTCCGTTCGGGCTTTATCGTACTCGTGCTGGTGACTGGAATCAGGCTGGCTGGGCGCACGATGAAAATCCCCACCAAATTGTTGCCGATGGTGGCGCTCAATGGGGTGCTAATGGGCTTGATGGCGTATGGCAACATCGGCTCGGTGGAATTCATCTCGATCGGCCTTGCGTCGCTACTGTTTTTCACTTTTCCAATCATCATCGCTGTACTGGTGATGGCTCTTCGCATCGAGCATGTATCGATGCCGAAAATTTTTGCGGTAACGGTCGCCTTTATTGGCCTCGCCATTATGCTCGGCGTGTCACTTGGAAGTATCGATGGTCGGGGCGCGGCATTGGCCTTGATGGGATCGGTCGCAACCGCCGTGAACGCGATCTTGGTCGCCCGCCACTTTCGGCAAGTCGACGTGTTAGCGTTGACGCTGTACTTCAGCGTCGCCGCGACAGTTACGTTGACGGTGATCGCAATATTTATTACCGAAGTCAATTTGCCCGTCACCTCTGGTGGATGGGGCGGCATGGTTGGGGTTGCTGTCTTCCAGGCGATTGGCACGCCGCTATATTTTTATGCCATTACTAAAATTGGTGCACTTAAGGCCGGCATGGTGGTAAATATTCAGCCGGTTACATCGATCTTTTTGGCCTGGCTGTTATTCGCTGAGGTCTTGAGTGCTCTGCAGGCGCTTGGTGGAGCGATGGTCTTGCTGTCCATCGCGTTCATGCAATGGGCTGATTTGCGCAAGCTGCCTACGAAAACGTGACGCTTTTTCGTGCTTCTAGCGGTCTGCCGCGTTTGCCAGCCGGAGTTGACAACATCATGGCAACTTTGACGTAGAATAATCGACATAAACCGAACCTAAAACGTAAAAGAAAGGTCTGCCCATGAGTCAATCCGTCTCGTATACCGTTGACGGCGATATCGGTATCGTCAGGGTTAACAACCCACCGGTTAACGCCTTATCCCACCATGTCCGCCAGGGTCTCTATGATTGCTTCATGGCGGCGGACGCCGACGCTACGGTCGCCACAATTCTGATCTGCGATGGCCGCACCTTTATTGCCGGCGCCGATATCACCGAATTTGGTAAACCACCGAAGCCGCCGCATTTTTCGCTACCGCTAAATGCAATGGAAGACATGTCGAAACCTGTCATCGCCGCGATCCATGGGACCGCGCTCGGCGGGGGACTTGAAACCGCGCTGTGTTGTCACTACAGAGTAGCAGTGCCCTCGGCGAAGGTTGGATTGCCCGAGGTCCATCTTGGCTTGTTGCCGGGTGCCGGCGGTACCCAACGTCTACCGCGTTTGATTGGCGCGCAGGCCGCGGTGGACGCGATAGCAGGTGGTGGGCATATCGATGCGCCGACGGCCCACGCGGCCGGGGTGCTCGATGCCTTGGTTGATGAGGGTGATCTCCTGGAAGGTGCCAAGGCGTTTGCGCGCAAGATTGTCAGCGCGGGTGGAGCCTTAAACAAGGTCCGCGACATAAATGAAAAGGTCACTGGGGTTGACCCGGCGATATTTGAGACGGCTCGCGCCAATGCAATTAAGACTCGCCGCGGATTCAAGGCACCGCTAAGTTGCATCGCTTGCGTCGAAGCTGCCTGTACCTTGCCGTTCGACGAGGGGATGGCGCGAGAACGTGAGCTTTTCCAAGAATTACACGACGACCTCCAATCAGCCGCACAACAGCACATTTTCTTCGCCGAACGTGCGGCAAGCAAAGTGAACGATATGCCGAAGGACGTGACCGTGCTCGATATCAAGCGGGTTGGGGTGATCGGTGCCGGGACCATGGGCGGCGGTATCGCCATGAATTTTGCCAATGTCGGGATCCCGGTAACACTGCTGGAGATGAAACAGGAGTTTCTGGACAAAGGCCTGGGGGTGGTCCGCGCAAATTATGAGCGCACGGCGAAGAAGGGCCGCCTAAGCGCCGCGCAAGTTGAGGAGCGCATGGGCTTGATCACGCCGACATTGGACTACGCCGATCTCGCAGACGTGGATATGATCATCGAGGCCGTCTATGAAAACATGGACGTCAAAAAAGAGGTGTTCGGTAAGCTTGACGAAGTCGCAAAGCCGAGCTGTATCCTCGCGACGAACACCTCGACGCTTGACGTCGACGAAATCGCGCGTGTGACCAAGCGTCCCGAGATGGTTATCGGCACGCATTTTTTTAGCCCCGCAAACGTGATGAAACTGCTCGAGATAGTTCGCGGCGAGCAGACTAGCTTTGAGACATTAGCCACGACCTTGGCGGTAACCAAGGCCATTAAAAAGGTTGGTGTGGTGGTAGGCGTGTGTGACGGCTTCGTCGGCAATCGGATGATCCATCAATACCTTGCCCAATCGCAATACTTGCTCGAAGAGGGCTGCTTACCGCATGAAGTAGACGCTCCCATATACGACCTTGGTTTCGCCATGGGACCGCTAACGATGTCGGACCTCGCCGGGCTCGATGTCGGTTGGCGGATCCGGCAAGGCAAGGGATTGCCCGAGAGCCTTGCCGAAGGTGACCGCTATTGCGAAATCGGGGATCGTATTTGCGAAAAGGGGCGTTTCGGCCAGAAGACCGGTGGCGGCTACTATAAGTACGATCCCAGTGATAGGAGCCGGCAACGGGATCCTGAGATCGAGCAATTGATCATCGATTATAGCCGCGAGAAAGGCATCGAGCGTCGCGAAATCGAGGGGAATGAAGTGCTGGAACGCCTGATGTACGCACTGATTAACGAGGGCGCGTGGATTTTGGAAGAAGGCATCGCACAACGCGCCAGCGATATCGATGTGATTTACGTTTACGGTTACGGTGTGCCGGCTTATTTAGGTGGACCGATGTTCTATGCCGACCATATTGGATTGGATAAAGTCTATCAACGCGTATGCGAATTTGCGGAGCGGGATCCTGCGTCGTGGAAACCTGCACCGCTGTTAAAGAAGCTCGCTGAATCTGGCGGCACCTTTAATTAACTAGACATTATTGAGAAGTGAATTGATGTAGGAGATTTTGCATGTCGAATGATATCGCTGCTATTAAACAGACCCTGGCTAACTATTGCCACTGTGTCGACCGTGGAACCGCGGACGAGGTCGCTGCCCTATTCGCAAAAGATGCGATCTTAAGCCCAGTTTTTGATGGTGAATATGAAGTCTACGGCCGTGATGCGATCCGTGGATGGTACGCGTTTTACCATCAAACGCTGCGCGCTGGGGTCGACCATCTCAAGCATTTGATCCATTCGATGTCGATCGATGTCGACGGTGAAGCGGCAAGTTCGGTGTGCTATCTAACCGCCTACTTCGTATCTAAGGAAAATAAAGCCGCTTATCAAATACTCGGCACCTACCACGATACTTTCGTTAAACAGGACGAACAGTGGTTGTTTCAGACCCGACGCATCGAAGTCGAATTTGTGACGCCGCTCGGCGACGTCATTGATCGCATGGAGCCAATGGGCTTCCCAGGTACTAAAGGCGAAAATGCAGCATAAACACACTTGAAGCAAGCGGCGAGCTGAAGGCCGCTACTCACCAATGAGGAACGAACGATGGAAGAAGTTTATTTTCAAAGTGGCGGCATGCGCTGTGCCGGTGATCTCTACCTCCCAAAAGATCTAAAAAAAGGTGAGCGCCGGGCCGCGCTTGTTATTGGACACGGTTTTTCATTGGTCAAGTCAATGCTCGCGGAACAAGCGGCATGTTTCCAAGAAGCTGGGTTTATCGTGCTCGCGATCGATTACCGGAGCTTTGGAAATTCCGAAGGTGAGGTACGCGGAGAGTTGTTCCCGTTGAATCAGGCGGAAGATTTCCGTAATGGGATCAGTTATCTGCAATCGCGCGATGACGTTGATCCTGATCGCGTTGGCCTGTGGGGCGCAAGTTTCGCTGGCGCTGGGGTGACGTATACCGGTGCGATTGATCGTCGGGCGAAAGCAGTAGTCGCGGTTGTTCCGGTTTTCGATGGCTTCAGATGGATGAAACTCCTGCGTAGCGAACTTCAGTTCGAAGAATTGCTCGATGCGGTCGAGGCGGATCGGGTACAACGCGATAAGACCGGGAAAAGCGCGCGCATACCGGTTGTTGCGGGTCCAGGCGAACTATGCGGCATGCCGCTTGGTCAAGACATTATTGATTTTTTCGCCGCGGCTGAAGAATATCATTCGACTTGGGCGGACACGATTACCCTGGAGTCAATTGAACGCATTCTAGAGTACAGCCCATTGTCTTTCGTACATCGCATTAGCCCACGCCCGTACATGATCATTAGTACGTCCGGCTACGACATCGTGCACCCAGCATGGTCCATAGCAGAGCTTATTGATGCAGCCCGCGAGCCAAAACGCGTGGAGTTCCTGCCGTTTAATCAGATCGGCTTGTATTCCGAACCCGGCCTCAGCATAGCGAATAATCTCGCCCGTGATTTTTTCATTGAGAAACTGGGGCCACCGGCAGGATAGTTTGACGCTAGCGCAAAATAGTCTCGGCTAGATTCTAGGCCGGGACTGCTTTTTTCGAAAAAAATGTTACTGAGGACTGGATATGAGCGTAACCGTACTACTTGAAGTCACGGTGAAACCGGAATGTATCGATGAGTTAATTGCGATGTTCGCCGAGAATTTTAAAGAGACGCGGGCCTACGACGGTTGCCTTGAGGTCTATATGAACCGCGGTCATGACAATCCCAATGAACTCGTACTGGTTGAACAGTGGGAAACGCGGCCGCACTACGAGCGCTACCTCGCTTGGCGGACCGAGACGGGAGTCAGCGAGAAACTCGCTGGAATGCTGTCGGCTCCGGCAGTCTTTCGATACTTTGATCGCTTGGACGGGTGAAAAGCTAGTTTTTACTCGCCCGCTTAAGCATTGACCGAGTTCGACCGCTCGCCGCGCACCGTCGCTATCGCGGTGACGGTTACCACTGCTGTGCAAGCCCTCGTCACGATGGCTTCGTTAACAGTCTCAATCTTTGCACCCCAAGCGGCACGCGATATCGGAATCGGTCCCGAACACATTGGTGTTTACGCCTCGCTGACCTACGTCGCAGCGATGCTGGGGTCGCTGCTTACCGGTGGGCTGATCCTGCGCTTTGGTGCGATCCGTTTTTCGCAAGGAGCCATGGTTTTGTGCGCGGTGGGATTGCTGGTTTGCGCCGGCGCGCAATGGTGGTGGTTCCTGCTATCGGCTTGCATTCTCGGATTTGGCTACGGTCCGACGACCCCGGCAAGCAGTCACCTGCTGTCGCGCCACACGCCGATGCGATCGCTGTCATTGGTTTTTTCAATAAAACAGACCGGTGTGCCGCTTGGCGGCGTTTTCGCTGGGCTGTTCGTACCATTTCTATTAATTTATTTTGACTGGCGCGCAGTAAGCGTGATCGTCGCGATGGCGGTAATAAGTGGCGCGCTGTGTCTGCAGGCTTGGCGAAGGCGCTTTGATATCGAATTGATCCCGAGCCAACCATTACTCCGTGGTAATGTGCTTGGGCCGCTACGGCTTATTTTTTCGCGCCCGGCCTTGCGATTGATCGCCGTATCAACGTTCTTCTTATCCGGTACGCAACAATGCTACATCTATTTCTTAGTCACTTATTTTGAGATAGCGGTTGGTTGGTCGACACAATTTGCCGGATTCGCCTTGTCCATAGTCGGAGGGGCCGCTGTCGTTGCACGCATCGGTTGGGGCGCCGTCGCGGACGCGAGTGGGCAGAGCCGCCGGATCTTGGGGATCATCGCGCTCAGCATGGCGGCAATGACATTGGTGACGGCGAGCTTCGATGTCAGTTGGCCAGTGTGGACGATTTTCGTTGTTTGCGCCGTGTTTGGTGCGACTGGGATGGCATGGAATGGTGTCTATCTGGCCGAAATATCCCGCAACGTCGCAGCCGAAGATGTTGGCCGTGCAACGGGTGGCGCACTTTTCGTGACGTTTGCTGGGGTCGTAGTTGCGCCGCCGCTATTCGGACTTGCCATTGATCTGAGCGGTGGCTTCACGTTTGGCTACTTATGCCTGGCCACGGTGAGCACCATCGCCGGCCTATGCTTGTTGTTTGCGCCGATGCACTCGAGCGGTGCGCGTACGCGGGCCTAGCGGGTCCTAGATCTTCCCGCGCTCTTTCATATAACGAATGATCGGAGCAGGTTCAGGTGGGTGCCAGCGCGTTTGCTTTGGGTCTTCGTGCCAGACGAAATCAAGGTGGGCGACGTGACCAGGATCTTTAGCCGCAGCGAAAATCGCTAGCGCCGCGCGCAGAACCGCGGTTTGCGTAGCACGATCCGCAACCTCGCCAAATGGCCGGCCAAATGGGTGTTCAACCGCCGCAACGCGGGGCATACCGAGTGCGCGTTGGAATTCCCAAATTAAATTAACGGTCACCGTCGGGATCCCGGCATCTTCTATTTTCCTCGCGACCAGTCCAACGGACCGGCAACAATCGGGTCAGACGGGTGCAAGGATGGCGAGGTCGACCTCGTCGTCGTGCATCGCCTGGGCGATTTCCGGTCCACTCACATTTTCAAGCGTACTACTGTCTTCGCCTTGAAAACCCATGATCGAGTAGTGATTCGGCGCCGACGAACCGACAACGCCGGCCGCGACTAAATCCGCGAGTGGTTGCAACGGCAGCGCAACGTTGATGTCGTTTTTGATGTAGTCCGTATCGATGTGTAAGTGATTGACCGCGACATCCGCACTCGTTGCATCATGTCTAATTTTGCGCCAACTCGGATCACCCCAGACTGGATTGTTTCGCTCGGCCTCCATATCGAATGGTGCGTCGTCTAGCATGGATATACCTGCCGTCGTCAGTAAGGCAACGCGTGAATCTGCAAGCGCTTTAGCGGGAATCGCCCACGGAATTGTTGCAGGCGGCACGGTATTGTCGATCGCCTCTAGGATAATTTTTTTAATCAGCCTGCCGGTGAAGCGAAAGGCATCAACTTGGTTGTCGCTCATTGCGGTCCTCAATCAAAGCTTACAAATTATCTCGCTACCGAATTCGCGGATCATCTCGCGCCCATCGGTACCGCAAACGTTTAGCGCGATATTTGTCACGCCAGCATCTTCGAGCATATGGATGCGATCGATGATCTCGCCAGCGGATCCGGTTAGCGTGGAAATCTTCACCAACTCATCGGTAACGTATTTTTCTTCTCCGTCACGCAAAAAGAGCAGGTGACCCAAATGCATTTCTTGGAATCGCTTCTCAAGTGGCGTTTTCATCTTCATGATCTGTTCTTCGAAATAACGCTTAGCAAGTGGTGCTACCGCAGGCGGTGCGAAAGGGCCGATCCTCATTTCCTTCGGATCCCAATTCGTATGCAATAGCAATATTGCATATGGCCCGACCCGGCTCAGCACGCGCGGTGATGTCATCGATTCGCCGGGACGTAGTATGCAGCCCGTGGTGAGGTTGGTTGTGTAGACCGAATCCATCACACGTCCGGCATCTTTTGCCGCTTGCCCGATCTGATTGATGCTGCTTGAGATGTATTCTCCGTCGAGGCCGATCGTGACCCAGCCGTCGGCGAGTTCTCCCACCATCTTGAGCGCTTTCGGACCATTCGAGGCCATGTGGATCGGTATCGGATCGGCGACGTTGATGTAGCCGGAATTTGGGTGTAAGAATTTGATAGAGCGCTCCAACTCGCCCTCGCGATACGTTGCCTCGCCGCCCGCGAGTAATTCTCTGATAACGCCAATATGCTCACGCATCGTTTTTAACTTGGCCGGCGGCATACCCATGACGTTGCGGCCGGTAAACCCTGTGCCAACACCCAAAATGACCCGTCCAGGCGCGAGTTCGTTAATCGTCGCGATCGAGTGGGCTGTCACGGGCGCGATGCGATTGCCGAGAATTGCGACCAGCGGCCCGATCTTGAGATAGCGGGTATGCTCCGCGGCCAATGCCATGCTGGCATAGACGTCGCTGTAGCACATGTGTGAGTCGTAAAACCATGCGTGCGTGAAGCCGTAGTCTTCGGCCATTTTCGCATCGTGGTAGGCGCGGATATAAGAAGGAAACGTGATCCCAAAATCCATTGATGTACTCCTAGTCTAGCGTTGCTTTAATAACATCTTCCCAGCGCGAACCCCGTTTGGCTGACCGTCCTCAAGCGCTATTTCGCCATTGACGATGACGACGTGTACGCCTTTAGCAGCGACGAAAGGATCGTAGTAGTCTGCCTCGGTTCGATATTCCGCCGGGTCGAAGATTGTGATGTCGGCCTTATAGCCGATCCCGATCCGCCCCCGGTCACTTAGCCCAAGTCGATTTGCCGGCAAGCTCGTCATCTTGCGAACGGCTTCCTCCACCGAGGTGCCGTAGTTGATCAGGTTTCTGTAGAACTTTGGAAATGTGCCGTACATCTGCGGCCAGGGAGCGACACTCGGATCGGTAACATCGGTCGGAATATCGAGACAGGGCATCGCCATCGGATGATTGCTGGCCTTGGCGATATTGTCCTCACCGCCGAGGAATGGCGCAACGAGGCCAGGCTCGACGTCTTTTGATAACAAGTCCGACCGCTGTAGGACGATATCGAAGAATAGATCAATAGGGTCGACACCCTTCGCCGCGGCAAGTTCGTTGATCGTTTTGTCTTCAACCTTGTCGTCACCGGTGTTGATTAGCCAGATATGGCCCGCGTCGGTGATGTACTCTTCGTAGAAATCACCAACCTTAGGAAAATTCTCTGTTACCGCCTGCTGTACCTCACCCTTAAAGTCGTCATCGTCGATATTTTTTAAGAAACTTTCGTAATCTTCTGCGCCCTCGAGGTGGGTTTCGTAATAATCGTTATTACACAGAAAATAGAAAAAATGGCGCATTGCGTCGTTACGAAAACACCAATCGGAAAACTGCATCACGTCGAACGAGATATCTGCACCACGATTGCGTGCCGCTTCGAGTGCACCGAGTGCGATTGGTAGATCTTTGAAACGCGACTTACCTGGTGGGTTGATGTGTGGAATGTGCACCGGGATCCGGAATTTCTCGCTAATGGCTCCGAGCTTGCAGATATCGTCCTCGTCGATTAGGTCGCTGATATGGGCGTAGATGCCGCCTTCGTACTCGGCGACGATCGCCGCGAGTTCAGAGATCTCATCGTAGTCCGCAAACCGACAGGGTGGATAGCTCAAACCCAGCGATAATCCGAACGCACCCTGGCGCAGACCTTCTCGGGTCAGCGCCTTGATTTGTTCGTACTGAGCTTTGCTTGGTGCTTCGTCTCGCCGCAAACCAACTTTCCAGCGGATCGTGCCATGCCCAATCAAAGGTACTACGTTGATACCGACCGTGTTCTTGTTTACGGCTGCGGCGTATTCCGTTAACGACGACCAATCATGGGGAAATTCGCGAACTTTTTCAGAATAGGTGACGAGTTCTACTTCAGGGTTGGTCGCCGTATGCTCAAGCCAGGTGTCCTTATCTGGGTAGGGCGAGAAGCTACAGTTGCCGCACATGCTGGTCGTGATTCCTTGAGTGATCCAGGGTTGCATGTCAGGTCGAAAAAATACAATGCCGTCGACGTGATCATGTGGGTTTACGAAACCCGGAGCGACGGTGAGGCCTTCGGCATTGATGACTTTGTCTGCCGCGACAGCGAGGCCGCGACCAATCGATTTGATTTTGCCATCGGACAAAAGGATATCGCTGTAAAACCACGGGTTGCCGGTTCCGTCGACGATTCGGCCATTTTTGATCAAGATATCCATTACCTACCTCCGTTGGGCGCTAAACGATACCGGAAATAGAGCCGTTCGGGCACTAGCAGAATTTGCCGCTGCACTATTGCGTAATTAAAGAGGTCAATCAGGCGGGGTACATGTGCTGCCAGCATTGCGCCGGTTGCGGGGACGAGCCGCGTGTACCGCGGATGCGGAAGGATAGGACGCGGTAACCTCTTGGGGACGGAATTAATTCCATCCCCTTTGTCGTATTACTTATGTAGGTTCGCGACGGCGGACGAAAGCTAAGAGCCCCGCGATCCCGCTTATCGCGAGCGGCAACGCAGCCGGGATCGGCACTGGTGATGGCACCACGCTAATGGTGATCGTGGCGATACCATTGGCGTATTGGTCCAGGTCATTAAAGTTTAGCGCTGATATATCGATCCCAGGAGGGGTCAAAAACCCAGCGAATGGATCTGCGGCTACAACGTTAGTAATAACGCCACCTTCTACGACACCACCCGGGGCATCTCCGGCAGGGATCCCTGCAATTGGATTACCTGGCGAGAATGCAAAATCGTTAACTTCGGTACCAGCATCATTCACCGTCCCGATTGTTCCGATATTGAAGCTGATCGTAGTGGCAGCGCCGCTAAGTAGCGTGCTTAAGTCATGCGCAAATGGGTTGCCGTTGGCAACGAAGAAATCGTTGCTCGGTAACACCATCGCGGCATATGAGAAATATGTGTTTGCTCCGCCATCATCGACGTTAAATACTTGAGACGCCGAACCTCCGGCCATAATAGGACCGCCTGCCGCAATTGCGCCCTGGACGCGACCGTCAATTGGGTCGCCGATCAGTGTCCCAGCAAAGACATCCGAGATTGGTCCCGTCTGTCCCAGTTCGGCGAGCAACTCTAATGAGCCCGCCGCAGGGCTGCCGCCGTCGTAGCTGTCGAATGTGCCATTGTGAAATCCGACCCATACTGGGGTGAGTGCCACGCCGCCAGCCGGTGAATTGTTCTGGATGGTCACTTCGAGTTGGACGCCTGCGGCGAGGCTATTATTCGTTGTCAAAGAAAACCCGAGGGCAAATGCAAAACAGGTTACGGTCGATTTAATTTGCATTAGTTGCTCCTCTTTGCGCCTGCGGCAGCGTTAAAAAGATAGAATTTTCGAACGGCGCTCGCCGGAGGTGGCGAGGTCGCGACGTAAGAGGCGAGCAAGGTGGTGTTCCCGGACCTTTTTAGTACCGACATTACAGATCTCCTAACTTTGGTTGGTATTGTTATCGTCAGGCACCGCCTGACGGATGCGATTACGCACCTAACCAATACGAACGGAGATCTAAAAACGATGCGCTTCGAAGAATTTAGTTTGAACGCAAGAAGAAGTAGCCAACAATGCCGCCGAAACCCGCTAGGGCCAAGCCGGGCAGGATATGAAACATCAGCATGTGGGGAACCACATACATACAGGCTAACTGCATGAGCAGCGCAGGAATTGCACCTGCAGCAAGACCAATCATCGCGCCACTCGCCGTGCCTCGCAGTGGGTAGAGCGCCCGCAGCGCAACTATTCCAGCCAGCAGCGCTGGTAAACCATATAAGAATACTTCGAGATAGCAGTGATCGCGTTTCCCAGCCATCGAAGGCTCAAGTGCCGGTTCGGATAGGCCATAGACGTAGAAACTGACCCACACGACTGTAATACCGAGCGGTAGCCTAAATAGGTTCCAAAGGCCCTGGTTACTCGGTATTGCTGACCGATATGCAACCACTCCTACAGCAATAATTGCGATGCAGCCGAGTATGGTTTCAGTGGCGAACTGGGGCACGGACAACAGCTGCTGTGAAAATCCGGGTCGAAACGGTGCCCTCAGCACCATAAAGATGATCGAAGCAGCGAAAGCAACTAAGAGCCACAGCAAACTCCGGACGAGAGTCTTGCCGGGATTCCGAACGGGTTCAAGATCGGATACCAGATCCGTGATCAAATCGCTTCGTTGCTTGCCGTTACCGCTCATTGCGGAAGCTCCTCGGCCTCTAGCTGTTTTCTTATCGCTTGTAAGCCGCGTCGCAAACGCGCTTTTAATGCGCTCTCAGAAATGCCGAGTTGTAATGCAGCCTCTGGTACGGTGTAGCCACCGTAATGGGTCAGCGCGACTGCGTCGCGGTGATCTGGCGCAATATTTTCCAGTATTTTGATACCGTCGATTAATCGGTGTAAACGCTCCCGGCCAGACCCTTCCACATCAGCGGATATCTGCTGTTGCAGCGACGTAGCAAGGTCCGAATCGCGCCGTGACTTACGCAATATGTCGATGGTTTTGTGGCGGATAATCGTAAACATCCAAGGGCGAAACGGGCGCGCATGGTCATATGTATGGCGCGCACTGTGTAGAGCCATTAAGCACTCTTGCACGCAATCCTCAAGCAATTGGAAGTTGCCAAACCGGAGTCGCACATACGCTTCCACTACATCTCCAAGCTCGGTGAGCAACTGCTGATACACCGCTTTATCGCCCTTGTTGGCCGCGGCCATCCATGCAGACCACCGTCGTTCATCGTCCTGATAGGAGCTTTCGTCGGGCATGTGTCTCGAAACCGTTGAACCCTTATGGCGCGGAAAATTCTCAAACCGAGTGCAGAGTTAATTCTGTCCCCTGTGTCCATCCTAGATAATCCGATAGGCATTTAGTTCCCACTACGCGTGGCGCAGAGAATTCGATGCTGTTCGGCGCGGGCACAATTTCGAGAGTCATCTATGTGACGACCAAGTCACACAAACAAACCGGATGAGCGGATTTTGTTGTGCGTCGATTGTCTACCAGTGGTCGGTCAGCATCATCAGCCCTGGTATCCAGCAAGTACCGATACCAATTGTAATCACTGAATAGGGCAAAAACTTACCGAGATCCTTTTTCGGAACGTTAGCCAGATAAAACATAAACCACATAGAGCCCCAGATAAGCCAAAAGACCCCGAATCTCACGTCACCACTTTGAAAACTCATGAGTGAGTAGGGAACAGTAGTACAGGCGACAAAAAAGCAATACCAGCCGAACGCCCGCATATCCAAGTCGAGCCAAATGCAGATCGCCACGTAGATGTAAGTAAATGTAAATAGCAGGTAGGCTGCGATGCCGAAAAAATCAGCCGGCGTTTCTGCTCGCAGTAACTGAATTAGTGTAATGACTACGCCTAATCCACCGATCAAAAAATTCATGACGGCCATCGACTTTGGTTCAACCTTACCCAAACCGCCCATGCCGTTGATGAATAGTACGCTTCCGACAAAGACAAGCATTACTCCGAGCATGAGTATTCCCCTAGGGTTTGACGATCGCGATGGTCCATATTGGTTTTTTTTCGAGTTTTTCGGGTCGTGCGCGCGACCGTACAACACCCTATCACGGTTTTTCGTCGGTCACGACCCGTGGGCTGTTGCGTCGTTCACCCGACGCTTTGCCGCAGGTGATGTCCGCAGGGCTAGGCTCGTCCTATAATGACGTGGCGCTTGAATCTACTATGCGCGTATAAAAGCGAACCACAATGAGTTCGCCGTTGGTCTATCCATTGGCCGTGATTGAACAGGTTCTAGCCGCGGCAAAGAAGAACCGGAGAACGCAATGACATTTAAACTAGAAGAAACCACGATTTCAAATATCCACGCGGCTATCCGTGCAGGCGAGGTAACCGCAGTCGATATAGTGGACGGTTATCTCGCGCGTATTGCGGCGTACGATCAAGCCGGTCCTGCGCTGAATTCGATCATCACAGTGAATGCTGCTGCGCGTGACGACGCGGCGCGCCTCGACGCCGAGTACGCGCGCACTGGCGAGTTGAGTGGTGCGTTGCACGGGATCCCGATAGTGGTAAAGGACCAAGCGGAAACAGCAGGGCTAATGACGACCTTTGGCTCCATTGCGATGGATGGTTACGTGCCCGAGAAGGACGCTACTGCAATCGCGAAATTACGCGACGCCGGAGCAATCATTTTGGCCAAGACCGCGATGCCCGATTTCGCCACTTGTTGGTTCGGTTATTCGTCGAAAGCCGGAGAGACGAAGAACCCCTATGATATCGCGCATGATCCGGGTGGCTCGAGCGGCGGGACCGGTGCGGCTGTGGCCGCAAACTTGGGGGCAATTGGGCTTGGCGAAGACACCGGTGGTTCCATACGTTTGCCGTCGTCGTTCGATAACCTGGTTGGATTGAAGGTCACACCGGGTCTTATTAGCCGCGACGGTATGTCGCCGCTCGTCGTCTTTCAGGATTCCGCGGGGCCCATGTGCCGTACAGTCGAAGATCTCGCCCGTCTACTCAACGTGCTGGTGGGATTTGATGCGGCTGATCCGTTTACCGCAACTGCCGTTATAGCCGGCTCGGTAGATTACCAAGAGCGATTAAACGCAGATGAACTCAACGGGCGAACGATCGGCGTGTTACGTCAGTCATTCGGCGATCCGTCGGACCCCGAAGCGGCCGAGGTCAATGCGCTGATGGAACAAGCATTGGAAGTGATGCGCGGCGCAGGTGCGAAAACGGTCGACGTCGTGATACCGGACCTCGACTATTATGTGGAGTTCTCCTCGTTGTACATCACTCGCTCACGGCACGACATCGATGCCTTTCTTGCGTCGCGACCAGTGCCGATGAAAAAGGTCAAAGACATCTATGATGCCGGTAAGTATCATCCGTCGATCGAATTATTTGAGATGTTAGTCGAAGGCCCTGAGGATCCATTGTCCGATCCGGAATACTACCAACGCTACACAACGCGGGAGATATTCCAGCGCAAAATCATCAACGAGATGGGTAAGGTGGGTGCATCGGCACTGGTGTTTCCGACCACGCAAATCCCGTCGCCGAGTCGGGCGGACCTTGACGCCGGTAAATGGACAACCTTCACCTACCCGACGAACACCTTGATTGCTGCGCAAAGTTGGTTGCCTGCGATCAGCGTGCCGGCGGGGTTTAGCAATGCCGGATTGCCGGTCGGGATCGAAATGATGGGTCTCCCGTATCGTGAAGCAGATCTAGTCTCGCTGGCCTATGCCTTTGAGCAGCTGACGCACCATCGTCGTGCACCTGCGAGTACTCCGGAAATCTAACAGAAGGAAAACAGCATGACCCACGAAGAGATGGTGGAAGAACTTTGGAACCGAGAGATGATCAAGGAGCTAACCTACGAGTATGGGCTCGCGATCGAAGCGCAAGACATCGATCGTTTGGTGGGCTTATTTACCAAAAATGGTTCGGTCGATTTCAGCTCGCTGGGGAAAGGGGTCATCGAAGGCCATGACGCGTTGAAGGACTTTTATGTCGCGACTTGGCCGCTTGAAGTTAAACCATTCTTTACCAACCACATGATCCGCGTCGATGGGGATCGTGCTAGTGGCTTTTGCTCGCTCGAAAATCGCGGATCTCGCGATGGTGAAAGTCTCATCGGCGCGGGGCGACTCCATGACGCCTACGAAAAGGTCGATGGCGTATGGAAGTTCGCCTCGCGGCGAGTTGAGATGTTTTATTTCGTGCCGTTATCCGAAGGCTGGGCAAAATCCGATGGACCAGGCCGTCTTTTGTAAGTCGCCGCCAAATTAAACGGGAGTCGCGTCGCTTAGGACAAACATGACCGTAGCATTCTTGTCCGTTTTATTTGCCCACGCATGGTTGGTGCCGCGTTGAATCAGTACGTCTCCGGTCTTCATTAACCGTTCGTCGGTATCCATAACAGCCCATATTTCGCCGTCGAGGACTAAGGCGTAATCGACCGTATTCGTCTTATGCATGCCCGGGTCGCCACTGGACCCCTCGGTATCGGCGACATGGCTCGCCTGCATTTGCGCAAACGCTGCCGCGCCGTCGGCACCGGTCTTCCAATTCGCATCTGGTGGAAATTCGACAATGCGGAAAATACTGCCGCGTGGCCCGGGTTCCAAATGGACGGGACGGTCGGCGTTATCTGCGGTGCCGGTGTTATCGGCAGGAGAATCGTAGGTCTCCCACAGGTCCGTGACCGTTGTGCCACCCATGGCTTCCATGATTTGTACGTTTGGTGCATCACCGTCCATGGTGAAAACCGATTTACCGTTGGCGTCGTGGCCCGTGACGAGCCGGCGTATTTTTTTTGCAGCCATTGTTTTTTCCTCTCAAGGTTTGCCGCTTATTCTTTAGCTGTTAGCGGTTGGATCATAATTTGCGTAAAAATTGATTCCCGATTACTTACGGATCTGCGATTGTTCAGCAATCGCAACATAGCGTTCAACATCTTCATCCACCAATAGCCGCTCGTCGTTAAGCTCCTTGGCGGCGTTACGTACGGCCTCAACATAGTGCGCGTGGTCTGGATATCGTTCTTCGAGTGACGGCCGCGGGTCGCCAGTCTTTTTGCGTTCGGCGGTTGTTGCGGCGAATGGAATAAATGAGCCGACGATCATGAGCGCGCCTTCGGCGTAGTTTGGCCCGCGGTAATTCCAACCGGTGTAGGTACCGATTGGCGCGCGGATGTCTGGCGATCGGATCCCGGTGATCTCATTGCCGTCACTATCGACGGTTGGAACCAGTAGTGGGTAATCCCGACCAGGAATAGCGCTCGGCGGTTGGGTCGTGTAGTCGCGATCGCTGAGACCATTGATCGCTCCGGTATAGGCAGCGCCGGGGATGTCCGGAAAACCTAGGGCGTCTGGTGGCACTAAGGTGCCGTCACTAACGCTTGGGTAGTGGCTCGGCGGCGGATCAATACCTTTGGTCGCCCATGCATCGAGCGCGACGATCAATGCGCGCACCAGCGCACAATAGTCGAGTTCATTGACGGGGTTTTGCGACGGACTCCAGTACATCGGTGCGTGCGCCAGCATCTGCGGTCCAGCGTGACCGCTTCCTGACAGCAGATAGTTGCGCACTTCGTCAGGTTGCTCAATTTCATTTCCCTTCTCGTCGGTCACAAGCAGAGAACTTCGGCCCTGCCAAAATTCGGTACTCGAATCGACGTGCATCACTTTCGGGCAGGTATTGCTCGCGAGGTTGCGGGTGAGGATACCGCCCGTCTTACCGCTGAATGAGTCGGTTCGATTCGCGTAGGCGAAAGGAAACTGGTCGCCGGGATAGACGTGGTCCTCATGGTGTCGCGGAAAGCGGCCGGGTTGCGAAAATGGCTGGTTCA
The DNA here is from genome assembly GCA_021773835.1 of Gammaproteobacteria bacterium. GTDB lineage: Bacteria > Pseudomonadota > Gammaproteobacteria > UBA11873. The sequence continues at coordinate 298,413 of JAJFJQ010000051.1, forward strand.
GAAACATGCCCCGCGATCCGGTGAGCGTCGTGTATAGACCATCAAAGACCGGCCGGCCGGACATATCTTCATTGAAGCCGAAACGAAGAAACTCACGCAAGAAGCGTCCGGGTTGCGAGCGCCCATGGGCGATGCTGTAGTCAACCCCGGGGCGTCCGTCAACATTTAGCGGATTAGGCGTACCTTCACTGTCTGCGTCCGAGTAGCGCAGCAGCCCTAAAAGATCCCGCACACCGACCATGCCCAGCCCCATGACAATCGGGTCGCAAGCTGAATAAATCAATTCGTAGATCGCACCGGCGTCAAAGCCGTCGACCAGGTCGACTTCAATTTCGCGGTTTGATACAAACCGCCATTGGTCGCTCGGTACCGGCACTCTGCTATCGGGTTCGTGTTGGCGCACGGTTAGCGTCGCCTTGTCCCGGTCGGGCTCATGTGCGGGATAGGCCAAGGGCGAGCGGGCAGGACTATCGTTGTGCGCAAAGATAATCTCTTCACGACAAGCCTCTACAATCGGTGCGCCATTGTTCGTTGCGATTGGAAAATCGGCAAGCATATGTCCGCTCGCGTGTTCTACATAACCAACACCGGGTGCGACGGCGCCGTCCCACGCGCTAAACACAATCACATAACCTTGGCGCATGAGAAAGCCGTTGCCGGCGTCTTCAGCACCGCTTAGTGCGTTCGAGCCTAGACCTTTTACCGATTCGTTGAGATCAACTAGCGCAAGTTTGTCACCGCGGTTTGGCGCATCGTATAAGATGCGTCGATTCGACTTCGACATATCGACTGGCTTGAGCACACAAAAGTCGACCGCGTATTCGACTAAGCCATCTGCATTTTGCGGTGCTTTGTCCAGGTTAATGATGTCAGCGTTTAGTCGATGGGTTGGGTCAACTTTCCCGTGGGCGCGGCCGACTACTTGTTCGTAGGGCCCGAATTCACCGAAAGACATGCCTTCGAACGCGCTTTCTACGCGTTGGATATCCAATTTCATGCCGATTCCTCCCGCCAATTGACGACGGTTTTATTGTTTTAGATTGGCGTCAGTCGTAAGCGGAAGTGTGGTTTTCCGCATCGATTCCCCCCGGGCGTATTGGCCACGACAGCTTGACAGATTTCAAGCTCCATGCTCATATCGAACTTGAACGCAGCGTTTCGCAATGCGGAGGAATGACACAATGGCAAAGCCCAAGGTAATTGTCCAGATTTACCCAATGTTGCCGGCAAAAGACCGCGCGGACCGCGAGGCGAAACGTCCGCTGGGCCGTAACCGTGACGTCTATCAACAAGTCCTCCATGAGACATTCGACATCGTGCGCGAACTCGATGAGATGGGTGTGTGGGGAATCAGTACGATCGAACACCATATGCATTCCGAGGGTTATGAAGTTGGACCTGATCCGGGTGTACTAAACGCTTGGTGGGCGAGCCAAGTTAAAAACGCCTACGTCGGCGCACTCGGTTACGTGATGGCAACCCGGGATCCGATCCGAGTCGCAGAAGAAACCGCTATCCTCGATCACATGACGCAGGGCCGCCTTTTCGTCGGCCTCACGCGCGGCTACCAGAAGCGTTGGATGAGTACGCTTGGTCAACATGTCGATGCGGTCGCCACCGTTTCCGATGGCAGCGATGAAGACCTCAAGAATCGTAAGATTTTCGAAGAGCGCGTAAAAATGCTCATCGATTGTTGGACGCAGGAATCGGTTTCGATCGACATGCCGCACTATCAGATACCGTATCCACATAACACCGGCGTCGCCGGGTACCCGGCGCGCGATAGTATCCACAAGGCCGGTGCCCACGGCGAAATCGACGCCGACGGCAACATCCAACGGCTGTGCGTCGTCCCGAGTACCTATACGAGACCGCATCCCCCAATCTTTATGCCGATGAGTGGCAGCGCGGCGTCCATCCCATTCATGGCGAAAAACGGCTTTCGTCCGGTCTATTTCACACCGTTGAAAGTATTGAAAGAGTTCTCGCACTTGTACGTAGAAGAGGGTAAGAAGGTCGGAATCGACTATACGCTTGGAGAGCGCCAGACCATTGCCCGCTGGATCCATCTTGGTGATAAGAAGCAATTTCGCCAGAGAGTCCGGGACTACGATCAAGAAATGTATTACCATCATTACTCAACGTTCTTCGATAGCCTACCTCGATCTGACAACATCGAAGAAAACGTCGACGCCATGATCGGTAGCGGTATCTTTCTGGGCGGGACGGTCTCCGAATTGAAGGACCAATGGCATCATATCTATGAAGAGTTACCGGCCGAATACATCACCTTAATTTGGCACTATGCCCAATGCCCGAAGGAAGTGATGATGGAAGAGTTGAACGTGTTTCTTACAGAGGTACTACCCGAACTCGACGCTCCGTCGTCGGACGGTGTCGTGATACAAGGCATGGCGGCTTCGTAGTCAATGTGTGGCGCTCCCGCGGAATCGCGGGGGCGTTGGCCTGATCGTACGTAATCACTTTGCTGCACGGTCGCTTCTGTTCCCGCCACCATTGTCGTGATTGCGACACGCATTCCCTGAAATCGTTTGCTTAGACGCCAATGCGTATTGGACCCTACGAGATTGAGGAAGGCGCCCTCTACTTAATCGGATTTCTCGTCGTTGCGGCGATTTTGCTGATCCATACCTGGTTCGCCAATTACCGTCTGAACAATGAATGGAAAGCGATCGCCAAACAGAACGGGTGGACCTGGTATGGCACGGCGCCACCCGAGTTACGTGCAGAGCTAGAAAAACTTCAAGACAGCAGCTACGGCTGGCGTGCGACCAAAGTAATGGGTGCACCGGGAGCCGGAGGCGAAATTTTTATGTTCTTTTATCAGCGGCACCGGTCCTCCGATTGGATAATCGATGGCATCGGTTGTCTAGTCGCTGGAAACGCCGGCCCGAATGCGCCGATAGTCACGTTCGAGCGAAAGCCGCTTGCAGCGGTAGATTCCCTATCGAAGTTGTCCAGTGAGCGAATTGAAAAACTTGGAGGTGCGACATTCCGAGAACGCATCATCGTCAATAATCTCGGCTGGGCCTACCACGGTAACCAAGGCGGGTATTTCGGCAACGATCCAAAAGCTGTAATGGACATAATCGAGCTGCCACAAGCGTTCGAGCAGGAATTACTTCAGTGGCATCGGCCACTCGGAGAAACCCAGGCGTGGTCTACGGTACGCCGACGCGAAGACGTGATTCTGGTTACTAATAAGAAGAGTCTGTACCGAGTCGTAGCGGATGATTGGCGAGTGCTGGCGGAAATGACCGATCGCCTGGGTCGAACTAGGGACTCGAAGTGAAATTGAATTCCGCCTGCGAGTTCTAAGGGTGTCATTCGAGCCAAGATACATGAGTCAACTCGAGGTCTACTATCGCGAGGCGAGCGAGCTAGAAACCCCGGATGACTGGCAGGCGTTTGCAATTAAGTGGTTCGATCAAACCGAGTGGCCAATGCGCCAGCCCCAAGGTTCCAATTCTTCGGCCCCAGAAATGCCCCGAACATTGGCTGCAGATGGCCGACGCTGGTCACGTAGTTCGTGGGTTTACGATCTTAGCCCGGAAGCACGTTACCATTACTTTGCCGTATTACTCGGTACCGGCATGGCGATTCGCTTTCCGCATTTGTTCTTCGCCAAAGATAAGTCGGCCAGCGGATGGACACAGTTTTGCCCGTTTTGTGAAATCACAACTCATGACCGCGGAGGCAAGAACTGCCCCGTTTGTAGTCGGATCCTGCTTGACGACTACATCGAAGATTAACGCGGCGATGGATTGGGCTTCCCGACCTCAGAGGTTCACGATGAAAATGTACTGGCTGGTGGTGACGATTCCGTTAGCGCTTATCTGTTTGGCCATCGCGATTGCCATGGTCCAGCAACTGCTCAAGCAGCATCGCACGGGTGACCTAGTTTCTGTCCCGTTAGTCGCCGAGCAGGAGTTAGATATCGATGGTAGCGGTGCCATGTTGTTGCATGGTGAAGGTCCCCGTCTCACGACGGCATTTGCTAAGCTGGACTACCATCTTGTCGATCTTGCCGACGGTAACGTCGTGCCGCTATCGAATATTTTGCTTAAGTCCTCGGCTTCCGGCGTGTCCCGTTCCCGCTTATCGTTGCGCTACTTCACCGTCGATAGACCAGGACGGTACCGACTTGTAGTGCTCGGATTGGATGGCTTATCACTGTCCGAACCCCACAATATTGTTTTTACTCACGACACCCGACGTAAGCTTGTTGTAAACATCGTATCGTTGGTATTTTCAGCTATCGGGTTTTTCGCCGGCTTGGGGATGAGCGTTTTCGTCTATCTCATCAATCAGTAATCGAATCGTGTAGCAGACCCCCTACGGTTACGTTTTAACCTGACACGGGAGAAGGTTGCGCTAACTCGCCAAGGCGTTCATTTAGTAGCATGTTTTCTCGATAGTCGACGGGCACGACGACGAGACTAGGACCGGATTCGTCGAAGGCGGTTGCGAGCACCGCTGCAAAATCGCGACTTCGATTAACGATATGACCATGCCACCCAAACGCACCGGCAAGCTGCAGCCAGTCAGGATTTGTAAACGACAAATCGGTATGCCGCCCGAATTGTGACTCCTGTTTCCAGGCGATCAGGCCATATTCTCGATCTTCCCATACCAGCATTACCAGATTTGTGTTGAGCCGTTTGGCAGTCTCCATTTCCTGGACATTCATCATGAAGCCGGCATCTCCGGCGATACCCAAAACCTTACGATCCGGATAGACCATGCTGGCTGCAATTGCGCCGGGCAAAGCAAAACCCATAGAGCAAAAGCCATTCGGTATGAGGCAGGTATTCGGTTCGTGACATTGATAGTGCCGCGCGATCCACATTTTGTGTGCGCCTACGTCCGACAAAAGAATGTCCTCGGGTCCCATCACCGAGCGCGCGTCCCACAACATTTTCTGTGGGCGTGTGCGCCCCTCCGTGTCATCGTCTGCATGTAGCGCGAGTTCTTCGCTCATTCGCCGGCGCACCCCGTCGCGGGGCGCAGGATCGAACGATGGACCACTATGCCGGCTCAGGCGTTCGTTAAGCATCCATAAGGTATGCGCCAGATCCCCAATGATCTCAACTTCCGGGTGGTAGTACTCATCGATCTCCGCCGCTAGAAAATCTGCATGGATGATTGTTTTGGCCGCGCTCGGATTCCACAAGCGTGGGTGGTATTCGACCATGTCGAAGCCAAGCGTAATGACGAGGTCGGCGGCATCCACCGCTAGCGTTGGAATGTCTTTAGCGCCGAGCCCGATTGTGTACAAACAATAATCGGCGTCCATGTCGACCGCACCCTTGGCCATGAAGGTGCTGAGCACACCAATTCCAGTTGAATCGCACAGTCGCCTCAATTGTTTCGACGCACGTCTTCGGATCGTTCCGTTGCCCGCAAGGATCACGGGATTCTTTGCTGCGGTGATGAGCTCATATGCGCGGTCGACGATTTTATCGTCTGCAACCGGGCGCCGAAATCGGCGCGGGACCATGGGATGTGCCTCGACCTCGTGTTTCGCGATGTCTTCGGGTAATTCGATATGAACGGCGCCCGGCTTCTCACTGCGCGCGACTCGCACTGCCTTGCGCACTATCTCGGGGATCGTGCTCGCGTTGTAGATTGTCGTCGCCCATTTTGTAACCGGCTCAAACATACCAACGACGTCCATGATTTGGTGGGACTCTTTATGTAGGCGAGCGGTAGATCCCTGGCCCGTTAAGACCAACATCGGCGCGCGGTCCATATTCGAATCGGCGACACCCGTGATCAGGTTTGTCGCGCCCGGCCCCAGCGTACCGAGGCAGCCGGCGACGTGACCCGTTAGCCGCCCATAGGCTTCCGCCATGAAGGCCGCGCCCTGCTCGTGGCGAGTCAAAATAAATTTGATCTGCTTCGATGATTCGAGCGACAACATAAAGTCTGCATTTTCTTCGCCGGGAACGCCGAAGATGTATTCGACCCCTTCGGCTTCGAGGCATTGCACAAATAGATCAGATGCTTTCATGTTTTTTCCCTTTTGAAGGCGCCAGTATCGGCTACGCGCTGAGAGCAATATTTTGATCTATGACAGTCTTAGCAGGAGGATAGATCTCGTCAAGCGGCCGTGATCTAGCGCCCTCGGTCACGATACGGCAGTGCATGCGATTTAGGCGACGCGGTTCTCTAACGCCACAAGAATGCGCAATGACTCCAATCTCATAATGCATTTGCTTAGCGTACCGATAAACCCGCTCAGCCTTGTCGATCGGATCGAGGCCCTTTTGCAGGCGCTTTTTATGCGTGGTGATGCCGGTCGGGCAAGTATTCTTATTGCACTGTAGTGCCTGGATGCACCCAAGCCCAAACATGAACCCACGTGCCGAGACGATGAAGTCCGCGCCGGCGCACAAGGCCCAAGCGGCTTCGGCTGGGGACGCTAATTTACCGCTCGCAATGACCTTGATGCGATCACGCAGACTATGTTTGTCTAATAGATCGACTACTAGCGGCAGGCTTTCCTTGACTGGCAGGCCCATGTAATCGATGAGGCTCATCGGGGCGGCACCGGTACCGCCGTCGGCACTATCGACAGTAATAAAGTCTGGCGCGCTGTCGATTCCACGACGGTGGATTTCTACGAACAATCTTTCGAGCCAGCCATAGGCACCGATCACGGTTTTGAAACCGACGGGTTTGCCTGTGACCTCGCGGACATGGGCGATCGAATCGAGCAGTTCGCTTTCGTTGTTGATATCAGTATGCCGGTTCGGGCTGATTGAATCTGAACCTAGGGGGATCCCTCGGGTTGCCGCTATCTCGGCGGTTACTTTGCCCCCTGGAAGTATGCCACCTTTACCGGGTTTGGCCCCTTGGGCAAGTTTAATCTCAAACATACGCACCTTTTCGTGCGCCGCTACTTCGGCCAATTTATCATCGGACAGCCCACCATCCTCCGTTCGCACGCCATATTTCGCGGTACCGATCTGAAATACGATGTCGGCACCTCCCTCGAGGTGGTATGGGGACAAACCGCCTTCGCCGGTGTTCATCCAGATCCCGGCCTTACGGGCGCCGTTTGATAGCGCAAGCACGGCAGGTTTTGAAATTGCCCCAAAGCTCATCCCCGAAATGTTGAAAATGGAATCCGTCGTATAAGGCGTCCGGGCGTAGGGCCCTATTTCTACATCGCTAGCTGGGGTCGCGTCTTCATCGAGTGTTGGGTACGGACAATTAACAAACAGTACCGATCCAACCGGCCGCAAATCGCGCGAGGATCCGAATGCGACTGTGGTATCTACGCCTTTGGCCGCTCGATAAACCCAGGACCGTTCCGCACGGTTGAACGGCATCTCTTCACGGTCCATCGCAAAAAAATACTGTCGAAAGAATTCACCTAAATGTTCAAACCAATAACGCAGGCGTCCGATAACGGGAAAGTTTCGACGTATGGCTTGTTTTGTTTGCGTGATATCAATGACAAATATTACCGCGATTGCAACGACGAAAAGTCCGGTGACGAATATGAATAGTCCGGACAATACTTGGATGAACGAATTAATCTGGCTTAAATCCACAAGTGCGTCTCCCTGGTAGCGCTATATAACTGGGAAGAGCAAGGACTGTGCCAACCTTGAGTCAACCTGACGCGGCGCTAGTGTCAGCGTTGTTTTGCAACTCAGCTGGCGTTCTGATCTGCCAAGCGAGAATTCGTAAATGGCGAAATCTCGTGCCATCAAATCACGAAATGTCGCGTTTGAATTGGATTCAGCCGGCCCCACACCGTTTGTTCGAACTCCTATCTAAGGTGCTGATAGTTATCGATTTCGCACTCAATCCTAGGCAACCGCGCGGAACTGGCACGGGACTTGCGATGCATCTGCTTGTACGGCAGCAACCTTATGGTCTCACACACGTGGATCGCGAGGTCGCCGACCTTAACCGCAAAATCGTAATCAAGTTAACTAGGAGAGCATCATGGGTTCAAAAAGACACATCATTGAAACCGCAATCGCTGGGGTCATCGCAATGGCCGGCGCGAGCGCGGCGACGCAGGTCGTCGCTGCCGAGGATGGCGCGAAAGAAAAATGTTACGGCGTGGTCAAAGCAGCGAAAAACGATTGTGCTGCAAATGGTCACGCGTGTGCAGCACATGCGTCAGCCGACGGTGACGGCAGCGAATGGTTGTACGTACCAGCAGGCACGTGCGAGCGTCTCGTTGGCGGTAGTACCGCGCCGAAGGATAGCTGATGACACCGCTAACCGATATCGGTTGGCAATCTGTTGGATCGATCCCGGTGCACGCCGGGATCGGTCTGCGGTCCGTTCATCAGGACGAGATAATCGAGCAGCGGCCATGTATTGAATGGTTCGAGGCACATACAGAAAATTATTTCGCCGCCGGCGGGGCGCAACTCGAAGCGCTGCACGCGATCCGGCAGGACTACCCAATAGCACTACACGGGGTCGGCTTATCGCTCGGTTCTGCAGATCCACTAAACGATGCACATCTCAGGGCGACAAAAAAACTGATCGATCGCTTCGAGCCCGGTTTGATATCCGAGCATTTGTGTTGGAGTTCTATCGACGGGCAGTATCTCAACGATTTGCTACCACTACCGCGTAGCGTCGAATCGCTACGCCATGTAGTCGAGCAAATTGGGCAGTGTCAGGACGTCCTTGGTCAGCGGATCTTGATTGAGAATGTATCGAGTTACCTCGAGTTCGCCGATGCCGAGATGTCGGAATGCGAATTTGTGGCGAATGTGGCGGACGGCGCGGACTGCGACATCTTGCTCGATGTGAATAATATTTACGTCAACGCGCGTAATCACCAGTTTGACCCTTTCGAGTACGTCGATCGTATGCCTGCGATGCGGGTCGCCGAGATTCATTTGGCCGGACATCGAATCAATCATTTTGAAGATCAGGAAATTTTGATCGATACACATGACGCCAAAGTCGTGGACGAGGTCTGGGGCTTGTACAAATATACCGTCGAGCGCTTGGGTCCACGTCCAACACTGATCGAGTGGGATACGAATATCCCGTCCCTCGACCTGCTTATCGAAGAGGCAGCTAAAGCCGAATCGATCCTGGTTGCACATCGGTGAACGAGCTAATTGAATTGCAACGGCAGTTTCTCCGCGCGATTGTCGCCGGCGACGAGGCGGCGATCCTGCCCAAGATCCAAGGTGGCCGTATCGGCGCCGCCGAGCGGCTAAGGATCTATCGCAATAATTCCTACGAAGGTTTTCGTCTGAGCCTGGCAAGCGCTTTCCCAGTGGTCGAGCGATTGGTTGGACAAGGATGCTTCCGCGGACTCGCGCTGGATTATTTTCACTCCTTTCCATCGCAAAGCGGCGATCTCGGAACCTACGGTCAACACTTTGCCGAATCGTTACGTAGACGCTACGAGCGCTCCAGCTTTGATTATCTAACCGACGTCGCACGCCTGGAATGGGCGTACCAGGAAGTGATGATGGAAGCTGACGCGGAAACGCTATGTGCGCGAGACCTGGCGAGTGTGACGCCGGAGCAATTCGAACGCTTGCGCTTGCATTTGCACCCGGCCGTGCGATTCGTCGCTTCGCGCTACCCGGTGCTTGGTATTTGGCTGGCCAATCGCGATGACGCGCAAGACTGCCCGGCAATGAACGTTCATAGCGGTGGCGAGAGCGTATTACTGCATCGAACGTTCTCTTCAGTGGAACTTCAGATCTTGGATCCCGCGGAACTGCTCATGCTGCAAGCATGCACTGCTGGACGCTCGTTAGCGGAGGCGTTTGAACAAGCCGCTGCGGTAGACCCAAATCTCGATTTACAACGCGTATTGGCGCGCGGATTCACGTTTGGGATCTTTTGTGGCTACTCGTTCTCGAACGGGCCGGGATGATCACAATCAACTAAACCTCAAAAGGAGGATCTCGATATGTTATTGAAAAATATTCAAACATGGCTAATTACGATACCCGCCGATATGTTTAACCGCATACAATCGGGATTAATCCTCGGGGTTCGCTTGTGGGTCGCATGGCAGTTTCTGCCATCCGGGTGGTTAAAGCTCAACTCCTGGGACTCCACATTGTTTCTATTTAAAGAGGAATATCGCGTGCCCTTGGTGCCACCGGAGCTTGCGGCTATCGCCGGTACCGGCGGTGAGTTGATTTTCTCGATTCTAATTGTTGTTGGGTTATTCGGCCGTTTGAGCGCAGTTGGCTTGTCAGCAGTAAACGCGATGGCGGTTTACGCCTATGCACATGTTCTACTAAGCAAAGGTTTCGAGGCAGCGTTGGGGCAGCACATTCTGTGGGGTTTCATGTTGCTTGTTGTTGCGGTTTACGGACCAGGCAAGATTTCACTTGATCATCTGTTCAGCCGCCGCCGCATGACGCCACCGCAAGTAGGTGATACACACGCAATAGCCGTTTGAGAAAGGTTGCGCCCGATTCGTTCGAGTCGGGCGCAGGTCACCCTGTTGGGTTCTAAGTACGCCTCAGCCCTAGTGATTTAACGCGCGAGCTCAAGGTAGAAGGCTTCATGCCAAGCAACTCTGCCGCGCCTCCAGAACCAGCGATGCGCCAATCGGTTTTTTGTAACGCCGATTTGATGTTGTCGCGTTCGAGAGATTGGATTTGCTCGTGGGTCATGATTTCGCTGATTGGGTTTACATCGCCGTCCCTGTCTACAACGCTGGATAGCCCATTTAGGCTTGGGTCCGGCAGCGCGCGCCCTAAATTTGCACGCCCACCAACAGCGGTAATGACCGCGCGTTCGATGACGTTTTCTAATTCCCGGACATTGCCTGGCCACTGGTAACGCGTCAACAATCGAATATCGTCGGCTGCGAGCGGGGCGAGTGTACGACCCGACCGTTGGGCAAAACGGTCAAGAAACGATTGGGCAATTGTAGCAACGTCATCACTGCGGTCGCGTAGCGGTGGGATCGTGATCGGAAATACGTTGATCCGATAATACAAATCTTCGCGGAACTCGCCGTTGGCTACAGCCTGCCCGAGGTCGCGATTTGTCGCAGCCACGATACGTACGTCAACGCCGAAGGTCTGGGAACTCCCTACCGGTTCGAATTCGCCTTCTTGCAGTACGCGCAATAGCTTTGACTGGAGTTCGAGCGGCAGTTCGCCAATTTCATCGAGAAACATCGTGCCGCCGTCAGCCAGTGAAAATCGGCCGATCCGCTTGCCAGTGGCCCCAGTAAAAGCACCTTTTTCGTGACCAAACAACTCGCTTTCGATTAAGGCAGCAGGCAATGCAGCACAATTCACTTTGACTAGCGGGTGATCCGCACGCGTACTTGTCTCGTGGATTGCGCGGGCGAATAACTCCTTACCGGTGCCGGTCTCGCCGAGGATAAGTACTGACGCATCAGTACCGGCAACCTGGCGGACATCTTCCAGCGCGCGCTGTATTGGGGCGCTGCTGCCTATAATGCCGTCCGAGTTTTGCAGCGCACGAATTTCTTCTTCGAGATACTGCGCACGTTCGTCCAATGCTTGGATCTGCGCATCGGCCGCCAGTCGCGGCGCAATATCGCGAAGAATAATGGTGAAGTGCGGGTGGCCGGCTAGCTCGCAACGCGACAAGGTTGCCTCAGCCGGAAATTGTCGACCGGACTGACATTTAACGGTGAGCTTGCCCGGTACCCATAAATAAGGAGCGGGTTGCGCATCAACACTGAGATCGCCGATTAACCCGCGTAAGCGTGTTGGATCTTCATCGGCAAGAAATGTCCCCAATTCATGGTTTAGTAAATCGCTCTCCTGGCAGTCAAATAATCGTTCTGCCGCTACGTTAATGAGTACGATCTCGAGATTGCTATTTACCGTGACTATCGCGTCCAAGGCGCAGTTAAAGACAGAGGTGAGTTGTTGTTCGATCTCACGGTGCGCTGCTTCCGCCCGCATTCGTTTGAGCTCAGCGGCGGCCCGGGCAGCAAATATATTAAATAACGCGACGCCTCGTGGTTCTTTCGGGGCTGGCGCGTTATTAATCATCGCGAGATGGCCGATCACTTGGCCATTGTCGTCGCTCAGTGGTATCCCCAGATAACTTCTAGCGTGAAATACTTCGAGCCCAACATCCGCCGGAAACAATGTCTGGACGTTGTCCGAGAAGTGGACGAGGGTATGGTCTCGGATCGAGATCTCACACGGCGTACCAGCAAGCGGATACTCGATGTTAGGGTGTATTTTGTCGTCGCTCCAAAACGCTAGCGTGCGCAATGAGGCCCGCTCGGGTAGGTATTCGGACACCCAAGAATCCCGCCACATCGTTGCGAGTGAAAGGTTTTTTACGAGCGCATCGAAGAACGGTGCGCCAGTTTCGACCGCCGTGCCTTCGAGTATCGCGCGTAAGGCGCGATCCTCGTTCCAGTCCGGTAAAGGCGATTGAGTTGTCGTGGCGGTAGCCTCAAGTTCCTTCATGTTCTACTTTGTACGCCGATTTTCGCGTAGCGGCCAGTCAATACTGATGGTGATCTTCCCAGTGCGGGGATAGCAAATGGAATCGGTAGGCGCCATGAGGCGGATCGATTTCAATTCGGAAGTCAAAAGACCTCGATCCGATGGAGTCCAAATTTTGACCCAATTCAGGGCAAATCGATATCGTTTATCGTCAGCACAGTGAACAGACCGCGATCGCGCGGCCGACTTGTCCGGCGCGTTTCGCTGTAATAGTGCCATTTTCCCGATCTTGCCACTTGCGCAATATCGACGCCCGGGGCGATACTTCCGATCGTGCTAGGGACAGCCAGGGTAGTAGTAGAAAAACAAAATAGCCTAGCGCGCTGGTAACTACTTGGATGTAATTCGTGCTTTTTTACCGCCCGGGAGTCCAGCCGTTCCGTGTTTCATGGTACGGCGCGCAGTTTCTCCGCCTATGCCGTTTCCTAGCGGTAACGCCGCTATGCGTCGCCAATGCATTGGCGGTCGAACCCTTGTCTATCCACCTTGGGGTCGCAACCTGCGCGGGAAGTAACTGCCACGGCGCAAGTAGTCCGCAGGACGGCAGCATCGTGCTGCAGAACGAGTTTCTCACTTGGCATAGAAGAGATAAGCATGCCAAAGCCTACCAAGTCTTGCACGACGAAGCGGCACAAAGAATCGCTCGCAATCTTGGTATTAGCAACGCTCACGAAGCAGCAACATGCCTGAGCTGCCATACGGATTTCGTTGCACCGTCCGCTCGCGGGAGACGTTTCCAAATTAGTGACGGCGTTGGCTGTGAAGCTTGCCATGGCGGGGCGGAAAAATGGCTCGGCACGCATGTATCGGGCAAGGCTTCGCATGCCGATAACCTTGCCCTCGGAATGTACCCGACGAGCAGCCCCAGGCACCGGGCGAAACTGTGTCTTGGGTGCCATCTGGGCGACGCGGACCATGAAATGACCCATCGCATCATGGGTGCGGGGCACCCAAGATTGGGTTTCGAGTTAGACACGTTTACTGAAATTCAGCCGGCCCATTTTATTCGCGATGAGGACTATCAAAAGCGTAAACCCACACCTAGACATGCCTTAATTTGGGCAACCGGACAAACGACGGTGGCGCGAAATTTACTTGAGGCAGTGCGTCGAGGCGCACACCGTACCGACGGGTTGTTTCCCGAGTTTATCTATTTCAACTGCCATAGTTGCCATCGCGCGATCTCGGGTCCGAAATCCGCTAATGCCGAGGTTTACGGGTCTGCGATAGGGGAGGTTCGGTTGGCTGATGCAAGTCTGGTAATGGTCGGCGCGCTGGTCGACGTTCTCGTTCCAGATGCGGCGCGACGCTATCACGAGAACGTCACACGACTGCATGCCAATGTTCAAAGCCGAGGCGGCGATGTAAACGCTGTCGCTAAAGAGATGCTTGATCAAATTGCGCTGGTTGATGGAAAACTTGACAGTGGGATTGACGATCACGCTGCAACGCAACTCATCGAACGGATTCTAGCCGCTGGTGCAGACGGTGCTTTTTTCGATTACGGGCGCGCCGAACAGGCGGTTATGGCGTTGGATGCGTTACGCAACGATGGCATACAAAGTTCCATTGCAGAACAACTCGCACCAACGATCGAAGCGCTGTTTCAATTGCTGCAAGACGAAGCAAGTTTTACCGCTAGTGCAGTTGTCGACATCTTGCAGGCCGAAACGCCTGATCAAGAACATTGAGATCAAATTTTAAACGTTAAATGACGAGTTATGGAAAACTCATGAGCGAACATTACAAAATCGCGATCATTGGGGCGGGACCAGGCGGACTAAGCGCCGGCGCTCGCGCCGCAGCGCTCGGTGTCTCCCATATCGTACTAGAAGCGTCGCCAACGATTGCAAAAACAATATCACAATACCAAAAAGGTAAGCATGTTATGTGCGAGCCTGGAATTATCCCCTTACGCAGTGAGTTAGATTTTTCAGCCGGAACCCGTGAGTCGATTTTAGATGTTTGGGCGTCCGGCGCCGATGCCTTGAGTGTCAACCTCCGCTACAACGCCGAGGTCCAAAAGATCTCAGGATGTCGTAAAGATTTTAAAATCGAGCTGCGCGACGGCGTAAACGTAAATACCGAATATATCGTCCTGGCGATAGGAGTTCAGGGCAATTTACGTCGTTTAGGGATATCCGGGGAAGACTATCCGGTCGTTCAATATCAGCTCGACGACCCTGACGAATACTTCGATGAGAACATTGTCGTCATCGGGGCGGGCGATGCGGCGATCGAGAACGCGATCGCGCTGGCGACTCACAACGACGTCGTTATCGTCAACCGGCGCGATGAATTCGCTCGGGCAAAACAAGGCAACTTGACCGATATCACGAAGGCGATTGAGACCAAGTTGCTTGATTGTGCATTCGGTGCGGTGCCAAAGAGCATCACGGAAATCCCCGCATCAGATAACGATAAAATATCGTATCGAATCTCGCTTGAAACGAGCAGCGGCGCTGCGGAGTTCGACTGTGATCGTGTAATCGCGCGGTTGGGCGCGACCCCGCCGCGGGCGTTTTTAACTGACGCCGGCGTTGAACTTCCAAGCGACGACCCGGCCGCAGTTCCGGCGCTATCTATTGAATATGAATCGAATGTCCCGGGCCTTTATATCATTGGAGCGTTGGCCGGATATCCGCTGATTAAGCAATGCATGAATCAAGGTTATGAGGTTGTCGAATATATCGAGGGTCGTCATATCGATCCCGTCGATCAAGAAATTCTTTGGGAAAAGTTACGGCATATTCCCGGGGTCGCGAACGTCGATGAAGCAATAACACGAATTCAAGCTAGCGCGCCAATCGTCGCGGGATTGACTCGCCTCCAGATCCGCGAATTCCTGCTTGACAGCGACATTGTAAAGATTCCCGCTCAAGACATTGTGTTTGAGAAAGGTGATTACACGAATTCGTTCTACTCAATCCTGGACGGCGAAGTAAAAGTTGAGGTGGGCGAGCCCACGAACGATCAAGGTATTACTTTGAAGGAGGGCGATATTTTTGGAGAGATTAGCTTGATATCGGGCCGTCGGCGCAGTGCGAGGGTCACGGCGGCCAGTGATTGTGTTCTCGTAGAAACACCGAAACGGGCAATGACGCGGTTGGTAAATTCGGATGCCTCCGCGCGCAAGGCGATCGACGAAATATTCCTGTCACGCGTGATTGCACAGTTCGCACCGCAAGCTGATCCAGCGATCATTGATCGGGTTGTGCGCCAGACAACCGTGGAACATTTCGCTGTAAACGAGGTGCTGTTCGCGGAGGGCGATAGCGGTGATTGTTTATTCCTTATTCGCTCGGGGTCCCTCGTTGTGTCACGCCATGTAAACGGTAAAGACATAACGTTTGCATACGTTCCTGCTGGACACTTCGTGGGAGAAATGGCGTTACTCAGTGGAGCACCAAGATCGTCAACTGTCCGTGCGGCATCGGTTACTGAAGTCATTAAACTCACAAGAGACGTTTTTAGTTTACTCCTAGAGAGTGATTCGATGTTACGCGAACGGATCCGGAAGACCTACGAACAGCGCGCCGTCGAACAACTACAAATGGTTGCTGATTCCGGTCTCGGTGACCGCTTTACCTTCTTAGTAAATGAAGGAGTTGGTGAAGCTACCGACGTACTGCTTATCGACGAGGCTTTGTGTATCCGTTGCGACCAATGCGAGAAGGCATGTGCAGGTACGCATGAAGGTCAAACTCGACTCAATCGTACTGCCGGGCCAAGCTTTGACTACCTACATCTCCCGACGTCTTGTCGTCATTGTGAGCACCCTCACTGCATGAAAGATTGTCCTCCGGATGCGATCAGTAGGGCACCAAATGGCGAAGTATTTATTAGCGATTCGTGTATCGGGTGTGGAAATTGCGAGCAGAACTGCCCCTATGGAGTGATCCATTTGACCAAACCTGGTGCCGTTACGCCGAGTCTATGGAAGCAGCTGCTGTTTGACACTAACGACAGCGCCGAGCCTAACAGTCCCTCACCCGATGACGCGCCTAAAAAGGCGGTTAAGTGCGACATGTGTGTAAATCTAGCAGGCGGCCCGGCGTGTGTGCGCGCCTGCCCAACCGGTGCCGCGATCCGCATGTCGCCCGAGGAATTTTTGAAGGTGACGGCGTGATAGATACGAACGTCTACATTGAATCGATCTCAATTGCGTGTTTTTCGCGCGAAGTTTTCTACGATGTATCATTCATTTATCGTTTATAAAAAGTTCTATTACCTAAAGTGGGCCGTACTTCTTACGGCCATTTGCGTCGGACTTTATCTATGGCACGAGCCTCCAAGCGTGCCGAATGGCGGTTCGGCGCTTGGTTATCTCCTTGGTTCGATTGGGGCGGCCCTTATCGGTTGGCTAAGTTGGTTCGGTGTGCGCAAACGGTCCTATCACTCAACGACGGGGAACGTGCAAGGATGGCTGTCGGCGCATGTTTATTTCGGTTGTGCGTTATTTGTTATTGCGACATTGCATACGGGATTTCAGTTTGGTTGGAATATCCACACGCTTGCCTATGTTTTGATGGTAGTCGTCATCGTAAGTGGCTTCGTCGGCGTTGTTCTGTATCGGCTATGTCCCCGGATGATGTCCGAAGCATTGCAGCAAGCGTCTAGGCGCGAAATTCTAGAAGAACTGAATGAAACGACAGCGAATATCTTGCGACTCGCCGATGAAGTAGAGGGCGACGTACACGACCGCGTGCTCCGTGAGAACCAAGACGCAACCGTTGGAATTCTTGCTGCTGCCTCGCGTGAGGATTCCGGTGCGCAGGCATATACCGGTAACAAGCACAGTCGCAAAACCGGCATTCGAAATAGCGACGATTTAAGCGATCACCTATACCGTGAACTGTCCGGTACGCAGAGCCCAGAGGCGGCGAATACAATTCGGGCGCTGCTTTCACAGCTCGCACATAAACGAGAATTAACTGGACGTATCGGCCGCGAAGCCGCGCTGAAAAATCTCCTTACGATTTGGCTGTTCATTCACGTCCCGATGAGCATCGCTTTAATTGCGGCGCTGATTATTCATGTCGTCGCTGTTTTCGCCTATTGGTGACCAATGCGCTGGCACATTCGACGAATTACGCGGCGCCACAAGCTTGGAATTTCTCACGAAGACATTGAGCTTGATGTTGACCGTATTCGTTTCGGCCGCGGCACCGACGTTGATGTTCATCTACCGGACTTAACGGTCGCACTACATCACGCAGAGTTTTCATATCTTAATAGCTCAACGGTGGCATGCATTACGCAGTCACGCGCCGGTATATGGCATCGCGGCGTTAACGTTGGCTACGCTGAACTCGCGCTCAACGAATACGTGTACATCGGACGTTACAAAGTAACGTTCATTAAGTCCGAATCCTTGGCCGACGTTGCACTCGAGATTGAGTCGACGCACATTCAGTACGCGAGTATCCAGGACCCACAAGCAAAGCGCTCTGTGCAGTCGAAATTTACCAAAAGGCGACTCGCGTTTTGGGCGAGTGCTGCAATTATCGTGATGTTTTTAATTCTCCCCGCCACCACCTGGATAGACCCACACTGGCGCAACATTTTGCGCCGCCTAGACTTAGTAAGCGACGCAGCCTGGAATAGTGGGCCGCTTTCAAGCGCCCATCACATTCTGGCGTCGCGCTGCGAATCTTGCCATACCAAGCTTTTTCGCCGCACGCAGAATAGTTCGTGTACCCATTGCCATGACGATACGTTTAGCCATGCTTCCGGTAGGGACACTGAGGAACGCTGCGGCAGTTGCCACCGAGAGCACAATGGAGCGATCAGCTTGGTCGAAACCGATGCGTCAGATTGCACGCGATGCCATTTGCAAATTCAACAAAGCAAACCAAAATCGTCCCTCGCCGTCGTCGGCGATTTCGATATCAACCATCCACAATTCAGTGTTGCTCTGCCTGGAGCCGATGGGCGGATCATCCGAACCCGGCTTGCGAGTGACGCGGTGTTATCCGAGCACTCCGGTCTTATTTTCAATCATCAAGCCCATTTAGACCCGAATGGCTTAAAGGTCGGCGCAGGAATCGAACAGCTTGAATGTAGTGACTGTCACCGGCCCGTCGTGAACGGCACAAGCATGCAGGCAGTCCGTATGGAAGAAGCGTGCCAAAGGTGCCATCGGCTCGATTTTGATGCGGCGACGACCCAAGAGTTGCCGCATGCCGATGGTGAGGTGGTATTGCGAAGTTTGCGCGAATTTTATGCAATTCAGGCGCTCTCTGGCGGCTACACATCTTATGTGCGAAGTCCTTCGTTATCAACGGACGAGGTGAGTACGATTTCGTCCCCAGCACCGATGGTTCCGGATTTTATTAAGCGGCGCCGGCCGGGCGTGTCCCTCAGTGAGCCCGATCGAATAGCAGCGCATCGCTGGGCGAATGACATGACGAAATATGTGGCCGAAGAAATCATCCGCTACCGCGCCTGCGGCAAGTGTCATGAACTGACGCTTGGGAATAATCACGAATTGCCGCAGGTCAAGGCGGTTCGCATTCCCGCCGACTGGATGCCGGCCGCGGAGTTCAATCACGCGAAACACGAAACGATGGCTTGCGGCGACTGCCATATGGCGCAATCTTCAAATGATAGTCGTGATGTTTTGTTGCCGCGTATAGAGATGTGCCGCGAATGCCATGGTGGGAATGTCGCCACTACTCGAATTCAATCGGTGTGTAGTGACTGTCATCGATACCATAGCGTCGATCAGATCGCCGTGCAGAAATGACCAATGGCACAACGGCATAGATCGGTATCGCAAAAAATAGCGTTAACGTTATTGTTGACGCTATCGGTCGGTATATCGGCGCAAGACCGCCGTCGCCCTGGCATTAGCGCACCCCGCACCGACGCCGCACAATTATCCGATCCGAACGCGTCGTCGGGCCTGGGTTACTTGGCGGCCGACACGCGTGCAACACGAAGCGATTTCGTGGCCTTACCGGATCGATGGCGGTTGACCAAGGACCTCGGCCTGGTCACGGAAAGATGGTGGGATCCATACAATCGCAACATTCTAAAAGCCGATAGGCCGTTTTACTCCGACTGGTTTTTGGACATAAGCGTGCTTGCAGACTCAAAACTCAAAGCCCAGCGGAGCCCGACGCGAACGGACGCGGTGGGTCTGTCACGACCTGGAATTCGGCGCGCTGATCTAGGGCGACAGCAATGGTCCTTTGCGCAAACCTTGTTTGCGAGCGCCACGATCTTCAAAGGCGAAACCCTTTTTCGACCGCCGCAATGGCAGCTGCACGCAGGCGCGGCGATCAACTACTCGACGCTAGACGTAGGAGCCCGTGGGGTAACGCACGTGCGGCCACGCTCGAGTAGCACCCGTAGCGATGTTTCGATCGGTCTACAATCACTGTCGCTGCGCCGTCATTTGCGAACGGTCTCCGCCAACTATGATTTCGATGCAATAGAGATTGGCGTGCAAGCGCTAAATCTTGATCCCCGCGGCTTCGTATTCTTTGATAATGCGCTAGCCGTGAGACTGTTTGGCACGCGTGATTCGAACGTTTGGCGATACGGGATCTCGTGGGCGCGCCGCTTCGAAAAGATCACCGACAGCGGTCTGAACGATACGGCATTACGTGACGAAGATATCATCGCCGCAAATGTTTACCGGCAAGATTGGCCACGCAATGGATTGCGAACGTCAATCTCCTATTTGCACCATCGTGACCGGGAGTCCGGCGTTTATGTGGACGACAACGGATTTCGTGTACGCCCATCCCCTGCGATGACCGGGGGGGGAGAAAAGATTGTCGTGAGCTATTTGGGCTTGGGTACAGAGGGTCCCATCAATCGGCTTAACGTATCGGCGTCTCTTTACAAGGCTATCGGGTGGGTCTCAGGAAGCCAACTCGCGGAGGAGGATATCGACGCCTGGTTCGCCGCGGTCGAGCTGTCAACCGATATCGATTGGACTCGCATCCGCGCTTCTCTGCTGTTCTCCAGTGGCGATACCTCGGCGTCGGATCGTGATCGCAATGGATTCGATGGGGTATTCGACAACCCGTTATTCGCGGGTGCAAATACGAGCTATTGGATCGGCGAATCGATCCCGCTTTTGGCTGGTCCGAGGTTATCGCTCAGTCGACAGAACAGCTTAATACCGTCGTTGCGCGCGCCCGGTCCGCACGGCCAATCGAATTTCGCTAATCCTGGCTTGATACTCGCCGGCGTTGGTGCGGACCTTGATGTATTACCGACCTTACGGATGGTACTGAATGCTAATCGGCTCGATTTTCATAATACCTCCTCGCTGGAGCTTGTCAGTGGACTCTCGGATATCGACCGTGGACTTGGTTGGGACCTGTCGGGCGCATTGATCTTCAGACCCTTGCTGTCACAAAACGCCGTCGTGCGACTCTCAGGTTCGATACTCATCCCTTCTTCTGGTCTTCGTGCGTTGGCCGGGGACAATATGTACTACGCGGTACAGGCAAATGTGCTGCTGCGTTATTAGATTGCTGCTCCTCGGTCTCGCGATGGCCATGCCGTCAACCGGTATCGCCACGTCTACGGTCGGTGGTGGCGCGCCGGCGCAACAAACCGCGAGTGAGGTGCAAGCAAAGAGTGTCGGATGTATGAGTTGCCACCACACCACCGACCAGCCGAGTATGCACGCGAACCCTGCGGTATTGCTGGGTTGCAGTGATTGCCATGGCGGCGATCCAAGTGTTGTTGTTGCAAATGGCGTCGAGGGTGCAAAATACGACACTGCGAAACGGCACGCACATGTGGAACCGCGGCTGAAATCACTCTGGGGTTATCCGTCGAATAGCGCAAATCCACAGCGGACCTACGCTGCTCTCAATCGAGAAAGTCCGGCGTTTATTCGCTTTATCAACCCCAGTGATTATCGGGTCGCGCGAGAATCTTGCGGCGCCTGTCACGAGCAGCAGATTGAGGCCGCAACACGGAGCTTGATGGCAACAACCGCGATGCTCTGGGGCGGCGGTGCCTACAACAACGGATTATTGCCATTTAAGCGGTATGTCTTAGGCGAGGCGTACACCCGCGATGGCTTACCTGCGGCAATTCTTGCAGCGGATCCGGTAACCGATGCGATGCGTGCCAAAGGCATTCTCGAGCAGCTGTATCCACTGCCCACCTGGGAGAGTTCGCGACCGGTCGATATTTTCCGCGCTTTCGAGCCAGGCGGGATCAATGCGGGGCATCTATTTCCGCCAACGGCCCTACCAAATATAAGCGGAACGCTACAATCGCTCGACGAACCCGGAAGACCCGACATACGTCAATCGAACCGGGGGCCGGGGACAGGATTGCGGATCGCGACGCCGGTGTTGAATATCCACAAGACCCGGCTGAACGATCCGACTACTTGGTTTCTAGGGACGAATGACAACCCAGGCGATTTTCGACACTCTGGTTGCGCCGCTTGCCATGTCGTTTACGCGAACGATCGCGATCCGCGACATGCCGGCCCGTACGCTAAATTTGGTCATCGTGGGGAGACAGATACGGCCGATCCGACGATTCCGTTAGACGAACCGGGACATCCACTCAAGCACACGTTTACGAACGCAATTCCCACGAGCCAGTGCATCGTTTGCCACATGCACCAGCCAAACGTCTTCGTGAATAGCTATCTGGGCTACACGATGTGGGATTATGAATCCGACGCGCCGAGCATGTGGCCGAAAGAACAGCGTTACGAGACAAAACACGATTTGAAGCCAGGACAAAAGGTCGACGAGAAGAATATTCTTGGAGCCGAGCGTGTCCGTGAGATCCACGACAGAAATCCTGAGGGCGCCGTCGCGCGAGGATTATGGTCAGACCTAGAGTTTCTGTCATCTGTGAGCGAGAAAAACGAGGATCGTACAGCGACCCAATTCGCGGATTATCACGGCCACGGCTGGAACTTTCGTGCGATCTACAAGCGCGATCGGGATGGGAGCTTACTAGACGCGACCGGCGCCGAGGTTGCGCACGACGATCCGAAAAAATTCGATAAAGCAGTGCATTTATCCTCGCTGCACCTGGACGTCGGCATGCATTGCGTTGACTGCCATTTTGCACAGGATGCGCATGGAGCTGGCCATTTGGTGGGGGAGGTGGCGCAGGCAGTGGAGATCGAATGTCAAGATTGCCACGGAACAACCGGCGCCTATCCGACATTGAGGACCAGCGGGCCGAGTGCACCGGCGGGTGGATCTGACTTGAGTGCTTTACGCACGCCAGACGGCCGCGCGCGATTCGAGTGGCGCGGTGATGCGCTGTATCAACGCTCGGCGCTGTGGCCAAAACGCGAATGGCGACTGTCACTGGTGAAAGACAGCATCGATCCATCTCACGCCGAATACAATCCTTTGGCGACCCGCGCCAAGACCATTACAAACGATCTCAGTATGCGCTGGGGGCCTGGAGTCGATCCAAAGTCATACGCACATGGCGACACGGAGATGACATGTTTCTCTTGCCATAGCGCATGGATGACCAGCTGTGGCGGTTGCCACCTGCCAAGCGAAGCGAATTGGAGAACCCCGTCGCACCATTACAACGATGAGCAGACACGCGGATATGCGACCTACAATCCGCAGGTCGTGCGTGATCAAATGTTCCAATTAGGGCGGCACGGGCCCGCGAAAGGCGGCCGCATCGCACCGGTTCGTTCGTCTTCCGCGTTGATACTATCTTCGACTAACGCCAACCGCGATAAGGTGTATATCCAACAACCACCCATTTCGGCGAGTGGCTATAGCGCGCAGGCGTTTGCACCACACTTCCCTCATACCGTACGTAAAACCGAGACGAAAACCTGCAGCGACTGTCACATATCAGATCAAAATGATAATAATGCGATCATGTCCCAGCTGCTATTGCTAGGGACGCAATTTGTAAATTTTATTGGCTACAACGCGTGGGTCGGAACGGAATCGGCGCTCAATGCCGTGCAAGTTACCGAGTGGCAGGAGCCGCAGGCGGTGATCGGTAGCTATTTGCATCGCTATGCCTATCCGGATTGGTGGAAGCGCCACCGTGATCGCGATCTTGTACTCGAGACGGTACATCGTCGTCGAACACGAGGGTCGGTTGGATGCCTGCAGTTGCGTGGTGAGTACCTGTACGTCGCCCAAGGAACGCGCGGCATGCAGGTCTATGACGTCCATGCAATCGCCAACAAATCGTACTCTCAACGTATAAATGGTGCACCTTATTCCGCACTTGGCTACGACACTCGGATCGAATCGAAAGATGCGGCCTGCGTTATTTTGCCAACGACACAGCCGATTCACCCGAATCGCCGTAACGAAGCAGCGTTCGGTCTTAGCGGCGAGGACATGGCCACCCTCATGAGTGTTACTAATCAGGAGCAGGCCTTTCATCCGATTTACAACTACGCGTTGATCGTCGATCGCATCGAAGGATTGATACTGGTTGATATCAATACGCTGGCCGATGGTGATCCGCAAAATAATAAAATGACCAGAGCATTAACTTGGAACGTGGATAATGCGTTGCACGGTGCTCAGCACATAAGCCTCGGCGGCCACTACGCCTATATCACGACGGCGAGTGAGTTGATCGTGCTTGACCTGGATCAGCCACTGCAACCGAGACTTGCAAGCCGGATCAAGTTCGATGATCCGATCGCAAGCGCGGTGCAGTTTCGATACCTCTTCGTCTCGGACCGCCAAGGGCTGCATGTCGTTGACATTACCGTACCTGACGAAGCACACCTGGTGAACGATGCGAGGGTTGAACTGAACGAGGCGGGGCGGATACACATCGCACGGACCTATGCGTACGTCGCCAACGGTGCCGAGGGGCTCGCGATCATTGATGTAACCCGCCCAGAAAAACCCCTGCTGGTACAGAATTTTGATGCGGACGGCGAACTCAACGATGTGCGAGACGTTGTCGTCGCGTCAACCAACGCAAGTTTGTTCGCTTACGTGGCAAACGGGGTTAATGGCCTGGCGGTACTCCAGCTTACGTCACCGACATCGCAACCGAAGTTCTACGGATTCTCACCGGAACCGCGCCCACAGCTAATTGCAAGACGTGAGACGAAAAGCCCGGCCGTGTCACTCTCAAGAGGATTGGAACGTGATCGGGCGGTAGATGAATCAGGCCATCAGATTGCGGTATTCGGTCGCATTGGCTCCCGTCCGTTCAATCTAGAGGAAATGCATTCTCTGTATCTGAATAAGCGAACAAACAAGGTATGGACGGTTACCGACGCGATGGAACAAGATCACTTCGTGCTAAAAGAAACAATGCCGCCGTCAGGCACGGGCGCGAACGTCGCACCAGCGCGAGAGCGTCGACGCCCAGGTGATTAGGTCGTAGCGTCGGCGTGTGTCCCTGTTACCGCCCTAGCTCATCGACGAGTTGTTCGGTCGTGACCTGTCTGCAATAACCCCGAATCGCGCGTAGCGACGCTTCGTGACGCTCGGCGGTGTAGGTCGCGCACGCGTCCGTTACCTGTGTCACGAGGTAACCCAGATCACAGGCATCGCGTATCGCCGACTCAACGCATTGATCCGTCACGACACCGCTAATGACCAACTGCCGGATGTTTAGGTTGCGCAAAACGTAATCGATGTGTGTGGAGACAAAAACAGACGACGAGCTCTTGGGTAAATGTATCTCGTCCCCTTCGGGTGCGATGGCGTCGATGACGCGCGCATCCCAAGACCCCTTCGGCACATTGAAGCCTGTGATTTTGTAATCGAGGCTACGATCGCGTCCGTCCAAGGTCAAACTTTCGATAGTCGTATACATGACCTCGATGCCGGTATCGCGGCAGGCTCGTTGCAAGCTTTGCATATTTGGTACGACCACCGTGTCGAGCAAGGTGAAATATTCTCCATAAGTCCGATTACGCTCGGCAGCATTCAAATCTTTGAATTCTCCGCCGTCCGGCCGCACACAAAAATTCTGTACATCGATAAACAATAGTGCTGACTCGCTCGGAACCAAAGGCAAGTCTCGGGTCAGTGTCATTTGAATTACTCGCACTCGTACAAAGACACATTGATAATAACTCTTTTGAACCAAGGATTACCTGGAATGATTCATGAACCGCTTGTGTTTGCAGCCATCTCCGATGTCGCGGGAAAAGTGCGCGGCAAGGCGTTTCCACTGATTGATCTTGAGCAACGGCTTCGAAGCGGCATCGGCTGGACACCAACCAATGTGCAGATCACCTGTTTTGATGTGATCACACAATCGCCGTATGGGTCGTTCGGAGATCTCATTATGATGCCCGATCCGGATACCGAGGTTCGAGTCGATTACGATGATGGTCGACCGGCCGAGCATTTCATACTGAGCGGCCTCCAAAACCTCGATGGTTCTCCGTGGGAGTGTTGTACGCGCCATATCCTTAAAGCCGCGCTAGTCGAGCTGGAGCGCGTTGCGGGAATCACGGTAATCGCCGCGTTCGAGCACGAGTTCCAATTGACCACGGCGATGCGCCCGGCCGGTGACGCCTATTCGTATATTGGGTTTAGCGATCAATCGATTTTCTTATCGACCTTAACGGCAGCCTTGCGCGAAGCGGGACTCGATCCCGAATGCGTGATGAGGGAGTACGGCGCCGATCAATATGAAGTTACTGTACGCCCTGAGCCAGCGCTAGCCGCGGCGGATACCGCGGTGGTGTTGCGCGAGCTAACCCGAACGACCGCAACGCGATGCGCACAAGCGGCCACATTCACGCCCATCCGAGAACCGTCCGGCGTCGGCAATGGGGTGCATATTCACTTGAGCTTTCGCGACGCAGACGGTCGCCCAGTGACGTACGACGCTGATGGAATTGGCGGCATGTCGGCGATCACTGCGTCGTTTGTCGCCGGTGTGTTACGCGATCTCGACGCACTCGTCGCGCTAACGGCGCCGAGTGTTATCTCGTATACGCGCCTTACGCCGCACCGTTGGTCCGCCGCATTCAATAACGTCGGCGTTCAGGACCGCGAAGCGGCGATTCGGATCTGTCCGGTCAATGAAGCGAGTGAGCATTCGATTGCCGATCAATTTAACATCGAGTTTCGTGCTGCGGACGCGGCTGCCAGCCCACATCTTGCATTAGCGGCAATTGTTCATGCCGGCTTGGAGGGCATTAAAGACCGCCTGCCCACGCCTCCACTGGTCGACGAAGACCTATCACTGCTCGGTACACAAGCCTTGGCTTCACGCGGCTTGCAACGGTTGCCTACGTCGCTCGCCGATGCAATCGAGTGCTTTCGCCGAAACGAGCGATTCGCCAATGCCCTACCGGGCGATTTCGCGGAGATCTATCGCCTGCATAAAACCGGCGAAATCGATTACGTCAAAGATATGAATAGCGAGCGACTTTATGCGGCTTACGGGTCCGCATATTGAAAGAAGGAGAAAAGGGGATCCCTCAGACTGCGTCCCCTTTTTCTATAGGTTCGTCCCCTATTCTCGATCCAACCATGCGCCTTCGAGGCCACCTAGACTTTGCATGGCATTGAGCGTTGCCATCGCGTCTTCTCGACTGGCGAATTGCGCTTGGCTGACATGGAACCAGCTCCGGCCACCGACTTGCAGTTCAGTGATCGTGGCACTGTAGCCGGCCTCACCAAGCCGGTCGACGAGCGCAATTGCGCTCGCTTCGTTGGTGTGGGTTGGGAGATGCAGCACGACCGTGCCACCGGCTTTTTGTATCCCAGCTCCCGCTTGGGGTTCCGTCTCTTGCGCCCATATTGCGAGTTCGTCCGGATTGACTGGTCCAATCGGATCGGGCGCTTCGCCGCGTGGTGCCATGAACAAGCTCATGGGCTCGTCGAGTTGAAAGGTCTCGCCTTCGCGATCGAGTTCCACTGCACCTTCCAATAAGACTACGAAATCTCGGGAGTCCTCCGCTTTACCCCATACATCGGTTCCGCGGATGCCCACGGTGACGGTGCGCAATTGCACCGCGATGTCGCGTTGGCGGAGCTTGCCGATTGCAGTCGTGGTGAAGCGAAACGCGCCTTTGAGTACATCGAAGAATGCGACAAAGACGCCATCTGCGGTCTTGCCGTCATCGATCAGCGACACTTCAAAATCGGCCTCGGCGCCGAGTTTTATCCGGCTATCCTCTCCGAGGCGGAGGATCACCCGACTATTGGCGGCTGTTTCTATGCGATCGCCTTCCATCAGTTCGGCGCCCAGTGCCAACGGCATTCGCGCCTCGTCGCGGATAAGCCAGGCCGGGGCTTGCAATAGCTCGACCCCTGCAAGTGGTGCAGCATGTAGCGCAGATGCCGACATGAAGACAACAATCGAACAAGCAAAAAGTTGAACGCAACGCATAATGCCCACTCCTAGATCAATTATTATTCGTCTTGATTCTAACCGGGAATTGATCGTCTAAGTACCGCTAGGTGCGGCTATGCTCGATTCCTTCGCGGATCGCGGCGACGAATCTCTCGCCCATCGAATCTGCCATCTTGCGCATAACACCGGCGGCGAATTTCCCAAGGCGCCCAGAGATGGTAATGTCGGAGGTGTATTGAACGGATGATCGATCCGGCGTCAATGTGCTTACTTCGAGCGTACTTTTGGCGCTGACCCGACTGGCCTTTCCACCCTCGTCTCCTTGCGTCTTATAACTCGCGAACTGTGGCGGGCGCTCTTCGGTGGCGGTTACCGTGACGTGGAAGGTGGTCTTGATCGGGCCTGCCTCGACCTTGATCGCCGCGCGGTATTTCCCCGGTCCAACGACCTCGACGTCGTCGCAACCGGGTATACAGGGCCCAACCTTGTCGGGATTGGTGATGAAGTCCCACACGGTGGCTTGTGCGGCATCGATTGTAAATTGTTTTTCAATCTTCATGTGCGATAAGCCCCATGAGTACTCGTTCCGGCGTGAGTGGCAGTGTTCGGATGCGAACCCCAGTTGCGTCGGCAAGTGCGTTCGCGATTGCCGGCGCGGCACCGATGATGCACGGTTCAGCCATGCCGCGTGCCCCCCATGGCGAATCCGGATCTGGGTTTTCTAACAGGATTCCGTGAATTTCCGGTGGCGCGTCTAGCGAATTGGCGATCTTATAGTCCATCAATGTCGGATTAACGAGTTGACCAGAATCCCATACAAGCTCTTCCATGAGTGCGCCGCTGATCCCCTGTACGACGCCGCCGTAGAGTTGCCCGAGCGCTCCATTCGGGTTAAGCACACGGCCAAGATCTGCCGCATGCCATGCCTCTAAAACAGTGATCTGACCGGTGGTCTCATCAACTTCGATGTGTACTGCGGTGGCGGCGAAACCATAGAATACCCCGCCGCCCATGCGAAATCCGAGCGCGCGAGTGTGCTTGGGATCGATCGTTTGCTCCTGCATATACCACGCGTGTTGGCCGATGATCGGACCGCCGCCAACATACAGGCCGCGCTGGGCGACATCGGCGAAGCTGAGTTCTATATCCGGAACGCCGGACAATCCGAGTTTTCCACCTGGTCTAAGTTCGACGTCAGCCGTGGCGCACTCCAAAATCTCCGCGGTCAGCTCGATCAGGCGCTCTTTAACTTCCAGGGCGGCGCGATGGACCGATTCGGACACCCCATGGGCGCCGCGATCGGCGGCGGTGCCGTAATCGTAGACTGCACCATCGGTATCCGGCGCCACGATATTCACCGCCTCGATGTCGACACCCAGGGTCGCCGCCGCGACTTGCGCAAGCGAGGTGTCACTACCGGTGCCGATATCGATATACCCGGTGCTGACGATCAAGGTGCCGTCTTCGGCGAGTCTGATGTTGGCGCTGGATGAGAACAAGCCGCTTTGTTGCACGACGGACGAGATCCCGATGCCGCGTCGCTTCCCGAGCACTCCCTTATCCGCGGCAGCAAGGATAAAGGCAGGGTGCGCCCGGATGCTCGCCAGACAGTCGCCTACGCGACAGACCGGTAGGTAGTGGCTGCCCATGTTTTTATCGCCGGATTGTTTTGCATTTTTGATCCGCAGATCAAGGCGATCGATACCGAGCGTATCGGCGAGTTCATCGAGCTGACTCTCACCGGCGAACATCGGCTGCATCACCCCGAAACCACGCATCGCGCCGGCGCGAAGACGATTCGTGTAGACCGCACGGCCAACGTTGCGTGCGTTAGGAATACGGTAGGGGCCGGCGGCGAGCAACATGCCGGCTTCGAGTACCACCGGGCTGAAGTCTGCATAGGCGCCGCCGTTGTAGACAATTTCCGTATCGCGTGCGAGCAGTGTGCCGTCTTTGCGGGCGCCAGTCTTCATGCGTATCTTTGCTGCGTGTCGCGAGCGCATCGAGATCATGTCTTCGTCGCGGGATAGCACGAGTTTCACTGGCCTGCGGGTTTTTAGCGCCAGTGCTGCGGTGATCGGTTCGATGGTTATAAACTTCGCGCCAAAACCGCCACCAACAGACGGCGCGATACACCTCACTTTAGACATTGGTAAGCCGAGCGCTTGGGCGACCGCCATCTGGGTGCCAAACAACTGCTGCGTTGACGACCACACGGTGATCTTGCCGGTGCCGTCGACCTCGGCGAGCGCGCTACAAGTTTCCATATAAAGGTGTTGCGCGGCGGGAATGCTGTACTCGTTCTCGACAACAACGTCGCATTCCTCCCACACGCTGTCGACATTGCCGGTCTCGAGTTCAATATGCGCCACGACGTTACCGTCGAAGGGCGATTCCACCACTCGCGCGTAGTTTCCGAGATCCTCGTGCAAGATAGGGGCGCCCTCGGCCATGGCGTCTTCGGCCTCGAACACCGCCGGTAATTCCTCAAATTCGACCTCAATAAGGCGTAGCGCGGCGCGCGCGATATCGAGCGACTCAGCCGCGACCGCGGCCACGGGCTCACCCATGTAGCGCACTTTACTCCGCGCTAGGATCGGTTCGTCACGAAACGTATGTCCGATCAGGTTTGGCGGAAGGTCTTCGGCCGTGAGGACCGTCTTCACGCCGGGCAATGCAAGCGCAGCAGCGGTGTCGTATGACAAAATTCGAGCATGCGGATACGGACTACCGAGCAGTGCGGCGGTCAACATACGGGGGCGAAACATGTCATCAGTGTAGACCGCTGTGCCGGTGACCTTCGCCCGCGCTTCGAGCTTTGGTACAGATTGGCCGATGATGCCGTCAAGCGCTTTCATGCGCTACGAGTACTCATCAATTCGATCGCTTCAATGATCTTTGTATAACCCGTACAGCGGCACAGGTTTCCGCTCAAGGCTTCGCGGATCTCCTCGCGCGTTGGATGCGGGTTCGACTCAAGTAAGGACTTCGCGACAAGCACCATACCGGACATGCAAAAACCACATTGCGGAGCCGCCGCATCGATGAACGCCTGCTGGATTGGTAGTAGGTCGTCCGCTGGGACAATTCCTTCGATCGTCGTGATCGCAAATGTCGTACTGTCGACGGCAAGGGTAAGGCAGGCACGTGTCGGCACGCCATCGCGTAGCACCGTACAAGCACCGCAAACTCCTTGGTTACAACCGAGCTTTGTGCCGGTTAGATACAGTTGATCACGCAATACCGACAGGAGGGTTTGCTGAGTTTGAACCCGAACGTCGTGGTCCTCGTCATTAATATGGAGTGTGATCGATTGCGGTTTTGACATGTCGGCCCCTAGTTCGATCCTTGATCTATCGCCCGTTGTAGCACTCTCGGCAGTAGGCGCTTTACCAATAGCCGCCGATAGTCGGCAGAGCCGCGGACATCATCGATCGGATCGCAAGCGTCGGCGAGTGCTTGTGCCGCCATCGTTACTTGATCGCTACCAAGCTCGGCGCCGATCAGCATCTTGTCTACCGCGGTAACGTTTAGTGGGGTCGATGCGCAACCGCCAACGGCGACGCGAGCAGCGGTACAGGTCGAACCGTCGAAGTTGCCACAAAAGGCCATCGAAGTGATCGCGAAGTCACCGTCGCTGCGGGCGACTTTGAAATAACTCGACACGGTTCCGGGGTCAGCATTGGCGAGATGGATCGATGTGATCATTTCCCCGTGCGCGAGCGCCGTGGTGAAATAATCTTGGAAAAAGTCGCCGGCCGGTACGGTCCGGGCGCCGCTACTCCCAATGACTTCCACCTCGGCGTTTGCCGCGAGCAGCGCGGTAGGGTAATCAGCCGATGGATCTGCGTGCGCGATTGCGCCACCGATCGTACCGACGGCGCGGATCGCCGGATGCCCAATCTCTTGCGCAGCGAGGCGAACCACCGTTAGTCCGTTGTTGAGCCGCTGGTCATTGGCCACGACAGCATGGCGGGTCATTGCGCCGATGGTGATACCTGAGTCGGTGTGCCGGATCCCATCAAGGTCGGCGATCGCGCGAAGACTGACCAGCGTTGATGGACTTAGCAGCTCGGCGTTTAACATCGCCACTAGGGTGGCGCCGCCAGCAAGACAACGCGCATCCTCATCGGTGTTGAGTATCGCGACGGCCTCTTCAATTGACGTAGGGCAACAGTAACGCATGATCACGCACTTACCATCGATACGATCCGTTCGCACAAAGCACTGTCTGGATCGAGGAACCCATCAACTACATTAAAGTGGTGCTTCCTGGCCTGCTCAATATACGTTCCTTGCAAGCCCGCGGCTTGCCACGCGTCGATATAGTCGGCTGATTGCCGCCGAAACTCGCTAGACTCGTCTGCGCCGACATCGGCAATTAACGGTGCGGCCGCGGCGGGAATGTTGAACAATGGACTTTCACGTTGGATGAGCTCATCGTTTAGCTGCAGGGCTTGTTGCACAAACGCGTAACGTATCGGTGACAGATCATAGAGGCCGCTAATGGCGTAACAAGCTTTGACGGTATCCGCAGGTAATCCATAGTCTTCTACCCAATTCGTGCATAGCACCCGCGCCGCCTGATGTGCTCCGGCGGAATGACCCGCGACATAGATGCGTTCACGGTCACCATTGTATTTCCGCTTTGTGGTTTTCGCCCATGCCAGCGCGGCACGAGACTGTCGTGTGATCTCCGCCAAGCTGACTTTTGGGCACAAGGCGTAATCTGTAACCAAAACCGTAATCCCGTGAGGAACTAAGCCGCGTGCGACGAAGCTAAAATCTTTTGCGCTCAATCGTCGCCAATATCCGCCGTGGATGAAAACCACAATCGGTGCATTCGGATCCGCGGCCGGGAAGATGTCGAGGGTCTCCTCGACAGTGGGACCATAGCGCACGTCGAGCGAGCAGCTGAAATCGCTGCGCGCGGTCGCGCTGCTTGAGCTATAGAAGTCAAAAAACGGCGCGAGGTCGCCCACAATCTGACCAAGGTTATATTCAGCGTCGATCTCTTCGGTCGTCGCGAAGTTTTTATACAGCACGTCGTTTCCCCGTTGCTCGAATCGCCGAGCTACTATAGGGCAAGATACGGATGGTGGGATTTCTTGTAAACTCTCGCACTGCTATTGCAGAAGTTCGGAGTGATTCAATGGCCTCAAGCCGACCATCACAGTATTTTCACCCACGGCGCCTTGGTCATGTCAATTTATGGGTTGAGGATCTGGCTCGATCCGAGCGATTTTATAATCAGAGCTGCGGATTGACCGTCGAGTTTTCTGAGCCGGATCTGATAGCGACCTTCCTTGGCACCGGACAAACGCCGCATGATCTTGGGATGATCCAAAAAACCAACGGTATCGACCGTTATGGGCGCGATGGCATTCTGCAATTACCGGGCACGATTGGACGCGATGTTGGGCTTAACCATCTCGCGTGGGAGCTCGAAAACGAGGCCGACTTAGTCGACGCCTACAAGCAACTTAAAGCCGCTGATATCGATACGGATATCACTGTCGATCATCAAGTGGCGCACAGCGTTTATATGTTCGACCCGGACGGCAATTACAACGAGTTCTATTGCGACACGGTGCAAAATTGGCGCGAAGTTCTGCATGGTGAGATGGATTTAATCACCAGTATGTGGGATCCGCTTACTGCCGAGCCATTCACCGAGGGACGCTATGAGCGAAATCCAGAACTTAGAATCGTCGAGGCGGCAGCATTGCATCCGCAGCGGGTCACCCACGCCGTGATCCGGTCTTCGAATGTTTCCCGCTTGGTCGATTTTTATACGAGAGTCGCCGGGCTAAGGCTTGTTGCTGAAGATTGTGATGTCATTTATCTAGCCGGCTCGCACGACGGCTACGCTTACAATTTGGTCATCGTTCCAGCCGCGCAGGCGGGGTACGGGCACGCTGCCTTTGAGGTCGCGAACGAGGAGGCGCTCGACGCCGCCGTCCAGATCCTTAGCGGATCCAGTGCGGCGGTCGTGGAGACCGTAGACTTACCGTGGAAGCGTTCCCTATTTCTCCGCGATCCCGACGGGTTGATCAGTGAGTGGTATGTGCGGCGCAATGGCGGACGTGACCTTCGTGCACGCGGTGAGGTTTCATTACTCCGCGCCGCCTGAATTAGACTTCTTAAAGAGAGAATACCAATGTCGAAACTCACGGCGATAGTCGCCGGTGGTGGAATTGGCGGTCTCGCAACGGCTGCGGCATTAGCCCAACGCGGTTGGGCGGTGACCGTCTACGAGCGTCAAGACGAACTGCGTGCGGTTGGTGCCGGTATCTACATTTGGGAAAACGGATTGCGCGTGCTAGAGGCGCTCGGCGCCTTCGACGAAGCGACTGCCGACGCGTTTCACGGGACCCATTTCGAACAACGCGACAATAGCGGTGACATTATTGAATCCGCGCCGATCGGCGGCGGGAATCGATTATTGACCGTACCCCGTAGTCAGTTGCTTGCGGCTTTGGCGAATGTCTGCCGACGCGCAGACGTAAAAGTCGTCACCAGCACGGAAGTCACCGGCGCCAATGCCCGTGGAGAGTTATTTTTCGCTGGCGGCGGTTCCGCTGTCGCAGACCTGGCAGTAGGGGTCGATGGTGTGTGGTCGAAGGTGCGAGAAACCCTTGGCCTTGAACGCTCGCATGAGCAGACCGTTGAGGGGGCGTTACGTACAATGGTGGCAGCGGCACCTGGGGATTTTGGTCCAAATGACCTCGGTAAATATATTGAATGTTGGAACGGCGCCCGCCGGTTTCTGGTCACACCGGTTAACGAGCAACAGACCTATCTCGCATTAACCTGCCCCGATACCGATTTACGCGCGAGTGCTATCCCGGTAGACAAAGCAGTATGGCGAGATTCGTTTCCACAATGGATCCACCTTATCGATCGTATCGGCGAATTCCCGATAAATTGGGGCGTCTATAGTGTGACCCGATGCAGCGCTTGGTCTGCCGGACGCACGGCGATCGTCGGCGACGCAGCGCATGCGCAAACCCCAAACCTGGGGCAGGGTGGCGGCATGGCGATGCAGAACGGGCTCGCCATGGCGGTGCGTTTGGAGTCGGCGAAAGATCGGCGCGATATCCCTGATGCACTGGAGGCGTGGGAGGCCGGTGAGCGCGAAATTGTAGAGCACTGCCAACGGTGGGCCACATTGTATGGCGAGGTGACACACCTACCGGATGATGTACGAACGCGTGTGATCCGTG
Organism: Gammaproteobacteria bacterium; assembly: GCA_021773835.1. Lineage (GTDB taxonomy): Bacteria > Pseudomonadota > Gammaproteobacteria > UBA11873. The sequence continues at coordinate 333,409 of JAJFJQ010000051.1, forward strand.
GTGCGATGTCGGACCCGTGGGTTGCAGGGCAGATATTCCGGGCGGCGAATCACGCGCCGCTGGGGACTTCTCCGCCAAACTAGAATTCCGCGATGGGATCCCGGCTTGCGTCGGGGTGACGGCCGTAAGATTTCTGTTTTCGTCGTCCCGGTGAAAGCTGGGATCCACAAAATCTTTCAGAACAAATACAAGCGCATGACACAATCTCTCCCCTACACCATCCACCGTTCCAGCGTAAACGCCTGGGAATGTGACGACAACGGGCATCTGAACGTCCGTCACTTTATCGGCAAGAACTATCAAGGGCTGATCCACCTATTGGCCGAGATCGGACTAACGCAGCAGACGCTCCGCGCGCACGGATGGCGTATGCAAATTGCCAGCCAACATATTCGCTTCCATCGCGAAGCACGGATGGCCATGCCGATCGCAATCTATGGGCAACTTGTAGCACAACGTCATTCAAGGCTTGTCCTGTACACCGAGCTGCGCCACAGCCAAATGGACACGTTGTTTACCAGCTTCAATAGTGAAATCGACATCGTCGATGTTGACAATGAACAAGCGGGTAGCTTCGATTTCCCGCTCGACGATTCGGGCTTTCAAGTGCCTGAGCACGGTGCAGTCAGGAGCCTACATGCTGAAGAAATCCCAGCGATGTCGGTTAGCGAGGCGCTAGCGATGGGTTATGAAGAATCCGGACGCGGCACTGTTATGGCGGAGGAGTGTGATCCCGATGGGGCGATGGAGTTTTACCAATACGGCGCCCGGGTCGCCGATGCGATTCCCAATTTCATGTCGACCATACAAAGCGAAGCCGAGTTCGCGCTGCGAGGTGCCGGCGAGTTAGGCGGTGCGGTGATTGAAAGCCGCGCGGACTACTATTCAACGCTATCTCGCAATAGTCGGTTTGTTATTTTGTCAGGGGTGCGCTCGTTTGCAGCAAAGACCAAGCGCTTGAGTCATTTGATCTTCGATCTTGACACTGGGCTACCGGTTACGCACAGCCAAGGGATCGCTGTAGCGCTAGATCTGCGGACGCGCCGCGCAGTGCCGTTCAGCGAGGATCGCATTGAGCGGATGCAGGCGCGACTGCTCAAAGCCGCCGATTGATTGCGCCATCTCGAGGCGAGAATCGCTGTCAATCATTTCGACGCACAGCGTGAAATTATTGCGTAACTTAAGTCGGAAGACTTGTGGTTTAGCTGTAGCTAAATTAGCGACTCCTACCTGGTAGATCTGCGCGACTGACCATGGCGCCTAGAAGGTCCTGTCGAAGTAAGAACAATCTAATTTAAAACAAACAGTTAAATTATTTATCTCGATCGCATCAACAATTTGCAAACCTTGTGGGGACGTTGAAATCAAATTTGGATCGGTAGCATCTGCAGGCGGAACTACGCTATAGATTGTCTGCGATAAATAATATATGGTCCCGCGAACTAGTAATACACGGAGCGTAGTTATCATGAAATTTGGCAAACTAGTCACCACCTTCGGCTGTCTCGCGCTCTTCGCGCTAACTGGAGCCAGCCCCCTCGCAGCGACAATCTACGACGAAGGCGTTAGCGGCGATCTGTCCGGCGCATTTGGTGCTCCAGATAGTATTGGTCCCCTTGCTGTTGGCGGGAATGAAGTTATTGGTCAAATCGGAGCAAACGGTAACACTGGTGCGACGAATGGCTCTGATGCCGACTACTTTACGTTCACCGTGGGTGTTGGCCAATCTGTCGATGCGATAAATGTACTAAGTTTTCTATTCGCGCCTACTGACCCCGGAGGGAGTTTCTTCGGGTATATAGCCGATACTAGCTTCGCCGGGCAGGCCGGCGGCGACATTGCCGGATTTGCGCTGTTCAACGCAGCCTCCGGAGATATTCTTGGCGCTCTTGCCGGTGGACCGCTGGGCCCAGGTGATTACGCGTTTTGGCTGCAGGAGACCGCGGCGACGTCGGTAGATTACACGGTTAGCTTCGTCGTTAGCGCGGTACCGCTGCCGGCGCCATTGATACTAATGTTGTCGGCACTTACTGGGTTGTTTGGCTGGACGCGGCGCCAACAAAGCGCGTTGCCGAGGGCTTAGCCGAATTACATCCCGCTGCGAACACATCGCAGCGGGTGCCTAGAAGCCAATGCGTGCGGGCCACGCGTTGGCCGTTGCCCACCGGCGCGTTCGCAAGTCGACATAGCGATCGCCTCTGGCACGTTGTCAGTATCTAGTGACAGCAAGCTACCCCCGCTGTTCAATCCATCGTTCGCCGATCCTTATCGCAAAACCCGCTAGCTTGTGCCGCAACATTTTTCTTCCGCATGAAATTGCCACCTAAGCGTAGCTCCCGATCGGGTGACTTTGGCGCTGCCCGGAGATATTGTTAGCCCTGGGTAACGGGCGTTAGAAGTGGAAAGCCTTCGTTTTGTATTTCGACTATTGCAGGAGAGTGTGTTGTGGCATACGCGGACGATAATATTTTCGCCAAGATCCTACGTGATGAGATCCCGTCGTTTAAGGTCTACGACGATGAGCATACACTCGCCTTCATGGACGTAATGCCCCAGGCTCCAGGTCACACCTTGGTGATTCCAAAGTATTCGGCGGAAAATTTGCTTGATGTCGACCCTGACTTTTTGGCCGCAACAATTCAAGTTACGCAAAAAGTGGCGGGGGCGGTTAAGAGGGCGTTCGATGCCCCTGGCATCATGATTGCGCAGCTTAACGGTAGTGCGGCCGGGCAAACGGTCTTTCACCTGCACTTTCACATCATTCCGCGCCACGACGGCGTCGACTTCAAGCTACACGCGCGGGAGATGGAAGACGCGGGCGTGCTTGAAGACCATGCGCAGCGGATCCGTACCGCGCTCTAGGGGAAAGGGTAGCCTCGACTCAGGACGCAATCTGAAGATTGAGATCGACTGGGTTCGTAAGCGGTGTCGTATCCCATTTTTTCAGCTCCGGCAATACGTACTCAGCGAAGCAACGCATATTTCTCTCTGCTTCGTCGTAGGGCATGCCAGCGTAACTGAGATTGCAGGTAAGTAGATTCATGTCGATGATTTCGCGGATGTAGGCGATTTTCTCGATTACCTGCTTCGGTGTTCCCCACGGCATCAGTTCGGTGAAGTCTTTTGCCGCGCCATCGAGACCATGTTTTTCGATATATTTTCCTACGTTCTTGTAGAACTCGTAGCCTTTTTGCGTCCCAAATTTCTCGCCGGCCATTTCGTAGTGCTTCATCGCTGTGTGGTAGTAGGCGCCGATCCATTTGTAGGCCATCTCTTCTGCCCGGCCGGCATCCTTATCAACGAAGAAAAAGCCGCCACACACTGGTTGTGGTGCGGCACATCCATTTTCTTTTTCGTAAACGCCGCGATAGATCGCGAAGTCTTGTTCTACAACTTCCCAAGGTTTCTGAGGAATAACCAATAGTCCGACCCCAAGGCGTGCCATGATCGGCATTGATTCCGGTGAGACTGCGGCGGCATAGCTGCGACCTTTAAATGACTTTAGCGGTTGCGGTCGAATATCGCGCCGTGGTTGTTGGATCGTTGCCCCACCTTCGAGATAACCCTGCTCTAAACCTTCAAGTAGGAGTTCCGCGTATTCGACGAAACGCTCACGGCCTTCACCTTGATCAATGCGAAAACCTTCGTATTCTATGTTACCAAGGCCACGGCCAAGCCCGAGTATCATGCGGCCACCGGAGAGATGATCAAGCATCGACACTTGTTCGGCTACGCGCATTGGGTCATGCCATGGCAATACAATGACGCTGGTACCGAGCTTTGCGTGTTTCGTTTTCGCTGCCATATAGGTCAGAAATTGAACCGGATCGGGACACATCGTGTAGTCCGTAAAGTGATGCTCAATAGACCACACGGACTCGAAGCCTAGGGGTTCGGCCAGCTCCGCCAGCCTCAATTCTTCGCGGTAGACTTCTGCGTCCGGCAAGCGATTACCGGGGTTTTGAAAGATAGGTGAGTAGCCGACGTGCATGATGATCCTTTAAACGATTATGCGACGGCGAAATGTACCACGATTGGGATCAGAAGCTGAATTAGAACTCGGAGATTCCAGTTCACTCAGCTATTTTTTGCCCATCATGCCTTGAATTGCGCCGGGAATATCCGCCGGAAATACGACGGACTTGGCATTCTCGGATTGCGACAAGGCTTGGAGAGAGCCGATGTATTTCTCACCTAAGAGGTAGACAACTGGCATCTCTTTTTCGCCGATCGCTTCAGTCACAAGTTGAATAGCGCGTTGACTAGCTTTGGCCAAAATGACCTGCGCCTCGGCTTCGCGTTTCGATGCTTCGAGTTCTCCTTCCGCTTTCAGAATGGCCGCCTGTTTATCACCATCTGCCCGCGTTACTGTAGCGCGCCGGGCGCGTTCAGCTGCGGCTTGTTCTTCCATTGCTTGCTGCATCGTTGATGATGGGTTGACGTCCTGGATCTCGACCGTCTTCAAGGTGATACCCCAGTCTGCAATATCATCGGAGATGGCTGTTTTCAATTTAGCCTTGATATGCTCGCGCGACGATAGCGCATCATCCAAGGTCATTTCACCGACAATCGAACGTAGCGATGTTTGCACCAGCGTCTGGATCGCAATGACGTAATCTTCGACGCCGTAAACGGCCTTTTCGGGCGCTATTATGTTGATGTAGGCGACCGCGTTTGTGATAAGAACGGCGTTGTCTTTGGTGATGACCTCTTGTGATGGAATATCGAGCACGATGTCTTTCGTTGTGATCTTATAGGCGACGACATCGATGTATGGAATGATGAAATTGAGCCCCGGATTTAGAGAAGAACTAAATTTTCCGAGGCGTTGGACAACCCACTTATAACCTTGGGGTACCTGACGCACGCCCTTCAGTGCGGTGACGATTACGAAGGCGGCAATTGCAAATGTAATTAAGAGACCTGGTTCCATCTTTTTACTCCGTTGTTATCTGTGCTCTATTCTGAGTTCGTCGTCACATACTTATTGACGATCAAGGCGTTGCCCGACACATCCGTCACGGTGACTTTGTCGCCAACGGCCAATGCGTCCTGCGAAATAATTATCCACTCATCGTTGCCTAAAATCGGTGCGGGGAAACGTAGCTTTCCCCGCTTGTCTGCACTTGGGGCGACTAATACGACGCCAACCTCACCGGTAATAGCTTCCTTCGACAACCCTGCTTTTGTTTTATCGATCGATAAGGGTTTTAAATACTTAAACCATCCAAAGGCAAGGACTGAAGACAAAACTGTCCAGATCAGTATTTGCCAAGTCGTCGTGAGGTCGGGCATGACATAGAGCAAAACACCTACTACAACGGCGGCAGCACCGAACCATAGGACGAAAAACGTGGCCAGAAATATCTCGCCAATCACCAGCGCGATCCCAAACACAATCCAATGCCATGGGAGAATTTCAAATGTCATTTATAGGCTCCTTCGGTTTAGTCGTGCCAAGATCGTGGATCAGTTTATGGGTTGATGGCGTTGGCGCCTGTTAGATCCGGATTCGCGCTCTCCCACGCCGCGCGTGGATTCGCCGCCTTCCAGCGGCTGGCATAGCCGTGCATCGTATCGAACGTTATGTCCTGCGCGCTGAAATGCGCCAATAGCCGCTCTAACATCAACATGCGATTACCGCGCCCGATCGTTTGCGGATGCAGGGTTAAGATAAAAACACCGCCTTCGCTGTTAGCTAAGGCGTAGTCAAAGTCGCCGCGCCAGATCTCTTCGACAGCGCTCGGCGCGTTCAGCCCCTGATTAAATCCTGGTACATGGTCCGACACCGGAAAATCGTCGAGGCCCCAGCTTACGGGCAACTCGACAAGGTCAGTCACGCGACCGAATTCATACGCCGTATCGAGAGACCAGCGGTCACCGGTGCGTAAATAATAGGGGTAGCAATCGTGGCCCATACAACTTGAGTCATATTCGAAGCCGTATTCGTTCAGCAAATCAACCGTCCGTTTACTGAAACCCCAAGATGGGGAGCGATATCCACTCGGGTGTACCTGTGCGACCCGTTCGAGTGCGCGAAGCCCTTCATCAAGGTTTCGTCGTTCTCCGTCATCGTCGAAATGTGCCGGATTCTCATGCACCCAACCATGATGCACGATTTCGTGTCCGCGTTCGCAGATGCTGGCGACGATTTTGGGGTAAGCGTAGGCGGTGTGACCCGGTACAGCGAAACTCGAATGCATCTCAAAGTTATCGAGTAGGTCGAGGATGCGCGGTACTGCAACCGCGCCGAATTGTCCACGTGAGATCGTGCTTGGGTTTTGCGACTTGGCGGAACCGACCCATGACGACATGCCATCAAAATCAAATGTTATGCAGCACGTGAGCTTCGATGATGTCACTAGAGTGGCCTGCAGTGTTTCTAGACGTCATACCGGGCTTGACCCGGTATCCAATCGATCACGCCACCATAGACAGACATTTTTGTAGTGGATCTGATGGGCGCTAGTTGTTCCAACAACCCATTCACATCTTCTGCGTCCCCGAAGGTCGAAAATCTAAATTGACCGTTCATAACTCAACGCTACCATACATCGACGAATCGGCGTGCTTCGCGCGTTCTCGGCCCGGCGGAACGTTTACCGCGAACTAACCATTTGCGTGTTTCGGCGGGATCGATAACGGCATCGATCTCGAATGCGGTTGCGACGGACACGGCCTTACCTTTTTCATACATACGCGCGAGTAACTGTTCATATAACGTATTACGTTCATCTTCGTTTGCTGCTGCTGCCAATTCCTTGCTAAACCCGAGTTCGACCGCACCTTCAAGCCCCATCGGTCCCATCTCAGCCGTCGGCCACGCGATAGTAAAGAAGGGTTGATGAAAACTACCACCGGCCATTGCTTGCGCACCGAGCCCATAACCTTTGCGCACGATAATGGTGAACAAAGGCACAGATAGATTCGCGGTGGCGACAATCAGCCGTGACCCGCGGCGTACCGCCGCGGTTTTTTCGCTTTCCGGTCCGACCATAAAACCCGGGCAATCGCATAAAGAGATCACGGGCAAGCCGTACGCCTCACAAAGTTGCAAGAAGCGACCGCCTTTTTCGCCGCCGTCACCATCGATGGCGCCACCCAATCGACTCGGGTCATTGGCAATTAAACCGAAAGGATGACCTTCAACGCGTACCAGCGCGGTGACGAGGCCGCTACCGTAGTCGGGTCGTAGTTCAATGACCGAGTCGACATCAGCGAGCGCGGTAATCACGGCGCGGATATCGTATATGCGCATGCGGTTTTCCGGCACCAGATGACGCAACAAGCGTTGGTCCCCCGCCGACCAATTTTGTGTCGTACCTTGGAAAAAGCCCAAGATTTGGCGGGTCACTGCGGTTGCATCCAGTTCATCCTCGCACGCAACGTCGACCACACCGTTGGTGGTCTGTACATCGATCGGGCCGATGTCTTCTGGCGTGTATTTTCCAAGCCCGCCACCCTCGATCATGGCAGGGCCGGCGAGGCCAATGTTTGAATTCTTCGTTGCGATAGTGATGTCGGCGCAACCAAAGATCACTGCGTTGCCTGCAAAGCAGCGTCCTGAGTTGACCGCAATGCGGGGCGCCACGCCATTCAGCTGGGGCCAGGTCGCAAAGGTCTTGAGGTCGAGCCAGCTCATAATGAGATCATCGGTGTCGACATCTCCGGGGCGACCACCGCCGCCTTCGGTGAAAAACACCACCGGCGACTGCCATTCTTGCGCGAGCTCAAATAATCGGTCTTTCTTTTTATGGTTGTTGTGCCCTTGGGTTCCGGCCAAAACCGTATAGTCATACGCAAGTACTGCGCAGCGCGCGGCATGCTCGCCAAATTCCGCGGCATTGACCGTGCCGAACCCGGCAATCATGCCGTCGGCCGGGGTCCGGGCCATCAAATCATCCAGCGAGCGCCGGCGGCGTTGCGCGGCAATGGCGAGTGCGCCGTATTCGATAAAGCTATCCGGGTCGCACAGGTCATCGATGTTTTCTCGCGCGGTGCGACTACCGATTTTACGTCTCCGCGCGGTTGCGTCGGGCCGTGCCGTATCTAGGGTGACGTTATGACGCGCGATAACCTCGTCGAGATCCGCGCGGCCGGCCGCGATATCGATTGCTGCTGCACTACGTTGGATCGCGTCGCCCTTATCGGCATTGTCAATCACCAAAAGTATGTCGTTTTCATTAACTACGTCGTCAACCTTAACCGCTATGCTGGCGACGGTCCCACCGACGTCGGCTTCGATCACATGATGCATTTTCATCGCTTCAAGCACGGCGACTTGCTGACCTGGTTTGATTACAGCGCCAGCTTCAACGTCAATACTGATGACACTAGCAGCCATCGGGGCGGTAATTGCAGTAGGAGTAGTCATAGTAAAGTGGTCACTAGCGTTGTGCGTTGAATGCGGTCGTTACGCTTGCCGTGTCGCTCACCCAGCCGAAGATATTCTCGCAATTCCACAAGGTCGCATCGCGACAAAAATCTGGCCCCGTGTGATTGATAGCGTCTTCGATCAGTATGGGCCAATACTCGCCGAAGAAGGCGTCGCGCGCGGTGCTTTCTACACAGATATTGGTAGCAATCCCAGAAAAGAACAAAAAGCGAATGTCTTCATTGCGCAATATATTGTCGAGGCCCGTACCGACGAAGCCGCTGTAGCGCGGTTTTCGGATCAGCAAGTCGCCGGGCTGCGGCTTGAGCTCATCGACGATCTGCCAATCCCAAGTACCGTCGATCAACAATTTGCCGGACAGCTCTGGGCGCTCCCGCATCAGCTTCAATCCAAGTTCCTTGTGGTAGTTAGGAGATGCGGGGCCGCCGGCATCACTGAGATCGGGTTGATAGGTCATCGCGAGATAAATCACCTTCACCTGAGCCTCGCGCGCGGTGTCCAATAATTTCGCGTTGACATCGATCACCGCGGCAGCCTGGCTCACATCCGCACCGTGTAGATCAAGCATGCCGCCGGGTTTGGCGAATGCGTTTTGCATGTCGACGACAATCATCGCCGAGCGGCTAAGTTCAATAGGTATGCTGTCTGGGCGCGCCGATAGCTTTATCACCGGTGGTCTCCGTCTGGTCAATTTATTGTCTTTCGGACGATCGTTGCGCGCGGTTTCGCGTGGCAATCTCAGCGTACACATCATATCCGAGTCGCAGGATTGCCGTAATCCCGCGTCAGATGTGCGATATGGTGCGCTGCGATGTGTTAGCCGAAATCGTCGCCCTTGTTGGGCACACTCGTCCAAAACTTGCCCAGCCGGGGACAGTCAACTATCGTCGCCCTGGCGTGTAACGCCGATTGCCCAATAGCACTAGTAAGGGGAGGGTCAAAACGATGAAAAAAGCCGATCTCGATCTCTGTTACCTGACAGCAACCGAGGCGATAAAGAAGTTTAAATCGCGTGAGCTTTCTCCGGTCGAGTTATGCAAGGCCCTGATGCAACGCAACGAGGAGATTGGGCCTAAGCTGAATGCGACGACGTATACTTTTTTCGAGCGGGCCTTAAAGGAGGCGCGCCAGGCCGAGGCGAAGTATAAAAACGCAAAAGCTCGTCGCCTGCGTCCGCTCGAAGGCGTTTGCATCGGGATCAAGGATTTTCACTCTGTCAAAGGCGAAATCACGACGTATGGCTCTAAGGCCTTTGCAGATTTCAAACCAGATCAAACTGCGCCAACAGTTGAACGCTTACTTAAGGCCGGTGCGATCCTTGCTTCGCGCACCACAACCCCGGAGTTTGCGCATTCTGGCGTTACCAAGAGTCCGCTGTGGGGGATCACGCGCAATCCCTGGAATACCAAATTTACGCCGGGCGGATCGTCCGGCGGAGCTGGGGCCAGTATCGCGGCTGGATTGATGACGATTGCTGACGGAACGGACGGCGGAGGGTCATGCCGCATACCGGCCAGTCTTAGCGGCTGTGTTGGATACAAGCCGCCGTTTGGCCGAAACCCGATGGATCGTGAACATCCGTTGGAAAACTTACTGCACTACGGACCAATGGTGCGCAGTGTCGGCGACGCCGCACTGATGCAGAACGTAATGTCGGGCCAACATGTTGTGGACATTTGTTCATTGCGCGAAAAACAGGTTTTACCGGAATCTTTCGACTCAATCCGAGGGATGAAGATCGCATTTTCGATGGATCTTGGTTTTTTAGAGATTGCGGAAGACGTTCAGAAGAACACAAGAGACGCCGTCACAGCCCTACGGCGACTTGGGGCGAAGGTTGAAGAAGTTGATGTCGGTTGGAATTGGGGTGCACTCGATACGTGGATGACACGTTGGGAAGGTGCGTTCGGTGGCCTCATCGGTGATTTGCTGCCGCGCTGGCGCTACGAGATGACGCCATTTTGTCTAAAAATTGCAGAAAACGGGCTGCAACACAGCGCTGCGCGATTTTATAACACCAACGCTGGACGTTTTGCGCAATGGCAAACCTTGGGCCCGATATTAGAGAAGTACGATGCCTTGGTGTGCCCTACCTTGGCGGTTTCGAGTCTTCCAGTTGAGCATGACGATGGCGGAACAGATCTCAGGATCAACGGAAAACCGGTTAGCAACTACGTTGGTTGGAGTTCGACGTGGGCATTCAACAATATGGCGTGGTGCCCAGTGATGAGCATCCCGAGCGGTTTCGGTAGCGGCGGCATGCCGACCGGATTGCAGATCGTCGGTCGTACCTTCGACGACCCGACCGTATTTCGTATCGCGGCGGCGTTTGAAAAATCGCGGCCATGGCTTATCCACCGTCCTAAGATCTGATTACCCTCGCTACCGCCCACGAATTTTCGGAGAAAGTATATGCGCCGCTACATGATTCAAATCAAATACAATATGAACAGCACCCAAGGTCTCGTAGCCTCGCCGCAAAATCGCGCGCCGCAGGCGAGCGTGATTATGGAAAAGTTAGGCGGTCGCTTGGTCGACTTTTATTTCACCTTGGGCGATTGGGATGCGGTGATCATCGTCGAACTCGAAAGCGATATGCACGCGATGGCCGTGGCGATGGCGGATGTCGCCGGTGGTGTTGGTAATACCAAAGTAACCGCGCTCTACAGCATGACTGAGGCAGAAAGCGCAATGCAAATCGCCCAAACAATCGACTACAAGGCTCCGACCTAACAACTGGTTGGCGGATAATGCGGTCCGAAGGAGCGTGCCACGATGAAGGCCATCGGGCAGGCCCGAGAAAGTATTTAATGCCTTAGATGTCTCGTATGCGCGGCGGAGGAGGGGCTCAAACTGGAGACCATCTTCGAATCTGGAACTAGCGCTGAAGAACGGGAGTGTAGGGGTGAGTGTCTCACATTCTCCCATGCTTGGCGTTACCCCTGCCGACCCAAAGGCCGAAGCCCATCACAATCCGGCGCGAACACGTCGAACGCTGCGATATCAACCGTGTGCGGCGTTCTCATTTGAGAGCGGTGTGCGTGGCATACGAATGCGAATGTTGCCGTTTAAAGTAAAATTATGAAACTCGCGGTCGCGACAGTTGCAATCGCAAGTATCGCCGGTCTGCTGTTGGTAGAGTTGATCGTTCGTCTTACCTTTCCGTACTACTCGCCGGAAACCGTTCGCACGCATGCTATTCCGTATGAAAAGCGCGTGTACGCGGGGTATTTGATGTCGGGTGTAAACAGGCTCATCGATCTCGACAAAGATAAGGCTTGGGGGGACAAGCCTGCAGATGAGCCTTCCGAACTGTCTATTTTCATCAGTGGCAACGGCTACCGTGGGCCGGGTTTCCGGGTAAGGAAACCGCCGGATACCTATCGCATCATCGTAGTTGGTGGATCTGCAGTTTTTGATCAGAACATCGGAGACTCGCCGACGGATAATCGGAATAGCTGGCCGCATCGCGTCGAAACGTTGATCAATTCTCAAGGCTTCGAGCATGTTGAAGTGATAAATGCCGGAGTGCCGGGTCAAACCAGTGCAGATTCGCTTGCTCGCATTTATACGCAGTTATGGCTCTACGATCCCGATATGATCATTGTGTATCAGGGCTGGAACGACTTTAAGTTCTGGCATCGGATAGCAGTTAGTCCTGAGACACCACTGATCGAGCGTGTTCGGCCGTTCGAACCGCAAGACAATCCTTTCACGCATTATCGCGGCGAAATCGATCGGTTGCTATGTTACTCACAACTATACGTACGTCTGCGTACCCGTTACTTCCGATGGCGATGGCAGCCGGATTATGAGGGTGCGGTATCGAAAGATATCCAAATTTCAGGTGAATACGGTGTCTACGGCCCGCAGCAACATCGTCTCAACCTGACACTAATTGTCGAGGCTGCGTACGCGATTGGAGCCGAACCCGTACTGGTGAAGCAGGCGACGCTTGTCACACCCGACAATACATCCGAAGACCGAAATCGGATCGGATACCGACACCAGAGCCTTGAACATTCGGCAATTGTAAAAGCGTTTCAAGAGAGTTATCGCATTATCGATGAGATTGGTACCGACACCCGTGCACTCGTCGTCGATCCGACGAAAGTCATGAATGGCAAAAGTAAATTATTTGTCGACCACGTCCACACGACGCCGAGTGGAAGTGACGAACTGGCGTCGATTGTTGCGATGGCCTTAACGAAATCTGTGGCGCCTTTCGAAGTAGAAAATCTGCCGCCACTCCGTTAGATACGCCACCGTGCAACATCATGGTCGCGTGTTTGGAGATTGGGGCAAATTGCGATGTGGCCTTAAGGTGGACTGGGTGAGCGCAGCGTATCGTATCGCGATTTAATAAAAGTACGTCGCTTAACTCGTATGCGCTGCTCGGAGATCGTGAAGACGGGATTCTAAACTGTCCGCTTTGTCCTCATCGCCACCGAGGAATCCTGGGGCATGACGGTAGAATTTGATCAAATCTTCGAGGGCCTGGGCATTATCCGGATCGAGTGCCACTGCGTTTTCGAACGCGATGCGGGACTTCTTCGCTAAACCCATCGCAGCGATCCAGTTGGCGTTCTCCGCAAGACGCCCATACGCTCGACCCAACTGATGCGCGCATTCGGCGCAGTCTGGTGCGGCCTGTACGGCATTTTCGAGCAACGCAATCGCACGCTCATATTCTTCGGCCGCATATAGCTCGGCCGCCTGCTCGATAACTGATTTGGAGGAGTCATCGTCCGTGGTAGCGTGTGCCGCAGGCAAAAGCAGCAGTATAAGTAATATAAGTCGCATGCCAGGGTGCATTTGTACTGTGGGGCGTCGAGGATAATGGAGTCTGCGAGATAATTCTAGTTCCATAAATGTTTAAATTCTTGGGCTTACAATGGTGATCTCGATCACATTTCATCTAAGGAGATAGTATTGACCGACCTGCTAAAGAAGCCTGTAGCGTTGATTGTCGGCGCTGGAGATGCGCTCGGTTCTGCGATCGCGCGTCGATTTGCCCGAGAGGGGTTTCATATCGTTGCAACCCGCCGGCGCGGCGATTTAAGCACCTTAGTGACGTCGATTAAATCCGCCGGCGGCACAGCAACCGGTCTGCATTCTGACGCTCGCGATGAGGATCAGGTGAAACAGCTGATCGAACAAATCGAAAGTGAGATCGGCACGTTAGCGGTGACGGTTTTCAATGTCGGCGGTAACGTCCGCTTTCCGATTTTAGAGACCACTAGCCGGGTCTATCGCAAGGTATGGGAGATGTGCGCCTTCGCTGGTTTTTTGGTGGGACGTGAGGTGGTGGGCCGGATGGTAGCGCGGGGTGCCGGGACCTTGCTGTTTACGGGTGCGACGGCCAGTGTGCGGGGCCGCGATGGTTTTGCCGCATTTGCCGGCGGCAAGCATGCGCTGCGCGCACTCGCCGAGAGTATGGCGCGGGAGCTCGGCCCTCAGGGGATCCATGTCGCCCACGTTGTGATCGATGGGCCGATTGATAACCAGAATACGCGCGAGTTGTTTCCAGATTTTTTTGCTAGCCGCCCCGATGATGGCGTCATGCAAACGGACGACCTAGCCGAGATTTATTGGAACTTACACCGCCAACCGCGGTCCGCTTGGTCGTTCGAGGTCGACGTGCGAACGTATGTTGAACCGTGGTAGCGCTCGGTCGCTGTCGAAGCCGATATAATTAGGGGCGAACCATTTCGCCGATCGAAAAAGTTACAGAGGGAGCCGATATGAAATTGTACGATGCGCAAGCGCCAAACCCACGACGTGCGAGGATTTTTATTGCCGAGAAGGGCCTCGAAATTCCGGCGCAAGAACTGAGCATTATGGACGGCGAGAACTTGACCCCGGAATACAAAGCGAAAAGCCGATTCGGATTGATTCCGGCGTTGGAATTAGACGACGGCACGGTGCTGACAGAGGTACCCGCCATTTGCCGCTATCTTGAAAGCCAGCATCCAGAGCCAAATTTGATGGGTCGAGATCCGATCGAGATCGCGCAAATTGAAATGTGGGAACGCTACTGTGAAATGTCCGGCTCGCAGGCGGTTGGCGAGTATTTTCGCAACGGCTTTGCGAAACTGGACGACCGAGGCCTGCCGGGCATCACCGGTATCCCGCGGATCGAGGCGTTGATTGACCGCGGTAAACGGCGCGTTGCATCGTTTTATGACGTTATCGAAGAGCGCCTGGGGGAATCAGAATTTTTGGGATCGGATCGATTTACATTGGCCGACATTACCTGTCTGTGTGCGGTCGATTTTGCTCAGATGGTGAAGCTCGGGATCCCAGACGCAAATGACAATACGAAACGTTGGCACGCGGCATGCTCATCCCGCCCGAGCGCCAAGGCCTAAGCGCCGCATAATTCCGACTACTCTAATTAGCACGCAAGAGAATCAGCAATGAAAATTGGCGTATCGCTACCCGTACGTGAAATGGACAATGACCTTGGTGCAATCAGGGCGTTCGCGCAGCTTGCAGAAGAACTTGGGTTTACGCATTTAAGAGTACCGGACCAAGTCTTGCGACCGGGTAGCGGTGCGTTGCATGAACCGCTGACCCTAATGTCTTATATCGCTGCGATAACGCAGTCTATCGAGTTGGTACCGTCGGTGATCGTGTTGCCGCTGCGACAAACGGCGTTGGTCGCTAAACAAGCCGCCGAACTCGATATATTGAGTTCAGGGCGGCTCCGTCTTGGGATAGGTGTCGGTGGGAGCGAACAAGAATATCAATTTATGAACCAGTCCTTCAGTACTCGAGGCGCACGTTGCAACGAGCAGATTGCGCTGCTGAGATTGTTGTGGACCGAAACGTCGGTGACGTTTAGCGGTCGCTGGGATCAAATAGACGGTGCGGGTTTGAACCCGATGCCGGTCCAGCGCCCGATCCCGATCTGGATCGGTGCGAAATCAGACCCTAGTGACTCCGTAATCAAGCGGATTGGTGTCCTCGCAGACGGCTGGTTCGTGTTGTGTTCACCGGAGGATTTCCCGCAGTTGAACGGCAAAATACAGGCAGCCGCCGAGGGGGCGGGGAGGGATCCTGCTGCTATCGGTACAGAAGCCGGCGTTGCCGTTGTCGGTCCAAGAGAAGGGGAGTGGCGCGAACGCGTGGCCGGTTGGCACAAAATTGGTTTGAGCCATCTTTGTCTGCGCACACTCGGTGGTGATCTAAGACCGTATCAGCATCTAGATAAATTAAAGGAGATCTGCGACCAGATTCCGCAAACTGTTGGAGAATGAAATGAAATGGTCCCGCCCATTTGTACTGTTCAATATGTTACTTGTCGTCTTGTTGGCCTGTGCGGAGGAAGAACAATCCGCTCCGGTTGTTCCCCACGATGGCATGAGTACTGCCCGGATTGGCGAACTACTCGAAAAACTTGAATTACAAATGGAAGGTGGTGATGGGAAATGGCGTGTGGTCATTAATAATCGAGAGGTCGTCATTATTGCCAACGAGGCGGCGGACCGGATGCGGATCTTCACGCCAGTTGTCTCGGCCAGTGAATTGACCGAGTCAATTTTACTTCGGGTTATGCAGGCGAATTTCGATTCGGCGCTAGACGCGCGTTACGCGATTGCGAAGGGCGCCCTGTGGAGCGCATTCATTCATCCTCTTCGCGCCTTAGACGATGAAACGTTTCTGCAAGCGCTTGGGCAAGTGGTCAATCTTGCCGATACTTACGGCACGACCTATTCGTCTGGAATGTTGATCTATAAGGGTGGTGACAGCAGTGAGATCCAGGAGAAGGAGTTGATCGACGATCTCGTCGAAAAGGGTCTCGCTATATGATGCTGTGGATTGAGTCGGCCATCACGCGTGTGTCGATCCACTGCGCCTGCCAATCAATCCCGGAAACCCGGATACTTCCTGTCAACTAATCGCAGCAATGCGGGCCAAGCAAGCTGGTCGAGCGCGCCGGGGGCCATTAAGGATTCACCCTGTTGCCGCGTGGTCTCGACCGATTGCGCAGACGGTTGGTGTAGCTTTGCGCCGCCGGCCAACGCCCGGACCTGCATTGTGCAAGCACGTTCCAAGGTATAAAGCATGAGAAAGCAATCCGAGACGGCTGCGCCGACTGCCAGGGTGCCGTGGTTGCGCAATATCAGCAGACGTTTGTCGGCAATATCGGCGACTAAGCGCTCGCGTTCACTGAGATCTAAGGCGACCCCTTCGAATTCGTGATAGGCGATTTCATCGGCAATGATCATCGCCGTTTGGGTGATCGGCATGAGACCATCGGCCATAGACGACACGGCGACGCCGTCGTCGGTATGCAAATGCATGACGGCCTTTGCGTCGTCACGCGCCATGTGAATAGCACTATGGATACAAAATCCGGCAGGGTTCACGTCATACCCATTCGACAGCACGATATTCCCATCGAGGTCGATCTTGACGAGGTCTGATGCCGTAACCTCGTCGAACATCATGCCGTACGGGTTGATCAGAAAGTGATGATCGGGTCCCGGCACTCGCGCCGACAGATGGGTAAAGATCATGTCCGTCCAGCCATAGTGAGCTACCAGGCGGTAGGCCGCGGCCAGATCAACTCGGATCTGCCACTCCTCGTCGCTTACTTGACTACGGATGTCGGGTGCGCGGTGAAGTGCTTGTACCATGATGTCGGTTCCTTGAAATTCGCCAGCCGGACCGCCTGCTACCTGAGCGGCGTTGGGACAGCCCATATCCTACCTGATTTAGTGCCCATACGGCAGAGCCTAGAAGTGCAATTGACATGAATTATCGTCACCCGCATTCCTGTGGCGGGCTAGTATACGTATTGGCGTAGGGTGAACGGTTCGCGCGAAGCGATGGCGAGCGCGGCGGTGTATTTCGTTGACGATCGCCGCCTTGTGGTCGGTCCCTATGGGGTTGCCAGTCAACCAGTCGTCGCGCAGTTACTCATGCCGCCCTTGAACTCTGAGCAAGTCTACATGCTTGGACCCGGTAGGCTAAGTCATGACCCCAGACGAGTGGATCGCATGCGCGAATTTTTGACCACATTCATCACGAACAAAAACGAATATCCACACTAGTATGTGGTGCCCGCTTGGATTGAAGCGCGACGACAATTTTGGAGTCTTCGCCCTGGGGTCGCGCGCCCGGAAAAGCCAATAAACGAACTAATCGTCACCGAGAACAACTCGCTTTATAACGACGTTTCCGTCGAGACCATGAGACCGACCGAATTGCTGAGGATCTCAATCCCGCGGGCGAACGCGTCGGTTGAATCATCGGATCCTAGCGGTTGATGAGCGATTCGTAGCGGGCGTCGGTTAGCGTATAGAGGAAGGCGATTAATGCCCGAGCTCGGCCATCATCGATCGGTTGGCCTTGATTAAGCAATTCGATATCGATTGTTTCCTTGATCTCGGGTTCGCCCCAAGCCAAGTTGGTTTCCGGATTGATCCGGCTTTGTGCACTACTGACGGTGTACTTGTTGTAAAAAAGAATCGCGGTCCGCAGATCGCTAAAGATACCGTTGTGCATATAGGGGCCTGTTACTGCGACATTGCGCAAAGTCGGCACTCTAAACTTACCCGCTAGTGACGGATCATCTATCGCCGGGTGTTCAGATAGACCCTTGTCCTTGTGTTCTGGTGAGCGGCCATTCTTTCCTCGCAAGACCATATTCGGAGGTAAGCCAATGTTGTGGTATCGATAGTTGGTAAAGGTTTCACCTTGCTTTAGGGTCGATGTGTTCAGTAGGTGACAACTCGAGCAGTTGGTTAAATCTGAGAAGAAGAGACTGCGGCCCAATTCTTCAAGCGCAGTTAATTTGTACTCGCCACGCAAGTAGCGATCGTATTTAGAATCGAATGGTGCAAACGTTGCCGTTTGTTCGAACGCGCTGATGCATTCCCCAATAGCCGCGAGCGCGCGTTCAGCGTCCGTGAACAGATTGGCACCAAATTGTGCAACCAACATACCTTTTAAAATGGAGTTTTCTTGAACGCGTTCGATCACCGCCGCGGTATCAGGCAGTGCCATTTCGAGTGGGTTCGTCAATGGCTCGATCGCTTGGATCGCGAGCGTTGTCGCACGGCCATCTACAAATTGCCCACCGATATAATGGCCTTCGTCGTTCTTTTGAAACGGCGGCGTGAGCGCCGCGTAAGCCGCACTCGGGGCGTTGCGGTCGCCGATTGAATGACCGTCGTCTCCAAGTGATGCAGCGCCACCGACTCCGTTGTCGCGGCCGTCGATAAATGCACGCTCGGGGTCGTGACAAGTGGCGCAGGATTGTGTTCGATTTTTCGAGAGATTGGCGTCGAAGAACAATATGCGGCCAATATCGGCCAGTGCATCCGTCGCCGGGGCTGCGTCGGCATCGGTCGCGATCAACACCGAACCAAGAACCTGGAACAATGCTAGTGCAACGATTAGCACGTTCGAGCGTTCGGTGTTGCGATGTAGTAAAGCGTGACGGTCAGGATCCATTATTCGGCAACGTGCGGGTGCTAACCCCTTGCGGCTTACGCTAGTTTAGCGCGATTCCCACACCGCGATCATGGCCACGAGGTCACCGTCCTGTTCGTGGTGCCTAGGTACGCTGATAGCGCGCTGCGTCATAATGAAACCTACGTTACAATCGCGCCTCCTATCAAACCACCGAATGGAGAGTATTGCGTGAAATGTCGAGCCGCTGTGCTGCACGAAATGGGCAGTTCCTTACCTTATGCAGATTCGAAACCGATCCGTATCGAAGAAATCGAGCTAGATCCCCCTGGTCCGGGCGAGGTACTCGTAAAAATCGCCGCGGCTGGTTTATGTCATTCCGACCTATCGGTTGTTAACGGCTCGCGACCACGGCCCCTACCGATGGTGATTGGTCACGAAGCCGCGGGGGTGGTTGCGGAAATCGGTTCTGGCGTGACGAATCTTGAAGTGGGTGATCATGTCGTGTTTGTGTTCGTACCGAGTTGCGGTAATTGCGTGCCCTGTGGCGAAGGCCGCCCGGCCTTATGCGAACCGGGCGCTGCGGCGAACGTTGGTGGCACGCTCCTCGGCGGCACGCGTCGGATCCGTTTGAACGATGAATATGTGACCCACCACGTTGGCGTTTCGTGTTTCGCAGAATATGCGGTGGTTTCGCAGTGTTCACTAGTGAAAGTGCATAAGGGCTTACCGCTTGATCAGGCTGCGCTATTTGGCTGCGCGGTAATCACCGGAGTCGGCGCCGTGGCGAATACGGCCGAAATGAAATTGGGCTCTACAGCGGTTATTGTCGGTCTTGGTGGCACCGGACTCGCGGCTTTGCTTGGTGCGATTGCAGGCGGCGCGCGTAAGACGATCGGCGTCGACCTATTGCAAAGTAAGCTCGACATGGCCATGGAACTCGGTGCCGATGCTGTCGTGCGCGCTGACGATCCAGACATCGTAAGCAAGGTGAGGGAACTGACTAATGGCGGTGGCGACTATGCCTTCGAGTGTGTCGGTTCCGAGAAGGCGATGGAACTTGCCTACGTCCTGACTCGGCGCGGTGGTACCACGGTGTCGAGCGGTCTGTCGGATCCGAAGAGTAACTTTTCCATCCAACATGTGAATCTGGTCGCCGAGGAGCGGACGATCAAAGGTAGCTACCTCGGCAGTTGCGTACCAAAACGCGATATTCCTGACTACATTCAAATGTTCGAAGCAGGAACCTTACCGGTAGATAAACTCATGAGCGAAAAGATCACGCTCGACCAAGTCAACGAGGGTTTCGACAAATTAACCGTTGGTGAAACTGTGCGGCAGCTAATTATATTCGATTGATCAACGATGCGCCTTAGCGCGGCGTAAATCACACGTTTGCACGTCATTCCGGCGGAAGCCGAATTCCACGGGCATCAGAGCAACTGCATACGCGTGCTGTTCACGAATTGTTTTATGTAGCGCGGAACAATACTCGTCCCTGAACGTGATTCCGGCTTTCGCCGGAATCACGGATATCTTCGCGCATCGTGCCGGCGGTGCTTATTTAGCCAATGGCGGGCGCAGGTCACGCCAATCATCGGCGCTTTGCCACACTCGCCCGGCACGGAACAACAAGGCCTCTTCGAAATGCCGACCAACAAGTTGAAATGATAGCGGCGAGCCGTTTTTATCGAGTCCGGCTGGCAAGGTGATGGTCGGCGCGCCCGTCATATCGTCTGGCGCGGTGAAGGCGATAAGTTCATCGAGTCCAGCTTCACACATTTTGGCAAATGCCTTTACCGTTGGATTGATCCGCTGGTAGACCGGCTTGATCATCAAATCGATCGAGGTAAAGACTTGTTCCATGTCGCCCCGGAATTCGCGACGAGTGATTTCCGCATTTGCATAATCAAGACCTGTAACCGCGTGACCCATGTCGAGGAAGCCGCTGAACGTTGCGCTATAGCCGCGTTTCTTCGATGGGTAGCTCGCGGCATGCGCGATCGCGGCATCCGAGGTGCAGATCGGTCCCCACGCCGTCAGTGCGGCTTCGAGTGGCGGCATTTTGAACGGCACGATAATCGCACCCGCCGCCTTTAAGGCGCGTAGTGCGCGCTCGATCGCTTTCTTGATCTCTGCATCCACTCCACCAAACGCGTATTTTCGGTCGATTCCGATCCGCACACCTTTGACGCCGCGCCCAATCGTCGAGAGGTAGTCCGGTACCGCGAGCGAGGAGCTGGTGGGGTCCTTAATGTCACGACCAGCGATGGCTGCGAGCATCGCGGCCGCGTCTTCGACCGATCTCGTCAGTGGCCCGACGTGATCTAAGGTTTGCGATAATGGAAATACGCCATAGCGACTAACTCGAGACCAAGTCGGCTTAAGCCCTACGATCCCATTGCAAGACGCAGGGAAGCGGATCGAACCGCCGGTATCGCTACCGAGCGCGCCGAAGGCGAGTCCTGCCGCGACCGATACTCCGGTGCCGCTCGATGATGCACCACTCCAACGGTTCGCCGACCATGGGTTTATTGGCGGTGGTATATCCGGATGGTGTTCCGCAAGTGCACCCTCAGTGAGATGAACTTTGCCTAGGATCACAGCACCGGCATCGCGGAGTTTACGCACGACCGTCGCGTCGTGATCCGCAATAGATTTTCGAAACATCGGGATCCCGGCGGTCGTTGGAAACCCCGTCATGTTGCATAGGTCCTTAACGGCAACGGGGACACCGTGGAGCGGACCGCGACGTTTGCGATTCTTGGCCTCTCGGTCTGCACGTCGTGCGTCTTTGAGCGCGGGGCCTTCGAGCACCGTGACATAACTTTTGAGCTTGGGATCGAGTCGCTCGATGCGTTCGAGCATGGCTTGAGTAGCTTCAACGGATGACAAATTGCGCTTGGCGATCAATTTACCGAGATCGACTGCGCCCATAAAGGCGATATCTGAGTTCATCGTGGGCCCCATCTATTATTCAATTGTGGCAACAGATTAACATCTCGAAGGCTTCGAGTATCGCCCCTCGTTTCGGTGCGCAAATTCGGAGGCGGAAGTGGGTTTAATTCTACGCCCGGACGGACGCATCCGCCGATAGTTGTTAATCAACGGCCGAAGTCTATTATCATGTGCGTTGGAACCTCGGCCGCCGAGCGTTGATCCCTTTTAATGACACGTCACCGTAAAGATGCCTATCGCCGAATCGCGACGGTCGCGCTAGTCGGCCTCGTTTTGCGTTCACTCGTTGCGCCGGGCTTGATGGTGGTTGACGGCGCGGATGGGTTCGGCGGCCTCTCATTGGTGTTGTGCCCGGGACAAAATCCAGGCCTTAATTTTGACCTCCTCGCTAGTAGCGATGACCACCACAAGCACCACCATGGTGGTGGTCGGTTTGATTCGGACCAGCTCCAATCAGATCCCGAACGATATATTGGAGTTCACGCAGAATCGCTTGATGCTGGTTGTGCCCTATGGGTTGCCAGCGCAAGCGGTACGGCATTAGCGGTATACAAACTGCCGATTAATGGAACGCTGCAAAGCGAGCAGCCGATCACACATTCCGTTGTTTGTGTCCGCTCCACGCTACACAGTAATCGCCAACCGCGCGCGCCACCCATCGTTACTTAAATCGATCCTTTTTTATTTACTGACATCACGTGATGCCACTCGGCATCACGCGTTCAAAATCGATTTGGAGTGTAATGATGGAATTCTCGTCACGCGTTTTGTGCGCCGTAGTCGGCGCGATTGGTCTTATATCAACCGCGAGTGCGGACCACCCCACGGCCGTTTTTGGTTCAGAGCACGGCGGGCCTTTAAACACCATTTCCGCCACGAGTCTCCCACGCGGCAGCTGGGCGATGGGAATGCGCACAGAAGTGATAAATTCGAACGCCTTCTCTGATGCAGAGCTCGCCGGGCTTGCATCGGTCGGTGTGGAAGATGTCCACGCCATTGATCACATTATTAGTGCCTCCGCCTCGTTCGCCTATGGGGTGAGCGATAAGCTTGACCTTGGGATCAGGATCCCCTGGGTGCTACGCGAGAACATACGCGAGGGCGAACTCGAAGACGGTGAAGCGGAAGCCCATTCGCATGGTGATGCCCAAGGGATAGGTGATCTTGTCGTGTTGGCGAATTATCAAGTGTATTCACGCAACGGCTACGACTGGGCCATTCAGGGCGGGGTGAAAGCGCCGACCGGAGAGACCAATGAGTCCGACCGCGGTAGCCGTCTCGAAACCGAGTTCCAGCCTGGGTCAGGTTCGTGGGATGTCCTCGTCGGCGGCGCTGCTAGCACCACGCTTGGCGCGTTTGGTCTGCACGCTAGCATTTTATACAGCGCAACAAGCGAAGGGTCACAAGGCACCGAGATAGGAGACGCGCTGCACTATAATTTTGCACTGGTATTTAATCCCGGCAGGGATCACGACCATCGCGCACACGAGCATGCATCATTAATTGATGATTTGCGCTGGGAGCTGATGCTTGAGATTAACGGAGAGCAGCGCTGGGAAGATCGCGTGCGAAACACTACAGAGGCAAATTCTGGTGGCAATGTAGTCTACTTATCGCCCGGGGCGCGGATCTCGTATCAGAATATCAGCGCCTTTCTCTCCTACGGCTACCCGGTGGTGGACGATTCCATCGGTTGGCAGTCCGATTTTGATTTTCGTCTAAGCGGGGGCATTGCGGTCGCGTTCTAACGTGTAGGTACTGGAGACGGACCTTGAGCGCCAGTGCACCGGCCGCAGTGCGTCGTCAGGCGTAGTTGCCTAAGTCTGGAAAATCGCGTGTTCCGGAACGTAATCCCTTGCGACCTGCAATAGTCGAGTCATGTCGTCGCTCGTATCGTCGATGTCAACGTACAGCTTTTCGAATAGCGTTGTAAAGTTATCGCGATCGTCGGTCTTTGCGTAAAGCTCTGCCAGGGTTACTTTAAAATCCGTGCGGTCAGGCAGGGCATCGCTGGCGTGCAACAGCCATTTTATTGCTTCGTCCCATTTTTCGGCGTCGATACATCGCTTGACCTCCGCACCGATGGTGAGCGCGCCGGATTGCGATAGGCCTTCATTGAGATCATGAGCCGGCTCGTCTGCATAAATATCGGTAACTGCGGGTTTAGTCTCCTTGGATTGGGTATAAGACGACTCTTGAGGTGACTTGCCTACCGGTTCACTGTCGCGAGCTTCGGGGAGATCTTCGGACCCATTGACGCTGTGGGCTCCTTGGGATCGAACAACGACGACCGCGGCCACGGCAACGATGACAAGCCCTAGTATGATGGCTATTCCACTCATATGGGAATTTTACACTCGTTTTGCATTAGCCGGGAACCACTGCAACTGCTTACCAGTTCGATATGTCTGGCGAACGTTGTCTAACGTGCATAAAGTGCATCCAACGTTATATTTCGAGTTCCCCTACCAGCGTTTGCTACTTGTTCGGGACTCGTTGACATGCACGATTGATCAGCAGGGCTCTCCCAATGGTAGGCAAAGGTGGATTAACATAGCCGGTAATGGCAATACATGATCCACAAAAAATATCTTCGTCGCGGATTGTCCCGCTTTCGATCCGAATAGCCTGGCTAGTGTGCTGCATAATCGCAGTCGTTGGTTGCGGTAACCGCGAGGATCCGGTCGAATTGTTCAGCAACGGCGAGTACGCAGAGTCCTTTCGGATCTTCAATCAGCAAGCGGCGGCGGGCAACAATAAGCAAGCCAATAATTACCTTGGTATCCATTATTATCTTGGCGCTGGGGTAGCTCGCGATTTCGTCCGTGCTGCGAAGCTATTCGAACTAGCCGCATTGGCTGAAGTGCCCGATGCCCAACGTAATCTTGGGGTAATGTATTTGCGCGGGCTTGGGGTTAATCAGGATTATAATCAAGCCTACGGCTGGTTCTTTGCCGCGCACAAGGGGGGCAATGCTAGTTCGAAGAAATACCTCGATTTGATGGGCGATAATGTCACGCCGAATGCGAGTGGGCTTGCGCGCGAGCACGTGCGGCAGCAAATCGCCGCACACGCTGCGGCGGATGCGGCATCGCCAAGCGAAGACTGAGCCGGCGGCCGATAAGGCTAACCGACACGTCCTAGATTAGGCAATCTAGCGAGCGCCGAAGCGCCGCATGCGGCACTTTCAACTGCGTTATTGGGTTAGTGCCCGCAAATCCGCTAGGGTTTTCGCTGCCTCCGGACGTACGGTGTAGTCGGCATCGATGTCGGTGGCGCGAACGATGCCGGTTTTATCCACCACGATCCGAGCTGGCATTGGTAACACCCATTCATCTCGGCCACTACAAGCGGGCAAATCGATACCAAAGCTGAGATAGATCTCGCGCAAATCATCGGGTATATCGAAGGTTAACCCCAGGCTCCGAGTAAACGCGCTGTCGGTATCACTCAAGATATCAAAGCCCAAGTCATGGGACTCGACCATCGGTAGGCTGAGTTCAGGTAACTGTGGCGTGATAGCGACTAGACTGGCTCCGAGTTGTTGGATCTCTTCGAGGGCTTCTTGTAGAGCGTACAGCTCCACATTGCAGTAGGGTCACCAATGCCCGCGGAATACGGTCAGCACAACGGCGCCGCTCGAGAGTAAGTCGGCGGAGTTTACGATTTCTGAATTTTGATTGGGAAGCGCAAATGGTGGTAGTTGGTCACCCGGTTTGATTACGTGGTCCATGATGCCGGAATTGCGCAGTTCGTCAGTTCTGCGGTGCATGACCGTTAATTTTTCCTCCGGGATACGTTTGCTCGACGCATCTCGAATATCGTCGAGTTTCTTTGCCAGATTCATTTTAATTGCTCCCGTAATCCCGCCTGTTCCATTAGCGGCAGTACTTTTTCGCCGAAGTATTTCAGCTCTTCATGATAATCTAACCAGGTCAGAATTAAACCTTCAACGCCGCGATCATTGAGCTCTGTCATTTTCTCGACGACCTGCTCGGGTGTGCCGACCAGCGGGTAGCCGCCCCATCCTGCGATGAATCGTTCACCGAAACTCTTTATTTGTTCGTCAAACGAGCCACTCTCAATGCCAAGCAGTCTCATTATGTTATGCGTGGCCTCCCAGTCGCCAGCATCTACCACACGTTGGTATGCCGCCTGCGCTTCTTCTTCTGTATCCCGGCAGCACACGAATCCGTAGCTCATCACTCCACATTCACGCTTATGTAACGCGGCTCGTTTGTGTATATCGGCGACCAGTTCGCCACCACTTTCCAGTGTCGCAATCGTTATAAAATTGAAATCTACTTCGCGAGCTGAAAACTCCCGACCGTCTTCAGAGTTGCCGGCGTTGAGCAAAACTGGATAGGGCTGTTGCACCGGCTTTGGAGAGAGAAACCCATCGTTGATGGTGAAGTACTGGCCCGCATGGTCAAAATTTTGTTCGGTCCATGCGCGTTTAACGCAGGTGACCCAGTCGCTCGCCATCGCGTAACGCTCACTGTGCGGTAGCTGCTCTTTGCCAAACATCTCGATCTCTGGCCGGAACCAGCCACAAACTATATTTAAACCGAAACGGCCGTTCGAAATATTATCGATACTAGCACCCTGTTTGGCAGCGAATAGGGGGTGCGCGGTTGGGGTATGCGAGGTAGCGCACACCATAATACGATCGGTGTTGCAGGCCATGGCGGTTGCCCAAGTATAGACTTCGAGATTATCGCCGTTGAACATCGTTGTCCCGCCGAAGTGTTTCCAGCGCCCCACTGGGACGAGCATCTCAAAGCCAAGCTGGTCGGCAAGTTTTGCGATCTTGACGTTGTGCTCGTAGGTCGGCTCGAAAGTTGTTTCGGCGTGGGTGATGGTGCAGCCATTGCTACAATTGGTACCGAAAATACCGAGTTTTAATCGATTGGTGTTGTACACCGGGACGTGGTCGCGTCGCCACTGCGACAGATCGTCCGGATGATCGACAGGGTTTGAGCTCACTGCGATGTTCCTCACTGTTGGCTGCAAATTATAATCGATAACCGATAATGGGGTTATGCTCGCAGATGAACAAAATCCGTCAATTCACGGTTACACTGTGCCTCAATGCTCGTGAAGTATTTCTATCATCAATACAGAGAACCTAAGTTGAAGAAAAAATTAGTTATCGCGTCGCTACTATTCATGAGCCTAGTCGGATGCTCGCTGTGGCCTGGCGGTGATGGCGACGAATCAGAACCCAAACAAAAGGTCGTTGAAGAAAAAATAGACGAAGAAGATGTTGACGTAGAAGAAGTCTATATTTCAAAAGGTCGCCTACAATGCGAAGACGAGACTGGCAACGCGCTTTCCGTCACGAAAAACGAATTGCAGCAGGCCGGGATCAAAGTATTTTCATCCGAGTGCGGGGTAATAACCGGCATTATGCCGCCGGCGCTATGCGGATCGACGACGTTGCACATCAACGTCCACGGCATTGACGAACGGAAGTTCCCCGAAGCCGAAATCCTCGGCTTTAAGTCGATCAAAAGTCTTGAGAAGAAGCAGGACTACGAAATTATTCCCTGCAATTAGCGCGCTTCGATCGCTAGTTTCAGAGCAGCGCTTCAGGGCGCTTTCGGCGCCCGCGCCAAAAGCACGCACCGACGGCCGAGCTAAATAACCAAAATGCTGCTGGTAGCGGAATGGCAGCGGGTAATTCGCTGCCGGGACCGGAGAGCCCTAGTACGAACAATTCTGCTAACGCTGCTGCAGATCCAGTACCCTTTAGGAGGTCAAATGAAGCCTCCGCCTTTGGACCAGCCTTACCCGACTTTGGATCGATCGTCGTGTAAGTCATCTCGATCCTCGAATAGGAGAATGAGCCAGAGACTGTCGGTGGCACCCCAGGGGTATCGGTTGCGGACAAAAACAGGCTGGTTAACAAGACGTCATCGAATGTCATTGAGAAAAAGACAATGGGTGGGCTCTCCGTTGAGGGCGTCGTGAAGTGCACGTCGACCGTTGCCAATGCTTTGCCTCTGGTGAGTGAATCGAACAGCGGCGGGAAACTTTTATCCATCGCTTGGACCCAACTTAGGTCCGCAAACGTAGGTGTCCCAATCCCTCCACCCTTTGAGCCGGAATCTGTACCAGTCGGTATTGAGACGCCCCAGTTAATGGATTGTACGTCGTTCCAATTTTCGTGCATTTCATCGACGGACTCACCTTCGATGTCGCCGAATCTTATAAATAAGTCTGCATGACTTGCGGTGGAAATAAACACCGCACCGATGCATGCAAGGGATAAAAGACGTTTGAGCAATTTGCGGGGGGGCGTTGAGGATACATTAAGCATCATGCTGTCTCCTTGTGTTCCTATGGGTCTCGGATAAAACCCTAGCACGTTGGCTTATCTTATCAAGAAAGTGCGCCAAGAATCGAAGCCAATTGTCAGGCTCGGAGATCGTTTGTTGATATGGTGCTCGACTGATCCGGCAGTATGTCCGTGGAATCCTTTTTCGAATCTATAAAAATGGGATGCTAGATTTCAAGCTACTAGACAAGATCGGTAATTTTACAAGGTTAGTAAGGTTTTCAGCTGTTAGCATGTCCATTCGACGATTGTCGAAAAACGGGTTGCAACTAAAGATTTGTACCAGACGAGCTAAAGGAACAGGTCTCAATATGAAATCGAGCTTAGGTCTAACGATATGCGGGATAGCATTCGCGGTGTTCACTCAATATGCCCTTGCGGCCACCGTTGCGGTCGAGTTTTCTGCTACGTCGATCGAATCTATTTTCCCAGATTCGACGTACTTTGATCCGCTTGGACCAACCGATCCAACTGGGTTTTTTGCGTTCGACGATTCCGGGCTCACCGGCGTTGGAACCGAAGTCATCGATCTCGCTGATTTCACCGACGGGGCATATACGTTCGGCACCAACATTTTTACATTGGCGGACCTACAAGGCTTCGCCGATTCAGGCTCGATTACGCTGGTCGATGGCCTATTCACGGAGCTTGAATTCAGTAACAGCACCGTGCTCGGTGGCCTCTCGGTCTCGCTGGCATTTAATTCCACTTCTAATGGGTGGTCGTTCGGCGAGAATTTTGGCCCCGGTTTCGCTGAAGGAGGGTTGACCGCTGCTGTTAACACCGTGCCTTTGCCAGCCGCGGCATGGCTGTTCGTGTCGGGCCTAGTAGGGCTGTTTGGCGTCCGGCGGACAAGCAAAGGCCCCACCTAAGCAACTGCGCAAACCCCGCGGGAATCTTGCTCGCGGTAGCTACTTAGTATTGCTCTGGTTGCTTGTAGAACCGCGAACGGCGTATTTCCTGAATTTGGATCTTGTAGGTGTACCAGTCCTATGTGGCGGTCGCATTAAACGCAGTTCGTTGCACGACTATCCCGGAAATAATGACTAAGGCAATGCCGAGCACCGTTATCGCGCTCGGCATATTGCCAAACAGCCAATAACCCACACCCGCGCCGCCTAATATTTCGAGATAGACCAACGGCGACAGCGTGCTGGCGGCCGTATGCCTAAACGCGTGGATTATTGCGAGATGCCCAATGGCCCACACGCCGCCGGCAAGCGCAATCATAAGCACATCTTGCAGTTGCACCGGCGTCCAAAAATAGAGCGCGACTGGGAACAACAACAAGGTGCCAAGGGCACATTGAAACCCTAATGTCACGAGGGCTGGTACGCTTTGGGAGGCTCTGCGGGTCGACACTAGAAACATGCCAAAAACGATGCCGGAACCGACGGCATATAACATGCCAACATCCGTGGACCCGCCAGGGCGAACGACAATCATGGCACCGCCGAAGCCAATTAATAATGCAACGGTCTGGGTGCGTGTTAGCTGTTCCTTGAGCAACACTACCGCGAGGGTGCTGGCGACTAGTGGCGCAACGAAATATGCGCCTAAGGCGTCAGCTATTGGTACTCTGGCTATAGCCAAAAAATACAGGCTCACCGCGCACACGTGGAGAACTGTGCGACCTGAAAGGGCGGAGATTTGGGAATTTGGCAATCGATATTTGCGTAGCGCGTTCAGCGCCAGCGGCAAGAAAATCACTGCGCCCACGATATACCTTGCCCAGTTGAGGAACAGTATTGGGTATTCATCGCTGAGCAGTTTCACGACTCCGTCGGACACTGGGAGTATCAACATGGCAAATGTCATTAGGCCGACACCCGTCATCGGTGATGCCTTGGCGGTGGGCGCCTCAACCACTGTCGTTCGGCGACGTTGGCTGATTAATGCCAGTGTTGAGCCTACAGGTCTTGATACGCGTTATGGTGAACAAGCCGACCGCCATCAATGCGGCACCAGCGATTTTGAGGCGCGGATTGTCAATTGCAAAATAGATAGAGCAACCTCCCACGAGGAGCATCGAGAGGATTGCAACCACCTTTACCCGGAAAGTGATGCATCGGTTGGTTTCCCAATCACGGATCATCGGGCCGAATATTGAGTTGGCGAGTAACCAGGCATGCCATTTTGACGACGAGCGAGCGAAAAATGCGGCCGCAAGCAGGACAAAGGGTGTCGTCGGCAACAACGGCAAAAAGACCCCAAGGGCGGCAACAGCCACGAAGAAGAAGCCTAGCGCCAGGTACATTCGTCGTGCCAGCATCTGGGCCAATCACAATTCGCTTAATTGTTGTAATGCGTGAAGTAGAAATTCGGATGAGCTTGAGCCGTGGCAATCGACTCCGGTTACGTTTTGCACCGTACTTAGTCGTGAGATGTTTTCCTCAGGTAATGTGGATGCTGGGATCATTTCAGTCGTGTTATGGTCGATAATGAGTCGGATGCACTGGGTTAAAATAGTCGATTGATATGATGAGAACAAACTAATGCAGATCGCTCACCGCAACAATACTGCGAAACGAAACAATGGCGATCGTTTGAAGTAATGATATTACCAATCGAAAACTACGGGGCCGGTAAGTCTCAGAAGCGAATCGAAGACGTCGATCTAGTGCGCGGCGTAGGTGTCTATACGGACGACGTTGCGATACCGGGTGAGGTCTTCGGCGTCGTTGTGCGCTCACCGTATCCGGCTGCATCCATTCGTGGCATCGACCTCGACAATACCACGGGGCTTGATGGCCTCGTCGGGATCATAACTGGCGCAGATTTGGCGGCCGATGGGGTCGGCCCGATCCCTTTTATGTCGACCGTCGAGGCGCCCGATGGCGGGCCGCCACGCTGTCAGCCATTACCGGTGCTGGCCGTCGACGAAGTCCGGTTTGTTGGACAACCCGTCGCCTTTGTCGTAGCACGAACTCGAAATCACGCGCGCGACATTGCCGAGATGGTTGAGGTCGATTATACGGATCGTGAGCACATCGTTGATCTGAAGGAGGCCGCTGCCATCGACGCGTTACGCGTCGATGGCTCGGTCGGTAACGTTGTCGCCGAGTACCGTCTCGGTGACCCGGCTGAGTGCGATGCCGCATTTGGCCAGGCGGCTCATCGCGTAAGTTTGAACGTTATCAATAATCGCGTGATCCCGAATCCGATCGAGCCTCGAGCGGCGATTGGCCTCTACGACGAGGCTGCGGCGCAGTGGACCTTGTATTGCGGCAATCAAGGGCCACACCTGACCCGAGATATCCTTGCCCGGGATGTATTCGGAGTTGCCTCGGATCAAATTCGGATCCGTGTGCAGCGGATCGGTGGTGGTTTCGGATCAAAGATAACACCGAGCATAGAGGACGTCTTAGTGATGTACGCTGCACGTCGATTCGAGGTGCCGGTCCGCTGGCGCGCCGACCGTAGCGAGTCGTTTCTATCGGACTACCATGCGCGCGACCATCGGGCGCAAGTCTCAATTGCTTTTGATCCGGATTTTCGGATCACGGCCATGCGCATTGCGGATCTGGGCAACCTTGGCGCCTATCCGAGCCCATTTGGAATCCCAATTGCGACTTCTACCGGTAATCGCATCGTCAACGGTGTGTACAACATACCGGTCGTCGACTTGACCGTGAAGATGGTCTTAACCAATACCGTTCCAACTGGCCCCTACCGGGGCGCCGGACGGCCCGAGGTCGTGCATCGTCTCGAATGCGCGCTCGAATTCGCCGCCGCGGAATTTGGCATCGACGCTGCCGAACTGCGTCGACGGAATTTCATTCGACCAGACTCGATACCCTACGAGATCCCATCGGGTCTAAGCTACGATAGCGGCGATTTCCCCGGCATGTTGGAGCAAGCCTTGGTGGTAGCCGATTGGCGGGGGTTTGAAGCACGTAAAGCCGCGTCGCGCGCGCGCGGAAATTTACGCGGACGAGGGCTTGCATGCCACATCGATTCAACGAGTGGGATCGCGCCGACGGAAACGGTAGAAGTGATCGTCGACGCCAAAGGCCAGTGTGAATTTCGTTCCGGTACGCAAGAAATGGGCCAAGGACTACACCACACCTACGTGACGATCGCCGCCGGTGCACTCGGCCTACCGATGGAATCTATTGACGTCATCCAGGGAGACACCGCACGGGTAAAATCCGGCGTTGGCAGCTACGGCTCTCGTTCGTTGTATGTTGGTGGGGCAGCAATTGCGATGGCAGCAGAGGCATTGATCGACGAAGCACGCCGGCTCGGCGCACAGCTACTGGAGGTCACGGAGGAAGAGGGCGAGGTCACCTATACGAGTGGTATCGTCGAGACTGCCGATCGCAGCAGGCAAGTCAGTCTAGCGGAAATTGCGGCTGCCCAGGATGCGGCGTCATTTGTCGTTGAGGCCGAAGCCGAAGCGCCGTTTTGTTTTCCGAATGGCTGCTACGTGTGTGAGGCCGAAATCGATGGCGAGACTGGGCAAGTTAAGATCGATCGTTTTACCGCGGTTGACGATGTTGGGCGGGTTTTTAATCCAATGATTGTGCACGGCCAAGTACATGGTGGGCTTGCTCAAGGGATCGGACAAGCATTATTCGAACACGTGCAGTATGACGCGGAATCTGGTCAGCTCGTTACCGGATCACTTCTCGATTATGCGCTACCGCGCGCTGGCGATGTGCCCGCGTTTGACGCCCGAGTCGACGAATCGCAACCGGCCGTAACCAATCCGCTCGGGGTGAAAGGCGCCGGTGAAAGCGGTGCGGTCGGCGGGCCACCGGCGGTGATCGCTGCGATCGCGAACGCCCTACCACAGCGTTCAGTTGAGGATTTAGAAATGCCGGTGACCGCAGAGAAAATATGGCGCTTGCTAGGATCCCGCCGCTAGTTTTTGAATGCAGGCATAACCTCGCTAGCGAATAGTTCACGCGTCTCGAGCGAGGTCCCCGCGAGAATATAATAAGTGACGCCGGTTTCGTCGATGCGTCGCCTAAGTTCCGCTTTAACCTCATCCGGCGTACCGAGTAGTGCCACCGGCGCGCGTTGGGCGCTGGCGTAGTCGGGAAAGCCGAGCCGTGTCGCCGCCTTGCGCAGATTTGGATCGTCCGCATCATGTGACAGCGCCAAGAACGTCAGACCGCCAAGTTCGATCTCAGCAGGATCTCGGCCGATGTCACGGCAGTTTTGATGGAGCTTGGCAATGCGACTTTTCAAAGTTGCCATGTCAAATTTTACAGTCGCGGCTGGGTCGTTGATGAAGTCCTTGTTCTGGCCTGTTGGTGGAATGATGTTAAGGATATCCGCCTCGCGCGCTGCGATCTTCAGTAAGCCGGTACCCGAGCCACCAAGCATGATCGGCGGGTGTGGTTTCTGAATTGAGCGAGGATTGTTGTAGGCGTGGTGGACTTTGTAATGTTTGCCGGTAAAAGCCGGTTCATCTTGGGTCCACATTGCCTTGAGGATCTGGATGGTTTCGTCTAATTCTTCCAGGCGTTGCTTTATAGGCGGAAATGGATAGTCGTGTGCCTCGTACTCCGGGCCCTGCCATCCGGCACCGAGTCCGCAGATAAGTCGGCCCTGGGTTACGATGTCCACGGATGTCGCAATCTTCGCGAGTAGAGCCGGGTTACGAAACGAATGAGCAATAACGGCGGGCACGAGTTTGATCGTTTGCGTGACAGCGCCCATGGCGGTGAGGATCGTAAAGCACTCTAGTTGTGGGTGCTCCGGTGAACCTAAGGGCGAATAGAAGTGATCGTTATGGGAAACAGAATAATAGCCCTGGGCTTCCGCAAGTTGCGCTTCTTCTAGGCCTTCGGCGGCGTCTGCGGGCAGTATGAAGAGCCCAAATTTCACCTCATGCATTGATTTATCCTTCGGTATGATGGCTCGTCCAATCATACGCGAAGGGTGTCCGCTAAAGACACTTACCAATAATTCACCCTAGGACAAGGCAAACGCCAGGGTGTTAGCCGCCACTCATCAGCAGCTGCTCGTTCACTGTTGATCAATCCTGCGGTTGAAAACCGAGTTCGTGGGGGAAATTTTCCAGGTCCGGCGGTTCGTAATAGCGTTTTGAACCAAGTGCATCGACGCGCTTGAAGTACTCCTCATCCGCAGCCAAGCCCATCGGACCAAGCGCTTTCAAGTTCATTGTCTGGCGATAAATATTCCACGACTCCGGTCGAAGATCCGACGCCGTGTTTAGAAATCCTTCGGCTTCTTCAATCTTGCCGATGGAATGCAAGTAACGGCCGAGCCGAAAATTGGCATTGGCGAGCGCGGTATTTTCATTTGGTAATTTTAAATGTGCGCGTGCCGCTGCCGCATCGAATACGTGTTTGCTGTCGGACCCGTTCACCGCCCAATCGCGAACCGCGTTAACATAAGTCTCTTTCGCCTTGGCGGCGATCGCGGCTGAGTCGTCCGGCATCGACATGTCCTCGCGATTCATCGAGCGCCAGGCGTCATGAGATCCGGCGGTTTCCGCGGGCCGTACAATGGTACCGTCTTCATCGATCCAGACCGACTGCGGCACGTTCACCATATTGTACAAATCGGCGATATGATGCTCCGTGTCTATCAGCGTTACATACTGTGGAGCTGCAGCTTCAATAAACTCTGTGGCGGTTTCCGCACCGCGACTTTCCTCGGCGACCGCAATGATGACAAAATCGTGTTCTTTAACTTCGTTGTACATTGCCTGCCACACGGACAGGTCATAACGGCAGCCTCACCAAGAGGACCATGTGGTCAAAAATACGCGCTTACCCCGGTAGTCGGACAATGAGTGAAGTGTGCCGTCCAAGTCCGGCAGGGTGAAGTCCGGCGCCGCAAGCGACTGCAAGGCATTGGCCCGTTCATAGGCGCTGGCGCCGAGCATCCAGGTGTCGCCCGACGCATCGTGCAAAACAGGGCGATCCATGAGCCGCCACCACGCGGCAATGTTCACTGCTTTATCGTTGACAAAGTGATCCGTATTCACATCCGGTAGTGGCACGCACAGATCGCCCTGGCAAAGACCTTCAGGTTTTAGCGCCCAGCCGATCGTTGATTCAACAGCGGCGCGTGCGACCCACAGATTTTCTCCATCGCTGGTGGCGCTCGCGACATCGCATGCACCAGCCTCCGTGACTACTGTTACCATCTTTAATGCTCCTGAATGTTCTTTCGTACCGTGGCCGAAAACACAGTGTCCAAGGCTACTGGCGTCAGAATAACGCGATCGGATCCCACTGACTACTGAGCCTGGGACCACGGGCGCGGCGTAATGATCAGCGGCGCTTGGTCTTACGGATGGAGCGGGACGGCGTTCTACCGTATCCTCGCTTAACCGCCGGGAACCCATGTCTTGGCGTCAAATGGTGAGAGGTGCGGTGATCGAAAAATCGACGACAGCATCGAAATCGATCGCAACAGGTGCGGTCTCGTTGACGGCAATCTGTGCGGTATTCGGTTTCGGAATTGTGTGGATCACGACAGGAACCCAAGGCCAAGGTGCTTCGGGGATGTGGGTAATTTTTCCGATGATCGCGGTGGCCGGCGCGCATGTTCTGATGGGGCCTGCCGCGCTCCTACTGGCACTGTTGAGTCGACGACTGTGGGTGAACTTCGTCGTATTCAGCTATTTCACCGTCGGCATTTGGTGTATCTGGACGATGATGAGCGGTCGCTCACCGGTGGAGCTAGTTGCGACGAATGTCACCGAATCGTGGTCCGCATTTGTCGAGGCGCGTGAATTTCCGCTTGAGACGCAATTGTGTCAATCGCTTGCAACCCGATTGCGCGAAGGCGGGCGCACAAAGCTGGATCTGCAGCCGGTGACATTGGCGGAAGCAACTTCTCTTGACGTCAATTTTCTCTGTCGTCACAGAGAAATGCGTCTACCTAAGCACCTTCATTCATTTTACCGGTCCACTCCGATCCAGCTTGCGGCGGTCAGCCTCGACGTCGATCTATTAAAATTACTCATCGCACACGGTGCATTGATTGACGAGCCCGTCACCGAAGGGTTTACACCGTTGATGTTAGCCATGTCGAATGCGACCGGATTCTCGGTGCATGGTTCGATGAACCAGCGTCCGTATTCGCCTCGGATAAAGGCTGCGGCAAAGGCGTTAATCGACGCTGGTGCCGACATCAATATCCGCGATACCTACGGGGCAGGCCCGTTACATTGGGCAGCGGGCACCGGTGATCCCAATTTGGTGCAACTCCTACTCGGCGCCGGGGCGTCGGTAAACTCGAGCAAAAACACGGATCAAAAATCACCCGCCTATATCAGCATAGAGGCGGTAAGAGATCTAAATCTACGGTTATTGACCTACAAGAATATCAGTCGTGATGACTATGCCCTATGGTTCACAGGGCAGAAAACCATACTCAAAATTTTTATCGACGCGGGCACCGATATAGAGGACGTTTTATGGGCCGCGATCCATCTCGACGGACGTTGGGCGCTTGAATTGCTGTTGGCCACTGGAGTCGATATTCAAGAACTATTAACGCTACATGGCGCACGTTATTTGCAACATGCAATGCGCAATCATTACCGTGATCTCGTCGATTTTTTGATAGCGCTAGGGATCGACGTCAATCAACCGACCTGGCATGGCGGGCGCCTAATCACAGAATTCCTGATGCCTCGGCACGACTGGCATTTGAGCGTGCTGCTCGATGCCGGGGCCGACGTCAATATGACCAACAAGCAGGGAGACACGGCGCTTGAAATAGCCGTCAAGAACAGAAATGACGCGGCCGTGCAGCTGTTGCTGAATGCCGGCGCGATTGTGACGCAAAAGGCGATAAACAATGCGACGGTCGAGATGGGAACGCTGCTAGAATTACATCGTCGAGAAGCTCAGTCTAACAAACCAATACCGGATGAATAAGATCACTGTGGGAAAATGCGAATGAAAAAATTAACGTCGTACATGTTGTTGCTGATTTGTGGGATCCCCGGAATCGTCTTAGCCGAAAGCGCTGTTAGCCCGGATGTGGGTAGCGCGGTAGTCCTTGATCTAAATCATTCGTCGCGAAGCGAAGCCGACAGAGCGCGCGATCGCAATCGTTTGCCGCAAGAGACGTTGGCGTTTTTCGGATTGAAAGACGATATGCGTGTGATCGAATTATTTCCAGGAGCGGGTTGGTATACAAAGTTGCTAGGGCCATACCTTGAGAAAAAAGGGAAGCTATATGTTGCAATCGGGACGGATCGTGTTGAGAAAAAATTTGATGAATTCGGTTTATCGAAAGTACAGCCTACCGGAATCGTGGAGAATTTCTCGAAGACCGAGGCGCCTGGCTACATTTTCACAATCGATCGGCTCGATCTGCAACAAACCGATATCGATTTGATCGTTACATTTCGCAATGCTCATAACCTGACAAACGAAACGCGGGCCCTACTGAACAACGCCGTATTCGCTGCGTTAAAGCCCGGTGGCGTCTACGGCATTATCGATCACACGAAGCGCCACATGGAGGCCTTTAGCGAAGCAACGTGGCGACGCACGGATCCGGTTCAAATTATCAAAGAAGCGGTCTCCGCGGGGTTCGAATTCGTCGATTACTTGGATATTCACTCACGACCAGAAGACGAGCTGAAATTTGACACAAAGCATGAGTCCCTCGTGAATGAAACGGATCGTTATACCTTGAAGTTTAGAAAACCGTTGTAGGTGTGACATATGCGGGCACGGCGCTATCGAATTTAGCGGGCCACAATTCTAGTGTTGGCTTTGTCCGTCCCGAATTGGCGCAACCCTAGGTAGCGGGTCGGCCATATGACGACGGACTACGATGGCATCGCCGACCAATACAAGGAATCGAAGCTCGAAGAATGGCGCACGCACATTGAGCAATTCACGTTGCTGCAGATGCTGGGTGATATCGCCGGCAAGTCCGTGCTCGATTTCGCCTGCGGCGAGGGGTACTACACCCGGGTTTTGCGTCGCCTTGGTGCTGAACCTGTCGCCGGCGTCGACTTATCGGGGGGTATGATTGACCTGGCCAAGGCCGAGGAGGTCCGCAATACGCTTGGGATCAGCTATCAACAAGGCGATGCGCGCGCTGTAACGCTAACCGAGCCGTGCGATATTGTCTTCGCCGCTTATTTGTTGAACTACGCTAAAAACTATCAAGAACTATTGGAGATGGGGCACGCCATTGCCCGCAACCTCAAAACAGGTGGTCGGTTTATCACGGTTAATAACAACCCCGACGATCCACCAGGTAATTTTTCAATTGGCCGCGCTTACGGTTTCACGAAACATCTGGAAGGAGAGCTGGTCGAAGGCGCACCGGTTATCTTTAGATTCCACTTGGCCGACGGTCCGTTTGACGTTACGAATTACCATTTAAGTAGAGTGACCATCGAGAGCGCACTCGGGGAGGCAGGACTCGGTGACATCCGCTGGCATGCCCCGTCCGTCTCGCCGGAGGGATCGCGCCTGCACGACCAGAGACATTGGGCTCCGTTTTTAGCCGGGCCACCAGTCGCATTTTTCGACTGTACTAAACGGTAATTGGGATCCTGGTCATTGGCGAGGTGGGTGCCCGCTAGCACCCGCATTTAAGACCGATTGCGTTTTTTCTTTTTGCGTTCGCGTTCCGGTGATTCACGCTCACCCAAAAATTCATGGAAGCAATTTGGCACGTGTCCGATATCGAGCGCTTGGTAACCGCGTTGACTTAAATCATAGGCCAGCACCGTTGCCGTCGGCCCGAGGGAAATTAGGAATAGGTGATGGTCGCTAAAATGGAGACACTCGGTGAGCAGCCGATCGTATTGTGAAAACGCATGTGCTGATAATCCATATATACGTGCTGCAAACCGTGCATTTCCGAATAGGCGTTCATCCATATCGAATGCGCTCCCTTGACCCGTCACCACCACCACGTCGCGGCCATGCCAAAGCCGTTTGATCTCGTCTACACCCAATGCCTGAAAGGCCTCAGTGCGGGATATCATCGCATTGGCATAAGTTCGATCCGAAGACGTCTGTTCGATTAGCGTGCGACCGATTTGGGCGAAACAACTATCGGCGTAGGTGAATTCTTCAAAGCGGGTAACCAGGTCCAGGTTCGACGCTGTGTAGGGTTGAAACCCGATCAAACAGTTGTGTGGATTTGCACCAAGTATTTCGAGCAATCGGCGTTGAAGGCCGGGCGAGCGCTTTTGAAACGGAATACTACCGCCTGCAATGCACTCGAATTCGCCGTCTCCGATACGTGAGATCGACGCTCGGTGATCGCAAATATAATTTAATGTCTCCGCTATCGACATGACGCCGGATAGATTCGCTGCAACCTGCCGGAGTGTCGCTTTGCACATCTCGAGGTCGTCGAAACCACCGCGCAGCATTCGCCGTACTTGTTTTTTCGGGTGAAATTTTGTGATCAGGCTTTGCTTGATGCTGTGCACGGTACTGGGACGTTACGAAGATTAGTCACTCGTGGTTCCTCTGCGCATTCTATTCGCAATAGTGCAGCGGAAGTATAGGTAGGCGGTTCGGATCGCAGAGTCCCGCATCGCCGCGGGGATTTCGATCACAGATCGAGCTTTAATTTGAGTTCGGCGAGTTCCGCTTCGAGCTTGCTTACGCGGTCCTCGATTCCAGGCACGTCGCTTACCTTTGCCGTTTCTACCGCGGTGACATTCTCGGTGTGTGCGCTCGACGCGACCACATCAACTGGACCGTAGAACAGGTGCATATATTCGGCGTCCCGGCGACCTGGGGTCCGTGCAAGCTTCGCGACGAGCGGTCCGCCGTCGCGCTCAAGTAGGCTGACCAAGGCGTCCACAACCGCCGCATTATCGGAGAAATTGTGCAGGCGTCCACTACGAGAGCGCAGCTCGCCAGGCGTTTGGGACCCGCGCAGTAACAGTAAACAAATGATTGCGAACTGCGCTGGATCGAATTGATAATCGCTAAACGTCGTGTTGCAAAATCGCTGCTGATATTTCTCTACACCACGGCGGAAATTTTCCTCGGTACGTACAAGATGCTTGGCTGCGAGGGCGCGCACGGTGTGTTCAATAGTTCCGGGGTCGAGTGACAGTACAGGGTGCCGTGCGGATTTTTGATTACACGCATTCGTCAGTGCGTTTAACGTCAGCGGATATTGATCCGGTGTGACGACGGACTTTTCCATCAGACAACCGATGACGCGGGCTTCATTGGCGGTAAATATTGACGGCATCGTAAATCCTCGTTTGCAGCTGTCGCATGGCGGCCGACGATTATCGCACGGACTCATCGTGGCGATGGCGGCATTAACTGTACACGGCCACGCGCCTCGACACTGCGCCAAATTCGCGCCGGCAATGTGATAGCCTAGGCCCCCAACTGGCCTCGAATAAAGTGGTATGGGTAAATGAAGTTCGGTTTGTTCTATCTTCCAAGTTTTGATGCTGCGACCCACAAAGACGCGCGCACGCTCTACGATCAAATCTTCGAGCAGGCTGAGCTCGCCGACGCACTCGGTTACGATTCTGTGTGGTGCGCAGAGCACCACTTCTCGCCCTACGGTGGTGACATTCCAAATCCACCCCTATTACTCGCGGCGCTGGCTCAGCGCACCAAGCGTATTCGTCTCGGTACCGGCGGCGTTGCATTGCCGATTAATCGGCCCCTCAACACGGCTGAGCAGCTGGCAATGGTGGATAACCTCTGCGGCGGACGTCTCGATATCGGTGTTGTACGGGCATTCTTGGAATCAGAATACCGTGCGCTCAATGTTGATATGAACGAAAGCCGCGAGCGATTTAGCGAAGGCGTAGACATCTTGCGCGGCACTTGGGCCAATGATCGTTTTTCTTACGACGGGAAATTTAGTTCGTTTGAAGATGTCGAATTGCGTCCGCGTCCTATTCAACGAAAACCACGTATTTTTCTCGGTTCGGTGATGAGCCCCGAGTCGATAAAGTACGCCGGGACGATGGGCTTAAACCTTATGGTAATTCCATATGCAGTGTCCTTAGAAAAGGTTAGGGACACGATTTCGATGTACCGCGACGCGTTGGATGACGCTGGGCACAATCAGGGTGATTATTCAGTTATGGGGCCGGCGCACCTATTCGTCGATGCAAATGAGGCCAAGGCTATTGCAGCGGTACGTGAACCGATCGTGCGGTATGTTGGCTATTTACGCGATGCGGTAAAATCAGACAAATGGTCAAAGGATTATCAGGGCTACGAAGGTATGGTTAAAATGGCCGAGGCGTTGATGGACTTTGACGTGATGTACGACCAGCGCTCCGTGTGCGGAGATCCAGCACATGCCGGTGAATGCATCGAAGCGTTTCGAGATGCAGGGATCGACGAGATATCGTTTGTGACGATCATGCCTGGGCTAGCGCAGGAGCAGATCCTAGATTCGATGCGTTGCTTCGCATCTGAGATCATGCCGAAGTATCAAACCTAAATTAATCACATTTCGCCAAAGCAACAGGAGGTCGATACCATGGGTCAATTAAACGGGGTGCATCACATCGCGCTGATGACTGCTGATGTGAAATCACAAATTGAATTTTTCTCCGACGTACTCGGCATGAGGCTCAAGGCGCTCTACTGGATGCATAATGTAGACGGCTATTTCCACGCCTTCATGGAGTTGAACGAGAGCTGCTCGGTTGCATTCGTACAGTCGCCTGAGGTCGCGGATATACCGCTCGAATACGGCGT
Source organism: Gammaproteobacteria bacterium (assembly GCA_021773835.1). Classification (GTDB taxonomy): domain Bacteria; phylum Pseudomonadota; class Gammaproteobacteria; genus UBA11873. The sequence goes on from JAJFJQ010000051.1 coordinate 375,197, forward strand.
GACGCATGCAGGTAATCCGGTAAAACCCTGTTCTGCCGGCGTGATGCAGCACCTGGCCTTCAATTGCGATTCGGATGACGAATTACTGAGTATGCGCGACCGTATTCGTGCAAAGGGTGTGCGCGTGCTGGGCCCCCTCGACCATGGTTTTTGTAAATCGATCTATTTCGGTGGGCCGGAGAATTTGGTACTCGAGGTCTCTACATCAAACGGCGTTGGCATTGATGAGAATGCGTGGATAGATCCTGAGGTGGTGAAACTCAACGGGATCTCGCCGGAAGAGCTAGAGCGCTATAAATATCCCGCTGGGCTTGATCATGTCGGTGAACCTGTTGCACAACCCGCAGCGGGCACAGGGCGGCCTGAATACACGAACATGGATCCCGAGTTCGCTGGTGCCTTTGATTTGCCAGACGCCGTGGTGACAAAGGAGCTGAGCGAGGCGACGCCGCCCGTAAAAGCAGCCTGAACCAGAACGGTGTTACCTGGGCGCTGCGAGGCGCAAATTGGTTTGCGTGTGCCAAACCCAAACTTGTAGCGAGGAACGCATGAATGACTGACGACCCCGGTATATTCGAAATAATGCACACCATGCGCACGATGCGCCGCTTGAAACCGGACCCGGTGCCAGACGAAATGATCCACAAGATCCTGGACGCCGGGATCCGAGCGCCGAGTGGGCAAAACACTCAGCGTTGGGCCTTTCTAGTCGTCACCGATCCTGAGGGAAAAAAGTTTTTCGGCGAACGCTACGATTATTGGTTGCGCAGTCGATTTGGAGAACGACTCTCGAATATTGATGAAACGACGTCAATGGGACGCACGATCAAGGCGGCGGTTCACCTTGCGGAGCACATGCATGAGGCGCCGGTATTGCTATTTTGTTGTGGTAAGCGCGACTGGCCGTTTGCCGTCGCAGAAGAACAGCGCGTCGGCAAGGCCCCGCCTTCGCATGGCTCGATCTATCCGTGCGTGCAAAACATTTTGCTCGCTTGTCGCGCCCTCGGCTTGGGCGCAAGCCTAACGACAATGCATCAAATGTTTGAAGATGAAATGCACGACTACTATCAGATCCCGGAGGATTACGGGGTTGTTGCGGTGATTCCGATTGGATACCCGACCGGAAAATTTGGACCAGTCTCACGCGAACCGGTGGAGACAAAGACGCACTACGGTAAATGGGGTAATCAAAAGTCGGGATAACTATCGGAATGAGGCTTAGCGCCGTGAGAGCCCCATACACCCGATCTGAGATCTAGCTTCGTGCGGGGTCACCGAGGTTTGCGTTACAACGACTACCGTAGTCCACCCGCCGGAAGCCGGAACCCCATAACGCGGTCCTGCCGGCGAACACTGGAACCCCACCACGCCATCATTCCGGCGAACGCCGGAATGATGAGTTGTCCCAAGATTACGCCGCTACGCCCATTAGACTAATCCCTAGCCCCGACCTTCTAATCCGTACCACCTAACCTCTAAAACGGCTTGATGTTCTGATTCATCCGAAAGAAGTTTGTTGGATCGTATTTTTGCTTCAGCGTCACCAGCCGATCGTAGTTGATTCCGAAGGTTGCGCGTAATTGCGTTTCGTCCGTCATCTGATCGACGCCAATGAGATTGGCATAGATACGGCCATTTGAGTATGGCTCGAGCGCGCTATAGGCGCTGCGTACCCACTCGATGTGCTCTGCGTCTTCTGCCGGATCTTGCCACTGCCCGATGACACCAAGGTCGTATTGCGCGTCGCGATGCGCGAAGGCGGTGTCGGTTTCACCTATCTTGCTGGAGGGGCCGCCGTAGTAGTATTCGATCATCAAAGCCGACAAGGGAGAAGTGATCCGGTTAGCGTGCTCAACCACTAAATCAATCGCATCATCGGTTAGTTCGTCAACGAACGACGACTTCCAGTAGTTGCGGTTGCCATACGGAAATCCAGCGTCGAACATGGTTTGCATTTCGATACGCGGGATCAACGCCAAAGTGTCGGCAATCGGTGAGCCAAATTCACGCAAGGGCTTGAGCGTCGATTCGGCGTTCGCCGGATCGCCACAATAGCAAGCGATGATCGCCGTTGCGGGTGTGCCATCCGGCGTCGTCAAGCACGCGCAATAGGCGGTTAATTCTAAAGGTGCTTGTTTCGTAAAATCTCGGTAAAAACGATAGACGTCGCGGGCCGCCTCGCGTGGATGGATGATCATACCGCCGATCACCTCGGTGACCGGGTGCGCTTGGAATTGAAAACTGGTAACGATACCGAAGTTACCGCCACCGCCACGGAGTCCCCAGAACAGGTCTTGGTTTTCTGTCGCGCTCGCGGTCACGACCCTACCGTCTGCCGTTACGACTTCCGCGGCAATCAAGTTATCGCACGTCATGCCATATTTGCGCACGAGCCAACCGACGCCGCCGCCAAGAGCGAGACCGCCGACCCCCGTTTCGGAAACGATGCCGGCCGGCACAGCGAGTCCATGTGCATGTGAGGCCGTGTCTATCGCGCCCAAAGTACATCCACCGCCGGCAGTAACAGAGCTGGCCATCGTGTCGACCGATACCTCGTTCATCAGGGTCAAATCGATCATTAGACCGTCATCACACACGGCGTTGCCGGCGACGTTATGACCGCCGCCGCGAACCGAAACTAATAAATTATGTTCGCGCGCGAAGTGCACCGCGCATACAACATCATTGGTTGATCGGCAGCGCGCTATCAGCGCCGGATGCCGGTCTATCATCGCGTTCCAGATCGTTCGCGCGGCGTCGTATTCCGGGTCTCCCGGTCGTTGCAGGCTGCCGTCGAGTTGGCCGGCAAGATCGCTTAAGTTTCGTTGGTCCATTTGCTTCGTCCCGTGCCATGATTACGTGAACCCGAAACCTTAGGCCTTCGATGGCCAGCTGACAACTGGCTGTTGAATCTGTATTAATATGGGCGGCGCACGGCCGTGGTTCTGCGCCGAATATATTGGGGAAATTACGCAATGGAGAGGTTTCGAGACCGCGTCGCGGTGATCACTGGAGCCGGTTCGGGCATTGGCCGTGCGCTTGCGCTTGCTTGCGCGGGGCGCGGGTGCAAAGTCGTGCTGGCGGATGTAGAAGCGCAGCCCCTGGCAGACGCAGAGGCTGCAGTTAAGGCATTCGATATTGAGACCCTTGCCGTTAAAACCGATGTTGGGAATGCCGAATCCATGGCTGCGCTGGCCGACGCAACCATTGCGCGTTTTGGGGCGATACATATCCTGTGCAACAACGCTGGGGTCGGCGGCGGTGGATTGATCAAAAATCAACAACTGGTGGATTGGAAGTGGGTCATCGATGTCAATCTATGGGGCGTGATCCACGGTCTGCAGTATTTTTTGCCGCACTTGCTCAAAGCCGATGAGGCGCATGTAGTCAGTACGGCGTCGGTCGCGGGTCTTTACTCGCTACCTGGTCTTGGTCCCTATAATGCGACTAAGTATGGGGTGGTCGCGATCATGGAGACCTTATATTTTGAGATGGCCGAGGACGCTTCATCTAACGTCGATGTGTCGGTGTTGTGTCCTGGACTGGTCAATACAAATATTGCCAGCGCACAGCGAAATCGGCCCGAACACCTCAGGCGAGTTCGAGCACCGTCCAGCAGAGACAAAGATAGACCTGCTGCGGGTGACGCGAGTAAGCGGAATGCGGCAATTGCCGCGGCGCTCGAAGCCGGTAAGGATCCGGCGGAGGTCGCAGAATTGGTCTTGGAAGCAATAGCGGAGCGCCGCTTCTGGGTATTGTCGCACCCAGAGCATCTAGAGGATATTCGGGGACGTAACGACACCCTGCACGCGCTCGCGAATCCGGATCCGCCGCGGGTCATTTTCTAACCCGCGCTCAGGCGCTTAGACGACGCACCCTTCCATTGCAACGAATGTGTAAAGCGTAGGAAACCTAAGAGATGGCAGTTACCAAAGAAGAGCTCTTGGAGCGGGTCAATAGCCTGCTGCCCGCAATTGCGGGACGGTCACAACAGAGCGAAGCCGATCGCAAACCGAACGACGAGACAATCAAGGAGCTCATCGATACCGAGGTGATGCAGGCACTCGTGCCGGCCTGTTATGGCGGGCACGAACTCGGTATCGATACGTTAACCGCAGTCGCACGTGCACTTGGCAGTGCTTGTCTATCCACCGCGTGGGTAACGGCATTCTATATCGGTCACAATTGGATGCTGACCAAGTTTTCGGAAAAAATTCAGCGCGAGGTCTTTGCCGACCGCCCGTTCGCTTTGATACCCATTCAACCCTCGCCAAACGTATCGATTAAGCCGGTTTCTGGCGGCTATGAAATTAGCGGCCGCTCGAATTTCAGCTCCGGCATCATGCACGCAGATTGGGTCATCATTGCGAAATCTACCGGCGATGATGCGCGAGCGTTCGTCGTTCCGGTTGAGGACGTCGATGTCGATGATGTCTGGTACATGAGCGGGATGGCAGCCACGGGTAGCAATGACGTTGTCACCGAAAATTTATTTGTACCGGAATATCGGACGATCCCTGCCGTCGATTTATTCGAGGCAAAACCGTCAATTCACGAAAATCCGCTCTACACGATGCCGCTACTGCCATTTATCTATTGTGAAGTGATGGGTATATATTGTGGCGGTCTTGAAGGCGCAACGTCTGCGTTCGACGATTTGATGCAAAAGAAGGTTACGACCTGGGGCGGTGATGTACTTGCGACCAAACAATCGGTACACGTCAATCTCGGCGAGGCGCACGCGCGGGCGCGCACGGCAGGATTTTTAGTCGATCGACTGGTGAGCGATACGCAAACTATTACAGCGCGTGGTGATTTTACCTTGGATGAGCGACTCGATTTGAAACTTCGCGCAGGTTATATCGGTAACCTGTGCCGCGAGGGGGTGAATGCGATGATGGCTCGAGCGGGCACGCGTAGCTTTCGACTGGAGGCGCCGCTTCAGCGCTATTTCCGTGACATGAATGCGCTTACGTCCCACGCCTTTATCGACTGGGAGACTAGTCGTGAACTATTCGGCCGCCATCGCCTTGGTCTCGATCCTAACCACCCATTGTTTTAGTAGCGGATGGTCGGAGAAAAGCAGGGGCTGCTGGTTCGGTCCTTCGATATTCTTCGGCGACCCTGGTTCACAAAAAAAAGCCATGCTTTGATCGCCACGACGCGCACTATCAATAAATTATGAATGATGTCTCACAGTGGCAATTCTGGATTGATCGTGGCGGTACCTTTACGGATATCGTTGCCAAGCACCCGGATGGCCGCCTACTAACACATAAGCTGTTATCGGATAACCCTGAACGTTATGACGACGCGGCCGTACAGGGAATTCGTAACGTGCTCGAATTACCATCAGCAGCGCCGATTCCGGCTGGCCGGATAGATCACGTAAAAATGGGCACGACGGTAGCGACTAATGCGTTACTGGAACGAAAAGGCGATCGGACCTTGCTGGTAACGACTCGAGGTTTTGGTGATGCCTTACGTATTGGTTATCAAAGCCGGCCGGATCTGTTTGCGCTTCGCATCGCACTACCGGAGTTGCTATACGAACGCGTCATCGAAGTCGATGAACGTATTGGTGGGCGGGGTGAGCTAGTGACGCCGCTGGACGAAGCGCCGGCGAGATCTACCATGCGCGAGGCTTTCGAATCTGGCATCCGTGCAGTTGCCATAGTTTTCATGCACGCTTACCGCTATCCAGCGCATGAAGATCGAATCGCGCAAATCGCGAGCGACATCGGGTTTACACAAATATCCGTTAGCCACCGTGTGAGTCCGTTGATGAAAATGATTTCGCGTGGCGACACCACGGTTGTTGACGCCTACTTGTCGCCGCTGCTGAGGCGTTACGTGGAGCAAGTTGCAGGCGAACTCGGCCGAGACGCCGAGACGCGACCGCGGTTGATGTTTATGCAATCCAATGGCGGACTAACCGACGCCGAATTATTTCAAGGCAAGGATGCCATCTTATCGGGACCCGCAGGCGGTGTGGTCGGCATGACACGCACGGCCGCTATGAGCGGTTACACAAAACTCATTGGATTCGACATGGGCGGTACGTCTACCGACGTCACTCACTACGATGGTGAGTTCGAACGGAGTTTCGAGACCGAAGTCGCGGGCGTGCGCATGCGCGCACCGATGATGCATATCCATACGGTCGCCGCCGGTGGCGGTTCGATATTGCAGTTTGACGGTGCGCGTTATCGGGTAGGGCCGGAGTCGGCCGGCGCCAATCCCGGCCCGGCCTGTTACCGCCGCGGTGGTCCGCTAACGGTGACCGATTGCAATGTCTTATTGGGCAAACTCCAACCCAAACATTTTCCGAAAGTTTTTGGCCCGGATGGAAACGAGCCTTTAGACCACGAGATCGTTCGTCGAAAATTTACCGAACTTGCCGCAACAATAGCCTCAGCGACGGGCGCGGCGGCGCAATCACCGGAGGCAGTGGCGGAGGGTTTTCTGCGTATTGCTGTGGAAAACATGGCGAACGCTATCAAGAAAATCTCGGTGCAACGCGGCTACCATCTTGGTGGTTATACCTTGAACTGTTTCGGCGGTGCGGCCGGTCAGCATGCTTGCCTAGTGGCGGATGCGCTTGGCATGGAGCGTGTGTTCCTCCATCCCTTCGCGGGCGTCCTCAGCGCCTATGGTATGGGTTTGGCAGACGTACGTGCCATGCGCGAGGCGCAGGTTGAGGTGAGCTTCAACGTCGAGGCAGAAAAATTACTCGGCGACATCTGCGCCGATCTAATCACGGACGGCACACTGGAAGTGGCGAAGCAAGGGGTGAACCGGGAAGACATTTCGGTTATTCGAAAAGCGCATATTCGATACGAAGGAACCGATACCGCGATATTGGTAGACGTTGCCACAATCGGCGAGATGCAAACATCGTTTGAGCGGGCGCACCGCCGCCGCTTTGGCTTTATTGCCCATCAACGGAAGCTGGTTATCGAGGCCGTCTCGGTCGAAGTTATTGGTGTTACAGAGCCGCTCGTCGATCCAAGCCTTGAACAGATTCAGACAGCTGCTCCACAAGCGATCGACAATGTATCGGTTTCGATCGCCGGTCGCCGGCACGATGTGCCACTTTATGATCGTGAAGCGCTACTTCCCGGTCATAGCGTCGATGGGCCGGCGACGATAATAGAGGCGACCGGTACGGTTGTGGTCGAAGCTGGTTGGCGAGCGGGGATAAATAGCCGCCGACATCTGATTCTGGAACGGTTTATGCCGCGGCCGCAGATGGAAGCGGTCGGCTCAAAGGCAGATCCCGTGATGCTGGAGGTGTTCAATAATTTATTTATGTCGATTGCCGAGCAAATGGGCGCAACACTGGCGAACACGGCCTATTCAGTGAATATAAAGGAACGTCTGGATTTCTCGTGTGCCGTTTTCGATGCGCACGGTAATTTAGTCGCGAATGCGCCGCACGTGCCGGTTCACCTTGGCTCCATGGGGGAGACAATTAAAACCATCATTCGTGCCAATCAGGGACAGATCCGAAAAGGTGATGTGTTTGCGCACAACGCACCATATAACGGTGGAACGCATCTGCCGGATGTCACCGTCGTTACGCCGGTGTTTGATGATGCAGGTGAGCAGATCCTCTTTTATCTCGGTTCGCGCGGCCATCATGCGGACATCGGCGGGCGCACCCCAGGCTCGGCACCACCGGATAGTCGGCATATTGAAGAAGAAGGCGTACTGATTGACAACTTCCGGGTGATACGCAATGGCGAGTTGCGGGAAGCGGCGACACGGGAGCTGTTTGTGTCTGGTCCATATCCGTGCCGCAACGTTGATCAAAATATGGCGGATCTCACAGCGCAAATTGCCGCGAACGAGACAGGTCAACACGAGCTGTCAAAGATGGTTGCTCAATTCGGACTAGATGTCGTGCACGCCTATATGGCTCATGTTCAGGATAATGCGGAAGAGTCGGTCCGCAGGGTCTTAGACGTGCTAAAGGATGGCGCTTTCAACTATCCAATGGATAACGGTTCGAATATTCAAGTACGCATCGAAGTCGATAAAACGACTCGGAGCGCGATTATCGATTTCACCGGTACCTCAGCTCAAGATCCAGGCAACTACAACGCGCCGTTGGCTGTGGCAAAAGCGGCGGTGCTGTATGTATTCCGGACCTTAATCGACGATGCGATCCCGCTGAACGAGGGCTGCATGAAGCCGTTGACGATACGGGTGCCGCCGCGAACCCTAATCACGCCCGAATACCCGGCGGCGGTTATCGCCGGCAATACCGAGGTCTCACAAGCTGTTACCGACGCACTCTATGGTGCACTTGGGATCCTGGCGTCTTCGCAGGGCACCATGAATAGTTTTGTATATGGCCATCAGCGGTTACAAAACTATGAAACCATTTGCGGCGGTACTGGCGCCGGCCTTGATTTCGATGGCGCCAGCGCTGTCCAAAGCCACATGACCAACACTCGCATGACGGATCCCGAGGTGCTGGAGTGGCGTTTCCCAGTTCGGATCGAATCATTCTCCATCCGTACGGGATCTGGCGGTAGGGGGCGCTATCGGGGCGGTGATGGCGCCGTTCGCCGGATGCGTTTTCTGGAGCCGATGACCGTCACAATACTGTCATCGCACCGGGATACCGATCCCTATGGTTTGGCCGGCGGGCAGGCCGGTGCGCGCGGGCTAAATTACGTGCTACGCGCAGACGGTAGCCGCGAGGATCTAGCTGGCAACGACGAGGCGCAAATGAATCGCGGTGATCAATGTGTGATCGAAACGCCGGGCGCCGGTGGTTTTGGTGCAGAATAAGAAATCGAAACGCTACAAGCTTAGCGCACAAATACCCGCCGCATGGAGACGCTCCTCAGCGTGCCCGTTTAAGCGTATTGCGGTCGAAATCACGTTCGGTTAGACCAGTTTTGAATTGGTAATTGCTCCATACAAGATTCGTACTTTTCCCGGTTTGATGGTTGACCATTTCCATTAATCCAGGACGCCAGTATTTATCCAGATACTGATTCCAGTCGCTTGCGACGAGCGTTTTTAGTTCAGCGTTCTTCCGATCATAGTAATCAATCCGGATTGCCCGATAAATTTCTTTGTCGAGCCACACGACTTGCCGCGTATAGCCGGAATTTTCGTACACGGGGTAGGCCTCGATGACAAAACAGTCGCGACCGTCGAGCGGTTCGTCGCGGAGCCATTTGTAGGTGTATTTGTCGACTTCTTGTGAAGCCAGATCCTCGTAGGCGAATTCGCTGCCGACAAACGGTCCAGATTTATTCGCCGATGCGATTCGTTTCACTCGCTTCAGTGCCGGCAGATAAAGCCACTGTTCATCTGGGACCACGGAATGCGTATAACTTAAAAATGCGGTGCCCTTAATGTCTCTCGGCGCGTCGAATATAGACAAACTTTTATCGCCGTCGCCATCGACCTCGAGTGTATCGATGCGGATAGAACGTTCACTTTCCTGGCCCTGCCTATTTTTTAATATCATCTTTAATTCGGCTTTTGAATCCACCCAACCAAGATCGCGTTTATCCGCTTCTTGGATGATCGCGAGCCCTTTTTCTTCCGGTGTTTGTGCGGCGATTGGGAAGGGCGCAAGCGCAATCAATAACGCAATTAGAAAATTATGCATGGACGGTTTTCTCCTCAATTTTCATTAGCAGTGGCGGCAACATCAAAAACACCATGACGAGCGCGAGAGTGATGATGACGGAGGTCATGAGACCCATGCCGGAGTTCATCTTGAACGCTGAAGTTGCCAGCACTGAGAATCCAACGACCAGGGTAATTGACGTGATAACCAGTGCACGTCCGACGGTGCTAAAAGCGTAGCGCACGGCGTCTTGTGAACTCAGGCCGTTCTCGCGCCGTGCCCGCAGATATTTCGACAGGAAATGCACCGTGTCATCTATCACGATACCAAAGGTCATGCCCGCCACGATCGAAAGTGATAGACCAACCTCACCGACAAAAATTCCCCACATGCCGAATCCAACTGCCGCAGGTGCGAGGTTAGGTAGGAGGCTGACGATGCCGAGCCGGAGCGAGCGCAGCGCGATGATCAAAATCCCTGATATCAAGACCAACGCGAGTGTTGTACCTACGATCATTGCGACAATATTGCGCTGGCCGATGTAGGAGAACATGAGGCTAACACCGGCGCTGTCGGTGTGATCAAACGACGATGCATTATTTTCCGTCCATGCCAACGCCCGATCGTTCAAGGCAATCATTTCTTTGCTCGAGATCACACCGATGGTCGCGGTTACCCGGGTTGACGACTTGTCGACGTTGACCTGATTGTTGATATCGAGTCCATAGGGCAGCGACATTTCGTAGAGCAGTAGATACTGAGCCGCAAGGTCACGTTCTTCGGGCAGCCGATAATAGGTTTCGTCGTCGCCGTGCATGTTCTTATTGAGGCGTTTCATGATGTTGGTGAAACGGTCAACATGGACAATTTCCGGTTGCGACTCCAGCCACTGCGCGAAGGCTTCGATGTCGGATTGAAACGCCGGGTCGCTGATGCCGCCGGAACTCCCGGAGTCAATCGAATAGTTTATAAAATCGACCCCGGTTAGATTGTCGATCATGAAGTCGGTGTCGTTGCGAAAATTAATCGATTTGTCGAAGTAGAATAGAAACGTGTCGTCGAGTTGGTTCCGCGGCAGATTGGCGACGGTGGCAATGATAACGACCGTCATGCCGATCAGCAGTCGCTGTCGATGCGCGATGACGAATTCAGCTAACGCTGACATGTTCTTGGTGTCGTGTTCGGTTGCCTGTTTCACCCGCACCGGTAGTAGCGTCATCATGGCCGGCAAAAACGAAACTGTCAGTAGAAAGGAGGTCGCGACACCGATCGAAACCAATGTGCCGAGATGATTGAACGGCGGGACTTCGGAAAAATTCATCGTCAGAAAACCGATCGCGGTAGTAGCGCTAGCAAGGAATACTGGCTGAAGATTAATGCGGAGACTTTCTTCCATCGCGTCGAGCTTGGATTTTCCGTCGCGCATGCCCTGGATGAAAGTGACCAATACGTGTACGGAGTTAGCGACCGCGACAGTAAGGATGATGATTGGTGAAGAGGATGATACGGCGGTTAAGGGGTAGCCGATGTAGCCGCCCGCTCCCATAGCGGCCCCAATCGAGAACAGGATCACCATTAACGTGACCATGGTGCCAAAAAATCCACCGACTAACAGGGCAATGATGGCTAACATCAGTACAAAGCTGATCGGTATCAAGGTCGTTGAGTCGGCCATTGCACTTTCAAAAAACGCGGCGTCCATCATGACCATTCCGCTGAGGTAAATGTCGATATCCGGGTGGCGCTGTTTGAACAGCTTGACGGCATCACGGACGTGCGCCGTGATAACCTGGCCTGCTTCCGCGCGCTCGTCGATCGGCATCTGCACTGTGATGTTGATCGCAGTGACGTGAGCCGCTGCCGATATGAGTCGATTTTTCAGCGATGGTTCCGCTAGGACCGCGGCGCGTGCGGCTACCAATGCCTCGTCGCTTAAAGTCTCGGCATCGGTGATCATGTCGCGGACAATCAGATCATCGGCTTCGGCTTCGGTATATTGAAAATTGGTGACCGAGTCGACCCGATTTGAGTAAGGCACCTGCCACGCCTCGTTTGTCAGTTCCTCAATGGCCGCGAGCGTGTTTCGAGTAAATACGTCACCATCGTTGGGCGCCAGAATAATCATAACGTTATCGTCTTTGACGTAGGTATTTTCTACGTTCTCAAAGGCGATAAGTTCAGGGTTGTCGTCGCTAAAAAATGCGCGGTAACTAGAATCGAAACGCAAGTTACCGGCGCCGTAACTGAGTGCGACGACGCTGGCAAGAGATACAGCGATGATCAGCAAGCGATTCTGGATAACCCAGCGCGCGTAGAGGGTTTCGAATTTATTCATAGTACGAGGCTCAAGATTACGCGTGGGATCGACAGTGGGCGCTAGTCATGCTTGCTCGTCTTTGAGCGCAGACCATCGAGTAGTAGTCGAACTACGCCTGCGGCGCGCTCGTCGAATTCACGACGATCGTATAGACCAATGAAGATTGGGATGTCGAACAATGCGAAGGCGCTAAAGACATTACGAGCACAAGTATCGATATCATCGATCGCAAATTCGCCTAGTTCATTTCCGGCGCTTAGGATCTCTCGAATCAACGCAAAGTGGATTTCATGCTTGGAACGGATGAGGTCACTGCGCTCACGCGTGATCGTATCCACCAGTTCGCCAATCATGGAATCGTCGCCCGCTAATGCATGGCTATCGGCCACCAGTTCGGCGGCGTAGCTTAAAAGCTTCTCACTCGGCGAGCGATTAGCATCGCGGACGATAGCGCGTAGCGCCTGCAAGCGTTCATCCAGGCAGCGTGTCGCACACTCGGCAACGATGTCTTGCTTATTCTCGAAGTATCGATAGAGGTTTGCCGCAGACATGCCGGCCGCCTCGGCGATTTCCGCCATGGTCGTCTTGTGGTAGCCGAAGCGCAGCAGTCGTATTTGCGCCGCATTAAGAATGGCTTCACGGGTCGCATCGGGCGGGTTTTGTGTTGGGTCGGCTGCCATTACGGTCCGGGTGATTTCTGAATATTTAAGATATTATTCAGAATTATCCATGATCCCATGGAATTATGCACGCACGAGGAGGTTTTGCCCGCTTGGAATCGGGGCGCTTAGGCTATTTTCATTCGCCAGTCGTTACCGCGGAGCGGCTTTGGCCCTGGATGAACGAGAAAATGCGGCGCGCCGCTAGCGCGTGACCGGCGGGGTTCCAGTGTCCATCATATTTGAAATACAAGCGCTCGCCCGTGGTGCGTTGGTGCTTAACCGCAATTTCCGTGAAATCGATTACCTCTATCCCGGCATCCCGTAGTCCCCGGTGCAGGCGTTGATTCATCGTAAACCGATGGGCTTCAGCGTCCTCACCATACTCCATGACTGCTTCGGCCCAGATCTCGTCATCGACTTGTTCTCGGGTTGGGATCAGCAGCACTATCACCCGACGCCCGTCTGCATGGATGTCACGGACGAGTTTTGTTGTGAAGTCCAATGTGTGGGGCACGGCGGATTGGATCACGGATTCGGCATAAATATTCGGGGGCCGTGGTCGATAGCAGGCACCAAGTGACTTGCACAGCCTAAACAATATTGGATTCGTTTTGACGACGTAGTTGAGGACCGCGTAGGTTGCAACGTTCGATCCAAGAAATACCTTCAGTTTGTATTTCCAGCCGTCACCAAACTCGTTCCCAAGCTGCAGTCGGCCATCTGGTGGGTGGGCCGTTCGCAGCACGTCATTGCCGACGAATAGCCCAATAAAGACGTTGTTGATCGCCGCGACATCCCGAAAAATAGTTTCATAGACACGTCGATAGGTTGGTAAGCCGGTATCGTAGTGACCAGCGTTATACACATGTATAGTCGAATCGACGGATCGATATAGGATTTCTAATTGCTTTGGATAACTATCGTTCAGTGCAACGCCTTTTCCTTCCGTAAATGAGTCGCCAAGTATCAAAGTAGTGCCATCGGGAATTTCAGACAGTGTTCTATCGTTGCGAAAACCGTCGGCATTAATCCGCACTTCGTGATCCCATTCAAGATGTCGCGAGCGCTCGATTTGGTTCGGCACGTAAGTCGTGTCGTTGTTTAACAAGGTCGGAACGAAGGCGAGTCGCTCAGGCATAATCAGGCGCAGACTCACCTCCAAGATCCCTAACGATACAAGGGTTGAAAAGACCAACAGCAGCAGATTTTTATACATCGAACAAGGTCGGCTCGTCTCGTCTCCACGCTGCAGCAGCGCGTTTCAAGAATTGTAGCGTCGCGTGCGCGCCGGCGATATACGGCGCATGATCCATGCGAAAGATCCCCCGTTTTGCATTCCCACGGCGACTGCGCTGCTGCTGGCGACGCGGCTGCGATTATCGCCAATGCTAAGCTAAATTCTTCGTTAGTGAGATAATTGGTTAAAAATGCGAAACATTATGGCGCCTTGTTTATACCGGCCTGATACCGCTCGAAATCATTGCACTAAAATGATGCAATGGCGTAGGTGCATAGAGTTGCAGGCCGAGCAATCGTCGCTACCATAACCTATAGTAACCAGCCAACGGGGGGCGTAACCATGACCGCACGAACGATTAGAGACACGCTCGAAGGACAACGGCTGGTAACCGCGCAATCAACGATGACGGTAGCCGAAGTCGCGGCCATGATGAAAGCCGACTCGATGGGCGCGATCCTAGTGCTGGCCGACACCGAACTCGTCGGGATCTTCACCGAACGTGATGCGCTATTTCGTGTCGCGGCTGAGGGCCTTGATCCAAACCAAACTAGTATCGCCGAGGTGATGACCCCGGATCCCATGACGATCGGTCCCGATAAGCCATTCACCGATGCGCTGGAGTTGATGCATGGCGGCCAGTATCGCCATGTGCCCGTGGTCGAGAACGGTGGACCTATCGGTATGGTGTCGTCCAGAGATGCCATGGGCCCGGAACTCGAGCAATTTATGTACACGAAGATCCTTCAAGAACAGGCATTTGACGTGTTGGCATGAGCGAGCAAAACGATGGATGAAATAGAAGTCTTTGTACCGATTGCCGAATCTCGGATCGTGGAGCGTTCACTAGCGCCTCGGTTACCCGGACTTAAGGGCGCGCGGATCGGATGGCTCGATAACATGAAGGCGAATGCGCCAGAGCTACTGCGCGATCTCGCCGCGGCTTTACGCGACTGTGGTGCCGATGGCGAAATGATTTTCGCGTCAAAAAATGCGACCGCGGCCGCGCCGGAATCCGTAGTTGCCCACTTGCGCACCTGCGACGCGGTGGTACTCGCGATCTCGGACTGAGGATCCTGTACGTCGTGGAGTGTCCATGACTCGATTGAGCTTGAGGAAGCCGGGATCCCAACGGCGGTAGTTTGTAGCGACGAATTTGGCCCGTTAGCGCGCGCCGAATCTCAAGTATTGGGGCAGCGGGCGTTGCCACTCATCCCTATTCCGCATCCGCTCGCCGGTAACGACGGAGAATTGGTCGAAGCGAAAGCGTGCGCCATTGCGGACGAAGTAGCGACCGCGCTCACCGATCCGGTCGCGGCGCTCCATGCCCGCTATGAATCTCAATTTTTGGGTTTGACCGAGCGCCGGCTGGATGGCGGTGCGGTGTGCGTGGATGAGGTGTGTGCAATCGACCCTGCAGCGATGAGGATACCAGCCTGACACATCGCGCGCGCGCATCATGAGCAGTACCGTTCGTCTTGATCCCGCGACGTTGGACGACGAATTCGAAGCGCGTGGTTGGAGCGATGGCCTACCAGTTGTCGCACCTACCGTCGAGCGTGTGCGGGCGATGTTGGCCTTTACAGACCGTTCGGGCGATGACGAACTCGGTACGATGCCACCACGCCAAGGCATCGTGAGTGTCGAGATCCTTGCAGTCAATGCGGTGATGGCGGGTTGCCGACCGGAGTATTTCCCGGTGGTTGTTGCCGCAGTCGAGGCAATGCTCGATCCTGAGTTCAACTTGTTTGCGGTCCAAGCGACGACCCATCCATGCGCGCCGTGCATTATCGTCAATGGCCCGCTTGCCCAAGAGATAAAACTTAACGCGCGCTATGGTGCGTTTGGCCCCGGCGTACGTGCAAACGCTACAATCGGCCGGGCGGTGCGTTTGATCTTAATGAATGTCGGCGGTGCAACACCTGGCATCCTCGACCGTTCGACCCAAGGGCAACCAGCGAAATACGCCTATTGCGTTGCGGAGAACGAAGCGGAAAGCCCGTGGGATCCACTTCACGTAGAGCGTGGGTTTGCCGCCACCGATTCCACGGTTACCGTCACGGCAGCGGACGGGCCGCACAATCTGAATGATCACATCAGTCAACAACCAGACGGAATTCTTGCCACCATAACGTCGGCGCTAAGCGATATAGGCTGCAATAACGCCTATTTATACGGTCAGCCAACCATCGCCCTCGGCCCGGAACACGCCGCCATTCTCGCTGCCGCTGGATTGAGCAAAGATGACATTCGAACACATGTTTTTGAGCACGCACGGATCCCACGCGAACTGTGGATGCGCGGCGGTATGGCCGGTATGTTCGAAGATCGCTTTCCGAACGACGAGCGACTACCGATTTTAAAGTCGCCGGATGATTTACTAGTTATCGTCGTTGGTGGTTTCGGACGACACTCGTGCTGGCTGCCCACGTTTGGCGATACGACTCGAGCAGTGACGCGGGCAATTGCCAAGGCGGACGGCAGCCGAGTACTATCCATCAGCGAATTTCGCAACTGAGCTTATCTATTTGCCAATGAACACGGCCGGACAATAACCGCGCCGTGTACCTCTTCTAACAACTGTCCAGGAAATTACGATGATCAAACTGCATGGCGTCGCGCTCAGCAACTATTACAATTCCGTGAAAGTGGCACTGCTTGAAAAAGATATTCCATTCGA
This sequence comes from Gammaproteobacteria bacterium, assembly GCA_021773835.1. GTDB lineage: Bacteria > Pseudomonadota > Gammaproteobacteria > UBA11873. The sequence goes on from JAJFJQ010000051.1 coordinate 391,691, forward strand.
GGAGGTTGCTCAATTTCCAAGCCAGGAACCGGAAGTTCTCTCCGTCAGCCCAATGGGGAAGGTGCCGTGGATAGAGATGGACGGAAAATGTTTGAGTGAAACTAACGTTATCTTCGATTTTCTCGAAGAAATACATCCCGAGCCGTCGCTGTATCCGGCCGATGTCTTTGAACGAGCGAAGGCAAAAGAAATCGCTAGGATCGTTGAAAATTATGTCGATTTACCTGCACGCCGCCATATTGGAACCGTGTATTTTGGCGGGCCGGTTGATGACGTCGCTTTCAAGGAGGCGCGCCCGGCCCTGGAGCAGGGCTTGAAGGCCCTTAGTGGTGTCGCAAAATTTGCGCCATACATCGCCGGTGACACCTTCACCTATGCCGATATCGATGCCTACTTCCAGATTGGATTCGCCAACTTACATTCGACGAAAATCTATGATTGGGACATCACTGAATCGATCCCAGGATTGGGAGATTACTTAGCAATGCTACGCGAGCGCCCATCGGTTGCGGCGGTTGATGGCGTTATGCAGGAAGCACTGGCGAACTTTCTGCCGAAGTAGGGTTATCAACGTCTACCCTGACGAGCGTACTTCGCCGGATATCGAAATTATTTACCTGAACCCGACAGTGAGTCGCATCGGAGCAACATGTCTGAAAATTTTGAACTCGATTGGCTGGATGAGTTTCGCGACAAGGCCAATTCGGATCGTGAACTCGCCGTCATCGGCGAATGGTTTAGTACCACCTTTAGCGTAAACTTCGGCCCACAGCGCATCGCGTTTAAGGTCGCTAACGGCCGAATCGAAGAAATCATTCGGGATCCTCGATTTGACGTCCGAGCGATCTTCGGTTTTAGCGCACCACTGACTGTATGGCGAAAATTCTTCGCCCCAACGCCGCCACCCCTGTATCACGATTTTTTCGCGATGATCATGCGCATTCCGGAATTCGTACTTGAGGGCGATGGACTCGTGGCCATGCAAAACGCACGAGCGCTCCACCGTACGATGTCATTAATGCGAGATGCGGGAGCCGGTAATGTCTGATATTGAACCGATCATCGGGCGCTATGTAAACATCACTGTTGATGGCCGTGTATATCGTATTTTTTACGAGGAAGCGGGTGCCGGTATCCCTTTATTCTGCCTGCACACCGCCGGTGCCGACTCGCGACAGTTTCGACATATGCTGAACGACCCCGATCTGACAGCAAGGTATCGCGTCGTCGCTTTCGACTTACCGTGGCATGGCCGCTCAACTCCACCGCAACAATGGTGGGAGGATAAATATCTGCTTACCGCGGATCACTACATGGCGATCACCAAGGCCGTATGGGAATCGATTGGACTGCAACGTCCCATTGTTGCGGGGTGCTCAATGGGCGGTGCGATAGTGCTGCGGGCCGCCTTTGACCATCAAGACGAGATCCGCGGGATCCTGGGATTAGAGACAACGGCCGCCGGCCATGGCCGCTACAACGACTTCCTCCATCATCCCGCAGTCCATGGCGGCGAGCTTTGCGCTACCTATACCTACGGTCTCAATGCGCCATCTAGTCCGGAGGCGGGTAAACGTGAAAACTGGTGGTATTACGCACAGTCTGGGCCCGGCGTATACCGGGGCGATATCCATTTTTATTGTAACGACTGGGATGCTTGGGAAGAGCTTGGTCGAATTGACACGACGAAATGTAAAGTCGCGTTGCTATCGGGCGAATATGATTATTCCGCCACGCCGCAGATGACCGAAGACGTGCACAAAGCGATCCCGGGGTCGTACTTTAAATTGATGCACGGCATGGGGCATTTCCCAATGATCGAAAATTATCCCGACTTTAGGCCGTATCTGATGGATGCCTTGGCCCACATTGGCGATTAAAGGAGCACAACGATGGCTAAGCTAACACCGCAACAAGAGGAATTGTGTACCTCAAGTCAGTGGGATTTTTCAGATCTACGAGCGCTGTTTATCAATTGCACTTTAAAGCGTTCACCAGAGGTTTCACACACGCAAGGTTTGATCGATGTGTCGAGCGCGATCATGGAAAAAAATGGCGTCACAGTAGAGACGCTGCGTGCCGTGGATTTCGATATTGCCTACGGTGTATGGCCAGACATGACAGAGCATGGTTGGGAGACGGACGAGTGGCCCGCGATTGTGACCAAGGTGATGGCCGCTGACATTCTCGTCATCACCTCACCGATTTGGTTGGGCGAGAAATCGTCGGTATGCACGAAGGTAATAGAGCGGCTCTATGCGGCGTCCGGCAATCTTAATAGTGCCGGTCAATACGCCTACTACGGCCGGGTCGGTGGTTGTTTAATTACCGGCAATGAAGATGGTGCTAAACACTGTTCGATGAATATCTTGTATTCGCTGCAGCATCTTGGTTACGTGATACCACCGCAAGCCGACGCCGGCTGGCTCGGCGAAGCAGGTCCAGGGCCATCGTATCTCGATGCGGGATCTGGCGGTCCGGAAAACGATTTTACCAACCGTAATACAACCTTCATGACGTGGAACCTGCTGCATCTCGCACGGATGTTAAAGGACGCCGGCGGGATGCCGGCCCATGGTAACCAACGTTCGGCCTGGGATGCCGGCTGTCGATTCGATTTCGATAATCCCGATTATCGCTGAGCCTGATCTGCCAGTGGTTCTACTAGATATCGCCTTTTTGATCCGAATCGATCAAAGTGAACATATTGCCGAATGGATCGGTGACCGTTGAACAGCGTCCACCCCATTCATGCACCACGATGCCCGTTGCTTTCGCGCCGAACGCTTTGACGCGTTCGAAGACGTCATCCAATTCGTCGGTTTCAATAAAGAGGCCGGTATGCCCGCTACCATAGTACGGCGTTAACCATTCGTATACTTTCAAGGTCATGCCACCGAGATCGTAATTGGTAAATCTGTGGGGCTTGCCGTCATATTCGCGAGCGATGGGCAATCGTATTACGGTTTCGTAAAAACGTTTGCTCCTCGCGTAGTCATCGGCGGGAAACGACGTGAATAGTGCCTGCATACGGCTTCGCTAATTCCATAGTCGCGCCTGCGTACCCACCTCGGGTAATTCTAGTCGCGATCTGCCTCACCAAAGAAATCAATCACCATGCGCGAAAATCGACCCGCATGTTCAATCTGCGTCCAATGACCGCAATGGCTAAAGACGTGAAGTTGCGAACGAGGAATAAGCTCGGCAAAGCGCAGCGCGTTGCTCAAGGGGATCACGGCGTCTTCACGCCCATGGAATATCAAGGTTTCGTGGGGTAGGGCGGCGATATCCGCCTCGTCGCTGGTCATCGCCTCGATCCAGCGTTGTCGCGGCGCCGGAAACATTTCGCGATAGGCTTCTTGTACACCAGCTCGGGTGCTCGCCTCATATCGCATGCGGGCTAATTCGTCGGTCATCAACTCGCGATTGAAAGCAAATACGTCAAGCAGCGCCCGCATATTTTCCACCGAGGGTTCATACCCCCAAACCGCATCGAGTCCCGGTGTAAGTTCGAAATTCACCCCGACTGCGCCCATTAACACTAGCCGACGAATTCTTTCCGGATGCCGGATCGCGAGTGCCAACGACAGGCCGCCGCCAAAAGAATTGCCGATAAGGTCCACCTGCTCAAGACCAAGGGCGTCAAGAAATCCGACCGCATGATTCACCCAAGTATCGAAGTTGTACTCAATTCCCGCTGGGCGTTCGGTATATCCAAAGCCGACCATGTCCGGTGCAAGTGCGCGGTAGTGTTGCGCTAACTCCGGTAGCGTCATCCGCCAATTTGCCCATCCGGTGACGCCGGGACCGGAGCCGTGGATCAGCAGCACGGGTGAGCCGCTGCCGACGTCGTGGTAATTGGTGGTAATACCGTTGGCGACGATTGATCGTCCGATTTCGGGATTTGCGGCTGTACTCATTGGGTCTCCGAGTTGGTAGATCTTCCTTATGGGTAATTTGACACCACCGCCACGTCCCGGCAAGACCTTGCTAGAGCCCAATTGGCTACGAACTGGTCTCAGCTGGTCTATATTGCTAGTAGCTTATGATTTGCAGCGCCAGCCTACAGGCTGTCGCGAGCGTACAAACGGCAAATTGTGTACCCGCAGCACTTTTTCTCGGCGCTTGCATCGTGTCCTTTTGTATTAGGGGAAATATTGCCGTTCAGCGTTGCGGTACGTTGCCGTTCCCAAGCCGACTTTGTACACTCGAAGAAAAATTCGGCGGTCGGAATGGGAATTTCGAGACGCCTTAGGCCGCACGGTTTTATGTGACTACACAGGGAGATTAACTATGTGGATATTGTCTCGAAAGGGCCTGCTACTCGGTTTCATTCCAGCGAGTCGCGCATTTTCTCTGCTTGCGGTTGTTTTGTGCTGTGTGTTGCCAGCTTCTGTATCAGCGGTCGAGTTTCGTTGGAATAATCCATCCGGAGGGAACTTCGAGCTGTTTTCTAACTGGACGCCTTTTGGGTTCCCAAACAATGGGAATGATTCCGCTCGTTTCGGCATCCTGGGCACCTACACCGTAGATTTCGACAACAATATTGTTAACAACAACCTTCTAGTCGCTTCCGGTACCGTCACGTTTGATCTTTCCGAGGAGGGTATCCTGGGAATAACTTTTCCCAGGAACTACACGCTTGACGAGGCCTTCGGGACAGCCGTCAACGTTAGTGGATTGGGCTCCTTCCCCGCAAAACTTATCGTCGAGGGCGTCTTTCTCGATGGTTTCCGTTCAACGATGTCAGTTGGTAGCCGCACGGTCATCGGCGAATTCGCGGGTAATGGCGGCACTCTTGAGTTAGAAACCGTGCTTTGGGATTCCTCCGGCGAAACTATCAGCGTTGGGTCTGCAGGCGTTGGAGTAATGAGTGTCGACAGCTCTTCGGTAGTTCGCAGCGGCGAGACTTTTATTGGCTCGAGCCCGGGCAGCATGGGAACGGTTAACGTCCAAGGACACTGGGCCAATACCGGCAATTTTCATATTGGGACGTGGTCTACGGGCATTTTGGGCATCACTAGTACCGGCACCGTTACGGTCGATAACGATCTGACCATAGCCGAATTGGCAAGCTCAAATAGTTCGGCATTCGTGAATGGCCTGCTGCATGTAAAAAATGATGCCTACGTCGGCGGCCGTCCGCTTTTCAACGGTGGCACTGGTCGGATTACTGTCTCCGGCGGCGGTCGCCTGATGGTTGATGGGCAACTTACCATTCGCGATGACGGCATCGTTGATATTCTCGACGCTGAGGCGTCGGTCCTCGGAAATTTGCAACTCGACGGAGGCTCTCTCTTCTCTATAAATGATGTAGGCGCTGATGTCTTTGTCAACAGTATTTCCGGGTCTGGTGCAATCGTTTTTTCCGCTGGAGATTTAGAGGTAAATTCGGATATCGATATCGATGAGGGCTCGCCTTTCGGTAGCGTCATGAACATAACCAATTCAAAAACTTTGACTGCCAACGGGACGGTCCGAATTGGTGACGCTTCGAGTGCGGCTGTGACGGTCGATGCAACCGATGTATCGAGTTTCGGCCTTACGATCGGTAGTACGGATCCGGCGGATGGCGGTAGCAGTCTAACCATCGGCGGTACGCCTGGCATCCCGTTTGTTCCGGGAACGGCTGACCCAGGAAATTGGATGGTAGACGGTGGTGGCAATGGGCGCTTCACTGTAGCAAGCGCTGCCTTTGCGAACGTAATTATCGAGGAAGTTGGGCGAATCGAACACACGGGTGAGGCACATGTCGCACATCTTGCGGGCACGTCGGCCAATATTCGTGTTGAAACCGGCGGAATTTGGCAATCACATGACGATATTTTTCTCGGTGGCATCGCCGCTGCCGCGGGAAGTGGGGAGCTTAATATTGAATCCCTAGGTGTTGTGTCGGCGATCGGGACAATGAAGGTCTGGGACGATTTCACAGTGAACGTTGCCGATGGAGGCTTCATTGAGACAAATCTCCTCGACGTATCGGGTTTAGTCACATTCGGAGGAAATGTCGATCTTTCAGGCGGCGACCTGTTCCTTAAAGGCTTTGCGCTGAACGGAGGAACCGTAGTTGCTCCTGCGATGACGTTTGGTACGAATACGTTTACCGGTTTCGGTAGTTTGGTCGGCAATGCCGATTTTGGCGGTGATCTCGCCCCGTCGGGTGATCTTGTAGTCGGCAATCCGGACAGCTTCAGCGGCGTCGTTGTTGACGGTCATCTTGCTGTTGGCAGTCATACTGTCACGCTCGAGAAGAAAGGCTTTTTTGCGCTCAACGATTTCAGCATGAACGGTGGCACCTTGAATGCCGCCAATGGCGTGTTGTTCAATGGTGGCACGGGTGCTGTTGTCAACGGTGTGATCAATGCGCGCGCAGCGATCGACCTTGGCCATTTCCTTGAGGCGAACGGTAACCTGACGATTGGCGATTCCGGTTCACTGTCTGGATACTTCTCCGATGGCGAACTGGTGACCAATCAACACACGGTCACTTTAGACGACGCCAACCAGGCGGTACTCGGTTCACTGACGACGCTTGGGAATGGCACGGATCCGGGCGCGCTAGTTGCCGACAACGGACTGCTACTGGAATTCGGCAAAAATGTTGCCGGATTCGGCATGATCGATACGCCGGATGATCCGACTACTCCCTTCACTAATAACGGCGCGCTTGTCGGCACGTCCGCGGCCCAGCCGCTGACCGTTTCGGGCTATGTAAAAGGCGTTGGCACGGCCGACAATGTGGTATTCACCGGCACGGTAAACGGCGGATTCAGTCCCGCGACGGTGAACTTTGGCAGTGTCATTTGGGCCGGCACGCTGGTCGCTGAACTCGGTGGCACCACGGCTGGTACCGAGCACGATCAATATGTGCATTCGGGTACGGCAAATTTGGGCGGTACCTTACGGGTAGAATTGATTGATGACAGCTCGCCAGGTTACGCACCATCGTTAGGTGACGTGTTCGTGATATTGACAGCAGCTGAAATTCTAAGTGACTTCGCAGCGTTTGAATTGCCGTCTCTAGCGCCCGGTCTAACGTGGTCAATTAGTAACGACGGTCTCAGCTATGCGCTAAGTGTGGCAGCCGTACCGCTCCCCGCGGCGCTCCCGATGTTTATCGCCGGGTTAGTGGGTTTGCTTGGTGCGGTGCGGCGGCGTCGCGATATCGGCGACTAATTCGATCCGAATTCGGCTGATAGGTCGGCGTGCGCGGTGCGGCCGCCAATCGGCAGGCGATTGAAGACAATTCGGCCGAGCAGCGCCCGAAGATTGATCCATTCGCTGCTTCCATTAGTCTACGCGGTAATCTAATTATCTTGGTGTTTTCTCATCGATGCCTAGCCGGTGCATGCCTGTGACTCCGTCGTGAAAATTCTCGTTGTAGAAGATGACAAAGATAACCTCGATATCTTGCAGGAATTGCTCGATGGGGAAGGCTATGACATCTTCGCTGCTGACAATGGTGCCGACGCGGTAAAATTGGCACAAGATGAGCAGCCGGCCGTGATCCTGATGGATTTACAAATGCCTGATTTCCCCAACTCGGGCTTGAATAATGAAGCCGGCCTGGTGGCGACGCGGGATCTACGTTCTGATCCGCGGACCCAATCAATTCCAATCGTCGCATTAACAGGTTTTGATACCGAAAAGGCCGGTGCGGCGATTATGGCCGCCGGGTGTGACGCCATTGCCAACAAGCCTTACGACTTCTCATCATTGCTCGAAACTATCGCCGATCTTATTCGCCACAGATGAATTCGACGGACGCTACCGCAAGCATACAAAGTTCGATCATTGCCATCGGTGAAATTATGGCGTCACTACAGACGGATCTCGCTGGTGGTGAGTTCGACCGTAAAACATTGGCGTCCGTCGAGCGGATCTCGCTCTCATGTACAAAATTACGCGAATACCTAGACTCAAATAGCGAACCGCCAGAGCATTCGAGCGATACTCGCCACGACATCAGGAACCTCTTGAACCGCATTGCTGGTCCAAGTCAGTTACTCGAGCGGCGCTTTGATGATTCTAAATTAGCGGCAATCCATCGCGTCCGTCGACTCATCGATGATTGCGTCGCCGTTATCGACCGTTGTGGTGATGATTCGCGTGAACTTGTGCGCGCCCTAGAGTCACATTCGATTGTGGCCGCCGCTACCACGCCAGCTAATATCTTGGTGGCGGAGGACGATGCGGAGAATCGCCGATTTCTTGTCGACTTCCTCACCAGTGAAGGGCACACGGTTACGCTTGCACGTGACGGCTCGGAGGCCTTGGCGCAAGCAGAACAAGCCGGATTCGATCTACTGTTACTCGACTTGGGCTTGCCTATGATCGACGGTTTCGATGTGCTTGAGCAATTGCAGTCGCGTGGCTGGCAGACTCCAGTTATCGTTATCACGGGCCGCCGGGGCGTCGATGATGCAGTACGCTGCATTGAACGTGGCGCAGACGATTTTCTAACAAAGCCGATCCAAATAGAAATCTTGCGTGCGCGTGTGAAGTCTTGCGTCGAACGAATACGCCTGCGGGAACGGGAGTTCGGTCAATTTTTCCCACCCAAGCTAGCGCGGCAGTTCGCGCGCCGGCCACGATTAATTCACGAACTCCCAAGCCGGCATGCCGAAGTGTCGGTCATGTTTTGCGATATCCGTAATTTCACTACCCGAAGTGAGCGTCTTGGTCCCGAGAAGACGACGCGATGGTTGCGAGGCGTCATGCACGACTTGTGTGAGATCATCATCGAAAACGAAGGCGTCTTAGTCGATTTCGCCGGTGACGAAGTCATGGCAATGTGGGGTGCCCCGGAGAAGGTTCCAGACCACGCCGCGCGCGCCTGCAATACCGCGGTGCAGATCTTAAAACACCTTCCGGCCATGAGTCTTGCGTGGTACCCCACGACTCGTGCCGAAACGGAACTCGCCATCGGAATCAATTCGGGGCGGGCGATGGTTGGACATGTTGGTACCGCACGCAAAACAAAATATGGCGCGCTCGGTGACGCCGTAAATGTTGGCAGTCGCGTCGTTGGGGCCACCAAATTCCTCGATTCGCCGCTACTGATCACCGGTGGAACCCGTGATCAGCTCGCCAGTGACTGGTCTACTGGTCAATTGCGCAGATTGTGCAAAGTTCGAGTCAAAAATATTGAGCAGCCAATCGAAATTTACGATATTCGTATACCAACGGAGCACACGATCGACGACCTCGCGGTTCGCTATGAATCGGCGCTGGCGTCCTTCGAGGAACAATCTTTCGATCAGGCGCTTAGCGAGCTCACGCAATTGCTCGCAGCGCATCCAAATGATGGGCCGGCTGCTGTGCTCAAGGCGCGTGCACTTAAGGCGCTTGCACCAGATGCCCACGAGTTTGATCCAGTTTGGCGGCTTAGCGGTAAGTAGTTCAACTGGCGGTCTATTCGCCCACCGCTCGAAACGCGATACAGCGTAGATTGTAGCCGCCACGTTTCAACTGTAGCTCGATCGTTTCGATCCATTCATTGTCCAATCAACGGCGGTACAATGTCTGATGTCGACCTAGGTGATGCATAAGGCAACAACAAGACCGTGAGTACATTCGATTCAACGACGAGTGCCGAAAAAGTTGACCCGGTGGTTTTTGCAGCTACCGATGCTGCGGCCAGGATCAGCGGACGAGATCCGTTAGCGCAACTCACGAAAATCGCCGCAGAATGTCTCTGCTGTGAGGCGGCCTATGTTGGCATTGCTATGGTCGATGACCCAATAAAGCTGCAAACGGCCGGCTTATTCGTCCACGGTCAATCGCTTGAATCGCAAAGCTATGCCGTTGCAGGCACGCCTTGTGCGGAGGTCTTAAAGCACGGATTTCAAACATTTGGCGCCGGGGACGCGTTGTTGCAGCAGTGCGGACTGAATGTTGTGGCTGGGACGCAATTCTATGCGGGAGCCCCGATCGTTGCCTCGACCAAGGAACCACTTGGCGTCTTAGTCGTTTTGTGTCGGACAGATCTGCCGGATCTGACCCAGGTCGAAGCTGTCTTAAATGTACTTGCCGCACGCGTAGCGGCCGAGGTCGAGTCCAAACGGGGGCCAGCGGCGGTTCAGCCGGATACAGATTTATATCGCCTGGTATTTGAGGCGTCGATTGATGGCTTGGCATTAATTAATCGCGACGGGATTGTCGTTGATGTTAATCGAGCGCTGGGCAATATCGATGGGTACTCGCGTGAGGAAGTGATCGGCCAGTTCCCGCCGAGATATCGAGCAGCCAAGGAACGCGCTGGTTTCCTTAAGCTATTGAAATCGGTAATCGGCGGTAAATCCGCGGAGGCGAAAGTTTTCTTGCCGCACAAAAACGGCAGCCGTCGGCCAGTGGAAACGCGCAGTGTCGGGATCATTTTTCGTGGCGATCCGCACATGCTGGTCATCATTCGAGATTTAAGCGAACGCGTACAACACGAGGGCGAATTACGCCGTAGTGAAGACCTCTACCGTGCGGTATTCGACGCGTCCGTGGACGGTTTAGTGGTGTTGAATACCGATGGTCTCGTCGTCGACGTGAACCCAGCGGTGTCACGGGCCGATGGCTTTTCTCGAGAAGAACTTGTCGGCCAGTTCCCGCCGTCACTGCGCGACCCATCGCTACATGAGCGACAACGAAAATTTGTGAAGCGCGTCTTGGCCGAGGGCAGGCTTGAGACGGAAGGCGAATTGTTGCGCAAGGATGGGCAACGGTACACCGCGGAGATGCGCAGTGTGCGGATCGATTATCACGGTGAGCCGCATGTGCTGGTCGTCGTGCGCGATATTAGTGAACGGCGAAATCGCGAAATTGAATTGCAGCGCAGCGAGCAGCAGTATCGCACCGTATTCGAAGGGATAATCGACGGTTTGGTCTTGATCAATGCCGAAGGGATCGTTGTGGATGCGAACCAGGCAATGCTCGATATGGATGGCTTCGAGCGCAGCGAAGTTATTGGGAAGCTACCACCGACCTACACCGATCGGGTCATGATCGACGGGCATCGAGAATTCATTCGGCGGGCTCTTGCATCTGAACCATTAAAGAATGAATTTTACTTTAAACGTAAAGACGGTAGTCGTTATTACGGCGAAGTGCGCCCAATTCCGATAATCCATAACAATGAACCGCATGCGCTGTTGTTGGTTCGCGATATCTCGGAGCAAAAAGCGCAACATGCCGCACTAACGCAAAGCGAAGACCGTCTACGTGCAACCATCGCGACCGCACTCGATAGCATTATTGCGATGGATGAAGCGGGCAAAATCATCGACTTTAATCCCGCGGCCGAAGCCTGTTTCGGTTACACCCGGGAAGAGGTCATCGGTCGAGCGCTGGATGAGGTTGTGATCCCGCCGAATATGCGCAAAGCGCACCGAGCAGGACTGAAAAAATATTTAGCGACTGGCGAAGGTCCCTATCTTGGCACTCGCATCGAGGTCGAGGCCATGCGAAAAGATGGCGCTATCTTGCAAGCCGAACTCGCAATCAGTGTCGCTGGTGACGAAGGCGATAAGATTTTCATCGGCTATCTGCGCGACATCTCTGAGCAAAAGCGCGCGGCTGAACAAAGCGAACGCTTGGAGGCGCAATTACGTCAGGCACAAAAAATGGAAGCGATTGGCCATCTCACGGGCGGTGTCGCGCACGATTTCAACAATATCCTCACGAGTATTCTCGGGTATGTGACGCTAGCGCGAGACTATGTTGAGAATCACGGTGATGAAAAGCTCGATCGATATCTTGATCGGGCTGAACGCGCGGGCGGCCGCGCGCGGGATTTAATCGCGCAAATGCTAACCTTCAGCCGCGGGCAGCAGGGCGAGCGTAAGGAAGTTAATTTGGCGTCCTTAGTCGAGGAATCACTCACACTGTTAGAGTCCTCTCTACCGGCGTCGATTGAGATGACGAGCGAGTTTCCGCAGTCAGTGCCACCGGTCTCGATCGATCCGGTGCATTTTGAGCAAATTCTAGTCAATCTTTGTATCAATGCACGCGACGCAATGAACGGCGCCGGCAGTTTGGCTGTGAGCCTCGGTGAACGTCGAGTTCGCGATCTTGTGTGTTCTGGTTGTCGAGATACCATTGAGGGTCGGTTCGCCGAACTCTCCGTTACTGATAATGGGCCGGGGATCGAACCGGCCATCATCGAGCGAATTTTCGAGCCGTTTTTCACCACGAAAGACGTCGGTAAAGGAAGCGGAATGGGCCTATCGACGGTTCACGGTATCGTCCACGATCACGACGGTCATGCAATCGTTGACAGCACCGTCGGACGTGGCACGACATTGCGTGTGCTGTTGCCGATTAGTCATACGCCAGCAGCAGTTGAAACAGATGTGGCGGAACCAATTTCGCGCCAGGAATCGGAATTGCTCGATGGCCACGTGTTAGTCGTCGACGACAGTGTCGAGGTCGGTGAGTACATCGAAGATCTGCTTAACGTCTGGGGCTTGGAGGTGTCTTTGATTAACGATCCAATAGTCGCGAAGGAGACAATATTAAAGAACCCAACCGTTTTCGACCTCGTTATTACAGACCAAACGATGCCGCGCTTGAATGGGCTGGAGCTGGCAACGGCAGTCCATGACGTTGCGCCCGATCTCCCGATCTTTCTCTACACCGGATACAGTGAATCGGTCACAGAGGAGATCGCACTAGCTGCTGGTGTTCGTGCCTTTCTGGAGAAGCCGCTGGACACATCGCGGCTTCGGGCACTTGTTCGAGAGGTCCTGGGTTAGTTCTGCAGCGCATAAAACATACCGTTGATCTTCTTAGTGGATTAATCGGCTTGGATTGCCCAGTTCCCTACATTCGACTATAAAGTAACCGTCTGCCTTACTGCACAGGCCGTTGGGCGCGCTCCTACGGTACGCGCTTGAACCCGGTAGACGCTAAAATATAATCGAGGGAGCAGGCCGTGGAAGCGGAGAAGACGGTCTTAGTCGTCGACGACGACGAAGACATTCGCGAAATGTTGGACGAGTATCTTTCTGACCAAGGCTATCGAGTTGTGCTGGCCGAAGGTGGTGAAAGCATGCGCGCCGAGCTTGCCCAAGGGACGCCAGACGTTGTCTTACTCGACGTTGGATTGCCCGGTGAAGATGGCTTAAGTTTGGCCCGATTCGTTCGCGAGCAATTCGATATCGCCATCATCATTGTTTCCGGTGCCGGCGAAACCGTTGATCGGATCATAGGACTTGAGGTTGGCGCCGACGACTACCTATCTAAACCCTTCGATTTACGCGAGCTCAGAGCACGGCTAAAAAGTGTCATCCGCCGCTACCAGCGAGAGGGGGATACCAGTACCACCGGTTCGACCGTGTCCGAACGGGTCAAATTCGGCGTGGGCCGGTTGGATTTTCAGAGCTGCCAATTATTCGCTGCCGATGGTAGCGAGATCCCGATAACGGCGCTCGAGTATGAATTGCTGAAAGTTTTCGCGGAGCGTCCAAACCGCCCGCTATCGCGCGATCAATTGATGAGCCTAACGCGAAATCGCGACTGGGATCCCTATGACCGCAGTATCGATATCCGTATTGCTCGCCTGCGGAAGAAGATTGAGTTGGATCCCGATAAACCGCAAACGATTAAAACGATGCGTGGCATCGGCTATATGTTTGTTCCTGAAGCAAAATAGCGTGGACATCTGGCGACGCTGAAACGCTTTGTTTCAGAGTTGTTTCAGACGTTGCCGCTTTGTAACAACACCGTCCGTACGAACTCCTGACTGCTACGATGGATCCTCGGCACCGCCGCAATAGCAGGTGGGCCGACGGAGCCTACATGAGCCGTACAACGACCTCCACATCATCAGCACAAGCGGAACGCGCTGCAGCAGAAATCCAACGCCTAGACGCTGAACACGCATTTTCGACGAGTGAGGGGCGTTATCGAGCGATTTTCAACGCCGCCGTGGATGGTCTGGCACTGTTGAGTACCGGTGGCGACATCGTCGATGTGAATTCAGCGATGGAGCGCCTCTATGGGTTTAGCCGCGACGAGTTGCTAGCCGCGGCAGCGTTTCAATTCACCTGTGGCGCCTCGAGCGAGAATTGGGAGCGTTTCGCGGCGCAGATCCTAGATCAAAATGCGATACCCATCGCCGAAAAAGCGGTTCACCGTGACGGTCGCGAGTTCTATATTGAGCCGCGCGGGGTTACGGTCAACTTCCAAAATCAGCCGCATATCCTCGTCATCATCCACGATGTAACCGAGCGGACGATTGCTGAAAAGCAGCGCACCGCGCTTGAGGCGCGACTACGTCAGTCTCAGAAAATGGAGGACTTTGGTCAACTGACCGGGGGCGTAGCGCATGATTTCAACAATATCTTGACCAGTATTTTGGGCTACGTTGAGCTTGCGCATGAGCACGTTGAATCGATGGACGACGACAAGTTGCTGCGTTATCTCGATCGTGCACGGCGCTCGGGCGAGCACGCGCGCGAATTGATTCAAAAAATGCTGACTTTTAGCCGCGGACAACATGGCGATGCCAGTGCCATCGATCTTACCGAGGTCTTTACCGATACCGTGACGCTAATCGAGTCAATGATGCCGGCGGATATTGAATTAACCTGGACCTTCGCCGCCGAATTGCCGCTGGTGATGCAAGACAGCGTGCAAGTCGAGCAAGTCCTCATCAATCTCTGCCTCAACGCCCGGGACGCGATGCCAGCAGGTGGTGCGCTTAAAATCGCGTTGGCTAGAGCGACTGGCGAATGTGTCGTTTGTAGCTCCTGTCATAGTGACGCACACGGCGACTTTGTCGAGCTAGTCGTCAGCGATACTGGCACGGGGATAACATCGGCGGTACGCGAACGCATTTTTGATCCGTTTTTCTCAACGAGAGACGCTGGGAAAAGCAGTGGCTTGGGGCTTTCGATGGTTCATGGCATTGTCCACGAGCACGGCGGCCACCTAGTTGTATCGAGCGAGCCCGAACGTGGCACAACGATCCGCGTTTTATTTCCGGTGGTGGCAACGGCGGCTGCCGTTGAGACAGGGATCTCTTCTGATGCGCGTGCAAACTCGTTGCCAGCACTGGATGGCAATATCCTGCTGGTCGATGACAACGCAGATGTTGCGGAATTCGTTGAAGATCTCCTTAGCGAATGGGGGCTTGAGGTCAGCGTGTTCCACGACGGACACGCGGCACTGGAGTGTTTTCAAGTGAACCCGAAACGCTACGCGCTGGCCATAGTGGACCAGGCGATGCCGGGGATCAGCGGTCTCGATCTGGCCAGATTGATGGAGAAGCACCGGCCGGAATTTCCCATCATTCTCTATACCGGCCACAGCGATGCAGTAAACGACGAAGCTCTCCGGACGGCAGGGGTCCGCGTGTTTTTACAAAAACCGCTGGATTTCAGCGTCTTGCGAAGGTCTATTGAAGAAATTTTGGCCGAGGACGCCAAGCCCAGCTAGGCGCGCTTGTTACAAAGGGGATACAAACTCTTAGTTTCGGGACATCGGATCGATACAAAGACCCCCTATCTTTGGTTCATCGCCGCGTAAAAGGGACATCGCAGCGTACCTTCAAAGACCATAGACGGGGGATGAGCATGAACAATACAGTCGAAGACGTCACCATAAGACGGCCACATGCGGAGCACCGCAATCGTGATAACTGGGAAATCGACCAGGGCTTGATTGCCGACTATCACAAAGACTTCACGCCGCCGCCGCTGCCCAATACGTTATCTCGCGTAGACGAGATCGATTTCATAACGGATGCGGAACGGCGATTACTCAGCCAAATTCAAAGTCGTACATATTTGAATATGTTTGCCTTGATTGAAGGCTTATCACACTCGAGTCTCAATGGTACGAACACGCACGATGCACGGTTGACTGCCACGTCAAGCAGCGGCGCTGCCGATTCGGAGTATCGCCAATCATTTCAACAAACGAAACGCGCGATAGAGGCCGGTATGCCGGTGGGGTATCGATTCTCAGCCGATGTGCATGCGTTCCAATCCATAATATCCAAGCTTTCGGACTGGTCCGTGCTGGCTTTTTCCTACCATATTGGATTGACCACTCAAGCACACTATAAGCAAAGCGCACCGTGTGATGCTGATATCTCGCTAAGCTTAACAGCGGTCATTCTGAATCACTGGCGGGACACCTCACGCCACGCAATTCAGCGCGGGATCGAATGGGGTCGGGAAGACGCGATCCAATCCGTTGCGGATCGTGATCAGGCGGTCGACGACTTAGTGCTGATCTTTAGATCACTGGATGAAATACTTCAGGCCCAAGCGGAAGCCGACCTTGCGTATTTTCTTAGCGTTAGCGATCGTGCATTTGGTCACGCTCGTAGCCAACGGATCTTAGGTGCAACCCTAGCGGCCTACCGATGGCAGTTCATTTTTATCGGCCTGGGCAATCCGCGATATGTGAATACGTTAATGGGTTTTCTTAACGAAGCGCAGTATCAAAGGATTTCCGATGCGCTGGGCAGTATTTCCGATCGAGGAACGCTGCATTAGTGATGGCCCGCTCGTTCTCATAATAGCGGTTCTACCCCCAGCTATAGCCGTCACCATTGTGGTGGCGGTTTTTTTTGCCCGAAAATTTCGACATCGCTGTCGACGGTCCTCATAAGCGAATCTAGCATCCGTATGAATGAAACAGGATGACTACACAATAACGCTGTTCTGAAACCGGATAGACACAGCGCACTCCTACTATTAATGCCAAGGCGACACGAAAAAACGAATCTAGTGTCGTGTGAATAGTTCAACTCACTGCAATAACAGGGGAATGCAATGTTTAATTCGTATGGTGAAACGCTCGCTGCTGGCATCGCACTGGTGATGGTGTTTGTTGGCGCTAGTTGGGTATGGAACCAAATATTTATACAGCTCGGGCAAAATGTGGCCTAGCCAATGGTACTGTGAGATTGATTTCAGCAGATAATAATTCGCAGGCCCCACACGTGCCTTCATCTAGAGCGGCGCCACGGTGGCGATGCTGCTATGTCGTGCCGATCGGCATCTGAGGGGGACGGATTTCGGGCATGTTAAGGCTGGACAATCGAATTAGATTAATACGATCATCGGCGCATGCCATTTGTCGTGAATATTGATCGCAAATCGAGGCTAATCGAAAGTCGGTGGGATGGCCCCGTTACGTTGGAGCTGTTAACCGCATACATCGATAAGGTGTGGGCTGACCCGACGGTACTCAGCTTTAGCGAATTCGCTGATATGCGTGGGATCGACGAGGTTGAAATCTCATCGGAAGATGTACGCAAATTCGCGGCCTATTCCCGACAGTTTGACAACCCTCCCACGCCGACGCGTAGCGCCGTCATAACGTCGCCGGGCTTGGTTTATGGCCTTGCGCGGATGTTTTCTATTATTCGATCGTTAGATCCGGCGGATCGCCGCGTATTTAAGGTGTTCAAAGATGTCGACGCCGGTCGACGTTGGCTCGGTAGTCCGTGAGTCGTCGTTGTTGCTCGACACCCTCAGCTAAACACAAATCCGCGATAGGCGTTGTTTACCGCTGCCTCGCAAATGCCAACATAACCCGGCCAATCGACATAAGGCACAAATCCTCGCGGCTTGCCTGGAATGTTCGTGCCCTGATACCAGTTGTCGCATGCGGTGAACAGTGTGCGATCGGCGGCTTGACGAACTTGTTCCACCCAATCGTCCTCGGCTTCTGTGGCCACTTCGACGCTTTGGTAGCCATGCTCACGCATATGCGCGAGGCATTCTCCGATCAAATTGACGTGTTGTTCGATCGCCACGACCATATTGGCCAGCACCGACGGACTGCCGGGACCGGTGACCATGAACAGATTGGGAAACTCGGCGCTACACAAGCCGAGGTAGGTGCGCGGTCCTGCCGCCCACTTCTGGCTGAGCACCAGGCCGCCTTTACCGCGGATGTCGATCTGATTTAGTGACCCGGTAAAGGCATCGAAGCCCGTGGCAAAGACAATGCAATCCAATTCATGTTCTTCGCCATTGGCGATGATCCCTTTTGCACTTATCGATTCCACACCGTGCTTGCTAACGTCGACGAGGGTGACATTTGGCCGGTTATAGGTTTCGAAGTAGTTCGTATCTAGGCATGGCCGTTTGCACGCGTAGATATGTTTTGGCTGTAGCGCACTGGCGGTAGCGGGGTCGTGCACGATTTCCGCAATCTTCCGGCGGATAAAGTCAGAGATATCCTCATTTGCTGCGCGATTTATCGACGAATCACGAAAGGCCGTTGAATAACTCAAGCCGCCGTTCGTCCAGCATTGCTCATAGATCCTTATGCGTTCGGCTTCGGAGACTTCGAAAGTTTTCGGCGCAGCGCGATCGATAACAATGTCCATCGCAACTGGTTGGCGGTAATTTCGTGCTCGAAATCCTGCGTAGTCGGCCTTGATGTTCGCCTCGTACGCTTTATCCATCGGGCCGTTACGCGCCGGTGTGCTGAACTGTGCCGTTCGTTGGAATACCTTTAAGTGCGCGGCGGATTGTGCGATCACCGGGATCGCTTGGATCCCGGTCGAGCCGGTGCCGATGATGCCAACTCTCTTGCCCTGAAAGTCGACTGGTTCGTGAGGCCAGTTACTGGTGTGGAACCATTCGCCTTCAAAGTGCTCGAGCCCGGGAAAATCGGGGGTCTTCATTGTCGACAAACATCCCGTTGCAAGAATGCAAAATCGGCTCACGACTTGGTCACCGGAATCAGTATTAACGCGCCACAGGGTACTTTGTTCATCAAAAGTCGCGCTGGTGACGGTCGTTTCGAATTGCATCGCGCTACGCAATTCGAAGCGCTCTGCGACGTGATTGAGGTAGGCTAGGATTTCAGACTGCGATGCATAAGTCTCGGACCATTCCCACTCCTGCTGCAATTCATCAGAGAATTCGTAGGAGTATTGCAGGCTCGGAGCATCGCAGCGCGCACCGGGATAGCGGTTCCAATACCATGTACCGCCAATATCGGACCCGCGCTCGAACAGTCGAACGCTGAATCCAAGCTCGCGCAATTTATAGACTGCGTAGAGGCCTCCGAATCCGGCGCCAACGACCACAGCGTCGTAATCGACGCGAGCTGTCTCGGCCCCGCCGCGTTTTGGGTTGTGTTCATCCATTAATATAGAAAACGTCAATGCTGCTTAAACGAAGATAGCCGGTATTTTCGCATAACCGGGTGAACTGTCGCGCTCCCAGACACAATTTGTGCATGCACGGTGCTTCTTTCAAGGCCCACAGGACATATGATGCCGCTATGTATGCCGTTCTAAGAACGATTCATATCACCTCCGTCGTAGTCTCGATCGGCCTTTTTGCTGTGCGCTTATATTGGGTCTACCGCGCCCCGGCGCAATTGCAACTGCGTTGGGTGCGGATCCTGCCACATGCGGTTGACGTGGTGTTGCTCGCGAGTGCGGTTAGCTTAACCATGGTGCTGCATCAGTACCCGTTTATTCATGCGTGGCTAACGGCAAAGGTCTTCGCCCTAATCGCCTATATAATTTGCGGTAGTGTGGCGCTCAAACGTGCGCGGTCGACGTCCCAACGGCACCTCGCAAGCATCGCAGCTTTCGGTTGTCTCTTCTATATTGTCGCTGTCGCAATCAACCACGATCCGTTCCCGTTCGGATGAGGTGGCGCGCATGAAATGTGAAAAGACGCTCGCATTGCTTGCCCGTGAAGCGGCTGCCTGCACACTGTGCGCGGATACGCTGCCGCTCGGTCCAAGGCCTGTCTTTCAGGTCCACGACCGTGCAAAAATCTTGATCGCCGCTCAGGCGCCAGGAACTAAGGTGCATGCCTCGGGACGCCCATTTACCGATCCTAGTGGTGATCGACTACGACAGTGGATGGGGATCGACAGCGAAACCTTCTACGACCGACAGCGGATTGCCATATTGCCGATGGGTTTTTGTTATCCGGGCCGCGGCAAATCCGGAGACCTGCCGCCGCGAGCCGAATGCGCCCCCGCATGGCGCCAGCGATTCTTAGATCTCATGCCGCATTTGGAACTGACCTTGGTGATTGGGCAGTATGCCCACGATTGGCATTTTAGGGGTTCCAAGCGAACTACCCTGACCGAGACGGTGCGCAATTGGCGTGCCTATCGCCCGACCATTATTCCGTTGCCTCACCCGAGTCCGCGCAATAATTTGTGGCTGAAAAAGAATCCCTGGTTTGCTACCGAACTGCAGCCGATGTTGGCGGAGCGGGTGCAACGCGTGTTGGCGTTAGCACCCTAGTTTGACCGTCCAGGCCCCGCTGCGGTGCTTTAAGCAGGCGACTTCATTCCTGTAAATATAAACATATTTAAATTTGATCGGTTGCTCACTATGATGCTGCTACCATAGACAGAACGGTCGCCGAACCTTCGATACATACATGAAATTAATTACATATTTAGTTTGCCTCGGGATGGCGCTTTTCTATGTACCCCAGGTCGCCGCGACAAATGCAGGGGCGGCAGCGCCCTGGCGCCTGCAAAATGCCTTAAGGCTACCGGCGTGGTTAAGTTTGAGCGGCAACTTCCGCACTCGCTACGAGACCTTCGACGCTCAATTTCGCGCCGGGCGTAACGGTAGCGATCAGATCCTGATGTTGCGAACGACGATATATGCGGCACTACAGCACGGGTCGCTCAGCATTGGCGGCGAGATGTTGGATGCACGCGCCGCGCTCGACGACCTTGGCACCCCGATCAGTACCGGCATAGTCAATACCGCAGAGTTGCTGCAAGGATTCTTGCGCTGGAAGGCCGGCGACCTGCTGGGTTTAGGCGGCGCGAGCACGGTTACGCTAGGGCGTTTCACAATGGACATCGGTAGCCGGCGCTTTGTTGCGCGTAACCGCTTTCGCAATACCATCAACGCTTTTAGCGGGGTGGACTGGCGCTGGCGCGGCGCGCACGGGCGTCAATTCCGAGCATTCTTCACGTTGCCGGTCAATCGTAAACCAAACTTGGCTGTGGCGCTCCGCGATAATGATGTCGAATTCGACGATGAACATTTCGATGTAAAATTTTGGGGCCTGTACTACGCCGATACCACAAGCTGGGGTGATCACGGCGAGTTATTTTATTTTGGCCTCGCCGAAGACGACTCCTCTAGTCTGCGCACGCGCAATCGAAAATTGTCGACGGTCGGGTTGCGCCTCTACCGCGAAGCGCAGCAATCGGCATTTGATTATCAAATTGAGACAGCGCTGCAATTCGGCGAGTCGCGTTCGTCGACCTCGCCGGTGAACGTGACGGACTTAGATCATTTTGCGCATTTCCAGCATGCTGAGATCGGCTACAGTTTCGCGCATGCGTGGCGGCCTCGCTTGATCGTGCAATACGATTACGCCAGCGGTAATGACCGGCCTGCCGACGGCGATAACGAGCGCTTCGATACCTTGTTTGGTGCGCGCCGTTTCGAGTTCGGGCCAACCGGGATCTATGGGGCGTTTGCGCGCACCAATATCAATACACCGGGATTGCGCTTGGTCTTGAAACCCGGCCGGTCCGTCACCAGTTTCATCGCCTATCGCGCTTATTGGTTGGCGTCCAAGCGCGACGCGTGGACCACTAGCGGCGTGCGCGATAGTAGCGGCGCGAGCGGTCGTTTCGTCGGACAACAGATCGAGATGCGCTTACGCTGGGAGGCGCTGCCAAAAAACATTCGACTCGAAGGCGGTATTGCACACTTGTTTGCTGGAGAGTTTATGCATGACGCCCCGAACAGCAATCGCCAAGGCGATGCGACTTACCTCTATTCGCAGCTTGGATTAACGTTCTAGATCCAATGAGCGATTTCACTACAGCATTCACTTCCGCCATCGGGCTCATCGCCGGATTCGATACCTCGCTGATTGAAATTATTGGACTCTCATTACGCGTTAGCCTGTCAGCCGTCATTATCGGAACGATTATTGGGCTGCCGCTCGGCGCGGCGATCGCAGTCGGACGTTTTCCCGGACGCGAGCTCCTTATTATCGTCGTCAATGCCTTTATGGGGTTGCCGCCGGTTGTCGTTGGCTTGATCGTCTACTTACAATTATCAAAGTCAGGACCTTTCGGCTGGTTGCAGATCTTATACACGCCGACGGCGATGATTATTGCGCAAATGATTCTAGTGACGCCTATCGTTATCGCGCTGACCCGACAATTCATCGAGGACGCAAATGCGGATTATGACGAAGCATTGCGCTCGCTAGGGGTGCACGGCTGGGCCAAGCTCGTGACCTTGATCACGGAGGTTCGCTACAGCCTCGTTACGGTGGTCTTGGCAGCCTTTGGGCGAGCGATTGCCGAAGTTGGCGCGGTGATAATCGTTGGCGGTAATATCAATCATGTGACCCGAGTAATGACAACGTCTATCACGCTCGAGACCTCCAAGGGCAATCTCGGACTAGCACTAGCGCTCGGCGTTGTTTTGATGTTGCTTGCGCTAGCGGTGAACGCGGTCGCCGCGACGGTACGCCGCTTCGCGCCAAAGGCTGCCTATGCTTGACATAACGGCTGCAGAAATTGACGGAAAGCTTGCCGATGCCAAGTCGTCGTTATTGCCGCTTCGGGTCGATGACCTGGTGTACGAGCTCAATGGTGTGCGCATAATCGACGGCGTCACGTTACGCGTTGAACCAACCGGTTGTACCGCAATCATGGGCTACAACGGCGCGGGAAAAAGTGTGCTCGTGCGTCTATTGCATGGATTGTTGACCCCCAGTGCTGGTAGCTGTCGATGGGCCGGGAATTTATCGGCCAGCGAAATTTCAAGGCGTCAATCCATGGTCTTCCAGGTACCAGTGCTACTACGGCGTTCGGTTGAAGCCAATATCGACTACGCGCTCAGCAAGCGTGGTTTCAAGGCCCCGGAACGTGCGCGAAAGCTCGAGGCAATACTGCATGAAACCGATCTACTCAAGCTTCGAAAACGACCCGCAAGCGTACTTTCTTCCGGTGAGCGGCAGCGCGTCGCCTTATGCCGCGCGTTAGCGGTCGAGCCTGAGCTGGTGTTTCTCGATGAACCGACGGCAAGCTTGGATCCAGCCGCTACGGCCGCCATTGAACAGATATTGTTGCGGGCGATCAGTGCCGGGCGGAAACTGATTATGGTTAGCCAGAGCGTTGGCCAGGTACAGCGGCTCGCCCGTGATGTGATCTTTGTGCACCGCGGGCGCATCGCAGAACACACGCCAATCGAAGAATTTTTAACAACACCGCGATCGGCCGCCGCGCGTGCGTTTATCGCCGGTGAATTATTCGAAGAGTAAATTACGTCAATGTTATCGAAGCTGATAAAGATCATTTTCATCGGGCTATGCGCCTGGACAAATACCGCACCCGTGTATGCAGATAACCCGTTTATCTTATTGCAATCAACCACGTCGACCCGCAACTCCGGGCTGTATGACTATCTTTTGCCGATTTATACAAACTTAAGTGGTGTAGACATCCGGGTCGTCGCTGTCGGCACGGGTCAGGCGCTAAGAAACGCGCGCAATGGCGATGCGGATGTGCTTCTCGTGCACGCTAAGAGCGCCGAAGAAAAATTCGTTGCGGATGGTTTCGGGGTTGAACGTTTCGATTTGATGTACAACGATTTTGTTATCATCGGCCCCGGCTCTGATCCAGCCGGTGTCCGTGGTCTTGAACTCGCAACGGCGGCGCTAGAGACCATCGCACACGCCGGCGCAACATTCGTGTCGCGCGGAGATGATAGTGGAACACACAAGAAAGAACTCGAACTGTGGGGCGGAACCACCGTCGAAGTCGACTCAGTCAGCGGTACATGGTACCTGGAGACAGGCAGTGGCATGGGGGCGACCCTGAATATCGCCACCGGAAAGGACGCCTACACATTGACCGATAGAGCGACTTGGATCAGTTTTCAAAACAAGCAAAGTTTTGAGATATTGGTCGAAGGTGACCCACTGCTATTTAATCAATATGGCGTGATCATGGTGAATCCCGAGCGTCACACGCACGTGAAAGCCGATCTCGGCCAAGCGTTTATCGATTGGTTATTGAGTCCGGCAGGCCAAAACGCGATTGCGACGTTTCGTGTGGATGGGCAACAATTGTTTTACCCGAATGCAAAGCGCTAGGAGTACCGTATGAATTTCGAACGTATGGACCTTGCGAGCGTCGATTATGTCCTAACCACGACGCGTGCAGTGCGCAAACGCCTCGATCTTACCCGACCGGTAGAGCCGGAGGTGATTGAACAATGCATCGAGATCGCGGTACAGGCGCCGACCGGTTTATTGGGCCAGACGTGGCATTTCGTGGTGGTGACCGATCCGGGAAAACGCGCAGCGCTCGCGGATATTTACCAGCGTGCGGTCGAAACCTATAACTTAGGCAAGGAGGTACCCGACGAATATTTGGGCGGTGTATTGCAGCGCCCACGGGACGACGACCGCTCGGCGCAGCTAGATCGTTTGTTTGAATCGTCAGTGTATTTGTTCGAACACATCGCAGAGGTACCAATGTTCGTCATTCCGTGCATCGAAGGCCGGATGGAGAACTCGGGGCCGGCACCGCAAGCCTCTCTATATGCCTCTATCTTCCCTGCTACGTGGTCATTTATTTTGGCACTGCGCGCACGTGGTCTCGGCACGGTGCTAACTACAATTCATGTACCGTACGAGCAAGAGGTGGCAGCCGTTCTGGGGCTGCCGGAGACTTTGACCCAGGCCGCGTTTCTCCCAGTCGCCTACACCGTCGGTGTAGAGTTTAAACAAGCGAAACGTGTCCCCGGCCGCGAGTGCACACACTGGGATAGTTGGGGACAGCGGCGTTGAGGGTGTTGGTCGTGCGAACCGGTGCCGATGTTTAAGCTGGTTTTTTTCTGAGTCCGATCAAGAGGATTATACAACTCGCGATCATCGCGGCGGACAAGGAGAATAGTAGGCAATCCACGATTAATTCCTTTGTTGGACCGCTGGTTTGGCCTTGACCGGCGATCGGCATCGAGCGTCCCGCACCCCAGATGGCAGCCAACAAGGTCGCTAACCAATTGGCGAAGGTGCCATAAATAAGCAGACCGAACAGTGTCTTGAGCCAGCCTATCGACAACGCCAGGCGATCCCAGATCGCGCCGAGTGCAATCAGAAAAATACCGTTAATGATCCCTTCTAAGTGACTGGCCAATCCCATCCGAGGATTTGCTAATGCCGGCACTGCCATGCCAACAAAAAGTCCTAATAAGAACAACAGTACGCCTAGCTGTATGAGGCGGTGTGCTTGAGTATTTTGAAGATCATTCATCGGTATTCGAGCGCTCCCTTTATTGCAATATAACGAATCGCTCCGCCGGAAACCCGTCTGGGACATCGGGATCGCGAAATAGCTCAACCGCAGGGGCCACCTCCATGAAGGCACAGGCGAGCTGATACAGATTGCTATCGGGTGGTGATAGCGCATCGCCGGCCGGAAGCCCTCGTAGGTACGACATAATGGCATCCATGTGTTTGACCATGCGTTGATAGAAATTGTCGATTTCCGCCATCGTGTGTTGCAAGCGAGCTTGATTTAGCGCGGCCATCCCATCGAGGGCCCACGCGTCGGTCAGATCGCTGAGATCCGAGAACTCGGGCGGCAGCGGTTTCATCGGTTTGCCTCCGCGAGCCAGCGTTCGACGACTTTGTAGCGGTGGCGCAGGACCACCTCCTGTTGGCTCAGCGGTATGCCCTGCAAGATCCCGGCGTTGAGATTTTGCTGTGAAGCTTCGGTGGTGTTGACGTCTTCCCGCAGAGAGTCGCGCAGCAGCACACGCATATAATTCAAGGCGACCGCTTCGCTCCAGTTTTTGGGTGGGGCCTGATAGATGGCGACATCCCAAATTGTGCGATCCGCGGCCACCGGCCAAAAGTTGTAGCTATAGGCAAAGTCCGCGCCTACGTGCACAGCAAAATTAGGAAACACGTTGACGATGTCGAAATTCCAACTTGGATCGCGCTCGGGATTCAGTCCCTTCGGTAGGTGATCGAATGCCGCTGCGCCCGAGCCGTAACTGCCGCCGCCGAACTTGCCGATCAACAATTCGGTTGGTGTCGGGACATGCTTCGGATTGCCGCCGAGGATCGAGACGATGCTGTGGTGGCGGTAGAGCCGCGGCGAGGCGATATGACAATGCGGATTACTCTCGCTAATGAACGAGCCGGCTAGACTGCGCTTGTGGATAAAGCCAACGTGATAGCCCTCACAAAACGCGTCGGAGAAAACCTTCCAGTTTACTTCAACCTGCGCTTGGAAGCGTGCCGTCGGGATCAAATCAGTCAATGGGCCGCCGGCGATATCGACATCTATTTCGTCTAGCCACTCTCTCAGCGTTAGCGGTGGATCGGAAGTCGGGAATACAAATATAAAATTTTCCCATGTATCCACGGCGAGTTGCCGTAGACCATAATCACGCTTATCGAATTCGATGAATTGTTCTTCATCGGGCACATTGACGAGACGGCCCTGCAGGTCGTAGTGCCAACCATGAAACCCGCAGCTAAATCCCTTGCAGTTGCCGCGCACCGAATTGCGTACAACCTTATTACTACGATGCGTGCAAACGTTGTAGTACGCACCGATGCGACCGGCTTTATCACGCACCAGCAACACTTCCACCCCAAGTGTCGGCATCGGCTTGACCACATAGTCGCCAGGGTGCGGAAGCTCAGACTCGTGGCCCAGATTCATCCACACCTTGCGAAATAAATGCTCGCGCTCGGCCGCGAAATATTGCGGCGATACGCAAGGCTCAACAGGGACTGGTGCGAAGCCTAGGTCGGCGCCCGGAAGGTCTCTTTTCGGCAGTGCACTCATGCGGTTATCTCTTTGCTCGCCCCGAGTATAGAACGAATAAAGCTGCGATTACGAGTAAGCCAGTGGGCCACCGGATCCATAGACTTTAGCGGACAGGACTCTTATTCTCTTTGCCACACAATGAGCCAAAGTGGGAGTGAGACTAATGCGACGAAAGGTTTCGACAATGACGATCATCGCGGTCGTCTTGGGGCTGGCGGTGTCAACGGCGCAAGCGGCCGAGACGGTTACCGAATGGGAAAAGATCGTTAACGCAAAAGACCATCCGCAAAATTGGATCACCCACCATGGCTCGCTCGACGGTCAACGATTTTCGCGTCTTGAGCAGATCAATAAGAAGAACGTTAAGGATCTAAAGGTCGCCTTCACACACATTGTCGGTGGCGCGAACGGTGCGGGGCAGTGGGAGCACGCCGGGCTGGAGGGAACACCACTGGCGGAAGACGGGTACTTGTATATCACCGACGGGTGGGGCGGCGTCTACAAGCTAGACGTGCGTCAGAATGGGAAACTCGTGTGGAAGATGGATCCAGAGACCGATCGTGAGTGGGCGGCGGGGGTGACCTGCTGTGGCGTGGATAATCGCGGTGTCGCTTTATGGAAGGATAAGGTTATCTCGCACGCGCTCGATGGGCGCCTGATCATTACTAATAAAGAAACCGGTGAGATCGAAAAAGAGATCCCCGTTGCCGATCCTGCGATCTCAGAAACACTTACAGTCGCGCCGTTAGTTATTAAAGACAAAGTCATTACCGGCGTATCCGGTGCTGACTATGGCATTCGTGGATGGTTAAACGCGACCGACCTCGTGGCTGGTGAGCGTGATTGGCGAACGCACACCATCCCAGCGCCCGGCGAGCCCGGCAGCGAGACCTGGAAACCGGGTCCGGAAGTACACAGTGTTGATGCATGGAAGCACGGCGGTGGCTCGACTTGGGTCAATGGTTCTTATGACCCGGAGTTGAATACCGTCTACTGGGGTGTTGGTAACCCGGCACCCGATTGGGACAACGCGTACCGACCGGGAGATAACCTTTACACCAACAGTGTACTCGCGCTCGACGGTGATACCGGTGCGATTAAATGGCATTTCCAATACATCCCGAACGATCCCTATGACTACGACGGTGTCAATGAGCAGACGCTCGCTGACGCGAACGTGCACGGCAAGATGACCAAGGTCGTGTTGCATTCGAATCGCAATGGCTTTGCTTATGCACTCGATCGAACCAACGGCAAATTCCTATGGGGCACGCCCTTCGTCAAAAAGTTGGACTGGACTGCGGGACTCGACAAATATACTGGCCGTCCGGTCGACTACGATCCGAATAGTGATGTGCAACGATATAACCCGGCTTCATCAGTATCGCGCGATCAACGCGAAAGTACCTCGTGCCCTGGCAACATGGGCGGTAAGAACTGGCCACCAACGGCCTACGACCCCGAGCGTAATCGTTACTACATACCCGTCATCGAGAGCTGTAGCGGGCATGTGAACGTACCGCAAGAAAAGCCGTGGCAGCCACGTGAATATTTCCTCGGCGGTGGGCCGAAAATGGGGCAGGTTATTACCGGCAGCGTCACGGCGATGGATGTGAACAGCGGTAAGGTCGCGGGCAAGTATGAGACGACGTATCCGATGTATGGGGGTTTATTGGCAACAAAGGGTGGCCTGATCTTTGGCGGTGAACCGGATGGTCGAGTATTCGCGATCGATTCCGATTCGATGGAAGAATTGTGGTCATTTAGCACCAACACAGCGATCAATGCGCCGCCGATCAGCTTTGAGGTCGATGGAAAGCAGTACATTGCGATCTTGGCCGGAAAGGGTGGGGCGTGGCCGATGTGGTTTATTTCTGCGACTCCCGCGCTAACGAATATGGAAGCCGGGCAAGTGTTATTTGTATTCGCCCTGTAGCCGCGCTTAGGAGTCAAACATTTGCCGATATCTCAGATGAGCACACTGACCGCGCAACCGTCGTTGCTGGCGAAGAGCTTACTCGCGATAGCGCTCCTTGTGCTCGCGGTGAACGTCCTCGCTGTAGGTCCGACCATCGGGGTCGAAGTACCGCCACGGAAAAACTATGGACTGTCCACGGCCAAGCGCGCCAATTGCATGGGCTGCCACAAATGGCATGGCGACGGTGGGACGGGCTACGGCGGTGCGGCGATATCGTTGCGCAAGACCCCACTAACTCGGGAGCAATTGATCACCGTGATCAAATGCGGGCGTCCCGGGACCAATATGCCGTATTTCGATAAGCAGGCGTATAAGAATGACGAATGCTACGGCATGACGTTCGAAGATTTTGACGGTGATGACAGCAACCGCCCACTACAAGGAAAAAAGTATCTCAACGAGCGACAAGTGAATGCCGTGGCGAACTTCGTCATGACGGAAATTCAAGGTAAGCCGATCACCAAAGCGTATTGTGAAATGTATTTCGGCGGCCCAACCCGTGAGTGTGACTTGATTAAGGAGCCGTAAGCCGGCCAGGCCGTTATGCGCCAGCAGATTTTCCGCCATCTACCGGCAGCGCAACTCCGGTCATAAAACTCGCCTTCTCCGAGGCAAGAAAGGCGAACGCGGCGACGACGTCAGTGTTCGTCACTAGCCTTTTCATTTTGCTTCCGGCAGCAAACGCTTCATAGGCCGCCTGTGGATCGTCTGCGCGATTAAACCCATTCCACCCCATGTCGTTATCGACCGTGGTCGGGCACACGCAATTGACGCGAATATCCGGCGCAAGTTCCATCGCCATCGAGCGGGTGAGGTTGGCAACGGCAGCTTTCGAGGTGCAATAAACCGCGATATTGGCGAAACCCATGAGCCCCGCTATCGATGAGTGATTTAGGATCACACCTTTCGATTCACGCAGCGCGCCGAGTGCGGCACGGCTGCAAAAAAAGGCGCTTTTAACGTTGGCGTTCAATGTCGTGTCCCATAGTGCCTCGTCGCTTTCTTCGATTGAGGCGATCGGATAAGTCCCCGCATTGTTGATAAGGATGTCGAGCCCACCAAGCGCGGCAAGTGCCGTGCCGACGACTTGCTCGCACCCGTGCGCTGTGGAGACATCGCCGGGTGCGGCATATAGTCGGTCCACATCCCCGATGGATTCAATTGAATTCGCTACGGCCGCTGGCGAGCGCCCATTGATAGCAACTCTCGCGCCTTCGCCGATGAAGTGACGTGCAAGCGATTGCCCGATCCCACGGGTAGATCCGGTGATCAGAATGCGCTTTGCGGTAAATTCCATCGGGCGTTCCTCCGGCAGACAGGTTGTGTGGATGCCCTTTATAGCTCAAGGCCCGCGTAAAGCCGAATAGCAGTTTGCTGGATGCCGGATCACGTCCCGCATGACGGCCTTTTCTTGCCGATGCGTCATACCGGCGCTGGCCGGGATCCATTCAGCGCCACTACCGCCACCACGGTAGGCAACGTCGCACCGCAACGACCGACCACAGAACACCTGGATTCACCACCCAAGCCCTCGCTTTGCAACATGTTTACGGATATGACATGTTCTGTGCATATGGAATGCGATGCAGTGTTAAAAGACCTGATCTCCCAGCACCTTGTGGCGTTTGAAGCAACAACCGCACCAAGCGATGAGGGGCGTAGCGCTGCTGTAGCCGTCGCCATCACAGATGGCGGATTCGGTGCGCGGCTGAACGGCATGCCGTCACATATCGAGTGGCAAACGCAGGCTGCCCTGATTCTGACCAAACGTTCGTCGAAGTTGCGCAACCATCCGGGCCAATGGGCCCTACCCGGCGGCCGTATTGACCATGGCGAAAGCGCGGAGCAGGCGGCATTGCGGGAAATGCATGAAGAAGTAGGGCTCGATCTTGACCCCAGCGCGGTTATTGGGCGGCTCGATGATTTCATTACACGATCGGGATTTATCATGACCCCTGTGGTCGTGTGGATCGGACCGCAGCGCGAGTTTGTTGCCAATGCAGACGAGGTTGATTCAATCCATCGGATCCCGATCTCGGAATTTATGCGTGAAGACGCGCCCATGTTGGAAGACGTTGAAGGCGGTGCCCCGGTACTACGCATGCCGGTGGGGAATACGTGGATTGCGGCGCCAACCGCTGCGATCTTGTTTCAATTCCGCGAGGTCTGTATTGGTGGGCGGCAAACGCGGGTCGCGCACTATGAGCAACCGGCGTTTGCTTGGCGTTAGTTTAGAGAGAGGAGAATGTCGTGGCGATAGGCGGAGAAGATATCAAAATTAATTACATCCCAATACGCGAGGCGCGTGCGATGTCTGGACTCCGGGTTGTCCTCGGAGCCTTCACGATACCCGGTCCTTGGCACGAGGCAGTTAAGGGAATTTGTTACGTCAAAGGACTGGATTACACGCCAGTTAGCAGTTCGAATGAAGGCGCTTCAGATCTGCAGATCGGGATGGACGGCAGCCAAAGCGAGTTGATCGAATGGACGGCACAATCGAGCGCACCGGTCATGATTTGGAACGACGAACGGCCGCGCTCGCAGTGGAACGACCAACTCCATCTTGCGGAACGGCTGCAGCCAACGCCATCTCTGATCCCCGAGGACTCCGCAGATCGGATCCGTATGTTCGGCCTTGCCAACGAAATCATGGGTGAGGGTGGCTTACTATTTTATAAGCGCCATTTCATCGTTTCAGTGTCACTCGAATCCCTGCCCGAAGCCGCCCCAGAGCGGGCATTCTTCACCGCGCTTGGCGACAAATACGGTTATAGCGAGGCGGCAATTGCGCATGCTACTCAGCGCATCGTGGAAATTCTGCAGACGATGGATGCGCAACTTAGCCAGCAACGTGCGCAAGGTAGTCGATATCTCATCGGCGAGCGGCTCTCGGCGCTCGATATCTATTGGGCGGCGGGATGCGGATTTTTCGATCCGATGCCGGAAGACCGCTGTCCGATGGGGACTGATTTTCGCCAGCCGCATTTCTACGGCAGCGTCAACAAAGAGATCGATACAGCGTTGACCAGCGAGCTACGTGCCCACCGTGACTTTATTTACGAAGAACACCTACAATTACCAATCGTTTTTTAGTTAGCCCATTCGGAGAATACAAATGGCCCAATCGATGCCCGCAGATTTTAACTACCCTTCAAAATACGAAGAGGTGCTCGGATCGAAGATGCACTACGTCGAGTCTGGCGAAGGCGATCCCATCCTATTTCTGCATGGACAACCGACGTGGTCGTATCTGTGGCGTAACGTTATGCCCGAACTTGAAGGGCAGGGGCGTTTGATCGCGCTCGATCTAATCGGCTATGGCCTGTCGGATAAGCCTGACATCGCCTATGAGATGACCGATCACGTCAAGTACATCGATCAATTCATCGAGCAGATGGGCTTAACGAACATTACCTTGGTGATCCACGATTGGGGATCATTTTTCGGATTTCACTATGCGATGCGCAATGCCAAAAATGTTCGCGGGATCGCGTTCATGGAGGCGGTGCTTTTTCCAATTCCAAGTTACGACGCCTTCGATGATCAGGCGCGGGAATTTTTCCAAGCGTTGCGTTCCTCGCAAGAGACCGCAGAGAACATGATGGTGGACCAGAATCTATTCATCGAAGGCGTGTTGCCAATGATGACGGTGCGAAACTTGTCTGAAGATGAACACAATGCCTACCGGCAACCATGGACGGATCCTGCGTCGCGTAAGATTCTCTGCAAGTTTCCGCAAAATCTTTGCATTGGCGGTGAGCCTCCGGCTATCGATGCCATGCAGCAGGCGTACATGAAATGGCTACAAGAAACGGACATTCCGAAGCTCGCGCTGTATGCGGAACCCGGTCTGCTGATGCCGGAACAGATGGCGACCTGGTGCGGCGAGAATTTGCCAAACTGCCAGGTCACCAAGATCGGTAAGGGGTTGCATTACGTCCAAGAAGACTGCCCGCAGGAGATCGGCAAGGCCACGTCGGCGTGGCTGAAAACGATATGAGACGTGGTGTGCCGTTAGGCACCCAAAATCGTCTACGGGCGAGACCTTATGTCCGTGGAGCCTCATTTTAGACACTGCGTCACATTTTCCGACGCTGCTAGCTGTCATCGCTGAGAGTCGCTGTTACATTTTTTAACAATTAGTTTGCAACGACTCAATATTGCGATGACAGGGATGTTGTCGCGATTCTCATCCGACCACCATCCGCTTCTATCCCGTTACGGTTGCTCCGAGTTCAAAACCCTCATATCCGTTGGCCACGATCTCGTTACATTTCTCGACGTAGGGCGGGAAGCCGACATAGGGCATGAATACGCGCGGTTTTCCTGGAACATTCGCGCCGAGATACCAAGAATTACACGTCGGATAGAGTGTCGAGTCCGCGACCGAATTGACGTGATCCACCCACCCTTGCTCCGCCTCAGTCGACGCCTCGATGTAGGCGTAGTCGTTGTCGTTTAGGTAGGCAACGCACTCGGCAATCCAATCAACGTGCTGCTCAATCGACGGCAACATATTGGTGAGCACCGATGGACTACCGGGGCCGCTGATGGTGAAAAAATTCGGAAAACCGGCCGTGGTGAGTCCGAGATAAGTACGCGGTCCGGCTGACCATTTTTCGCGCAGGGCGAGCTTATCGCGTCCACGGATATCGATGTTAAACAGCGCGCCGGTCATCGCATCGAATCCAGTCGCGAATACGATACAGTCGAATTCGAAATCCTGACCCTTAGCACGCAGGCCTTCGGTCGTGATGCACTCGATCGGATCCTCACTGATATCGATCAGCGTGACATTGGAACGGTTATACGTTTCGTAATAGTTGGTATCGGCGCACAATCGTTTGCAGCCAACGACTTGTTTAGGCGACAGGATCTCGGCGACCGCTTTATCGTTAACGATTTCGTGGATCTTGCGGCGGATGAATTCGCCGGCCGTTTTGTTGGCGTCCATGTTAAATAGCAGATCACCGAATGCAAAGAGGAATGGTAGGCCACCAGTAGCCCAGCGTTGTTCATACTCATCGTTGCGCTCTTCTATCGTCGAATCGAGCGCCGAGTCTTCGCGAAGGTGGTATTTCGATCCAAAGGCGAATGGCATTTCATTGTTCGATTCGCGGAAGTGACGGTACTCGGCCTTAATCGCCTGCTGATCCGCTTTCGGCAGCGGGCCATTTTGTGCGGGTATTGAATAATTTGGGGTCCGTTGAAACACCGTCAACTGTGCCGCTTGCTCGGCGATAATTGGGATCGCCTGTACTGCTGACGATCCAGTGCCAATAATGCCGACACGCTGGCCGGTAAAATCGACGCCCGCGTGTGGCCATTGTCCGGTGTGATAGGTCGGGCCTTTAAAGTCATCGAGTCCTTTGAATTTCGGTAGATTGGTCGACGACAAACAGCCGGTGGCCATAATGCAAAAGCGCGCGTTGAGTACCTCTTCATTCTCAGTCTCGATGGCCCAGCGCGTTGCGTCCTCGTCATAGTTTGCCGAGCGCACCCGCGTGTTGAGTTGGATGTCGGGACGTAGGTCGAATCGATCGGCAACGTGGTTGATGTATTTCAGTATCTCGGGTTGTGAAGCGTAGCGTTCCGTCCATTCCCAGTCTTGCTGCAGTTCGTCTGAAAACTGATAGGAATATTCCATGCTTTCGACGTCGCAGCGCGCGCCGGGATAACGATTCCAATACCAGGTGCCGCCGACGCCATCGGCGGCCTCGAGCACGCGCGCGCGCATCCCAAGCTCGCGAAATCGATGCAGCATATACAGGCCGGCGAAACCGGCACCAACAATGACGGCGTCAAAATCGCGAGCGGAATCGTTCGCGCGGGATTCGGATGTAGACTCAGACATAATTCACACTTCCACTGTCAATCTAGTTACAAAAATAAATCGCTGGATAGCGGCAGGTCATTCTAGCCTTGGCCGAGGCGATTCGACCAGTCGCCGCGCCCGGTGAGGGCAAAGGATCACGCGCCACCAAGCTCAAAGCGGCATACAAACGGGCGTATACAACAGTTGCGGTCGGCGCTAACATCCCTCGCTCACACAACCAAAAAGACCTCGGAGGAGCCCATCATGACCTGTACCGTATTACTCGAAATTCAGTTAAAGCCTGACGTTATCGATACCGCCAAGGGCGCGTTCAAAGAGTTGCTGCCCGATACACGGGCCTACGACGGCTGCAAGAATATCGACGTCGTCGAAAATCAAGAAAACCCGGGGAACCTGGTGCTAGTCGAATCCTGGGAATCCCGCGCGAAGTACGAAAAATATCTAGCCTGGCGTGTCGAAACCGGTGCGCTCGAGAAGATGGCGGCGATGTGTGCCGGCGAGCCCAGTATCCGATATTTCGATACGGTGGATGTCTGAGCGCAGAAACCCAGTAGCGTTGTTCCGAAATCATGTCTGAATTTCCGTACGGCGTTCCGGTCGAGTTGACGCCGCGGGTGCGGCGTCTTACGGCCCCAAACTCGGGGCCGATGACCGGGCCT
Organism: Gammaproteobacteria bacterium; assembly: GCA_021773835.1. Taxonomy (GTDB): domain Bacteria; phylum Pseudomonadota; class Gammaproteobacteria; genus UBA11873. Next base: position 426,939 of record JAJFJQ010000051.1, read on the forward strand.
GGCACGAACTCCTACCTGATTGGACACGAACGCATCGCGTTGGTCGACCCAGGGCCGGTGATTGATTCGCATATCGATGCGCTAGTCGATACAGTCGCTGACCGACTGAAGTGGATCTTCGTTACCCATACGCATCGCGACCATTCGCCAGCAGCGAAGGCCGTCGCCGCCGCAACTGGCGCCGAGCTGATCGGTAATATCATCCCCAACGATGGATTTCAGGATCCGACGTTTGTCGAGGCCCGCGCGGTGGCGGACGACGAATGCCTAAGCACCGATGAGTTCACCTTGCGTGCGGTGCATACACCGGGTCATGTCGCCAACCACGTGTGTTATCTCATAGAAGAAGACCGCATGTTGATCACAGGTGACCATGTCATGGGCGGTTCGACGGTGGTGATTATTCCACCTGCTGGTGACATGGCGCAATACATCAGGTCACTCGAACGGATGCTGGACTACGACTTAACACACTTAGCGCCGGGTCATGGAGATTTGATCGACGCACCGCATGCAGAGGCGCGACGCTTGATCGCGCACCGGCTCAAACGTGAACGGAAAGTCAGTGATGCGCTTGCGGTTGCCGGGCCGTGTCCAATCTCGACCTTGGTGCCGATCGTCTACGACGACGTCGACCAGTCGCTACACACGATGGCGGCGAAATCGCTCCATGCGCACTTACTTAAGCTGGTAACCGACGGCCGCGCGAGTGTCGACGGAGAAGTGTGGACCTTGACTGATTGAGGTCGAGTCGCGGGCCTCGGCTCCTAGTCGACTAGTTTTCCATCCCAATCGAGAACAAGCCTTCTAGGTCATGTCTTGAGTATGCCTTGAACGCGATCATCGTCTCCGTTCGCTCGATGCCATCCATTTGCACCATTTTTTGCGTCACGAGATCTGCGATGTCCTCATTGTCGCGCACTCGAACAATGGCGATTACATCGAAACTACCGCCGACCGAATAGACTTCCGAGATTTCTGGAATGTCGGCGAGCTGTTCGGCAACGTTGTTGATCTTGCCGTGTTTTGTTTGGATCAAAACAATTGCATTCACCATTGCACCTTCCTCCATTGTGTCGACGCCCAGATCAGCATTACGCGGTCTCCTCAGACACTTCACGCTCAAAATCACCAGCGTGTGCTGGTCCGAATAAATCGGGGTGCCGCTGGAGCATTTCGCCGGCGATCTCATCGAGCGGAACGTCTGCGAACTCGCCTCGATACTTCACGTATTCCATATGCTGTCGGCCATCGAGGTCGAAGGGGTGATAGATGGAATCTTCACTGCCGTCGAATTCGAGCGGCCGTAGGCGGAACTTGTCGCATAGCTCAACGTTGAACGCTGGCGTTGCCTTGAGCCATTTGCCGTTGATTTGGATAGACGTGTAGGCATGCCAAATAAAGATATCTGTCCCCATTTGTTCGCGCATGCGCGCGGTTGAGAGATGGTTGCGTACATCCGCGAAACCGAGCCGGGCAGGGATCCCAGCAACGCGACAGCAGGCTGCTAGGAGTATTGCTTTACTAACACACCAGCCGCGTTCGAGTTCGAGCACGTGACTCGCGCGCAGACCGTCTACGGTCAGCTCGATGGAGTAGGGGTCGTAGCGGATGCCGTCGCGCACGGCGTAATATAGCGCGACCGCATTGCTACGATCGTCGACAGACGCTTGGGAATGCGAGCGCGCAAATTCGATCACCTTGGGGTGATCGGAATCAATCATCTCGGTTGGCTTCAACTCGTCCATTGATGGCACTCGTACGTTACGGTTGAGACGAATTGTACCCCGACCGTGTCCCATAGACGATGCGACAGCACCCTATTCAGCGGGCGACGGATTTCTTATCCTACGTGTTGCATCTATGAGGCAAAGACTCATGACGATTGAATTTCATGACCCACGTGCTAAACCACTGGTTCCTGCAGAGCCATACACCCCGCGAGCGGACCTATCGGCGCCATTGGTAATTGGACTTTTGGCCAATGGATTCCCCGATTCTGAAGCCTTTCTTGAAGCGATGGAAAACGCGCTGGCAAAGCGGTTGCCGCAGGCGAGTTTTAAGCACTACAACAAGCACAATGCATCAATCCCGGTGAAACCCGATATGCTCGCCGACATTACGGCGGCATGCTCAATTGGCATAGCGGCCTACGGTCACTGAGGTAGCTGTACATCCGGCACCGTGCGTGACGGCATTGCACTTGCCCGTAACGGCCTACCGGCCGTTGCCTTTGTGACTTCAGAATTCTGGCCGCAAGGTGACTTTGTTGCCAAGGCAGAAGGGATGCCCCAGGTGCCGCGGGTAGAACTGCCGCATCCGGTAGCGGGGATCGGTCGCGAGGCGATGGGTCAGTTGGCAGACAACATCTGTGCGCAGGTGCTGGAGCGCCTGAGCGAAGGATGAGCGCGCACCTCACGGCAGCCGGCGAAAGCGAGGCCTTGGAGATGTTGCACGCGGCGCGTTGCACCGATGGCCTTCCAGTGGTCATTCCGACCCCGGAGCGAGTTTCGCGCATGGTACTGGCGAGCGGACTCGATGGCGATATCGTGCTCGGCGAGATGGGCCCGCAATGGGGTGCGGCAACGGTTGAAGCGGTTGCTGTTGCGGCGGTAATGGCCGGGTGCTTGCCGGATCATTTTCCGGTCGTCGTCGCCGCAATCCGTGCCGTTTGCCAACCCGAGTTCGATCTCGCCGAGATGCAAGGAACAACCCATTGCATTGCGCCGTTGATGATCGTGAACGGACCAGCGCGTGCGGCGTGCGGTGGCATCGCGAGTGGCTTCGGTGCCATGGGGCCGGGGCATCGAGCAAATGCGTCGATCGGCCGGGCGCTGCGGCTGGCGATGATCAACATCGGTGGTGCTCGCCCAGGCGAATCTGATATGGCGCTCCACGGAAGCCCGGCAAAGTTTACGTTCTGTTTCGCCGAGGACGAGGAACATTCACCGTTTCCGCCGCTGCATACGAGCCTCGGCTACGACATCGATCAAAGTGTCGTGACCATCCTCGGCACCGAGGGACCGCACTCCGCATTGTTTACCGGTGACGCGGATGATCCCGAATCGGCCGAACGTTTGTTGAATACGGTCGCAAAAGTGATCGCCAATCCGGGGAGCAACAATTCGCACCTCGGTGGCACGGCTGCTATTTGTGTGGTGTTCAATCCCGATCACGCTGAAGTATTGGGCCGCGCCGGCTACACGCGCGACATGATCCAGCAAGTCTTGAGTGAACGTGCGGTGACCCCGCGTACGCAACTTGCGGCGCTGAATTCGCGGATGTTGGTTGGCGATGATGAGATGATCCCGGCCGTACGGGACCCCAGTAAGATTCTGCTGCTGACCGGGGGTGGTACCGGGCTATACACCATGGTCATGCCGTCTTGGTGTGCCGGGCCGCACGGTAATGTCGCCGTCCATGCAGAGATCGAGCTCGATCAGTATTGCGAAGTACCGACGCGGGCTGAATGACTCAGCGGGAAATTGCGCGATACCTTCGGGCGCACAAATGAAGGTTCGGGAAAGCGGCATGCCCGACCAAGCCCGATGGGAGTCGTACTTCGACCCACCAAGGATCTTGTCGGAACTCGGGCTATCTCCATCTGATAGAGACGTGGTTGAATTCGGCTGCGGTTACGGCACTTTCACAAATGCGGCCGCCACGCTGGTGGCCGGAACTGTTTTTGCGTTGGATATCGAACCTGAAATACTGAGGGCCGCCGACGCGAGGTCGAAAACGCTCGGACTCACGAACATCGAGTTCATCGAGCGCGACTTCATCGCCGACGGTAGTGGCCTTGCGAATGGTGCCGCTGACTATGCAATGGTGTTCAATATTCTGCACGCTGAGGATCCGGTTCGATTGCTGCGAGAGGCAAGGCGGAACATTAGCCCGTCCGGAAAAGTAGGTGTGATCCATTGGAATTACGATCCGGAGACCCCCCGCGGCCCGCCGATGGCAATCCGTCCACGACCACAAGATTGCGCGCGGTGGGCAGAAGCCGCAGGACTACAGTGTGGACTGCAGATCGATCTGCCGCCGTACCATTATGGCTTCGTTATGGTGCCGGTAACTTTGTAACGGACCCGCTACCTTCTCCACCTCTCTCGCCATGTCGGCAAACGCCGGAATCTATTCGCCCTAACCGTGCAGAAGGGCGGCAACCGCGTCGAGACAAGACCATCTGAATGGATGCCGGATCAAGTCCGGCATGACGGGCGCGTCCCCACCTCCCTCGTCATTCCGGCGAAAGCCGGAATCCATTCGGCCTAACCGTGCAGAAGGGCGGTAACCACATCGCGAAAAGACAGCCCGCATGGATGCCGGATCAAGTCTGGCATGACGGGTGTGCGCCCCCACCTCCCGCGTCATTCCGGCGAAAGCCGGAATCCATTCGGCCTCAACGCGCAGCCACCGGTATCGTTGACCGGAGCGCGTTGGTTGTCTAGCCTGAGCGGTCCTTATGCTTTTGCCGCGACATCAATGAGCGACTCTATCGCCGAACACTTGCAAGCGCTCCCCAGCATCGATCAACTCTTGCGAGCGGATGCGGTACAGCCGTTGTTGGCGCAATACGGACATAACTTGGTGACCGAGGCATTACGTACTGTAATCGCGAACCTGCGGGAGGCATTGGTGGCACGCGAGGAGTCGGCGCCTTCGCGTGCGTCGACGCCTGCGATCATTGATGTGGCTGACCAATTCCTACGCTCGCTTTCGGCACCCAGTTTGAAACCGGTATTCAACCTCACCGGTACGGTGTTACACACAAACCTTGGGCGCGCACCGTTACCGCAAGAGGCGATCGAGGCCATGACGGCAGTTGCCAGCGGTGCGAGCAACCTGGAGTTCGATCTGGAGAAAGGCCGGCGTGGCGATCGCGACACTCATCTTGAGGCGTGGGTCTGCCGTTTAACGGGCGCCGAGGCAGCAACCACGGTAAACAACAACGCGGCCGCGGTATTACTCGTGTTGAACACCTTGGCCCTGCGCAAAGAAGTCGTCGTGTCTCGCGGTGAACTGATTGAGATCGGTGGCTCATTTCGGATCCCGGACGTTATGTCACGTGCCGGTGCAAAGCTGCGTGAAGTCGGCACGACAAACCGCACGCATCCCCACGACTACGAACAAAATATTACCGCGAAGACAGCGATGTTAATGAAGGTACACACGAGCAACTACGTCGTCGAAGGTTTCACTAGCGCAGTGCCAGAGCGCGAACTCGCCGGTATCGCCCATAAATATGATCTTCCATTTGTAGTTGACCTTGGCAGCGGCAGCCTGGTTGACCTCACTCGCTACGGTTTGCCGCACGAACCAACTGTAGCGGAGACGCTGACGAGTGGCGCCGACATCGTGACCTTTAGCGGTGACAAACTGCTCGGTGGTCCGCAGGCTGGGATCATCGCTGGTCGTGCCGATCTGGTCGACCGCATAAAACGCAATCCGATGAAACGCGCTCTCCGTGTCGACAAGATGACTATTGCCGCACTTGAAGCGGTGTTGCGTATCTATGGTGATCCCGATCGATTGTCCAAGCGCTCCACAAGCTTACGTCTACTGACGCGCGATGAAGCGGACATCGGACTCCAAGCACATCGTCTGTTAGCCCAACTACAAGCAGTACTTGAGCGCGTGGCGACCGTTGAGGTTGTCGATTGCCGCAGCCAGATCGGCAGCGGTGCACAACCGGCCGAATTACTGCCTAGTGTCGGACTCGGGATCAAACCAGCGATTGCTCGTGGTAGTGGTAAGGCATTGGAGCGTCTTGCCAGTGCGTTCCGGCGACTACCAGTGCCGGTTATCGGCCGAATTGAAGATGGAATTTTGGTACTTGATCTGCGCTGCCTTGAAGACGAGTCGACATTTGTTGAACAGCTCAAAGATTTGCAGATTCTCGGTAAGAGCTAATGATTGTTGCGACCGCCGGACATGTCGATCACGGCAAAACACTGCTCGTGAAAGCCTTAACAGGTGTCGATACGGATCGACTACCGGAAGAGAAAAAGCGCGGCCTCACGATTGACCTGGGTTTCGCCTACCACGATCTTGGCAACGGCGAACTCACCGGTTTTGTCGACGTGCCAGGGCACGAACGTTTTATCCGTACCATGCTGGCCGGGGTTAGCGGGATCGACTTCGTCGTGTTTGTCGTCGCAGCCGATGATGGCCCGATGCCACAAACAGCAGAGCACTTGGCAATTATGGATCTGCTTGGAGTGAGCCGTGGGGTCGTCGCGCTGACAAAGATCGACCGCGTTCCAGCAGCCAGAGTCAGCGAGGTTACCGCCGAGATTTCGACCCTCCTTGGGAACACTTGTTTGGCGAATGCGGCCGTCATACCGGTATCGGCCATGACGGGCGACGGTATCGAATCTTTGAGGCAATCCTTGTGCGCAGCCGCGCGCGACCTGCCGCCGCGAAGTACTTCAGGCAACTTTCGCCTCGCCGTCGATCGAAGTTTTCTATTAGCGGGGGCGGGGAGAGTTGTCACCGGCACGGTTTTTTCTGGCGCTGTTGATGTCGGCGAGACACTGATGTTGGCGCCCTTAGGCGCGAACCTCCGTGTACGCGAGATCCACGCGCAGAATCGCGCGGCCGACAGAGCGATTGCAGGGCAACGTTGCGCATTGAACATCGTTGGTAGCGATTTAAGGCGCGCCGAGATCCACCGTGGCGATTGGGTATTGGCCGAGCCCGCGTGTTTCGGCGTTACGCGATTCGATGCGCGTATAAAAATACTGGCCGCCGAGGAACGCGCGTTTAAGAATCGCACCCCGGTACATGTGCACGTCGGTGCGGCGGATGTGACCGGTCGCGTCGTCACACTCGATGCGCCGGAAATCTCCCCTGGGGACAGTGGGTTGGTTCAAATCCAGCTCGATCGAGCCGTCGGTATGGTCCACGGCGATCGCATCATCCTGCGTGACCAATCCGCGTTGCGCACGATTGGCGGTGGCGTCGTACTAGATCCATTGCCGGTAACACGCGGCCGGTCCCGTGACCTACGAATGGCATATATCCGAGCGATGGAAGCGGACTCGCCGACCGCCTCGCTAACCAAGGTATTGGAACGAATCGACACGGTGCCGCTTGATCGGTTTTCGCAAGCCTGGAATTTAACCGATACGGAGGCCGACGCGGTATGGCCTAAAGCACAAATGGTCGTCGTCGATGAGGGACGAACGAAGACCGGAATCACGACCGATAGGTGGGCCGCAATCCAATCAATAATCGAGCAGGGTCTAAGCCAATGGCATAGCCGTTTTCCCGATCGCGTTGGCGTCAACGAAAACGAACTGCGCGTAAATTTGTCCGAGCGGATTAACGAGCACATTTTTTCGGGTGCTCTCGCCGCGTTGCTCAACACGAAGAAAACTGTGCGCGATGGCGGTGTCGTCCGATTGTCGACGCACGGTGCAGTTCGTTCTCCCGCAGAGCAAGCGTTATGGGAAAAGGTCGCAAGACTCCTGAGCGACGGCGGCATTCGGCCACCGGTGGTACACGACATGGTGGGGGAGCTTGGGATCACGTTTCCCGAACTAAGCAAGTTTTTGGCGAAATCAGCGCGTGAAGGGCAACTCATCAAAGTCAGCGATAAGCGCTATTTTATGCCCGCGGCGGTTCGCGAGTTGATCCAGATGGTCGAGGATACCGTGGCAGCAAGTGCGAACGGACAGTTCTCGGTTAAAGAATATCGGGACCGCGCCGGCATTGGACGCAACTCGGTGATCGAGATCCTCGAATACTTCGATCGGGTCGGTTACACCCGACGAATCGATCAAGCCCGCCAGATCCGACAACCAGCGGCCGATGCATTCGGCAATCTGATGGGCTGATGGATCTAGCTCCCACTGAATTCCGCCTTGCCAAAAGCCACCTCTAATCGCTAGGATCGTAACCGGAAGAGCGACGTCTCCCGGTGGGGCGCCCGGACTTCAAATCCGGTGGAGTGCACGCATGTGTGCTCGGTAGGTTCGACTCCTACCTCTTTCGCCAACTCTTTTCAGATATTTTCGCACGGGCGGCGTAGTATCACTGAGCCATCACTAAGCGATTGGGCACGGGTGGCGCACCCCGAATGTCGAGCAATTGATTATGGTAATAGACAGATTCCACCTATCACATTATTTACTGATTCTGTCTATTTAACTGTTAGGTTCCTGATACCGAGCAGAGATGTTTGTAAGGTTCACGACTCAAGAAACGGATAGTCAATCCAACTCACTGCAAGGAATATTCATCGCGATCCATAACTTGAGAAGGGAGAATCGACTGGAGCCGCACGAGGACGAAATTGCATGGCGAAATCTCCAATGGTTGGCGATGCACCTGAAGGCACCAAAAATATTAGAAGAACCGGAACACTACCGAGCAATTAGCTGGTTCAAAGATACTGCACGTGAGCCAATAAAGCGGATTCGTGAACTAATTCCAATATTGGAAAGTCACGACATTCATATTCAGATGAAAACTACGGACGAGCCCGGAATTGTAATTTATGAAGACGGCTGGCAAATTGCTGCTAAACCACGACGCGGAACCTAACAATTTGCTGAACCTGAACATCCCGCTGTAATTTTCAAGTTTTCTCGGTTCTAATTTCATAATGTCTTTGGTCGCGCAGCATCCTAAATAAAACTCGACAGAGATGCCGAGCTAATGAACGGATCGCTTGGTTGTGTTTTTTGCCTTCGGCCCGCTTCTTTTCATAGTAACGTTGCGACTCAGGTACTTGTTTGCGATGTTGATCAACGGCGATCATCATAGCAGCGCGCGCATGGGTATTAACGTGCCGTGGTTTTTTTGAACCGCGAAAGGCGCCAGAGCTGTTATCGAGGTTGGCCATACCGAGATACACCGCGAGGCTACCGTCATTTTTAAAGCGGCCGACGTTGCCGATCTCGCCGGTAAGCTCGGCCGAGCAGACCGACCCAAAGCCGGGTAATGAAGCGATCACCTGGGCGTGTGTTGATTGGCTGATCAATGTCTCGCAGCGCGCCTCAATGTCTTTAATGCGTTGCCTCAAGTCGAGAATTCGCCGAGCATCTTCGAAGATCATAGGTCCGACCCAATCAATATCATGACTGAAGCGAGCCCGCTTCTGCCATGCACCGATCGCAGCGGCATATTTCTGACCGACGCCGCGTAAGCCGAGCAGCGTTTTATGTTTCAATCGGGGTAGTTTCGTTAAGTCGTCACGAGACGTTAGGAGACTAACAAACCACACGTTCCCAGCGTCACTCGTCAAGCCGAGCAGTTCAGGGCAGACCGATTGCAGATCACTTTGTAAGCGATTCAACACACGGGTTCTCTCGTCAACGAGCGCGCGCCGTCTTCGAGTCAACCGCTTCAACATCTCGTGTTCGACCGGGACGTCCAGCACTTCCTGTAGGACGCCGCGAGCCAAGGGAAGGTGGTCTGCTAATTGGAATAGCTCTAAGCCTTTACGCGCATCCACCGGGTCGCTCTTTGACGCTGCTGGGAAGATCTCCTTGAATCGCGCCAGTTTCAGATTATTGATATTAAATAATCGATACCCGTGGGTCCGGACCAAGGTGTCTAACGGACGTGCCCAGCCGTTATACCCTTCCATGGCCACCAACACCTCGCCATGGTGCACTCGTCGGTGACGGTCTATCCGCGTGAAAAAATCGTCAAACCCGTCTGAGGCGTGGTTGATGTCAAATTCATCCATCACCTCACCGTTCGATAATCCAACGGCAACACGATGACGATGACAGCCCACATCAATGCTGACCCGAATTGATTTACGATCTATTTCCATCGACTGACTCCCCGTATCGCATTAGGAAATCATCCAACGGTCTCGTCTACTGACTGAGCCACATCAACTCGTGATCGGCACCATCCCGTATGACCTGTCGGATGATGCAAGGTGGCGGGGGCGGCGATTCAGGTTAAGTGAACCAATGGATTGGCCACCGACCGCTATTGCCACACCCCCGCCATCATTTAGACTAGAACTTTATAACGGAGGCCGCCACTTGCTAAATACGAAGGTAGACCGCTTACAGTCAGCTTTTTCTAAGCTGCTTCGCATTGTCGCTTAGAAAAAGCAGCCTGCAATCGGCAGGTTAGCAAGACGTTAGGTTACTTGAGGATGCATTGAGGGCGCAGATGACTAAACGCCACGGGTTCGAACCAGACCGACATCTCTCATCCGAAGAACAAGAATTGGTCGATCAATTGTCAGAGTCAGAAATCGAAGAGATTGATGCTGCGCTACTCTCTTACTGCACGGAAAAATGGCGAAAAGTAGCGATGATCGTGGGTAGCGCAATGATGGATATTAACGAGAGCCTTTATTCCCTTCCTGATATATATTTCGCGGGACGTGTAAGAACACTCGCCCAGAACGGATTACTTGAACTACAAGGAGATTCAAGTCGAATGAGATTTAGTGAGGTTAGGGTTGCAAAGGAACCAAGCGTAACCTAACCAGGGGATGAACCTGACGGCTTACAGCAAGCTTTTTCTACGCATCATGCTCATTATTGCTTATAAAAAGCTTGCTGTAATCCGCAGGTTATCCCAACGTTAGATTGCACGATGGCTGATAGCGCAGTAGAGATAGCAACGCTTGAACTCAAATTGAGCGGTGCTCGGGACGGTAAGCCGAAATTTTCAAGAACCATTGAGGCGCCTACAGATACAACCCTTCACGAGTTGCATTGGATCATTCAAGATGTCGTGAATTTCGATGGCGACCATATGTATCAATTCTACCTCGGACCGAGGTGGACCAAGCAGGCTTCCATTATCGGAGAAGCCGCAAGTCCGGATGCACCAGGCCGCTACGGACAAATTGTGATTACCGAAATCTTTCCGCTAGAAAAGAAAGCTAAATTGTTTTATCTCTTTGATTTTGGAGCCAGCTGGTACTTTGAAGTTCGTTGTCAATCAGCCTTCAAGCCGATAAATAATCGTTGCAAATATCCCCGAGTAGTGGCAAAAGTTGGACGGAACCCACGGCAGTACGAATGGTAATAAACAAGCAATCTAACAAGTGGATGAACCTGACGGCTTACATCAAGCTTTTTATACGCATCATGTACATTATTGCTTCTAAAAAGCTTGCTGTAATCCGCAGGTTATCCTTGCGTTAGATTTTCGGAGAAGTTTTTGGCCGTTCTTTATCGTTGCATTATTGCAGTAACTATAGTCCTGGCATTGGGTTATGCCTTCGTTCCGTATTTCCAACCTAGATGGCTAACTGAAGACCAACTCAATCTCCTCGGGTGGGATACCTACGGCGCCATAATTCAAAGTCCGGTATGGTTTTATTGGGCTTACTACTCGTTATGGCTAGTGATTTTATTTGGGCTGTTCTTTTATGTCAGAATTTCACGCCCGCTATATTTACTCTTTGTCGTGATTGGAATAGTGCTATCGGGTTTTTACGGGATTCGCGTTTACGGTCCGATAGATCTTATAGTCGGCAATATATTGCTAACAGCGGAGGGCGCTGTTCTAGTGATTGTATACTTCACGTCTATTTCGGAAAAGTTCCGTGATGCAAAAATCTAACCAGGCGCTGAACCTGACCCTTGACAGCATCCTCCTTGCGCTGCCGCTCCAGTCCGGTGCTTTCAAGGGCAGGTTAGCGCAACGTTAGGCCGCGGTTCAAAACACTTCTGGTAAATCGATAAGCTAAATAACATATTTACTTTAACTAAGAATACAAAAGGTTAAGAACGTCTGTGCGCTTCGGTCCGCTCCGACGAGTAGGTACCAGCGTACGTGCCGTCGCTAAAACGTAACCTTCGGTAGATGGGGCTTTAGATTCAATGTGCCGTAGATTGCTCGGTGCACAAATAGGTTCTAGAGTAGCGGTATTATCGCAGCGTCGGAGTTTATCGTGCGACAAATTAAATGTGCGAGATAACAAATTCATTTGTAGCGTCCGGTGGCCCGCGCCCTAACCAGGCGCTCAAGCTGACCGTTGACAGCGTCCTCCTTTCGCTACCGCTCCAGTCCGGCGCTTTCAACGGCAGCTTAGCTCCACGTTAGGCGCCATGGACCGCAAAGCGCCAATCCTTACCATTCTTGTAGCTGCTGCCATTGGCGCCGTTTCATCTTGGGCCTACATGGCCACTCGCTCGTTTCCTACATTGGAAGAGACGGCCCTAACTGGACTGATGGATAATTTAACGCTGCTGCATTACATAAAGGAGGGCAGTCTTGCGGAAGCGACAAATATCGGAAACTTACAAATCCACCTTCATTTGTCGAGACTTCGAATGTACGGTGGAGGAATTAGCGGTAATGATTGGAACGACTCAACAATTCGTGTACTTAGTGCCATAGCGGTTATGTGGGAGGCGGAGCCGGCTGCAACCGACCAGGAAATATATTTTATAAAGGAACCGTGGGCTAGTAATTGGGAACGCGAAGTAGCAGAAAACAACGCACTCCTGAGTTGGGTTTTAGACGAATGTAGAAAGCATCTAGAGTACGATTGTAAGAGCACCGAAGGAACAGAAGATGGCACCTAACAAATTGCTGAAGCTGACCCTTGACAGCATCCGGAACCTCCCCCGATTTTGCGTACACCTAATGACAAATTTATTAGGAGTAAGCAGATGGTTCGCAAGAAACGATACGATTTTTACGGGGATGACTTTAAAGCG
>JAJFJQ010000052.1 GCA_021773835.1 Gammaproteobacteria bacterium
TCTAGGAAGTTAAATATCACTAAAATTAATAATTGCATTTCTTGACGCGGACACAACAATACCCCCGGTCGGGTTTTTTGTGGAGCCCGCTTCCGGTAAAATTGCCGCGATACTTGATAGCCCGAGCAGGGTTTAGCCCTGCTCGGGCTGAACTGTTAATGGGGTTGTAGAAAAACAAGACTATGGCGAAGCGTGATTACTACGAGGTACTTGGGGTTGGTCGAGACGCCAGCGAAGCCGATCTTAAGAAGTCTTATCGCCGCTTGGCTATGAAGCACCATCCCGATCGCAATGAGGGAGATCTGGACTCGGAAGCCAAGTTTAAAGAAGCCAAGGAAGCATTCGAGGTTTTAAACGACCCACGCAAGCGTGCCGCCTACGATCAGTTTGGCCATGCCGGGGTCGATTCGTCCGCGGGTGGTGGCGGTGGCGGCGCGGCCGGTTTTGGCGATATTTTTGATACCGTGTTCGGTGACATTTTTGGCAGCGGCGGCGGTCGTGGCGGCAATCGGGCTTACCGCGGTAGCGATCTACGCTATGACCTGGCGTTGTCACTAGAAGATGCGGTACGCGGTACAGAAGTAAAGATCCGCGTACCGACGCTAATCGATTGCGAACCGTGCAAGGCTACCGGTAGCCGCACTGGGGCGCCGCCAAAATCTTGCGGCACCTGCGGGGGCGTTGGCCAGGTCCGCATGCAACAAGGCTTCTTCTCTGTGCAGCAACCGTGCCCACAATGCCGTGGCGCCGGCAGCACAGTAAGTGATCCTTGCAGTCCGTGTGGTGGTACCGGCAAAACACGGGGGCATAAAACGATCTCGGTGAAGGTACCCGCGGGGGTCGATAACGGCGACCGGATACGGTTGTCCGGCGAAGGGGAAGCAGGCCAAAGCGGTGGTCCACCCGGCGACCTTTATGTCAACGTCGTGGTCGACGAGCATCCGATCTTCACACGTGAAGAGAACCATCTCTACTGCGAGGTGCCGATCGATTTTGTCACGGCGGCCCTCGGCGGAGAACTTGAAGTACCGACCTTGAAGGGTCGTGTCCTCCTCAAAATTCCGAGTGAGACGCAAACCGGTAAGATGTTTCGCATGCGTGGTAAAGGCGTCAAAGGCGTACGTGGCGGCGGTGTTGGTGACCTGATCTGTCGGGTCGTTGTGGAAACGCCGATCAACCTCAATAAGAGTCAAAAGGACGCATTGCGCAGTTTTGGTGGATCATTGGCCGGCGAAGGTAAGAAGCACAGTCCGCGCGCGGATTCATGGCTCGATGGCGTTAAGAAGTTTTTCGAGGACATGAAGTTCTCATAGAGCGTCGTTGCCAAACGCTCCGCAATTATGCAACGCAGAGGGGGCAGACATGGCCACCAGTACAAGAGTAGCAATCGCTGGCGCTGGCGGACGTATGGGTCGTACGTTGGTGGAGTTGATCCACGATCAGCCAAACGTCGTTTTGTGTGGTGGTTTTGACCACCCCGATTCTCCCGTTGTTGGTAGCGACCTCGGTCTTAATGCGGGCGTGGCTGAACTCGGTATGCGGATCGAATCAGACATCGCTGCGATCACAGAACAATACGATGTGCTGATCGATTTCACCCTGCCCGAGTCGACCATCGCGAACGTTGCATTCTGCCGCGAAGCACGCAAGCGCATGGTAATTGGGACAACCGGATTTGGCGATCGGCGTGCGGTGATCGACGAGGCGGGAGCGGATATTGCCATCGTCTTTGCGCCTAATATGAGTGTTGGGGTGAACCTATGTTTCAAACTTACCGAACTTGCCGCAACCGCGCTCGGTGAGGATTTCGATGTTGAGATCATAGAAGCGCATCACCGCAACAAGGTCGACGCGCCGTCGGGAACAGCAGTAAGACTTGGCGAAATTGTTGCCGCAAGCTTAGACCGAGACCTAGCGACCGATGCAGTTTATGGACGCGAAGGACGGACGGGGATCCGCGAACGCAAAACTATCGGCTTTGAGACGATTCGTGCGGGCGACATTGTCGGTGACCACACGGTGCTGTTCGGCGGGGTTGGTGAGCGCATCGAAATTACTCATCGAGCATCGAGTCGACTGACCTTCGCTGGCGGCGCGTTACGTGCTGCGGCCTGGATAGTGAGTCGCGAAACCGGTGTCTACGATATGCAGGATGTCTTGAATTTACGCTAGCTAAACCCTTATATCGGGCCGCCGCCACAGAGCAAAAGTTATACGAATTAAACACTTAAAATAGATTGAACCGAATGACTCTAGCTTCGTACCTACTGGGGTATGAAATGGCGTGAAACAACTCGATTTCTCCTAATGAGTGCAACGGATTCCGAATCTTCGTGAATCCACCTGCGAAATCTGCCGGCGTCCTTCCCACTACCGCGAAAGCGAAAGCGGAGGCGGAACTCGAACAAATTGCGCAACTTAAGGCGGTGGCGGCGCAGGACCGCGATGCGTTTGACCGCATGTACCGCGACTACTACCCGCGGTTAATGGATTTCTTGGCGCGTATCGTCGGTCACGGCGGCTTAGCCGAAGAAGTGGTCAACGACACGATGTTCGTGGTTTGGACTCGCGCTAATACGTTTGCCGGCCGCTCGAAGGTATCGACATGGATCTTTGGGATCGCCTATAAGCAAGCGATCAAGCGCCTTGAGCGAGAGGGCCGGCGACGGCACGAACGGTTGCCGGAAGACTGGGAATCGACGTCGAACTCCATCAGCGTCGACAGTGATATCTCGACGCTTCAACTACAGGAAATGTTGGCCAAAGCGATACAAGGTCTTAGCGAAAATCACCGTAGTGTGGTCGAGTTGACTTACCAATTTGGCTACTCATACGGAGAAATTGCCGAAATCGTAGGATGTCCAATCAACACAGTGAAAACGCGAATGTTCCATGCTCGCGCGCAGCTACGACGAATATTGGAGGCACTCGCCAACCGCGTGTGACCCTTGGGAATATGAATAGAAAGTTTCACAACGGCGTTGCTGCACTCGGGGCTGAACATGATCGTGTCTTCGCAAATCTACCTTGGCTCGTCAACGAAACTTTAGCCGACGAAGAGCAATTAGAAGCGACGTCACATATATCCTGTTGCTTGGTGTGTCGGCGAGAATTGGTCGCTTTAAATGCGTTGCGAGAAACTGTGGCGTCACGGACAGCCGAACCGCGATGTGAGGCAGCGCTAGATCGCTTGCATGAGCGAATAAATGAACGCGCCTGTGTGCGGCGGATCGTGCCGTGGGCAGCGGCAGCGGTATTGGTGCTGGTTCTCGGACTAACCGGCGTCGTCGCGTTCAACGCGGGGGTGATGAGTTCTAGCCATAATAAGGCAGCGTTAGCACCTGGCGCTGCGTCGGTTAATAAGGTCGTTGATGATGCCACCGCAGACCTGCCGGTGATGATGCCGGACGATGACCCACCACAGGTGCCATTTGAGCAAAGCCTGGTAGCGCATGATGCGGGCAATCGGAATGCCGAAACTAGAATTAGGAATAATCGCCTGGCGGTGCCGCCCGCTCGGGGTAATCACAAATTCGTACCGCTGTGGCATATCCGAAAAACGGGCCTGCATAGTTCTGCACCGAATTCCAGCGAGGCGCAGGTGATCTTTTTCGAACCGGTACTGTCGCGTGACGCGCCTGCTAAAAAGGATTGACAGGCGAACGTCGAATATCTGAGTAAATACCGTGCTGACACAGCCCAGGGCTCAAGCGATAGATCTATACATCGGATCCGATCGTTGCTATCGTTTCGCGTCAAATACCGCCGTCCATATACAACAATAATCGATCCCGCAGATTGGCGGCCATTGCAACCGCGTTTGAAGAGACACGACTGCGACCATGAATAGATTGCGTGCAGCTGTCATAGGCATCGGCTATCTCGGCAATTTTCACGTCCAAAAATACTTGAGCCTGCCGGATGTCGAGGTGGTCGGCCTGGTCGAAACAGACCCTGGGCGTCGCGCGGACATTGCCGAAAAATACGACCTTCCGACCTATGCCGATCACCGCGAAATCGTCGATTTGGTCGACCTCGTATCCATCGTGGTGCCACCCGATCGGCATTTCGAACTCGCACGCGATTTTCTGATGGCCGGTGTGCATGTGTTGGTTGAGAAGCCGGTGACAGAGACCGTCGCGCAAGCGGAAGAACTGATAGCGCTGGCTTCAGCGCATGCCTGTTTGTTTCAAGTTGGACATTTAGAACGTTTCAACCCGGCGGTTATTGCGTTGCGCGAACGGGTAACGAATCCACAGTTTATCGGCGCCCAACGTTTTGCGCCTTATAAGGCGCGTGGGACCGAAGTGGACGTTGTGCTCGATTTGATGATCCACGACATCGATATCGTCTTAAGCTTGGTAGGTTCGGAACTCATCAGTATTTCCTCATCGGGCCAGTCGGTTGTAACCGGCGACATCGATATGGCCAATGCCCGCCTCGAATTCGACGACGGTTGCATTGCCGAACTGGCCGCGAGCCGCGCCAGTCAGGACCAAGTTCGCGCAATGACTATTCGCCAACCGGATTCCTACATATCCGTAGATTATATGAATCACATGCTCCTGATCGGCGAGATCGACGAGCAAGGCCATGCCGATGAGCACAAGGAAGTCTCTTTCGAGACGCACAAATTGTCTGGGACCGACGTGTTGATGGATGAGATCCGATCCTTCGTAGGTGCGGTGAGTGAAGGACTACGGCCGGAAGTAACCGGCGAAGATGGCAAACGTGCCCTCGAAGTGGCAGTCGAGATTTCGCGCCGGATCAATGAGAAAAACGGCGCTAAACCGGCGCGGCTTAGCGACCGACCGCTGGCCTAAGAGATAGCGCCCCCGGATCCCGAACAAACGCACCGCCACCCTTTCGTAGGACGCGGCGCTCACGTATAATCGCGGCCACTTCGTTAGCGGGATCATGCGCAGGGCGACTCCGCGTTTTCCCGTCCCTATTTAGGCAAATAAATCTGTGTCTGAAACTGCGATTTTGGCCCTGGCCGACGGCAGCATCTATCCCGGGCGCGCGATCGGTGCGCGCGGATCAACCGTTGGTGAGGTTGTCTTTAATACCGCGATGACGGGTTATCAAGAGATCCTCACCGATCCGTCCTACAGCCACCAGCTTGTTACCCTGACCTATCCCCATATCGGGAACGTCGGTACGAACCCGCTCGACTGCGAGAGCGAGCGTGTCTATGCGGACGGATTGATCATCCGTGATTGCTCAATTGTTACCAGTAATTTTCGCGCAACCGGCACATTGGCTGAGTATCTATCGGCGAACGACGTTGTCGCGATAGCGGATATCGATACGCGAAAATTAACCCGCCATTTGCGCAACCAGGGCGCTCAGAATGGCTGCATAATCGCCGGCAATGATCTCGATGCCGAGCAAGCGGTCAATCAAGCGCGCGCCTTCGCCGGACTTAAAGGGTCAGATCTGGCGAAAGTCGTCTCTACCCAAAGCGCCTATCACTGGTCACACGGGATCTGGGAGTTGGCCTCCAATAGCCACCGACATTTGTCCGGAGAACGCCGTCGACGGGTCGTGGCCTACGACTTCGGTGTTAAGCACAATATCCTGCGCTTATTGGCCGAGCGTGATTGCGAGCTTGAAGTCGTTCCGGCCAAGACGTCCGCTGCAGATGTCCTGGCGCGTGATCCAGACGGTGTATTTTTGTCCAATGGCCCGGGCGACCCCGAGCCATGCGATTACGCCATCGCCGCGATAGAGGAGATCCTCAAGGCGCGGGTACCGACGTTTGGCATTTGCCTCGGCCACCAACTGCTGGCACTCGCTTGCGGCGCGCGCACCGAGAAAATGAAATTTGGTCATCACGGTGCAAACCACCCAGTACAAGACCTGCGATCGAAGCAGGTATTAATCACCAGTCAAAATCATGGTTTTGCCGTTGACGAAAAAAGTCTGCCGGATGGTGTGATAGCGACGCACCGCTCGCTGTTCGACGATAGTTTGCAAGGGATCGAGTGCCGCGACGCGCCCGCATTCGGTTTTCAGGGTCATCCTGAAGCAAGCCCTGGCCCACACGATATTAGCCCGTTGTTTGACCGCTTTATGTCACTGATCGATACCTATCGCGCATAGCCTTATGCCAAAGCGAGACGATTTAAAATCAATTCTTATCTTGGGCGCTGGACCGATCGTCATCGGGCAGGCGTGCGAATTCGACTACTCCGGCACGCAGGCCTGCAAGGCACTGCGTGAGGAGGG
The DNA here is from genome assembly GCA_021773835.1 of Gammaproteobacteria bacterium. Classification (GTDB taxonomy): domain Bacteria; phylum Pseudomonadota; class Gammaproteobacteria; genus UBA11873. The sequence continues at coordinate 6,232 of JAJFJQ010000052.1, forward strand.
TTATCGCATCATCCTGGTTAATTCGAATCCGGCGACGATCATGACCGATCCTGAGATCGCCGATGCGACCTATGTCGAGCCGGTATACTGGGAAAGCGTAAAAAAGATCATCGAAAAGGAACGGCCCGATGCATTGCTGCCAACGATGGGTGGTCAAACGGCGCTAAATTGCGCACTCGACCTGTCACACCGTGGTGTGCTGAGTGAATTTAATGTCGAACTAATCGGTGCGAGCGAAGAAGCCATCGATAAAGCGGAAGACCGACTCAAATTTCGTACTGCAATGACGAAAATTGGTTTGGTGACACCTGAGTCTTTCATCGCACATTCAATGGCAGAGGCGGATGAAGCTCAGCAAAAGATTGGATTTCCGGTGATCATCCGTCCGTCATTTACGATGGGTGGTAGTGGCGGTGGCGTCGCATTCAACCGGGCAGAGTTTAGCGAAATATGTCAACGCGGACTCGATGCCTCACCGACGACAGAAATTTTGCTCGAGCGTTCGGTACTGGGGTGGAAAGAGTTTGAAATGGAAGTCGTGCGTGACCGCAAGGACAATTGCATCATTATCTGTTCCATCGAAAATCTTGATCCAATGGGGGTACATACCGGTGATTCGATAACCGTCGCCCCCGCGCAGACGCTCACCGATAAGGAATATCAGATCATGCGGAATGCATCGATCGCGGTATTGCGGGAGATCGGCGTTGATACCGGTGGATCAAACGTTCAATTTGCCGTCAACCCGGATGACGGTAGTCTGGTCATCATTGAAATGAACCCTCGTGTATCGCGTTCCTCCGCGTTAGCGTCCAAGGCGACCGGCTTTCCGATCGCTAAAGTCGCGGCAAAACTGGCGGTTGGCTACACGCTAGATGAATTAGCAAACGAAATTACCGGTGGAGCGACGCCGGCGTCTTTCGAGCCGACAATCGACTACGTGGTTACGAAAATCCCACGCTTCACGTTTGAAAAATTTCCGCAAGCGAGCGATCGGCTTACAACACAAATGAAATCGGTCGGCGAAGTGATGGCAATTGGTCGCACGTTCCAGGAATCGTTTCAGAAAGCATTACGCGGTCTTGAGACAGGGAAAACTGGCCTTGATGAAGTCGAGATCGCAAATCAATCAACCTTACACCGCGAATTGAATGCCGCGGGCCCCGATCGGATCTGGTACGTAGCGGAAGCGATCCGCCGCGGTATGCCGCAAGTGGAGGTGCACAAGCGGAGCAAAATCGACCCGTGGTTCCTCTCGCAAATTGAAGAGCTTGTCGCCATCGAGGAGCAATTAGTCGCCGACGGTATTGCGGCGCTCGATAGCGATCGATTGCGTCAACTAAAACGTAAAGGATTTTCCGACGCGCGCATTGGACACCTACTTGGAGTTAGCGAGCGAGAGATCCGCCAACTCCGTATCGAATACAAGGTGCGGCCGGTATACAAGCGGGTCGATTCTTGCGCGGCGGAATTCGACTCCACCACGGCGTATATGTATTCCACTTATGAACAGGAGTGCGAAGCCGCGCCTACTAATAATAAGAAGATCATCGTTCTCGGTGGCGGGCCGAACCGGATCGGGCAAGGCATCGAATTTGATTACTGTTGCGTACATGCCGCGATGGCAATGCGCGAAGCTGGTTTTGAGTCGATCATGATCAACTGCAATCCAGAGACAGTCTCAACCGACTACGACACCTCAGATCGACTCTACTTCGAGCCGCTGACGCTCGAAGATGTATTGGAAATCGTGGCGCTTGAAGACCCTCTTGGCGTGATCGTGCAGTTCGGCGGTCAAACGCCACTGAAACTTGCGCGAGATTTGGAACGTGAAGGGGTACCAATTGTCGGCACCACCCCGGACTCGATTGACCTGGCCGAGGATCGCGAACGCTTCCAGCAGTTTTTGCAGGGGATCGGATTACGCCAACCGCCGAACCGTACCGTGCGATCGACAGACGCAGCGAGAACCGCCGCTGCGGAAATCGGCTATCCTTTGGTTGTGCGACCATCCTACGTACTCGGCGGTCGCGCAATGGAGATCGTGTATAGCGACCTTGCACTCGAGACTTATATGCGCGAAGCGGTTTCCGTATCGAACGACTCACCCGTCTTGTTAGACCATTTTCTCGAAAGCGCAATAGAAGTCGATGTCGACGCGATTAGCGACGGCGAGGAGGTCGTCATCGGCGGGATCATGGAACACATCGAGCAAGCCGGTGTCCATTCGGGTGACTCCGCATGTGCCCTACCTCCCCATACATTGTCGCGTGAGATTCAAGATCGCATGCGTGAGCAAGTTAAAGCAATGGCGCGAGGTTTGAATGTCGTCGGCTTGATGAATACGCAGTTTGCCATTCAGGGCGACGATATCTTTGTCATCGAGGTCAATCCCCGCGCGTCACGTACGGTTCCATTTGTGTCCAAGGCGATCGGCTTGCCGCTAGCAAAGATCGCGGCACGCTGCATGATCGGACACAAATTGACTGACATCGGGCTACGCAATGAACGTGTGCCGAGCTACCATTCTGTTAAGGAGGCGGTCTTCCCGTTTGTAAAATTTCCGGGAGTCGACCCGATGTTAGGCCCGGAAATGAAATCAACTGGCGAAGTTATGGGGATCGGGATTTCGTTCGGTGAGGCTTTCGGCAAGGCCCAACAGGCAGCGGGTATGACCTTGCCGGACTCAGGGCTGGCATTCATCAGCGTACGCGATCAAGATAAGGCCGAGGCGGTGGACTTGGCCCGCGATCTTGCCGGTGGTGGCTTTGAGATCGTTGCCACACGCGGCACTGCGCGCGTGATAGAAGCCGCGGGGGTGAATTGCGCGACAATCAACAAAATTCAAGAAGGTCAGCCCCATATTGTCGACATGATTAAAAACGACGAGATCCATTTAATTGTGAATACGACAGACGGGGAGCAGGCGATCGCCGATTCTTTCGAAATTAGGCGCGGTGCCGTGCAGCATCGAGTGGCCTACACCACGACCATTGCAGGTGCAACGGCCGCTGTAATGGCTATCGCTCGATCGGAACAGGAGTCGGTACGACGTTTGCAGGACCTTCATGAGGAGTTTGTCGATGGATAAAGCGCCGATGACATTGGAGGGTGCGGAGCGCTTGCGCGAGGAATTGCACCAATTGAAAACCGTCGATCGACCACGTATCTCGGCGGCGATCGCAGAAGCGCGCGCGCATGGCGATTTGAAGGAAAATGCTGAGTACCACGCCGCGCGTGAACAGCAAAGCTTCACAGAAGGCCGTATTCAGGATATCGACGGAAAATTATCGAACGCTCAAATTATCGATGTGACAAAGATCGATGCCCAAGGCAAGGTCATATTCGGTGCAACAGTAGATCTGCTCAATCTTGCGACGGAGGAGGAGGTTACCTACAAAATCGTTGGGGAGGATGAGGCGGATATCAAGGCCGGAAAAGTATCATTCGGGTCGCCGGTTGCTCGCGCATTGATCGGGAAACAAAGTGGTGACGAAGTCAATGTACAGGCACCCGGCGGTGACATTGAATATGAGATTATTGATATCCGATACATCTAATCGATCGGATATTCAACGCCGGGCCGCGATTGGAGCCATCGCAAACAGACGTACCACAATCACCGACGCCCGTGCCCGCCGTAGTGCGACGACCTGCGTCTAATGGCTTCGCGTCGATCGACCAGCAAGCAGTGGTTGCGTCGGCAGACCGCAGATCCCTATGTAAAACAACGTGATCGAGACGGCTATCGCTCACGTGCCGCGTTCAAGCTTAAAGAGATCCTCAAACGCGACCGATTAATCCGTAACGGAAGTTTCGTGCTCGATTTGGGTGCGAGCCCGGGGGGCTGGTCGCAGGTAGCGGCCGCCATGGCTGGACCACAAGGAAAGGTCGTTGCGGTCGATTTGTTGCCAATGGAGCCGATCAATGGCGTACATTTCATTAACGGCGATTGCCGAGATCCAGACACATTCGACAAAATTAGCGCCGAATTCGGCGAACGCCGCGCCGACCTTGTAATATCTGATATAGCCCCCAATATTACTGGGATACGGGATGTCGATGAGGCAAATTTTCTGGAGTTGGCGGATTTCGTCAGTGACATATCGAACCGCATGCTCGCCGCCGATGGCACGATGGTGATCAAGTTATTTCAATTTCCCGGAACCGATAGTTATATAGCGGAACTAAAGAAATCCTACGCCTCGATTTCCAGACGCAAACCTGAGTCGTCGCGCCGCGAGTCACGAGAATTATATGTCGTGGCAAAAGGATTTGGTATATAGTTGATTGTATGAGCTTTTTTGAATACGGGATGAACCGGAGCAAGTGAACGATATGGCACGAAATATGGTCTTGTGGGTGGTAATCGCACTCGTGTTGATGCTTGTCTTCCAAAACTTCACCCCGAAGCATGGCACCACGCAGGAATTGGAATATTCCGATTTCGTCAAAGAGGTTAAATCTGGACGGGTTGCGAAAGTGACCCTTGATGGACAGACCATCGAACTCGAGACCCACGATGGCGTGCGATTGTTCTCCTACAGCCCAGAATCCGACAACGGACCGATGATCGGTATGTTGCTCGAAAACAATGTCCGCATTGTCGCCCAGCCCCCGGATCGACAGGGGATATTGATGCAGATCTTCATATCCTGGTTCCCCTTCCTGCTCCTAATCGCGGTATGGATCTATTTGATGCGGCAAATGCAAGGCGGCGGCAACGGCCGCGGCGCACTTTCGTTTGGTAAGAGTCGCGCCCGTATGTTGGGCGAGGATCAGATCCGGGTAACCTTCAATGATGTTGCTGGAGTCGACGAAGCCAAAGAAGAAGTTAAGGAACTCGTCGACTTCCTATCCGACCCCGGGAAGTTTCAAAAACTCGGCGGCAAGATCCCGCGCGGCGTGCTGATGGTCGGCTCTCCGGGAACTGGTAAGACCTTGCTTGCGCGAGCGATCGCTGGCGAGGCCAAAGTGCCGTTTTTTACGATATCGGGGTCGGATTTTGTCGAAATGTTCGTCGGCGTCGGTGCTTCACGGGTACGCGACATGTTCGAACAAGCGAAGAAGCACTCGCCGTGCATTATTTTCATTGATGAGATAGACGCCGTTGGGCGGCATCGCGGTGCTGGTGTGGGTGGCGGGCATGACGAACGCGAACAAACGCTGAATCAACTCCTGGTCGAAATGGACGGCTTCGATGGTAACGAAGGAGTCATTGTGATTGCTGCGACCAACCGACCGGACGTACTCGACCCTGCGCTGTTGCGCCCAGGTCGCTTTGACCGGCAAGTCGTCGTGCCGTTACCGGATATCCGAGGCCGCGAACAGATCTTAAAAGTCCATATGCGCAAGGTACCCATCGATGACAACGTGAGACCGAGCCTGTTAGCGCGTGGCACGCCTGGGTTTTCCGGTGCGGATTTAGCTAACCTCGTCAACGAAGCGGCATTATTTGCGGCACGCGGCGACAAGCGCTTGGTCGACATGGAAGAATTCGAAAAGGCCAAAGATAAGATCATGATGGGCACGGAGCGACGCTCAATGGTGATGAGCGAAAGCGAGAAAAAGCTGACCGCTTATCACGAAGCCGGTCACGCAATTGTTGGCCGTAAAGTGCCGTCGCACGACCCAGTCTACAAGGTATCGATAATTCCCCGCGGACGCGCCCTCGGGATCACGATGTTTCTACCGGAGGAAGATCGCCTGAGCTACTCGCGCGAGCGCTTGGAAAGTTCGATCTCAAGCCTTTTCGGTGGCCGGATCGCCGAGGAACTCATTTTCGGTCAGGATTCGGTCACCACCGGGGCCTCGAACGACATCGAGCGCGCAACGGAAATCGCGCGCAACATGGTGACGAAGTGGGGATTATCGCGAGAGCTGGGGCCCATGAGCTACAGCGAAGATGACGGCGAAGTCTTTCTTGGACATTCGGTAACGCAGCACAAGTCCGTATCAGACGAAACGGCCCACAAGATCGACGAAGAAGTCCGGTCAATCGTAGACCGAAATTACGAGCGTGCGAACTCGATCCTCACCGAAAATTTGGAGAAGCTGCACCTGATGGCGAAGGCGTTGATCAAATTCGAAACCATCGATAGCGACCAAATCGACGACATCATGGCAGGGAAGGAGCCGCGCGTGCCAAGTGATTGGATGGATGATGATAGCGGGGGACCGCCGTTGCCTGCGACGGAGGACGCCGAGGAACCGAAATCCGATACTACGATTGGCGGCCCGGCGAGTTCACACCAACGATCACGATTCTGACGTCACCGAGTCACGCGAAACGCAAAAAAAAACAGAATAATAATATTTATTCATTGCGGTTCGTTAACTACTGTTACCGCCTGAACTACGTCCCGGTTCGTTGTGGCTATGAGACGTAAGCTCCAAGGCTTGGGGTTCAAAAATTAAGGGCAGACTATGTCACAGCAGGAACGGAAGTACTTCGGTACCGATGGGATTCGAGGAACGGTAGGGCAGGCGCCCATCACACCAGATTTTGTAATGAAGCTCGGATGGGCTGCGGGCCGCGTCTTAACGCGGGGCAGCACCGACCGTAACAAGGTTCTGATCGGCAAAGATACTCGCGTTTCCGGTTACATGTTTGAATCGGCGCTGGAAGCAGGCCTTGCCGCCGCTGGGGTTGACACGCATCTCCTCGGTCCCATGCCAACCCCTGGGATCGCCTATCTCACACGAACCTTTAATGCCCATGCCGGCATCGTCATCAGCGCGTCGCATAACCGATTCGAGGACAACGGCATAAAATTCTTTTGCGGCAATGGATCGAAGTTGCCAGATGACGTTGAACATGCAATAGAGCAAGAACTTGAAAAACCGATGGAGTCGGTGACGTCTCGGGAACTCGGTAAGGCGCATCGCGTGACCGATGCCGCCGGGCGCTATATCGAATTTTGTAAGAGCACATTCTCCAACGACATCAATCTTAGTGGATTAAAAATCGTCGTCGATTGCGCGCATGGTGCGACCTATCATATCGCGCCGGCGGTGATGTCGGAGCTTGGTGCGAATGTGATCGCGCTCGGCAACCAACCGGATGGATTTAACATCAACGAAGGATACGGCGCGACTTCTCCCGAAGCACTGCAACAAGCGGTACTCGCCGAGGGCGCCGATGTTGGGATAGCTTTGGATGGCGATGGTGATCGCTTGATCATGGTGGATCATACCGGCGCTGTAGTTGATGGAGACGAGATCACTTTTATCATCGCGCGCCAACGCTATCAGCGAGGCTTGTTACGTGGTGCAGTCGTTGGAACGCAAATGAGCAACCTCGGCTTCGAGCGTGCCGTGCAGACCCTTGGATTAGATTTTAAGCGCGTCAGCGTCGGCGACCGCTACATTTTGGAGATGTTGCAGGCAAATGATTGGGTGCTCGGTGGAGAAACCTCCGGTCACATTATCTGTCTCGATCTGACCACCACCGGCGACGGCATAATTTCTGCCCTGCAGACCTTAGAGGCGATGGTGCGCAGCGGTCACAAGCTGAGCGCGCTGAAAGCAGGGATGACGAAATTTCCGCAGCGATTGATCAATGTCCGATTAGGTGAACGTACAGATGTGAAAAACTGCGAGAAGATCGCTTCAGCTGTCGCGGCGGCTGAACAACGCCTAGGTGATACTGGTCGAGTCCTCTTACGTCCTTCCGGTACCGAGCCACTGATGCGGGTTATGGTTGAGGGGCAAGATGCGGGACTCGTCGATGAGCTAGCCGAACACATCGCCGACGTCGTGCAACAGTCTGTAGACGAGGCCGGTACGGCCGACGTTGTAAGGCTACGTAAGGCGTAATCCGCGGCGAAAACTCCAACGGTGATCGTTGGACCATTCGATTCATGTTCAAGGTTCCGTTATTCGTTGGGCTACTCGGTTTTGCCGCCACAGCTTGGTGCGCACCGGGTGGGCAATCGGTGCTGCCATCCGACCAGCAAGGTCAATGCCGTTACGGTGCCGAGCACATGATCGCATTTGGTGAGCAAGCCTTACTGGAAGCCAGCAGTCGTCCTGAGCGGATTGCCAAACGTCGAAAGCTTGTCGAAGACTGGAAAACTCGTTTGGCTAATAACGAGGACCCGTGCCTCATCTACGCCGATATTCAAAAAGCGGCGACGACTTTTTGATCCTCATCGGATCGAGGGACTAAATATCACGGAGTAATTCGTTGATGCCCACCTTCGCGCGCGTCTTTGCGTCCACCCGTTTCACTATCACCGCGCAATAGAGGCTGTGGCTACCGTCCGGCGCGGGTAGGTTTCCGGAAACAACGACCGAGCCGGGTGGCACGTAACCACTGGTGATCGTACCTGACTCTCGGTCATAAATTTTTGTACTTTGTCCGATGAAGACACCCATGGAGATCACCGATCCTTCGCCGACGATGACACCCTCGACGACTTCGGAGCGCGCACCCACGAAGCAGTTATCTTCGATGATGGTCGGACTTGCTTGCAGCGGCTCGAGTACACCGCCGATACCGACGCCACCTGATAGATGAACGTTTTTGCCGATCTGGGCGCACGAACCAACCGTTGCCCAGGTGTCGACCATGGTGCCTGAATCGACGAAGGCGCCGATGTTGACGTAGCTCGGCATCAGGATGACCCCAGGTGCAATATGACAGCCACGCCGAACGATTGCCGGCGGCACGACGCGGGCCCCGATCTCCCGGAAGTCGCTTTCGCTGCTGCCGGCAAACTTACTCGGGACTTTGTCGTAATAGTTGGTGTAGCCACCTTCCATCACGGCGTTGTCGTTCAGTCGAAATGACAATAACACGGCTTTTTTGGCCCACTCGTTGACGACCCATTGCCCATCTTTCTTCTCGGCGACGCGTAGCGCACCACTATCAAGCTGGCGAAAACATTCGTCTACGGCATTTCGTACATCGTCGGGCGCGCTGTTCGGCGCGAAATCCGCGCGCGACTCGAATGCAGCATTGATAGTTTGTTCAAGATTTTTCATGCGTGTTCCTTGGTTAATGTATTGCTGGCAGCAGATTGACTGGTGCGACGTCTATTTTGCATGCTGGGCGAGTAAGGCCGCGATGCGTTTGGCGCCCTCGACACAGATATCAAGTTTGTCGGTGAGCACAATCCGCGCGCGATTCTGTCCCGGGTTGCCATACGTTCCCGGTCGCGCGAGAAAGCGACCCGGCAATGTAATGACGTTTTGTTTTTCGATCAACGTGCGGCAAAATTCGACGTCGTCGAGCGGGAGAGACGGCCATAGGTAAAAGCCGGCCTCCGGCTCCGGGATATCGAGATACGGTTGCAAGATCGGGATGACCGCACTAAATCTTTCGCGATTTTGCTGCCGATTCTCTCGCACATGCGCCTCATCACTCCACGCCGCGGTACTCGCCGCCTGTACCTGCAGTGCCATGGCGCCGCCGTGGTAGGTCCGGTAATGCAGGTAGGTGCGGATCAAGTCCGCGTCGCCGGCTACGAAGCCGGAACGTAGGCCGGGCGCATTCGACCGTTTCGACAAACTGTGCATCACAATGCAACGGCGATAGTCGGTCCGGCCAAGTGAGGCCGCTACCTCTAGTAAGCCGACCGGCGGCTTGGCTTCGTCAAGATATAGTTCGGAATAACATTCGTCTGAGACAATGACAAAGTCGTGGCGATCGGCGAGTTCGATAAGGTCAGCAATCTGGGACGCATCCATCACCCGTCCCGATGGGTTTCCCGGTGTGCAAATATAGGCTAATTGACAATCGTCCCATGCCTTAGCCGATACCGACTCCAGCGCGGGCAAAAATCCGTTTTCGCTTGGGCAGGGGATATACATCGGCTGCGCGCCGGCGAGCAAGGCCGCGCCCTCGTAAATTTGGTAGAACGGGTTGGGCATGGCTACTTTCGGCGCCGGCCGGCGTGGATCCACGAGGCATTGAGCAATGGAGAACAAGGCCTCGCGGGTACCGTTCACCGGCACTACATGACGTTCGTAATCGAGCGTCCCGGGCGGCAGTTTGAAACGGGTGCTTAACCACTCGGCAATTGCACTGCGTAAACCGTCGGAGCCACGGGTCGATGGATACTTGCCGGTGGCGGCGATCGCGTCGATCAGCGCCGCATGAATAAATTGCGGCGTCGGCGCCTGCGGCTCGCCAATCGACATGTTGATCGGCGTCAGATATTCCGGCGCGACCACACTTTTGCGTAACTGCGCCAGGCGCTCAAACGGGTATGGTTGCAGGTGTTCTAGTCCGGGATTCATCGTTGTTCAACACTGGCTGGTAGCGGTGATTATAGAGCACGGTTTATCGGTGTTGCCGGTCTATCGTTTACGGTATCCTACGCGCCCTTTCGAATACCAGCAGCGAAGCCTTATGACGCATAAGATATTAGTTCTGGCCGGTGATGGCATCGGTCCCGAGATCATGGAAGCAACCGAGCTTGTGATCGGCGCTTTGGTTAAGCGATTTGGTCTCGATGTAAGCTTAGAACACGCATTGATGGGTGGTGCGGCGATCGATGATTGCGGCGAGCCATTGCCGGCTTCCACACTCGATCTTGCTCGTCGTTCGGATGCAATCCTGCTCGGCGCTGTGGGCGGGCCGAAATGGGAGAAAATCGATCGCGCGCGGCGACCAGAGCGTGGTCTTTTGGCCTTACGGTCAGAACTCGAATTATTCTGCAATCTCCGCCCGGCCGTGCTGTTCGCGCCGCTCGCCGCGAGTTCGACACTTAAACCCGACGTTGTTGCTGGTCTCGACATCATGATCATCCGAGAACTGACCGGCGGGATCTATTTTGGTGAGCCGCGTGGGATCGAAGTAGCGCCCGATGGCACCCGTAGCGGTCGCAATACCATGGTGTACAACGAGCACGAAATTAGTCGTATTGCGCGCCTTGGCTTTGACATCGCGGGCAAACGACAAGGCCGTTTGTGCTCGGTGGATAAAGCGAATGTGCTTGAGACGACAGAGCTATGGCGCGATATCGTGACGTCATTAGGTGATGAATATCCCGCCATTGAGCTGTCGCATATGTATGTTGACAACGCCGCAATGCAGCTCGTACGTAATCCAAAGCAGTTTGACGTTATTGTCACCTCTAACCTATTCGGCGATGTATTGTCGGACCTCGCATCGATGTTGACCGGCTCGATCGGGATGTTGCCTTCCGCTTCGCTCGATGCGGACGGCAAGGGTATGTTCGAACCGGTGCATGGGTCGGCGCCGGATATTGCCGGTCAGGACTTGGCCAATCCACTGGCAACGATCCAATCGCTGGCGATGATGTTGCGTTATACGCTGGATGAATCAGCGCACGCCGAGCGAATCGAGCGTGCGGTGGCACGAACACTGGATAAGGGCTACCGAACTGGCGATATCTATAGTGACGGCATGCAGAAAATTGGCACGCGCGCAATGGCAGAGCAGGTTGTGACTGCCCTTGGCGATTGAGTAATACGGGTAAATGATGAGCAAGGAATTCAACATTGCAGTAGTTGGTGCCACCGGCGCGGTCGGCGAGACCATGTTGTCGATCTTAGCCGAACGCAAGTTTCCGGCGGCCAAGGTCCACGCGGTTGCAAGTCACCGATCGGCGGGTTCGCGCGTCATGTTTGGGGACACACGGCTGGTTGTTGAAGACCTCGAAACTTTCGATTTTAGCGATGTTGGTATTGCCATCTTCTCCCCGGGTGCAAGTGTCTCGGCGATATACGCGCCACAAGCTGCGGCTGCCGGTTGCATTGTCATCGACAATACCTCCCAGTTTCGCTACGACGATGACATCCCATTGGTCGTACCAGAGGTCAATCCGGAGGCGATCGCCGAGTTCGAAAATCGCAATATCATCGCCAATCCGAATTGCTCGACGATCCAGATGTTGGTGGCGCTAAAGCCAATTGACGACGCCGTCGGAATTGAACGGATCAATGTCGCGACCTATCAAGCAGTTTCAGGTACGGGCAAAGAAGCGATGGAGGAGCTGGCCAAGCAGACCGCCGACTTGCTGAACGCGCGACCGATCGCCGAGAAGGTCTATCCGAAGCAAATAGCGTTCAATTGCCTGCCGCATATCGATACCTTCCAGGACAACGGCTACACCAAAGAAGAGATGAAAATGGTGTGGGAGACGCGAAAAATATTGGGCCGAGAAGATATTCAGGTTAACCCGACGTGCGTGCGAGTCCCTGTTTTTTATGGGCATTCTGAGGCCGTACATATTGAAACGCGGTCTAAGATCAGCGCCACTGAGGTCCGCGACCTATTGGCGAAGGCGCCAGGAATCAAGGTTTTGGATGCGCATACGGATGGCGGTTACCCGACCGCTGTGACCGAAGGCGCGAACGCCGATCTGGTGTTTGTTGGACGGATCCGTGAAGACATATCACATCCCCGCGGGATCAATCTGTGGGTGGTTGCCGACAACGTCCGTAAGGGCGCGGCCTTGAATAGTGTACAGATTGCCGAAATTTTGGTAAAAAGCTATTTATAAGCTATAGTTAACACCCAATTGTAAAGTTTATTCGAAGGTTGTTTTGGCGGGTCGCGCCGATAGGCAAACGATGCTTATGTCGGCGATCCAACGATGCGTACCCCGAACAATGAACAACTAAGGAAGCGACCATGTTACGGAATCTCGCCGCGGCTCTGGCTTTAGTTTTGATGTCCCAAACGGCGCTTGGCCTTGGTTTGGGAACACTCAAGCAGTCGTCAGCCTTGAACGAACCCTTCGATGGGCGTATCGAAATCCTCGGCGTAACCGCGTCTGACCTCGAAGGCATTCGGGTCCGGCTGGCCGACGAAGCGCAATTTGAGCGGGCCAATGTCCATCGCAGTGCAGTCCTACTATTTCTGCGATTCAAGGTCGTTAATAGTGCGACCGGCGCCGACTACGTCCAAATCACGTCGCGCGAGCCGATCCGCGAACCGTTCCTGAATTTCCTACTTGAAATGAATTGGGCGAATGGTCGGATGGTGCGCGAGTACACTGTCTTACTCGATCCACCGCTCTACGATCATGCACGCCGCCGCACGACCACGGCCACACCGCCGGTCGCCGCCGCGCCGGCACCGACGCCTGTGCCGGCGCCAGCGACTCCGGTAACGTCGAGCCGCCCCGTGATAGCTACGGCCGCAACTGCCGCACCAACGGTGTCGCCAGCCGCGACACCAACCACACCGTCTAGTTATAGTGCTGATTCGACAATAGCGGTCCAGGCGAACGATACCTTGTGGTCGATTGCCAGCGCTAATCGCCCAGATGATTCCACCAGCGTTCAACAAATGATGCTCGCCTTGTTACGTGCCAACCCCGAGGCGTTTGGCAATGACAACATCAATATCTTGAAACGCGGTTCGATATTGCGACTGCCCGAAGCGGGCGCGACTGATGTCATGACGCAAACCGAGGCAATCGCTGAGGTCCGACGTCAACACCAACTCTGGAATGAGTATCGAGACATTGCAACCGAGACGGTCGCCGATGCGCCACTAGGCCAAGAGCCGAGCGTCGAAGACGAGCCAATGGATGACGCTGAACCGACGGCCGACAGTGAGCCGATGGATGACCCAGAGTCGATGGCTGACAGTGAGCCGATGGCTGACAGTGAGCCAATGGACGATCCAGAGCCGGCGATCGACGAAGGGACGGACGCACGCTTAGAACTTGTGGCCCCTGGCGATGGCGATGCGATGGGTGCAGGCGCAGCCGATGACGGCGCTGCCGAAATTACCTTAGCGCGTGAGGAACTGGATGCCCAGGTCCAGGAAAATGCCGAACTTCAGGCCCGTATCGCCGAGGCCAATGAAATCATCGATTTGATGAGCCGCCAAGTTGATATTAAGGACGACGAACTGGCCGCATTACAAGCACGTCTGCTCGAACTCGGTATTGAGGCCCCTATCGAAGGAGTCGCCGAAGCGGAAATGCCGGTTGATGGCGACACGGAAACTGCGATGGACGACGGCACGGACAGTGCCGTCGACATGGGGGACGGCGATGACGAAATCCCGATTGCAACAGGTGATATCCCCGATGTCGACATTACTATTGGCGATGATCCAGACACAGCGCCCGGCGACTCGCCACCAGCGGACACAGTACCCGATCTCGACGAACCTGAAATCGCGATGGATGAAGGTGGAGGGACGGAACCGGACTCCGGCGGCTCGTTGCTCGGTGGCCTCATACCTCAGCATATAACGAACATGGTCCCTGGTGGGGCCATGACGATTTTAGGCATCCTTGCGGTGGTCCTATTGGGCGCCTTTGCAGCGCTGTTCAAACTTATTGGTGGTCGCGGTGACGCAGATAGCGAGACGGTCGATGCGATTGCAACGACGGCCGACGATGATGACCCAACTGCCCTCACGGAAGGCTTCGGAGAGGACGAACCGATAACGGAAACTCGCGAAGATGAAGATGAAGTTGAAGAGTTTTCCTCTGAGGACACGACCGAGGTCGCCCCGGAAAACGCCGCGATGGCGGAAACCAGTCCGGATTTAAGAACGCTAGAATCAACGGCAGCGGAACTAGCGGCTGAAGAGCCCGAAGAAGACCCACTAGAAGAAGTCAATGTCTACCTTGCCTATGAGCGCTTCGACCAAGCAGAAGAACTCGTACGCAAAGTCATTGCGGAACACCCTGACGAGCACAAATATAAACTGCGCTTATTAGAGGTCTTTTATTCTTCGAACAACCAAGCCGCCTACGAAGAGGCAGCGAGATCACTAAACGACAGCGTCGGTGAAAGCGATCCCTTGTGGGAAAGCGCGGTGGCGATGTGGACCGAAATGTCGCCGACTCGTGCATTGTTCGCCGAAGGCGACCCTGCTGCAGATGTGGCTTCGCATGACCAATCAGCACAACAGGTTGTTGATATCACGGCCGACGATGAGGCAGGCGCGCATACCATGACTATGGCGCCCGGTAGCGACGCGGTATTGGAAAGTACGCAAGTCGGCCTGGGGCCTGGAGACGAAACCGACGACCAAGATCCCGGCAGTCTCGACTTTGATCTTGGGTCGGAAGGTGGCGAGGCGGCGGGTGATGACATCTTTGATCTAACCGCTACAACCGATTCGTTACACAAAGATGAGGGCACGCTTGACGTTAGCGTCGGCGAGGATGGTGATGCTGCAGCAGCGGATAGTATGTCCGTGACACAAGGCGACGCGTTGGATGTTAGCGCGCCCGCTGATTTGAGTGCCACGGACGACGATATTCTGGATCTCACCGCGCCCGCCCCAGATGGCGAACATGACCTGCTGGATGTCACATCAACCGGGATGTTGACCGACGATCATCCGGACGATCTGCTAAACGTCACCTCGCCGGGATTAATGGGCAGTGACGAACCGACGGCCGATGCTGATGTCAGCGAGAGCGGTGGCAGCAGTGGTGGCATCGATTTCGATATCAGCGATACGGTCTCTCCCGCGTTCGGTGCAGATGACGAAGTGGCGGATGGCGACGACGGTACGTTCGACATTACCGCGCCGAGTGGAACGGATGATGACGCGCCCTTGGATTTCGATATCGGAGAGCTCGAAGAGGCTCCGATGGAAACCGATGACGACGATTTGACGCTCGATATCAGCGGAGGCCTCGACTTCGATTCGACCACGAGCGAGGCTGACGGTGAGAGTCTTGAACTCGACATCGCGCCGGAGGGTTCACTCGATACGCCGGACAGCGTCGACACGGTAGAAATGGAGGCTATTCCAGCGCCGCCAACCGGCGACATCTCAGATGACATCTCCGAAATTGACACCGTGTCGCTGGATGAATCTCCAGCGAGTGAGGATGACGACCTCGAATTCGACCTATCATTGCAAAGCTCCGAACTAGACGACCTTGCTGTAGGTGGTGACACCATCGGTGGTCCGGACGAATCGGACAGTGAATCGGAAATTGAATTCGATCTGGCACTCGAAGACACGACGGAGATGGACAACCTCGTGATTGATGAGACCTTAGAGCTACCGAAAGCAGATACGGCAGATGATTCTCTCGACGATCTTGCCAAGTCGATGGAAGAAAGTATGGCGGATCTCGATATAGGCGACGACGACCTCGGTCTGGACGACGACGCTGGCGAACTCGACCTCAGCCTTGCGGACACCAGTGGTGGTCTAGATTTGGACTTTGGTGCGGCTGACGATGGCAGCGATACCGAGACCAGTCTCGATTTTGACCTTGAAGATCTCGATCTCGAAGATATGGATCAGGCAGACACGATCGCGATGGATATGAGTGGCGAACTAGAGACAACACCGGACGAAGAAGAGACGGTGGTCTTACCGGTAGATGATGACGTGGAAACGCAAACCGAAGCCGATGAGATCGACACAAAGTTGAACCTCGCGAAAGCTTACATTGAGCTGGGGGATAACGACGGTGCTCGTTCGATTCTCGACGAGGTGGCGCGTGACGGATCTGATAGCCAGCAAAGCGAGGCGCAGCGGCTAATCGAACAGCTCACATAGGAACGGATGCAGCGGGCATTTGGCCCGATGAAAGTCGCCTTCGGCGTCGAATACGACGGCTCAAAGTTCGTTGGGTGGCAACGCCAAACGATCGGGCGCACGGTCCAAGCTTGCGTCGAGCAAGCGCTCTCCACGGTTGCAAACGAGCCGTTGAAGGTCTACTGCGCGGGTCGTACAGACACCGGCGTTCACGCTACCGGCCAAGTCATACACACCGAAACGAGCGTCCGGCGCACGCGTCGCTCGTGGGTCCTGGGCGCTAATTCAAACCTCCCAAGCGATATCGCCGTGCAGTGGGCCCACGAAGTCCCCGACGATTTTCACGCGCGCTTCTCGGCAACCGGCAGGACTTACCAATATACTATTTGCAATAGGGTTGCACGTCCCGGGCTATGGGCGGGTAAGGTGAGCTTTGTGTATCAACCCTTGGACGCGGCGTTGATGTCTCAAGCGGCGCGTTGCCTCGTTGGCTACCACGACTTCACGTCGTTTCGAGCGAGTGGTTGCCAGGCGCCGCACGCGATGCGGGAGGTGCGTCGGATCGACGTTCGACGCACTGGCGAGTTCGTGACCATCGTTATCAGCGCAAACGCGTTTTTGCAACACATGGTGCGTAACATTGTGGGGGCATTGCTGCGTGTGGGCGATGGGCGCGATTCACCCGAATGGGTGCACGAAGTGTTAAGCGCGCGCGACCGAAAAGTCGGCGGGATGACGGCAGATGCTGCCGGCTTATATCTAACCGACGTCGGCTATCCTGAACACTTCACGCTGCCGAAATCGGTGGCCTTGTGTAGCCCGTGGACGCTACTCGAAACGGATATGGGTTGAATCAAGTAACGAGAAACGGATCAGCATCGGGCCGGATTGGTCATTGGGCTAGCGAATGCCGTAGGCATTTTGGTCATAAGTGACGCTCGGCGAAATTCTCAAGTAGCCAGCCCCTCGTTTGCGCCGATCGCTTGGTTTCAAGCAATTGGGTAACGAATGGTGCGCTTTGTATGCGCCGCGCTTTGGAAATGAGACAATCGACTGGTCGAAATTGAGACGGTTTGCGCTCACAGTGATGATATCGGCAACATTTCTCGCGACTACGCGCTGGATGATGCCGGACCGACGAACAATGACATTTTTGCTGATAACCTACGCGGGGTCTCCGTGAACAATGCGTCCAAGAACCCGGGTTAAATTTTGTGGGATCACTCAATTCGACGACGCCCGGTTGGCTGTCGAATTGGGGGTCGACGCCTTGGGATTCGTGTTCTACGACAAAAGTCCTCGGTGTATTAGCGTTGGGACGGCGGCAGATATTGTGCGCCAACTGCCGCCATTGGTTTGCAAAGTAGGCCTGTTCGTCAACGCCAATCCCAACGACGTGGCCGGCGTTGTTACCGAGGTACCGTTAGACCTGGTGCAGTTTCACGGAGAGGAATCGGCGGAACAATGCGATCGACTCGGGCGCCCGTATGTAAAAGCGGTCCGTATGTCGCCTGGTTTAGATCTCTTGGCCGAAGCGGAACGCTTTGCAAGTGCAGCCGCACTGCTCGTCGATGCCTTCGACCCAGTGGTGTTCGGCGGGACGGGTAACGCATTTGAGTGGGGCCGCGTGCCTCAGGGAGTGCCAAAACCGATCATTTTGGCTGGTGGTCTCGACGCTTCTAATGTCGCGCGGGCGATTGAGGTGGTCAGGCCATACGCGGTCGACGTTAGCAGTGGTATCGAGCGCGATAAGGGCATTAAGGATCACGCTAAAATGCAGGCATTTATGCAAGAGGTGACATAGCTTGAGTGCGAAGGTAACCGCAAGTACTTCGGATCCGCAAAGCGATGCGGGACTTCCCGATGCGTCCGGCCATTTTGGCATTTACGGTGGCAAATTTGTCGCCGAGACGCTTATGGGTCCGTTGGCGGAGCTTGAGGACGCTTATTTGACGTGCATCCGCGACCCGGAATTTCTGGCCGAATTTGATCACGATCTGCAGCACTATGTCGGACGGCCGTCACCGCTTTACCATGCAAAACGCCTTTCCGATGAGCTCGGCGGTGCCCAGGTATACCTGAAGCGCGAAGACCTAAACCATACTGGCGCACACAAAATAAATAACACCATCGGCCAGGCGCTGTTGGCGCGCCACATGGGCAAGCAGCGTGTCATTGCTGAAACGGGTGCCGGTCAACATGGCGTTGCGACGGCAACCGTTGCCGCACGTTTCGGTATGCAGTGTGTGGTTTACATGGGCGCTGAAGATATCCAACGACAATCGCCCAATGTCTTTCGGATGAAGCTACTCGGTGCCGAAGTGGTGCCGGTCGATTCCGGATCGCGCACCTTAAAGGACGCGTTGAACGAAGCGCTGCGCGACTGGGTGTCTAATGTTGATGATACGTTTTACATCATCGGCACTGTCGCCGGCCCCCATCCTTATCCCGCAATGGTACGTGATTTTCAATGCGTGATCGGACGGGAAGCTCGGCGTCAGTCACTCGAGCAGATAGGCCGGTTGCCCGATGCTCTGGTTGCATGCGTTGGCGGTGGATCGAATGCTATTGGATTGTTTCATCCTTTCATCGACGATTCGGACGTACAATTGATTGGCGTTGAGGCCGGTGGTGATGGGGTCGAAACTGGTCGCCACTCTGCCCCGCTGAACGCGGGTCGCCCCGGTATCTTGCACGGCAACCGCACCTACCTAATGCAGGATGATGATGGACAAATTGTTCCCACGCATTCCGTTTCCGCGGGACTCGATTATCCTGGGGTGGGTCCGGAACACGCGTGGCTAAAAGATAATGGGCGCGCGGAGTACGTCTGTATCAATGACGATGCGGCGATAGCGGCATTCCATCAATTGACCCGAGTAGAAGGGATCATTCCCGCGTTGGAATCTAGTCACGCCTTGGCCTATGTGAATAAACTGGCGCCGACGATGACACGTGAGCAAACAATTGTCGTCAATTTATCCGGTCGTGGGGACAAAGACGTACAAACGGTTGCGGCCTTGTCGGGTATCACACTTTAGGCGCGATAACATATGCGTTCTCGGACATTGTCACAGCGCAATTACCCTAGTGCTAGTTTAGATAGACAAACACTATGACAAATCGACTTGATTGTTGTTTCTCGGATCTGAATGATGCCGGCCGTTGTGCGTTGGTAACTTACGTGACCGCAGGCGATCCGGAAACAGCGGCGACGCTTAGCATTATGCACACGCTAGTTGCCGCCGGCGCTGATGTCATCGAACTTGGTGTGCCATTTTCTGATCCAATGGCCGATGGCCCAACGATTCAACGGGCCAGCGAGCGTGCCTTAGCTAATGGTATGTCGCTGACCGGCGTACTGGATCTCGTGCGCGAATTTCGCAACGACAACCAAACAGTTCCGATTGTGTTGATGGGTTATCTCAACCCGATCGAGGCGATGGGATATGTGAATTTTGTCGGGCAAGCGGCAAGTGCAGGGGTCGACGGCGTATTGATAGTTGACGTACCGCCGGAAGAGGCAGCGGATATCAATTCGCAGCTAGTCGCCAATAAGTTGAAACAAATATTCCTCGTGGCGCCGAATTCGTCGCCGAACCGGATCGAAGATGTGTGTAAGTTCGCCAGCGGCTTCGTCTATTATGTCTCGGTCAAGGGTGTGACCGGCAGCAAGTCGATCGACGCGGATGAAGTCAGTGCGCGAATTAAGCAATTTCGACAACGCTTGTCCCTGCCCATTGGTGTTGGATTTGGGATCAAATCACCGGAAGCCGCCGCCGCTATTGCCTGTGCGGGCGATGCCGTGATTGTTGGCAGTGCGATTATAGAAATAATTGAACGCCACGCGTCGGATCGCCAGACGATGCTGGACCATATCAAATCGTTCGTCGGGCAACTGCGCGTAGCGCTCGACACGGCCCGCGCGGCATAGGCAACCAGTAATGAATTTAGGAAGGAAGAACGACGTCTCGCCGCCCTATTTGGCTTAAGCTCGTCGCACAGATTAATGGAAATGAGTTGGTTTAAAAAACTTCTACCGTCACGCATTCGCATCGAAGGTGCGAACAAAAAGTCGATTCCAGAGGGGGTATGGACAAGCTGTCCTGCATGCAACGCCGTACTTTACAAAGCCGAGCTTAAGCGCAACCTCGATGTCTGCATGAAATGCGGGCACCACTTGCGCATCGGTGCCCGCCAACGGATTGAATATTTTCTTGACGACGACGCGATTGACTACATCGGTATGTCATTAGCACCGGTCGACTTTCTGAAATTCAAAGACAGTAAACGCTATAAAGACCGCCTCTCCGCCGAGCAGAAGAAAACCGGCGAAAATGAAGCCATGATTGTTGCTACTGGAACGTTGAAGTCGTTGCCGGTAGTCGTGTCTGCGTTCGAATTCGGTTTTATGGGTGGGTCAATGGCGTCAGTCGTTGGCGAGCGTTTCGTACGTGGGATCCGTCATTGCATCGAAGAGCACAAGCCGATGATCTGTATTTGCGCAAGCGGCGGCGCACGCATGCAAGAGGCGTTGGTGTCGTTAATGCAAATGGCTAAGACAAGTACCGCGGTCGCAGAATTGCGGGAAAGTCGCCTACCGTATATCTCAGTACTGACGGATCCGACCATGGGCGGTGTTTCGGCCAGTATCGGCACGCTCGGAGACATTATCGTTGCCGAACCTAACGCCTTGATTGGTTTCGCCGGGCCCCGGGTTATAGAGCAGACCGTGCGGCAAGTGCTGCCCGAGGGGTTTCAGCGCAGCGAGTTTCTCCTGGAACATGGCGCAATCGATATGATCCTTGATCGTCGGTTGATGCGCGACCGCCTCGCGTCGGTCCTCAGAATTTTGATGCACCAAGAGGTGATTGAGCAGGCTGATGATGCGGCCGCAATAACGGAGGAGGCTTCGGCGCCGGAAGAAGCAGAAGAGATCGCGGAAATTATAGAGATCGATGAACCGCGCGACGATGTTTAACGATAACTTGCCAACCGCTGGAGCTAGTACGTACAAGCACCGGGACCAACTGCTTCCGCTCGAGCACCAAGTGAGGGCAATGCCTCCCCTTTATAGATCGGTGGCACACGGTGTGGTCGATGTCCGCTAGTAGCTCACTCTCCGACGTGAGCTTTGATTCGCTTGATGCTTGGCTCGCCTGGCAAGAATCGCTCAGCGTCACCGACATCGAACTAGGCCTCGACCGCTCTAGGCTTGTGGCGAACAACATGGGAATCAAGGCAATTGCGCCGACAGTTGTAACAGTTGCCGGTACCAATGGGAAAGGATCAAGTGTTGCAATGCTGGATTCAATATTGCGACAAGCCGGATACCGTGTCGCAACGTATACCTCGCCGCATTTGCGCAGCTACAATGAGCGTATTCGGATAGACGGTACGCCAGTGTCCGATCAGGACATCTGTGGAGCGTTCGAGCGGGTCGAATTCGCGCGTGCCGGGACGCCGCTAACCTACTTTGAATTCGGAACCTTGGCGGCGTTGTCCCTGTTCAGTGACGCGGTGCTCGATATCGTGATCCTCGAGGTCGGCTTAGGCGGACGTTTGGACGCGGTGAATATTATTGATGCCGATGTCGCACTGATCGCGACGATTGGTATCGATCATACAGAGTTTCTTGGGGATAACCGTGAGCAGATCTCGCTCGAGAAAGCGGGGATCTTGCGCATGGGGAAACCCGCTGTTTGCTCTGACATTGACGTTACCAGTAGCATTAAGCGATTCGCCCGGGAGCTGCCGACACAATTGGAAATACTTGGTAGCTCGTACCGTTTCTCAGACGACGGCGACCACTGGAGTTGGTGGAGTGGCGATACTGTGCGCACTGAATTGCCAAAACCAAGTTTGGCCGGCGACTACCAATTGGGTAACGCGGCCGGGGTTTTGATGGTTCTCGAGATCCTGAAAGGTCGCGTACCGGTGACCGATATCGACATTGTTCGTGGCTTAACCGACATTAGCCTACCCGGCCGTTTTCAACGGATCAGCGGGGAGATTGAGACGATTCTTGATGTCGCTCATAACGCACAAGCTGTCGAAGCGTTTGTGCGAACATTACTTAGGCTCGAACCCCGCCGCACGCATGTTCTCCTCGGCATGCTGCGCACGAAAGACCATCCCAGTGTGATCCGATCATTGGAACCGATAGTCGATACCTGGCATTTAGCGACGGTAAATGCTCGCCGGCGCGCGACCGGAATCGAGCTGTACGCGTCGCTAAAATTAGTAGCTGGTCGCTCAGCCCATGCTCGTACCTATGACTCCGTTGCTAGTGCTTATCAAGGCATCACTGGCATCGTCAAACCGGGCGACCGGATCGTTGCACTCGGGTCCTTTTTAGTCGTCTCCGAGGTAATGGCATGTCTGGCGGATCGACAAGATCCGCCAGACATTGTGAATTAATGGTGCGCTAATGGATCCACAACTGAAGCAAAGGGTGGTCGGTGCGGCAGTGCTGGTTGCCATTGGGGTTGTCTTTATTCCGATATTTTTGGACGAAACCGCTCGCGAAAATGAAATATCGACGGGACTAGGGGTCGAGAGCGCGCCGCCGCAGGACTTCAATTCGCGTGTCGTTCCGCTCGACGACAAGATGATGGAACAAGTCGAACGCGCAATGGACGCGACACCTCAGGAGTTAACAAAGCCCCAGGACTGGAGCGGCGGACCGCCGCGTGTTCCTGAACCAGCGTCTGAAGTCACCACGCCGCGGACTGGTGTTACGGCATGGGTGATCCAGGTCGGGAGTTTTAGTAGTGAAGAAAACGCAAAGGCGCTGGTGGATAAGCTAAGAAACGGCGGCTATACCGCTTTTATCGAGCAACTCAGGGATGGCACAAAGCAGGTCTTTCGAGTCCGCGTAGGTCCTGAGCTAACGAAGGTGACGGCGGACAAAATCCGCGATGAACTCGCCAAAGATATCGATCTCGACGGTATCGTGATGCGGTATCCCTAAGCATCGCTCATTTGTTAAAATCGCGCACTCCCACCCAGCGATCACCGGTATGAATTTGGCCGATATAGTTATCTTGACCATAATCGGTATATCTGTGTTGATCAGCATATTTAGAGGATTCGTGCGCGAGGCACTCTCGCTCGTAGGTCTAATCGCATCGATCTGGATCGCTGTGACCTTCTACAATCCAGCGGCGGATCTACTGATCGATTTCATATCGGTCCCAACCGGCCGCCGGGTATTGGCATTTATCGGTATTATGGTGGTGTCGTTACTCGTGACCGGCTTGATCAACCACCTCATTGGAAAATTGATCGAAAAGACCGGCTTGAGCGGTACCGATCGCATGCTGGGTGTGGTGTTTGGCGCCGTTCGTGGGATTGCTATTGTCGGCGTTGTAGTGGTGGGGCTTGGACTCACCCAGGTGCCGAGCGACCCTTGGTGGCGCGAATCGATGCTAATGAGACATTTCGAGCAACTTGCACATATTGCGATCAGCTTTCTGCCGCCCGATATACAAGCGCATTTTAGTTATTCATGAAATTTCCATTGAACCTAATCGGATAAAACACTATGTGTGGCATTGTCGGAATTGTTGCTAAGACGGCAGTCAACCAAGCCCTTTATGACGGCTTAACGGTCCTGCAGCATCGTGGTCAGGATGCCGCAGGCATTGCAACCTATGAAGACGGCCATCTATTTCTGCGCAAATCTGCCGGCTACGTACGCGATGTGTTTCGGACTCGCCATATGCGCAATCTGCGCGGACGCATGGGTATCGGACATGTGCGCTATCCCACGGCTGGTGTTTCCTCGAACGCTGAAGCGCAACCGTTCTACGTGAATTCACCGTATGGTATTACGCTTGGGCACAACGGCAATCTGACGAACTCCGAGCAATTGAAGCAAGAGTTGTTCGAAGAAGATTTGCGGCATATCAACACCGACTCCGACTCTGAAGTCTTACTGAACGTGTTTGCGCACGAGCTACAACGTTCTGGCAAATTACGCATCGATTCCAACGATATCTTCAATGCGATCGAGAAGGTCCATCAACGATGCAAAGGTGGTTATGCCGCGATTTCAATGATCACCGGAGTCGGCATTATCGGCTTCCGGGACCCACACGGGATCCGTCCAATTGTGTACGGCAAACGTGAGACGGATCTCGGCACCGAATATATGATCGCCTCTGAAAGTGTTGCGATCGATGTCTTAGGCTTCGAACTCATTGGCGATATTGCTCCTGGTGAGGTCATCTTCATCAGCAAGGAGGGCGAGCTACTGCGAAAACAGTGCGCACCGAAAAAAGAAATGGCGCCATGCATCTTCGAGTATGTCTATCTCGCACGCCCGGATTCTATAATCGACGGCATTTCCGTGCATAAAGCGAGAATGCGCATGGGCGAAGCGCTCGCGCAAAAAATTCGACGCCAATGGGGCGAACACGACGTCGATGTCGTGATCCCAATCCCTGATACTTCGCGCACTGCAGCGCTTGAACTAGCGCATGAACTAAAGGTCAATTACCGCGAAGGCTTTGTGAAGAACCGCTATATCCCGCGCACGTTTATCATGCCGGGCCAGGCGCTGCGGCAAAAGTCCGTGCGCCAAAAGCTGAACGCCATCGGCCTTGAGTTCGAAGGTAAGAATGTTCTGTTAGTGGATGATTCAATTGTTCGCGGTACAACCTCTAGTCAGATCATCCAAATGGCCCGCGAAGCCGGCGCCAAGAAAGTCTACTTCGCCTCCGCAGCACCGCCCGTTGCCTATCCGAATGTCTATGGTATCGATATGCCTACTGGGGAAGAATTGATTGGCGCGAGCCGATCGGTCGATGAAGTGGGGATCCTCATTGGCGCAGACAAGATCATTTATCAAGACTTGGACGATCTCGTCGATGCGGCGCGCAAAGGCAACATGGAGGTGAAGCGTTTCGACTTATCGTGTTTCGATGGCGACTACGTCACCGGTGACGTCAACGAGACCTACCTCAACCGAATAGAGGCATTGCGATCCGATGAAGCCAAATCGCAACGCGCATCCACGCACAACGCGCTCAGCGATATGCACAATTCTGAGGAGATGCCGGCGGACGTGTGAGCTGTCCGTGCCCTCGCATTGATTGCGTTGCGCCTGCTCGTATCGGATCTGGTCGTGAGGCAATGGGTCCGCCCAGACCCGGCAGGACCGTGTAGTAAGCCCTCAATTTTGAATGAGAAAGCATACGACTGAACTAACAAACAGACCATATCTGTCCAGATACTTTACAAATCGATAGCGCAATAGTCCTCGATATTCTTAGAAACTTTACATTGCCAAGCTCAGTTGTTGGCTAAACTGTTGATTAGGCACATTAATCGTTAATGGCATGGATATTGCTGCCAACCCATACAGTACCTAATTGCCTGGAGCGCTTCCCATGGACTTCAAAAAGATAAGGTTATTGGTTGCAATCGCCATAGTCGTAGGCGCTATGAATGCTGCTGCAGTTGTGATTTATGACGAATCTGTTGACGGCTCTCTGGGCGCGATTGGAACCAATATTGGCCCATTAGGCGACGGGGTCAACGAGATAATTGGAATACTCGGCGTAACGCCGAGCACTGATGTCGACAACTTTTTTTTCGATTTACCAATGGGATTGGACGTTGTCAGCATCGTGTTGAGCTTCGAAGCACTCGCTAACGGAGAGGTACTCAACACGGGACTATCTACCCCGGGTAACAACCTATTCGACGACAATTTCGGCGCGTTCACAATGGCAGGCGACAGCGGCGTAACCGCGTCATTGGTGGATACCACAGGGCCTGATACTGGAGCGTTAGGAGGGCCCCTGTGGCGCGTTGAGCTTAATGGGTCGGTTGTTTTTCCTTCTTCGATGGGTATTGAATGGATGCTGACGGTGCAGACGCGCAACGATGGAACATTTATTCCGCCAACAGATATGCCGGAACCTACCTCACTCGCACTCTTCGGTCTCGGGCTTGTGGGACTCGGAGTCAGTAGCAGGAAGAAAGTTTAGCTCTAATTCCAATTCAATTATTTGAGCCCTACCTTGTAAGCGGGCTTGTTAAGCGGAAAAGTGACGTCGCGCATTTCATGTCTCGAATTGCGTCACAGCACGTAGGGATGCCCGCATACTCCGTGGCATCGTCAAGGGTAAGGAAATCAATATGGTCCGTGATACCGACATCAGTAACCGTATTTTCTTCGGCGCGATTATCTTATTATCGAGCCTGCTCTTATCTGGACAAGCGATTGCGGCAACGGTCTTTGTCGATTCGGTGAGAGTTTCTACTAGTTCAGATGACGCCGAATCGGCTGTTACTGGTTCGGCCTACACTCACGCCAGCTCCGACCTTGAACTACCGCGCGACAATTCCGTGCAACAGGTGATTGGACTGCGGTTTCAAGCAGTGCCGATCCCTAAAGGCGCAATTGTCACCGACGCGCGGATCGTGTTCGAGATCGACTCGACCGCGAAAGAGGTCATTGAAGGCTACGGAGCACCAATTGACCTACTCATCGCCGGTGAAAGTATGCTCGGTTCACGCGAAACGTTTAGCGCTGGCAATCAGCCCAGGGATAGGCCCCTTACTACCGCAATGGTCGACTGGGAGACCGCGGACTATCCGGCAGTGAACGAACTGCTAACGACCGCCAACATTTCTTTGATATTGAACGAACTGGTGAGCGATCCGTCATGGCCAACCATCGGCGGTACCGATATTGTTCTCTTGTTAGATCAAGATCCGCTCGCTGGCGTTGGGCCATTCGGCAGCCGCGAGGTTGAATCCTGGGACGGGGAATCCACTGCAGCGCCACTACTTACGTTCACCTATAGGGTCGTACCCTTACCGCCTGCCATGATTTTGATGGCGTCTGGGTTGTTCGGTTTATTGTTACGACGCCGGTAGCGTCAATTAACTAGTCAAGCAATGATGCCGCTTGTAGTGCTACAGTGTTAGCGCTGCCCGAGATTGGTATCACCCCAGACGGCTGTGCTGGTCGAAAATTCATCGGAGTCAACATGTAACTTCGAGGTATGTTTCGGCCCAGATCGCGTTAAGCCTGATTGTTACTGATCGATTATCAAACTTCGCGACGTGCCCAACGTTCCGCTTCGTTAATATCTCGAAACACTTCGAATTCCAAATGAACAATTTCGTTTAGCATGATGAACATGCGCGATAGGCCAAATTGCAGATCGCTGCCTGCGACAAGTGCGAGTCTCGCCTCGTTGTGACGACCGCTCGTTTGGTGTGCGACTTCGCCAAGTTGACGCATTTCCTCCTCGGAAAAACCCTCAACTTCACATCCTCGATAGTCCCATACGCTTGGCATATCGGATCTGAAATCAGGATGATCAAGCAACTGAAATATTGCGGCTACCACGTCGTTATGGGTGACACGTCCGGAGAAAGTAATGCGCGCAATTCCGGATAATTTGTCCACCACCATTTCCACTGGGAAATTACGCAGGCAGCCTACAGCAGGAATTGATGAGATGTTTCGTCATAGATTTCGACCATGACAATTCGTTTAACGCTAGACTATCCTGAAAACTCAATCTCTAGAGGTCGCGGTCTTCCGGGCTTAATTCGACCGCCGCAGCGTTTGCGCTTGTGTTGAAAATTAAGTCTACGCCCCGATAAAACCAAAGTCGACGATGAATTCCGACGCCTCGTTGACTTCGACGCATGTTCGTAATAGTGTGCGCGCCATTAAGCGCCGATTTGATATCAGCTTGCGGGCGCTATAGAAGAACAGCTAAAACGAGATCTGCTCGAGACGTTTTCCGTCGCACTGTTCCTCAAGACCCGCAACTCCTAAATCGGCAATAAACGGTGACCAGATACCGAGGTCCGATATTGTAGTGTCCGCGGGATCCGGCCCAGATCGATTAATTTAGATCACGGTTCGGGATAGACATATGAACGCAATTAATGATTTTGATGACGCGCTATCGACCATCGCGTGCCATGCCGGCAGCCTCCAGAGCGCCGAGTTTGAAAACAGCGATCCAATTTTCGTTACCTCGAGTTTTAGCTTCGAGAACGCTGCGCAAGCGGCGGCGCGATTTTCTGGCAATGAGCCCGGCAATGTGTATTCACGATTTACGAATCCGACGGTACGGACGTTTGAGCAACGCCTAGCTGCGCTAGAAGGTGGTGAATGTGCCGTTGGAACGGCATCCGGCATGAGCGCCATCATGACCTTGTGCCTGGGAGTGTTAGCCGCGGGCGATCACGTTGTGTGTTCCTACAGCGTATTTGGCAGCACGATCAATCTTTTTAAAAATATCTTGGCAAATTTCAGTATTGAATTCACCTTCGTCGACCTGATCGACCTAGAGGCATGGAAAGGTGCGGTGCGGCCGAATACGAAACTCTTTTTTCTGGAGACCCCATCGAATCCATTAACCGAGGTAGCCGATATTGGTGCACTATCCGCGCTAGCGCATGAATCGGATAGCCTCCTGGTAGTCGATAATTGTTTTTGCACGCCAATATTGCAGCGGCCGCTGTCGCATGGCGCGGACATTGTCATTCATTCCGCTACTAAGTACCTCGACGGACAGGGTCGCTGCGTTGGTGGTGCGATCGTGGCGCCGGAAGCCATGGTCGAGGAGAAATTGATCCCAGTCATGCGCTCGGGCGGTGCGAGCATGAGCCCGTTCAATGCGTGGGTATTTCTTAAAGGCTTGGAAACACTTTCGATCCGCATTCAACAGCATTGCAGAGCCGCCGGTACGGTTGCGGCGTGGTTGGAGGAGCAAGATCAAATAAAGCGGGTTTATTATCCGGGCCTCGCCAACCATCCACAGCATGATCTCGCAAGTCGGCAACAAAATGGATACGGCGGGGTCGTGGCCTTCGAGGTAGATGGCGATCGTGACCGCGCATGGCGAGTCATCGATTCGCTGCGTTTGTTCTCGATCACGGGAAACCTCGGGGACACACGCAGTATCGTGACGCATCCGGCCACGACGACCCATTCGCGGGTGAGCGCCGAAGATCGCGCGCGTAGTGGTATTGGTGATGATTTGATCCGCCTTTCAATTGGGCTAGAAGAACCCGAGGACCTGCTTGCAGATCTCGCTCAAGCCTTGAGTAGCTAGACAACGAGCTGTTGCGATGAGCACGCAAACGCCATTGATTAAGACCGTTGTTCCGATTGCGCCCGAGGAGAGTACGGTTGGCATAGAGGCCGCTGCCTACGCTGCTCGGACCACTGAGTTACTCGCAAGCATACTGTTGGGCGTGATCAAAAAGCGCGAACCGGCGCTCGAGCCCATCTTATTATCTAGTGACAAGCTTGCCACTCTAGACGAAGCACTGCTGATGCGCGCGCTGCAGGCGCTCGGTATCTGGTATCAACTGCTCAATATTGCGGAAGAGATTGCGAGCCAACGTCGGCGCCGAATGCTTGAGGTAGCGAAGGATCCGAGCGCGGTGCCCGGCACCTTCGCCAACGTGTTCAAAGAAGCCCGAAGTGATGGGGTGCAGCCGGATCAGATCCGATCGGTATTCGAGCAGGCGTTGATAGCACCGGTTATTACGGCGCATCCAACCGAAGCTAAACGGGTCACCGTGCTGGAGATCCATCGGCGCATTTATGTGATCCTATTTGAACTCGAATCGGACATTTGGACGCCGCGCGAACGCGACAACATCGTCGGTCGGCTCACCGCGGAAATTGAGCTGTTGTGGCTTACCGGCGAGCTTCGTATTGAACGGCCGACAGTTGAAGACGAAGTTGCTTGGGGGTTGCATTTCTTCAACGAATCGCTCTATACGCAACTACCGATTTTGATGCAAAAATTGCGTGCGGCACTCGCGGTATCGTATCCCGACGATGACTTTGAGCTGCCGGCGATATTTCGTTTTGGCTCTTGGGTTGGCGGTGACCGTGACGGAAACCCTGGTGTCCGTAACCGTGCCACGCATGATGCTTTACATCACAATCGCCTCTCCGTGCTTAGACACTATTGCAATGGCTTGCTGCGGTTGAGCGAGCGCCTGAGCGTCGCGGGTCACGCAGTTGCTATCGATCCGGCATTTTCGATGGCGCTTGAGCGGATCCTCGACGACAGCGGTACGCCCGCAGCCATTGAGCAGAGAAATCCCGGAGAAGTCTTTCGGCAGTACGCGGCGTGCATGTTGGCGCGCATGCATTCGACCCAACAGGCGGCGGAGCAGCGTACCCGGCCAGCCGCCGGGGCATTCGCTTATCGAGACGCAGACCAATTTATTCGGGACCTGCGCGCTTTGGAGCATGGGTTGCATGGCGCAGCGTGCGGACCGATTAGCCGCGAGTTGCTAACGCCGCTCATTGACACCGCGGAAACGTTTCGCTTTTGCACAGCCAGTCTCGACATCCGTGAAAACAGTGCGGTGGTTGCGGCATGCCTGCGCGACATTTGGCGTCTCGTCGAACACAAAGACCTATCGGAGTGTCCCGATCGCCGCTCGCAAGCGTGGTGTGATTGGCTGGTCGAGCGTCTAGCGGATGACGTTCCGAGTCCATTCGACAAGCACAAGCTCACTCCTGAAACATTGGAGGTGGTGGAACTATTCGAGTTGATCGAGGAGGCGCGTCGTGAAAATGATCGCCACGCCGTGGCGACGTTTGTTCTCAGCATGACCGAATGTGCGGCGGACATCATTGGCATCTACTTGCTCGCACGATTCACGGGTATCTTGGCTACAGGTTCGGGGGACGCGCGACTACCGTTACAAGTTGTGCCACTGTTCGAGACGATCGCCGATTTACGTGCCGCGCCGGCAATTGTCGACGCCTTACTCGATGTGGCCGTCATCCGCGAACTGTTCGAAACTAGTGGCGCGGTGTTCGAGATCATGATTGGCTATTCTGACTCGAACAAGGACGGCGGCTTCCTATGTTCGACCTGGGAGACCAATCGCGCGCAACGCCGTCTCACCGATCTCGGCCGGCAACGCGGGATTGGGATCGCATTTTTCCATGGGCGCGGCGGATCGGTTGGCCGCGGCGGTGCGCCGACCGGGCACGCCATCGCGGCGCAACCAGCAGGGTCGGTCGCCGGTCGGCTTCGCGTGACGGAGCAGGGTGAAGTGGTGTCGTATAAATATGCGAACCATGGCACCGCGCTCTACAACATGGAATTGCTATCCGCGAGCGTATTGGCGCATACCCTGAAGTCGGAGAATGAAGACGCCTTGCGGCCCGAGCCGGCGCGAGAAGATTCCTTGGATGCCCTGGCGCAACATTCATTTACGTCCTACCGACGGTTTCTTGAGCAACCAGGTTTGGTTGAATACTTCGAGCAAGCGAGCCCCGTCAACGAATTGGTTTTGCTCAACATCGGATCGCGCCCGCCACGACGACGCGAGGACGCAGACCTGTCTGGATTACGGGCGATACCGTGGGTCTTTGCGTGGACGCAAAATCGGCACCTCGTACCCGGATGGTATGGGATCGGGTCTGCATTGGCGCAGTTTGTCGACGAACGGGGTAATGCCGCCAACGCGACCCTAGCGCAGCTATATCAGGGATCCCGTGTTTTTCGTCTCAGTATCGACGAGGTTGAAAAGGCCCTGGCGCAGACTGACCTCACTATCGCTCGGGCCTATGCCGGATTGGTCGAAAATGCGGCCACCAAGCAAGCGATCTCGGCCATGATCGATGCGGAGTACCAGCTAACAACGGAGAAGATCTTGCAACTCAACGGTGGTCGGCGCCTTGGCGATAGATTCCCGCGGTTTCGCCGGCGCTTATCGCGGCGTTTGCATGCGCTCGATATGGTCAACTACAAACAGGTAGAGCTCCTCGCCGCGTTTCGAGGGATGGGGGACGACGACGCCCGGCGCCCACAGACCGTCGCGTCGTTATTATTGTCAATTAATTGCCTAGCGGCCGGATTTGGCTGGACCGGTTGAACTGATTTCCAGCCAAGCCATCACGCCGGTTCCCGCCGCGGAGTTGTGGTGGCACAATGCGCGGTGGTTCTAATGCCTGATAAATGGAGATGCGATAGTGACAATTAAAGTTGGTGACAAAGTACCTGAGGGTGGTTTCGCGGTAATGGGCGCAGACGGCCCTGGGGGCGTGACCTCAGCCGAATTATTTGATGGCAAAAAAGTCGTGCTGTTTTCGGTACCCGGCGCGTTCACGCCGGCGTGTTCCGCGACCCATTTGCCAGGCTATGTGGCGAATGCCGATGCAATAAAAGCGAAGGGCGTCGATACGGTCGCGTGCCTTGCGGTGAATGACGTATTTGTGATGAATGCCTGGGGATCAGGCGCCGGAGCCGATGGCAAGGTCACCATGCTTGCCGATGGTAATGGCGATTACACCAAGGCGCTCGGTCTTGAACTCGATGCTTCCGGTTTTGGGATGGGCACTCGTGGTTTGCGCTTTGCGCTAATCGTCGACAACGGCGTTGTTTCGCAGTGTCTTGTCGAGGACTCGCCGTCCGAAGTGAAGGCCAGCTCGGCAGAGAACGTACTCAGCAATTTATAGGGCTAAGTGCGCAAACGGGATCGGACCCCGCTTGGATTCACCGGTGGCGTTCCGATCCGTTGTTCGACAAGTTAACCGCGGAGAACACAAACAACACAGAGGATTAAGATTTAAAACTATATCTTAATAAATCTCCGTGTACTCCGTGATCTCCGTGGTTTTTATGTTGGTTAAATCGACTGGCGGATCTCGCTACGTTTCAACGCGTAGTACCAATGATCCCGAGCTCCACTATTTATTCCGCGACCTGCAGTGACAGCCAAAGATAGTAGTGGATTCCATATGTCGCCGGAGGACTTTCGGCGTGAGGGATATGCGCTGATCGATTGGTTGGCGGACTACGCGTCGAATGTCGAACAGTACCCAGTGCTGTCGCAGGTCGCCCCGGGCGACATCCGCGCGGCGTTGCCGGATCAGGCGCCGCCGATCGGTGAGCCGTTCGCCAATATCATGGCCGATTTCGAACGTCATATCTTGCCTGGGATCACCCATTGGCAATCTCCGAACTTCTTTGCCTATTTTCCGGCGAATACTTCTGGCCCCTCCATATTGGGCGAGTTGCTGAGCGCAGGACTCGGTGTGCAAGGGATGCTGTGGCTAACCAGCCCCGCCTGCACGGAGCTCGAAACCCACGTGCTCGACTGGATCGTCGACATGCTGGGGCTGCCGGGAAAATTTAAATCAACCAGCGATGGCGGCGGCGTTATCCAAGACTCCGCCTCGAGCGCGACCTTATGTGCAGTATTGGCCGCACGCGAGCGCGCTACCCGTTTCAATGCCAAAACGTGCGGCCCGAATGGACGTCTCATTGCCTATTGCTCCACCGAGACGCACTCGTCGCTTGATAAGGCGTGCGCCATCGCCGGGATCGGCACGGACAACGTACGCAAGATAGCGACCGACGATGCACTGGCGATGGATCCGCAAGCGCTAGCCGAACAAATCGAGCGCGACCGTAATGCCGGGCTTATTCCGTTTTTTGTGTGCGCGACCATTGGCACCACATCCTCGCTGGCCGTTGATCCGGTCCCAGCGATTGCGGCGACCTGTGAACAGAATCGCTTATGGTTACATGTGGATGCAGCGATGGCAGGTACGGCTGCGATGTGCGAGGAGCACCGCGCACTACATCGCGGTGTCGAGCACGCCGATAGCTATTGTTTCAATCCGCACAAATGGATGTTTACAAATTTCGATTGCGATTGTTTCTACGTCGCCGATCGACAAGAGTTGATCAACACCCTAACGATCCTTCCGGAGTATTTGCGCAACGCCGCAACGGATTCCGGTGAAGTAATCGACTACCGCGATTGGCACGTACCACTTGGCCGTCGCTTTCGTGCCTTGAAACTCTGGTTCGTGATCCGTCATTATGGTGTTGAAGGTCTCAAGCATCACATACGGGAACACGTGCGATTGGCGGCCGAATTTGCCAAATGGGTAGGCAACTCAGAAGAATTTGAGATCGCCGCACCCCCGCGCTTGAATCTCGTGTGTTTTCGCCACACTGGCGGTGATGAGTTTAACCGGACCTTGATCGACCGCTTAAATAAAAGCGGTCGATTGTTTCTGTCACACACGAGCATCGCCGGAAAGGTCTGCCTACGCCTATGCATAGGCCAAACGCAGACGACGGATTCTCATGTAGCCGCCGCCTGGCGGTTGATTGAAGGTACGGCGAGACAACTTGGAGAGCAGCAATGAAACGGAGTTATAACGCGGCGATTGTCGCTACAATTATTGCATTGGTTTCGGCTGGCGCAGCATATGCGCATGATGCAGACCCCACCTACGACAGAATTTCCCTAACCGCGAGCGCCGAGCGAGAAGTCGAAAACGACACGCTTGTGGCGGTTCTATTTGCCGAACACCAGGCGCAACGCCAACAAGCAGTGTCGCAAGCCGTGAATACCGCGATCAGCTGGGCGCTCGATAAATCGAAGGCCACCGAGAGCATCAAAGTGCAGACGATGCAGTACAATACCTCGCCCTTATACGACAAGAAAATCATTACCGGTTGGCGCGCACGCCAATCGATCCGGCTAGAAAGTAAGGACGCCGAGAAGCTTAGCGATCTCATTGGCGAACTCCAGGAACGTCTGTCGATAGGCTCAGTGAACTACGCCGTGTCGAAAGCGGCGCGCGACTTGGCAGAAGAAGCGCTTACCAGCGAAGCACTTGCGCAATACCGTCGGCGCGCGGAGCTCGTCACCCGTGATCTCGGGCGGAAAACCTATCGCATCGTCCAGCTCAATATCAATTCTCACGGTGCGCGCCCGCGCCAGATCGCTTACGCCACCAGAGGCATGGCGGCAATGGAAAAATCGGCCGGACCGGCAATCGAGGCCGGCGTGCAAACCGTCAGCGTGAACGTTTCGGGTACGATTGAGGTAGACGCCGGTTCGATGTAGTCATTGCGCATGCTGCACCTAGCGCTACATTTCATTGTTCCTGCGCTGGTCGCTCGTTGGGGTTACACACAACGCTGGATTCATGTATACCTTATGATGATGGCGACCATGGCGGTCGACCTCGATCATCTACTCGCCGATCCCATCTACGATCCCAACCGCTGCAGTATCGGCTTCCATCCACTGCACGGTGCCGTTCCAATTGCCGTGTACATCGGACTCTGCGTAGTCCCGAAATCGCGGGTCGTCGGCATTGGCCTAGTCATCCACATGTTACTTGACGGGCTAGACTGCGCATCGATGTAACTATCGATGCAGCCAGTCGCACATCCACGGCCCGTAGCGCAGACGTCTCCACTGCATCATTTCCACGTACCCACTCCGTCAACCGGCGCACTCATTCTGTCGTCCGACCTACTAAGTGATCCGATTGTGCCTACTTCGTCATCCCATCGTTCCAATTTCGTCATCCCGGCGTACGCCGGGATCCATCGGCCCATGCAGCCCAACATCACTAAAACAAAACGTTAAGCTTCTACCCCTGCCGCCTCCAACCCCTTGCGAACAGCCGCCAGCTCCGCATTACTCAACGTCCCATAAGGCCGCATCCAAGGCCGCTCGCAACCCCAACGGACCTATTTCGTCATCCCGGCGTATGCGGAGATCCATCGGCGCATGCGGCCCAACGTCAGCAAAACCAAACGTCAAGGTTCCAATCCTGCCGCCTTCAACCCCTCGCGAACAGCTGTCAGCTCCGCATCACTCAACGTCCCATAAGGCCGCCTATAGGGCCACCCATAACCCCAGCGAAACGCGGTCGGCAAGTACGGCGATCCGCCGACCCGCACACCAGCGAACATCAACGATGCAATCGTCGGCTCTCCAACCGCGTTGACGCACTGTTTCAAAACCCGGTCTGCCTGCAGTCGCTGCTCAGCAGTCCCGCCCTGCCAGTACGCAATATCGTGAACGGTGCAACACGCAAGCCACAACGTCGGCTTACTCGACGTGCCATCAGGAAATCGACTACAACCGTCGGTAGTAAATGGCGCAAGATCTGACGCTTGTACACCCACATAAGCGAACAAAAAAACAACAACAAGGAATGGTTTCATCAAGTATGCATAAAACTGCGCGTCAAATATGGAGCAGAAGTATCATCTCAGCGCGATCGCTATTACCGATGCTAAGCTCGCTAGGCGACGTTCGATTAACCCTACAAATGCATCTCATCCGGCAAACTAGCAATAAACGCAGGCCGCCCAATGCGAAGCGTTAAGCGCTCATCATAGTTTGACGGGTCGTAGGAAACCGGATCATTGTCCAACCAATCCACCGCGCGTCCACCGAGTTGCTGGAAATGGGCAATGATTCCGACACCAAGGCGTTCCAAAAGCGGCTCGGGCCCATCAAACGGCGCCGCGAAAACCCTCATCGCACAAAGCTGGCTCATCAGCGCCGGGTACTCAGCAACAAAGCGATCACTGCCATTCTCCGGGCGATAAA
Source organism: Gammaproteobacteria bacterium (assembly GCA_021773835.1). Lineage (GTDB taxonomy): Bacteria > Pseudomonadota > Gammaproteobacteria > UBA11873. The sequence goes on from JAJFJQ010000052.1 coordinate 43,079, forward strand.
CCGGTGTTAGCGTTCCGGCCTCAAGGTCGCCTGGATCGTAAAAAGTCCGACGCCCGGCGAGAAAATCGGCAAGATGCTCGTTATGTCGCCCCGCAAGACTGTGGTCGCATACCCCTGCGAAATTCACCCGGTGCGCCTGATTGTAGAGAAAGGTCCACAGATAAATTCCCGGCGCCCACACCGCAGAATCGGCCAATAGTAGCGGCACGTCGTCGCTGTTCGGCAGTAGGGCGTAAGGACCGGAAAAATTGATCTCCAACATGGTGGTCAGGCTCCGTCTTGTGGCTGAGGCCAAGGATACAAGTTTTTAAATTAAAAAGTAAAAAGGGGTCGGAGTAAATTAAAAAGGGGTCGGAGCAAATTGTTTAGATGAACAATTCTGACACGATAGAACGATTAAGTTAGAACATATCGAAAATAGTCAAGAAGCGAAATGACATAGAACCCACACAATGAGATTACGGTTACTTCACACCATGTTGTGCAACGAGAAGAAATCGTCCTGCAATTTCGTCGGCTACCGTCGAGCATGGCGTATCTCCTGAAGGTCTAGGCCTCGCGGATTAAGAGAACGACAGTCATTCGCGCAGCGCCATTTGGATTACGTACCGTCGAAGTATCGTAACGAAAACCTAAATTACTCCGACCCCATAAATTAACCGTCGCATAGGCAGAAAAGCTTTGCGAAATTAACCTGCATGCGTATAGGAAAACTTCCCGACTCATCTGCCATGTGAGAACCGGCAGTGACAGTATCATTTCAAGTACGCGTGGCATTCCGTGCAGGTTCAATAAGTTACTCGTTGATACTAGCGCGTGACCGACATAACGCGGGACGGTGGCGAAATTTGCGAATACGCCCTGCAATCCCCTAAATAGTGTTCATGCGGCGTAGGGTATAGCTATGCTAAAAATCCATCGTAGATGCTATCAACCTGCGCGCTTAGAAATCACAAAAGCATTTTAATTAGGAACGAGAAATGCGCGTCCGAGGAAAAATGTAAACCTAATCGTTTATACCTTGGATGTTGCAGCTTCAAATATTTTTCATGCTTAAGGTCTGATGACAGATCCCAACGAACAGCGCGTGGACCGTGACACTGGAATCATGTGTCTAACTATCGCGGCACGTCTGCATCATCTCCCAGCAGATCCCAAACAACTGGAGCACGAATTTGGCTCGAGTGAGCACGCCTTCGAAACGCGCGACCTGTTGCGTGCGGCAAAATGGCTGGGCCTGAAATCACGCGCGGTTCAGTCCAACTGGGATAAACTTGGCTCAACGCACTTCCCGTGCATCGCACGGCTCGCTCAAGATCGCTTTGTTCTCATCGGTGGCCTAAAAGACGATGAGGTCTTAATCAAGGATCCGCTCGAAGAGTCACCGAAAAAGATCGGTCGTGAAGAACTCGAGTCCCACTGGACCGGCGAGCTCATTCTGATAACGCGGCGTGCAGGTCTGGCCGCGACGTATAAGCAATTCGATTTCTCCTGGTTCATTCCATTTATCCTTAAGTACAAGCGATACTTGGGCGATGTACTGATTGCGTCGTTTTTCCTGCAACTATTTGCGCTCGTCACGCCACTCTTTTTCCAGGTTGTCGTCGATAAGGTCCTCGTTCATCGCGGGCTGACAACCCTAGACGTGCTTGCCATTGGCTTACTGGCTGTTTCAGTCTTCGAAGTAGTGCTCGGCGGCTTACGAACTTATGTCTTTGCCCACACCACGAATCGCATCGATGTCGCACTCGGTACCGATCTATTCAAACATCTTCTACGGCTGCCAGTGGCCTATTTTGAGGCCAGGCGCGTCGGCGATACGGTCGCACGAGTACGTGAATTGGAGACGATCCGAAGTTTCATCACGGGATCCTCGATCACTCTGGTGGTCGATCTGTTCTTCACCTTGGTCTTCTTCGCGGTTCTGTATCTATATAGTCCATTGCTCACACTTATCGTCGCGGGCACCTTGCCGCTCTATACGATCCTCGCGATAAGCATCACCCCGACATTGCGTACGCGCCTGCATGAAAAATTTAATCGCGGCGCCGACAATCAGGCCTATCTCGTGGAGTCGGTTACCGGTATTGAGACCCTCAAGGCATCAGCCGTCGAACCGTCAACGCAACGCCGGTGGGAAGAACGCCTTTCGGCTTACGTCACAGCGAGTTTTAAGGCGACGAATCTCTCGAATATTGCGAATCAAGCAGCCTCGCTCATCAATAAACTGATGGTGCTCGGGATCCTCTGGCTCGGCGCGCGACTCGTGATCAATGGAGAACTGACTGTCGGGCAGTTGGTTGCCTTCAACATGATCGCCGGACGGATCTCAGGACCCATCCTGAGGTTGGTTCAGTTGTGGCAGGACTTCCAACAGGCGGGTATTTCGGTACAACGCTTGGGCGACATTCTTAATGCCCAGCCCGAGCCTGCGCATAGTCCGAGCCGCGGATCGTTACCCGACCTCAAAGGGCTGGTGAGTTTCGAACACGTGAGGTTTCGCTATCGGGTGGGAGGCCCAGAGGTGCTGCAGGAAATTTCCCTCGAGGTGCAGCCCGGCGAAGTTATCGGCATCGTCGGCCGGTCGGGATCCGGTAAGAGTACGTTGACGAAGTTGGTGCAGCGACTTTACGTGCCGGAATCTGGTCGCGTTCTAGTGGATGGGGTCGACCTCGCCATGGTCGACACCGCCTGGCTGCGTCGTAGTATTGGCGTCGTACTACAGGAAAACGTGCTATTCAATCGCAGCGTCCGCGATAACGTTGCCATATCGGATCCTGCCATGCCAATCGAAAGAGTCGTGCACGCAGCGAAACTTTCTGGTGCTCACGAATTCATTCTGGAACTTGCAGAAGGCTACGACACGATGGTGGGCGAGCATGGTTCAACGCTGTCTGGCGGCCAACGCCAACGCATTGCCATAGCCCGCGCGTTGGTCACGGATCCCAAGATCCTCATTTTCGATGAAGCCACCAGCGCCCTCGACTACGAGTCCGAAGCCATCATCCATCAGAACATGCGCTACATTTGCAAGGGTAGAACGGTGTTTGTTATTGCGCATCGCCTCTCGAGCGTCCGCATCGCGGATCGAATATTGGTGATCGATAAAGGACGTGTGGTTGAGACTGGCGGGCATTCGGACCTGATCGAGCAGGGTGGTTATTACGCACGGTTGCATCAGCATCAGGCTGGGATGGCGGTTGGTTAGGGTTGCTAGTTAACCACGAAGAACACGGAGGTTTTGTAGTGAAGATTGCTGATGAGCGTTTGGTCGCCGATGTTATTGGCGCCGCAATAGAGGTTCATCGTGTTCTTGGTCCGGGGTTGTTGGACTCAGTAGATGAGAGAGCGCTGGCGTATGAATTATCTTTGCTGGGTGTGGGGTTTGAAAGACAGAAGGTCGTTTCAGTTTCCTATAAAGGTGTTGCGCTCGAATTCGGGTTTCGCTCGGATTTAGTAGTCGAAAAGCAACTAGTTTTCGGACTGAAAACAGTGGAGAGGACCCTTGCATTACACACCGCACAAATCATTACGTATTTGAAATTGCTAGACATCAAACGAAGCTTAATATTTAACTTCAATTCGACACTGCTGAAAAATGGAATCAAAAGAATATCCATCTGAATTTCTCCGTGTCCTTAGTGCTCTCCGTGGTTAACCCGTAATGAGTAGCAAACCCGACACCCTAGAATTCCTCCCAGCGGCACTAGAGATAGAGCAAACCCCGCCGCTACCGGTTAGCCGATACATCCTGTGGGCCATCATGCTCCTATTCACGATCGCCGTCGTTTGGGCCTGCATAGGACACATTGATATTGTAGGGGTCGCACAAGGAAAAATCGTCCCCTCCGGACGTGTCAAGACTGTGCAGCCGCTCGAAACAGGTATCGTTAAGGCCATTCACATCACGGAAGGCCAGCACGTAAACGCGAGTGAAGTTCTTATCGAACTCGAAGACGCCAAAGTCCAAGCCGACCTCAATCGCTTTCGCCAAGAACGACGCGCAGCGGAGGCGGAACGAACGAAACTCGACACGCAAATCGAAGCACTCAATCGATTCGCAACCCCCTCCGCATTTTTCGACCGCGATCTGAATTCGAGAATCATGCAGACTGACGCACAGCCGAACATTGTTGCGCGGGTCACGAAAGCCTTAAACGAGCATTACGCCAATGTCGGCGCGATTGAAGAGCAGATGACACAAAACCGCGCCGAACGTACAACCTATGAACGCCGCATCGCCCAGCTCGATGCCACTATCCCGCTCATCGCGGAACGCGCAGCGGCCGTGAAAGAACTCGAAAAACAGTCTCTCGCGCCGCGGGCAAGCTGGTTAGAACTGGAAGAGGATCGAGTCGAGCAGGAAAAAGATCGCGATGTGATCCGAGCCCAACTGGCGGTGACCGATGCGGCGTATCAGAACCTCAGGCAACGGCGCGCCGCACTGGTAGCACAAACACAATCCGACTGGCTGACGGAACGTACAGAGCTTGAAACCAAACTCAAGTCGTTTGATCAAGAGATATTGAAAACACAAACACGGGTTAAAGAGCTGCAACTCCGAGCGCCTGTCGCGGGCACTGTTCAACAGCTCGCCGTGAATACAGTTGGCGGGGTGGTTACTCCCGCAGAGAAACTGATGCTCATCATACCCAGCGACGACGCGCTCCGGGTCGAGGCATGGATCCCCAACAAAGACATTGGTTTTGTACAGGACGGGCAGGCTGCAGAGATAAAGGTAGAAACTTTTCCGTTCACCAAGTACGGCGTTATCGATGGGGAGATCGCCACCATCTCCAACGATGCGATTGCGGACGAAAATCTAGGTCTCGTGTATCTCGCGCAAGTGAGTATGGCGAAGACCACGATGTGGATGAAGGATAGGCTCGTGAATCTCTCGCCGGGGATGACGGTGACAGTGGAAGTTAATATGGGTCAGAGGCGCTTGATTGAGTTTCTTCTGACACCGTTACTCCGTTACAAAGACGAAGGGTTACAGGAGAGATGACTAGAAATAAGGAAAAAGAAAAAAGGGGTCGGAGTAAATTATCAGGATTGAAAACGCTGTTGCGAGTACCAACAAAGACGAATGTAAGAAGGTGGCGACTAAAGTAAGGGGGCATAATGGCAAGGAAGCCACGCAATTACATCGCCGATATCCCGTGTCATGTCGTACAACGGGGAAATGATCGTCAAGCGACGTTTTATACAAATGCCGATTATGGTGTGTACCTTGAGAGTCTACGTCTTGCGTGTGAAGACTACGAATGTGAGTTGCACTGCTATGTGTTAATGACGAACCATGTTCATTTGCTACTGACGCCGCGCACGACAGACGGGATCTCAAAGGTGATGCAATCGCTGGGACGACGCTACGTCCGTTATATTAATGGGCGGTATGCAAGGACCGGGACGTTGTGGGAAGGGCGACACCATGCGAATCTGATCCAATCGAGCCTGTATCTCCTCAGGTGTTACCGCTACATCGAGCTCAATCCGGTGCGCGCGGGGATCGTAGATCATCCTAACAAGTATCGATGGTCGAGTTATCACTATCATGGTAGTGGAGCAGTGAGCCACTTAATTGAGCCTCATCCAGAATATCGGGCGCTAGGTCGGACGGACGCGGAGCGCCAATCGCAGTATCGTGCACTGATGGGGATGGATATCGAGGCGGTGGAATCCGACGCCATACGCCGTTGTATTCACCATGGTCTTCCGTTGGGGGATGCACGATTCAAGGAGGAGGTCGAAACGCTACTTGGTCGACGCCTTGAAGACAGGGGCCCTGGAAGGCCACGCAAGACCCCGGCTGTCTAGCCGTCGAGTTTCCTAATTTACTCCGACCCCGTTTATTCTCCGATTTACTCCGACCCCGTTTATTCTCCGACCCCGTTTATTACCCCGTTTATTCGGTTTATTTTCATGCTATTAGCTGGCGGTATGCCGCAGTACCGTGCGAAATGCGACGCGATGGCGAAAGAGAATTACCGTGGCTCGATGCTCGATTGAGTTGACTAGAGATCGAGAATTTCCCTGCTGGTTTGCTTCTGCGAGCGTGCGCAATCAGACTGACGGTCTTTCTGACTACGCGTCGCGGAGATTGCCGGGCTGCAGAGGCTCGGACCGGCGGGCAATTGCAGGCGGCGATGGACGCGAGAAGGGTGGTGGCCGCACCGGAAAGTTGTGTAGGGCGTCGTTATTTTCTAGCGACAATTCATGTTGCTAAAGACAAATGTGGAGGACACAAAGATGCTGAGACCTATCGTTACTTCTCTCATCGCCATTATGGTGGCCGTCACCGTACTCTTACCGGCAAGCTTACTTGCGGCGGGTGCCGTGGCTAAATCGAACCAGTTCTGGTGGCCGGACAAACTCAACCTGGAGCAACTTCGCGCACATGATTCGGCGTCGAATCCCTATGGTGCCGATTTCGATTATGCCAGGGCGTTCAGCAGCGTCGACCTGAAAGCTTTGAAAGCGGACATTGAAAAAGTTTTAAAGACTTCACAGGACTGGTGGCCAGCAGATTTTGGTCACTACGGCGGTTTGATGATCCGGATGGCCTGGCACAGTGCAGGTACCTATCGTGTAAATGACGGTCGTGGCGGTGCAGATGGCGGCCAACAGCGCTTCGAACCGCTCAACAGCTGGCCAGATAATGCCAGCCTGGACAAAGCGCGCCGATTGTTGTGGCCGGTCAAGCAAAAGTACGGTCGCAATGTCTCCTGGGCGGACCTGATGATCCTGACGGGTAATGTCGCGCTGGAGTCCATGGGTTTTGAAACCCTCGGATTCGCCGGCGGACGCGTAGATGACTGGGAAGCTGACTTGGTTTACTGGGGCCCAGAGACCGTAATGCTGAAAGACAACAAAAAGCGTTACGACAAAGACGGCAATTTGGAAAACCCCCTCGCCGCTGTGCAGATGGGCTTAATCTACGTGAATCCGGAAGGACCGAACGGTAATAGTGACCCGCTTTCTGCCGCCGCCGACATGCGTGAATCATTTGGTCGCATGGCGATGAACGACCAAGAAATCGTCGCACTTGTCGCCGGGGGTCACACCCTGGGTAAGGCGCACGGTGCCCATTCCGCCGACTGTATTGGACCGGAACCCGCCGCCTCGGGCATCGAAGAACAGGGCTTCGGGTGGAAGAACAAGTGCGGTACTGGTAAAGGTGCGGACGCTATGACCAGTGGTCTGGAAGGCGCATGGACCTCCACGCCAACCGCGTGGTCAATGCTCTATCTTGATAATCTATTCCGCTTCGAATGGAAGCAAACAAAGAGTCCGGCCGGAGCCACGCAGTGGATTCCGACCGACGACGCGGCGGCCAACCTCGTGCCGGATGCCCATGACCCGAAAAAACGACATGCGCCAATTATGTTTACAACGGACATGGCGCTGAAAAAGGATCCTAGCTTTCGCAAGATTTCCGAGCACTTCCTGAAAACTCCGAAGGAGTTTGATCTTGCTTTTGCCAAAGCCTGGTTCAAGCTGACACATCGCGACCTGGGTCCGCGTGCGCGCTATCTCGGTGCCGAGGTACCGAAGGAAGTATTTCTTTGGCAAGACCCGATTCCAACCGTGGATCACAAGCTCATCACTAATGATGAGGCTGAAAAACTTGAGGCCACGATCCTCAAGTCAGGGCTGACCATACCTGAACTCGTTAGAACCGCTTGGGCATCGGCGTCGACTTTTCGTGGTTCTGACATGCGCGGTGGCGCCAACGGAGCGCGCATTCGGCTGGCGCCGCAAAAGGACTGGGAAGTCAACAATCCCGCGGAGTTGGTCAAGGTGTTGACGACCCTGGAAGAGATCCGGCAGGACTTTAACAAGTCACTATCTGGGGGGAAGAAGGTTTCCCTGTCCGATGTTATTGTCATAGGCGGTAATGCAGCTGTTGAAGAAGCAGCGAAGAAGGCAGGCCATCGTATCGAGGTCTCATTCACGCCGGGACGTGCGGACGCGACCCAGGAACAGACCGACGTGACGTCTTTCGCCGTGCTCGAACCCACCGCGGATGCGTTCCGGAATTACTATGATGATAAGAGCTACGGCTCACCGACGAGAATGTTGGTGGAAAAGGCTGACCTGCTAACCTTAACTGTACCGGAAATGACGGTGCTGTTGGGCGGTATGCGCGTCTTGAACGCCAATACAGGCCAGACCAATCATGGTGTCATGACCAGCAAGCCTGGCACCTTGAACAATGCATTCTTCGTCAACCTGCTCGATATGTCGACGGTATGGGGCAAATCAAAGGAAAATTCCGGTTTGTACGAGGGTCTGGAGCGTAAATCAGGCAACTTCAAGTGGAATGCAACGTCTGTCGATTTGATTTTCGGATCCAATTCCGAGTTGCGTGCTATTGCAGAAGCCTACGCGTCTAATGATGGCAAACAGAAGTTCGTAAACGACTTCGTTGCCGCTTGGACCAAAGTGATGAACTTGGATCGTTTTGAGCCCGTTGTGGCTGGAGGAAGCGCTGTAGCCAAACGCTAAAACGGCAATGCTCAACAGACGATTGGCGCTTGTTCGTTTGGTCGGCAGTGTGCAACGGTCGAACGACCGCCGCGTCTGTCGCGATCGGTAGAATATTCGAGCGGAGGAAACCCCGATGCTAGAGCCCGACTTTAAGATGATCGACACCAACGGCGTCACTCTGCGCACCGTCGTCGAAGGCGACGGGCCGTTGGTCATTCTGCTGCACGGCTGGCCACAGTGCTGGTATTTGTGGCGCTATCAGATTGCGCCGCTCGCCGCCGCTGGCTACACCGTCGCGGTCCCTGACCAGCGCGGCTACGGCGGCAGTAGCAAGCCGGCCGCGGTGCGTGACTACAACATTCGTGCGCTTGCGGACGGCGTCGTTGGCTTGTGCACGGCGCTCGGCTTTGACGAGTTCAACTTGTTTGGCCACGACTGGGGTTGCCTAGTGGCGTGGAACACTGCGCTCCTGCACGAAGACACCTGTAAGTCCGTCATGGGTTTGTCGGTGCCGTTCTGGCGTTGGGACACAGACGGGCTAAACCCGCCGGGTTTGGATGACCGCTTTTGGTACGCGCGCTACTTCCAGGACGAGGGCGTGGTCGAGGCAGAACTCGAGGCCGATATTCGCGGCAGCCTGCTGCAGATCTACTACGGCCTGTCCGGCAACGGACTGTGGATGAAACAACGGGAATGTCCGCGTTCCGCCGGGCTGCTCGACGCCATGCCCAAGACCGACAAGCCGACGAAGGGATTCACCGACGAGGACATGGACTACTACGTCGAGCAGTATATGGTGAGTGGTTTCCGCGGGCCGTGTAACTGGTATCGCAACGTTCCGCAGTTGCGCACCGACACGCCGGAGGCCGAGGGCAAGAATTTTTCGCAACCGGCGGCTTTCGTGGCGGGTTCGATCGACGACGTGCTGCTCTACGATCCCAACTGGCGTGATTGGTTTCCAAAGTCTTTCGATGACCTGCGCTTCATCGAAATCATCGAGGGGTCCGGACACTGGTTGCAGTGCGACAACCCAGCGGCGACGACGGCGCAAATGCTGCGCTTTCTTGCCGAAGTGGAACCGGTTTAACTGCCTCGCCGATACACTAAACGCTAATACGTAAACCGGGAGCCCGCTATGAGCGCCATCCGCCCGTTCCGATTCGACGTCCCGCAGTCCGATCTCGATGACCTTGAAGAGCGGCTGTCCGCAACGCGCTGGCCGGATCGGGAGACGCCTGCGGACTGGAGTCAGGGTATTCCGCTCGCCTACCTGCGTGAGTTGTGCGACTACTTGCAAAACGACTATGACTGGCGCCGGTGCGAGGCCGCGCTGAATGCACTGCCTCAATTCATAACCGAGCTGGATGGCCTCGACATCCAGTTCATACATGTGCGTTCACCACACGACGATGCGCTGCCGATGATCATGACCCATGGCTGGCCAGGATCGGTAATCGAGTTCATGAACGTTATCGGACCGTTGACCGATCCCGAGGCGCACGGCGGGCGGCGCGAGGACGCCTTCCACCTCGTGTGCCCGAGCCTGCCGGGCTTCGGCTGGTCCGGCAAGCCGCAGGCCTCAGGCTGGAACGTCGGGCGCATCGGCCGCGCCTGGGGCGAACTCATGGCGCGGCTCGGCTACTCGCGCTGGGTGGCGCAGGGCGGTGATTGGGGATCACTGGTCGCAGACTGCATTGCGCAGCGTGAGCCGCCAGCCTGTATCGCCGTGCATACCAACATGCCGATGCTGTCGCCAAGTAAGGCCTTACTTGAGGAACCGACCGAGTTCGAACAGCAGGCACTGGCCCGCATGCAGCAGTACTGGGACTGGGAATCCGGATACTCCAAGGAGCAGAGCACCCGGCCGCAGACCTTGGGCTACGGCCTGGTCGACTCGCCGGTCGCGCAGGTGGCCTGGATCGCTGAGAAGTACTGGTGCTGGACCGATTGCAAGGGCCATCCGGAGAACGCGCTGGCCCGCGACGAGCTACTAGACAACATCATGATGTACTGGTTGCCGGCCGCCGGCGCATCCTCGGCGCGCTTGTACTGGGAATCGTTTCGGGATCTGACGCGCGAGCAGCCGGCGATCGACATACCGGTAGGGGTCAGCGTCTTTCCAGAGGAGATATTCCGCGCGTCGCGGCGCTGGTGCGAGGAGCGCTTCAGCAACCTCGTCCACTACAACGTATTGCCACAGGGCGGCCATTTCGCGGCCTTCGAGCAGCCTGAGTTGTTCGTCGACGAGCTCCGGACCTGCTTTCGGCACGCACGCGATTGATCGCTGATCAGCTGAAGGTGAAGCCTGCGTAACCGCTTTCAGCTTGCTCGTCGCACTTACGGCGGTACGTCGGAAGGCCGGCCGCGTAGAGTAGGAAGTGGCGATCCTGTCGACCCGGAAGATTAGAGTTGATGGCGGTGAACCAGGAATCAACCTTGGTCAACAGCATGCGCTCCGCCGACTCGTGGACGTGCGTCGTCCACTCTGCCTCGGCCACTGCGGATGCCTCGACGGCGGCCAGTCCGTGATCGCGCATGTGACGGAGAAGATCGGTTACCCACTCGACGTTTTGCTCTATGCAACGAGGCATATTGCAAAAGGTGGCCGCGTTATGTGGACCGACCAGGGTAAACAAGTTGGGAAAGCCCGGTACGGTCAAGCCTAGCAGTGTGCGTGGTCCGTTGGCCCACTTATCCTTGAGTGTGCATCCGTCACGGCCACGGATCTCGACGTGTTCGAAGCCACCCAGTACCGCGTTGAAGCCTGTGGCGTAGACGATGCAATCCAGGTCGTGCTGCTCGGCGCTGGTGCGGATCCCGTGCGCCGTGATGCGCTCTATCGGGGTATCGTTGAGATCGACCAGACGTACGTGCGGCTCGTTGTAGGTCTCGTAGTAATTCGTTTCCAGCGGCACACGTCGCGTGCCGAAACCGTGGTTCCGTGGGATCAGCTTTTCCGCGATCACTGGATCATTGACTCGAGCACGGATCTTATTCGCGACGAATTCGCTCAGGGTCGCATTGGCCGCCTCGTCGACGAGCACGTCGCGGAAGTTGCCCATCCAAATGCCGAAGCCGGGCTCGTTGTAGAGCTTTTCGTAGACGGCATCGCGTTCCTCGGCCGACAGATCGAGCGCGTTGCGTCGGTCGGACACGTGCATGAAGCCGGTATAACTCTCGCGGCAAAGCGCCAGGATGGCGTCGTAATCGGCCTTGATGCGTGCCTGATCGGCGTCGTTTATCGGGCTATTCAGCAGCGGCGCGCACCAGTTCGGATTACGCTGGAAGACGGTCAAGTGGCGCGCGGTTTTGGCGACCTCGGGAATGAGCTGCACCGCGGTCGCGCCACTACCGATAACACCGACCCGCTTGCCCGCGAAGCTAACCGGCTCGTGCGGCCAATTTGCCGTGTGATGGGCCTCGCCCGCGAAGTTCTCGATCCCGCGGATGTCCGGCATGGTCGGGCTTGAAAACGGGCCCATGGCACTGATGAGGTAGCGCGTCCGTGCACCGCCGCCGTCGGCAAAGGCGACCTCCCAGATCTGGTCGTCGTCGTCGTAATGCGCTGCGACGACCTCGCGTTCGAAATCGATGTCACGGCGCAGATCGAAGCGTTCGGCGACATGTTGCAGATACCGCAGCGTCTCGGGTTGGGCGGCAAAATGCTCGCTCCAGTTCCACTCGGCGAGCAACTCTGGCGAAAATGAGTACGCATAGCTGTAGGATTCTGAGTCGAAGCGGGCGCCAGGGTAGCGATTTCGGTACCAGGTGCCGCCAATATCGCTCGCGCGCTCCACGACCCGCGTGCGTAAGCCGAGCGCGCGCAGACAATGGAGTTGGTATAGGCCGGATACGCCGGCGCCGATGATGAGCGCGTCGAAGTCTTGCATATCGGGTCCAGGACCTGTTTTAAATTGGCTGGGGGAGAGGGATTCGAACCCCCGCTGGCGGAGTCAGAGTCCGCAGTCCTACCACTAGACGATCCCCCAGGAGACGTTAAAGCTGCGGTCTAATTGCATTCGGTGCTTAATTCTAACCGAAGTCGGGAGAGGGATGGATGAGCAAACAAAGTGTTGTTTGCTCACCCCTTCGTGGCGACCTACGGTCGTCCCATCTCGCATGTGCGAGATGGGCGAACTCCCGCTGGCGGAGCCAGAGTCAGCGATCCTAACATTAGACGATCCCCCAAATTCAGGCGCAGTAAACAGTATCCATGTGTCAAAGCCAAGGGGATTAAGTCGATGCGAGCATGGACCCGTTACGGGTCTTTTCGCGGTAGTCATTGATCAGACCTTGAAGCATGCTCGAAATCTTTAGAGACTCCGCGATCAGATCGATCGATTGTCCGTTATCGATGATGCCGAGTTCTCCTGCTATGTAGAGGTGAGTTCTTAGTTCGGCGCAGGAGCCTTTCGCGTTTTCAAGATAACGTCGACGTTGAGCTTGTGAGGTGCGCTCGTATCCAGCGGCAACGTTGGATGCTATCGCCAGTGAGGCGCGGGTTACGAGATCGCGAAAGCCGTTGTCGTGACATTCGTGTAGCGTGCGGTGGGTTTGAATCGCCAGATCACAGGAGCGATTCCAGATATTAATACCGTCTAGCGTCTTCATAAGTACCTCCTTGTACTTAGATAAAAACCCGGTTTTTAGCGCGGACTCCTTGCCCGCGCGTTGCGCTACTACAAATTAGCGCTTGCTGTACTGCGGTCGCTTGCGTGCTTTGTGCAAACCAATTTTCTTGCGTTCGACTTCGCGTGAATCGCGAGTTACGAAACCGGCGACCCGCAGTGGCCGTCGTAGTGTTTCATCGTATGCGATAAGTGCTCTAGTGATCCCGTGGCGTATGGCGCCTGCCTGTCCCGAATTGCCGCCGCCTTTGACGGTAACGTTAATGTCGAAATCGGTGTCCATGTCCACTTTGACGAGCGGCTGACGCACAATCATGCGGCCGGTTTCGCGGCCAAAGTATTCGTCAATGGTTCGACCGTTAATGATGATATTACCGGTGCCGCGCTTCAAAAAGACGCGTGCTGCAGAACTCTTGCGTCGACCGATGGTGTGATAGGTATCTGTTGCCATGAGGACTATATATCGAGTGTTTGTGGTTGTTGTGGGGCGTGGCGATGTTCGGGCCCCGCGTATACTTTTAGTTTACGAAACATGTCGCGACCAAGCGGTCCGCGTGGGAGCATACCCTTCACGGCTTTGTTGATCGCCTCGGTCGGCGCTTTTTCCATTAGCTTGTCGAAGCTGATTTGTTTCAGGCCGCCGGGGTAGCCAGAGTGCCGATAGTAAATTTTATCGGTGTTCTTTTTCCCCGTAACGCGGACCTTCTCCGCATTGACCACGATGATGTAATCACCGGTATCAAGATTCGGCGTATACTCGGGCTTGTGTTTCCCCCGAAGACGGTTCGCAATTTCCGTAGCGAGCCGGCCGAGGACTTTATCGGTGGCGTCAACAACGTACCAATCGCGTTTGATGGTTTTCGCCGAGGCGGTGTAGGTAGTCATGCTGGTAGAAGGCTTGAAAAAAGAGCGGCAATGGTACGGATTGACCGCACCAGTGTCAACGCCGAGATCGTATCTAGGCGCTTGATTCTGGCCGGAAATCTACCTATCTAGCGGCCATGAATCAAGACCAATCCGAGACCCGAACGTATACACCACTCGATCGCCTGATCGGGTCCGTCGACCAGCTCGTTCGGACCATTGCGCCACCGCAGCAAAGAGCGAACCGGCCGTCGCCCGCCGCGGACCAGCCGGAGCTGCCGTTAGCCGACCGTGATAGGCGCCATTCGGCCGGTTTGATGCGGGTTAATCATACCGGTGAGGTGTGCGCCCAAGCCCTCTATCTCGGTCAGGCGCTGGTCGCCCGCGACGACCAACTCAAGCGATTTTTAAGCGATGCCGCGGCTGAGGAGCGCGATCATCTTATCTGGTGCGCTCAGCGATTGACTGAACTTGATAGCCGGCCAAGTTTGCTGAATCCCGCCTGGTTTGCCGGCTCGGTCGCAATTGCAGTGACCGCGGCCGCCGTCAGCGACGAAATTAGTCTCGGGTTTGTCGAAGAAACGGAGCGTCAGGTGTGCGCCCACCTGGACGGACATCTGAATGAACTCAGCGAGGATGACCGACGTAGCCGTGCGGTTATCGCCGAGATGCGCGCCGATGAGGCGCAACATGCAACCAACGCAAATCTCCAAGGCGCAAAAACGCTACCGCCGCTAATGAAGCACCTAATGCGCCTGCAATCGCGCGTGATGACCACTCTGGCCTACTGGCTTTAACTCGGTCTCGGCGTACTGGGCCGCGGCCTTGAGATCGCCCTGATTAAACCCAATATCATCTAAAAGGAGCGGTGAATATCCACCGAGCCATTGTGGCGGGTGCTCACGGGCTAGCGCCGGCAAGCTGATGTATCGAGGGTTTCGGTAGCCATGAAATATAAAGACTACTACGACGTATTGGGTTTGAGCCGCGGTGCTAGCACGGCTGAAATTAAACGCGCCTACCGTAAGCTTGCCCGCCGATACCACCCTGATGTGAGTGACGAAGACAATGCTGAAGAACGCTTCAAGGAAGTCAGTGAGGCCTATGAAGCTTTGAAAGATAGCGAGCGTCGTGCGGCCTATGACGAGCTCGGCAGCCGGTGGCGGGAGGGAGAAGAATTCACGCCACCACCAGGATGGTCGGCAACGCGCGAATCGCATCATTTTGAATTCACGGGAAAGAGCTTCGGGGACTTCTTCGATAGCATCTTCGGCGCTGCTACAGCGCCGGGCAGCGCCGATCGACATGAGAATTTTCGCATGCGCGGTAGCGACCAGACGGTGGCGGTGTCGATAACATTGGAAGATTCTTTTCATGGTCGCGAACAATTGCTCGAACTTCGTGGCACGGGCGGCCCGGACCGACGGATAAAGTTCAAGGTGCCAAAAGGCATTGTCCAGGGACAACATATCCGGCTCGCCGGCCAAGGGATGGCCGGTTATGGCGGCGAGCCGGCTGGCGATTTGTTACTTGAAATTGGCTTTTCCGCCCACCCGAGCTTTACGGCCGATGGGCGTAATATCCACGCGGTACTACCGATCACCCCATGGGAGGCAGCATTGGGTGCCAAGGTTGAAGTACCCACCTTGGGCGGCAAAGTTGCGATGACAATTAAACCCGGGGTCCAAGCTGGACAAAAACTTCGCCTTGCCGGACGCGGTCTGCCGGGCGTGCCCGCGGGCGATCATGTCGTCGAACTCACGCTGGTCATGCCCCAAGTCGATAGTGACGCAAAGCGTGAACTATTTGAGCAGATGCGCGAGGCAATGGATTTTAATCCGCGCGGTGGCTGATCCGTATAATGTAGGGATCAGTGCCGACTAAATTGCCGAAGTTAGGGGATCCGCGGATGGGCTCACACAAATTGTCACGCGTTGTCAGCGCCGTCTGCGTTGCCCTGGTGGTCGCCGGCGCCGGCCCGATGTCTCAAGCGGCATTGCCGCGCGTTCAAGCCGGCCAAGAAATGCCGAGTTTGGCCCCGATGCTCGATCGGGTCACCCCAGCGGTTGTTAATATCGCTACCGAAGGGCACGTCGAGATTCGCACCAATCCATTATTTAATGACCCGTTTTTTCGGCGTTTTTTCAACGCACCCGATCAACCGCGTCGACGTAAGACCCAGAGTCTAGGCTCCGGTGTCATTATCGATGCAAAGCGCGGTCTCGTGGTTACCAACAATCATGTCATCGCCAATGCCGATCAAATCACAGTAAAACTCCGTGATGGACGCACTTTAAAGGCAAAATTGGTCGGCTCGGATCCCGACACAGATGTTGCGGTAGTAAAAATTAGCGGCAAGCGCTTAACCGCCGTCCCGCTCGCCGATTCAGACAAACTTCGAGTTGGCGACTACGTGGTGGCGATCGGAAATCCGTTTGGCTTAGGGCAGACGGTTACTTCTGGCATCATCAGCGCGCTCGCGCGCAGTGGCCTCGGTATCACCGGTTATGAAGATTTGATCCAGACGGATGCGTCGATCAATCCCGGCAACTCGGGCGGCGCCTTGGTAAATCTTCGCGGTGAGTTGGTCGGGATCAACACGGCAATCTTTTCGCAATCCGGTGGCAACATCGGCATCGGTTTCGCAATCCCAACCAATATGGTGCGCCAAATTACCGACCAACTGGTCGAGCACGGCGAGGTGCGGCGCGGGTTTCTCGGTGCTCAACTACAAGATCTCGACCCTGATCTCGCCGGCGCATTTGGTATCGCATCGCGGCATGGGGCCGTATTGGTCAACATTATTGAAGGTTCCCCGGCGCACCAAGCAGGGCTCCAACCCGGCGACGTCGTCATCGCTGCTAACGACAAACCGGTGACGAATGCGGCCGATCTGCGTAACCAAGTTGGTCTTAAACGCATCGGCGAGAAAGTTAAGCTCAAGGTCATGCGTGAGGGTAGTGAGAAAACGGTAACCATTACCGTCGCCGAACGGGACACTGCTGAATTAGCCGGCGAATTACGTAATCCGCGTTTGGCCGGTGCGACCTTCGGTGAAATTCCTGAGCAATCGCGTGCCTACGGGCGTATCCAGGGCGTTATGGTGTATGAGGTCGAACGCGGCTCTCGAGTTGGCCGCGCGGGCTTGCGCGAGGGTGACATTATTACTTCGGTTAACCGCCGTCCGACGCGCGACCTTGATGAGTTTTTGAATGTGGTGAATCGTTTGAACGGCGAACTATTGGTGCGGGTATTTCGCGGCAACCAAGGCGCCTTTATGGTGATCAAATAACAAGGAAGAAAAGCTGCGGTTAGCTGCTATTGGGTCAACTGAATCGCGCACCTTGGATCGCAAGGTGATCCGGTTAAAGCGATCTAGGCGATGGCGATCCGGACACCATCTTCGGTTTCGGGGATGTCCAATTCGTTTTGCTGTTCGACTAAATGCTCTAGCAACGCCACATCGACCAACTCGTGCTCATCGGCATCGCCACTGATGACTTTAAATGGTTGGTCCCCCTCACCGAGGCTATCGACCACGAGGCTCGCGTTTGGAAAGTGATGGTGACGGGTGAAGAAATGTGTCGTTATTATTGTCGTCAACCCCGCGCTAGTGGCGGCGACGCATCCGTTAATCGTGTCTTCGACGGCAACAGCATGTGCCGGATCGAGTTTTAGGATACCGAGCGCAGAATTGTAGACGGCCGGTGATGGTTTTTTCTTAGACACCGTGTCGCAGGTTGCAATTGCCGAAAACCAGGACATCCAGTCCTGAGGTAGGTTACGGTCAAGTAACGTTTTTAGGTTGGTAAATGTCGAGCTCGTGGCGATGGCCAAGCTTAGCCCTGAATCGCGGATCTCGTTGAGAAGGCGTTCTACGCCAGGTCGGAGCGGGACTTCACCGTCGTCCAACATCTCCGCATAAATTCTAGACTTTACTTGGTGCATCTCGAGCACGTAGTGTTCAAATTTTTCGCGGGAGCGAAACTCGTCAAGGAGATCTGCGCCGTAATAGGTGATCCGTTCGCGGCCGCCGGAGATCGAGAGCAGCTCCTCATAGAGTGTCGGCGTCCAGTTCCAGTCCAACTCGAACTCTTTGAAGGCCTGGTTAAACGCTTGGCGGTGGACCTCCTCGGTGTCCGCGAGGGTGCCGTCGACGTCAAAGATGATGGCTTCGAGTTGTCTCATGTTCGCTTGCTTTTCCGAAGGTTGCAGTAGACCCTTCGAATTCTAGTACATATTTCAGTTATAACTAGTTGAACCTCGTGTGAAATACGTCACAGGCGAACCGGCTTACTCATTGTTTTGCAATTGACCCGTGGATCCGTCCGTTGGCTCCAGTTCGACACGCTCAATTTTTTCGAAGCGATTGGAGATCTTGACCGCGGAGGTGTGTACCCGCTGTACATCCTCGTTGGCTTGCTCGAT
The DNA here is from genome assembly GCA_021773835.1 of Gammaproteobacteria bacterium. GTDB lineage: Bacteria > Pseudomonadota > Gammaproteobacteria > UBA11873. The sequence goes on from JAJFJQ010000052.1 coordinate 61,492, forward strand.
GTGGCGTGCTAATTGGTCCATTCGTTCTCGAAATCGCTGAAAATCCTTACCTAACAGGCCAAGGTGCTCCTGAATGATGTCAACTTGTTCGCGGGTCGCGGCATCCTTTAGCACGCTGCAGGCGGTATTCAGGATCGCCCACAGCGTGGTCGGCGACACGATCCACACATGTGCCGCATGCGCTTCGTCAATCAACTCCGGGTGATGCGCATGGAGTTCGGCAAATACCGCTTCGGCTGGAATGAACATCATGGCGCCGTCCGCCGTTTCGCCCGGAATAATGTATTTAGCGGCAATGTCTCGAATATGTTTACGGATGTCTTGCTTGAACTGGCGCTGGGCTTGACGGCGGTCGTGCTCGCCGATGTCAAAGTCGCTGAGGCGCCGATACGACTCCAGCGGAAATTTCGAATCGATCGCGACTGTGCCGGTAGGTTCTGGCAAATACAATACACAATCGGCGATGCGGTCGTTCGATAGCGTGTGCTGCAGTGAGAAATGTGTCTCGGGAATGACGTTTGCAACAAGCGTATTCAATTGAACTTCGCCAAACGCACCGCGCGATCTTTTGTCGGCAAGAATATGCTGTAGGCCAACCACTTCACTGGACAACGCCGTTATTTTCTTTTGCGCTTCGTCGATTAGTGCGAGACGTCGCAGCACATCGGCAAATGTCGTCGTGGTCTTTTCAAAACCTTCGGCAAGGCGTCGATCAACCTGGCCACCTATCTCGCGAAGACGTTCATCGGTGGTGCGGGTGAGGCTCTCGACGCGTTGGCCCAACTCGGTTGCATTATTGAGTAAGGATGTCCCCAATTGCTTATGCAACTCATTGAATCCATTTTGCATGCTGTCGAAGATCGTTTTTGATACCTCTGATTGACGCTGTTCGAGACCGCTCTGGTATGTGCTTAACCTGGTGCTTAGCTGTTCCCTGAGTTCCGCCAGTGACTGGACCATAAGGGTTCGTTCGTCGCCCAGCTGTGCGGTCACCGAATGTCGCGATTCATCCATACGCTCGATAACATTTTCGCGCATGCGCGCGGCATCCTCTGCCGCCTGGGCGTGTAATTGGTTCAATCGACGTTCGAGCATTTCAAGCGTCGCTTGTTGGACCTGCACCGCAGCGGTAACCGTCCTCAGCTCCGCAGTGATCTGAGCACCTTGGGCACTGCGTTTGAGTAACCAGATCAGTAGCACGATGACGATTAAGAGCAGCGCTGCGACGAGCGTCCACGGGTCGAGCTGAATCTGAGGGATTGTGCTGGTAAATTTATTCAAGAAACGTAGCTTTAGCTCTCAAGCGGACGCCAGTGATGTCGTTAGGCAGCAAGCTGTTATGGTGCGCCGGTACGAGGAACCCACGATCAAGCGCTTAGATGAGGTCTTAGCACGTTGGCAGATTTTCAAGGATAATAAACGGCACCGCCTGCGTTAGCTGGACATGATACTACGCAGTTCAAGGAAAGGTCGATCTATGCAGTTTATCGAAACCGCAGTTAGCCAGGATTTTACGCGGGAAGTCGCATTGCCGGAATCCGCGATGAACCTCGCGCGTGCTGGTTTGCTATTCGCTAAAGCAGAATATCCGCAGTTGGACTGCGACTGGTATCTCGGTCAGCTCGACCTTATTGCCGCCGACATTAGTGCGCGTTCCGATCCTGACGCCGATCTTGGTGTGCGACTCGCAGTGATGAACGAATATCTATTCGATGACCTTGGGTACTCGGGCAACATGGACGATTATTACGATCCTCGCAACAGCTACTTAAATGAGGTTATCGATCGGCGAGTAGGGCTTCCTATCACCTTGTCGATAGTGTTTCTTGAGTTGGCTCAGCGCGTCGGGCTGCACGCACGGGGTATTTCATTTCCTGGACATTTTCTCGTTTCCGTCTCGGAAGGTAATGGCGACATCATCGTCGACGCCTTCGACGGTGGGGTGTGCCTTGCTAAGGCAACCTTCCTTGAACGATTACGAGAACGAGCGGAGGCGAATACATCGCTTGCCGCGCTGGAATCCGCATTGGCGCCTGCGTCGAAAGCCGACATTCTCTTACGCCAACTGCGGAATTTGAAGGCGGTCTATATCGAACAAGGCAAGGTCGAGAAAAGCTTAAATGTTGCCAACCATATGCTGACGATTAACCCCGACCTGGTACCGGAGCTGCTGGAGCGTGCCGGTTTATATAATTCGCTTGGTTATTCACGCGGTGCCGTCGTGGACTACGAGCGGGCGTTGACCCAGATGCCGACCGGTGATCTACAAGCTGAGGTACGCGAGCGCCTTGGAAAGGCGAAGGAGCAAGCGCAACGTTTGCATTAATGTGAAATTCGCACGATGTCATCACCTCCAGGTATGAAACCCCGACGCGGCCGCGGTGCAAGCGGTAATCCGGATGGTCGCTATCTCCCTACCACTCGGGAGGAATATGACGACGGCTGGACCAACGATGATCGCGACGTGCCGCAGCTAAAAACAACGGTTACCGAAGAACGATCGAAATCGATCATCAATCAGAATAAATCCCCGGACCTCCCCTTCGATCAATCCATCAACCCGTACCGAGGCTGCGAACACGGCTGCGTCTATTGCTATGCGCGCCCGGCACATGCGTATATGGACTTGTCACCAGGTCTCGATTTCGAAAGCCGCTTATTTTCAAAGCCCGATGCGGCCGAGGTGTTACGCAAAGCGTTTGGACGCAAGGGTTACAGATGTTCCGCCATTTCTCTTGGGGCCAATACGGACGCGTATCAGCCGATCGAGAGGCGCTTGAAAATCACGCGGGAAATCCTCGAGGTCATGGCCGAATGCAGGCATCCGGTGACTATCGTATCGAAGTCTTCATTGGTCGAGCGCGATATCGATCTGCTAGCACCGATGGCAGCGGCGAACCTAGCGCAAGTATTTATCTCGGTCACTTCTCTAGATCGAGGTCTGTCGCGTCGCATGGAACCACGAGCCGCAGCTCCGCAGCGCCGATTGCAAACAGTTAAATCCCTCGCCGCCGCAGGCATTCCGACCGGTGTGATGTTTGCACCTGTTATTCCAGCCTTGAACGACGATCAAATGGAAGACGTGCTTGCCGCTGCCGCAGTGGCCGGTGCGCGCTACGCCGGCTACATCATGTTGCGACTACCACTTGAAGTGAACGGTTTATTCAAAGACTGGCTGCAACAGCATTATCCTTTGCGTGCCGACCGCGTGATGGCCAGGGTTCGTGATGTGCGCGATGGCAACGAAAATGATTCAAAGTTTGGGCGCCGATTTAGAGGCACGGGTGCTATTGCAGAGTTGATTGGACAACGGTTCCGCCGCGCTTGTCGCGACTATGGGCTCAACGTCTCGCGGCATGAATTCGATACCGATGCCTTCACACCGCCGCGCGAATGCGCACCGCAACTTGAGTTGTTTTAGGGTGATGTCGGTTTGATGTGTAGAAACCCGAGGCCTTAGCTGCCGTTTTTGTGTTTAGCCGGGATCCTCTATCCAAGACGTAATGGATTCCGGCATTCGCCGGAATGACGAGGTGGGGTGCAACGTAGCCGATGCCGGAATGAGAGGGTGGGGTGCGGGCTTAGATGGAATCACGAGGTGGAGAGAGACGCAGACTATTCTACGATGGCAAGGCGGAGCGGGCACGGCATACGCCGCAATGGCGAGATGGAGCTAATTGAAACCGATGCCCGTAATTCGGTTGGTTTGTCCTACAACGGCCTTAGCGCCGCAAGAAATAAATCCAGCGCCAAAAATTCAATATCGCCGACAGTGAGGCGGCGACGTAGGTCAACGCACACGCGGTTAGGATGCGCCGTGCCGCTGGCATCTCCGCCTCCGGAACGTATCCGAGCGCCAAGATCGGCAGTGCACGTTTAAAGCTTGCGTCGAATTCGACCGGCAGGGTAATTAAATGTACAAGCACTGGTACCAGCAGGACCGTGAGTCCGGCAATAAGCATTAAGGCGCCGGTAGCCGGCACCCGGGTGAGTGCAGTAATAAACGGCAATGCGATAAGGATCATGGCGCCAATACGCTCACTTAATTGTGCGAGGCCCACAAGACGGGTACGCAGTCTCAGCGGTGCGTAATTCAATCTGTCTTGTATGGCATGTCCAACTTCGTGCGCGGCGACGACGACGGCTGTGAGAGACTTGCCGTCATATACCGCTTCGCTGAGGCGCACGACTTTTTCTATTGGGTCATAGTGATCACCTTGTGGGATTTTCTCTACCGTGACCCCGTCGAGCTTGCTGTTGTTGATTAAATGGATTGCCAGTTCGCCACCCGTGCCGGGAATGCCGTCGCGGTGTTTGCTATGGCGCTTCAAGATGTATTGAGCCCATAGCTGTGGACCAAAAATTACGCCGAGGGCAACAACCACCAGCGACGCAATAACAATTGGCATTAGCGGCGGGCGCTATCTGATATATGTAAGCCCACAATTCTGGCGATCAGCACGGTTAGAAAGATTTGACCGATTACGGCAGAGAGGTAGGAAAAGACCCGCGCCGCTGGTGTCGCCGGAACGATGTCGCCGAAGCCAAGAGTCGTCAGGCAGGTGAAGCTATAGTAGATATACGCACTTATTGGGCTGACAGCGGATAATTCGGGCGCAACCGCAGTGGTGTTCACTAAGGCACCGGAGTCAACCAGTTCGAGAAATCGAAAGATAAAACCGCCGCCGATACCAAGAAGCAGATATGTACTCACCGCCGCCAGCAACTCGTCCAGCGTTATCGTCGAGGCCCTAAGAATATGGATCAGGATCACGAGCGCCGCATATGCGAAATAAAGGAAACCTAATAAGGTCGAGGCTAACGCAGGAAATAACAATCCGGAAAGAAGCGCAAGCCAGGCGGAGGCAAAAGTCGACGATGCCAGCACAATCCCTGCAACAAAAAATCGACGGTTTTGGCTTGTCGCATAGATAGTAGCAAGCAGCGTTACGCTCAGCATGATGTCAAAAATGACTTCGCCATACTCAATATATTGCGTAAACGCGCCGGCCACTAGCAGCACTAGCAATGATCCTAGGAGGTAGGCGAATTTTCCGGTGCGATCGATAAACATGTTGTCGGTGCCTAACTTAGTACTGTGTACGAGGGTATGGTTCGGTGAACGTAAAGATTAATTGACCGTTGCATCGTCGGGCATCGACGTTAAAGAGCTTTCTTCAATTGGTGTCGATAGCGCCCATTCGGCGATATGCGACGCGTTACTGATTAATTCCGTCAATGAATGTAATAGGCTAGCAGTCAAGGCGAGGTCAATTCCGGGCCCTTGTTCTGGGGCAAGTGCCATCACTATTTCACCGGATTCACTTTTGCGTAGCTGCATCTTGGCCAATAGGATCGGTTGCTCGCCCAGGGGGAGGCTTTTGGGGGATTCCTTGTACGGGGTATTAAAGTCAGAATCACGCACAGCCTTTTTATGTTCAAACGCGAGCAGTTCTTTTTTTACTTCCGCTGACACTTGTGTCTGGATCCGTGGCGTATCTGCTAATGCCTGCTGTAAAGCAGGCCAAATGAGGTTAACAAATCGACGGGTCATCCAAAACCGGCATTCAACTTGGTCGCTACTGGATACCCTTAGCAACAAGCGATCCTCAACGGCAACGAATTTGATTTGAATTTGCTGGATTTTAGCCATTAATTGCCCGCCCAATACGCCGCAAACCGGCTGGCGTTTCAGTGGTCGGAGATTTCTGAGACACTTTCCGGATTATAAAGGAGACCATTTAAAATCCGAGCGTTGTTTTGCACTGTTTGCAAACTTGAACCAACAGTGATGCTACAAGCTCTTTAGGTCGAACCATAGCTTTCGTATGTCTGACTCCATTGACCAACAACGCCTGCAAGCCGGTGAACGCACCGCAACCGAAGGGATGAGCCCAAAGGTGCGTTATTTAAGCGATGTTGCTGCATCGATTCTCACGCCGGACGCTGCGCAAGCGCTAGCGATCGATCACGTTGAGCGGCTCTATCAAGATCTGATTGCGAGTGAGAATTCGCGTGCGCTCGGGCTATTGGAAAAAATCTTCAAGTCCCGCAGCCACGAGGTCGCACCGGTCCGCGGATTATATTTGTGGGGCCGGGTCGGACGTGGGAAAACGTATATTGTCGATACGTTCTACGATTGTCTTAATACCGATCGAAAGCTTCGAATCCACTTCCACAGCTTCATCCGCAAAGTCCACAGCGACTTGAAACAACTGCGCAATGAGAGCGATCCATTGGCCACCATTGGACGGCGGTGGGCTCAGGATATACGGCTTTTATGTCTCGACGAGTTTCACGTCGGCGACATAACGGATGCGATGATATTAGGTAATTTACTGAGTGCTTTATTCGATAATGGGGTAACACTGGTCGCGACCTCGAACGAGGCGCCGCAAGATCTCTATCGCGACGGCTTGCAGCGCGATCGATTCTTGCCGGCCATCGCGTTGTTGCAAAAGCACCTCGAAGTAGTCGAATTGGCCGGGGAACTCGATTATCGACTACGCGCATTAGAGCAAGCCGAGGTGTATTACACGCCGCATAGCGAGGATGTTGACGAGAAGCTAACGACGCGATTTATTGACATCGCGCCGGAACCTGGAATCGTCGCAGCGGTGATTGAGATAGAAGGGCGCACCATTGCGACGCGCCGACAAGCCGACGGAGTGGTGTGGTTTGACTTCGAAACTTTATGTGGTGGGCCACGTAGTACTGGAGACTATATTGAAATCGCACTATGCCATCACACAATAGTGCTCAGTGATGTACCGGTAATGGACAAAGATGCTAGCGATTCGGCGCGACGCTTTATCAATTTGATTGATGAGTTGTATGACCGAAACGTAAAGTTGGTGATGTCTGCCGCGGCGCCGCCCGAAGGCCTCTATAGCGGAACGCGGTTAGTGCAGGCGTTTAAGCGTACCGCGAGTAGGCTCAGGGAGATGCAATCCCACGATTACCTAGCGCGTCCACATTTGTGCGATTGATCGTCTGACATCGAACGGTAACAAGACCGTATTACCCCCTCATTTGCCCCGCCCTTACCTCCCTAGCCCGCATCTCGATTGGCCCCGGATCGAATGCGCCCAAATTTTATGCCTGTCCTAAATTAGGAGCAGGTCCGGCCGTTAAGTTTGTGGAGCATTATTTGTATTAAATACAAATGCTTATGATATTTACTTGACAATTTAAATTACTAAGCTATTCTAATTACCTAAGAACACATGGTTATTTCGCACGAGCAGACAGCATTGCCGCGCGAATCAACCCGCAGCAAAGAGATTGGATTGGACGTAGATGACGGTGAGCTTGGACCAAGGGCAACGGCCCGTTGAGAAATTGCTGGCACACCATTATGGCGATGGCTGCATCTACCTACCTAAGTCCATGAATTCAGGCGTCTTACAGGACGCCAAACGTCAAGGTTTCGTGAGCGAAGAAGGATTCTTGACGAGAAAGGGACGAAATTTTCTGGCCGGAGCCAGTAGCTAGATCCTCCGTGGGTAAGTGAAGACAGGTCCCATCCTGTCACCAGCGTTTAGGGCTGCTTCTTGCAGCCCTTTTTTTTGCTGTGTATTTAATTCTAGCGTTGTTGCCCGATAAACGTTAATAAAATGGGCGCATATAGACCTGTACGGGATTTTAACCGCACCTAATCGTGGAGAAGATCAACATGTGGCGGATGTGCGCAATTTGTATTTTGATATGGGGATGGACGACCGGGCTGTGTGCCACCGATTTGTCAGCGTCGCACGACGAACGTCTCGAAGCCTTGTACCTGTATCTGCATCAAAATCCTGAACTTTCTTTTCACGAACAAAATACCGCGAGGCGCATGGCCGATGAGCTATTGGCGCTTGGATTCTCAGTAACTGAGAATTTCGGCGGTACCGGTGTAGTTGGTGTACTCGCGAATGGCGCTGGACCAACCGTCCTCATCAGAGCCGATATGGATGCCTTACCCGTCAAGGAGCAGACTGGTTTGGATTACGCGAGTACGGTGGTGGTCACGAGCAACGATGGAAATGCCCAACCGGTAATGCACGCGTGTGGACATGACATCCACATGACAGTCTTCGTCGGTACGGCTGGGCGACTTATGCGCGCCCGCGATCAGTGGAGCGGTACCTTGATAATGATTGCCCAGCCTGCTGAAGAACGCGGTGCCGGGGCCAACGCAATGCTTAAGGCCGGCTTGTTCACAAAATTTCCCCGGCCGGACTTCAATCTAGCACTCCATGTAAGCGCCGGTGTCCCGGCAGGAAAAGTTGGCTACGTGGCGGGGCCGGCACTCGCGAACGTCGACTCAGTAGACATCACGGTCCATGGTGTTGGAGGCCACGGTGCCTACCCACATGCGGTACGCGATCCAGTCGTATTGGCGGCGGAAATTGTTACGGCCATGCAGACGATTGTCAGCCGCGAGTTATCGCCATTAGAACCGGCAGTACTGAGCGTGGGATCGATCCATGGCGGACACAAGCACAACGTCATTCCAGACAAGGTGACAATGCAGCTCACCTTACGATCGTATACGGCGGAGGTGCGACGACAAATGATCGAGGCAATCAAGCGCATTTCGAAAAACCTCGCCATAGCGGCGCGCATGCCGGCCGACAAAATGCCCGAGGTCGTGGTCAAGGAACAATACACACCGGTAGCGTATAACGACCCTGAGCTCACACACCGCCTTGCGGCTATCTTTCGGGGCGAGATTGGCGCTGATAACGTTATTGAATTAAGCCCGGTGATGGGGGGTGAGGATTTTGGCCGGTATGGCCAGGTCGAACCCAAGATCCCGAGCCTGATCTACTGGCTGGGCGCCGTTGACCGTACGCTTTTTGCGAAGTCGAAAGCCGGGAGTACGGCGCTGCCGTCGTTGCACTCACCCTTGTTCGCACCTGAGTACCGGATGACGATCCGAACTGGGGTTAGAGTAATGACCGCGGCCGCCCTCGATCTGTTAGGCAAGGTCGAGTGAGCAGGTGCCGGCAAACCGCCAACTGTTAACGGCCGTAGGCCTCCCACATTTACTGAGGAGTGAGTTCGTATGAAACATATGGTGGTGGTGCTGACCGAACCAACCGCAGGCCGCGAGGATGAATTTAACGACTACTACGAGGACCTCCATATCGATGAGGTCCTTGCAACCACCGGTTGGAAGTCGGGCCAGCGCTTTAAGCTAACGGATAAGATGGGCGCTGATTGCCCGTTGCCATATTTGGCTATCTACGAAGCGCATGGCGACGATCCTCAACAAGTCATCCGGACCTTGAATGAAACGCGTGCCGAGCGCAAACAGAGTAAAGCGATCAACAAAAAAACCGCGGCAGTTTGGGTTTTCTCCGAGACCGGTCCGCTGCACGAAGCGGAATAAAAGACCCGAGCGGCACTCAATTGTCGGTTACTGGCTCCGGAGGCGAAGCTGGGATCGGCGTTGGCGTCACGGACTGCGCCGGTGGCGCCTTTTCTTCGGTCGCATTTGGCACCGATGCCTCCTCCAATCGCGGTTTATGGTACGCCTCAATCAGTCGGTGCAAACGGGTCGCGAAGGTTTGATGGTCGACAGCTGAGTTTCGTCGTAGCACATTCGACATTAGGGTAACGATGTAATGGAGTTTGCGCTCGCCGGCCGGTGACTCGACGATAGCCACGGAATTCATGAAGTTGCGAACGTTGCCGTGATATTTTTTGCATACAAAGTCGGGTTCCGGCTCACATTTATAGAGTGATCCGCTTTTAAAATACACCGCCGATTTGCGCAACGCCGGCGCTGAGGCATAGCGGATCCGGCGCTCGGTAACGTACATCATGCGCTTAATTTCACGCGACGAAAATTCGTCGACTAATCGGCCTTGCTCCATGCGCAGCATCACCTTCATCAGCTCGCGTGATGTCGCGTAGCTGGTAGTGCCTTGAACTTTTCTTTTACCGGTGCGCGTGAAGAAGCTGCCCTGTCGAATTTTGTCTAGATCGAAACCATTTCGGGTCACGGGGGATTGGATAAATGTCGCTAATTGCTCGGTTAGCTCGGCCCGGGGGGTGTTCGCGAAGTAATCTTTAGACACTTCCTCGCTTACCGGGTAGTTGTGTCCGAACTTCGTTAGCAACATGCCGTGTTTCGTCAACGTTGCTGCGGCTGCGTTCGCACTCGGTGAGATCATCCAGTCGACATATTCCATCATGCTGGCGCGATCACCGATCTCCAACGGGCGACGTATAAGTTTTTCATTCTCGCGGTCCCACATCCGGACTGTGTGATGATCAGAGATGATAAATTCATCGGCGATGATTTCAGTATCGCGCAGCACGCGCCAGCGGGCGTCAATATCATCTGGATAAAGATCGGCCAAGGTTTGGTACAAGCCGAGCGCGACGATGATTTTGCCCACGCTGCCCGGATTGCGTGCAACATTTCCGTTGACTTCCGCGTAGCGCGGGTTATCGACGTCGCTGAGATCGAGAACCGATACCGCGTAACGATCGACATAGTCCCCAAGCAGCCCTTCAATTTGTCGCCTAAACACACCGTCGGCGGGCGGTAGCTCCATGTCCGTGTGTTCGCGTAAACGAATATCAACCTCAGCGGTAGAGAGCAACGCGCCTTTAGGTTGCTTACGCCCCTTGATAGTCTCCGCTTCAATTCGCCGCATCACTTCGAGTCGACCAATCCCTGTTTCTTCAAACGCGTCGATCGGGTAGGCGTACGCGTTGGATATGCACCATAGCGGCGCAGATAAACAGAGCAACAACACGATTCGAGCCGCGTCTACAAGGCCCATCAATTGGCGAGAAAGATTTTCGTTTGTCGGCTTGTTCGGCGATATTTGCATACGAACTCCTTACTTAATTATGCCAAGCGAAGGCGAACCTGCGCTTCAGCTTACGGCCGTGTTGCGTCGAATGATGGTGGCCTAGCATCGATAAGCTCGATCCCAATGACGCTCGGATGAACCCCAATTTCGCGCGCAGTCGCTTCCCACGTTAGTGCATCAATTCGTATGCGTTCAATGTCCGCGACGCTTCGACCTGAATATGCCGCGAGAGTTTCTGCCCTAGCGCGATCCTGCTCACTTGGCTGACCCGAGATGGGTTCCGCGTCTGCTCCCATAGCATTTATCGATACGGCGAGCGTAGCCAATATTGCGAGTAGGGCACCGACACGATTAGAGGTGCTGAATGCCATCCGCGACTCGCCCCGGGGACCGCTCATGGGATCTCCTCGAGAGATACGGTATTCGATGCACGATTAGCCAAGGGTGCGTCGAGTTGGCGTAGTAGGTCATTCCCGCGCGCGCGATCACTGTCTAGAAACGGGCGGATCTGGAAGAGCCTGAGTTCGCCGTCTAAGAATCCAAATTCAATGTCCGCCGGTGCCGCTTTTCCGGATGCGTCGATTACAGCCGGGAAGCGATCCGGGAGTTGTTTCGCGAACTCGATGAGCTGCGCGATTTCGCCGTCAACGAGTACGCGATCGGCGCTACTAACGGGCAGTTTCTTCACGCCGCCGGAAAGGTCGACCTTGCGACGGATTGACGCGGTCGCTTCAGCCATCAACCTCACGTCGCCTGTGACTGTATTGATCCTTATCGATTCTGCCGACTGTCCGTCGACCGCACCGCCGACCCCTTCGTTTACCGCCACCGATAGCCAGTTTTTGTCGCCGCTATCGATATCTTGGGTAACCAACACGCCAGATTTATCCGCGTCGACACTGAGCATTAGTAAGACTGCCGGATAGACGTGTTCTGGTTTATCCATCAAGGTTTGGCGCCAGGCGAAGGAGCGCGCGCTGAATGGCGAGGCCCAAACGCGTGAAACAGCCGCAAGAATGTTGTCGATTCCAACAACGTTGGCCACGGTCAAGTTCAAACCGGCTCCAGTGAAGCCCGGCAAGTCCTCGACATTCGTGTCGCTGCGTACGAATACACCGAACGATCCATCCGCCCCGAATACTTCGATGAGTTTAGTGCGCAAACGCTCGCGAAATTCATCGCCGGGGTCAGCATTCTTTATCGTGTCCTGCAGCTTCGTACGAAAAATTTCGGTGGCCGCGCGATGCTCACTACTGCCTCGAGGAAGTTCGCCGAGGCGAGCATATTCGCCCTGCATCCATTCGAACACCGATCCAGCCGTTCCGGCCATTGGTTGCTCAAGGATGTCTTTGAAGCTGCCAAATGGGATCGCGAGCCCTTCGGCAACGGCCTTGGGATAGTGATGTTTTAATTCGCCCAGTTTTGCAGCCTTCGGTCCTACTACGCGACCGGAATCACTCGCGCGCAATTCACTTAATGTCATGAATTGATGCTGGTTCAAGTCGAGTTTCTCAAGGTCCACCTTGATCAACGTTGCTTGCTCGTCCGGCTTGTTGTTCTCATCGAAGGCCGCGCCAAAGCTACCGTCGTCAACGTTCAAGCGCACCGAACCCGCCGGACTGACTGCCAGGACAACGGTAGTGCCCTCGTGCTGGCGCAGCGTTTCGAGCTGGCTTTGGTCGACGCCGACATTTGGGATCCCAAGATTGCGCGCTAGCAGTTGGACATGCGAAAGTGGATTACCTTCCCCTTCCGTTAGGATCCCGGCAACAGGTGGCAGCTCGGAGACGGTTTCCGGTAATAGGTAGATACCGTCTGTGTCGAGGTCCGCAATATCTTTCCCCAAAGCAAGACGTAGTGGTCCACGCGCGAGGCCGGGGTTCAAACTGCGCAAGCCAAAGCCAACGTTGTTGCCGAATAACTCGTTACTCACCCCGGCGAGCGCATTGGCGTCACGCACTAAAGCGTCAATTCGAGCCGCATATATGAACATTGGGCTACCGCGTAGATGGTCTTGAATATAAAGCCCGGCGATCGGTTCGATCTCGTGTAATTTATCCATGCCCTCAGCGAAGAATCGTCGCAAGGCCTGCGTGCTCCAGGAAGGTGCGAGCGCAAGGTAATCGAGCACGCGTTTATAGCGACCGACGCTAGGAGTGGATGTCGCCAGTAGCGCTTGAAGTTCGCCCTGCGCCGCGTCAAGCTGGCGCTTCGTCAACAGTCCTACCCCGTAAAGCGCGAGTAAGTTGTCGCCTATTATTTCAAGTTGATCGGCCCTAGGCAGTTTTTTCACCGCCGCTTCAAGTTCAGAGGCCACGGTAAATAATTCGGATTCGACCACGAGGCTCGTGTCCAACATCGCAAGACGCAGGCGCGATTGCTTGGCGACCGTAATGTGATCCCTAAGATCCGCTAACAGACGAGCAGTATCGCGGAAATTTTCGCGTGGTTCAGCGCTTCCGGCGAGCGCTTGGCCGGCGGCGTTTGCGAGAATGGCGATATCTGCAGCGCCACCTGCTACCTTCGCAAGTGACCGTAGGCGTTCTGAGATGTCGGCAGTGAAAACAGCCTCAATGAGACCGGCGAGGCGCTCAAGATCGGTACTGAGTCCGGGCTCTGATTGGCCAACTGAATAGCTTCTAACGGCAGCCGCATCCTTCAGCTCGGGATTGCCGTGGATCTTGTTGCGCAATGGCTTGAATCCGGGGTCGCGGTCAGAAAGTGATGCCGACAATTGTCGAATTTCCTGTACCGAAGCCGTTTCTGTGCCGTGTGCTAGGAGTCGTGCCGCGGTCCGCAATACCAGATATCGGTACGTAACCCAGTCGTGCCGACCCGCCAACTGCAATAGCAACTTGCGCGCGCCGCTGCGCTCATCTTCCGCCTGAAGTGCACCGCGATACGCATGGGCACGACGCAAAATCCAACCGTTATCAATCCGGATCAGGAATTGCTCAATCAGCATTTGTTGGAACTGAGCCGAGTTTGCATGCTTACCGACAAACTCGTCGACATCGAGATCTGAGTAAAAGTTTGCGATGGCATAACCCGCCGCACGCAGGGTTTTAGTACGCTCAGACCATTCGCCGTGTTGGACACCGCCACCGAAGTCAGCACACGCATACGCCTTTGGCGGCAATATCTGCCCGTCTTTACAAAACCACCGGATCCTTGAAAACGGACCTCGCTCGGCAGATTTCATCTGCTCAACCCAATGCGTGTGGTCGCTGTCGACCTGGGCTTTTTCAACCCCGGCAGCGCCAGAGCCCGTCCATCCAATTACTAAATAGATCGCCAGGCAGTAAACCGTGGTGAAATGCTTCGTCGTATCGTGCAATAGATCCTCGATTCCGCTAAAAAAGCGTATAGATAAATGGTGCGACCGCCGAGCCTTGCGCGAATACGATCAGTCCTCCGAGTAACACCATGACGATAACGATAGGGGCCAGCCAAAATTTCTTGCGTTCGCGCATGAAGTCCCACATGTCTTTCAAAAATTCTAGCATTCGATTGCAATCCCAAATTGATTTCGATCTGGCAGCTAAGCTCACGCCGTTTACCGATGATCCACTCGGACGCTTTGTCCAAGAAAACTGTTGAATATCGCGGCCCGCAACAATAATGAAATCCGGCCTCAATGTCAGCGCGCAGGTATTCACTCTGACGTCTGGTCGGACTCCAATTGAATTATTTGATAGGAGAGCCTCAATGAACCTGCAGCTGGCGTATCGTATCATTACGTGATTTAAATATTTAGTTTACGAACCCCGTGTACCTAATTGAGTTTATTTGCAAATGGGCATCGATTTCGGCAACATTGGAAGATCGCGTCGGGGACTTATCTCTTGGCCGTAATAGCGTCATTGGCCTTATAAATCCATGAAATTAATCATCGTCGACGATTCGAAAGAATACATGACCCTGCTCCGGCGCATGCTGGCCAGCGTGATCCCCGATATTGAGGTAACGGAATACGATCCAGAGCAACAAGGACGCCCCACCGACGAGTTCGACTGGGGTATATACGATGTCCTGTTGATCGACTACCAACTCGGCGTTCATGAAAATGGACTTGAATGGATCGAGCAATTCCGCCGGGCGGCGGGATTCCCACCTGTGATCCTTATGACCTCAACCGGCGATGAGTATGTTGCTGCAACGGCCATTAAGCTCGGGGCCAGTGACTTCATCAAGAAAGTTGATATTGATGCCGAGCGACTAGCGGGCATGGTTAAGGGTGCTGCGGCAGAGCGCGAGCAATCGCTCGCAGCGGACGAGACTACGGTAAATTCAAAGCTCGATAACGATGCCTTCGTTTTCAAAGAGGTCAAACTTAACCGTGAGCGGACACCGGACGGCCAGCGGATTGGCTATCGATTTGTAAGACTGATTGGTCAAGGTGCGAGTTCGCGAGTATACCTAGCAGAGCGCTTGTCGGATCAAATGACGCTCGTGCTAAAAATAATGGACGTCGCTACGATCAAAGAGCCGCAGGCATTGCAACGGTTTGTGCAAGAGGCAGAGTTGGTGTCAGAACTCGATAGCCCGTATGTCGTTCATTTCCTCGAGCACGGCTTTACCAAGGACTATGGTTATATTGCCATGGAGTTTTTTACCCGAGGCGATCTAAAACAACGGATCGAACACGGCGTATCCGTGGAAGATGCAACGAATTACATTCGCCACATTGGTTATGGTTTGAGTGCGGTGCACGCCGCAGGCATCGTTCACCGGGATCTAAAGCCCGGGAATATCATGTTTCGGTCGAATGACAGTTTAGCGCTTGCTGACTTTGGAATTTCGAAACGTCTGGATGAAACGGGTGAATTGACCAAGCTCGGTAGTGTGTTAGGCACGCCGAATTATATTAGCCCAGAGCAAGCGCTCGGGAATCAGGTTGATCATCGATCCGACCTTTACAGCGCGGGCGTCATCTTCTTCGAAATGTTGACCGGCCATAAACCGTTTAAGGCGGAGACCGCGCCGGCGTTGGTTTATCAACACGTCCATGCGGCAATCCCGCAATTGCCAAATGTGGTGCACAATTATCAGCCGATTTTGGAGCTGTTACTCGCGAAAGATCCGAACGACCGTTTTTCATCGGCTGACGAATTTATCGAGGGTCTGCTCGCAATTGACCGCGCGTCAAGCACTAACCTGTAATTCGATCGTGCTAATCGCTCGCGTATGCGTTTGGATATCCATAGGTTTGCCGGACTTGATTATCGTGAAATCGCACCCAATATATTAGGGTTCAAGCGATTACGCTGATATACACCCATGCCGATCGAAAATGAACAAGACATCATAGTTCCCGCCGATAGCATCTCCGGTGATACGGTGCCGGCGCGGATCGACCCGACGTTTCCAGAGAAGCTGATCTTGCTGCCGCTGCACGCTCGACCGTTCTTTCCTGCCCAGACGATGCCGATCGTCATCGACGAGAAACGGTGGTCGAAAACGCTCGAGCAAGTTGGCAATACACCGCATCATCTCATTGGCTTGGTATACGTTGACGCTGAAGCCGATCAAATGCCGAGTGCGGACGACTTTGCAACCGTAGGCACACTTGTGCGCGTTCACAATGCGATCCGAGGTGAAGATAAGATCCAGTTTATCGCTGAAGGGCTACAGCGCTTTAGCATAGTTAGGATGGCAAGCGATAAAGCGCCCTACGTCGCGGAAGTCGAGTATCCGCAAATCACAGAAGAGATCACCAAAGAGATCCGGGCCTACGCGCTGGCGATCATAAATAAAATAAAGGAATTGTTACCGTTAAACCCCTTGTATAAGGAAAATGTACGGGCCTATCTCGATCGGTTCAGCCCAGACGATGCATCTCCTTTGGCTGATTTTGCTGCGGCTTTGACCAGCGCGCCGGCGCCGAAACTTCAAGAAGTCCTAGAAACCGTGCCACTGTTACGACGCATGGAAAAGGTCATGCTTTTAGTACAACACGAATTAGAGATCGCCGGGCTGCAAACCGAGATCCGCCAGAAAGTCGAGGACCGTGTTAGCGAACATCAACGCGAATTCTTCTTGAAGGAGCAACTTAAAGAAATTCAACAAGAATTGGGAATTTCGAAGGACGATAAGACGGTAGAGTTAGACCGCTTCCGAGATCGCCTGGTTGATTGTGTCGTTCCCGAAGCCGCACAAGTAAGAATTGATGAAGAAATCCAAAAATTCTCGTTTTTGGAACCAGGCTCGCCGGAGTATGCCGTAACGAGAAACTACCTGGATGCATTGACTGATCTCCCGTGGGGAAAAAATTCCGAAGACAATCTCGATTTAAAGCGCGCACGCGAAAGTCTGGACCGGGATCATGAAGGTCTCGATGATGTTAAGGATCGGATCATCGAATTTCTCGGCGTCGGGGCGTTGAAAGGAGAAATTGCGGGGTCGATCATTTGCCTTGTCGGACCCCCGGGGGTCGGAAAAACTTCAATCGGCCACTCAGTCGCTGATGCGCTCGGTCGCGAGTTCTATCGTTTCAGTCTTGGGGGTATGCGGGACGAGGCAGAGATCAAAGGCCATCGTCGTACCTACATCGGTGCTATGCCGGGAAAATTCATCCAGGCGATCCGAGAAACCGGCGTTTCGAATCCCGTTATCATGCTGGATGAAATCGATAAGATTGGTAATTCCTATCAGGGCGACCCGGCCTCGGCGTTGTTAGAAGTATTGGACCCGGAGCAGAATGTCTCTTTTCTGGATCACTATCTAGATGTCCGATTTGATCTGTCAAAAGTATTGTTTATTTGTACGGCTAATCAATTGGACTCGATCCCACGACCGCTGCTTGATCGGATGGAGTTGATCCGCCTGTCGGGGTACATAACCCAGGAAAAAGTGAGCATCGCGAAACGCCACCTGTGGCCGAAACAACGGGCTAAGGCGGGGTTAAGCGCCAAGCAAATCTCGATTTCAGACGCAGCGATGCGCGCAATTATCGAAAACTATGCGCGTGAAGCCGGGGTGCGAAATTTAGAGAAGCAGCTCGGTCGTATTGCACGCAAAGTTGTCGTGCAGGTGTTGCAAGATCCGAAGAGCAAAACCAAAGTCACGCCGGATAATTTGGTGCAGTTTTTGGGGCAGGCCGTATTCCGGAAACAAACACCGCAGCGAGGCATAGGCATCGTAACCGGACTCGCTTGGACGGCGCTCGGCGGGGTTACGCTCGACGTCGAAGCGACTCGAGTGCATAACAAAGGCCGCGGTTTCAAGCTGACTGGACAGCTCGGTGAAGTGATGCGCGAATCGGCGGAGATCGCCTATAGCTACGTCACGTCTCACTTGGAAGAATTTGGCGCGGATCCAACATTTTTCGACAATGCATTCGTGCATATCCATGTGCCGGAGGGTGCAACGCCAAAGGATGGGCCGAGCGCCGGGATCACAATGGCTACTGCCTTATTGTCGGTTGCGCGGGGCAAACAAATAACGCGACCCGTCGCCATGACCGGAGAACTTACCCTCACCGGTCGCGTATTACCAATAGGCGGTGTGCGCGAAAAAATCGTTGCGGCAAAACGTAATGGGATAAAGGAAGTAATCTTGCCGGCAGACAATGCCGGAGATTTCGACGAGCTACCCGAGTACATTCAAAAGGGAATAACGGCAAACTTCGCAAGCGATTACAGCGACGTCGCCGCAATCGTTTTCAAATGATTAGCGCCGAGGTCTGACTGCTGTCGCTATCGCCCCGTTTGGGGTCTGTGGCGAAATCGTAATTTGAACGTAGTGCGTCGTAGATTTCTATAAAGCATCTAGCTGCGACTGCAGCTCAGCCATATCTTTTTTCATTATTGAGACTTGCTCGGGATCAGAAACCGTCTCTAGCAGCGACTCCATACCGGCAAGCGATTTTTTCAACTTAAACTCGATTTCGTCTTTGCCGTGGTCAATATAACGGGTTGGCCCGTCACTAGCGGTGGCGGGGACATCGGGCGCTGCAGCAGGCGTCGGTGCCGCAGCGCTTGGCGGAGGTGCACTGACAGGTGCCGGGGTTGCCGCAGCGGGCGTGGGTGACGGGCTTACTGCTGCAGCTTGTTCCGGGGCTTGTTTTTCACACGCTGCAAGTAGGATGCCGGTTGAGACCAGTAGAATCAGATGCAGGAGCTTCATGGCGTATGTCCCTGAGTTCGATGTTAGCGCCGTAGTGTATCAGCCACTTGGCGTAGTGAAACCTAGACTTTATCTTTTGCGGCGCAACAAAATAGCGCGCGCGCGGTTAGAAAATTCTGGCAGCACCGCGCAAGCAATTATGAGTACGACCAAATTTAACAACGCAACCAACCCAAAGATGTCCGGGATCGTGACCTTAAAGTGATACAACACGACAGTAAAGATTGCGGATAAAACCATAAATAACGCATTTGTGACGTTCAAAGCCGCGATCATTTGCGCACACCGCGAGCGCTCAACCCGTGCTTGCAGCGCCGCATATAGCGGCACGATAAAGATCGCGCCAAACGCGCCAATCAACGCAAGATCTACAAAAGCGCGCAGCGCGGGAAGATAGGTCAGCACACTTTTCAGGGTCAGCACGCTTGCTGCTGCTTCAGGTATGCCTACGAGAAAAAAGTCTGCGGCGAATATTGAGATACCGATGCCACCGATTGGGACCAGTCCGAGTTCGATACGGCCGCGGGAGAATTTCTCGCATAGTAAGGATCCGATCCCAATTCCGACGGTAAATGCGACGTTCATTAGTGTTACCGCTTGTTCGTCGGCGCCGAGTAATTCCTTGCCGTAGGTGGGCATCATGCTCAGAAAGGTCGCGCCCAGAAACCAAAACCAAGAAATCGTTAGGATGATGGTCAATACTTCCCGATCCGTTGTTGCATGACGCAACAACCGCACCGTCGCTTGCGGTAAATTCCAATTGATGCGGATTGAGGCATCGGATGGATCCGCGGTTGGAATCGCCATCGAAAACAACCACCCGATTAGGGCAAGGATAACAACGCACGAAACGACAAACGCGGGTCCGAGCCCATCAACAGAGGCCAGCATGCCGCCGGCAATCGCGCCGAGTAGGATCGCAGCGTAGGTGCCCATTTGAATTAGGCCGTTGCCACCGGTGAGTTCGGCGGTTTCCAAATGCTGTGGGAGAATGCCGTATTTTAGTGGACCGAAGAAGGTTGATTGGGCACCCATGAGAAATAAAACGATAAATAAGAAAGTGGCGCTTTCAATCCAGAATCCGATCGCAGCGAAACTCATGACGACGATTTCCACAAACTTTACCCGCCGAATGACCGACGATTTTTCATACTTATCCGCGATCTGGCCGGCTATTGATGAAAACAAAAAGAACGGAAGGATAAAGATACCGCCGCTGATCACCACCAATGATCGCGTGTCCACTCCAAATTTATCGGCAAGTGTAAAAGTAATGAAAATAATCAGTGCGAAGCGGAAGACGTTGTCGTTGAAAGCACCAAGAAACTGTACCGCAAACAACGGTGCAAAACGTCGCGATCGGAGCAATTGAAACTGATTCATTGGCGTTTAAGTCAGCATTCCTGCAGCGGTTACATTAAAGTTAAATGGTCGATAACCGATCCTATTACAGAGACTCATCGTCCAATAATTCCGGGCTATACTCACACAGCCGCTGTAGCAGCTAGGTAGTTAAGAAATTCTAATGACCATCGTAACCGAACATGATCTGCTGAAATATCGTCGAACGAAAATTGTCGCAACTATAGGTCCCGTCTCGGCCGATATGCCGACCATAACACGCTTAATCGAAGCCGGTGTTGACGTATTCAGGGTCAATATGTCCCACGGTGAACAATCTGCCCATGCGCAAACGATCGCCGCGATCCGCGAATGCGCCGAGCGCTTAAACAGTCATACCGCGATCCTCGCCGATTTGTGTGGTCCGAAGATCCGAACTGGGAAATTTATTAATGGCGTCGCGAACATCGTTACGGATAGTGATGTGGTCGTAACGGCGCGTGACGTTGAGGGTGATGCGGTAACGATACCGTCACAATACGCGGCCTTGTGCTCCGATGTTGTCCCGGGCGACCGGATCTTGCTGAATGACGGTGCGGTTGAACTTAAGGTTCTGAAGTTATCGGGCACGGACGTTAAATGCCGCGTCGTGACAGGTGGCCCGGTGGGAGACCACAAAGGGATCAATTTACCAGGCGTAGCGGTATCGGCGCCGTCCCTAACCGATAAAGATATCGAAGACGCCCGCTTTGCCCTGTCCCAACAAGTAGATTTCCTCGCGCTGTCGTTCGTGCGAAGCGCGGCCGATATCCAAGCACTGCGAAAGATCGTTGATGAGGAGCACTGGAGCCCAATGGTGATTGCAAAGATCGAAAAACCGGAGGCGCTAGCGAACAGCACTGAAATAATTGCAGCGAGTGACGGCATCATGGTGGCGCGCGGTGATTTAGGGGTTGAGCTGAATCCGGAGCAGGTACCCGTTGCTCAACACCAGTTAATCAACCGCGCCGTCGCGGCGAATAAACCCGTGATCGTGGCAACGCAAATGTTGGAGTCAATGATTTCTAGTGCTCGCCCTACACGAGCGGAAGTGACTGATGTCTCTCATGCCGTTGGTAGCGGCACGGATGCCGTCATGCTCTCTGGGGAAACCGCCGTTGGCCAATTCGCCGTGCGTGCGGTTGAAATGATGGATCGTGTTGCTCGTCAAACCGAAAGCTACCATTGGCATGAGGGTGGCCCATTAAAACCGCCCAAGACGCCAATTCACGGTGAGGTTGCACCGTTCGGTGATGCCATCGCCGATGCCGCCGCATTGCTCGTTACGGACACCCGTGCGCGTGCGGTCCTCGTGATATCCAACCGGGGAATGACGGCGGCAACGATTAGCGCCGCGCGACCGGCAGCACCCGTTATCGCCATTTCGCCAGATCCTCGTATCTGCCGGCGGATGAGTCTCATGTGGGGAGTCGTTCCACACCTTGACCAAACGGCCGGCAGGGAGAATCCCACAGCAGTGGCGCGACGCGTTGCCAAGGAATTGAATCTTGCCTCAAGTGGTGATTATGTGGTTTTGGTCCGCGGGTTCCATTCCGATCCGAAATTGAATACGCCGACTTTGACCTTGCTGGTTGTGTGACGGGCCCCCGGGCTGGGGTTCAATATTGACGGTTCGTGTTTGCCCACGAGGTCGGGGCTACAACAACAATGCGAGAAGGCACTCAGCGGTAGCTTGCGGCCACCTTGGTTGGCACTACGAGTGTATGCAGGGATGCCGCAATATCGGCGAGCCATTCGCCGCCGTGCCCATCGTTGGCGAGGGCGGTTAGGATATAACGGCTGGCACCCGGCGCTTCGACGATTGCGCTATCGGCATGCCAACTGCGCCAGGTGCCGGATTTCCTATAGATCTTGACCCCATGTTGATTGGCAAGCCCCTTAACGAACTTGTGCTCGATCCCGGGTTTCGACAACATTTCTTTCATCAGCTTGGTCAGCCGCGGACTCACGAGCTGTCCGGTTTCCAGCAAGTAGTAAAACCTTGCGGTCTGCAATGCCGTTGCACCATGTGAAATGTTATGTAGTGGGTCGCGCTGGAACGCGCTGCCGGTGGCGTACTCTTTTCCCACCCACAGGCCGCCGTTAACGAGCGGGTCATATAAGCGGAAGCGATCGGACCGTAGGATCTGGTTGACCCGTTGTTTACCCACTCGGTTTAGCATTGCAGTCGCGTCCTCGTTTGAGGACATGCGGATCATTCTGGTTAGGGAATCGACCGTTGATCGGTCCAAGGGCAACCGACCACGTTCAATTTCGACGAAAGCCCCGAGCAGAATGCCAATCTTCGGTAGACTGGCAGCGTACATCATGTGGTCGCCGTTGATCGTCGCCACGCGTGGCTCGAGAGGGTCACTAATATCGACCAAAGACAGGCATAGGTCGCGACGTTCAGCCGCTTGGGTCAAGCCGAGCTCGTCGATGCGCCGCTCAACGGCACTTTGGAAAGCGGGATCGTAACTCTCACGCAGCAACGGCGGCCCGTTCTGGCCATCTGCCCAGACCAGCCCGTTAATCAGCAGCCCGAAAAAGGCTACGACTATGCTACGGTTAACCCCCATAAGTGCGCGACCTTATCATCATAGTGCTGTTAGCGGCAACGATATCCCAGTTCTAAATGGATCAATCTCACATTGATAAATCCGCTGCAGCGCAGCAATCACGCTTGATCGAGCGCTCTATAGCGCTGTTCGTCAATTTCTTTTTCATTATTTTGGCCTACTACCAAGTGAAAGCAGCGTCGCGCGGGTTGCTCATCGAATATGGGGGATCGGGCTGGTTCCCTTATACTTGGGTCTATTCAGCGGTTGCCCTAACCGCACTTATCGGTTTCTACCATGGCTTGGTCGAACGCCACAGTCGCGTCCGGATTGTGCTCGGTTCGCTATTGCTGTTCGTGGGCCTGCTGGTTGTTTTCCGCAGCGTACTCGACCAAAAGAGCGCGATCGCGGCAATCACGTTCTATATCTTCGTTGACATCTTCAGTGTGGTTTTGGTCGAGCAGTTTTGGAGTCTGGCCGTTTCAATAACGGATTCGAGCGAAGGCAAACGGAGCTTCTGGTTTGTCGGAACTGGGGGGCTCGTCGGTGGCGTCGCCGGCGGGTTTCTCGTCAGCTACCTGTTGGAAAATACACAACTCACTACCCCAGACTTACTTTATACCTGCGCGCTCCTGTTAATTGCGACATTTGTGCTCAATCTGCTGATGTGGCGGGCCGGCATGTATGAGGAGGTGCAAGGCGAGACCGCCGAGCCACAGAAAAAAGGCGACTGGCGCTCACTCCTCAGCAACCGCTACTTGCTCTTAATTGCGACGGTATTGTGCTTGTCCCAGTTGGCGCAACCGGTGGTTGAGTACCAATTTATCAGCGCCATCGAGCAGGCTTACTCGGAGCTCGATGAACGAACCGCATTCATTGGTAAGTTTTTTAGTGTGATGGGCTTGGTCTCTATCGGTATCAACCTGGTGTTGACTCCGATTACGCATCGTTATCTCGGCATCTTCGCTGGTCTGGTTGTACAGCCATTGATGATCTCGGTGTGTTCATTTGGGTTCTTTTTGCACTCAAGCTTGTCGATGGCATCTATTATGAAGATCAGCGATCGGGGATTGTCGTATTCAATCAATCGCGCCTCAAAGGAGCAGCTCTATATTCCAGTCGACCCTATCCAGACCTATCAGGCAAAAGCATGGATCGATATGCTTGGTTACCGTCTTTTCAAGGTACTTGGATCAGGTCTCATTCTGCTTGCGACGCAATGGCTCCCGGTGCGCTTGGATATCGGCGAACTGTCATTTTTGACATTGGTTATTTGTACTCTCTGGATCATTACGATTGGTATGCTGGCGAGCTCCTACCGTCACCTCACTGCGACCGCATGAGCAATGGTCCGCGACCCGCATCACTCGAGCACTAAAACCGCCACCACTTTTGCGCTGGCGTCGGCAACCTTAATGATTGCGCACCAAGTTGCGGGCAAGGCGACCCGCGACGCGATCTTTCTATCGCACTACGACGTAACCGATCTACCAAAGATCGTGATAATCGCCGCCGTATTGTCGATGATCGGCGTGATATTGATGTCGCGATTATTGGTCGTGTATGGGCCGTCTCGCGTGATCCCCGCGGCGTTCGGCATCAGCACAATTTTATTCCTCGGCAATTGGTTGTTGTATGAGTCGGCGCCGGAACGGGTCGCCGTGCTGTTGTATTTACAAATGGCCATCTTCGGCGCGGTCTTAATCAGCGGATTCTGGTCGGTCGTCAATGAACGCTTTGACCCGCATACAGCCAAGCACACGATCGCAAGAGTCGCGGCGGCCGCAACCTTAGGTGGCGTTCTCGGAGGCTTACTTGCGGGCCGGGTCGCCGCGGCGCTCGATGTACGGTCAATGTTATTGGTTCTCGGCGGCCTGCATTTCGCCTGCTTCTTGACGGTACGCGCGGTAGGGGATCCTCGCGTAGGTGGCTTACGGGCAGAATTAAAACCGACCATGCAGTCTGGGTTGCACTTGTTGGCGACCAATCGCTACTTGCAATTAATGGGTTTATTGATGGTGCTCGCCGCGGTGATGGCAGCACTTGTTGACTACGCCTTCAAATCCGCAGCGACAAATATGCTCAGCCGCAGCGAAGACTTGGTTATGTTTTTCGGCCAGTTTTATGCAGCGGTTGGGGTACTAACATTTCTCATCCAGTCTGCCTTGGGACCACGCTTACTTAAACGCTATGGGATAGGTGCGACACTCGCGGTAATGCCGGCTGTGCTCTTTGGCTCCGCATTTCTAAGCATCGCAGTGGCTGGCAAGCTTTGGTCGGTGGTCGTGTTGCGCGGTAGCCAGCTCGCATTTACCAATTCATTTTTTCGCTCGGCGTTCGAATTGTTGTATACGCCGCTGCCGCCGCTGACCAAACGGCCAACGAAGACCATCATCGACGTCGCGTCAGATCGCCTAGGCGATGTTCTCGGTAGTGGCGTGCTTTTATTGCTATTGGCGCTTTCGCCGAGTTTGCCGATCCCGGTCGTGGTTGGTGTTGCCGTCTTAACAGCGCTGTTCACGCTGTATATCGTACATCTACTGTATCGCGGTTATGTCGAGCAATTAGCTACCAGCTTGCGCGACGGTGCTATATCACTGAGCGACGATGAGGTCATCGATGCGACTACCCGGCACACCTTGGCGGAAGCATCAGGCGCGTCCGAACGCGAAATATTGATGGCCAAGATCCGCGCCATGAAACAAGAGAGAGGCACCGACCAACCGGTCGCTGTCGATGATATTGACCGCGACAGCGAGCCGTTCGCGGACGCAGATCCGGAATTGCTGCGGGAGATTTGCGATGCCACTGCCGCGCTGATGTCAGGTAACAGCGCACGTGTGCGGCGGTGCCTATCGGGCCCGACCCTCGATATTCGTCTAGTGCCATACTTGATTCCGCTGTTGGCGAAGGACGATCTTGCTGAAGACATTCGGATGGAGTTGCGTTGGAAGGCGCCGCAAACGATTGGCACACTCACCGACGCGTTGCTCGACCCAGACATGCCCTTACTAGCGCGCCAACGGATCCCAAGCATCCTCGAAGTCACTCACAATCCACGTGCGGTTGATGCGCTCGTTGCGGGCTTGCGCGATGAGGAGTTTAACGTTCGCTATAGCAGCGGGCGGGCGTTAGCCCGCATGAATGAACGTGACGCATCGATGAAAATCGAGCCAGCCGAAGTTTTCAGTGCAGTTGAACGAGAAGTATCCGTAGAACGTGCGGTATGGGATGAACGGAATATCGAATTAGATGTGTCTGTACCTGTTGATATGGCATCGACACCATTGGCGGGCGATCCACGCATCGATTACTCGATGGAGCATGTTTTCACCCTGCTCAGTCTCACGCTAGATCGCAATGCGTTGATGTTGTCGCGACAGGCAGTGCAGAGTTCAGACCGCAACTTGCGCGGCACTGCGCTGGAGTATTTGGAAAACGTTCTACCCGAAAATGTGCGCCGGGGATTGTGGCCGCACTTCGGCGAGTCGGTAGTGGTTACGCAGCCGCGTCGGGCCGAGCAAGAGGTCGTCGCCGATCTTAAGCGGTCGGTAGATCCGAAATCGTCGCCGTAGCACTAACCGGCCTCTAGCGTTTAAGAAAGGCCAGCAATAATTCGTTCACGGAATCGCTCTGGTCCAATGGAAGCCAGTGGCCGGCACCATCTAAGCGTTCGTAGTGCCATGGGCCATCGACGTAAGTCTTAGAACCGAGCATTTGTCCTTCGGTAAGATATGGGTCTTCGCTACCCCATATTCCGAGTGTTCGTGCGTCGACCCGTGGAAACGGTTGTACGTTAAACGTTTGCTCGGGGTGCGCATTCGCTCGATAAATGTTGATCGCAGCGGTCAACGCATTAGGGCGTTCAAGATCGGCGATCCAATTGTTGAGTTCATCATGATCACGAACGAACTCGCGGAACAATTTCCAATTGTCTTCGCGCAACAGCCGCTCGGCGAGTTCTTCGAACTGAAACAAAAGCATGTACCAAGATTTTTCTCGCTGTTCAAATCCGGCATTGAAAAAGCTCTGCGGGTGACCAACCGTTAGCACGCTCAGACTGTGGGTACGTTTTGGCGCCATGCCGGCAACCAGCCACGCAATGAGGGCACCCCAATCGTGACCCACGACGTGGGCAGCGGGGACCGATAATTCGTCGAGAATCGCTAGAACGTCGGCGACGTGTAATCCGATTGCGTATGAGGCAAGCGTATCGGGTTTACTAGACTCTCCAAACCCGCGCAGATCCGGCGCAATGACGCGATAGCCGTGCTGTAACAGCGCGGGGATCTGGTGA
Organism: Gammaproteobacteria bacterium; assembly: GCA_021773835.1. GTDB lineage: Bacteria > Pseudomonadota > Gammaproteobacteria > UBA11873. The sequence goes on from JAJFJQ010000052.1 coordinate 88,671, forward strand.
CGCCAAAGTCTCGAGGAATCTGGAAAGCCGTGTAACAAGATCACCGGCTCACCGTGCCCATCGTCAAACACGTTCAGGTCGACGTTATTGAGCTGTAGCGTTTTATAAGCCACGGAATTCTATTGAGCAAACACTTCGGGTTCTTTGGGCTCGGTCACGTATTGTTCGTTGCCACGGTTCTTCGAGTCTAACAGGGCAGCGTAGATATCGCGACGCGCGCGATTGATGCCCCCGAGTGGGCGATGTTCGGCCAGCACTCGCCATGGGCTATACGAAAGATTCTCGCAAAATTCCATTTGCTCATCCGAGTCAAAGTCTTGAGATTCAATTGTCAGCAAGGCGACTGGTTCGAACGGTGCGAGGAATTCGTCCCATTCCACACTTGGATCTTCAATCGACATCTCGACCGCGTCCGTTTGAAATTGCAACATAAACTCAAAACATCCAGTGCCGTCGCGAAGTCGCCGTTTTAAGACCTCCTGCGGATTTACACTTCCGCGTAATACGGCGTTAGGTTCTTTTGATCGGTGACATGGACGCGCCGAATATTTCACCGCCCGATCATCGCCGTAGTTATATGCGACGTCGCTCCACCAACGTGTTTCTATCAAATTAGCAGGTAGCGGCGACGAGCTATTGGCATCGAGAAATAATTTGATATGGGAGTCGAACGGGTTTAAGTAGAACTGTAGCGCTTGATTTGAAGAAAACGCCGCAAAGGCCTTAGCGTAAGTTTCGACGTCAGGATACGAAAAGGTCGACTTTGAGCCCAATAAAAAATCGTGAGAGTCCTGGTTTGTCGGGCCCGGTGCGTATAGTTTTTCTCCCGCGACACCAAGTAATTTAATCGCCATACTCACTGCATCTGCGTCACCGTCGGCGTGGGGATCGGCATTGTGCGAGAATCGAACCCAAGCCGGATACCGTGCCCCTGGTTGAAAGATCCCAAGCGTAAGCTCGGGCGCGAGATTTTCGACCACAGAAAATCTCGCGCTGACGCAGGCAAGGTGTTGATTCCGTTCCTGTGGCGCAGACTGAGAGCGCTGTTTGCGCGCTGTGGTTTGTCTCTGAAATTGCTCCACTAACTGGCCAATGTATTGGGATTCTGCGGTTGGGATCCGTTCCTCGGCAAGCCCAAGCGCCTCGCCGCGATCCCCTTGCCGCAGGGCAAGTATCGACAGGATCGCGACACCAACGGCGCACGAGATAATGATGTTCGTGCGGGTCTGCACGGTAAATCCGTTGCTTACGCGATCCTGGCGATGTCGACTAACGCGCCGATAGGTTGTACCTAGAAGGGGATATCATCATCGAAGTCATCCATCGGGGGCTCCGGAGAATTCTTCGCCGCATTTTGCGTTGCGCCTGCGTTCGGTTCAAAGTTGTTACCGCTACCTCCACCGCCATCTGCACCGCTGCCGCCGCCGCCGCGACCGCCGAGCATTTGCATTTCATTCGCTACGATCTCGGTGGTGTAACGATCATTACCGTCGCGGTCCTGCCACTTGCGCGTCTGCAGCCGACCTTCGACATAGATCTGCGCGCCTTTTTTGAGATACTCACCGACAATTTCAGCGAGTCGGCTGAAGAACACCACTCTATGCCACTCGGTGCGCTCTTGCTGATCGCCAGTTTCCTTATCACGCCACGATTCAGCGGTCGCTAGGCGCACATTCGCTACCGCGCTGCCGCCGGCCGTATAACGAACTTCCGGATCTGCACCAAGATTTCCGATAAGTGTGACTTTGTTTACTCCGCGTGCCATTTCTTGCTCCTTTTATCGACTGTAAATTTAAGCTTCCGTGCTTAATTGTTTGGGTGGATACGATCCTCTAGATCGAATGCCGCCACCGATTCTACCCAAGGCTCGGATCACTGTCAGTCGTTTCCTCGACCGGTACAATGATGCTGTAGATTAACCATCCGCCAGCGACCAATGCCGCGATCGCGAATACCGAACGAAAGCCGAGCGCGCCGGATAATCCGCCGCCGCCAAGCCCCCCAGCGAATAGACCGATAAATTGTGCGGTCGAGTAGGTGCCTAAGGCATCGCCGCGTCCGCGCTCGGGTGCCGCGCGCGAGACCATGCTTGGCAATGAAGCCTCGAGGAAGTTGAAGCCGATGAAAAATGCGGTGAGCCCGGTGGCGATGGTGACCTTGTGCAGCGGACCGAGCCACAGGACAAGCTCTCCGACAATCACCGTTATGATCGCAAGCCGAAATAATAACCGGTCGACGTTGCCGCGGTGTGACAGCATGATCATTGGTGTGACGCACAATAGTGAGACGATCAATACAGGAATATAGATGCGGAAATGCCCGGCGGACTCGAGTCCTATGCCGTCTTGCAGCAGCAATGGAATAGAGACAAAACTGGCGGCCAGAATCCCGTGTAAGCAGAACACGCCAACGTAGAGCGAGAGCAGGTGTTGCGCCGGTGGCCAGGCGATGCCTCGTGCCTCGCCTGGCTCTGACGTGATCGCTGGTGAAGCGGCGGGAACGCCGTAAAACAGTATCGGCAGCGCCACGAGACCGAGTGCTGCCGCAACCCAGAACAATCCCGCGAGCCCGAATATCGAATCCAGCCATGGTCCCAGAACGAATGATGCTGAGAACGCCAATCCGATACTGATCCCGATCAAGGCCATTACCTTGGTTCTGTGTTGTGGTCTGGTTAAATCGGATGCCAGCGCTAGCACTGCGCCGGATATCGCCCCGGCGCCTTGCAGTGCGCGGCCCGCGAGCACGGCCGCTATGTGCCCGGTGAGCGCCGCCACCATTCCTCCCCCCGCGAATATCAACAAACCAATAGCGATCACCGGTTTGCGACCGATACGGTCTGACCAACGTCCCATAGGGATCTGCAGCGCTGCCTGGGTAAGTCCGTAGATACCGAGTGCCGCACCGATCAACAAAGGCGTAGCGCCCTCGATTCGCGCGGCGTACAGCGCGAGTACTGGCAGCAGCATAAATAAACCGAGCATGCGCAAGAAAAATATGCTCGCCAACGCCGCCGCAGTTCGCAGTTCTGTCCGGTCTAAGCGGTCCTGGTTTTCCACTTGGTTCTGTTTGTCCAATTGGCGAAAAAGGCCGTATAGTACTCTATTCCCTGGCCCCCTCTTAACGGACCTGCGACACCTGCACCATTGATGGACAATATTTCTCTGCGCGGCGCAAGAACCCACAATCTTCAGAACGTGGACATAGATCTCCCGCGCGATAAATTGATCATCGTCACAGGGTTGTCTGGTTCCGGGAAGTCATCGCTGGCATTCGATACGATCTACGCGGAAGGGCAGAGACGATACGTCGAGTCCCTATCGGCCTACGCGCGCCAATTCCTATCGATGATGGAGAAACCCGATATCGATCATATCGAGGGACTTTCTCCTGCCATTTCCATCGAACAGAAATCGACATCACATAACCCGCGATCGACGGTCGGCACGATCACCGAGATTTACGACTATATCCGGCTGATGTTCGCGCGGGTGGGCGAGCCGCGTTGTCCCGACCACGGCGAGGTACTTGAGGCTCAGACAATTTCGCAGATGGTCGATCAAGTACTTGCGATGGAACAGGGGCAGGCATTGATGTTGCTAGCCCCAGTAGTCCGGGGTCGCAAGGGCGAGCACGTACAAGTTTTCGATTCCTTATCGCGACAAGGGTTCGTGCGAGCTTTCGTGGACGGGGAAGTCATCATGTTGGATGACCCGCCACCGCTGGAATTGCATAAAAAGCATGACATCGACGTTGTCATTGACCGCTTTAAGGTTCGCGATGATCTGAAACAGCGTTTGGCGGAATCTTTTGAGACGGCGATCGAACTCGGTGATGGGATCGCGCGGATCCGCGCAATCGATGATCCTCGGACGAGCGAAATATTGTTCTCCGCCCGCTTCGCGTGTCCGCAGTGCGGCTACAGCATAAATGAGCTCGAGCCACGTTTGTTTTCGTTCAACAATCCCGCAGGTGCGTGTAACCGCTGCGACGGATTGGGCGGTATCCAGTATTTCGACGAAGACCGGGTTGTCCAACGTCCGGAGCAGAGCTTACCGGCCGGTGCAATCCGCGGTTGGGATCGCCGCAATGCTTATTATTTTCAATTGATCAGTGCGCTTGCCAAGCATTTCGAGTTCGATATCGACACCCCGTTTAATGAATTGAGCCCAGCCATCCGTAAAGTGATTTTGTATGGGAGTGGCAGCACCAAGATCGAGTTTTCATATTTTCGCTCGGGGGGAAATACTTATACGCGCAAGCACGTATTCGAAGGTGTCCTACCAAATATGGAACGACGCTATCGAGAGACCGAATCGAACGTGGTGCGTGAGGAACTCTCACGCTATCTTGCCTCGAAGATCTGTCCCGAATGCAATGGGAATCGTCTCAATCGTGCTGCCTCGAATGTGTTCGTCGCTGGTCGCCGGATCCCCGAACTCACAAGTATGCCGATCGGTGCAGCGCAGAAATTTTTTGCGGAAATGAAACTACCCGGCCACAAGGGGGAGATTGCGGCCAAGGTGATCAAGGAAGTGCAATTGCGCTTACAGTTCTTGGTCAATGTCGGCTTAGATTATCTCACCTTGGATCGTAGCGCGGATACCTTGTCGGGCGGCGAAGGACAGCGCATTCGGTTGGCGAGTCAAATTGGCGCGGGTCTGGTCGGGGTCATGTACATCCTGGATGAACCGTCGATAGGATTGCATCAGCGTGATAACCAGCGCCTGCTCAACACCCTTACCCATCTGCGTGACCTCGGTAATACCGTAATCGTAGTTGAGCATGACGAGGAGACGATAAGAGCCGGTGATTACGTCGTCGATATGGGCCCTGGCGCAGGTGTCCATGGCGGTAAGGTGGTGGTCCACGGTATTCCTGAGGTCGTCGCCGGGTGTTCGGAATCGTTAACCGGACAATATCTTTCAGGACGACGGCGGATCGAGATACCAATGCTACGCAGCCCGCCCGATGACAACAGGATGTTCCGACTCACGGGTGCCACCGGTAATAATTTGAAGTCCGTCGATCTTGAGATCCCTGTCGGGTTAATGACCTGCGTGACTGGGGTATCGGGGTCGGGTAAATCAACGTTGATTAACGACACCTTATATCACTTGGCGGCGCGTGAATTGAACAAGGCCACACACGAAGTCGCTCCGTTCGAGGACGTTCAAGGACTGGAGTTTTTTGATAAGGTCGTCGACATTGATCAAAGCCCGATCGGGCGTACGCCGCGTTCGAACCCAGCGACCTACACGGGACTGTTCACCCCCATACGGGAGCTCTTCGCCGCTACACCCGAAGCGCGGTCGCGTGGTTACAAACCTGGGCGCTTTAGCTTTAATGTTAAAGGTGGGCGCTGCGAGGCGTGTCAAGGCGACGGTGTGATCAAAGTAGAAATGCATTTCTTGCCGGACGTCTATGTATCGTGCGATGTGTGTAAGGGTGGTCGTTACAACCGCGAAACCTTGGAAATCCTGTACAAGGGTAAGAACATCAGTCAGGTGCTTGATATGACCGTCGAGGAGGCGGTTGGCTACTTCGAAGCTGTCCCAGCTATCTATCCGAAACTCAAGACCTTACTCGACGTCGGGATGTCCTATATCCGCTTGGGTCAAAACGCGACTACCTTATCCGGAGGCGAAGCCCAGCGGGTGAAGCTTGCACGGGAACTGTCTAAACGAGACACCGGCAAGACGCTGTATATATTGGATGAACCGACCACTGGACTTCATTTCTACGATATCGAGCAATTGCTAAAAGTACTCCACCGGTTACGTGATCATGGCAATACAATCGTCGTTATAGAACACAATCTCGATGTCGTAAAAACCGCAGATTGGGTGATTGACCTCGGGCCCGAAGGCGGCAGCGGTGGCGGTGAAATCATTGTCGCCGGAACACCGGAACAAGTCGCTGCACAGCCGGCCTCACACACCGGGCAATACCTTTTGCCCTTATTAGGTGACGCTCTGAGCGCGGATGATTCCGAACGCTCCGCGCAGCCGGCCTAGATTGCCAGTTGCCGGCCAAGCCCATGGCCAAATAGAAGAATCACCGGTATCTGCGCCAGGAGCTCGACGGCGTTGAGGATCACGAGGTCGTATCCTGTGGTGTTTAACAGGCGATCTAGGCGGTCGCCGCAGGCCTTGCCAACCACACGACCGAGGCGATCGGCGAAATACGACACGCAGACCATGGTCATCACGATATCGATGCCTGGCCATAATGTCGCCGTTGTCACGCCGAGATAGCCGGTCAATGCGAAAAACAGATAGCCGCATGCTAATGCGCCTTGAATAGGCAGTACGAATTCAGGTTTGCGGCTTAAGCCAGGGACGAGGGAGGCTAGCAATCCAGCCAGGAACAACACCCCAAGTACGCTTGAAATGTGGCCCTGTTGTTCTTTAATTAGCTCGCTGACCGTGGGCGCCGAACTTAGTCCGAAGATCGCCGGGAACGCCAAGTAAACGAATACTACGAGCATCGTTGCACGTAACAACGGGGCGAAGAACTGATCCCAACCCCACTGAAACGGCGGGTTGGACGCGAAGACCCGATGCAGCCAAGATTCAAGAAATGGTTCGGCCAATGCCAATAGGCCAAAAACCATGATGGCTACAATAACATCGGCACTCGTAAATATATTTATCAAAGTCAAGTTCGTGGATTGGTCCGAATACAACAAGCCTGTCAACTATTGGATGGTATGCCATCGTGGGCGCCACTAGGTCATAATAGCGCGCTTCGTTTCCTCCTACGTAAAAGGAAAAGTAATGTCAGCGTTAATTTGCGGGTCATTTGCCTACGACAACATTATGGTGTTCCCGGACCATTTCAAAAACCATATTCTTCCGGACAAGATTCATATGTTGAATGTGTCTTTTCTAGTGCCGGAAATGCGGCGGGAGTATGGTGGATGTGCCGGTAATATCGCCTACAACCTTAAGCTGCTCGGTGGCGATCCCTTACCGATGGGTGTCGTTGGTTCAGACTTTTCACCTTACGCGGCGTGGATGGACGAATGTGGTCTTAACCGTGCCCATGTCGCACAGATTGATGAGGCGTTCACCGCGCAGGCGTTCATAACGACCGATTTGGATGACAACCAAATTACCGCGTTCCACCCGGGTGCCATGAACTACGCGGCGCAGAATAATATTGCCGACGCGACTGGCGTTTCTATTGGCATTATTGCGCCAGACGGCCGCGATGGGATGCTGCAGCATGCAAGTCAATTCGTTGATGCCGATGTACCGTTCATCTTCGATCCGGGTCAGGGTATGCCTATGTTCGATGGCGACGACCTTAAGAGCTTCATCGAAAAATCAACGTGGGTAACGGTGAACGACTACGAATCGGAACTGATGCAGGAACGCACCGGCTGGCGCGCAGAGGAGATTGCTGAACGTGTTGACGCATTGATCGTCACGCGTGGTAGCGAAGGCTCGCAAATTTATACTAGTGATGGTGTTACCGAGATACCGACCGCAGCCACGAGTTCAATTGTTGATCCTACCGGTTGTGGTGACGCCTATCGAGCGGGCCTGCTATACGGGCTCATGCACGATCTCGGATGGGAGACGACCGGCCGCATTGCGTCCTTATGTGGCGCAATTAAGATTGAAAGCGCTGGCACGCAGAACCATTCGTTTACGCGTGATTCGTTTGCAGCGCGCTACGCACAGGCGTTTGGACAAGCGCTGAACTGGTAGTTTTTAGTTTGCAGCGCAAAATTTAGGCTAAATATTTGCTCGCCAATACGCTACAACTCAGAAGTTGTCATATTGCATTCGGTTCAGAGCCAAGGAGGGCACTAAGCACACCGAGAGTACGGCTATTTTGGGAATAGGATCAAGATCTGTTTCTCCGTGGTTAGTCAGATATTTATTTAGGTGTTCGTGATCGACGGGCAGCGTTCGCATGGGCCCGGCGCCAGCGCCATGGTGCGATAAATTCGGAACGCCATAGGCCGATTGCGGCAGCACGCGCTTGCGTTTGTTCGGGAACGTAGCGCGCGCTGTAGCGAGTGTAGGACACGGCCATACCACGGGCTACAAGCTTTGCATTGAGGTTCTCACCGTTGCTGAAGCAAGTCGCAAGTGCGCGGTTGTACGAATCACGCTCACTCCAGGTACAACGCACTTTCGCGCTGCCGATCATTTCTTTCAATGCACGTGTTGCGCTTCGGCCGCAGTCCCACTGTCGGTTCCCAATCCGACAGGTTTGCTGGCTTTCCGGCGCATCAATGCCAAACAATCGAATTTCAAGCTCGCCAATGCGCAAGCTGTCGCCATCGAGAACCTGTGCTTGACCGTAGACTTCCCCGGCGCTGGCCGTTGCGCACGCCGAAATCAGGATAAGTGAGGCCCATGGACTCACTTTGCCGCTACTAGGTCTAATCGAGGTGACCAGAGGGTTATTCCAGCGGCTAGAAAAGGCCGATGATATTGCCGCCCTTGTCGACGTCAATTTTTTCTGCCGCAGGCGACACTGGTAGTCCCGGCATGGTCATCATGTTGCCAGCAAGCGCGACCACAAAGCGCGCACCTGCGGATAGTCTGACCCCACTGATTTCAACGTTGTGGCCGCTCGGTGCCCCGATCAGTAGCGGGTCTGTAGAAAATGACATTTGCGTCTTTGCCATGCATACCGGGAAGTTGCCGTAGTGCTCGTTCAGCTTTTTGATCTCGGCATGCACTTTAGTGTTGGCGCTGATCCCGCTTGCGCCATAAATCTTCGTCGCAATTGCGTTCATTTTGTCCCATAGCGAATCGGTTTCGGCATATACATAAGTATGCCGTTGCGTCTGTTTGTCGACGATATCCGCTACCGTCCGGGCGAGTTCTTCGGCCCCTGCGCCACCATCGGCCCAGTGTTTGGCGACAACCGCTACGCCACCGAGCGCTTCAACCTTGGACTTGAGTAAATCCACCTCGGCATCGGTGTCGTTAGTGAAATGATTGATAGATACAACCGCGGGCAAACCATAGTGCTGCGTAATATTCGTTAAATGCCGTTCTAGATTCACCATGCCACGCTCTAGCGCTGCAAGGTCCTCTTTATTGAGCGCGTCTTTGGCAACGCCACCGTGATATTTGAGCGCACGGATGGTTGCAACCAGCACCACTGCCTGAGGTTCGAGCCCAGCCATTCGGCATTTGATGTCGATAAATTTTTCCGCCCCTAGGTCGGCGCCGAATCCGGCTTCGGTTACGACGTAGTCGGCTAGCTTCAATGCGGTCTTCGTCGCCGTAACGCTATTGCAACCATGCGCGATATTCGCAAACGGGCCGCCGTGGACGAATGCGATGTTGTTCTCAAGTGTCTGTACGACATTCGGTTTAATCGCGTCTTTGAGCAATGCAGCCATCGCCCCATGAGCGTTCAGATCGGACGCTATAACTGGCTTGCGCTCTCCGCGTGTATAGGCGACGACGATATTGCCGAGCCGCTCACGTAAGTCATGGAGTGAGGTGGCGAGGCAGAAGATTGCCATGACTTCTGACGCGACCGTGATGTCGTAGCCGTCTTCACGAGAAAATCCGTTGGCCGTGCCACCGAGGCCCACCACGATATCGCGCAGAGCCCGATCGTTCATATCGACGACGCGCTTCCAGGCAATCAATCTAGGGTCGATATTGAGTTTGTTGCCGTGGTGAATATGATTGTCGATGAGCGCTGATAATAGATTATGCGCAGTGCCGATCGCATGGAAGTCCCCGGTGAAATGTAAATTGATGTCCTCCATCGGAACCACTTGCGCATAGCCGCCGCCGGCCGCGCCGCCTTTCATGCCGAAGCAAGGACCAAGAGACGGTTCACGCAGACAAACGATCGATTGCTTACCAATGCGGTTGAGGCCATCGCTGAGACCAACGCTGGTGGTCGTTTTACCTTCGCCGGCTGGGGTCGGGCTAACGGCAGTCACTAGTATTAACTTACCGTCAGCTTTGTCGCGCAATGAATCGATGTAATCGAGCGATAGCTTGGCTTTATAGTGTCCATATGGTTCGAGGTGTTCGCTCTCGATCCCGAATTGCGCATCCGCCAATTCGATGATGCGTCGCTTGGTTGCAGCTTGCGCAATTTCAATGTCAGACATTACTCGTTGTCCTGTGAGGTGGGGTTAAAGAAGTCGCTAGACGGGAATGGGTGGTGTGCGATCTGTTATCATGCCGTCGCCGGATCTTCCTGAAGTAGTAGGGATTTGGCAGAGACCGAGCGGGAATCTCGTCTCGCGGTGCCCGGCAAAGTCCCGCATATATTAGCATCTGTTTGACCTGGATTTCTTTAAGCTTCGGATCCCACACTCGCGCGCCCAATTGAATGAAATTATTCAATGCCATCCCGCCCGCGTTCGAACGCTTCCGTTTGCGATTAGCGTCGTCACAAGCTGGTATCGGTTTGGCGCTGCTGGGATTGCTTGGTGGATTGTTAGCCGGGGGCCTAATCGTTTTATTTCGCCTACTAATTGAGTTTGTTCAGGGCACCTATATTCCCTTCGGTGACGTCGAAAACTATGAAGCACTGCCGGCGCTCGCACGTTTCTGCTTACCGCTAGGCGGTGCAGTGATTATTGGCGTGTGGTTTCAGTGGCTGAGCCCTTCCGGGCGGCGTGTCGGCATTATTCACGTCATGGAGCGTTTGCAGTATCACGAAGGACATTTACCGATAAAGAATCTAGCGACGCAATTTTTTGCCGGTTCAATTGCGTTGATTTGTGGGCACTCTGTGGGGCGAGAGGCCCCAAGCGTCCATTTGGGTGCCGCCACAGCCAGTTTGTGCGGCCAGTTCTTCAAGCTGCCGAACAACAGTATTCGCACCTTAGTCGCATGCGGATCGGCGGCAGCGATTGCGGCGTCATTTAATACCCCACTCGCTGGGGTCATCTTCGCCATGGAAGTGGTGATGATGGAATACACAATTGCGGGCTTCATACCCGTAATTTTAGCGGCGGTCGTCGCAACAATAATAAGCCGGAGCGTGTTTGGCGACGGTTCTCTGTTCTACGTGCCGCAACTGACCTTGGGATCGATGTGGGATCTCGTTTATATACTTTTCATGGGCATCTGCCTTGGCGCATTGTCAGCATTGTTCGTCGCCGCGATCCGATATTTTTCCCGGCTCGCGAAAAAGGTACCAATTGCGGTCGCCATCATCGCCGCCGGTACGCTGGTTGGGGTGATTGCGCTCGAGATACCAGCGGTAATGGGAATGGGTTATGACACGGTTAACGCCGCGATTCTCGGGGATATCGCCATTCAGAGCTTGCTGCTGATAATGGTGGCAAAACTTATCGCCAGTTCCGCCTGTGTCGCGGTGGGGATCCCCGGTGGCTTGATCGGACCGACAATCGTAATGGGGGCAATGGTCGGTGGCCTATTCGCCTTTGGCAGCGATCACATTCCCGGATTGAGCTCGGGACAAGGTTTATTCGTGATGTTGGGCATGGGGGCCATGATGAGCGCCGCGCTACAAGCCCCACTGGCCGGATTGATGGCGATATTGGAGTTGACGGCGAATCCCCACCTAATTCTCCCGGCAATGTTGGCGGTGGTGAGCGCTAATGTGACGGCTAAAGAAATCTTCCAGCAGGATTCTGTATTCTCGATGTTGATGCAGGATGCAGGACTCGACTATCGCAACGATCCTATCTCGCAAAGTTTACGACGCGTAGGCGTTGCTTCAGTAATGAACCGAAACTTCGTCGAGAGCGAAGCGCTGGTCGATCGTGACAGTGCGCGCGGCCTACTGGAAAAAACGCCGCAATGGATCATCGTTCGCAGTAGTGATGAAAACCGCAATTTGTTGCCGGCCGCCGACCTAGCGCGATTTCTCGAGGATCATGAAGCCGAAAATATAGACTTAATGGAGATCCCCGCACACCGCCGAGAGATCGTCCCGATCCATATGCAGGCGTCATTGCAAGAGGCTCGGGTGGTATTAGAGGATTCCGATGCGGAAGCCATTTACGTGCGGCGGCAGATCGCCCCGCTCACCTATCGAACCTTTGGCTTGTTGTTGCGCCAGGATGTCGAGTCGAACTATGTCCTGCGGCGTTAAAAGCGCTTGTTTTGGCTTGGCCGCTGAGCGGTGCTAATAAGACGGTAGTTCGGCGTGGCGAGCCAGGGCCTCGATATCCCATGAGCGGTCCTTAGGCCGTTGAGAATAGTTGACCGTTCTGGTAGCTTGAAGTGCGACATGGGACGGTTCAGCAACAGCACAAATAGCAATAAATTCCGACCCTCGCACGACCCCGTTTGCAACGCTCGATTCGCCGTAAAGGTCCTCTAATGACGCGCTACGTCTTTACCACCGGTGGGGTCGTGTCGTCGTTGGGTAAGGGCATCGCATCTGCGTCGCTGGCAGCAATTCTAGAAGCCCGCGGTCTCGATATTGCGATGATCAAACTCGACCCCTACATCAATGTCGACCCGGGCACCATGAGCCCATTTCAGCATGGCGAAGTATTCGTTACCGACGACGGCGCAGAGACGGACCTCGATCTCGGTCACTACGAACGCTTCGTTAAATTCCGCACCACCGCAAAAAGTAATTTTACAACCGGGCGGATCTACGAAAACGTGATCCGCAAAGAACGGCAGGGAGAGTATCTCGGTGGTACGGTGCAGGTAATTCCCCATATCACGGACGAAATCATCCGGTCGATTAAGGCCGGCGCCGGCAACGCCGAAATTGCTATGGTCGAGATTGGCGGTACGGTCGGCGACATTGAGTCGCTGCCTTTCCTAGAGGCAATTCGGCAGATGCGAATGGAATTGGGACAGAAAAGTACCCTGTTTATCCATTTGACCCTGGTTCCCTATATTCCGTCAGCCGGTGAAATTAAAACGAAGCCAACTCAGCACTCGGTGAAGGAGTTGCGGTCGATCGGCATTCAACCAGATATCTTGTTATGTCGGGTCGACCGCCCGCTGCCGGCGTCGGAGAAGCGCAAAATCGCATTGTTTACCAACGTCGAGGAGCGTGCCGTTATTCCTGCCTATGACGCGGATTCGATCTATATGATTCCATCCATGCTGCACGATGAAGGCCTCGATGAAATCGTGATCGAAAAATTCGCGATCGAGGCGCCGGATGCAGATCTCAGCGAATGGCGGTCGGTCGTCGACGGGTTGCACAACCCAGTCCGCGAGTTGACCATCGCGATGGTCGGTAAGTATGTTGATCTCACAGAATCTTATAAGTCCTTGTCTGAAGCGCTCATTCACGCTGGCATCCACACACATACCCGGGTCAACATTCGCTATTTCGATTCCGAGCAGATCGAACGCGAAGGGATCGCCTGCCTGGCTAATGTCGATGCCATCTTGGTCCCGGGCGGTTTCGGCGAGCGCGGAATTGAAGGAAAGATCGTCGCCGCTCGATACGCCCGTGAGTCGAAGATCCCCTACTTAGGGATCTGTCTTGGTATGCAGGTTGCGGTGATCGAAAGTGCACGAAACTGTGCCAATCTACGCGACGCGCATAGTACGGAATTCAATCCGAACACACCGCACCCCGTAATCGGGTTGATTACAGAATGGACTACAAGTGACGGGACGCTCGAACGTCGAAGCGAAGGCGACAATAAGGGTGGGACGATGAGACTCGGCGGACAGCAATGCAAAGTCGCGCCCAACAGTTTCGTTGCGCGTGCCTATGGCACCGAAGTTATAACGGAACGCCATCGCCATCGTTACGAATTCAACAATAAATACATGATGGAGTTGGAGGCCGCGGGTTTGCGTATCGCCGGACGGTCGATCGATGGCAACCTGGTTGAGATAATCGAGATCCCGGACCACCCATGGTTTGTCGGATGCCAGTTTCATCCGGAATTTACCTCGACCCCACGCGACGGCCATCCGTTGTTCAATGCATTTCTTACCGCTGCCCTCAACTATCAGCGCTCTACCGAGGCCGAGGTTCCCGATGCGGTTGCGTGATTTCGACGTCGGAATCACGCATCAATTTTTTCTCATCGCCGGTCCGTGTGTCGTAGAGAGCGAAGCATTTGTGGTCGACCTCGCCGGGCGTTTGCGCGAAATGACGCAAACGCTCGGTATCCCATTTGTCTTTAAGGCTTCCTACGACAAAGCAAATCGCACGTCGCACGAAAGCTTTCGCGGTATCGGTATTGAGGCTGGCCTCCAGGCCTTAGATGCCGTACGGCAACAGATCGATGTTGCAGTCCTCACGGACGTTCACGAAGATTCTCCCTTGGACGAAGTCGCGGCAGTCGTCGACGTATTGCAGACCCCCGCATTTCTGTGTCGCCAGACTAATTTTATCCAGAACGTCGCGCGTCAAGGGCTGCCGGTAAATATAAAAAAGGCGCAATTCCTCGCCCCGTGGGATATGCAGCATGTCGTCGCTAAAGCACGGGCGACTGGAAACGATGCGATAATGGTATGCGAGCGCGGCGCGACTTTTGGCTACAATTATCTGGTCTCCGACATGCGTTCATTAGTAGTCATGCGCGAGACGGGGTGTCCGGTAATCTTCGATGCAACCCACTCTGTGCAAATGCCGGGCGGACAGGGCGACGCCTCCGGTGGCCAGCGCGAGTTCGTACCGACATTGGCCCGTGCTGCCGTTGCCGCCGGTATCGCCGGTTTGTTTATGGAAACTCACCCGGATCCCGATAAAGCCTTGAGCGATGGTCCTAACTGTTTGGCCTTGTCCGATATGCAAGGTCTGTTAGAAACCTTGAAACAGATCGACTGTGCTGTAAAGGCGTCTCCTCTAACTTAATTACAAGAACAGAAACTATGTCAGCAATCGCATCAATTAAAGCGCTGGAAATCATTGACTCGCGCGGCAATCCGACGGTACGCGCCGAGATCACTACGGTTAACGGGGCGAGAGCGGCCGCGGCAGTTCCATCCGGGGCGTCGACCGGCGAGCGCGAAGCGCTGGAATTGCGCGACAAAGATCCTGCCCGCTACGGTGGGAAGGGCGTGTTGCAGGCCGTTGCCAACATCAACAACGACATTGCCGATGCACTAAACGGCTTTCCCGTAGAGGAGCAAGCCGGCGTCGACCAAACCATGATTGGTCTCGATGGCACGTCCAACAAAGGCAAACTCGGGGCAAACGCCATGCTGGCTGTATCCATGGCTGCGGCACGCACTGCGGCATTAGAGCAAAAGCTGCCGCTATACGAATACTTAAATACAGGCCACGATTTCCAGATGCCGGTACCGATGATGAACATCATCAACGGCGGCGCGCACGCTAGTAATAACGTCGACTTTCAGGAATTTATGATTTTGCCTGTTGGCGCCAAGACGTTTAGTGAGGCAGTGCGCTACGGCGCCGAGGTCTTCCACGCGCTAAAGTCCATTTTGGCGGGGCAGGGTGCATCGACCGCGGTTGGCGATGAAGGGGGGTTCGCGCCCGACTTGCCGTCGAATCAAGCAGCGCTCGATTTAATTGTCGAGGCGATTGGCTACGCGGGGTTTCGACTCGGTGATGACATTGTGCTGGGACTTGATGTTGCTAGTTCTGAATTCTATGTCGACGGGAAATATCGCCTCGCCTCCGAGGATCTCAGCTTAAGCAGCAGCGAATTCTCGCAGATGCTTGCACAATGGTCGCGCGACTATCCAATCGTATCAATCGAGGATGGCATGGATCAAAACGATTGGGACGGTTGGCGTGAATTAACAGCTGCAATCGGAGACCGCGTCCAACTCGTTGGAGATGATCTTTTCGTCACGGACACCGAGACGCTGCAACGTGGAATTGATGAGGGGGTTGCTAATTCAATTTTGATTAAAGTTAATCAGATTGGAACGCTGACGGAGACTTTCGATGCGATCGATTTGGCGAAGACCTCGAACTATACCGCCGTCGTGTCGCATCGATCCGGTGAGACTGAGGACACCACGATTGCGGATATCGCGGTTGCCTATGCGACGGGTCAAATAAAGACCGGATCTTTGTCGCGTTCCGACAGAATCGCGAAATATAATCGTTTGCTCGTAATAGAAAGCGAGCTCGGCGCAAAGGCTACCTACTCCGGCAACGCAGCGTTCTATAACATTAAGCGAAAGTGATACTTCAGTGCGGGTGATCACTTTCGTGCTCGTCGTGATGTTAATCTACCTGCAATACATCTTGTGGTTCAGCAAGGGTGGGATCCGGGATGAACGAATGCTCCGGCGCACGGTTGCGGAGCAGCAAGCCGAGATTGGCGCCCTTAAAGAACGCAACCAAGCACTCGCCGCCGAGGTACGCGACTTGAAGCAAGGTATGGATGCGATTGAGGAGCTGGCGCGGAGCGAGATGGGCATGATCAAAGACGGCGAACTGTTTTTTCAGATAATTAAGCCGCAGTCGACACTTCCACAAGCCGCCGAGCTAGACCGCAATGAATGACGCTGCGGTTTGGGCGGTTGTACCTGCCGCCGGTAAGGGAATGCGCATGGGCTCTGAGACGCCGAAGCAATACTTGTTGCTTGCCGGGAAGCCTGTTGTGCAGCATACACTTGAGGTCTTGATCGAGCACCCACAAATCACCGGGGTCGCAATCGTGATCGCAGCGGACGATGCCCACTGGTCGGTATGCGCCAATTCGATTTCAAGCGAATTGCGAGTCGCCACTGGTGGCGCTGAACGATGCCATTCGGTGCTCGCCGGGCTCGAAAATTTGAGCGACATTGCAAGCGACGACGATTGGGTTTTGGTGCACGATGCAGCGCGACCGTGTCTGCGCGCGAGCGATATCAATCACATGATCGAAGCGCTTCGCGCTAGCACCACCGGTGGGATCCTCGCTGTTCCTGTCGGTGACACCTTGAAGCGCTGTAATGCCGATAACGAGATTGAAAGTACTGTGGACCGTACGCGGTTGTGGCGTGCACTGACGCCGCAGATGTTTCGCATCGGTACCTTGCGCGCAGCAATCGACGCGGCTTTAAACAAGGGCGTGTTAGTGACCGACGAAGCCCAGGCGATAGAGGCTTTTGGGGTAACACCAAGAGTCGTACAGGGTCACGCGGACAATATTAAGATCACCCATCCCACGGATCTCGCACTTGCGGAGGTCTTTCTGCAGGCTCAAGGCAGGGCGTGATGTGATCCTTACGGTCGCATGCATGCGTGGCCCGGGCCGATTTGGTGCTAATTAATCGAGAGAAATATTTGGAATGACGTCAAGAATCAGGATCGGCCATGGATATGACGCACATCGTTTTCAAGCAGGCGATGTCGTTGTAATAGGTGGCGTACGCATTCCGTTCGATCATTCCCTGGCGGCACATTCCGACGGTGACGTACTGTTGCATGCGGTCTGCGATGCGCTGTTGGGTGCGGCAGCGCTCGGTGACATCGGCCGACATTTTCCCGATTCGAACGTCGAGTTCAAAGGTGTCGACAGCCGTGTGCTACTGCGCGAAGTTGCCAAACTGATCCATGGCGAAAACATGAGTGTGCTAAACGTCGACGCCACGCTTATTGCTGAGCGCCCAAAGATTGCGCCCCATGTAGACACAATGCGTTCCAACATAGCTGCTGACCTCGGCATTGCCGTCGGTCAAGTCAATGTGAAGGGAACAACCACCGAAAAGATGGGTTTTACCGGTCGCGGAGAAGGGATCGCTGCGGATGCGGTTGCGCTTATCGAGCAGCTCTGATTTAGCGCCCCTTCAACAAGACATACAACGCGCCTGTACCGCCATCTACTGGTCGCGCAGACACAAAGGCTAATACTGTGTCCCAGCGTGACAACCAGAGTGCGACCTTTGGTTTAAGCACCGGCATTTTGCCTGGTGAACGGTGCCCTTTGCCATGGATAACCCGAACGCAAACGAGTCCACGATCACTAGCGCGTTGTAGGAACTCGGCCAGGTCTGTTCTGGCCTGCGCGACGCTGAGACCGTGCAGGTCAACTTCAGCTTGTACGGCATATTGTCCGCGACGAAGCTTGCGCATAACCACACGAGATACGCCGGAACGCTGAAAGACGGCTTCGTCACCGTACTCGAGCTCCGAATAGTCGAGTTTCCCATTGGCCATTTCGTCGAGGACCGCGGCATTATCCCTCTGTGACTGCGCGGGCAGCGGCGGCGGCGGCGCCTTACGCACAACCAAGGTCTCGGTTGCGAGTGGTTGCACGTCCTTTACCGCGTTGCGAAACAGGCTCGCGTCGTCAGCGGAATTTATGTCGTTGTCATCGCCCATTAGCATCGGCCGATTGAAAGAAAACGTAGATGTAGTCGTATGCAAGCTTCGCGCTACCCGCCGAGGTAGTCTGCGGTTGAAACCACGCTCGCGTAAGGTGCTGCAAGTGCCGCCATAAAAGATCCGTGAACCTGAGTAGCGGCGACGGTGTTGCCGTTGAATTCTAGGTCTCGAGTCGCACACGCGTCCTCAACAACCGTGCATTCGAAGCCGAGGTCAAAAGCAGCGCGCGTCGTCGCGTCGATACACATGTGACTCATAGCGCCGACAATAACTAGCTGGTCGATCCCCGCATCACGCAACTGCACTTCGAGATCGGTAGCGCGAAAGGCATTGGGGAAGTTTTTCTGGACGACAAGCTCGCCGGCATTTGGAGAAACTGAGGTATGGTGCTTTGCGCCGTCCGTATCGGGGATAAAAAAAGTGGCGCCCGGGCGTACGGATAGGTGTTGAATGTGGTAAAGCGGTGCTTTACGTTCGCGAAACGATTCGAGCACTCGACCGGCATTGTCGGCCGCACCATTCATGCCTACCAGTTCCATCGTTCCACCGGGGAAATAGTCGTTTTGGATGTCAACGAGAATAAGTGCTTGGTTCATTGCGGCTCGCTTTGGTGGTTTAGGGGCTACAAATTTAGCACAAGGTGGCGCGCTTCAGGGGATCCCGGGCATCAAGCGCAGATAATTACTCAAGCCACGACCGCGCGTTACGAAAGATCTTCATCCACGGCCCTTCATCACCCGTCCATGAGGGGTCGAGCCACGAATATTGTGTACGGAGAAACGCACGTTCTGGATGGGGCATCATAATAGTCACACGTCCGTCGTCGCTGGTAAGACCGGTGACGCCACCAATTGATCCGTTTGGATTGTAAGGATAGTGCTCGGTGACGGCGCCATGATTATCGACGAACCGCAGACATACATTGGCTTCATCGGCGATGCGAGTCCCGACGCGTCCCTCGCCATGAGCAACCACAATCGGCGCCCTAGTGCCGGCCATTTCGCGTAACAAGATCGACGGCGAATCTAGCACTTCAGCCATCACTAATCGCGCTTCGAATTGCTCAGACAAATTGCGCATGAACGTTGGCCATTTGTGTGCACCGGGAATTAGCGAACTTAAGTGCGAGAGCATCTGGCAGCCATTACAGACGCCGAGCGCAAACGTCGTCGGTCGGTGAAAAAATTCCGCGAAAATTTCATGGGCGAAACTGTTGAATAAGATTGATTTCGCCCAACCACCTCCAGCCCCAAGCACATCGCCGTAAGAAAAGCCGCCGCAGGCGACGATTCCGTTGAATTCTTTAAGGTGCCGGCGCTGTTCTATTAGATCGGACATATGCACGTCAATGGCGTCAAAGCCGGCGCGATCGAATGCCGCCGCCATCTCCACGTGGCCGTTGACGCCTTGTTCGCGTAAGACCGCGATGCGTGGCCGGGTCGTGATTACGGTCGCGGTGCGCATCGGTGGCGACGGCTCGAACGTTACGGCAACATGTAATCCGGGATCATCGAGATCAACAATTGCCGCCAATTCTTGCTGCGCACAGTGAGGGTTATCTCGTGTTTGCTGCATTTGAAATGTATTAGCCGACCAGCTGCCCAGCAACGTGGCGAGATCGCATTCGAATATCGGTCTGGCGCCTGTTTGCACGCGCACGCATCCATCCTCATTCGGATGGCCCAACAGGTGAACATGACCACCGAGCGACGGTGTCTCCTCTAGGTACCGTGTTACGGTTTCGAGATGGATGTTCGCGACCTGAATGGCAACGCCGAGTTCTTCTGAAAACAATGCGGCGATCGGGTCTTGACCAAGTGTAGTGATGTCGATATCTATCCCTGAGCGTGCGGCAAACGCCATTTCGCATAGCATTGCGATGAGTCCACCGTCGGATCGGTCATGGTAGGCAAGTAGGTAGCCAGCCTCGCTCAGGACTTGGATAACTTCGAAAAATGCGGCCAGCGTTGATGGATCTTCCAAGTCGGGCGGTTCCGTACCGAGGTTGGCATAACACTGGGTCAAGATGGAGGCGCCGAGCCGCTGACGCCCGGCGGCGAGATCGATAAACAGCAAGGAACTATCGCCCTTGTCGAGTTGCAGTTCCGGCGTAAGCGTTTGCCGAATATCGACGACAGGTGCAAAGGCGGAGACTATCAACGACAACGGTGAGCTAACTGCATAATCATCGCTGCCGTCGCGCCATTGTGACTTCATCGACATCGAGTCTTTGCCGACCGGGATCACTATTCCAAGTGCCGGGCAAAGTTCGAGCGCGACGGCGTGAACGGTCTCATACAAACGGGCGTCTTCGCCCGGGTGTCCGGCCGCCGCCATCCAGTTTGCCGATAACACCACATCGCTTATACGCATTATCCGCGTTGCGCAGATATTGGTGAGTGCCTCTCCTACCGCCATGCGTCCCGATGCCGGTGCATCAAGTAGCGCAAGCGGCGAGCGTTCACCAACAGCCATCGCTTCTCCGGTGTAGACGCCAAACCCACTTGCGGTCACCGCGCAATCGGCGACTGGAGTTTGCCACCGTCCGACCATTTGATCGCGCGACGATAAGCCGCCTACGTTACGGTCACCTATCGTTATAAGAAATCGCTTGTCGGCAACACTGGGAAAGCTCAATACCCGATGGATCGCATCCGACACCGCAATATTATCGGTCGCAAACGCCTTACTCGGACGAGTCTGTGTGCTGACGTCGCGGAACATCTTCGGTGGCTTGCCGAAGATCACATCCATTGGCAGATCGATAACATCACAGTCTAATAAGTTGTCATGCACGAGTAGGTGTTCGTCCGCTGTCGCTTCGCCGATCACCGCCATCGGACAACGTTCACGCGCGCACACAAGCTCGAGTTGGTCGACTCGATCGGGATCTACGGCTAATACGTAACGCTCTTGCGCTTCATTACACCAGATTGCTAACGGCGACATGCTGGGGTCTGCGTTCGGGATCGCACGAAGCTCTATGCGCCCGCCGCGACCGCTATCGTGCAGGATCTCGGGAACTGCATTGGCGAGCCCACCGGCTCCTACATCGTGGATTGAGAGCAATGGGTTCGTTGCGCCCGCGGCCCAGCAACTGTTGATAACCTCTTGGCAGCGGCGTTGCATTTCCGGGTTGTCGCGTTGCACTGAGGCGAAATCGAGTTCGCTGTCGCTGGTGCCGGCACTCATCGACGAAGCGGCGCCGCCACCGAGTCCAATGAGCATTGCGGGTCCGCCAAGGACGACTATTTTAGTGCCGGCGGGGATCTGGCGTTTTTCGACATGCTCGCCACGTATATTTCCGAGACCGCCCGCGAGCATGATCGGTTTGTCATAGCCGCGGACGTCACCAGCAACAGTGTGGTCTTCAAAACAACGAAAATATCCGCACAACGCCGGTCGTCCAAACTCATTATTGAAAGCAGCGGCGCCAATTGGCGCGTCGCGCATGATCTCGAACGCGCTGGCCAAATTCGGATTTTGCGGTCGTTGCTGCTCCCACACCTGTGCGAAATCGGGGATCCGTAAATGCGATACGGAAAATCCTGTGAGGCCGGCTTTCGGAATTGCACCGCGTCCGGTAGCGCCTTCGTCCCGGATTTCACCACCTGACCCGGTTGCCGCGCCTGGATACGGTGCTATACCGGTCGGGTGATTATGGGTTTCAACCTTCATTAGCATGTGAACGTCTTCTTCGCGCTCGCTATAGCGAGAGGATTGCGGATCGGCGAAAAAGCGCGTCGCTAGGTACCCGGTCGTGACGGCAGAGTTATCGGTATAGGCCGACAGTACCTTGTTCGGAGCCCAGGTATGTGTGTGGCGTATCATCCCGAACAGACTATGAGCTTGAGCTTGTTTATCGATCTGCCATTCGGCATTGAAAATTTTATGACGGCAATGTTCCGAGTTCGCCTGAGCGAACATCATCAGCTCGATATCGGTCGGGTCGCGGTCAAGTTGGGTATAGCGTTCTACGAGGTACTGTATTTCATCTTCAGCTAAGGCCAGTCCAAGCTCGTTATTCGCTTTGTCGAGCGCGCTACTGCCACCCGCCTTCAATGCAATCGACCCAAGTGCTTGTGGTGCCCCATGACTGGCGAATGCCTGCGCCTGTCGATGGTCCGTTAATAGCGTCTCAGTCATGCGGTCATGGATGAATGGCGCGATGATCCGCAGGTCGTCGGCGGCAACCTCGGCGAATTGCAATCGGGTTGCTCGCTCAAGATGTTGTAAATTACCCAGACCGCAGTTACGCGCAATATCGGTGGCCTTGCTTGACCATGGGGAGATGGTGCCAAGCCTCGGCGTTACCAGAATTGAAAGCCCCGGATCGGATCGGTCGATAGTATTATCTCCGCCGACCAGGTCGCCGAGGCGTTCGAGTTCTGTCGCACTAGGGCTTCCATCAAACCATGCAAGGTAGACAAATTGGGTCTCGATAGTCTCGATCCCGGGGAGCGCTGTGCGTAATTGGCTTAGTAGTCGATCGCGCCGAAACTGAGATAGCGCCTGTGCGCCATAGAAAACGTGCATGTGCTTCGTACCCTTCCCGGAACGCCCGCTGCTATGCAGCCTGGCGGGTGAGGTTGTCGGAATGTATGGGGTGCAAGGGTCTCTCGAGCTTGACTAAAATAAGCGGTGCGACGATACCGCCGATGATACTGTAAAGCGACTCGACTCGCCTACGGTCAGTCATCCACTGCGCTAGGGTACTTCTTCCACCTTCACCCAAACGCCGTAAATGTCAGACCCTTGGCGTCGTGTCCGGGCAAGTAGCGCGCTGTCATTCCCACTCGCCGCTTCATTGGCGCCGCCCAGCGGTATCCATTCACCGAGTCGGCCGCTTACGGTGGTTGATGAGGAGCGCGTATCGATGACACCGCGATCTCTGGGGTCGGCGCGCTGGAGTTGCGGTGCAATGTCTAAGGTTACGGTTTGCCCGTGTGTTCTCGGGGTGACGTAGAACCCGGATGACACATCGCGATAGTCGATCCCGTCGTAAACTACCACGCCCCGACGATCGTATACCGCAGAGCTATAGGGGTAGGGGAGCGACTGTCCGGTTTGAATCAGTGCCGGACGTCCTTCAACCGTTGTGACAAAGTGCGACACACGTCGGTCGTCGCTTGACTGCGTATTCAGCGCGCGGTACCGGATCGCATTACCGTTGCGATCGCGATAGCCAATACTGGCGCCGTCGTGGGAGCCTGGGTCGGGCAAGCGGCCGGACACGTTACCGGATCGGAAGCGTCCCGACATAGCGTTTTCCTGTATGCGCGACTGTTGGGCGACGTCTTGCTTCACTGTGATCTTGAGTGTTTTCGGTGCCCGATCAAACGCCGCGAGGATGTTTTTTATCTCGGCAAGGTTTTCCGGAGTAGTCTTGATTATGAGCTGGTCATGCATACCGGTCGCGGTGCCACCGGGTGCCACCAGCGGTTGTACAAGCGGTAATATATCGCTTGCCATGGCATGGCGGAGTTTGATGATCTCAAGCGTAAGTCCATCGGCTTTTGCCGCGGACCAGCTAATCAGTGCGGCGGCTAAATATGCAACCGTCGAAAATTTGGATCGATTTCTGCGCGTTCCCATATTTCTTCAAACCGCCCTGTGAGGTCTGCGGCGCGTCGCTTATCATTATGACTGGCGATTGCCTCATAACGATCGGCGAAGCGCCGGTGAATATATGCTGTGTTATCGGCGAGTAGCATCGCTTCATTAAAGTTTTTGTAGTCCCGCCCAGGTTTGCGTATCGCAATGAAGCTCGATAGGCGTGAGCACAGCTCTATCAATCGATGGCCACGTGACACCACCGGACCAATGTCGGTGACCAGTAGCCTGATCCGGGCCAAGCGGTTATTCAACGCTATTTGCTTGACCGCTTCAACGAAAGGCGCTTGATCGTATAAGGCTGGGTCGAGATGGCGGCTCGCAATATCGAGCGTACGGTGGCAGCCTGTCACCATCTCGAGCGCGATTTCACGCAGTTCCTCGCTTGTTTCAATCGTAAATTCTTCAACTTCGGCGGCGTCTGACATGAACACTCACGGTCTTGTGGCTAGTTGGGTGGCGATGCCGGTGTAATTCTCCGGGGTCAAGGTTTTTAAGCGTGCGCGCTCAGCCGCCGGCAGCGCTAAGGTATCGATGAACTTGTGTAGCGTTGCGCGATCGATGCGTGCGCCACGGGTAAGGTCTTTCAAGGCTTCATAGGAGTTCGGTACCCCATATCGGCGCATGACGGTCTGAATGGGTTCGGCTAGAACCTCCCAAGCGTCCGCCAGATCCGCGGCTTGCCGTGCGGGATCGGGCTCGAGTTTTCCAATCCCACGTGCGCATGCATTGAGCGCAATAACCGTGTGGCCAAATGCCGGCCCGATATTACGAAGCACCGTTGAATCGGTTAGATCTCTTTGCCAACGTGAAATCGGTAGCTTCGCGCCTAGATGCTGCAGCAGCGCATTGGCGATACCTAAATTACCCTCGGCGTTTTCGAAATCGATCGGGTTGACCTTATGCGGCATTGTTGAGGAGCCAACTTCACCAGCGATTGACTGCTGGCGGAAATAGCCGATTGAGATATAGCTCCAAGTATCGCGACAGTAGTCGATCATGATCGTGTTGAGGCGGCAAATACTATCGAATATTTCGGCCAGGTAGTCGTGTGGTTCGATCTGAGTGGTTAGGTGGTTTGGAGTCAAGCCGAGCTGCTTAATAAATGCCGCAGAGATACTTTGCCAATCTGCATCCGGGTATGCCGCTACATGCGCGTTGAAGTTTCCCACCGCACCATTGAATTTACCGAGGACCTCAGCGCGGGCTAGCTGCGCCATTTGACGTTCAATTCGCTCGATGACGTTCGCGATCTCCTTCGCCATCGTCGTTGGTGACGCTGTTTGGCCATGCGTCCGCGATAGCATTGGTTTTTCGCCACAGGTCTGGGCGAGCGCAGATAGTTGGGATCTGGTGGCTTCGAATTTTGGGAGCAACACCTGATCACGCGCTTCTTTTACCATCATGGCGTAGGCAAGATTATTGATATCCTCGGAAGTGCACGCAAAATGTAGAAAGGGAATGGCGCTCTTAAGTGCTGCCACTTCGCCACACCGTTCTTGTAAAAAATATTCCACGGCTTTGACATCATGGTTTGTCGTTGCCTCGATCGATTTGATCCTTTGTGCATCCTGCAGCCCGAAGTCGTCGACAATGGCGTCGAGATAGGCACTGCTTGCTGGATCCAAATTTGGTAGCTCGGGGATATCGGCTTGCGCCGCGAGATGTTGCAGCCAGCGGACTTCGACGAGAGTGCGGTATCGGATCAGGCCGAATTCGCTGCAGATTGCCGCGAGTACCGCGGTGTGCTTGGCGTAGCGGCCGTCGATGGGTGATACCGCGGTCAACGGGCTCAATGGGAATTGATCAGTGTTCACGGACATGGGTTAGGTATTTGTGCGTGGATTTTATCGATCGCCTTGAGTAGTTCTTTTGGTAGCGGATATCGGACGCTGGCAAGATTATGGTGCAGTTGCGCCTCGGTCCTAGCACCGATGATAGCGCTGGTAACGTAGCGCCGAGATAAAATAAATGAAATCGCCATATGCGCCGGATCGAGATCGAATTCGCGGGCTAGTTCAACGTAGCGTGCAGTCGCCGCAAGTCCTTGTTCATTAGTATAACGGACAAAGCGGCTGAAACGGCTGATCCGCGCATTGGCCGGGCGGGCGCCGCCAGCGTATTTTCCGGTTAAAGTGCCAAATCCCAATGGTGAATACGCGAGTAGCCCCGCGTGTTCACGGTCGGCGATTTCGGCAAGGCCAACTTCGAAGGACCGATTGAGTAGGTTATAGGGGTTTTGAATCGAAACCATCCTCGCAAGTCCGCAGCGTTCGGCGAGCTGGATAAACGACATCACGCCCCACGGCGTCTCATTCGATAGCCCTATGTGACGAACTTTTCCTGCGCTAATAAAGCTATCCAAAGCGCGCAAAGCGTCCTCGAGCTTTGGCGGCACCTCCGCTTGCGCCGGTTTGTAGCCGAGTTGGCCAAAGGTATTCGTTGGCCGGTCAGGCCAATGCAGCTGGTAGAGGTCGATAAAATCTGTCTGCAAACGCCTCAGGCTGCCATCGAGTGCGGCGCTTAAATTCGCCGCCGAGTGGGTGGATTGTCCGCCACGAATGTGTGGCAGGTGGACGCCAGGTCCAGTTGCCTTGGTCGCCAACACGACTTTATGTCGATGGCCGGAGCGTTTAAACCACGTACCGATGTAAGTTTCACTTAAGCCCCAACTACTCTCCATCGGTGGAACGGGATACATCTCCGCCGTATCAATTAGATTGACTCCGGCATCGAGTGCAATGTCCAGCTGACGATGAGCTTCTGCTTCTGTGTTCTGCTCACCAAAGGTCATCGTGCCGAGGGCGAGCTCGCCTACCTTGAGATCCGTTTGTCCGAGCTGCCGGTGATCCATTTGCTAACGTGGTTCTGTGTGTCGTGCCTACAGTAAGAAACCTTTGTATTACGCGCAAGTCACCAAACGCCGACATCGCAATCGGTGCTTGGTATCGAATTGACCAAAACGGCGCTAAGCTGTCATACGTATCTCAGCTATATTGGATAGGCATTGGAAAAGACCGTCGTTGCTCGCCGTTTTCGTGGTTTTCTACCGGTCGTGGTTGATGTCGAGACCGGTGGTTTCGATGCCAAGCGTGACGCCTTGCTTGAAATGGCGGCCGTGTTGCTAGCTTGGTCAGCGGAACGTGGTTGGCATCGGGGCGAGACCATCGCCCACCACATCGAACCTTTCGCCGGCGCAAATCTCGAGGAGGCATCGCTGCAGTTTAATAAAATTGATCCGTATCACCCGTTTCGCATGGCGGTACCGGAAGAAAAAGCGGTGAACGATGTCTTCAAGGTTGTGCGCGAGGCCGTTGCCGCACACGGATGTACCCGAGCTATTCTGGTCGGCCATAATCCCGCTTTCGACCTTGCGTTTGTCAAAGCCGCCGCCCAACGGCTAAAAATAAAGAAAAACCCGTTCCATCAATTCAGTACTTTTGACACCGCAGCGATCGCCGGCGTGGCACTGGGGCAGACGGTGCTGTCGCGCGCAATCGAGGCCGCCGGGATCGAATGGGACCCGGACGAAGCGCATTCCGCCGTGTACGATGCTGAGAAGACCGCCGATCTTTTCTGTTCGATTGTAAATCGCTGGGACGAATATAACCGGCAGTCACAAGATAAAGGCGGCGGCTAGTTTTTTATTCGATCGCGCCAGTGATCGGTGGTCTGCTTCAACGATGCAATATCGACGTTCGTAAGCTTTCGCTCGGCAACGACCCGCCGCCCGGCAACCCAGACATTAGAAATTTGATCGCGGTGTCCGGAATATACGAGTTGTGAAATTGGGTCATAGAGCGGCGCGGCGCCAATCCCACCCAAATCAACCGCAACAATGTCAGCAAGTTTCCCAGCCTCTAATGAGCCGAGATCCGCCTCCATGCCCAGCGCTTTGGCGCCGCAATAAGTAGCCATGCGTAGCACCTGAGATGCCGGGGCCGCAGCCGGATCATTGGCGACACCTTTTGCAAGGAGTGCGGCGGTACGCATTTCGCTCAGCATATCGAGGTCGTTATTACTCGCCGCGCCGTCCGTTCCCAACGCTACATTGACTCCTGCTTCGAGTAATTGTGCTACGGGACAAAATCCGCTGGCCAACTTCAGATTGGATTCAGGGCAATGCACGACACTCACGCCGGCCCGTGCGAGCTCTGCGATTTCGTCGTTGTTGAGCGCGGTCATGTGGACCGCGATGAGCCGGTGCGACAATAGTCCGAGTTCCGCTAAGCGCGCCAGTGGGCGGCGGCCGTCTTCGGCGTTTGCTTGATCCACTTCGCGTTGAGTTTCGTGCACATGCATCTGGATTGGAACGTCTAGCTCTTCGGCCAAGGTCGCGATGCGACGCAAGGTGTCATCGTCTACGGTATACGGCGCATGTGGCGCAAAGGCCGTGTGAATGATCGGGTGGGTTCGATAGCGATCATGCACGCGCTGACCATTATGTAGGTACTCATCGACGTTAGCGGCCCATGCGCTGGGAAAGCCGATGACAATCATCCCAACCACAGCGCGTATACCTGCTTCGATGGCGGCGGCGGCGGCCTCGTCCGGGAAGAAATACATATCATTAAAGCAAGTGGTGCCAGAACGCAGCATCTCAGACGCTGCGAGTAGGCTCCCATCATGCACGAAATTGCGGTCCACACAACGAGCCTCGGCCGGCCAGATATGGTCCCGAAGCCACGGTTCTAATGGGATATCGTCCGCGAGCCCACGGAATAGGGTCATCGCGGCATGGGCGTGACAATTGATTAATCCCGGAATGAGCGCATGGTCTTTAAGCGCGATCTCATGGTCGGTAGTGAAATTTTGCGATACCCGTGCGCTTGGCAGCACATCGACAATGCGGTCCCCGAGAATGGCAACGCAATGATCGGACAGGGTCACACCACTCGGTTCGATTGGAATGACCCAATCGGCATGCAGAATTTGGTCAACGTGTTGCAACTTCGATCCTCACCGGCAGCACAATGCGGCCCTACCTTACCAGAGTGTCGAAAACCTGTGTCGGCTATCGCGGTGAAAGATCCTTGGTAAATCTGGACTGCTATTAATCTCGACTGTCGGGGGATGATGGGCGGCTACGTATTGAATGTTCCCATCTCGCGAGGATGTTGGCCCAGGCGCATTCGAAATTGATGGCTTGCGGTAACATAGCGAGTTTTCCCGCAGACACAACGGTATGACTGACTACGCTTCAAGTGTTCGAACGCTTTATTGGGAAGATGGCGGTTTGATGTTGCTTGATCAACGTCAACTTCCCCACCAGGTCGAATACGTTAGATGCGTTGCGGTTGAGCAGGTTGTGGCGGCAATCGAGACAATGGTCGTGCGCGGGGCGCCGGCGATTGGAATCGCGGCAGCGTACGGCATTGTGTTGGCTGTCGGTAGCGCTTTCGAAAAACACGGCAGCCGATGGCCGCAGCACGTAGACCCACAAATCGATGCATTGGAGAAATCGCGTCCAACGGCGGTCAATTTAAGGTGGGCGATCGATGCGATGCGAAAGCACTTCCCGGCGCCCGCTGGCGATCCGCGTCCGACTCTGCTGGACGTTGCCGAACGTCTACACCGAGAGGACGTCGCTGCCAACCGGGCGATTGGAGAACATGGTGCTATCTACCTCGAAGCAAATGCCCAGGTGCTAACGCATTGTAATGCCGGCGCGCTGGCAACGGCAGGTTATGGTACTGCCTTAGGGGTCGTTCGTAGTGCGTGGCGTTTAGGAAATATCCAGCGCGTTTATGCAACGGAGACGCGCCCGTGGTTGCAAGGTGCACGACTAACTACTTGGGAGCTGCAGCAAGATGGCATCCCAGTAACCTTGATTGCTGATAGCGCAGCTGCGCAATTGATGCACGGGGGTGGTATTAATTGCGTGATCACTGGTGCGGATCGGATCGCCGCGAATGGTGACGTCGCAAACAAGATCGGTACTTACACACTGGCACTTTGCGCACGTGCGCATGGGGTACGGTTCATGGTCGCAGCACCGTTATCGACCATCGACCAAACGGCGCCAAATGGCGCGGCGATTCCGATCGAGCAGCGACCCGCAGAAGAATTACTGAGCTACCAAGGACACAAGACCGCGCCACTCGGCGTGCCCGCCTATAACCCGGTTTTTGATGTTACACCGGCCGCTTTAATTGACACTTTGGTGACCGAGGTGGGGGCCTTAGACGGGCCCGACTTCGCCTCGATAGCGGGGCTTTTTAAGACCTAAAATTGGCCCTATTTTGGCGTGCGTTCCGGGCGTAATGATGGTATAATTTCGCTGTTTGAATCGCCACTAAAATCCCTTTTAATTTAGATACTTACAGACCTCGAAATGGCAGATTTCGCACGCCAACTCATACCCGTCAATATCGAAGACGAGATGCGCCAATCGTATATGGATTATGCGATGAGCGTGATCGTCGGTCGCGCCCTTCCAGACGTCCGCGACGGCCTTAAACCGGTGCACCGGCGGGCGCTGTTTACGATGAGCGAAAACAGCAACGACTGGAACAAACCGTACCGGAAATCGGCACGTATTGTCGGTGACGTAATGGGTAAGTATCACCCGCATGGCGACTCCGCCATTTACGACACCATTGTGAGAATGGCGCAACCGTTTTCGCTGCGCTATATGCTTGTCGACGGGCAGGGTAATTTTGGCTCGGTGGACGGTGATGCGCCCGCCGCAATGCGTTACACCGAAGTCAGAATGGCACGCATCGCGCACGAATTAATTGCCGATTTAGATAAGGACACGGTCGACTTCCAACCCAACTATGATGGCTCCCTGAATGAGCCAGTCGTTTTCCCGACCCGCATTCCCAACCTGTTGGTTAACGGATCGAGTGGAATTGCCGTTGGCATGGCGACCAACATTCCGCCCCACAATCTGACCGAAGTGGTCAATGCTTGTATAGCGATCATTGATAATCCGGCGATTGAGATGACCGAATTATTCGAGTTGATCCCCGGACCGGATTTTCCTACTGCTGGGATCATTAACGGTTCGGCTGGGATCCGCGAGGCCTACCGCACCGGACGTGGCCGGATCTATGTGCGCGCCCGTGCAGAAATCCAGGGCGAAGAAGGCGAGATGCAGCGCATCATCGTGCATGAACTGCCGTATCAAGTGAACAAGGCGCGGTTGCTCGAGAAGATCGCCGAACTGGTTAAAGAGAAAAAGATTGAAGGTATTCGCAGCGATGGATTGCGCGACGAATCCGACAAAGAAGGCATGCGGGTCGTCATTGAGCTCAAACGCGGTGAAAACGCCGACGTGCTGTTGAATAATCTTTATCGGCAGACGCAGATGCAAACGGTGTTTGGTATTAACACGGTTGCGCTGGTTGATGGCCAACCGAAGACGCTTGATCTCAAGACAATACTTGAGTGTTTTGTCAGACATCGCCGTGAAGTTGTCACTCGGCGAACCTTGTTTGAGCTACGCAAAGCACGCGAGCGCGCACACGTGTTGGAGGGACTTGCAGTAGCCTTGGCCAATATCGATCCGATCATCGCCTTGATCAAGGCATCTCCAACCCCAGCCGAAGCGCGCACGAGCTTGCTCGCGCAAGACTGGGCGCCAGGGATCGTCTTGGAGATGTTGGAACGAACAGGGGCAGAAGTATCGCGTCCTGACGACTTGCCGGAATCCTGCGGTCTACATAATGGCAGGTACCGGCTATCCGAGCGCCAAGCAAAAGAAATACTCGAAATGCGCTTGCAGCGTTTGACGGCGCTCGAGCACGACAAAATTATTGACGAATATAAGGCCATACTGGAGCAGATAGACGACCTACTTGATATCCTCGCGCGCCCGGAACGGTTGATGCAGGTGATCCGAGACGAGCTAATCGAGATACGCGAACAATACGGCGATGAACGTCGTACTGAGATCGTGGAATCGCAAGAACATCTCTCTTTGGAAGACTTGATCAGCGAAGAGGATGTGGTCGTAACTTTCTCCCACACGGGATATGCAAAATCGCAGCCGATCGATGTCTATCGCTCGCAGCGGCGTGGCGGCAAGGGCAAAACCGCGACTACAACGAAGGAAGAAGACTTCGTCGATAAGTTATTTATTGCGAGTACCCATGACACCATTTTGTGTTTTTCGACGCTGGGCAAGTTGTATTGGCTGAAGGTTTACGAACTCCCGCAAGCGAGCCGCACGGCACGTGGCCGACCGCTGGTCAACCTGCTGCCGCTTGGCGAAGGCGAACGTATAACGGCCGTATTACCGATTAAGGAATTTGATGCCGAACTCTATGTATTGATGGCGACCCGCCGAGGAACCGTTAAGAAAACGTCGCTCGACCAGTTCTCGCGTCCGCGCGCGAACGGCATTATCGCCGTCGACCTCGATTCCAACGACAGTCTTGTGGGGGTCTCATTGACGGACGGCGGTAGCGATATCATGTTGGTCAGTTCGAGCGGTAAGGCGATACGGTTTTCGGAAACGGCGGTGCGGCCGATGGGACGCACCGCGCGCGGTGTTCGCGGCATTCGACTAAGTGACGAGCATGAAGTTATTTCCCTGATTCCGGTTGACCCGACGCAAGCGATCCTGTTCGCAACACAAAATGGTTATGGCAAGAGAACCGCGGTGGATGAATTTCCGACGAAGGGGCGTGGTGGTCAGGGCGTCATTGCGATACAAGCTAGCGCACGCAACGGTCCCGTCATTGGTGCGGTATCCGTGCTTGAGGACGAGGAGATCATGCTGATAAGCGATGGCGGTACGCTGGTACGAACCCCTGTCAGTGGTGTTTCAATACTTGGCCGTAATACCCAAGGTGTGCGGTTAATCAACATCGCGGCGGACGAAAAATTGGTCGGCGTGGAACCCGTTGCCGAATATCAAGCAGATGATGCCGCCGACGACGAGCACGAGACATGAGTGTTCGAGCCCTGGACTGAGCGCTGTATCGCACGGCGGTGGTAGCATGTAGTCCCCGGTAGAGGATCGCTAATTAGCATGGCGGACGAAGAAAAAGTGCTCAACGCGCTGCGTGCTGATATCGATGCCGTCGATAACGAATTACTGCGCCTGATAAATGAGCGTGCCCGACTCGCGCAGGAAGTCGGCCAAGTAAAGCAAAAAAGCGGCGAAGACGCCGTGTTCTATCGACCCGAGCGCGAGGCAGCAATATTGCGCCGTGTGCTTGAGCAAAATCCTGGTCCACTGTCGGCGCCAGAGGCGACACGTTTAATACGAGAAATTATGTCGGCGTGTCTGGCCCTCGAACGCCAGCTCCGCGTCGCCTATCTAGGCCCGAAGGGGACGTACACTCATCTGGCGGCGCTCAAGCATTTCGGTGGATCGATCAACGGTGCGCCGGTTTCCAGTATCGAAGAAGTGATGCGCGAGGTGGAGGCTGGAAGTGCCGATTTTGGGGTCGTTCCGGTCGAAAACTCATTGGAAGGCGGGGTTAATCAGACGCTCGATGCGATGCGCGATTCGCCACTTAGGATCTGCGGCGAGGTTGTCCTTAGTATTCACCACCAGCTGTTGTCCAGCGCGACCGACATTAGCGACATCAAACGGGTTTATGCACATCCTCAGGCGCTTGGTCAGTGTCGCCGATGGCTTGCGCAAAACCTGCCGGATGCAGAATGTATACCGGTGAGTAGTAACGGCGAGGCCGCGCGGCAGGTTCGCGCCGAAGCTGATGCGGCGGCGATTGCTGGCGTTGTTGCGGCCGAAATTTATGCGCTTGGGACTTTGCATAAGAACATCGAGGACCACCCGGGCAATACGACTCGATTTGTGGTCCTCGGTGATAGCTCACCGCCACCGAGTGGTAAAGACGTGACGTCGATAATGTTCACTACACCGAATCGGCCCGGCGCTCTACATGATGTCCTAGGTGTGTTGTCGGACGCGAAGATCAGCATGACTCGTATTGAGTCACGTCCGCTGCGACAAGAGTCGTGGGACTACGTGTTTTTCGTGGACATTGATGGCCACGCGGACATTGAAACGGTGCGTAATGCGTTGGTGGCGCTTGAAGATAAGACGTCGCAGTTAAAGATTTTGGGTTCGTATCCGCGGGCGGTCTTCTCGTAGAATAGTAGGTCGATCAGAAGTTTCATCGATATTCGTCTGTTCATACGTCAAACCTTTGTCGGCGCGCGCAACCCCATTTTTTCAAAGGACTTCTAGATGATCCATCGGCTATGCATATTCGGTGTCGGACTCATTGGCGGATCGCTGGCCCAAGCGTTGCGCGCCGCTGGGACTGTTCAAAGCGTTGTCGGTTGTAGTCGCTCGGAGGCGAATCTGGTGCGCGCCGAAGAGCTGAACGTGATCGATGAATACACGCTAGATCCAGTCGCAGCGATTGCCGAAGCCGATATGGTGGTTGTCGCGACGACATTAGGAGCGACCCGCAGTATTTTCGAAAAGATAAGCCAGCATCTCGCACCAACGACCGTGATAACCGACGTTGGTAGCGCCAAGGCGCGGGTCGTTGATGCCGCGCGGGCGTGTTTAGGAAAAAACATTAATCAATTTGTACCGGGTCATCCCATTGCTGGCACAGAGAAAAGCGGGGTTGATGCCGCTTTCGCGACTCTATTTCGCGACCATCGGGTGATCTTGACACCGCTTGTGGAAACAAATCGCGACGCACTGGCGGCGGTTTCGAAAATGTGGCGGGAGACCGGCGCGAATGTCGTCGAAATGGATGTGCAGCATCACGACGATGTTCTTGCGGCGACAAGCCACTTGCCGCACATGCTCGCGTACGCCTTAGTAGAATGTCTCGCCGGGATGGATGAGTCGAATGAAATATTTGCCTATGCGGCGGGCGGTTTCCGTGATTTTACTCGGATCGCATCCAGCAACCCTGCGATGTGGTGTGATATCGCGATGGATAACCGTGACGCTTTGTTAGCCGTGCTCACCAGTTTTACCGCAACCTACGATAAATTGGTTAGTGCCTTAGAATCCAACGATAAAGAGCAATTGGTGCGGATTTTTACCCGCGCGAAAGACGCGCGGGAACGCGCTGTGCTCAAGACCCCTTAATGATTATTGGCGATCGGCTTTGCGTTGAACCTGGCGGGACCCTGTATGGCGACTTGCAAGTGCCTGGGGATAAATCGATCTCGCACCGTGCCGTGATGCTGGGTTCGATTGCGACCGGGACGACGGAGATAACAGGTTGTCTGATGGGTGAGGACGTTCGCTCCACGATCGCCGCGTTCAGCGCCATGGGGGTGTCTATCAACGCGCGCGAAAATGGACAACTGTCAATTGAGGGACGCGGCTATAGCGGTTTGAACCCGCCGGCCAGTCAACTCGACCTGGGAAATTCCGGTACGTCGATGCGTTTGATGGCCGGACTGCTGGCCGGATCTGGCATGTCTGTCACGATGACAGGCGATCAATCCTTGTGCGCACGGCCAATGCGTCGCGTCACCGCTCCGCTGGGGCAAATGGGGGCAATTGTCGACACTCAGCCGGATGGGACGCCGCCGTTGATCATCACACGAGCAACGGATCTGCATGCGATCAGCTACGAGCTGCCGGTGGCAAGCGCTCAGGTAAAATCGGCCATATTGCTTGCTGGACTGCGCGCTTGTGGCCGAACCCGCATCGTCGAACCGGCGCCGACCCGTGACCATACCGAGCGCATGCTGCGCGCCTTTGGTGCGGCACTTGAGGTTGTCGCGAACGAAATTTGTATCGAGGGTCCGCAGGAATTAACAGCGACGTCGATAGCGGTCCCCGGCGATATCTCGTCTGCCGCTTTTTTTCTGGTTGGTGCAGCCATGGTCGAAGGCGCTGCAGTGACCATTAAGAACGTTGGGGTGAATCCGACCCGCATCGGGGTACTCGAAATATTGCGCCTGATGGGCGCGGACATCGAATTGTCGAACGAGCGCTCAACCGGCTCGGAACCGCTTGCGGATTTAACCGTGCGTGGTACACGGTTGACCGGAATTGATATCCCGGCTGCGCTAGTGCCTAGCGCAATCGATGAGTTCCCAGCGCTTTTCATCGCGGCTGCATGCGCCAAGGGACGCACCCGATTGGCGGAGGCCGGCGAATTACGCCATAAAGAGAGCGACAGAATCGACATGATGGCCCATGGATTGGAAATTCTAGGGGTTAAGCTGACCACCAGCGCCGATGGGATCGAAATTACCGGTAGCGAACGTGGATTTCGTGCCGGCCGGGTTGCTAGCGGCGGCGATCACCGGGTCGCAATGGCCTTCGCAGTAGCCGGATTAAAGGCGGCAGGTCCTATCGAAATCACAGATTGTTCGGCAATCGCCACCTCATATCCGGGATTCGTCGATAGCGCCCGGCAACTCGGGTTAAAGCTTGCCGCAATTTGATGCGCCCACCAACGATTACCATTGATGGGCCAAGCGGTACAGGCAAGGGCACCCTCGCGATCCGACTGGTGCGTGCCACGGGTTGGCATCTACTGGACAGCGGCGCACTTTATCGTGTTGTCGCCTATGCAGCGCAACAACAGGGCGTAAGCCTTGATTCGGCCGCCGATCTGGCGCGAATCGCAACGGGTCTGGCGCTTGAATTCCAGGTCGCAGAAGAGGCCGTGGAGGTGTGGCTGAATGGGATGGAGATCAGCACCGACATTCGCTCTGAGACTGCTGGCAGCGCTGCCTCGCAGGTTGCGGCAATTGCCGCCGTTCGTGACGCCTTGCTGGCCCGCCAGCGCGAATTTTTGCGAGCGCCTGGCTTAGTCGCCGATGGACGCGATATGGGAACCGTCGTTTTTCCCACCGCAGAGCTTAAAATTTTTCTGACTGCAAGTCCGTTCATCCGCGCGGAAAGACGCTATAAGCAGTTGAAGCAAAAAGGAATTGATGTTAATCTCGCGCGGCTTTCGGAGGACATAGCCGCGCGCG
This sequence comes from Gammaproteobacteria bacterium, assembly GCA_021773835.1. Classification (GTDB taxonomy): domain Bacteria; phylum Pseudomonadota; class Gammaproteobacteria; genus UBA11873. The sequence goes on from JAJFJQ010000052.1 coordinate 125,370, forward strand.
ATCGGCGTGATGAGGAGCGCGAAGTGTCCCCGTTGCAACCAGCGTCTGATGCAATAATCCTCGATACCAGTGCACTTGATATCGATGCCGTTGAGGAATCTGTAATAGCACTGGCACAAGAGCGTGGCCTACGCTGAGGGGGTTACCCTGGAATGGCCACTCATTTATTAACTGATTGCAACTATAGTGGCCGGCCCGTTCCGTAGTCCTAAACGACCGCAGTAAATGAAGCCACTCGGATAACCCATAAGCACATGTCGGAGAGTTTCGCAGAATTATTTGAGCAGAGCCAGGTTGAAGCAAAGATGCGGCCTGGCACGATTGTTACTGGCCTCGTGGTTGAGATACGGCCAGATTTTGTCGTCGTAAACGCCGGTTTGAAGTCGGAAGGGGTGATCCCGGCCGAACAGTTCCGTGCAGCCGATGGTGGGCTCGAAGTCGCCGTTGGCGATGAGGTCGATGTGGCGCTCGACGCGGTCGAGGATGGTTATGGGGAAACCCGCCTGTCACGAGAAAAAGCAAAACGCGCACGGGCCTGGGACGAGCTGGAAAAGGCTTGCGAGGACAGTGTCAACATTACAGGGATCATTAGCGATAAGGTAAAAGGTGGCTTTACCGTCGACATCAGCTCGATCAGGGCCTTTCTACCCGGCTCCCTAGTTGATGTTAGACCGGTTCGTGACACCAGTTACCTCGAAGGTAAACCACTCGAATTTAAAGTAATCAAAGTCGATCGCCGGCGCAACAACGTTGTTGTCTCACGCCGGGCCGTTGTTGAGATTGAAAATAGCGCCGAACGTGACGAGTTACTAAGTAACCTCAAAGAAGGCGCTACCGTGAAGGGATTGGTAAAGAACCTGACCGACTACGGTGCTTTTATCGACCTCGGCGGCATCGATGGGCTACTGCACATAACAGATATGGCTTGGCGACGAGTCAAACACCCGTCGGAAGTGGTCAACATAGGTGACGAGATCGAAGTTAAGGTGTTGAAGTTCGATCGCGAACGCACCCGTGTTTCGCTTGGCCTCAAGCAACTCGGTGAAGATCCTTGGGTCGATATTGCGCGCCGTTATCCGGAAAACTCGCGTTTGTTCGGCAAAGTTACGAACATCGCGGACTACGGTTGTTTTGCCGAGATCGAAGAAGGTGTGGAGGGTCTAGTCCACGTCTCCGAAATGGATTGGACAAACAAAAATGTCCATCCGTCTAAAGTCGTACACCTCGGCCAGGAGGTTGAGGTCATGGTGCTGGATATCGACGAGGAGCGTCGCCGTATTTCACTTGGCATGAAGCAATGTGCGCCGAATCCGTGGGAAGAATTCGCCGGCACCCGCAACAAAAACGATCGGGTTTCGGGAACGATCAAGTCGATCACGGATTTCGGTATATTCATTGGCCTCGACGGCGGTATCGATGGTTTAGTCCATTTATCGGACCTGTCGTGGGATCTGCCAGGCGAAGAAGCCGTTCGCAACTACAAAAAGGGAGACGAACTCGAAACGGTAGTGCTTGCGGTCGACGCAGAGCGCGAGCGCATTTCGCTCGGGGTTAAACAGCTGGCACTTGATCCCTTTTCGTCATTTGTTGCCGACAATGCCAAAGGCACAATCGTGAAAGGCCGGATCATCGAGATGGATGCGCGAACGGTAACGATCGAATTGATGGATGGGGTTGAGGGAATAATGCGCGCGTCCGAGATTTCGCGCGACCCCGTTGACGATGCACGTAAGGTACTGAAAGACGATGAAGAGGTCGAGGCGATGATTGTAGGCGTTGATCGGAAACGCCGAGTTATCAATCTTTCGATCAAGGCGAAGGAAAGCGAAGATGAGGCCGCGGTGCTGCAGGAGTATACGGCAGACAACGAAACCGCTACGACGAAACTTGGAGATCTTTTGAAGGAACAATTGGACGGGCAATAAGCGCCCGGTGGAGTCCAGGGCGGGATTGATTAATCCCCGCCAGAAAAACAAGTTTTAAATGGTCGAGAATAATAATGACCAAATCAGAATTAATTGAAGCGCTCGTAAGAAAGCAATCGCAACTCGGCTACCGTGACGTGGAACTGGCGGTTAAAACGATGCTCGAGCATATGGCGCAGACGCTTGCCAGCGGGGAGCGGATCGAAATCCGCGGTTTTGGCAGCTTTTCGCTGCACTACCGTCCTCCTCGGGTTGGTCGAAACCCGAAATCTGGCGATCCGGTATCGCTTCCGGCGAAATACGTGCCGCATTTTAAACCGGGCAAAGAGTTACGCGAACGCGTCAACTCGGAAGAATCCTTACGCTATGAGCCGCAGGAGGTCAGCGAACCCTCGCATGAGTCGGATTTCGAGTCGCTCGACTAAATCATCTCTGAATGGGCGTCGAACCGTGGGTTCGCCTTGTTCGAAAAAGCGTAAAATCATAGGCTCACGCAATACACTAGAGACCGACGCCGGTAGTTCGGATCCTGTCACCTGAACCGTGCTAACGAGCCTGCGGTTGACTCTGCAGAGCAAGGGACAAGGAGTGGAGGGAAATCATGACTCGAGTAATTCAAATTGTTTTCGCTCTATTGATCGTTTTCTTTGGACTCGCCTTTCATATTAAAAACGACGCCCAAGTGACACTGGATTTTTATATTCGGACGCTCGCTTTGCCCTTGTCTTGGGTGGTTGTGGTAGCGTTTTCGGTCGGCGCCGTGCTCGGTTTATTGGTAATGCTGAACACGATCCTGCGCTTGCAGCGTGAAATTCGCCGCCTGACGAAGAAACACGATATGGCCGCGAAGGAGATCGTGAACCTACGCGCAATACCGATCAACGATGGCCCCTGAGTATTTATTCGGACTCGTTGTAATACTACTGCCGATCGCCGCCCTCTCTGGGTGGTATTTCGGGCGCAAAGACGCCCGCGCAAACGTTAGTGGGACCCCCGGTGGGCCGGGTGTGTCCCAAGACTATTTCAAAGGGCTAAATTATTTACTCAATGATCGCCCCGACAAGGCGATAGAAGTGTTCATTAAGGTGCTGGAGGTCGAGAGCGAAACGGTGGAAACGCACCTTGCGTTGGGAAATCTGTTTCGCCGCCGAGGAGAAGTCGACCGCGCGATCCGTATCCATCAAAATTTAGTTGCGCGCCCATCGCTCGATAAAGAGCAAAGAGGCCTAGCGCTGCTTGAGCTTGGGACCGACTATATGCGGTCCGGGCTACTCGATCGTGCAGAAAGTCTGTTTAAGGAATTAATTCCAACTCGTATGCATGAACGTCAAGTTCTGCGTCACCTGGTAGACATTTATCAGCAAGAGCAAGACTGGGACGCGGCGCTTGATTACATTCAGCGTCTAGAGCGCGTCACGGGTGAAGATATGCGGCACGTCCGTGCACATTTTTTTTGTGAAAAAGCACAGATCTTTAGTAGCGCCGGCGATCATCCAGAAGCCTTTCGATTACTCGGTAAAGCCTTGAAGGAGGACCGTAAGTGCGTGCGTGCACGTCTGCTGTCTGCGGACCTGTCCACCCTAGTTGACGATTACGCCACGGCAATAGCGCATTTAAAAAAGATCGAGCATCAAGATATCGATTTTTTGCCCGAGGCCATTCCACGCCTAGTTGATAATTATCGAAAACTCGATCGCATCGACGAGCTTTCCAAATATTTAGCGCGATTATCGGAACTCCACTTAGGTATTACTCCAGTCCTTGTCCTAGCAGAGTTGACCGCGGAGCGCGCCGGATTGGATGCGGCGAAAAATCACATCGTCGCAGAGTTAAAAACGCGCCCTACCATCCGCGGAATCGACCGTTTAATCGAATATTCGATGGCGGACGCCGACGGTGAGTCACGGCAGAATCTGCAGCTATTGAAAGAAACGACCACAAGACTCGTAGAGGATAAGTTGAATTATAAGTGCGGTACTTGCGGTTTTACTGGCCGATCATTGCATTGGCAATGTCCAAGCTGTAAGTCATGGAATACGGTAAAACCGATCCACGGAATTGAAGGCGAGTAGTGACCGAGCCCGATCGTAACTGCGTGATCGTCGCGCTTGATTTCGCAACTGAGCACGACGCTTGGCACTTGCTCGAGCAGCTCGATCCCAGACGATGTCGGGTCAAGGTCGGCAAAGAACTGTTTACACGCGCCGGGCCGGCATTTGTGCGCCGTGTCGTTGATTTCGGTTTCGATGTGTTTTTGGATCTCAAATTCCACGATATTCCCAACACCGTTTCAGGTGCATGTAGTGCGGCAGCCGACCTCGGTTGTTGGATGGTTAATGTGCACGCCAGTGGTGGCCGCGAGATGATGTCGGCTGCGGCTGAGCGGCTAGCGCACTATCAATCGCGTCCTCTGCTTGTCGCAGTAACGGTATTGACGAGTATGGATCATGCGTCGGTCCTAGAGGTCGGCTATGGGGCGGCCCCGGACAAACTCGTGCCTCAACTCGCCACGTTGGCGCAAGGATGTGGACTCGACGGTGTGGTGTGCTCCGCGCATGAAATTGAAACTATCAGACAACAGTGTGGCTCGACGTTTGTCGCGGTCACACCAGGGATCCGCCCGCAGGGAAGCGCAGATCACGACCAACGCCGAGTTGCTACCCCAGCCGGAGCGCTGAGCGCTGGCGCCGACTTTCTCGTGATCGGTCGGCCAATTACGCGGGCCGCGGATTGTGTAGCTGCCCTCGACGCAATCTATGTTGAAATATCCGCAACGCAGGCGCCTTAGGCGTGCCGTTGAATAACTCGCACTGATTCCTTATTACTGATGACCGTCGAAACTGAAGCCAGCATGAATTCGCCGGTCGCACCGCCGTTACCAAAGGCCGCTGATGCCGTTGGATGGACGCGCTTATTTGGCGCCGGAAAATCCCTCGCGGTCGCCGAAGCAGTGAAACGGCATGATGGTCTGGTTGTGCTAATTGTCGGCGACACGAATACGGCTTTGAAGTTCGCGGACGAAATCCCATTCTTTGCCGGTGATATCCAATATTACAATTTGCCCGACTGGGAGATATTACCCTACGATCAGTTCAGCCCTTACCAGGACATTATCTCAGATCGGATCTCGACCCTGTCCGAATTGCCGAACCTGAGCAATGGGTTATTGGTTGTATCTGTCGCTACACTGATGCACCGAATTGTTCCACGCATATGGTTGGCAGGACAAACTTTTAGTTTACGGCAGGGTGACACACTAGATCGTGACGACCTGCAAACCAAGTTGATCCAAGCCGGCTATCGCAACGTGTCGCAGGTTATGGACCACGGTGACTTTGCGATCCGTGGATCAATCATCGACGTGTTTGCGATGGGCACCGCGAATCCCTTCCGAATCGATCTATTCGATGATCAGGTCGAAACCTTGCGAGTGTTCGATGCCGAGAGCCAGCGGTCGATCGAAGAAGTGGTATCGCTCAACCTCATGCCGGCGCGCGAAACCCCGTTAACCGAGGCGTCAATCGCTTGTTTCAAGCGTAATTGGCGCTTGTCATTTGCCGGGCTGCCGACAAAAAGTCCTATCTACAATGATGTATCAGAGGGACTTGCGCCAGCAGGGATTGAGTATTATCTGCCATTGTTTTTCGAGCACCTCGATTCGTTGTTTGACTACATCCCGGATACGTCGCTGGTGCTTCTCGACGAAGGCTTCGAAGAAGGCGCGGAGCAATTTCGAAAATCTGTCGACGAGCGCTATGAGCAATTGCGCCACGACGTTGAGCGTCCGATCTTGGACCCGGAAAAGATTTTTCTGGACTGGGACCACATATTAAAGGCATTGAAAGCCTACCCACGGGCGTATCTTTCTAGTTTGGATTTGGGCGAGCAAAAGCAAAACCTTAGGTTCAATACACGTGCTGGGACTAAGCTGCCAATTGATGGTCGCGCCGCGACACCGTTTCGTATCGTTCACTCATTTTTGGAGTCTTACGACGGTCGTGTGCTGTTTTTAGCAGATTCAAATGGGCGCCGCGAAACGATGCTCGAACTGTTCGGTAGCAACGACATTAAGCCGAAGTCGTTCACCAGTTGGCCCGAATTCCTCGGTAGCGCTGATCCCGTTGGGCTAGCAGTTGCGCCCCTGGCCGAAGGAGTTGAGCTTACAGACCCCGCCGTTTGTCTGATCACCGAATCTCAACTGTTCGGCGAACGCGCTTCGCAACGGCGCCGTCGCCGACGCTCCGACATAGATAAAGACGCAATAATAAAGAGTCTAGCTGAGCTGCAAATTGGTTCGCCGGTGGTCCACGAAGACCACGGTATTGGACGATACCTTGGGCTTGAAGTACTCACCGTTGGTGGCACGGTAAACGAGTTCATAAAACTAGAATATGCCGACGAGGATAAATTGTATGTTCCGGTTGCTAGTCTCAACCTTATCAGCCGGTATTCTGGAGTCGACCCTGCGCATGCCCCCTTGCATAAACTTGGAAGCGGGCAATGGGAGCGTGCGAAAAAGCGTGCAACGGAACGCATTTATGATGTCGCTGCCGAGTTGTTAGAGGTCCACGCAAGACGAGAGGCGCGCGCCGGCCACCGATTTACCTTGGAGCGGGATGCATACAATGCGTTTTGCCAAGAATTTCCATTCGAAGAAACGCCTGACCAACAAGGTGCGATAGAAGCGGTGCTGGCCGATATGGAAAATACGAGACCAATGGATCGCTTAATTTGCGGTGACGTTGGCTTCGGTAAGACGGAGGTCGCCATGCGCGCCGCATTCGTTGCGGCAAACGAGGGTCGCCAGGTCGCTGTCCTGGTTCCGACGACCTTGCTCGCGCAGCAACATTATCAAACTTTTCTTGATCGCTTCGCTGATTGGCCAGTTCGGATCGAACAGTTGTCGCGGTTTCGAGATACCAGCGGGACCCGCGCGGCGCTTGAAGGCCTACGCTCCGGTAGCGTCGACATTGTAGTCGGGACTCATAAGTTGCTTGGGGCTGACGTTGTTTTTAAGGATCTCGGTTTGCTCATCATCGACGAAGAACATCGTTTCGGGGTTCGCCAAAAAGAAAAAATTAAAGCGATCCGTAGCGACGTCGACATTTTAACCTTGACCGCGACACCGATCCCGCGGTCCTTAAACCTCGCGCTGTCTGGAACACGAGAGCTCTCGATTATTTCAACCGCGCCGTCGAAACGCCTTGCGATTAAAACATTTTTACGCGAGTGGTCAGACGCACTATTACGCGAAGCAATGTTGCGGGAAATTAGTCGCGGTGGCCAGGTCTATTTTGTTCACAACGATGTGGAGTCGATTGAACGCACGGCGAAGAAGGTCGCCGATCTTGTCCCGGCAGCTCGAGTTCGACATGCCCACGGTCAAATGCGTGAAAAGGAGCTCGAAAACGTGATGCTCGACTTCTACCATCGTCGCTGCAATATTCTTGTATGCACGACAATAATCGAATCCGGGATCGACATCCCGAACGCTAACACGATAATTATAAGTCGCGCGGATAAGTTTGGATTGGCGCAACTATATCAACTGCGTGGACGGGTTGGTCGATCGCATCATCGTGCATATGCTTATTTGATCGTTCCGCACCGTAAATCGATGACCGCAGACGCTATTAAGCGCCTACAGGCAATCGAATCATTAGAAGATTTGGGCGTCGGCTTTACCTTGGCGACCCACGATATGGAGATCCGCGGCGCCGGCGAGATCCTGGGGGAGGAGCAAAGTGGTCAAATTCAAGAGATAGGATTTGGTCTATATACGGATCTCCTTAATCGCGCCGTCGCTGCGCTAAAATCCGGTCACGAGATAAACTTAGACCCTACTGCCGAGCGGCCGACCGAGGTCATGCTGCACGTTCCGGCGCTATTTCCCGAGGACTATCTGCCGGATGTCCATACTAGGTTGGTCCTTTATAAGCGAATTTCGAGCGCCAATAACGACGATGAGTTAAATTTACTGAAAGAAGAGATCATCGACCGCTTTGGGCTTTACGCGAGCCCTGTTGAGAATCTTTTTCGTGTAACATCGGCGAAGCTACGTGCCCAGGCACTGGGGATCAAACGTATTGAGTTTGGTAGTAAGGGTGGACGTGTTGATTTCGTTTCACGTCCAAGTATCGATCCAATGTCAATAATCGACCTTGTGCAAAACGATCGAGCCTATCGGTTGGATGGTGAAAGCCGGTTACGCGTTAAAAAGGACTTGTTGGATGCGGATTCGCGATTCTCTGAGTTGGATGATTTACTGGATGTACTTTCAGTCTCAAATGCGGCCTAGATATTCAGTCAAAATATTATTGTTGGCATTGCTTCTCGGCCTAATGGCAGTTACGAGTAGTGCTGTGATGGCGAAGAGTCGCTGGTACCAAGTTGAGGTGATTGTATTTAATCACAACGACACGGCGGCGACGTCTGAACAATGGCCCGATCTCGAATCATTACCAGATTTCCGCGACGCTATTAACTTGATCATCGATAGACCGCCGGATCCCCCCGGGTCTGTTGCGATTCCGGGACCTTTAGCATTTCAATCATTGCGCGCGTCCGACCTGAAGCTGTCCGGGATCTATCGCCGTTTACGAAATTTAAGCGCTTACACGCCAATACTGCATATCGGCTGGCGACAACCGGGTTTAGGTGGTAATCGCGCGCGCAGCGTCTACATCTCGGACAAGCCACGACTAATTACCGACACTAGCCCAACCATGCTCGATACAACATCTCATGCGGCGGTAGAGGGGGCGCTCCAGATCCGCATCGGTCGCTTGTTACACATAGTCGCGGATTTCGTGAAATATGGTAGCGAATCGCCCGTTAGGATCACCGAGCAGCGGCAGGTGAAGTTAAAGGAGATACACTATTTTGACCACCCGTTATTCGGCGTGATCGTACAGGTAACGCCATATAGGATCGCGGATCCTGCTGCGCCGTCTGATGGCGAACCCGCTGATGAGACGAGCAACATCAATGAGGCGTTAAGCGGTCTGTCAACCGTCTCTCGCTAGTGTTGCTCGAGCCAGGCAGCGATTAGCGTCATTACTTGCGCTGCGCCGGCAGCGAGATGTTGGCTCAATTCGTTCAGATCAATTACGCCGTCGGCGATACCGGCGGCCCAATTGACGACAATCGAACAATTTGCATAATTGAGTTCAGCCTCACGCGCTAGTGCAGCCTCCGGCATTCCTGTCATTCCTACTATCGTGCAGCCATCACGAGCCATGCGCTTAATTTCGGCAGCAGTCTCAAGCCGCGGCCCTTGCGTGGCCCCGTAAATTCCAGAGGCCTCTAGTGAGATATCGACAGTGCGTGCAAGATTAATAAGTTCCTGGCGCAAACGTTCACAATAAGGATAAGAAAAATCAATATGTTGAACAGTATTATCTAGGCCGTCGCTGAAAGTGTGCTCGCGCCCGAAGGTGTAATCGATAATTTGGTCGGGAATAACGATTTTCCTTGGCGGCGTTGTCGATACAATTCCACCGACCGCAGTGATCGCGATGATATCTTCCACTTGAAGGTGTTTTAGGGCAGCGATATTTGCTCGGTAGTTAATTTGGTGCGGTGGGATCGTGTGGTCGCGTCCGTGCCGCGGAAGAAAATACACCTGATTGTTACCGATGCGGCCCTCTACTACCGGCGCGGACGTTTTACCGTAAGGTGTAATCAGTTGATGCTCGTTGGGAGTTGCTAGGGCGGAGAAAGTATCAAATCCGCTGCCACCGATAATTGCGATTTTTGACATCAGTCTTTGACTGCGAATATCCCAGGGCAGTTACGCCAATACGTTTTGTAATCCATGCCGGCACCAAAAACGTAACGGTCTGACGTTGATACGCCGTAGAAATCCGTTTCCTGTAACCCGGAGCGTAATGGGATCGATTTCACGAGCAGTACCGCGGTTAACACGTCACGGGCGCCAACCGCTCGGCACCGTTCGACTGCCGCTTGTAGGGTTATTCCCTGATCGAGAAGGTCGTCGATCAGTAGCACCGTGCGACCCTTTAGGGTCGATGATGGCGAGCGGACCCATTCTAATTCGCCGCCGGAAGTCTTGCTTCCATAACGCGTGAGATGGATATAGTCGACCTGTAATGGAAAATTTAGGCGACTGAGGAGCATCGAGGTCGGGACCATACCGCCGTTCATCACCGCCAACAGCAGTGGATTTTGATCTTCTAATCGAGCGGTGATCTGAGCTGCCATAGTGTCCATCGAATGCTCAATCTCGGCCACGGTAAACAATTGGTCTGCGTCCTTTCGGGTCGAAATTATCTCGTCATCGAACATGGGAACGGACGGAAACCTTTACGCGCTCAAATTTTTCCGAGTCCGGAGCGGCCGGCCCAGTCTTTTGCAAATTGATAGGCCGAACGGCCACTGCGTGATCCATGAAGCATCGCCCACTGTAACGCGGCTCTGCGGATTTCTCCGTCGTTTGTATCTGCAACGCCTAATTCGGTTAACCAGTGGTTCACGATGTTCAGGTAATTTTCTTGATTAAAAGGCTGGAACGATAACCAAAGACCGAACCGTTCCGACAGCGAAATCTTTTCTTCTACGGCTTCACTCTGATGAATTTCGCCATCGACAGGACGCGCATCGAGATTATCTGATAGGCGCTCCGGTACTAAATGGCGACGATTGGATGTGGCGTAAATAATGAGGTTGTCAGGGGTACTCAAGACAGAACCGTCGAGAACGACCTTTAACGCGCGATAGGTACTATCCTGTTCATCAAAAGATAGGTCATCACAGAACACAACGAACTTGCCGTTGTTGCCGTTCAGTTGTTCGACGATGTCGGGTAAGTCGATGAGGTCTTGGCGCTCCACCTCTATCATTCGCAATCCGTCCTTTGCATAGGCATTGAGGAGCGCTTTAACGAGAGAAGATTTGCCGGTCCCGCGCGGTCCCCAAAGTAGGGCGTTATTGGCCGGTAGCCCGTTCAGAAATTGGCTGGTATTGCGGATCAGCTCTTGTTTTTGATGGTCAACATGATGGAGGTCGTCGAGCGAGATGGGATTAAATCGATCGATGATCTGTAGACGGCCGACCTGGTTAGTTTTCCGCCAACGCCACGCAATCCCGTTGTCGAGATCACAGACCTCGACCGGCGGGATGAATTGTTCCAGCCGATCAAGGATAGATTCGGCGCGTCGAAAAAATTTTTCTGCGTCAGTCATAATTCGAGCTTGAGTTGAGATTATCGGGCCACAAGCGATATTTTACTGTATTCGCCCGATAACGCATCGATTACTACCCGGCTGCGATTGTCCCATCCGCTTTTGAGACATTATCACGCAATGCCTGGGTCAAATGTTGTTCAATACGTTTTTTATAATTGAGTAGCTGAATCGTCGTTTGGTCGCCGCCGGCATGCATAGATTTGAATCTATTGGACAGTTCGAGGTCGGTAATATAGATGGGATAGGTTTCAGAATTTCCGCGGCACGCGTAAATGAACGCGGCGATCTCAGCGAATATGCGTGCTCCGTGCTCCAGTGATGAGAATTTTTCTTCCTCGCAAAACATAGTGAATTGCTGATTTCCGGCGTCATCAATGTCAACGAATACCCCAATTGGGAGAAATGGGGGGTTTATGGTCGAATTGCTTTGTGCCTTGCGGGCGTTAAAAACATCGTTCGATTGTCGTTGTAGGCGATACAGTTCTACTGCTTGCAGTCCGAAAACGGGATCGAATGCTTCGCGATTTGGTGCGTCGTACTTCGTCAGGTTTTGTAAGAACTTTAGATATTGGTCGAACATCAGTTCTATTGAGTAGCATTCTTGGCGGTGGGTGAATAGCGCGCCAAACGCGTCCAGCACATAGACATCTGCTTCGGATCCGTCCTCGTGAATGAATAGCTGAATTTGGTCGGCTACATTATGGTCGTAGATGCACCTCAGGATCCCCACGGCCCGACACCCTAAATCAAATTCTATGTCGCAGTACGTTTGCCGTGGCGCGCCGATGGCCTTTAGTAGTGCCGCATAACTTTGGTGGGCCTCGAAACGCGGCTTATCGTTTTCCGTGTAGGTCCTGTAATAACGATTCGAAATTTGGACCACCAATTGGCGATCGACATCCGCTGATTTGCTACACATGCGATTGATGAGGTCGCTGACGAAGCCCTGAACTCGTCCGATAATTGCGCGATCATATGTTTTCGAGAGCGAGAAAATATCAATAGATGGGGGCATGTAACTGCCGAGCGGCGTTGCCCATTGTAGATATTCCATCAGCGCTTCGAGCAGTGCACTCGCTCCGGAAAAGCGAAAGACAAAGACCTCTTCCCAACTCGTCATCATGAGCAAGTCGACGCTACCGATGAGGTTGATCCGTTGTCCACCGAATTGAAACGCGTCCGTTTGATTACTGGTCAATACGCCACCCTCTAGGACTTTTCCAACTAAAGGGTCGACACCTACGTTAATCATCATAAGAGCTCGAGTAACGCGCGGTACGGCATCTAGCGCTGTCGCTTCGGACGCCGTTACCCGTTGGTCCGGGAATCGATGATTGATCAGCTCAATTACTTTATGCACGTCGTCATACGTGAGGCGCATGTTTGAATCGTGTATCCGCCAGATCGTTTCCTCGGTAATTAAATGATTAAAGTGACACCACGCGAGGATTTCGGTCGGTGACTTTCCCCGATTCAGTGGTTTGCTGTGGCCCAATTTTTTGGGTTCTATAGAGCCCGCGTACAACTTCCAAACGGGCTCGCCGTTGCCCTCTGCGGCGCAATGGAGTGATAGTTCCGATTCAGCGGGATCGGGGCAAATACCCCGCGTTACAATGTCGATCTTTGACGGTTTTCTTTCGAACGCGGCATATAATTTTCGACCAAGGATGTTGAGGTCACGTTGGGAGATATTTTGATCCTGCCCATGCCCACTTGCGAATTTTGACAGCGCCGCGTAGCTTTGGCGCAAAGCCTTAATGAGTACGCGCCTTTCATTTGACGCGAATGCAACCTTCCAATTTTTGCGGTCGTCAAGCCGGCGAATATCAGTAGCCGACCAATTCCAATCCCGCGCCATACGTTGCAAGGTTTCACGTTGCCAGTTCGGAACACGCGATTCTCGACTCTTACTCAATTGAACATTGGTTTTTATATAGAAACTACGGCGCATCAAATCGAGCCGTTCAGTATCGCCGAGTGCGATCAGATATTCTTCGACTTTTCGATACATCAAGATGTAGGGGTCGATCTCATCCAGAGAGACCTGTCCGCGAGCAATCGCAGCCTTATACCGATCACTCAAAAATTGGCCATTGGGGAAATCTGCGGCGTATGCTTCCACTAGTAGTAACTTCAATACCGACTTGTACGGCGAATCGATACTTTTATACAACTGCCACACGGCCGCGCCGAAAAATTCGGCGGCAGGAATATCTGTAAGCCCGCCAAAGTCCACGTAATCTAGTCCTGGCCGGGTGCCACTTTTGCACGCTTCGGCAACGTAGTCGTCGTAATGATTTTCATCTTCGGGTGGGACGAACCACCACATTGGCTTGAGGCCTGCAAGAAGCAGTCCGGACCGATAGAACTCGTCAAGCAACAAATAGTGTTGGGAGCTGCCACTGCTCTCGTCTGACAGCGTCAGCGTTTCGCCAGAACGAAAACCTTGCGCATCGAATACGAAGAAATGCATCTCTAAACCGAGACTCGCGGCAAGGGCCTCAATCCGTTTAGCTTTGTCTTGCAATGCTTCGAGTGGCGACCCACCTAGCTTCGGATCGTGGACCAACCAAATATCGAAATCGCTGGATTTAGAGTAGCCGACGGTTCCGGGGCTACCCATCAAATACAGACCTTCGATGAGGCTGCGTTGGCTTTTTTGCCGTCCGCCTTCGTAGCGGAAAGACTTGGCAAGTCGGCCGGCGGCTTGTAGTGCTGACGGCCCTGGTGTGTAGTCGCAAACCCCGACCGGCGTGTCACCGGCTACGTAGCCCGGTAGCGAGGGCTCATTGGTGCTGAATAGCAGTGGTAGCGCGTCAATGAGGTCACGTTGGCGCGAGGTTAGATTGTCCCGCACACGGCGTAGCTTATCCGTGTTTAATGCCATAAACCGGCTACTCAGGCGAGCGCTGGTGAGGCTGCTTTGCGTTAGTGTTTTCTCCCCTCGAGGCATACAAACGATAGCGGCATCGGGGCTCCGATCTTCAGTGCATCTCAGGCGTTCCGGCGAATTTGGCGAGGTGTCAAGATTTATGGAATAAATCCTGAAAATTCAACTGGTTTCCGTTGAGTGTCGCCTTGTAATTGGCGATAATTAGCCACTCAGCCAGCACCCCGCGCGATCCGCCTGGTCGCCACTGTTTAGTAGGAAGATCAAGGCGAGGCGTTGGTCCGGGAGTCCATGTCCTGCCGTCCCTGCTGTGTTCAACCAACGGCAACCGTTTGGCCCAAGATGACGAATAGGAGATTTGTTCCAATGTTCGCGCACGATATGCGAATAGAATCATACGATCCCGAGTTGGAAGCAGCGCTTGCGGCGGAACGCTCGCGACAAGAGCACCACATCGAATTGATCGCATCCGAAAATTACGCCAGTCCAAGGGTTTTGCAGGCTGCCGGCTCCGTATTGACCAACAAATACGCAGAGGGCTATCCAGGGAAACGCTATTATGGCGGGTGCGAGAATGTTGATGTGGTCGAGCAGCTGGCGATTGAGCGAGCGAAAACCTTATTCAGCGCCGACTTTGCCAATGTCCAAGCACACTCTGGTTCACAGGCAAATAGTGCCGCCTACCTCGCGTTGTTATCCCCGGGTGATGTGATGATGGGCTTGAGCTTGGCTGAAGGAGGGCATCTTACCCACGGTGCTGCAGTAAACTTTTCTGGCCAAACTTATCACGCTGTACCCTATGGTTTAGATCCTGATAGCGGAGAGATCGATTACGACGAGGTTGTGCGGCTGGCGCGCGAGCACCGACCCAAGTTGATAATGACCGGATTTTCGGCCTACTCACGGATCCTTGATTGGGTAAAATTTCGGGAGATAGCGGACGAGGTTGGCGCTTACTTGGTTGCCGATATTGCGCACGTAGCGGGGCTTGTCGTGACCGGCTTGTATCCGAGCCCGGTTGCGGTGGCGGATGTGGTGACCTCGACAACTCACAAAACGCTTCGCGGGCCTCGCGGTGGGTTGATTATCGCGAGGTCCAGCGAAGTATTGGAAAAGAGGTTGAATTCCGCGGTATTTCCGGGAATGCAAGGCGGTCCATTTATGCACCTTATCGCGGCCAAAGCAGTCGCGTTCAATGAGGCGATGGAGCCAGAATTCAAGGTGTATCAACAGCAAGTCTTAGACAATGCCCGTGCAATGGTCGAAACATTTCTCACAAGAGGGTACAAGGTTGTCTCAGGCGGGACGGACAATCACTTATTTTTGCTTGATTTGAGTCCGCACGGACTCACTGGTAAGGCAGCCGACGCTGCGCTCGATGCAGCCCATATTACCGTCAACAAGAATGCCGTTCCGAACGACCCACAATCGCCGTTTGTGACTAGCGGAATCCGGATCGGCACACCGGCGATTACGACTCGAGGCCTAAAGGTTGGCGAGTCGATGGAACTCGCCGGCTGGATGTGTGACATCTTGGACGCGATCGACAATGAGTCGATTATCGAAGAGACCCGCACAAAGGTTCGAGGTTTATGCGATCACTTCCCAGTGTATGGTCGCGACGGATAAATTAAGGCGTAGATTTTAGGATGCATTGTCCATTTTGTTCTAACCCCGACACGCGGGTCATCGACTCGAGGCTACTGGGCGAAGGCGATCAAGTCAGACGCCGGCGTGAGTGCCAAAGTTGTAAGGCACGTTTTACCACCTACGAAACCGCAGAGCTGAGCTTGCCACGGATAATAAAAAGTGACGGCCGACGCGAGACGTTTGTCGACGAAAAGTTGCGCAGCGGGATCTTGAAAGCACTCGAAAAACGACCGGTCGGGATGGAACGCGTAGAAGAAGCGATCAATCAAATTAAGCGCAAGGTGCGAGAAACTGGCGAACGTGAGATCGATTCGAGACGCCTCGGCGAGCTCGTGATGGATGGATTACGCAGCCTCGATCAAGTGGCATACGTACGTTTTGCTTCGGTTTACCGTAGCTTTGAAGACGTGAGGGCATTTCTCGAAGAGATTGAACGTTTGGAAAACGATCTGCCGCCAGATCTGCGTAAACAACAGCTCGATCTGCTGCCATCTGAAAAGCGCGGAAAAAAAGAGCGCTGAACAATGGGCACAGCCACAATCGGATCGGATGCCGAAGACTACAAATTTATGGCCCGAGCGCTGGCGCTTGCGGCGCAGGGATATTACTCCACGCGGCCAAATCCGAGGGTCGGCTGCGTTGTCACCAGCAATGGTAATGTTGTTGGTGAAGGGTTTCATTACCGCGCCGGCGAGCCCCATGCTGAGGTCAACGCACTACGCGCGGCTGGCGTGCACGCTCGTGGTGCCACGGTCTACGTGTCACTGGAACCGTGCTGCCATCAGGGTCGAACGCCGCCCTGCACGGACGCGTTAATTGAGGCCGGGGTCCGGCGTGTGGTGTACGCCGCATCGGATCCGAATCCGCGAGTTGCCGGAAATGGGGAGTCACAATTACGCGCCGCCGGGATAGACGTTCGTGCGTCGGTAATGGCCGAAGCTGCAGCTGAAGTAAATCGTGGATTCATGCACCGCATGCGTGACGGTCTGCCCTTTGTCACGCTAAAGACAGGTATGACAATGGATGCGAAGATTGCGCTGGAATCCGGTGCGAGCCAATGGATAACGTCTGCCTCGGCGCGCGCTGATGTGCAACGCTTACGCGCAGCAAGCGGCGCAATTGTGACCGGTGTGGGAACCGTTGTTGCCGATGATCCTGCGCTGACGGTCCGCGATGAGCGTTTTGATACGGCTGGAATGCAGCCGCTGCGGGTTATTCTTGACACCCATCTACGGACACCGACGTCCAGTAAGATCTTTCGCGGCGCCGGTGAGACGCTGGTATTTACCGGGAGCCAAGATGGTCGTCTAGCCGACGCCTTAATCGCCCAAGGTGCCATTGTTGAGGAATGCCCAGTGGTCGCGACCGGCCTAGATCTCAATGCAGTATTGCGACGACTCGCGGAACGCGAAGTGAATGACGTGCTGGTTGAAGCCGGACCTGGAATTAACGGGGCGTTCATACACCAAGGCTTATTCGATGAAATAATCGTGTACGTAGCGCCAAAGTTATTCGGCAATACCGCGACGGATGCTTTCGTCCTACCAGCGATTCCGACGATAGATATGGCTGTAAAATTGACGTACGAGAATGTACGGATCATTGGTTCGGATTTGCGGCTTACCATGAGGCGCAGCAGGTGACCACGACACGACTTGACCGAACGGTTTGCTTAATCGATAGTGAGTAAATGTTTACTGGTATAGTCACTGCGGTAGGCCGAATCGCGCATATCGAAAGCGGGCGTGATTCGGCGCGCATCACGATTGCGTCAGGAAAACTTGATCTTAGCGATGTTGGACTCGGTGATAGCATTGCGGTCTCCGGGCCTTGCCTGACGGTGGTGACCCTTGGCGCGGATGAATTTGTTGTTGATGTGTCGAGTGAGACATTGGCACGTACCACACTCGGTACTAAGCGGATGGGAGACGAAGTCAACCTGGAAAAGGCGCTGCGTTTATCAGATAGATTGGGTGGTCACCTAGTCAGTGGCCACGTCGACGGGGTTGGTCGCGTTGTAGAGCGCATTGAGCGAGATGACTATGTCCAATTTCAGGTTGAGGCACCACTGGAGCTCGCTAAGTACATCGCAACGAAAGGGTCGATAGCAATCGACGGCGTTAGTCTGACAGTGAATGCCTCACGGGCAAATGACTTCGAACTCATGATCATTCCGCACACCTTAAATGAGACAACCCTGGGCAGCCTTATCGCGGGGCATCACGTGAACCTTGAAATCGATCTCATTGCACGTTACCTCGAGCGCCTTGAGAATTTCTCAGACGCGCCCGATGCTGGTGCAATGAGTTTAGAGAACCTCAAGCAGGCGGGCTTCGTTGGACCATGATCACGCTAGTGACAGCTAGACCGTTATTCATTAATAAATCTATCAGCGAATTGATTACATGGCGCTAAATTCAATCGAAGACATCATCTCGGATCTACGCGACGGCCTTATGGTCATTATGATGGACGATGAAGATCGCGAAAATGAGGGCGACTTTGTCCTCGCCGCAACCCATATTACAGCAGACGATGTGAATTTCATGGCCCGTTATGGTCGTGGACTCATTTGCCTCACGTTGACAGAAGACCGTTGTCGGCAACTCAATTTACCGCTGATGGTCCAGGACACCGGGTTCTCGCACCGTACGAATTTCACCGTGTCGATTGAGGCGGCGGAGGGGGTAACTACCGGAATTTCCGCAGCAGACCGTGCGCGAACGATTCAGGCTGCAGTCGCAGCCGATGCGACGCCTGCCGATCTAACGCAACCGGGCCATATCTTTCCACTGATGGCCCAAAGCGGCGGTGTTCTGACCCGCGCGGGGCACACCGAAGCCGGGTGTGATCTGCCGCGATTGGCGGGCCTCGAACCGGCGTCGGTTATCGTTGAAATATTGAAAGACGATGGCTCTATGGCACGACGGCCGGACCTCGAAATCATGGCCGAAGAGTTGGGATTAAAAATTGGTACGATCGCGGACCTAATTCGTTTCCGAATTGAGAATGAGAAGACTGTTGAGCGGGTCGCAGAAGCGATATTGCCGACCGAATTTGGGGATTTCCGATTAGTAACCTACCGCGATGACCTCAAAGGTGATGTGCATTTTGCTATGGTTCGGGGAGACGTAGATCCTAGCTCACCGACGCTCGTGCGGGTCCATATTCATAATCCGTTGGAAGACTTAACGGCAAGCATCCGTCACGATGCCGGTTGGCCCCTACGCGATGCCTTACGACGGGTTGCGGAGACGAACAGCGGAGTCGTGGTGGTATTGAACGACCAGATTACAAATGTTGAACTGATCCAGCAGGCGCAGCGTTACGCGGTTGAACCCGACGTTG
Source organism: Gammaproteobacteria bacterium (assembly GCA_021773835.1). Lineage (GTDB taxonomy): Bacteria > Pseudomonadota > Gammaproteobacteria > UBA11873. The sequence continues at coordinate 144,389 of JAJFJQ010000052.1, forward strand.
AAGCGAGCCCAATCCAAGACCAGCGTCCCGTCGACGCCTGGCGTCAGGTTGGCCTCGGTGCGCAGATATTAGCCGACGTGGGGGTCAAGAAGATGCTCGTGATGAGCAACCCAAGAAAATATCATGCGATATCCGGATTTGGATTAGAGATCGTCGAATACGTGAAATAAAAGGCGCGAGATAATGAGTGGAGTGAAAACGATTGAGGGTCAATTGGTCCTAGAAAAAGGTGCGAAGATCGCTATCCTGTGCGGGCGCTTCAACAGCTTTATCGTTGACCAGTTAGAAGCCGGTTGCATGGACACACTTCGGCGCCATGGGGTCGTCGATAGCGATGTTACTATCATCAGAATTCCCGGTGCGTTTGAAATGCCAGTGGTGGCAAGAAAGCTTGCAGACGGTGGAAAATACGAGGCCATCATCGCGCTCGGTGCCGTGATCCGTGGTGGCACCCCGCATTTCGAGCATGTCGCAGGCGCCTGCTCTCGTGGCTTGTCGAGTGTCGCATCCGATACGGGCGTCCCTGTTATCTTTGGTGTGCTAACGGTTGATTCGATCGAGCAGGCGATCGAACGGGCCGGCACCAAAGCCGGCAACAAGGGTGCGGATGCGGGTATCGCCGCGGTCGAAATGATATCCGTGCTGCGCCAGCTGTAAATTATGTCTAACGCTGGCTCTCAGCACGGACGTGTTCGGGCCAGACGCTGTGCCGTTCAGGCGCTATACCAATGGATCGTAACGAACGCCTCGCCGATCGAAATTGTTGGTGAATTTGTTTCAGATCGCGAGTTAATTAAGGTGGATTTAGATTACTTCACCGAATTAATGCGCGAAGTTCCGGCACGCTTCGACGATCTACTTGTCATCATTGAACCTGCCATCGACCGGAGCTGGACGCAGATTGGGCCCGTCGAGCGAAGTATCTTATTGATTGGAACCTATGAGCTTCGATGTTGCACCGATATCCCGTGGCGCGTTGTTTTGAATGAAGGCGTGGAGTTATGCAAGATGTTCGGCCCCGAGGACGCGCACAAGTACATTAACGGAGTCCTTGATAAGATAGCTCGGAGTTGCCGCGCGCTAGAAATCGCGAGCAATTCCACTGTGAATAGCTAGAGTCCCCAACTTGGACGCTATTCGAACACTACTCGGCGCATGAGAATCCTTACGGTAAGCGATCGACAATTGCTAAGGTGCCGGTCCACTTTCATCGAGCCGCGGAATACTCCGTAGCAATTCTTAGCTGACCGACCGTGGACGAATTCGAACTCATCGACCGGTTCTTCCGGCCACTGTGCACCGATGTGGCAGAAAACGACATTGGGATCGGTGACGATGCCTCGGTCTTGTCGGTGCCAAGCGGCGTGAGAATTGTTGTAACAACCGATACGCACGTCGAGTCCGTACATTTTCCAAATGGGGCGGAGCCGTATGATCTTGGATTTAGATCCTGTACCACCAGTCTCAGTGATCTCGCTGCAATGGGTGCAACGGCGCGTTGGGCGAGTTTAGCGTTGACGATGCCGGATCCCACTAGTGCTTGGCTCGAAGGCTTTGCCGCCGGCGCGGCTGCCGCATTGAAACTGTGCAGCGCGAGTTTGGTTGGCGGTGATACAACCCGGGGCCCGCTCACTATAACGTGGAATATTATCGGCGTCGTACCCGTCGGCGAGACATTATTACGTAGTGGTGCGACCCCCGGCGACGGCATTTACGTTTCGGGCACACTTGGATCGGCGGCAGCGGCGCTGGCGTTGTCCTTGATCGGTAGTGGTGATCGTACGGAGGACGAGGGTGCGCTACGCGATCGCTATTGGTCTCCACGACCGCGATTCGAATTGTCACGCAGACTACGTCCGCTTGCGTCTGCGTGCATCGATATTTCCGACGGCCTGATTGCAGATCTCACCCATCTTGCTCGATCGAGCCAGTGTGGTGCAGAGGTCGACTGCGCTCTGGTTCCAATGGCGCGAGAACTGATTGCATTAGCCGGGGCGGAACGAGGTCTACAATTGGCGCTAGGCGGCGGCGATGACTATGAACTATGTTTTACCGTGCCGCCCGAACATGAATCGAACTTGAGCGATATTAGCGCGAAGGCGGAGGTCGCGGTCACTCGTATTGGACGTATGGTGGAAGAGCTAGGCGTGCGCGTTATCGATGACTGTGATCGCGAAATAATGATTGACGTCGCTGGTTACCGTCATTTTGAATGACTGCCTTGCGGTCCTCGGCAGTCTCCAGGCCAATGCTCATAGTCGAACGTAGCCAGCTGCCTCGAGGCGCCTAATTTCCGCTGGTCCATATGCCACGAGCTCGACAAATGGCGGAAATTTATCCGCTTCCAAACCTTGACTTCGCGCCGATGCCGCACAAACCTTCAAGTCTAAGAATCCGAACGCGTCAACCTCAGCCGCCAGATCCACAAGTGCCTTATATTGGGCGTAATTACCGTTGGCGAAATACACAACGTCCGGCCCATGCAAGACCATTGCGATCCGAGTGGCGGCTTGCAGGTCCGAGGACAGTCGATCGTAGGTCGTTTTTGCCCGTTTAAGTAGTTCGGTGATTTCTTCAGCGCTATGGCCATGGACGTCAAAAAAATAATAAACGTCGTGCTCGGCGTTTATTGCTGACTCAGCTGGTGGGTGGAATGTTTGGCTCGGCGCGCTTGCGATCGGCGTCACTTGGGGTTGTGGTTTCGATCCCGCGAAGTAGGCCCCAATTGTTAGTACGGCAGCGGTGCCGAAGATCATGACGAGATGGATTGGTTTCATGAGATGAGGTTTCGTGCGCGCTCAGGCGAGAAGTATGAATGTGGTTTCATCGGCGAAATCGGAATATATTTCTAACAGACGAGGCAAACGGTTTCACATAGTGGTCATCAGGCTTGTACTGTGTGTCAACACAGATTGAATTGATAGACAATCGTGCAGTCTAAACTGAGCGCACGCTGCGCGATAGTACTCGAAATCCGGCAGGGCGGACTAGATGGAGAACCGGAAAGTTCCGGCCGGCCCTCGGCAAGCCGCGGTTATCGAGATAGAATTAATCACCAGGCGAAATCCAATTGGTGGGTTATTGGTGGGTTACAAAGTGCGTCGCACTGGCATACGAGGAAGGCCGCAGATGAGCTGCATACACATTTCAATAGCGACAATATTGTCACTCGTCTTGACGACTGCAAGCGCAAATCAGTCTAAGGTTGACGTTTGGGAAACTCTTTTAAAGCCCAAATATTTTCCCGATGCAGAATTGTTAGCCGCCGACGGCGTGATTGAACTGCGCACGCCTTACCGGGCAGAAGACGCCGCGGTCACTCCAGTTTCCATAACTGCAAAGTTTCCCCAATCCGACGCCCGTTTCATTGAAAAAATCTATATGTTTGTAGATGAGAATCCGCAACCCTTGGTTGGTGTCTTCCACCTAACACGGTCGATGGGGCGCGCGGATCTAGCAATGCGGGTACGGGTCGACCAATACACGAATATTCGGGCAATAGCCGTTTTGAATAGCGGTGAGCACCATATGGTCAGCAATTTCGTTAAGGCTCAAGGTGGATGTTCCGCACCCTTGGCTGCAGATTTCGCCGCGGCGATGAAGACAATTGGCACGATGAAATTCCGGTTACTTGGTGAGCCAAACTCAGACGCTACCGTTGTTGGACAGTTCATGCTGAGTCACCCAAACGTAACGGGGATGCAAAAAGACCAGAAAACCCAGCTCATCCGTCCGGCCCACTACGTTAAAACGGTGAAGTTATATTTTAACGACGAGCACGTATTGACAGCCGAGACGGGGTTCTCGATCAGTGCGGATCCAAGCTTTCGTTTCTTTTTTCGCCCCACCGGTGGCGGCGAGTTGCGAGCTGAAGTAAGCGACTCGAAAGGGATGGCGTGGACGCAGACATTTACAGTGGACACATGATTAATACGAACACGTTCCATTTGGCTTTGAGCCTAAAATTAAACGTAGAGGTGGGGTATGAGTAACGAACGACCGACGGCTGTGGCAACCACGATGATTGACAACGAGCTGGTAATTGTAACGGAGTGGCGTTTTGCTCCGGGGGCTGAAACTGGATGGCATCGACACGGACACGACTACGTGGTTTGCCCATCTGTCGACGGAACGCTATTGCTAGAGAATCCGGACGGGAACGTCGAGGCTGAACTTAAGGTAGGTCAGCCGTACTTCCGCAATGAGGGAGTCGAGCACAATGTCATCAATGCAGGCGTGAGCGAAATGGCTTTCATTGAAATTGAATTGAAGAAAGGCTAGGCAGCGATTTGATAGGCTGCTTACATAGCAAATAGGTATTGTTTTGACGAACCGATTTGAAAGGGTGAAAACATTGCGTGAGATTATGCTGCTAGCTTGTCTGTCGCTTGGCGCTCTCCAAGTATCTGCGAGTGACGAGACGGCTGAGCAGCATGTTGATTGCTCAGCCTACTTTTTTATGGCTGCCAATGCGAAGGGGATGGCGGAATTCAATGCGTACTACGCCGCTGGTGAATATGGTTACAACACCGGGGTCCGTGAGGTCGGAGAAGCTGCGGCGCTGGCGCGGTTTAATCTCACAACGAATGCCATAACCGAACTAATCGGGCGTAAATGGATCGACTTCCAAAAGGCGGACGACAAATATGGTGTTGTTTGCGCCGATATACTGCGTGAGGCTAATAAGCCAGATTAATGCTTGAGAGCGGCGGTCTAAATCCAATCCGGCACTTTGGAGATATATGAGATAGCTGCCAACCTAGAGTAGAAACCACACCGCTGCGAGTCCCGTGATCGACATCGTGATTGTGTACGGTAACGCCATCCATACCATCCGTCCGTAGGACAATCTTATTACCGGCGCAATAGCCGAGGTCAGCAGAAACAGAAACGCGGCTTGCCCGTTGGGGGTAGCGACCGACGGAATATTTGTGCCGGTATTGATCGCGATCGCCAGCAAGTTGAACTGTTCGCGTGAAATGGTCTCTTGCTCAAGTGCAATCGCAATTTCGGTGATATAGACCGTCGCGACAAAGACATTATCGCTTATCATCGATAGAAAACCGTTGGCGAGGTAGAAGGCGCTAATTTGCGTTTTACCTTCAAGCGTCAGTACCCAGTCGATGACCGGAGTGAATAGGTGCTGGTCATGGATCACTGCAACGATACCAAAGAACACAACCAATAACGCAGTAAAGGGCAGCGCTTCTTCAAAGGCATGACCGATGCGGTGTTCCTCGGTGATTCCGTTGAGAGCAGTTGCAAGGACGATCACGCATAGTCCGATAACACCGACTTCTGCCAGGTGAAATCCCAGTGCGACAACTAGGAATACCACCGTAATGCCTTGAATAATCAACTTCGCTACATCTTGAGTGGTGCGATTCTCGGTTTGATTCGCGTCATATCCAACCAGAATAATGCGGACATTCTCCGGTAGTTCGGTTCCGAATCCGAACGTGCGTGTTTTTTCGAGCGCCGCGCATGTCAATAGGCCGACGACCAGCACTGGCATCGAAACGGGTGCGACTCGAATAAAGAATTCGACGAATTCCCATCCCGCCGTTTTCGCGATCAAGAGGTTTTGTGGTTCCCCGACCAATGTTGTGACGCCCCCAAGCGCCGTTCCGACTGCCGCATGCATCATCAAACTACGCAGAAACGCGCGAAATTCAATCAAGTCCGAGCGCGCAAGTTCCCCAACATGTCGGTCTTCGTTATGGTCGTGGTCGTCGTGGTACTGCTTACCTGAAGCAATTTTGTGGTAGACGAGGTAGAAACCCTCCGCGACCGTGATGACAACGGCGGTTACAGTCAATGCGTCGAGAAACGCAGACAATACAGCAGCGACTAAGCTAAATAATAAAGACAGGAGGACTTTCGACCGCACCCTAAGAAGGATTTTTGTGAACGTAAATAGCAATAATTCCTTCAAAAAGTAGATCCCAGCAACCATGAACATCAGCAGCATGATCACGGGAAAATTCGCTACCGTTTCTTTGTAGACCGAAGGGGCGCTCGTCATGCCTAAAACGACAGCCTCCATAGCCAGCAACCCACCTGGTTGAAGCGGGTAGCACTTAAGCGCCATGGCAAGACAGAATATAAATTCGAGAATAAGCACCCATCCGGTGAGAAATGGTCCCGTTGTAAGAACAAGGATGGGATTCAAGACTAGGAATCCGACGATTGTCATCTTGTACCAATCTGGGGATTGACCTAGGTAATTCTTCTTGAATGCCTGTGTCAGGCTGTACGATGCCATGCTAATTCGTCCCCTTGAGATGTAGCCCGCGTGTGAGTGCTGCGATACGAAAACGTCTACGATGCCGCTAAGTTAGCCGACCCTGGGTGTGTATCGGCAAAACACAAAATTCTTAAAGATTTAAATTCAAAATCAATAAGCGTAGGCGATGTGGTTGACGGTATTTACGCCGCCAATTGTCGTAATACGTAATGCAGGATCCCGCCGTTCAAATAGTATTCCCATTCCTTTGGGGTATCGACGCGAACTCGACACTCAAATCGTGTTTCTTGAGAGTCGTTCCCGATAGCGACCACTGTTACCGTTTTTGTCCCAACTTCGAGCCCTTCGACACTGAAAGTTTCGATGCCCGTTAGCGCTAGCGTCGCCGCACTTTGGCCATCTTGAAACACCAATGGCAAGATCCCCATGCCAACAAGGTTGCTGCGGTGTATCCGTTCAAAACTCTCTGCTATCACAGCACGTGCGCCAAGCAGTAGTGTACCTTTCGCTGCCCAATCTCGAGATGAGCCAGTGCCGTATTCTTTGCCGGCGATAACGATTAACGGGACTTGCTCTTCCTGGTAGCGCATTGCCGCGTCGTAGATGGACATTTGCTCTCCGGATGGTTGATGGGTTGTCCAGCCGCCTTCGGTCCCAGGCGCAAGCTGGTTTCGTAGTCGGATATTGGCAAAAGTCCCACGCATCATCACTTCATGGTTCCCGCGTCGCGAGCCATAGGAGTTGAAGTCCTTGTGCTTCACCCCATTTGCGATCAAATACTCGCCGGCCGGACTATCAGCCTTGATCGCACCGGCTGGTGATATGTGATCGGTCGTGATCGAATCTCCAAGTAACGCAAGGGCGCGCGCGCCTCTTATCGGTTTAATGTCGTCTGGGTTGATATCCATGTCGACAAAATACGGCGGGTTTTTTACATATGTCGAGGAGTCATCCCACTCGAATTGATTCGACGCCGGTACCTCGATCCCGGCCCACCTCGCATCGCCGTCGAATACGGTGGCGTAGCTAGCGGCAAACATTTTTGAGTCAATGTTTGCCGTTACCGCGTCGTCGACATCTTTTGCACTCGGCCAGATGTCCTTTAAATACACCTTATCGCCGTTATTGTCGGTGCCGAGTGGGTCGTTAAACATATCGATGTCCATGGTCCCGGCTAGCGCATAGGCGACAACGAGCGGTGGCGAGGCAAGGAAATTCATTTTCACTTCGGCGTGGACTCGACCCTCGAAGTTTCGATTACCGGACAGTACCGAGCATGCGACTAAGTCTCCATCTTTGATCGCCGCACTGACCGTTGGCGGCAGTGGACCTGAGTTACCGATGCAAGTGGTGCATCCGTAGCCAACATTCTGAAAACCCAAGGCATTCAAATGAGGTGTAACGCCGGCTTTTTCGAGATAGCTCGTTACGACTAAAGATCCGGGTGCAAGACTGGTTTTGACCCACGGTTTCGATTTCAGTCCACGCTCGTTTGCATTTTTGGCCAGCATACCAGCAGCCATCATTACGTAGGGATTAGACGTATTAGTGCACGAGGTTATCGCTGCGATCACGACCGCACCGTCACGTAATTCGTAAGGTTCCGTGCCTGTAACCTTACTGCTCCCGCCACTGGTTCGGTTTTTGGTCGCCTCGGCAAGAAAACCCGCGAATTCTTCTTTGACAGATTTGAGCGTGATTCGATCTTGCGGCCTTTTGGGTCCTGCGAGACACGGTTCAACGTTGCCCATATCCAACGACAGCGTATCGGAATAGACAGCGTTGGGGCTATTCTCATCGCGCCACATACCGGTTTGTTGCGCATAAAGCTTAACCAGAGCAACTTGATCTGGGCTACGACCAGACAGCTCAAGATAGCGGACGGTCTCCGCATCGATCGGGAAGATGCCGCAGGTTGCACCGTATTCTGGCGCCATATTCGCGATAGTCGCGCGGTCGGCAAGCGGTAAATTATCTAGTCCCGGGCCAAAGAATTCGACAAATTTTCCAACCACGCCTTTTTCGCGCAACATCTCGACGACCTGTAAGACGAGGTCCGTCGCCGTCGCACCCTCGGGTAGTTCGCCAGTCAATTTGAAGCCAACGACTTGTGGGATCAACATCGTGATGGGTTGGCCCAGCATCGCTGCCTCTGCTTCGATGCCCCCAACGCCCCATCCGAGTACACCGATCCCATTGATCATTGTGGTGTGGGAGTCCGTGCCGACAACGGTATCCGGGTATGCGCGCTGCACGCCATCCTTTTCCGCTGAAAACACCGTGCGTGCAAGGAATTCAAGATTAACCTGATGCACGATGCCGGTGTCGGGTGGTACGACTTTGAAGTTAGAGAATGCCTGCTGGCCCCAGCGCAAAAAGCTGTAGCGTTCTTGATTTCGTTCGAACTCAATTTTCGCATTCGCTTCGGCGGCGGATGCACTACCAAATACATCAACCTGGACCGAATGATCGATGACCAACTCCGCTGGAGATAGCGGGTTAATCTTGTTGGGATCGCCGCCCAGCGCACGCATTGCGTCACGCATCGCCGCAAGGTCGACGACGGCGGGTACGCCAGTGAAGTCCTGCATTAACACGCGAGCTGGGGTGAAGGCGATCTCTTGCGATGGTTGTGCGGTTGCATCCCAGTTGGCCAAGGCTTCGATATCGTCGCCGGTCACGTCGATGCCATCTTCATGGCGTAGCAAGTTCTCGAGTAAGATTTTGTGTGCGTAGGGTAGACGCTCAACTGGAAAGCGATCGGCGAGGCGCTGGACGCTAAAGATCTCATATTCGGTATTGGCGACGCTCAAGCGAGCTTGCGTATCAAAACTGTTTTTCATCATGGCTCCGTAAGAATGCAGCAGCTAGCCGCCTATTATCGGCAATTCTGTCGCTTTGTTATAGGGAAAATTCGAACAGTTGGCCGTTCTCTACTCGGTTCGGTCAATAATGCCGCCTCCAAGGCAGGTATTGCCGTCGTAGAATACGACCGATTGGCCCGGTGTAACCGCACGCTGCGGGTGGGTGAACTCGACCGTTAAGGTGTCGTCGTCGAGGGCAACTATCTCGCAGCTTTGATCCGGTTGCCGGTAACGAGTTTTGGCGTGGCAGCGAAATGGTATTACCGGTGGCGCATCATCGATCCAGCTCAAGGTGTCGGCAATCAACCGGCGACTCATTAACAAGGGGTGTTCGTGACCCTGTGCGGCAATTAGCTCATTATTCGATACATCCTTCGCAACGACGAACCACGGTCCCTCGGATGCACCGCGGATACCACCAATCCCAAGCCCTTCACGCTGCCCTAAGGTATAAAATGCAGCGCCCTGGTGATGGCCGATTACGTTGCCGTCAAGGCTTCGGATATCACCTGGTTGTGCTGGTAGGTAGTTGCTCAGAAAACTTCTGAAACGCCGTTCGCCGATAAAACAGATCCCAGTACTGTCTTTCTTCGCATGCGTAGCGAGCCCCGCGCCGGCGGCTATTCGCCGCACGGCAGGTTTTTCTAACTCCCCCAAGGGGAACACGGTACGGGTTAATGCGTGTTGGCCGATTGCATATAGGAAGTAGCTTTGGTCTTTGTTCGGGTCAGCCCCTTTTTGTAGCACCTCTTTACCGTTCAACGTATGGTGTTTGGCGTAGTGTCCAGTTGCGATCAGGTCGCCTCCGATGCTACTTGCATGTTCAATGAACGCCTTAAATTTCACCTCGCGGTTACACAACACATCAGGATTCGGTGTTCTTCCGCGCCGGTATTCATCGAGAAACGCTTCGAATACACCATCCCAATAGGCCTTTGAGAGGTCGACCGTATTGACCTCAATATCAAGTTTGTCGCAGACCGAAAGAACATCGCCGACATCGTCTTCCCACAAGCAATGTCCGTCCTCGGCGGGTTCGTTCCAATTCTTCATAAACACCGCGGACACGCGGTAGCCCGACTGCTTTAACAGAGCCGCGGCGACTGAAGAATCAACCCCACCCGACATCGCAATTACAATATGCGGATCAGCACGATCCCGGCAATCGCGAAGGGCAGTCGTGCTTAACTCAACTGGCTTTTCCACTGTCAATGTCATCGTAACGGATTTCCGAATGCCGGCAGTTGCCCGCATTTCGAGTCATCGCGGCATATCTAGGTCCAAATAATAAGGACACTCAAATGCGCTCAATTACCGGTTGTTTCCATCCGCCAGTAATCGAATATTCGCGACTTAAAAATTTGTCCACTTGCTCTGGGATCGATTTGAACATTTTTTGACCGAGAAAAATTACGGCGCCGACTCCTATCCCGGCTGGGCCGAACAAGGCGCTAGCAACAGGGATCGTGTTTGACAACGCAGGAGTCACAGTGACGCGTTGATCGTAATCTTGTTCGGCGAGACCCGTGCGACCGGAAATGTCAATCCGTGCCGATGGGCCGGCCATTAGCAAACTATTGGTATAGGCGTTGCCATGGTCCAATTCAAAGACACCATCGATTGCATCAAAGGTAAAGCCTTTCCTGAATAAGTCATTGAAGTCCAGCGACAATCGTCGCGGTAATGTTTGCAGCGATAGCAGCCCGAACAACCGACCGCTGCCTGGTTCTAGGTCCAGGATGCGTCCTTTTTCCACATGTATTTCGAAACTACCGTAGAGCTTGTCCAGCGTAAACTCCGATGGCATTCCGCTCCAAATTGCCTCGATTCCAATCTTGGTCTTACCGCCATCAATATTTGCAACGTCGTAGTTGAATCTTTTGAGCAGGCCGCTCAGGGTTTTGTCATAGACGGTGAGATTTACCCGAGATTGGTGGACGTCACCTTGCAATAACCAGTCGCCATCGCCTTGGAGGATAAACTTGGATTGAGTGGCCTGTAGGCGGTTTAATTGGATGCCATTGTCGACCGCGGTTGTTTGCAGCTCGACCGCCCCAAGGTCCACGTCGCCGAAGCGTAAGGAATTCGCCTTGAAGGTGAGCGGCGGTACGGTGCGCGGGTCAATGCGGGCAGAGTTGTTTTCAGGATCGACCTTATCCAACCATAATCGTTCGAAATCAAGCTTCAATGATTGTTCAGGCCGACCTCTGGGAATACTGATATTGCCTTCGGCCTGAGGTCCTGAAACATTTAGCTCCCATGAGTCGTCAAGTTTCTCGCCAGCTAAGTTGATTGTGCGAAAGTTGCGACCTAAGGTTTCGAGATCGTCGATAGTGACATCAAAGCTTATCGGAAGTTTTAGACTGTTATTCTTATTTGAGCCGGCAACAGCAGCACGGGCAAACCCTATCCATTTATTTAATGGCAATCGAATCGTCCGTCCGCGGAGTGTTAGTCCGGGTGCCTTAGTGAACACGGGCGCCGAATCACCAAGCAATGCCTCGACCCGGTTGGTGTCCGTAGTGCCGTCATCCTGCCGGGTCGAATCGATTTCAATGTCGACAATCGTACCGAAATTAACCCGAGTCACTCGCTGACCGGCAGAGTTCGTTTCTGTTTGAATGGATAGCGGCTTTTTCTCAGCAGACGTTTTTCCTAATGGTGAGGGTAGGTCAACGTCCAAACCTACGAGGCTGGATTCTATTACAAGGCGTTTTGGTGCGCTGGCGCTCTTTCCCATGCCACTTGGAATTGTGAGTACTGCTTTCCAAGGCAGGCGTCCGGTGATCGCGTCTTCTCCAGCGCCATGTACTAACCACTGATGCGTTGTCGGCGCGTATCGTTTCAGGTATTTAAACACTTGGCTAGCGTCTGAGGTGCCGGTCATACGAAACTCGGTGTCGTAATTCGGATCGTCCAACCCGCCGTTGAAGATGACCCCTACAGGATCGCCTTCGAATAAGGCCGTTAACCCTTCACCATACCAATCTTGACGCGTGAAACTGATGTCACCAGTGATCTTCTCCAGGGTAATTCCTTGCGTTTTCGACCGGATCCGATTGTTGGAAAAATGGGCAAGGCCCAAAATTTCTTTGTTCGAGCCTGGGTAAAGGCCCAAATTCATATCCAATGTCATGCCGAATTCGCCGGATATCTCGACGTCTGCATAGCGCGACGCTTTTGTCGCTTGAAGTGGGCTTTCTGCGATAAACCGACCAACATCGTCCGGAGTGACGCGCATGTCTCCACGCATTCTTACCATTGGTTTGCGCGAAAAGAGATCCGGCATCTCAACCGTTGCCCCGTCGACAGCGGCGCGATACACACGACCCGTGTGTAGGGTCGTTAGCGCCGTGCGCCCATCAACATCGATCGTCGCTGTAATGGCGCTTGTCATTGGAAATTTCGCGCTGTATTTGAGGTCTACGTCAGCTACTTCAAAGCGTCCCTTGAAGCTGCCGTTGTGTTTATCAAATGGGAATTGGTCCAACGATCCATGCACAATCAGGCTACTTGGTTTAAATCGACCCGCAAGAAAGGCAGTGCGCAGCCATTTTTCACCCCTTGGGCGCAGTAGGTCTTTTGGAATCAGTGAGTGGAAATGCGGTAATTCGCCGGCGTTGATCTGAGTAACGAGCTCGAGGTGAGGGCTCTTCTCGTCATCGAAGTTGATTTTTCCGCGAGCCGAAACATCGACCGATTCCGCGTGAATCTGTAACGCTTCAGTACCAATGTTCAAGCCCGTGGGCAAGTTCTCCCAGATGATTTTACCTAGGATTTTTTGAACCTCTACGGGCTTCACCAACCAGCGTTCGCTTTGCACTATCACGTCGTTTGTTCGCGTCGGATCGACAATGCCACCGTTGCTATTCGTGCGAATCTTGAAATCCAGCCCGTCTATCCCCGGTGTGCGTTGTGATTCGCGGAGCGAAAGGTCGTCTACCGATGCTTCCAAAAAATATCGAGAGATACGTCCACGCTCATGGACGATTGCGCCCACCATCTCGTCGATATTTGCATGCGGATCGAGGTCGGCGAGGTCAACAAAAAGCGATTCATCGATACTACCCCTTGCCAAACTAATCGCATCGGCAAGATCGAGTTTTTCGGCACGAAATGCGACTAGTGATGGTTGCTCGTTAACTTTTCTCCAACGTATGGAAGCCGTCGATTCCGATGCAGGGGCATCGGAAGCTTGAATGCGTAGGTGGTCAAAATCGAAGGACCAGCCATCTCGATGACGGATAGCTATACCAGAGGCGTTAATCGCGTTGATAGATGAGGGAGCCAGCCCTGCACGCTTTAGCCCCAAGACATCAATATCGACAGCGGCACGAAGTAACTTTGCGGCCTCCCATCGAGTCCAAATTTTTGCATTGACTTGTCCGGCATCGATCCTATTATTTTGCCAACCAGCCAAGGCTAGGCTAGGGCCAACTTCGGCATTTCGAATATGAATAAATAAGTCGCCATCCCACTGTGAACTTAGGACGTTTCCTTTAGCACGCAATTCGAAAACGTAATTTTCATCGCGTTTGTCATGGCGACGTAGGCTGCCGGCGATTAGCTGTTGTTTACTCGAATGAGAAATAGACACGGTGACGTCAGAGAAACGCCTCGGCACGGCATCGCGCAGGGCATCGGTAAAGGTTATGTCTGCGTCACGTAGAGTGAAATTTCGTTGCTCCAATAGCCACTCCGCAACCGGCCACCGACTTGGGGGTAGGCCGGCGATGGAGATTTGACCGTTTATGTCTCGCTCTAGCGCTATCTGCATGCCACCAACAAGCAAACTACGCGGCACCAAATGCTGCCGCCATAGAGATACGAATGGTGAAATTTCAATTTTCGCGTAGTCGAATCGTGCTAGCTCACCCTTGTGGTCGGCGGCTAGGAGAATAAGATCCGTAGCATCTATCGCCGGTGCCCAACCACGCCAGGATGCACTCACCTCGCCGATACTAACGGGTCGATTTGTAATATCGCTTAACCAAACCTCGATCGATGCACGCTGTTGATCGATGTGCGGCAGCATCAGACGGACAACGCTGATTAAAATGGCGACAACGATCGTCAGCGCGGAAACAATCGTCCACAGGGTTCCGACAATCCGACCGACTAACACAGGCATGGGTTTTTTCTAAAGCAAGACAACGTCGAATTGCTCTTGCGTATAAGCTGCTTCAACCTGCAGCATGATCGGTATGCGAATAAACTCTTCCAATTCGACGACGCTAGTCGATTCCTCATCAAGTAAAATGTCTATGACGCATTGTGAGGCCACGACTAGCAGCTTCTTAGCTTCGAATTGTCGCGCTTCACGTAGGATTTCACGTAAGATTTCGTAGCATACGGACTGCGCCGACTTGATCGAGCCGCGCCCGTCGCAGGTTGGACATTGTTCGCATAGGACGTGTTCGAGGCTTTCGCGGGTACGCTTGCGAGTAATTTGCACCAGGCCAAGTGAAGTAACTTCGCTAATCGTCGTTCGCGAATGGTCGCGTTCAAGGCTTTTCCCTAAAGCCCGCAGCACTTGGCGCTGGTGCTCCTCATTGGCCATATCAATGAAGTCTATAATGATGATGCCGCCGAGATTTCGCAATCGCAGTTGCCGCGCGATGGCTTGGGACGCTTCTAGATTGGTTTTGAATATCGTTTCTTCGAGATTCCGGTGACCGACGAAGCCGCCAGTGTTGACATCGATGGTCGTCATGGCCTCTGTTTGATCGATGACCAAGTGCCCGCCGGATTTTAGTTCGACTTTAGGTTGCAAGGCCCGCTGTATTTCATCTTCCGTTGAATACAAATCGAGGATTGGACGCTCACCCGGATAGTGCTCGATGCGCGAGACGAGTTCCGGCGTAAAGCGCTGTGCAAATTCGTTAACCTTCCAATAGGTTTCTTTGGAGTCTATGCGTATTTTCTCGGCATTTTCCGACGACAAATCTCGAATCGTGCGCAATACGAGCGGTAAGTCTTCGTATATAACCGACGGCACATCAGCACCGTCGATTTCGGCCGAGATAGATCGCCAGAGCCGCTTTAGGAACTGCACATCGTCGCGGAGTTCCTCTTTATTCGCGCCTTCCGCCGCCGTTCGCGCGATGTAACCGCCATGACTTACGATTGTCGGCGATTGCGCGCACATTCCACCATCGTTGTCTCCATCGGAATTATTTTGTGAGCCGGCGGCAATCGCCGCGAGCGATGGATCTACCTCGACTAGAAGATCGCGGAGCCGTTGCCGTTCGTCTTCGTTTTCGATCCTTTGCGAAATCCCTAGTGTCGGAGCGTTAGGCATGTACACGAGATAGCGAGAAGGGATGCTGAGAAATGTTGTAAGCCGCGCGCCTTTCGTCCCCAGCGGGTCCTTGGTCACCTGGACCAAAAGTTGTTGCCCCTCGGTCAAGGTTTGTTCGATCGCAATTTCTGCACCTTCCGGGGAATTTTCGTTGGCTGATTGATCTATGTCCGAAACATGAAGAAATGCGGTCCGCGCAAGGCCGATGTCTAAGAATGCGGCACCCATTCCAGGAAGGACGCGCGATACGCGACCAAGGTAAATGTTTCCGACTAGGCCACGCGCACGACTACGCTCGACAACGAACTCCTGCAGTACACCGTTTTCGATCGATGCTACGCGAGTTTCCTGCGGCGTCACGTTAACGAGAATTTCTTCTGCCATGTGCCTTTAAAAGTTTCGTAGTCGTCGAGCGAGCGGCGATAACTGGTTAATTCGTAAGCCATTATAGCGATTCGTGAGGGATCGATACCAGCACGACCGCAGCCGATTGCTAAGCCCGCCAACGGTCCGCCACGTGGCGCCGCGTGTGCTCCTTCCCAGGGCCGCGTAAGTGCGTATAATGCGCGCGCTTAGATCCTCATGCTGCTATCTAATCCTCAATCGATTCTGACGGTCGTTTTAGCGACCGGCGATGGGAAACGGTTAATGCCGTTGACGTCGCATCGCACCGTGGCCGCGATTCCGTTCGCCGGTAGCTATCGTGTAATCGATTTCGCACTGTCAAATTGTTTGCATTCAAATCTCCGGCGGATCATGGTGTTCTCGCAATTCAACGCGCTGTCACTGCATAACCACATTCGCGACGGTTGGTCGATATTTAACGCCGATCTCGGCGAATTCGTCATGCCCGTCACTCCGCCGATAACCGATGAGATGACGACCTACAGCGGCTATGCCGACGCCTTAATCAAGAATGCCTACTTGCTCGAGCGCACCGACGCTGAGCACATCATCGTCGTCTCCGGTGAACAGATCTATCGAATGGACTACGCAGCTATCCTTGCGTTCCATTTAAAGCAAGACAGCGCAATTACGGTAGCAGCCGTTGAGCGAGCAATCAGCAACGGCGGGCAGCTGTCAGCCACATTGAAACTCCGTGGTCATAAGTTGATTGAGATCCTGCCCGGCGCCGTCGGTGAAGAGGGGGCGAGCGGCTATGGACCGATGGAAGTCTTC
Organism: Gammaproteobacteria bacterium; assembly: GCA_021773835.1. Lineage (GTDB taxonomy): Bacteria > Pseudomonadota > Gammaproteobacteria > UBA11873. The sequence goes on from JAJFJQ010000052.1 coordinate 160,980, forward strand.
GTATTCAAAAAATCTGTGCTCCTAGAGTTACTGGAGCTCGCCCGCGCTCCTGGCGTCAATGGGCGGACGATCATTGATATCATCCGCGACCATTGGATGGGGCGTGAGCGGATCAACGCCTATCGCTTCGGTGGCGTGGGCGGCCGGGTATCGCAAGATAAATATTGGCGAACTTTAGCCAGCGTCGATGACTATTATGATGCGAATATGGATCTGCTTAAGCTAGAACCACCGCTAGATATCTATCAAGCGGATTGGCCAATACGAACGCATCAATTGCAACGACCACCAGCGCGAACCGTGGCGGGGCGCTCCTGCACCGAAGGCATCTGCGTAAACTCAATTGTTGCCGGCGGTACTGTCATTGCCGGCGGTGGCGTTAGTCGGAGCGTTCTTGGTAACCGTGTTTATATCGATGACGGCGCGACCGTGGAAGATGCGATCCTGAGTTCTGGGGTCGTTATTGGAGAAGGCGCGCAGTTACAGCGTTGCATGATAGATCGTAACGTCATTATCCCGCGAAACGAGCAGGTCGGGGTTGACCTCGAAGCCGATCGAGCGCGGTTTACGGTAACGCCCAACGGCGTGGTCGTGATCCCATCGGACGCAGAATTCTCCTAACAAGGTCCGCTTCGTCAACTCCTAGATTGGCATTCGCTGATCACTTCTTGTAGGAGTCGCTCGAAAAAAAGGGCCGACAAAAGTCGGCCCTTAAATCTAAATGGTTTCGCTTGAGCTAGGTGCTTAGCGACCCTCAGTCAGATAGTTGACGTCCATGGTTCGTTTGACTTTCTTGAACTCAGGCGTCGGGTAGCTGTTACCAAA
>JAJFJQ010000053.1 GCA_021773835.1 Gammaproteobacteria bacterium
TTTTGGTTTGGGTTTCGAAGTCTCACGCTCCCGGATCACGCAACGCATCGCCGTGCTGTTGCTTATCGCGCTGCTCGCGTTACTGGTCGCCTGGATCATCGGTACGTGTGTCGAAAACAATAACCAACAACGACGCTATCAGGCGAACACAGAGCGCCGGCGACGTGTCTTATCTGTCATCTATCTCGGTCGGCGAGCGATCCAAGACCGTCGATTAAACATCGACAGGCGCCAACTGAATGCGGCTGATGAACACCGTATCAAGTTGGTTCACAATGCCTTCTATCAAGACTAATTCGTGGGGAGCCTTCAGACTCCGACCCCATTTTGATTTTGATCCGACCTGTCTGAATTCCAAACTTTCGAGAGCCTTCGGAGCAATTCGGTATCTGAGGGCTTCTCTATCGATACTCGTTTCGAGCTAACAAGCATTTCTACGGCAGTCGTCCCGCTCCCCATCCCAATTCCACTTTTCGGTTCCGCCATCGCGGGGCTCGCGTGCTTTAGGAGGGAATCACAATAAGTAGCATGCGCCGGGAATTAGAATTTTCCCCACGACGCGCGGTGGCTTCCTGGGCCTGTATTAATTGAGTAGTTGTTTGCGGTAGCCCATTTTCGTCCGCCGCTGGCTAACTCTCGTGATCCGGAGTTAAGAAAATCTTCTGCCATCGATTCACTTCCGTGGTTTAAAAGCACGTAATTAAGCTTGTCTTCTGTTCCATCGATACCAAGTTTCACAGCTAAGATAAGTGCGCCAAGTCGCAGCTGGGGTTGTGACAACACGACCCCGACGATGCCGTTTATGACCTTGCGGGGATCGCTGCTCTTTAGGGATTTGTATATCTGGCTACCCTTTTTTTCGTCTCGCCATAAGCCCCTTTCATCTAATAGTTCACTTGCCCATGTGACGTCTGCGAACACTTTTGGCGCATCGCTAAAGTCTGCAGCCGTCAAACCATAACGGTTGCGCACGTTAATGTCGGATCCATGCTCCATAAACAAGCGAATTAGAACTGCGTCGCCGACGTAATGAGCCAGATGCAGCGGTGTATTCCCGAATGAATCAGTGGCGTTAGGGTTGGCACCAAGTTCTAATAATAATTCGCTTAGACTCATATTCCCCAAAGCGACTGATAGGTGTAACAGGGGTCCCAACGTCTTTAGGAGTGATCCGTTCCATTCTTCCGATTGCGCCTTGGCTTTTAGGTTCTTCACACCAAATAAATCCGTGAAGAATAGAGATAGCGAGTTTCCATTGCCATCGCCGACGTCTAAGTTGGCGCCTTGCGTTACCAAGCCTTTTACCTCGGAAGACTCTTCAAGTATTACCGCGCGTAACAACTCGATATTAAATTTGTGCAGCCGTTCAGCAATGCGCTTTTTTCGCGATTTGTGGGCTTTTTTGATGTACTCGCTATTAGGAAATTGCTCAATAAATATTGAATACGACTCTGGCGTATTGGCCTTTTTCGCCGTGTTCCACGCGAAGCCGTCTGGGTCTATAACTTTATCTATTCCATCGTCTATTGTTCCCGTCATGTCAGTGCCAATCATTACGTCTGTTACAAAAACAGGTAGCAGTGCCACGTTTTTAACCAGCTCCCCAGCGCATCCGCATAAAAAGGCAGACAACATCCATAAAAATATGACTCTCACTCCCCGTTTCTCCTTCTGGCGATATGGCATAAATTGCTCAGAGCTTACGTTCTCGCAAAAACAACCAAGTGCGTCAACCCTTCGTCTTGTTTCTATCGTCGAGCTAGTTCGCTCTTGAACACGAGCCTGAGGATCCTCCTCCGTGAGGTATTTGGGGTCAGAGTAACAACGCTCAGAGCCGTTTGTTAGATGGTGATCTTGCGCTGCTCAAAGGTGAATTCGGAACGTGGACAGTGAAAGCAGTGAGGAAAAGGGGTCGGTGACGAATGAGAATCATTTGTCACCGACCCCTTTAATATTTTATAACTTAACTTATCGTAAGTTCTTGGCTAATTGATTAACTTATCAGTGTCCCTACTTCTTTTCGAGTGCGCCTCGGCTTTCGATCTGGCGCAGAACTTTAAGTAACTCAGGCGCCGTGAGCTCGTGGATCGGACGTTTACCAAGGGCTGGGAATATTTCGTTCTCCATGCGAGAGAGGCGCGCGGCCGCGGTGGACGGTGCCCATGCCTTTGATTGTTTGGCATGCCACTCACGGGCGACTACTTCAAAGGAATTCTCCTTTGCAGCGGACTTTGATGCTTTCTTGGCTTTTCGGTACTCGGCAGGGTTGATCCCTTGCCCGAGAAGTCGTCTCGCTTGATCGCGCATGTCGCGAGCGCCATCGATCCACTGGTCGCTGCTTGGATCTTTTTTGCCAGCAAGGGGTACCTCCGGATAGCTCCCGAGTGCGAGAGTGGTGTCCTTACCCTCGAATCGATATCGGAACCGCCATAGCTTCTTGCCGGCTGGAGTAACGAGTAAATACAACCCGCCCGAGTCCGAAATCTTCAACGGTTTCCCGCTTGGTTTCGCGTTTCGTATCGCAGTGTCGGTTAGTAGCTTTTTAGATAGCATTTTGGGGTACAGCTTTTTGCAGCACTCACCGTACCCCTATTCGTACCCCTTTTTTTGCCAAGCTGTCAAGATACTTTGCAATACGTAATGAGACAAAAAACCCTTTAAAAATGGGCATTTCATGCTTCGACGGTTATGTTACGAGACGTAGTGATAGGGATATTGGTGCCGGCTGGAGACTTCGCATTGCTAGCGCAACGTATTGAACACGTGAAAGAAGTCATTTCCTGAGCTGACCAGTTACCGTCAAAGTTACCGTCATGAAGGTAAGGCTACCCTCATAATTCCATCCGGCGTAAACCGAGCGTGAAAAAGCATTTCGCCGGTTTCGGGAATTGAATAACAGGGCATAGGAAACAACGTTATTTCTTAAAGTGCAAAGAGATGAGCAAAACAAGAATGACCATCGCCCATGCAGTACCCGAAGCGAACCAAGCAACGCCTAAAACAATGGAGCCCGCTAAGCCGAGGACTAACGATAGATTCAAACCTAGAAAGAGAAGAGCGACGGGCGGTATGTGATGCGGTTAAAGCACGTAAGCCATATCGACTAGTACGCCGATTTTCTATTTAGCCACAGAACTGATCAGAGCCGGACTCGTAGGGCGTTCAAGATCTGCCTTCCGCGTTCCTCCGCAACAACGAATGTGGCTGGAATGACATCGCTCGTACCCGCACCAGCTACTTCTTCTGGCCGATACCTCTTTGCTCCAACCTGTGACTTAACGCCGTCAACGTGATCGTCGTCCGCCCCATGTTCGATTAAAGTTTCGATCATTTCTTGTTGCCATTCATTGTCACCATCTCTGTCAACTGGCCAACTATCATAATCTGCGAGCTGCAACCCCGTGGCGTGAAATACCGCCAGCACGAAGGTGGCACAAGTCAAGCCCAGATTGGACTCACCCACCAAATACTGATAAGTCTTCGGATCAAAACATTCTCCGGGCTCGCTGAACGCATATGGGATTTTATTATCGGCATTCGCATTTAATATGCGACGACACATTGCTGCAACTTGTCTCAATCGAAGAGGGTGGATGTCAGGATCAACCCAATTGTAGTTTGGCTCAGGGAGAGAGTTTGACAATCGAAAATGCCATCGAAGATGAAGCATTTGCACGCTGCGACTTTGACCTCTTTGGTCAACGTGGAGTATCCCTAAATGATTTTGCGTTGGAGTAAGGGCAGTGATCGCAATTGCCGCCGAGCTAATTCGCTTGTGGGCCTCCGTTGCGTTCTCGTGCACGCGGTTCATAGAAATCGCTCAACCGCTCAACCGCTCAACCGCTCAAACCGACTAGAATCCGTTCGGCGTCTTCCCCACCAGCCCTTAATTGTTGTTTTAATTCCTGGAAAAATAATTTTCTAGACGGTAGCTTCGCAGCCGCGGGAAGTGTGATCGTTAGCAGCCCTAATGAAATGTCAATTGGGAAAGATTCGATATCTACTGAAGACATCGCAGCGTCCGCGACTGAAAATTCACGATTTACTAATAGACGATCCATTTTGTCATAGAGAATATCAAGTGCTGCATCGATTTCGCCAGTATTCGCTAGTCGTCTAACTTGATCCAAAAATCGGAGGTCACTTAGGGAAGAGGGACGGATCAGAGGCACGGAATCTGAAATATTTATATGCCCAATCGCCGTCCGCAGTACCGTTGCTAATTGGCTAGCGGTCTCCTCTGAAAGTAATTTTTCAGTTTCCACCCAAACTCGATTTATGGTTTCCGGTTCGATAGTTGCTAACAGCGACGATATCACACGACCGCTGCTGTTTTGATAATCTACACTCTCGGATTTTTTAGTGACGCGCTCGAACGAATGCGAAGAAATTAGAAACTGACGTGACGTGTTATGCGATCGGGGCCTTGCACTATACTCTTTAAGTAAATGATCGGCGTCGTCAATTATTCTTCTGCTGGCGTTCGGGAGGAACGTAGCGCTACCGACGCCTCGCCACGCCACGAGGTAAATATCCTTGGCGAAACTTTGCGATTCCGCATAGTCGACCTTTAATTTTTTGCCCTTTCCTTCCGAGCTTTTGGATTGAATCCAATTGTCGAGCACCAGCTCACTCATTGTACTGTGCTCCTGAAATAACGGTCGAAACCCCGGCGGAGTCCCGCATTACTTTCTGCGAAGTTTCTGCTTTAATGATCGCTCTGTCGCATTGCTCTTTAAGCTTTTTTATGTCCAAAAAGTCAAGCGCAACACTCAGCTCATGGTCTCCGTCAAGACTGTCATAAACTAAGTGGAGGGTATGAGAAATGACGGCGCCATCAATTTCCTCACCGGATTCACTGAAAATTGGTCGAATATCAGTCAAGACGCGCGCGCGCCGAAATAAATTTGTATATTCGTAAGTCAAATCAATCGCAGTAGCCGCACGTCGAAGTATTTTCGATGACAGCAAATCTACGAGAATCGTTCTTCGATTCTGCCAGGTAGACAACTCCTCCTCCGTCCAATTGGAATCTACCGGCAATCCATCCTGGATGCCTGAGACAACGCCCTCGACACCTAGCATACTCTGGAGAGAAATCGTCGTGAGGGATAACAACATCCGAACAAAATGCAGCGCTGTATCGTTACCGCAGATATCTGAAATATGTTCGGCGAGGCTTTCCGGACTCAATACGGTTTGATTAAATTCATCGACCTTTCGCTGAATGTTCTCGAGTTGTCCGTCATTCAGGTCGATCAATATTCTCAAATCTTGGATCTGAGATTTATTTAATTGGAATCTTGCACTCATAGGCGTGCCCGTAGCGACATTAGCGAGCTTTGTTTTTGATTGAGAAAAGTTTCTGCCCAGTCCTGTGGATTAGTCCATCCGGCCTTCTTGGTGGGCGTAGTAAACCTTGAAGCGCCTGTCCGTTCTAGAGTCGAGTTCATCAGCACCCTTCGCTTCTGGTCGACAGAATTATGAGGCACAACGCTTACTGTCTCAACAACCACGTGTCCTGGTTTCCGTATCTTCTTCGCAGTTCTGTCACCTCTGCACGACAACATTGATACATATGCACCATTCCCGCCGGGGAATTGGGCAATTGTTGTTCCTTCGTTGAGAACTGGAGTGCAATACTACTAGCTGATTGGCCACTACCGGATGACTCTTCATATCTCAAATTGTCCGGACAAATAACTCTCAAACTTCGACAATCGAGTAGTTGACAGGTATTTGCATCAGCATCAGCAAAGCATCGACACCACCACGCCCGCCGGTAAGGCTATGTTTCAAATGTGCGGTGTATTTGCTGAGTTCGATCGAGCAATGATCCAAGAGCGGGTTAAGGTCAGATTAGCCCGAGCCTCGGTGGTCCAGCGGATGGATAGCGAACGATAACGTGATCCAAAACTAAGCAGTCATAGCGTATGTGAAACAGTGCAGTAAGACTCCTCGCACCATACGAGAAGTATAGCCATTTTTTCCCACCTTTGAACTATAAAAATGTGACTATAAAGCAGCCTGAAACGCTTCCGGACTTACTTGACTTATATAAAAAGTTAAACGACGGTATGGAAGCATTGGGGACACTTTTAAGTTTAGTACGCGGCGACGGCGAGAACGTGCCAAAATGCTCCACGTTAGCAGCCGACAAAACAGTGCGGGACTCAGCAGCTTGGCGCTTAGCCGCGAAGGGAGTTTCGACCGTGCCGGAACTAACTAACGTGCATAAGGGCAGGCTTAGGGGGCAGGTATGAAAAGGTTGCGACACAGCTTGCGGCCCATCGAAAGCACTTTTCTTGCCGCCTGGCTAATCGCAGTTTCTCTGCCAATAGCAGCTGACTATCCGCCGTTCACAGGGAACTGGCTATTAAGTTACTGTTCCGCAGAAAAAGGTACTGCAACTTATTACCAAAAAGACGCTACGTGCCATGGGTACATAGAAGGTATTTCACAAGCGTCTATCGCGTGGGAGCAGTGGGGCGGCCTCGACTCAGGCATTTGCAGGCCCGACGGGGTCACGACAGGACAGCTCGTACGTGTTGTTTTGAAATACCTCGAAGCGAACCCGAGTGAGCTACACAAAACCTCGGCTAGCCTTGTGCTAAATGCGCTCGGTTTGGCCTTTCCTTGCGAGAAGCATACAACGCGGGAAAGCACTGAGGATTTGATTAACCAGTGCCGAAACATGTACCCCAATGGCGACGAACGCTTGCTAGTATGTATTCAGAATGCCATGCGGAAGTCGCAATAAAATAGAAGCTTTCCCTTGCCCTGGAGCAACGCCGTAACACGTAATATGTAATAGTCGGAATCCGACCTGACAGACAGTGTCAAACGATCTTGAGAGCAGACGTTCGCAAGCTCTGGTCGCAGATGTCTCAGATCGACCCTAAGCGGCCCCATGAGCATGTCGGTCCGCCGAGTCATGCGCTAAGCTCTCAACGTGAATAAACAATGCGGGATCACAAATCATGGCGCCGGTCATCGGAATTACTCTAGGCGATCGTTGAAATGAGTCCCACTGTACGGAGGATGCAAATAAAATCATCGTTAGCAGCAATATTCGCAGTGGCAGCAGCTCCTATTGTTGTATTTGCTCAGCCTAATGCTGCAGATGCAATCCAATCCGCGACAGCGGCCATTATCGAACTTGTTGGCGAAGAATATTTCAGTAGACATATATCGATGCGACAAGCGGAACTTAAACAAACTCCGAAGTCGTGCGAAAACCCACTTCGTGCCTGCGATAAATGGATGTTGAAACCGTTCTACGAGGTTTCATTCACTCTGACGATCGAGATTAAAGCTGATGCTCCCGTTAAAGCCCCAATAAGATGTATCGTTGACTCGGAAAATAACGTGTTGCATAAGTATTTGTCGGGAGTGCCAGATTGCATCAACTTTCCTGATAGATGCCAATTTCCATTTGATAAGCAATCGGCCCTGAATATCGCCGCGAAAAATAACTTTAAAAAGGGGATTGAGCCTTGGACGGCCTTTATTTCATGGCACCCGGCAATGGATGGCTATGTCTGGAAGGTGTGCAACCTCCTGTTTGACAACCGACATGGCGGCCACGGAGAGTATATGTCGATTGACGCGAACAATGGAATCATGCTTTGGACTAACACTTATTCCTACACTATCAATTGAGCACCTAACCACTCTCTCTCTAAACGCATGAAACAGAGAACCCGCTTCGGCGGGTTTTCTTTATTGTAGTGTTGAAACACTCTCGAATGTCGCTTTATGGCCGATCTGAGGAGACTGTAAATAATTCTGTGTAACCGGCCATGGGTTGGTTTATAGGTGAGCGGTGACACGCTCACCAAATTCAATACTAAATCGATTTAACGCGAGCTTCCAATTTTGGATCGGCATGGTCCATTTCTTCGATGCTTCGC
>JAJFJQ010000054.1 GCA_021773835.1 Gammaproteobacteria bacterium
TTCGCTATTGTTTCCACTGTGACCATCCCCTTTGAGCCTCGGCATCTCTAAATGCCTGACTCTCTCATGTGAGCCTAAGGGGGTCATTTTTCCACGCCGATCACCCCCTAAAAGGGGTCAATATTCCACGCCGATCAACAGTCGGTAGTGACCGACGCCAACTGACGAAGATGGCGAAACAAGTCAAAGCAGCGATGGGGTGCGATGAACTCGAGGTTGCGGCCGATCGCGGCTATTACCGAAGCGAAGAGTTTCTCGAATGCGACGAAGCCAACATTACTGCCTATGTACCCAACTCGAAAACGTCAAACAACGCGGCCAAAGGTTTATTCGCCAGAGAGGAATTCCGCTACGTCGCTGCCGATGATGAGTATGAATGTCCAGCCGGTGAACGATTGATTTACCGATTCACATCACAAGAGGTCGGCAAAGATATGCGTCGCTATTGGTCGTCGGCTTGTGTTCATTGTCCGATCAAATCGCAGTGCACGACCGGCGTCAATCGACGAGTCAGTCGCTGGGCGCATGAAACCATTCTTGAAGTCGCTCAACAACGATTAGACAATCGTCCGGACGCGATGGCTGTCCGTCGTCGGACGGTCGAGCATCCGTTCGGGACATTGAAAGCCTGGATGGGTGCAACGCACTTCCTCACGAAGACGTTGGACAGCGTGAGTACGGAGATGAGTCTTCACGTGCTCGCTTACAACTTCAAACGGCTGATCAATATCATGGGCGCCCGAGCTCTCATCGAAGCGATACGAGCCTAGGGGCTCTTTTGCGGTTGAAAATGCCGCATGAGGAGGTGCCCTAAGCGCTTCAGAGACGATCGCAATGGCGCGCTCGATAAATCACACCATGATCTCGACGGTGAAATAGGGCCGTCAAAGTCAACTAGCGTTCACTTCCGACGCGCTATGTGCCCAGTATGTTCGACAATCCGTGTTTTCACACAGCCTGGGCCAACAACGGGCGTTCGCGCTATCAGTTCGCTCCGGTATGCTGCCCGCTGATTTCACGGTGGGAAGGTTGAAAGATGGACTGGGAAGTACTTGGTGTTCTGGCGGAAATTGTTGGGGCGGCGGTGTAACCCATACTCTGGTCTACGTAGCGAGGCAGATCCAGCAGAGCACCGGCGCAATGCGAAGCCTACCTATCAACAATTGTTCGATACTACCGTCGAGGTCAACGGCCTGGCCTTTAAGGGGCAGGTTCTTTCGCGCTCAAGGAACCGGGGAAACGGAGTCGGTTAGTCTGTAGATTATTTTCTCAATCCCCATTGTCGGCTGTCAGCCCCGCGGCTTCGATGCCCGCGAGCACACAAACTTCGTCGTTGTCCGAGGTGTCGCCGCTGATGCCCGCCGCGCCAATGACGGCGCCGCTTGCATCGCGGACCAAGGCGCCTCCGGGAAGCGCAATTATGCCTTGCGGAAAACAGGCGGAGAGGGCCGCGAACAAGCCTGGCAATGCCACGGCACGGCGTCCCAGCTCTCGCCCGCCAAAGCCGAGCCCAAGACAGCCGGCCGCCTTAGCGATTGCGATCTCGGGTCGGCTTATAGCCGCACGTTCGTCGCGCTTGAGCGCCAAAGCGTGACCGCCAGCATCCAGCACGACAACGCACATCGGTGCGAAGCCGTGCTTGGCACATTCAGTAAGGGCCACCGTGCAAATGGTGTCGGCCTGGATCAGGGTGAGAGGCGGCATGCCTACGCTGCCCGCGCCGCGGCATTCGGTCTCAGTGACCAGTCATAACGAACGACAAAGTCGACATCGAGACCAGCCGACGCCGGTTCGAAGTTCACGACGAGGGTGTCTTTGACCGCGAAAATCGCATCCTTATCGATATACTCATCGCTCGAATCATAGAGTTGCGCGATGATTGGTTCATGTCCGTGTGCCGCTATGATGAAGTGGATGTGCGCGGTGCGCATGGGATGGCGCCCGAGCATCCTCAGCAGGTCGCCGCCCGGCCCGTCATCCGGGATAGGGTAGTTCGTCGGACGCAGGCAACGCACTGCGTAATGGCCGTTTTCATCCGTCTCAAAACGGCCGCGCAGGTTCATGTCGGGTTGCGCTGCATCCTGATTTTCGTACAACCCGTTGGTGCTGGGTTCCCATACCTCGATCGCTGCCCCGGCGAGCGGCTGACCGTCACCGTCATACACCGTACCTTCGAGTAACGTGAGTTCGCCATCTTCCGGCATTGCCATCACGATTGAATCGCCGTTTGCAAAAGTCGGTGCGTTCTTACGGTACATTGGGCCGAGCACAGTGGTTTGTGGATTACCGTCGTGACCGATGATGTCGATGAGCACTTCCAGGCCGAGGATGTTCGCCATCAAAATAAATTCGTCCCGATTATCATCGGAAATCTGGCCCGCACGAACAAGGAAGCGGCAAGCGGCAATGAATTCGGGCAAGGTCAACCGAGTTTCCTTAATGAACTCGTGCATGTGGGTAATAAGGCTCGTCACGAGTTCGCGCGTGCGTGGTTCGGTATCCGTGCCCGTTGCGGCGATGACGGTTGCGGTCAAATTGTCATAAGTAATGTTGGTCATAGGTATCTCCTTAGTTGTATCAGACGACACCGCTGGCGCGCAGGTCCGCGATTTCAGCTGAACTGAATCCCAATTCTTCCAGTACGGTGTCGGTGTGTTCGCCCAGCGCCGGCGCACGACGGGTAATGCTGCTTGGAGTGCGCGTCATGGTCAGTGGCTGGCCGAGATATTTGCGTCGCCGCGAGTCCGGGTCGCTAAAGTCTTGCACGAGCCCAAGGTGTGCTAATTGCGGATCATCGAACATTTCGTCGATACCGTAGACGGGCCCGCACGGCACGCTCGCGTCGTTCAGATGGTCGACCCAGTGATCGCGCGTTTTTGTGCCCAGCGCCACCTCGATTTCAGAGTGCAGTTGCGCGCGATTGAGTATGCGCTGATCGTTCGATGCGTAGTCCGGCAGATCCGTCCACTGTTCCCGATCAAGCGCGCGGCAGAAGCGCGTCCACATAATTTGGCCGACGACGGCAAGACTGAGGTCGCCGTCCGCGGCCGCGAAGGTGCCGCAGGGCGCAATAGTCGAATGATAGTTACCATCCTGAGACGCAACTTCATTCCCCATCAACCATCTCGCGGCCTGAAAATCGAGCATGAAAGCCTGCGCCTCCAGCAGCGAGGTATGCAGCCATTGGCCTTGTCCCGATAGCTCGCGTTCGAATAAAGCAACTACGATGCCATAGGCACAGAACAAACCGGAGCACAGGTCGGCGATCGGGACTCCGACCCGCATGGGGCCCGTCTCCGCGACCCCGGTGATGGACATGAGCCCGCCCATGGCCTGTGCAATCTGATCAAAACCGGGGCGGTCGCGGTAGGGACCGGTTTGGCCGAAGCCGGAAATGCTCGCGTATATCAGGCGTGGATTGATACGGCTGAGGCTGTCGTAATCAATGCCCAGCCTATGCTTGACCCGCGGGCGCCAGTTCTCGATGAGAACATCAGCTTGCTCGACGAGGCGCTTCAGGATCGCAATGCCTTCCTCGTCCTTGAGGTTCAGGGTCATGCTGCGCTTGTTACGGTTCAGGTTTTGAAAATCGGAACTGTCGCGTGATCCAACATGGGGATCGCTGTTATCGAGGCTACAGGGTATTTCTATGGTCGTGACGTCGGCGCCCCAATCCGCAAGCTGACGTGCGGCCGTGGGTCCCGCACGCACGCGCGATAGATCGACGACCTTGACTCGCGCGAGCGCGGTCGAGGCGGGAGTACTTGTGGTACTTTTCATATGATCGCTCCGGCACGTGTCTGCGCCTGCACTCGTTGTGTGCGTACAAAAAGCGCGAGCTCGCAAGTCATGACTGTTTCATCTTTCTGGTTGATGGCGCTCAGCAATGAAGTCGCGATCCCTGCACGCTCGCCACGTTGCTGTAGTCGGATGATTTCGCAATGCGCGTGGAGTGTGTCGCCAATAAAGGTCGGCTTGTGAAAGCGCAGACGATCGGCACCGTAAAATGCTTCGACCACTTCCTGGTCGAACGGCAGTAAGGCGTTGACGATCGAGAAAACCAGGCTGCCCTGAACCACGCGCTGGCCAAAACGGGTCTGCTTAGCGAATTCAATATCGCTGTGCAGTCCGAACCAGTTGCCGGTCAGCATGCAAAAATTAACCACATCGGTTTCGGTCATGGTGCGGCCGCGGGAGACCTGCGACTGGCCGAGCGCGAGATTGTCGAAACTGTCATTGATCATGATCGTCGGCCTGAGGCTCTCAACTAACGTCGGGAACGCGTGAAAGCAACAGTTCTGCCGCACGCAGATGCGGACGATCATGCATTCTGCCGTCGATGGCGACGGCGCCTCGCGCAGGGGTGTTACGGAAGGCTGCGACGATCTTTTTGGCGGCCTCTATCGATTCCTTGGCCGGTGTAAAGGCCTCATTTATGACGTCGATTTGCAAGGGATGAATCGCACATTTGCACGCAAAGCCGGCCCGCTGGGCGGCCGCTGCTTCGGCAATGAGGCCCTCCTCATCCCTGAAATCAGGGTACACGGCATCGACCGCCGGAACCCTGGCTGAGGCCGCCGCGTAGAGACACAACGAACGGCCGAGCTCGATGGACGGCAGAAAGGCGCCCTCGTCATCGCGTACGGACGAAACGAGATCAACGGCAAGGTCTTCAACACCCCACATGAGACCACATAGCCGTGGCGAGACCTTGCGGTAGCCTCCTAAGGTAAAAATCGCTTCGGCCATCTCTATCGCCAGCGGCAGTATTGAGATGTGGCCGGCAGCTATGCCTTCACGCACTTCCATCACACAAAGCATTTTGTCCAGCATGCGGACCTGCTCAGGTGAGCAGCACTTTGGCAGCATGATGCCGTCGGGTGCGGCGCCCGCAACGGCAGCGATATCTTCGACGCAAGACGGATCATTCAATGCGTTGATGCGCACGAACACAGCCGGTGAGTGTTCCGTTTCGAGAAACTCGCGCGTAATTTGCCGGGCAACGGCCTTGCGTTCCACGACCACCGCGTCTTCGAGATCGACGATCAGCGCATCGGCCAGGCTGGCACTTCCGTTGGCCAATTTCTTAGGGTCGTCTCCCGGCACAAACAACATCGATCTCATGACGCAAACTCTGTTTAATTGAACGAGTACTTTCTGTCGCGCTCCGGTAGCACTAGCTGCCGCCGTAAAGTGTGGAATAATCATGCGGGCCCAGCGCGCTATTTACCAATTCGAAATTCCTTCACGAGCTGAAGGTTGAGGCCTCTGGCGCCGACAGGAGGGAGCACATTTTGGATCTGCGGCAACTACGCTATTTTGTGCGCATAGTAGAATGCGGGACCCTGACCAAGGCGGCCGCCAGCCTCTATATCTCGCAGCCGTCGCTGGGAGAGCACGTACGAAATCTCGAGGCCGAATTCGGGGTTGAATTACTGCAGCGCCACTCGCGCGGCGTCCGGCCGACCGAAGCGGGATTATTGCTCATGCAGCGCGCCGAACATCTGCTAGCCTATGCTGACGAAACACGCCAGGCGCTGCTCGAATTCGGCCAGGGCGCCAGCGGGGCGGTCACCTTGGGCATCAGCCCCGGACTTAACGAATTGTTCTCGGCCGAACTCATTAGCCGCTGCCAGAGTACCCTTCCGAACGTATCGATCAACGTAGTTGAAGATCTGAGCGCAATATTGGTGGATCGGCTTAACCTCGGTCCCGAGCGGATCAATCTGGCGCTCATCAGCGGCTATGATCTCGGCCCGGAGCAAGATGTCACGAGTATTCCGATCGCGGTCGAAACGCTCTTTCTGGTCGGTAGCCCCACAGTGCTTCAGCACACCGAAGAAGTCATCGACTTTGACGAGCTTTGCCACTATCCGCTCGTTATGCTCGGCAGCGGAGCAGAAAATCGGCCTCACGGGCTACGGCGATTCGTTGAACAGCAAGCGGCCGCGCGCGGCCTGAAACTTGATATCACCCTTGAGGTTAGTTCCGTTGCCGCCGTACGTGGACTTCTCGAAAGAGATTTCGGTGCTTCGCTGCTTCCGCTGCCAACAGTGCGCAGGCGAGTTGAGGAAGGCGCTTTGCATGCATGTGCGGTGATAAATCCGCCTGTCAACCGGGTGTTGAACCTGGTAAGGGCGTCAAAGCATAGAGCAACCCGCGCCGAGTCCGCCGTGCGCGACGCATTGATACAGTTGGTAGAGGAATCTATCGACAAATCTGGCGGGATGTTATGCGGACTAGATAATTGATCCGGCCTGTACGGTCTGTGGGTATAGGCAGTATAAAACCCTCTTTTCTTCTGACGGAGTCGCCACCTCGCGCGCGTTCGCGCCACCGGTTGCTCGTCGATCTGCCCTGCAAGTACCTCTGACTTTAATTCCACCGTCCCAAGCCGAGCAACCGCCCCACCGCAGGCCGAGCAGGTCTCGATGTCGATGCCGAATACCCGTTTTAGACGCTGCGCCCAGGTCATCGACGCGCGGCATTTGGCAAAGCTGGGGCCGTCGGGCGACCGAACTTGGTGCCCCACTCGAGAAGCAGGCGGTCGCCTGAGGGGGTGACCGTTTTACGCACTATTAACGCACCCACTGGCGTCAGATCACCGTCCGGTGTACCGCTACATAGCCGACCTTGAGGGCGAGATCAGCGTCAGAGTCCTAACGGCCAATACTGTTGAAAAAGGCGGATAAGTTGGGGAACTACTCGTCAAATCATTGATCCGATCTTGTAACGCTAATTTATGGAGCGAAGCAGCGATGATGGGACAACTTCCTCCGGGACAGAACGCACTTTTCTACGAGTTTTCAATCGACGATCATGTGCCGCAGGACCATTTGCTGAGAGCACTCGATCAGTTCTTAGATTTCGGCGAACTCAGAACCTACCTGCTACCGTATTACAGCGCAATTGGCCGCCCCTCGATTGATCCCGAACTGATGATCCGCATGCTATTGATCGGTTACTGCTACGGCATCCGTTCAGAACGACGCCTGTGCGAAGAAGTGCACCTCAACTTGGCCTACCGATGGTTCTGTCGTTTGGGTCTTGAGGATCAAGTACCGAACCACTCAACGTTTTCGAAGAATCGTCACGGCCGTTATCGCGACGCAGAATTGTTCCGCCATGTGTTTGAGTCCGTGGTGACGCGCTGCATGGATGAAGGACTAGTCGCGGGTGAAGGGTTTGCAGTCGATGCAAGCATCATTAAGGCTGACGCGAACCGCGCGCGCGGATTTCCCGGCAACGAAGGCGTTGATTGGGAGCGACCGGGACGCAAAACCCGAGCGGTCCGTGAATACCTTGATGCGCTCGACAATGACAGTGAACAAATCACAACGCATGAGGCGACTCGCAAAGCGATTTCGTTGACAGATCCCAGTTCTTGTTGGACTTCGTCCGTTGGCGGGCCGGCGTTTTATGCCTACTCGACGAACTATTTGATCGATACCCAATGCGCGATTATTGTCGACGCGCGCGGGTGTTCGGCGACCTTGCGCCAAGAGCGCGCAGTCGCGCGCACGATGCTCGACTATGCCCAGGAGCGCTTTTCGCTCAATCTGAAGTGCTGATCGGCGACACGGGATACGGCACGGCTGATCTGCTCGGATGGTTGGTCGAGGAAAAGCAGATCACGCCGCATATCCCAATGTTTGATAAGTCCGAAGGTAAGCAAGAATTGTTTGGCCTATCGGATTTCACTTGGGACCCTGAGCAAGACCACTACCTTTGTCCCGCTGGAAAATCAGTCGGACGCAATCATCGGAACTTTAAGAATAAGCGAAGCGGTATCACGAAAAAGAATACGATCATCTATCGCGCCAGCCAGTCTGACTGCGGTCCCTGTCCCTTGAAATCACAGTGTTCCCCGACGACACCCGCACGTAAAATTGAACGCTCAATTCACGAAGCCGCCCGTGACCTCGCCCGTTCACTGAAGCACACAGAGGAGTATGCACTGTCACGCAACGCGAGAAAGAAGGTCGAGATGTTGTTCGGGCATCTGAAACGGATCATGCGCTTCGACCGCCTTCGGTTGCGAGGACCGAATGGCGCGGATGATGAATTTTTGTTGGCCGCTACCGTCCAAAATCTTCGAAAAATGGCAAAGCTTCTCGGTCAATCCAACGAAAATTTACTAGTAACAACATAGAAGTCAATTCAACGATCTCGAATGAGATAAATAACACCGTCAACGACCTCAATCCCGAAAAATTCTGCCTCGCCCAACTTCGACCGACCCCCTTTTTCAACAGTATTGGCCAACTTCAGACATTCACCCGGCCAATTCCCTCGGATATGCTGCCGTCTGGATTTGCTAACGGGGGATTGAAAGATGAATTGGGAAACTATTGCGACATTATTGGAAGTCGTCGCTGCGATTGGCGCTATCACATCTCTCATCTATGCCGCTAAACAAGTCCGTTCCGCTCGGATAGCTGCGGCTGATACGAACAGACTGACGCGTGCCGGCGGCGTTCGGGAAATAATGCTCGCCAATGCGACCGAATGGGAATTCAAGAATTAAAGACGGCCATCGAATCTCAATTGAAACTTAATGTCTGTCCTAAAATTTTCCTAAAATATTCGTCCCATAATTTTAGTTTGACGCAGCGATGTGAGAGCCAGATCGCGCTAATTAGCGTTTAGTCTTAATTCTAAAAAGAAATAAAAATATAACAATTAGTAATTTTTAATTATATAAACTCGTGCCCATACTGCGTCCCATCAAGACCGATGAGACGACATTCCAGATGACCACGAGTACGCCGATTTCCGTATTACCGCCTGCCGCGCCCCCGAATCTGGCCGATTTGGCCGATGATCTACACCGCACAACTGATTCAAGGCGATACCCTGAGGTAATCATCGATCATGCACTGGCCGTAGCATTCCGGCCGTTGGTCACGACCAACTTTCGACCCGGCTCAGCAGCCTTGTTACACCTCTTAGTCTCACGACGTCCTGATCTTCCCGTGATCTGGATCGATACAGGCTACAACACCGCTGAGACGTATCGCTACGTCGATTTCCTGAGCACTCGCCTGTCGCTCAACCTGCGTATCTATTCTCCGAAGTGGACCGGTTCGCGGGTTGCGGCTTTGCGTGGTCCGCTACCGCGACCCGGAGATGATGATTTCGACGCCTTTGTCGAGGTAGTCAAGCTCGAGCCGTTCAGGCGAGCCTTCGAGGACTTCGAGCCGGACGTTTGGTTTACTGGCATTCGGCGTGACCAGTCCGCATATCGCAATACGCTTGGCTCAATCTCGCGCGGATATCGTGGCGTACTACGCGTTGCACCAACGTATTACTGGGATCATTCGGATGTCGATGAATATCTTGAGCGTTACGCGATTGCTGATAACACCGATTACGTCGATCCAACTAAGCCCGGCGACAAACTCGAATGCGGATTACAGCAGTTGTCTTAATCGGGCGTGCAGGACGAGAGATGGAACGATGAACTATTTACCGATTTTTATTGACGTTCGCGATCACCGCATTGTTGTTGCCGGAGGCGGTGCTCTGGCATTAAGCAAATTGCGCACCGTGCTTAAAAGTGTTGCCAGCGTTTGTGTGATTGCACCTGTCGTGAGTGATGAATTGCATGTTGCATCAGGTGCAATTCAGATTTACGAGCGGCGCCCGACGCGAGCGGATCTCGCCGGTGCGCGTCTCGTTTATATCGCCAACGACGATATCGCTGAAAACCGCCACGTCGCGATGCTTTGCCGCGAGCTCGGCATCCTGGTGAATAGCGCTGATAACGCCGCCGCATCTGACTTTATTTCGCCGGCGATTGTTGACCGGGATCCAGTTGTTGTCGCGATCGGCAGCGAAGGTACTGCGCCGCTGCTGGTGCGGCAAATCAAAGCGCGTATCGAAGCGCTTCTCGATGGCAACACGGGTGCAATGGCGCGGCTTGCGGCAAGCTTGCGCCCACGGGTACGCACCTGCCTCGAACCGCGCGCGCGGCGGACATTCTGGCGAAAGTTTTTCTCCGGTCTCGGCGGGCGTCTACTCGCGCGGCATGGCGCAGGCGGTGCGCGGCGTGTGCTACATGACGTGCTTGGTCGCCAAGTGGTGGCGTCCGATCAGCCGGGACATGTCAGTATCGTTGGCGCTGGACCAGGCGATCCTGATCTGCTGACGCTTAAAGCCAGACGCTTGCTAGACCGCGCTGACGTCGTGTTGTTCGACCGCCTGGTCGCTCAGCCTATTGTTGATTTGGTGCGCTGTGAAGCGCAGCAAATCGAGGTTGGTAAAACGCCGGGTGGTACCAGTTGGCGGCAGGAGGATATCAATACGGCGTTAGTTGAGGCGGCGCGCAAAGGCCACCATGTCGTGCGTCTCAAATCCGGTGACCCGATGGTTTTCGGCCGTACGGATGAGGAAATCGAGGCACTACAGGCCGCTGGTATTAGTTACGAAATCGTACCGGGTATCACTTCGGCGACCGCGGCTGCGGCACGCATCGAGGCATCGTTAACGCGGCGCGGACGCAATAGCGCACTAAATTTTATCACTGGTCAGGACACTAGAGGTTATGCCGAGCAGGACTGGCGCGCGCTTGCAGCGCCGGGTGCGGTCAGCGCGATATACATGGGCGTGCGTGCGGCGCGTTTTGTGCAGGGACGTTTGCTGCTGCACGGTGCCGATGAGGCGACGCCGGTAACGGTGATAGAAAACGCGTCGCGACCGGACGAACGCGTGCTGACAATACATCTTGGCGAGCTCGCCGAACAGATGGCTCGGCAGAACATCGCGGGACCGGCGATTATTCTGCTCGGGCTGACTGAGCGCCGCAGCGCGAATCAAGCGACAGGATCGTTCGATCACACCCTGCCACCGTCGCTGTCACAGTTCCCCGCGCTTATGGAGGTAGGATGAGATGTATCGCTATGACGACATTGATCGTGACGTCGTAGACGCGAGGGTTGCGCAATTTCGCGACCAGGTCACGCGCTACCGAAACGGTCAACTTACTGATGAAGAGTTTACGCCGTTACGGTTGCAGAACGGCTTGTACTTGCAGCGTCATGCTTACATGCTTCGGATCGCCATCCCGTACGGAACGCTATCATCGCATCAACTACGTCAGCTAGCGGTTATTGCAGACCGTTATGACCGTGGATATGGGCATTTCACGACGCGGCAAAATATTCAGTTTAACTGGCTCGAACTGGATCAGGTGCCGGATCTGCTAGCCGATCTGGCACGGGTAGACATGCATGCGATGCAGACCTCGGGTAACTGTGTGCGCAATATCACGTGTGACGCGTTTGCCGGGGTTGCGGCAGACGAGGTGGCCGATCCGCGACCGCTAGCGGAATTATTACGTCAATGGTCAACGCTGCACCCGGAATTCGCCTTTCTGCCGCGCAAATTCAAGATTGCGGTTAGCGGTTCGACGGCTGACCGCGCCGCGCTGTACTTTCACGACATCGGTATCCGCCTGGTCAAGCAAGACCATGACGACATCGGTTACGACATCATCGTCGGTGGCGGCCAAGGCCGCACTCCGGTTATTGGCCAACTGCTACGCGCTGCGTTACCCGCTGAACATCTGCTGCCATATATCGACGCGATTCTGCGTATCTACAATCTCCATGGCCGTCGCGATAACAAGTACAAAGCGCGCATCAAAATCCTGCTCAAGGCTTTAGGGCTTGACGTGTTTCGTGCACAGATCGAAACCGAGTTCGCACGCATGCCGAACGACTATCCGCACCTACTCAAGGGACTCGCGCGCATCGAACAACATTTCGCGTTACCTGAGACGCAACCGTCCGCGCGGCGTATTGGGATACATGTTCACGATCGTTACACGCGCTGGCGCCCGCGCAATGTTCGGGCGCACAAGAATCCGAGCAGGGCGATTGTGGTGGTTACGCTCAAATCTCCGGGTCGCGCGCCCGGTGATGCAAGTGCGACGGAAATGCGCGCCATCGCGGCTTTGGCCGAGCAGTATTCTGCCGGCGAGTTGCGCATCACCCACGAGCAAAATCTCGTTTTACCACACGTGCATGCGTCTGATCTGCCGGTGCTGTTTCAGGCACTCGATGAAGCCGGTCTCAGCGCCGCGAACCTAGGTTTGATCAGCGACATGATTGCGTGTCCGGGACTCGATTACTGCAGTCTCGCGAACGCGCGGTCGATTCCTCTGGCTAAGGATTTGACCGACAGGTTTAACGACGCTGGCGTCGCCGACGCGATTGGACCGCTGTCGATAAAAATATCCGGCTGCATGAATGCCTGCGGGCATCACCATGTCGGTCACATCGGTATTCTTGGCGTCGAAAAAAGCGGGCGCGAAATGTATCAGTTAACACTCGCAGGCGAACCTTCCGTCGCGCCCGCAATTGGCGAGCGCCTCGGTCCGGCAATCGAAGCTGATGCCGTGGTTGATGCGGTTGAAAGTATGACCAGACACTACCAGAAAATCCGGCAGGACGATGAAACCTTTCTGGAAACCGTCCGGCGGGCGGGCGTAGCGTCATTTCGCGAGGTGGTTTATGGCAGTCATCGTTGATGGTCAGTTCTGCGAGGATCCGTGGCGTCGAATAAGTGAGCAAGAGCGAGATAAGCTTAGTGATTGGGTCATTGTCGATTTGGTCTGGCTGGGTTCCATATTGAGTGCTGATCGTACTATCGACCTGCCAGTAAACTTAGGCGTCGCCATACCCGGCAATAGCCAGACGGATGCAGTGCCGGTCGAGTGCCTATCGCGCCTCATGCTGATCGAAATTGTGTTCTCAGGGATGACCGATGGCTGCGGTTTTTCACTTGCGCAACAGTTTCGCCAAGTAGGTTACAGAGGGCATCTACGCGCCAGCGGATCGCTAATACCGGATCAATACCCGCTGTTGGAAGAATGTGGCTTCGGCAGTGTCTCGGTGCCTGATGAGGTTCTGCAACGGCACGGCGAGGCTACCTGGCGGGCGGCGCGTGTTCTACGTCCCAGGCACGATCCGCGCGGTATATTCGCGCCAGCCGCGGGCGACGTAGCCGACCGGAATCGCGCCGCATAAGCGCGTCATCAATTCGCACCCGATCCGATTATCATTTCAAATACGTTGTACGAATCCGCGCGTCCACATGTAAGCTGTTCGCAATTACAACTTCGCGATATCAGTGGCTTTCTGCCTCGCTTGGGATATTTAGGTAAATGATTTAAGACCATTCGCGCCGGTTCCTACATGATGCATCAACTTCGTATCGTTTCCCCTTTTTTCGCGTTACTGCTGTGCGCCGCGCAAGTGTCTGCACTAGAAGGCGTGTATACCGAGCAGCAGGCGGAAGTATAGGCGGCATTAACGCCCCTTCCCCGTCCCGACTGCACGTTAAACATCCTGTGAGTAGCAATTGTGGGTCGTCGCCAATCACTGTAAATATGATCGCGGTCCGGAAATTGATCATTAATGCAACATATTTGAATACATATTAGCTACTGCGAAAGGACCGTTTGGGCACTTGTTGATCCTACGCCTCGTTCTTGCGAGCGGCGGTTCAACGCTCCAAAACGGACGAAACGGTTGCGAACCAATCAGGCAGGAGGCGGCCATTGGACGAAACCGCTATCGCGGTATTGGTGGCGGTTGTTGTGACGGTGTTCTTCTAATATCAAGTGGCAAAATGGGCTCCCCCTGTGTTGAGGTTGTGTTGCAACACATCAACAAACAACACAGGAGAAAATCCCATGGCCCAGTCTATCAAGTCCATCAGCCCATTGCGTCAACGCATGATCGACGACATGACCTTGCGTCAACTCCAGGATAAAACGCAAACCGGATACCTGCGCTCGGTGAAGCGCTTGACGAAGTTCCTCGGTCGTTCCCCCGATACGGCGTCGCCCGAAGACCTGCGTGCGTTTCAAAAGCACTTGGTTGAAGTTGGCGCGTCGGGCTCAACCATTAACGCCACGATACGCGGGCTACGGTTCTTCTTCGAGACCACCTTGGAACGCCCGCAGGTAATGAAGCGGATGAGTCCGGTACGCGTGCCAGACCGGTTACCGTTAGTCTTGAGCACCGAAGACGTCGCGCGCTTGTTGAACGCCGCACCCAACCTCAAGGCGAAAGCCGCGCTGTCGGTGGCCTATGGCGCGGGCTTACGCGCGAGTGAAGTCTGTCATCTAAAAACCACCGACATCGACAGTGAACGCCGGCTCATCCGTGTCGAACAAGGCAAGGGGCGTCGCGACCGCCAAGCGATGCTCTCGCCAGCATTGTTGCCAATATTGCGCGCCTGGTGGCGTGAAGGTCGTCGCCTCGGCAAGATGCTGCCCAATGGTTGGCTCTTCCCCGGCCTCGATCCGGTCGACCCCCTCTCGACACGCCAACTCAATCGCATGTGTCACTTCGCTGCGGCGACGGCCGAGTTGGGTAAACGGATTTCACTGCATACCTTACGCCATAGCTTCGCGACGCATCTGCTCGAGCAGCAGGTCGATATCCGCATCATCCAAGTGTTACTCGGTCACAAGAAGCTGACCACCACGGCACGCTACGCGCATGTCGCAACGAAGACCTTGACCGAGGTCGACAGTCCCTTGGATAAGTTGGTGTTACCCAAGCCGTAAGGTGTCGCGGCCACCGCTCGAGGTGGCAGACATTTTTAGACGCGACGGCGAGACTTGGCGTCAGGCGCATGCGGGACACATTAGTCTGGCTCAACTCAAAGTCATGTCTGCCATCGAGAGAAGTGGACCCCAAGCATTGGACACGTCGATAAGTGTTCCCTCGGGTTAAGCTGCCAGGCTGGCAACATCATAGTACAGACTGTCAGGCGTACACCGGTCCAGTGACTGGTGGCGCCGCTCCGTATTGTAAAAGTTGAAGTAAACGCCCAATGATTTCCGGGC
>JAJFJQ010000055.1 GCA_021773835.1 Gammaproteobacteria bacterium
CAGATCAAGCATCACATAGGCACCGAGAGCGGTTAGCCGATTTACCGTTGTGGTCATCAGCTCTAGTTCGCCCGCGTCTAGCTCACCGGCACGAGACCTGAGTATCCGCAACCCCTTAAAGGGGATTCTGAAACAATTGTAGCCTTGTTCTATCGCTCTCTGCGGCGATCTATAGATATGACGAAACGAGGCTATGTATGGCCTATATTCCTCGTCCGGCCAGAAATAGTCGGAAAGGTGCGTGCCAGGGACAGGGCCGAATTCAGCACCTGCTAGGTTAAACCCTCTAAGTGAGAGGGTTGCTAGATCCGGAAGCGTCATCAAGACACCGCCGCGAATGGGTGGAATTCTTCACGCCCACCATAGTCCACAGTTTCAACCCGATTAACGTAAGTGGTTGCCCACCAAGGACCCCCGGACCACACCGTCCAGCCGACATAGACATCAGCGCTGTCCTGCATGTGAGCTAGGAAATCACGCATGACTAATTTCGTGTCTTCATTCCCCTCGCCCCCGAACTCTCCGATGAAGCCCTTGAGGCCGTTCGCTCTTAGCCAATTCGTAAACACCGAAATTCGCCCAATAACCTCGTCAGACGACACGCTTACCGTGCTCGTTCCAGAACTGTCTAAATCGAAATACTGGTGAGCCTCCCAAACTAAATTGTCACCAGGATCGGTGATCGTCAGCGCAGCTGCACCGTTCCCACTCGTGATCCACGAATGTGCACCTGCAAAGTCCACTCCAGTCGCGAGGATCAGGTTGTTCGCACCGACCACGTTGCGGATCTCGTTGATCGCCGCCTGCTGAGCAGGGAACCACTCATCAATTGTAACGCTGCTGGTGGGCTCGTTCATCAAACCAAAGATCACACGCGGATTGTCCTTGAACAGCGTCGCAAGCTTGTTCCAAAAGTCCTCGAAGTCCGCAATCGTGGCGCCGCCGCCGACAACATCCCACGCCTCACCTGCTACGGGGTTGGCGTCCCAAGCGCTCACAGTGGCCGTCTTGGTTATTGGGTCGGATATCACCGTGTAGTCACTGATCGTGCGTGACTGGCCGTCTATGACAATCGTCAGGCCAGCCAGCCAACCACTGATCTCAGATGCGCCGCTTAGCACCACCGTGGTGTCCGTCGAGCTTATAACCGTGCCCACCGCGTCAGGTCGGTTGATCACAGCACCTGCGAATGCCCCAAAGTCATGCGGGTCCAACACCACATAGGCACCGAGGTTGGTGTAGTGCTCAACACACGCAATCAATCGTGCCTGCTCGCCTGCGTCGAACGCACCGAGCCTTGACCTTTGGAGCCGCTGCCCCTTAAACGGCAGACGAAAGCAATTAAAGCCCCGCTTGATCATGTCCTCGCCGAAGCGATACTTCGATCCCGCGGCGTCGGGGTAGGGGTAAATATAATCATTGCCGTGTGTGCCAGGCCTAACCGACCCAAATTCGGCACCCGCAAGGTTGAAACCCTTCAATGTCAGCGACCTTGTGTCCGGCAGGCTTGCTCGCATGTCTGTGCGGGCGTTGTGCCCAAAGAACGAAGGCCTGCGGTCATAAACCGCACTGATGACGTTCGACGCCCTCGGGCGACGCAACTCCACAGTAAAATTCACCGCACCAGTCCAGACGAAGTAGATAGAGTAACGGACAAACGCGACATCATTTGGCGGTGCGTTTCCACTAGTGTTTTGGTCAGCAGAAATCCTTGGCGACCAATCGAACGTCCGCATCGTTCCATCAAGCCCCGACAAGAAATCGTCGCCCGTCAGGAAGCTGAAGTCCGTCGCGGTCGTGCCATCTGATCTGTACTGGTGGAGCGCGTGATGGACCTCCGACACATTGGTTAGCGACCCCGCAGAAAGACGAAGGTCGCTTTCGAGGAAAAGAACCTCGCCCACAACCGCGGGAATATCAGCAGTAGGCGCGGTAAACCATATTTTCGCTGATCCAGCGCCTGCGTCAACCATTTCCAGCGTGATCGTTTCCGCGCCTGATGTAGTGTCTACAGCCTTGATAGCGGGGGTGATCGTGCTGCTACCAATGACCGACCAGTCAGTTGGGAAGGCCTGCGGCCCCGGACTGTCGTCCGTCGCACCCGTCATCACGCTGTTGGAAACAAGGTTAGTAGTATCAGTCGCAGGTATCGGCGCCTCGTGGATCGTTAGGCCAGTATCACTTGCATCTTGAGGGGCGGCAGTGGCGCTCTTACGATACCACGACATTTCGACAATCGCCGCGTCTCGTGCTGCATTAACCCCGGTGAACAGGACCAGTTGATGAGGCCCGTCCAGGGTGCCGCTGGCAACGTGAAGATCAGAGATCGAAAGCACATCCGCCCGCGTGTTAGCTGCGTCCCCGTCTTTGAAGGCAAAAGTGTTGCTGCCAAACGTGTAGCCCAGAGATGTCATTTTGTCGTTAAACGCAGAGGGAGCGCCGCGCACGTACATCTCTACCGACGCAGGAACACCGACCCTCATGCGGGCTCGTACCCAGTCAAGCCCCCGGCCTCCAACTTAAAGCCCCACATGTGCAGGAACGTGGCCGTGGCCTCCGTCGAGCCGCCGTCAGCAGTAACCAACGAGAAGAAATAAGTAATCGCTGTCGATGAAAAGTCCTCTGCGCCCAAAACAACCCTGTAATAATCTCCATAATCAAGAATTGAGTGCGCGGTGGTAGTCGGTGGATCGCCGCCGGTCTCTGTATTCGCCCCCACTATTCCGTTCGTAATGTCAAACCAGCCCTGAGACTGCCCGCCCCCA
Source organism: Gammaproteobacteria bacterium (assembly GCA_021773835.1). Classification (GTDB taxonomy): domain Bacteria; phylum Pseudomonadota; class Gammaproteobacteria; genus UBA11873. Next base: position 2,766 of record JAJFJQ010000055.1, read on the forward strand.
GTCTGCAAGCCTACCCTCAGCCATTGATGGTCGCCGGTCTTCTTGATAAACACGCTTCCGGTGTGCTCGTTAGTCGAAGCAGCAGTAATTGCCTCTTGGACAATCCCAGAACTGGTAGAGTGTTGTACCTTGTCAGCCGTGGTCGTGCCGTTGGGAGCAACCGCGTCATTGACCGTGATCGTGGTGTTTGACTTCGACCAGGCCGCATCAGACAGATCTTCCGATACAGCGAACAAGTTAGACGTTGGGGCAACGGCAGTTTGTGGCTGGAGCACCACGGACCCAACGTGGCCACCGTCAAAGAACGTTCCAGATGACGTATCGTGGCCTATAGATACACCGTTGTCTGCTCCAGCGTTAAAGGCAACATCCGCAAGCACCCGTAGCACCGCGGAGCCCCCATCGCGCGCGACAGATAGCTCATTCCCTGCCCACGATACTACCAGAGTCATAGTCTGGCCATCAGACCAGTTTGCAATATCAATAGTGACGGGATTGCTATTATTAACGTCCATCAACACACGAACGTCTTTGTTAGATTGCCGCGAAACAGTAACTTGATCAGCCGCGTCGCCGCCCATCTCAAATACCGTTGCATCACCCGAAGCGTGGACTCCATCAGGGGCGGTGGCGATGATTGTTAGAATTCCCTCGTCAGGAAGATCTGCGATGGTCCCAGTGACTAACTGGGCCTGGCGGGTCTCAGCATTTAGCCCGTCGCTCTCCATGAACGCCGTTCTTATTGGACCGGCCTCCATCTGCATAAGAGTAAACCGGAGCGTAATATCAATCGCCCCAGCGCCATCCCAATTTATTCTAAATTCTGGCCTGCCAAAGACCGTGCTCGCATTGGTCGAGGTTAAAGCCTCATGGTACGTCGCGTGCGTCGCGTCTGGAGTGAACCCAGTTCCGCTAACCGTCGCCAAACTTGCAGGAGTGATATCGTATTCATGTAATTGAAGTGAGATATCAGTGATATTGGTTAAGTCACCGTCAATTATAGATATTCTAACTGAATGAGTGTTTATGTCGTTCTGTACGACTGGAATTCTATCAGCCTCCTCGAAGGCTAGGACAGGATCTGTAGTCGGAGTGCCGTTCCACCGCAAGTCGATGTATTGCTGGCCGTCTACCGTGCCGATTGCCTCAACAGTGGGAACTAAATCCGCACTAACGTCTGCCCAGAAGTTCGGCAGTGTATCTGTTGCAACAACTGCACCAGCCATAACCGGGTTGCGGATCTGGTTAGTCGCCTGGCCGCCACAATGCAATCCTAATGCTAAGTTTGAATTATCAGGGTCGTGGTCGTTGGCTGGCAAATTGGAGCCAACCTCGCTCCAGTCTCCGGAGCTGTCAAAATAACCCAGAACCGAGGATCTACTAAATGAAAGCCCTGGAACATGGTCACTCGTAAGGCCGCCCAGGGTCACGTAGGGCCAGCGAATAAGGAAGCCTTCTAGCCAGGGCCGACCACGCTTGAATGGATTGATGAGCCGCCCAGGGCCTCCAAGCATCAGTCCATCAGCGTGACCCAGAGGTCACCATCAGCCGTATCCCGGATTGCTGCAATTTTCTCATCCTGGATGCGGAAATAATAGGGAGTGTCGGCGACAATATACGCGTCTGTCGCTACTGCCGTAGGAGTTTCTCCAAAGCGAACATGGCAATCAGTCGTGGCCGTGATCATCACAACGCCATCCACCGCGGATGTAATCGCAGCAGAGGTTCCCGTAAAGCTTGCCTTCTGGGTGGAAAGAGGCCTTAAGGCTTGGATGCGATGACCAGTTTGGTCCTTGGCTAAGCTAGGAGGGGTTTTCGCCATTATGTAATTCTCCCAAACTCTGAGAGGAGATGTTTAATCCCCTCGCCAATGGCTTTCTGGCTCTCCAAC
>JAJFJQ010000056.1 GCA_021773835.1 Gammaproteobacteria bacterium
AATATGCTCGAAGACTGCTTGCCCAAGGCCCGGCCAATCGAACTCAGTCCTTCGCCCCTCTGCCAGCGATCCCACAGGTCCGCACTCTGCGCTGCCGTAAACCCAACACGTACATACTTCTTTCTCATCGCAATCACTCCATCTCTTATCGATAAGGTAAAATGTTGCGGCGACCAGTTGAATCCACCGTCAATAGTTCCCCTTCGCCGTGCCCTATCCACGTCCGGAACTGGAGGGATTTTGTTGCAAAACGCGTTGTCGGGGATATTTCGATGTCCGCTTGTGCTAAGAGCGGACGTTGTCTTTTCCCGCATTCGGCTGCTGCCGATGCGGGATCGCTGTTTATGGGTTTTGTATTCGGGTCTTTCGTATCACCTCAGGCGGGACTTGGGGCGGGTGGCGCTGGTCCGGCGTATTTGACCAGCTTGCGCAGGTTCTGAGCGGTGGCGGTGAGCAGAACTTCGTCGCGGGCGCCGTTCAATCCGCGTAGCCTGAACCGGTCGAGCTTGAAGATGCGTTTCATGTGGGCGAAGGCCATCTCGACCTTCTTGCGTTCATCGCGTGAGCGTTTGAAGGCCGGCGTCTCGGCCAAGGCGCGGACATGATCGCGGATCGGCTCATCGACATCGCGGGCCAAGCGGCGCTCGGCGCCTTTGGTGCATTTGGGTTTCAGAGGACATCTTCCACAGTCGCTGCGTTTGGCCAGATACTTGAGCGTGGTGCCCTCATGGGCGGTGCCGGAGGTTTTCAGCTCCTTGCCGCCCGGGCAGATGTAGAGGTCGTGCGACTGGTCATAGTGGAAGTCGGCACGAGAGAAGAGGCCGTCTGAGCGGGCGCTATGGTCGATGACCGGGATATGCGGTTCAATGCCACGTTCCATCAGGTTCTTCAGGGTTCGAGCATTGCCGTAGGCGGTGTCGGCGGCGAGGCGTCTGGGTTTGAGCGCAAAGCGGTGCGCCACCCGCTCGATCATGCTCAAGGCGGCCCGGTTCTCGTCAGTACGATTGGCGCGGTTACCCTCGGCGTCAACGATGATGCCGAGCTTGTTATCGACCAGATAGTTGGCGTGATAAGCGAAGATCGAGCGCACCTTGCGATACGCCACCCAAGCCGCCTGTGGGTCTGTGAGCGAGATCGCCATGGGTGGTTTGCTTGTCCTACCGGCGGGGGTCTTGGGGCCCGCCTGATCCAGGGTGCGCAAATAGTCGCGCACCGCCCGTGAGGCTTTCTCCTGCTGCGGCCAGACGATCGGCTCATCACCCGGCACCCGCTTGGCCGGGTTGACATCGGCCTTGATCAGGCTGGCATCAACCGAAAGAGCCTCGCCAGCCACAAGGCCCGCCGCTATGCAGCAGCCAACCACACGCTCAAAGACACGGCGCAAGAGATCGGCCTCGCGAAAGCGCTCGTGGCAGGCCCGCGAGAACACCGAATGGTCAGGAATACGGCTCTCGATCGAAAGGCCGCAGAACCAGCGATAGGCCAGATTGACCTGCAGCTCGGAACAAAGCTGGCGTTCGGAACGAATGGCAAAGACATAGCCGACGATCAACATGCGGATCATCAACTCGGGATCGACCGAGGGCCGGCCGGTGCGGCTGTAATAGGGCGCCAACTCAGCCCGCAGCCAGCTTAGATCCACGACTGCGTCAAGCTTGCGCGCCAAGTGATCGCAGGGAACCAGGCTGTCGAGACGATATTCGTAGAACAGCTGCTCTTGATCCGTCTCCAACCGCCCCATCATCGACCCGTCCTCCGACAATCCAATAGAAAGACGGAATCACATCACCAGGTTCCAAGCAAGCTGGGGTTCTGCAACAGAATCGAAGGCTGAGCGGACCAGCATCGAACATTGCTTGGACTTCGCTTCTTAGCCAACAACAGACTCTCGCACCTGGGTTTAGGTGATGGAATTTGGGCTGGCATCGGGCTAATCTCCTGTGGGAAGGAGATCTTTCATGGAGCGCCGTCTAACCAGCATCCTGACTGTTGATGTGGTCGGCTACTCCCGTCTGATGGGTGAGGATGAATCGGGCTCCCTTGCAGCTTTGAAAGCCCATCGCGCGGATCTGATAGACCCAAAGGCCGCCCAGTATGGTGGCCGCACCATCAAATTGATGGGCGACGGCATCCTCATGGAGTTCGCCAGCGTTGTGGATGCAGTCAGTTTTGCTGTTGAGGTCCAACATGCAATGCGAACCCGCAACGACGGCGTTCATGAAGACCGCCAAGTTCTCTACCGCATTGGCATCAATATCGGTGACGTGATTGTCGAGGATGACGATATCTACGGCGACGGTGTCAATATCGCGGCCCGTCTGGAGGGCCTCGCCGATGCCGGCGGAATCTGCATTGGGCGCAATGTACGCAACCAGATCCGCGACAAACTGGATCTCAACCTGGAAGATCTCGGCGAGGTCGAGGTCAAGAACATCACTCGGCCAGTGCCGGCCTTTCGCGTTTTGATGGATGAAAAGGTCGCCGCGCTGAGCACCCCTACCATCCAAGTTGCAGAACAACCAAAGCCGGCCTCA
>JAJFJQ010000057.1 GCA_021773835.1 Gammaproteobacteria bacterium
GTTGTCCGGCTTCCGCTTCCTTCAGGATCGACACGATCTTCGTGTCGCTGTATTTCGATTTCTTCATTTCGACCTCCTGGCCATATTCTGCCAAGATTCTCCAAGCAGGAGTGGTCTACTTTTCGGGGAAGCTTACGGGGCCATTAAGTTCGGCTCGATCGTAACGCGCCGTAACCGACTAATATGCCGAATGTGATCCAAAACAAAATTGAAGAATGGGCGACGTAGACCATTGATGAAGCAAAAATTACCATAGTCATGGATGCGACAGTAGCCCCGACCCGAATGCTCCAATCAGAACCGTCTGACGATATCGGGCGAATCGCCCACCTTAATGACATCCAAATCAAACCCAGAAGTGGGAGCACGGTGAGAATACCTCCCTTTAACATATAGATAAGCCACAGGTTGTGCACTGAGTTTATAAACTCATTGTGCCTAATTTGGTGTTCGGCAGACATCCCCAATACGGGTCCATCAGAAATCAACTTAAATGCAATTTGATATTGCTCAATCCGGTCTAATACGCTACCTCTAATTCCGCCCGACCCGACGATTACTTCCATGATCGCTGGAAGCGAATAGTAGAAGGCTAGCAACGCACAAATTCCAAAAGGGATCAGAAATAATAATTTTATCCCACGTACTTTCGCCCTGTTCAGCATTATTTGGATAAAGAACCAATAGGTCGAAAATCCGATCAGTACCGATAGCATCACGTTCCTTGACTGCGAAGCAATAACTCCAAGTACGATGAGAGATATAAATGGATACCTTAGAAGTACGCTACGCCCAAACCGAAGCCGCGGGTATAGAAATACCACCACCAATAACGTCATCGTTAATAATATTGCAATATCTCCATAGTTCGCAAACAATCCTGGCGACCTTGAGATGCCCTCAATACCGAGCCGGTCACCGGCGACGCTCCTACTGAAACTAAGATTAAGCAAACCTGTTGCCTGTAAAAATGCTGCTGAAGAAATCATTAGGCCATCAACGCTCAATAAGACTAACGCGCGGATGTATTGACTATGGTTTGATATACAAAGTAGCGGTACCAAGAAATACGATTTGAATTTTAGCTCAGTGGATAAAACTGAAAAAAATTCATTTAACGTACCTCGAGTAGTAAATGTAATCATTATGATTAGTACATGAATGAATATTAATACCAGAACAATCGAAATCGAGATTATTCTACTTTTGTCGCCAACACTAAACGGGGCAGTAAAAGTCCAGGTGATAAGAACAAGGATTGTCAGTAAATTATCAGCCGATAGCGTGCCCACCAACCCGATTTGATAAAAAGGCACGGATAAAATCCATAACGCGAAGAATATATCAAGGAATCGAATGTCCTTTCCTATCACGTTTCGTCCTCGAATTTTGTACGACTTGGCATTGTCAAATGAATGCAGAAAACCCTGGATAACATTCCAATGGACCGCTACTGTTCCAACTATCGTTATCTAACTAGACATCCTAAAAGTTTCAGCTCGCCAATGACTGTCCAACGCCATTGTCGTCCAATTTATGCACGATCGATCACACTAAGATGCAGTGATTTATTTCCGATCTAGTCTGAAATAGGAAGTTTGAGTGACTTTATCACTTCGATGAATTCGCTCCCGAGTGTAGTCTTTAAGCTCTGCCATGTTGGCAAGCGACTCCGTCATCGCTGAGTTGCTAGGCAAGTAGGTTGTTTTCTAGCGCATCTAGGATTCTGCCGCTGGTATTTCCATCCCATAGCGGGGGTCTGGTACGAACTATCTTGCCGTTGGACAGCGCAGCAACTGCTTCTGACACGATGTTTCCGTAATTGTTTCCGACTAATTTATTCGTGCCCATCTCAACTGTTATTGGCCGTTCGGTGTTATCCCTTATAGTCAGACAGGGGACTCCAAGCGCCGTCGTTTCTTCTTGTAATCCGCCGCTGTCAGTAAGTACTAGAGCTGCGTCTTTCCAAAGTTTGAGAAATTCCCGGTAGCCAAGCGGCTCCAGCAGATGAACATTTTCACTCACTCTCAATCCAAATTCGTCTAAGCGCTGCCTCGTCCGCGGGTGAACTGGAAAGAACAAACTAGCACAGTTGGAAATCGCATTTAATGCAGATATTATCCCTGAGAGTGCAGCTGGTGAATCCACATTGGATGGGCGATGAAGTGTAACGACACCGTACTTACCCACGGATGAGCACAGCTTAGTCAACGGCGTTTCCTGGGAGTTTTTTGGTAGGTGGCTGATTTCATACAAAAGATTGTCTATCATCACATGACCGACAAAAAAGATCTTGGCACTCGAGTGCCCTTCTTTCTCCAAATTAACAACTCCGCTTGGCTCCGTTACGAATAAGAAATCTGCTATCGAATCTGTTACCAACCTATTAATTTCCTCCGGCATATCTCGATCCCCGCTACGCAAACCCGCTTCAATGTGGGCTACTGGCAAACGCATTTTCTTTGCTACAATAGTTGCCGCTAGCGTAGAGTTGACATCCCCCACGACGACTACGCAATCTGGATTCTCGCTTGCGCAAATCGGATCGAACCTTGACATAACTTTCGCTGTTTGATCACTATGGTTACCGCTCCCCACATTCAAATGAAAGTCAGGAACAGGGATTCCCAACTCCTGAAAAAACACGCGGCTCATTTCGTCATCGTAATGTTGGCCGGTGTGTACGATCTTATGCTCAAATCGCTCCTTTCTCCGATAGCACTCTCGAACGATCGGTGCAATTTTCATAAAATTGGGCCGAGCACCGGCTACCAACAAAAGCTTTAGTCGTTTTTCAGTCACAAGATTTCTGGCGTTCTGAGCAATCGAGTCCGGAAATTTACTGCAATTTCAACTGCTAACAACCTCAATTACTTTTTGCCTTTAACGAACATCCTAATTTGCTAGTTTTTTCGTAAAACATCGGAGTGAAGTTTACGCCTGGCGGATTTTTCAAACACTTTGAGACACGTACAAAAGACAATCAGGATATGAACAAAGAGGCCGGATCATATCGGTTTCTACAAATAGTAGGTCGGCTGAATCTCAGTCGACATGTTCAGAACTGTTCCAATAACATTAATTCCTTCCGCAACCTCTATAACTCGATTTATTTCACTCTTAGTCGTGTGCCCCTCTGATACGACAAGTAACGTCGCGTCTACGTAGGGAGAAAACGCTAACGTGTCGTCCGACGATAAAATTGGCGGCAAATCGAAAACGATTATGCGCGCTGGATATCGTGCCTTCAACTCTTCAACTAACTCGATCATCTTGGGGGATGCCAATAGCTCAGAACTGTTTGGCACGGCTTTCCTCCCCGCTGGCAAGATTACCAGTCGTTCAATCCCCGGGTTGATCATTATCTCATTGACTGGAATGTCATCTAGTAAATAGTCAATTAACCCGTATTTAATTTCGCACTCGAATCGACGGTGTACGCTCGGGTTTCGAAAATCCAGATCGACTAGCAGTACTGTACGGTGCAGCACTTGTGAAAGCGCAACCGATAAATTTATCGCTGTAAGCGTTTTTCCGACAGCAGCACCAGGACTAGTTATTGCGACTGCGTTCCAGCCATGTGCTGCCAAGCGTTGCTCCACTTGTGTCCGAAGAATTTTATAAGCCGTTTCTGCTGCAGGATTATCGCCACCACCAGCTAATATTCGGTTTCTCTGTAGTATCTCCGAATCGATTTGGAGCACCCTCGTTTGGCTGTACTGAATTTTGTCTACCGCCGTAACGTCACGTTCAACAGCAGGCGTCATAGGTGTATCCGATCTTAATTCAGCATGTTCTTTTCTCGCACGCTCTAACGCTTGCTTAATCTTCTCCATTCTAAAGCCCTGCCTTTCTTAATATCACGAACCACAGAACATCTAGCGGCATCACGGCCAAGTGAATAGCGATCGCTCCGGTAATAAGAAGAGAAATAGCACCTCCCACAATCCAACCATTAATAGAAGGCGCGCTCCGTTTTTCTGTTAGACCTATTATCGGTATTGTGGCTAATGGTGGTGCAGTTAAAAGCCCTTGCAATTCTCGTCGACCTCGAATTTTGTCGTCGAGAGTCTCAACAAGGCTGACGGAACCAAAACCGCCAAAAAGACTCATCACGAAAGCGGCTAATACGATAAGTGGTCGATTTGGCTTAGCCGGTCGCTCTGGACGTAGCGGGGGTTCTATTAGTGTAAATTTCTCCCCTTTGCGTTCAGTTTCGAGATTCTCAGATAATCGGGCCTCCATCTGTTTCGCCGAGATTTCTCGATATTTCGCAATGGCAGTTTCATAGTCTCTTTTTAATTCGTTCAATTCCGCCTCTGCATCGGGCATTAGCATCAAACTTTCAGCATATTCCTCCAATTTCTTTGACAACGCGCGCCCTTTGACCTCAAGGCTTTCAAGTTGCGTATTAGATGACTGGAGTCGCGCCGCTAGCGTAATGTGGGCCGGGTTGTTCGGGACTTCTTCTGTTATCGGCGGTAACGCATCCAGTTTAAGCTGCAGCGTGTCGACGGTCCTTTTTGCCTTTTTCACATCTGGATGTGTGGGATCATACCGTTCAAGGAGTTCGTTTAATTTCGATTGCCCTAATTTGATCTGCTCTTGGTAAGATTCGTGCGCTGAATTCGGATCAACCGTCGCTCGCATTGCATCGGCTTGTTTACGCAACCGAACCACATCTGGGTGCCTTTCATCGTAACTTGCCTCTGCTGACACTAGTAGGGCCTCGATAGTGCGCAATTTTTCGAGGGCGTTTGCACCTCGCGGCCGCACATCAAGAAGGATCGGTTCCACCCGCGCTAATTCTCCCTCCAAGTAAATTATATGCCCGCTGGTTTCATGAATCCGACGATCGATTTCCGATAGTTGAAGTTCGGTTCGATTCATCATTTCTCGAGTTAAGTATTCCAATTCCGGACGGTTATTTGTGTTTTTGTCCTTAAATTCTGCGATTTGTGCTTCCAACGAGCTGATTTGATTTCTTAAAACTTCTGCTTCGCCATTAAGAAACGCAGTCGTTTCTGTAGCGGAGTCAGTGCGCGATCTTATGTTTGCATTAAGAAATGAGGTTACGAGGTCATTTGCTACCTGCTGACATTTATCCGCACTCTCATTCTCGAAGGCTAAACTAAATGCAATAGTGGCTTCTGTCGGCTTCCCACTTTTCGGATCGACCACATCGGCGCTAATCATCTCAAGAGAGATATGAGACCTCATTTGCTCAATAATCTCTTCTCGAGTCTCGCTTAGCCTATCATCCGGGTACAAATCAAACTGATCGATAATTCGAATGAGATTTGCTGAACTCATTACAGTCTGACTTATCACTTGAATTCGCTGTTCGGCAAAGCTCGTTACAGTAGACCTAACCAAATCTACCGGAATTTCTTGTCTTTCAATGAGTATAACCGCCTCACTTTTGTACATTGACGGTAGGAACATGGCTAGCGTGAGACCCGCAAAAGATACTGTGAGCACTATAGTTATCATCAACCTCGATCGCCTTTTGAGCATTGCGATCACGTCTTGTAGATTGATCTCTTGTTCTGTACTTTCCATTGCGGCTCTACCGTTCCGTAAAAGTGGATATTCGATATTTGTTTAGTTCTGCAGCGGACTTGTTGGGCTGATTTGAATCCGTTGCACGATTTATCCGCGAATAGGCTAACGAAATAATGTGATCTCGCGTGGCCTATATCGGAGGTTCAAATATATGAGTTTTGAATCTGACTTAAGCCCGGTATCTAGACGATCTAGTTCTCGGTACCGTGCTCCAATTTCAGCTTTCCAAAGTGGCGAAAATCGATACTCAAGTCGTCCATTCACATTTATCACCTTAATATCATTTAACCTCCGCGCACTGACCTCGCCTTCTTGGTTGCGCCGTCTGTAAGAAACCCTTATTACAGCGTCAAGAAAAGGTGTCATTCGATATTTCACGATCCCATCAACTTCTTCAGATTCTTGACGAACTCCTTGGCTCGAGGGGGAAAACGCCCTACTCCAAAGAAGACGTGCCGTGGCTCGTTCGAATCGCTTTTCGACATCAAGATCTATTATTTCGCCAGCAGAACGCTCTGTTTCATCAGCTACGGTAGTCGCGAACCGTAAAGGAACAACCGAGATGATTTGCGTTTGGGGCATTTTAAACTCCTGCTCACTTCGGTTCTGCCCTATTCTAAAGGAGGCATCCAGCGTCTCATCAAATTGATGATCAAATCCGATTTGTAACCCGTAGCTCACAGTTTCAGTTCCCGTTTGCGGTGTCTTAAATTGAGACGCGAATAAGGAGAATATCCACGTTGTTCTTTCAGACGCTGCGTAATTCAGGGCGGTGCCGGAACCGTATTGAAGGTAGTCGACGAAGTTACTGCGCGGGTTTTTTTCAAATGAAACGTCGAGAAAGTTGGCATAAACCGACAAATTTAAGCGGCCATTTACTGTATACAGCCATGAAGTATTGAACGAAAATGTTGTTTCCGGAATGTTGATGTTAAAGATATCGAGATTTGTCTGTTCTGTAGAAAACGTTGCTTCTCGCGCGTACTTAAATTCACCAGCTAATTGGTGTCGCTCGTACGATTTCAACATGTTAGTCGAGACAAAATAGTCTTCACTATCGAGCTCTGTCTCCTCCGTATACCGTGAAAGCCTAACTCTTGGAGTCAGAGACAAACTATAGGTTGGAGCGGAATAGATCGATTCTATTCCAACATCATTTACTGTCGCTGTGACTTCTGTCGGCGATCTAATTAGCAGCCGCGGGTTGTCATCGTGCCACGCCCGGGTGGAAACCTCCGGTTTGAGCGTCAACTCTGCATTAACATTTACGATGGCCGATAGCATCAGCGCGACGGTGATAATAGAATGATCACGCGACATAATTGCGTGCTCTACACGGCCTCTTTGTTTTCTCAGGAAATATCAAATTCACTATGGGACGACCACAACGTCCCCAGGGTTGAGCAACACATTTTGTTCGAGATTGGTACCATACTCGACCTCTTGGTAATTAAATCGGATAGCACGCTGGGAACCGCTTTCACGCCGAAGGATACTAATGTCTTTGGAATCAGCGAAAGTGGCCAACCCTCCCCCTAAAGCCAAGGCCTGCATTACGTCCAGATCCTGCGTTAACGGAAACTCCCCAGGTCGGTTGACCTTTCCCAACACAAAAATTCGATTTCCAAGGCTTTGCCGAAGCGTGACCGTAACAACGGGGTCTGGAATGTACTGCTCAATTTTTGATACAACATCTGCACGAACTTCTTCGACTGTCCGCGAAGCCGCGAGAATGTCGCCGGCCAGCGGGAACGATACTTTACCGTCCGGCCGGACGAGGACATCCGATTGCAGATCTTCTTCCTTCCAAACCGAAATTTGTAATATGTCACTGGCTTGAATTTGATAGTCGCTCCCGTCTGCTCTGGAACCCGAAGTGCTAAATAGGGTCGCACAGAATATTACTGCCGTGAGGTTCGCAATTCGGAATTCCTTATTCATATTTCAAATCCGCTCAATCAGTATTTAATATCGTTGCTTTCGCCTAGATTCTTGGATTCCGGCATTCGCCGGAATGACGGCGCGGTAGCTAGGAGGCGTGCTCGATCGTGTCGATTTGTTGACCAAAACACTTGTCATGAAACCTCACCCCTATTCACCCGCAAACTCGTTTTCTTTCAAACGTTTTTCCTTCGACCGGTCCATATGATGCTGCCGCAATACTTCCATTGCGCCCGTTTTTTCCAAGTCGGCCTCAGCGTTCGGATCCGAGCCAATTCCGAACAATCCATGTTCTTCTCGATCTGCGAGAATCTCACTCATTATATCCACTGTTACGGTCTTGCGGCCTTCGCCAAAGCAGTAAGTCAATGCGAGGTGGCACAAGGTGTTGATAATACGCGGCACGCCTGCACTCGACGCATAAATTAGATCAACCGCCTCGTCTCTGAAGGGATTTCTCGGCACCCCGGCGACAGTAACCCGGTGCTTAATATATTTTCTAGCTTCATCTAATTTTAACGGCTTTAGATGGTAGTACGCCGATATACGTTGCACGAACTGCACGAGATCGGGGCGCTTGAGGGTTTCTTTCAGCTCAGGCTGGCCTACCAAGACCAGTTGCAGCAGCAGATCCTTGTCCGCGTTGATGTTCGAAATAACGCGCAATTCCTCTATTGTGTCCGCATCGAGATTTTGTGCCTCGTCTACGATCAACACAACGCGGTTGCCTTTCGCATACTCGTCGATCATAAATTGCAGAAATTGGTTATAGAGTGAGACTTTGTCGCGACCCTCATGTTCAAGTCCAAACGCCATGGAGATCCAATGCATCAATTCGCCGAAGGACTTATGCGTATTGGTGATCAATCCAACCGTGCGATTTTCCGGCATGGTATTTAGTAGGTGGCGGACCAGGGTAGTTTTCCCGGAGCCGATTGCACCGGTGATAACCGTGATGCCAGATTCGGACGCGAGCCCAAATTCGAGAATACTCAGGGCCTTGCTGTGATTGCGACCGAGAAAGAGAAACCCCGGATCGGGGTTTAGGGTAAACGGCGGCTCGGTGAAGCCGAAAAATGATTCGTACATGGCCTACCCTGTTTACGGATGCTGAAGGATTCTACGAAAGTTACCTAACCCAATGATTTGAAAAGTTTATCACTCAATCCGGGTAATCGCCATGTGAATAATGTGGCAGCGCACACACTCTGAGCATAATCGGTAATCTTACCGACTCAAGCCCAGTCGCCCGGCGCACCCGTTATTGCACTGCAACATATGACTGTTGTTAAGCCCGATTATATTTGTCCTCAAACCGAACAATATCGTCTTCGCCGAGGTAACTACCTGATTGTACTTCGATTAATTCGCAAGGGATGGTCCCCGGGTTCTCTAGTCTGTGGGTTGCACCGATCGGGATGTAGGTCGATTCATTCTCGGACAACAGGAATTCCTTGTCGCCGCAGGTCACCGTGGCCGTCCCGCTCACCACGATCCAATGCTCTGCCCTATGATGGTGCATTTGCAGCGACAGCGAGGCACCCGGATTGACAATGATCCGCTTCACTTGGAAACGTGGTCCCGCATCAACCCCCTCATAACTTCCCCAGGGACGATACACCCGTCGATGGAACAAGCGCTCATCACGCCCTTGTTCATTGAGCCAATCGACAATTTTCTTGACGTCTTGTGCCCGATCTTTCGCCGCCACCATCACCGCATCCGAGGTTTCGACGATAACCAAGTCGTCGCAACCCAAGGCCGCGACCAATCGGTGTTCGGCGATGACGACATTATTTGTACCATCTTCTATATGTGTATCACCCCGGGTAACGTTGCCACCTGCGTCGCGGTCTGACACATCCCAAATACTCGACCATGAACCGACATCCGACCAGCCGGCGTCAAGCGACACAACTGCACCGCGATGAGTGCTATCTGTCACAACCGGCTCCATTACCGCATAGTCGATAGAATCGCTCGGGCAAGCGGAAAATGAAGCCTCATCCAGGCGTACAAACTCGCCATCACGCACCGAAGACGCCACGGCTCCCCGGCAAGCCTCCAAGATCTTGGCGTTGAATTGACCAATAGCGTCTAACCAAACACTCGCGCGCATGAGAAATATGCCCGAATTCCACCGGTACCCACCGTCGTCCAAATACCTCGTTGCAGTCGCGAGATCGGGTTTTTCTTCAAATTTAGCGATTACGTGACGTGGCGGTTGCTCGGTCGCAATCGCATCGCCAAGCTGGATATACCCGTAACCTGTTTCGGGTTTGTCTGGTACGACGCCAAAGGTGACGAGCGCGCCGTCGCTGGCGAGTGCCGCCCCCGCGACGACCGCGGCGCGAAATTGGTCGCTGCGCTTGATCAAATGATCCGCAGGCATCATTAGCATGAGCGGATCGTCACCGTCCTCGACGCTGAGCAACGCGGCGCAGGTTAGCGCAGGCGCCGTGTTCCGCCCGACCGGTTCCAGCACAATACCGTGCAGTCCGTGGTCAATCTGACGCGCTTGCTCGCCGACCATGAAGCGATGCTCTTCGTTACAAACGACAAGCGACGGGCGAATTTCCATATCCTCATCGATGGCATCGCCAAGGCGTAACAAGGTGTCTTGGAGTAAGGTGTAGTCACCGCGAACGGACAAAAATTGTTTGGGGTAGTGGCCACGTGATAACGGCCACAGCCGCGTACCGCCACCGCCCGCAAGGATAATTGGAATAAGTTTCATAGTGTCTCGTTGTGTGAATGCCTACCGACCGTCACGGCCTAACCTGCCGATGCCGCTCGCGAGTAGGATACTAGCCGAAAATTGCGCCTTAATTGTTACCGACTGCAAGATCGAAGGCCGACGTAGTATAACTTTTCCAATCGCCATGCTCGTCGACGATAAATAGCGCAGCCAACGCGCGCTCATTCGCGACTTTTAACCCATCCTCAAAACCCAAGCTCATCAGTGCCGTCGCCCACGCATCGGCGAACATTGCCGTTGAATTAATGACGGTAACCGCGGCTAAATGATGCTGCACGGGGGCGCCCGTCCTTGGGTCAATGGTGTGGCCATAGCGAACGCCGTCGTGTTCGAAATAATTACGGTAGTTACCGGAAGAGGCCAAGCCCGCATTCCTTAAGACCATGGTGCGACCAATTTCGCGGCCGTCGAATAGCGGGTTCTCTATGCCGATGCGCCAATCCTGCCCCTTGGGATTCGTGCCCAGCGCGCGCAATTCACCACCAATGTCGACCAGGAAGTTCCGCTGGCCGGCGTTTTGTAGGAAGGCCGCTAGGCGATCTACGGCATAGCCCTTCGCGATTGCTGAAAGATCGATGTAGATGTCAGGACGCCGTTTGCGCAGCGCGCTCGGCTGCGCCCGAAGTTCAATTTGCTCGAGCCCCACTCGCGCTCGCGCACTGGCTATGGCACTCGCATCTGGGGCGACACCCTCACCACGTTCTGGTCCGAAGCCCCAGAGGTTAACCAGCGGTCCGACGGTAACATCAAAGGCGCCCCCGGAATCTTGAGCGACGACTACTGCCGCTTGCAGAACGGTATTCAGCGCGGCGGAAATCGGGATCCAATCGGTCGATGGATTATTGTTCAACCTCGAGAGCTCCGATCCCGGATCGTAGGTCGACATGGTTGCGTTGATTACGCCGAGTAATGTGTCGACTTCGGATTTGAGGTGCGCTTCGTTCTGCTCGCCGGGATTTGCAATGGTGATGGCATATTGCGTGCCCATTGTCGTGCCATTCAAATACATCGCCGGACGGTGTTTGTCGCAACCCGATGTGAGCGATATAGCCACAAGCAACATGGCGCCGAGACGACGAATTGTGTTGAAGGCGCCGGCTCGGCGTTGGGTGGGCTGATCGATTGTGTCCATGCCGCAATAGTAGGTGTAGGTGGATACGAATCAAAACATCGTGGACGTCGTTCGGGGCAAGTCGCGGGTTACCGCTGTATGGATCCCGGCTTTCGCCGGGATGACGGTGTCGGTAGGTTCCGGCCTCAGGCGGGATGGCGGTGTCGGTGGATACGAATCCAAACATTGTGGAGGTCGTTCGGGGCAAGTCGTGGGTTACCGCTGTATGGATCCCGGCTTTCGCCGGGATGACGGTGTCGGTAGGTTCCGGCCTCGGGCGGGATGGCGGTGTCGGTGGATACGAATTGAAACATCGTGGAGGTCGTTCGGGGCAAGTCGTGGGTTACCGCTGTATGGATCCCGGCTTTCGCCGGGATGGCAGCGTCGATAGGTTTCTGGGTTCGAGAGATACGCTATTGACGTGATTGAGGCTTTATTGGGGTTACTAATGGCTGGGTTCGCTACGCGGGCCGTAATTGCACCAACGCCTAGATCTCATCCACTCAATACCCACTTTCGGCGCTACCGCGCATCGCATAGAATCCCGAGCGCCACTGAGCGTCCAAAATAACAATACATTCCGAAACTTTTCGTAAGCCAAGAAGACTAAAAACGCGCTATGACGATCCAAACATCCATTATCGAACTCAAACAATACATTACACAGCACATCATCGGTCAGGAGCGGTTGGTCGATCGGTTGCTCATCGCCTTGCTCGCCGATGGGCATCTCCTGGTCGAAGGGCCGCCGGGATTGGCAAAAACCCGAGCCATCAAGGTGCTTGGCGACGGTATTGAATGTGAGTTTCACCGCGTACAGTTCACACCCGATCTGTTGCCTGCGGACCTCACCGGGACAGAGGTCTACCGGCCGCAGGACGGTTCGTTTAAGTTCCAACAGGGACCGCTGTTCCATCACCTGGTACTAGCCGACGAAATCAATCGCGCCCCGGCGAAAGTTCAATCGGCGCTGCTCGAAGCCATGGCCGAGCGCCAGATCACCATTGGGCGTGAAACTTATCCGTTGCCTGAGTTGTTTTTGGTCATGGCGACGCAAAACCCGCTAGAGCAAGAAGGCACCTATCCGTTGCCGGAGGCGCAGCTCGATCGCTTTCTCATGCACGTGACGATCACCTACCCCCAGGAGGCGGATGAAAAATCGATCCTCCACTTGGCTCGCACTGAGGCACGCAGTACTGAGACGACTAAGGACAAACGACCGCACATCATCCGCCAACAAGACGTATTCGATGCTCGAAACGCCGTGTTGGATATGTATCTAAGCGACGACCTCGAACGATACTTGCTCGAGATCGTATTGGCGACGCGCAAGCCTGAAGCCTACGGCGACGATCTCGCGGCTTGGTTGGAATACGGCGCAAGCCCACGGGCAACGATCGCGCTCGACCGTTGCTCCCGCGCGCATGCGTGGCTTGCCGGGCGCGATTATGTAGGGCCGGATGATATCCAAGCGATAGCACCCGATGTGCTGCGCCACCGCGTTATCTTGAACTATGAAGCGGCGGCCGATGGCATCACGGCCGATCGATTGATCCACGAATTAATCTCGCGCATCGCCGTGCCGTAACGCCCTATTCCTGCGCAGTATGAGTGCCATCGCCGCAAACATCGCTAAACCCGATCGCGCCGGGTCCGATCGAGATCCGCGGGGCCGCGTCGAACCAAATCTTAAGGACCTCATGTCCTTGTATCGTCCAGCGAGTTTACTGCCGTCTTGGGCGCGATCGATTCGCGCACACCAGTCCGGCGGCTACTTGTCCGCCTTGAAGGGACGCGGGATGGAATACGACGAATCGCGGCCCTACCAGCCGGGCGACGATATTCGTACATTTGATTGGCGCGTCACCGCTCGCACCGGTCGGCCGCATACCAAGGTGTTTCGCGAGGAGCGTGAACGTCCGGTGTATGTCTGTTGCGATTTTTCCCCGTCGATGTTTTTTGCCACGCAAGGGGTGTTCAAAAGCGTGCAGGCAGCACGTGCGGCCGCGCTCATTGCCTGGAAAGCGCAACAATCGGGCGACCGTGTCGGTGGTTTGGTGTTCTCGCCGTCGGCGCACTTCGAATTACCGCCCGAGCGTGGTAAGCCTGGGGTGATCCGGCTATTAAAAAAGCTGGTGGCCGCCGGTGAGCTGACGCAATCACAGACATCGGAAACGACCCCCGGCGCCTTGGCGAAAGCCGTCTCCAGACTCAAACGCATGGCCAAACCCGGCAGTTTGATCTTTCTGTTAAGCGATTTTCGCGAATTTGACGATGCCTGCGAATCCGATCTTGCGCGCTTAGCACGGCACAACGACCTCACACTTTTATTTATCAACGACCCATTCGAAGCTGCGCTGCCGTCTGCCAGCGCCCGCGGACGGGTGACCGATGGCAATTCGGATCTGGAGATTGCATTCGGCGACCGCGAGCTAAACCAACGGTACGCGGATAACTTTAATTCGCGCTATGAACGGATCACGAAACTCAGCAGCGGCTATCGCATGCTGATGAGTCGACTCACCACAACCGACGATCCGCTGCTGGTATTGCAACGTCTGCTTGGGCTGTATTAATGGATCCGACCGAGTTGCCCCTGCGCGACATCCACCTACCGGCGCCCATTAGCTGGTGGCCATTGGCACCGGGATGGTGGCTTGTCCTCATCACCGCCGTTGTGGCTGCAATCGCCGCAGTGTTGTATTGGAAATGGCGGCAGCGCCGTCGCGTGCGGCGCAGTGCCTTGAGCGAACTCAAAGACATCGAGCTGCGTTTTAGTGAACATCGCGATACCCACCGCCTGGCGCAGGAGCTTTCACGGCTCGCGCGCCGCGCAGCGCTAGCCACAGACCCATCACGGGCCGGCGCTGCGGAAACAGGCGCCGCCTGGCGCGAGCGTCTCGACGCATTGAGCACAACCGGCAGCACCGATGAGGTGATAAAAACCGCGCTCGAACGCGCACCCTACCGGCCGGCGGAGTCGATCGACGGTGACGCCTTGCTACAAGCATTTCGCCCGTGGTTGGCCGGCCTAAGGATCCCCGGGACAGCGAAGCAATGATCCAGTTTCTATGGCCCTGGGTACTCGCCGCGATCCCGCTTCCATTCATTTATAGACGATTATTGCGTAACGCCACGGCGCTCGCGCAATCCGCCCTACGGGTACCTGCGGTTGATGATTTTTCAATTGTGACCCAAGGCGCGGGGACTGGTGCCGGGTCGCGCCGGGCTTACTGGATGGCCCTAGCCGCCTGGCTGCTATTTCTATTAGCAGCAGCGCGGCCGCAATGGCTGGGCGAGCCAATTGAGGTTCCGATCAGCGGGCGCGATTTGATGCTTGCGGTCGATTTATCCAAAAGTATGCAGGAGGTCGACTTTGTCCTCGACGGGCAACGTGTGGATCGTCTCACCGCGACCAAGAAAGTGGTGGCGGATTTTATCGACCGACGGATTGGCGACCGGCTCGGTCTGGTGTTGTTCGGCACCCAAGCTTATTTGCATGTGCCGCTCACCTTCGATCGTTCGACCGTCGCCCAACTACTCGAGGAAACCGTGATTGGTTTGGCCGGATCGAGTACCGCCATTGGCGATGCGATCGGACTTGCGGTGAAGCGATTGCGCAACAACGACGCCGACGACAAGATACTGATCCTCGTGACCGATGGGGCCAATACCGCCGGCGTGATTGAGCCGCAACGCGCCGCCGAACTTGCCGCCGCCGCCGGCCTCACGATCCATACCGTTGGCATTGGTGCCGATGAGATCATGGTCAGACGATTGTTTGGTAGCTTTCGCTACAATCCCTCGCGCGATCTCGACGAGAAGACCTTGCGCGCAGTCGCGGAGAGTACCAACGGGCGTTATTTTCGTGCGCGCGACGTCGCCGAGCTGGAATCAATTTACGCCGAGATCGACAAGCTGGAGCCGGTCGAGCACGGCGGTGAACATTTCCGTCCGACGACAGCGCTGTTTCCTTGGCCCCTGGCACTTGCCCTATTGTTGGGCGGCGTAACAGTAGTGCTGGTGAGCGGCAGAAAATGATGTCGTTTAACCCCGCAGAATTTCATTTTTTACGTCCAGCATGGT
This sequence comes from Gammaproteobacteria bacterium, assembly GCA_021773835.1. Taxonomy (GTDB): domain Bacteria; phylum Pseudomonadota; class Gammaproteobacteria; genus UBA11873. The sequence goes on from JAJFJQ010000057.1 coordinate 15,462, forward strand.
TTCTGTTGCTGATTCCCTTCGCGGTCCTCTGTTGGCGTTTAATCCGGCGCGACACCGCGGCCGGCGTGTGGCACTCAATCTGCGATGAAGCGTTGTTGCCGTATCTACTAGTGCAAAGAAAGATCGGCCGAAGCCCCCTTAATCTCGGTGCTTTTATCCTAAGCGGACTTGCCGCTATCACGGCACTTGCCGGGCCTACCTGGGAGCGCTTACCGACACCGGTGTTTCGCGACGAATCCGCGCTGGTGGTTTTGCTCGATTTGTCACGCTCAATGGACGCGACGGACATCAGTCCAAGTCGGCTCGAGCGCGCAAAATTTAAGGTCACCGACATCTTGCGCCAGCGCCGCGACGGGCAAACCGCACTCGTGGTATACGCCGCGGAGCCCTATGTCGTAACACCATTGACGAACGATGTCGCCACACTCGAATCGCAGCTCCCAGCGCTTCGCACGGGCATCATGCCAAGCCAAGGCAGCGACGGTGCGAGTGCGATCGCAAAAGGGATCGAGTTGCTCCGTCAAGCCGGAATGGCGAGTGGTGAATTGCTGTTGGTCACCGATGGCATGGGGCCACTGGAATTGGATCGCGCGAAAACCCAAATTGCGGCAGATAGCATACGTCTGTCGATCCTCGGCGTCGGTACTGCCGATGGCGCCCCGATCCCGGATGATAACGGGGGTTTTATCAAAGACCGAAGCGGCAATATCGTGTTGGAGCCGCTGCGACCGCAGCAGTTAAGAGAACTCGCCACGGCCGGCAACGGCCTCTACCAATCCGTGCGTACCGACGAAAAAGACGTGCTGGCCCTGCTCGCGCAGATGGACAACGAATTAAACCAAGGCAACGCGTCGACCACGGATGTGCTCGCCGATCGCTGGCTTGAGGTTGGCCCGTGGCTACTCTTAGGGTTGATCCCGCTGTTGCCAATCGCGTTCCGACGCGGGCTATTAACCCTCGTCGTCACCACTGGATTCGCGGCCATTACCTATCCCGAGCACGCGCGTGCCGGCTGGTGGGCAACGCCTGATCAGGAAGCACAGCGCCAGTTCGAGCAGGGCGATTTTGCCGGAGCCGCGGAGAAATTCAAAAACAATGCGTGGCGTGCGTCCGCGCACTACCGTGCTAACAATTTCGAGGACGCGGTTGCTGAGATTGGTGAAAACACAGACCCTGAAGCGCAATACAATAAAGGTAACGCGCTCGCCCGCCTTGGGCGCCTCGAAGAAGCAATCGCCGCGTACGACAATACCTTGTCAGCGATAAGCGACCACGAGGACGCGCTACACAATAAGGCGTTACTAGAAGAGCTACTGCAACAACAAGAGCAAAACCAACAAACCGGCGATCCAGATCAAGCAGAATCATCGGGCGACTCGGACAACGAAAACGAGGGCGGCGAAGATCAAGCCGAAGGCGAATCCAACGACGAACAAAATGGCGAGCAAGAGTCCGAAGACGCCGAGCAGGCGAATAACCAGTCCGAAAACGAAGGCAATGCAGCGAACTCGTCAGAGCAGGAGATGGAGGAACAGCCGCCAGAATCCGAGCCCGAACAGGCGAGTAACGTAGAAGAAAGTGACGAAAACGAACCCGAAGCAGAGTCCGAAGCGCAGATGCAAGCAGAGTCCAACACCGATCAAGAGAGTGAACAAGCAACCGAGCAATGGCTACGACAAATCCCCGACGACCCCGGCGGACTGTTGCGTCGCAAATTCGAATATGAGTATCAACGGAAACACGGGCGAGGCGCACGACGAGCACAATCATGGTAGCGATTAAACGTGCATTTAGAGCCCTGGGGACACTAGCGTGGTGGATCCTATCGCTGTGCGGTGCACTGCCTCGTCACTGCACCGCACTTCGTCATCCCGGTACATCCCGTCGTCCCGGCAGGCCTCGTTACCCAGGCGATCGTCGGGATCCATCGGCCCCGCCTACGCCCCGTGATCCCGGCGAACGCCGGGATCCATTCGGCGCCCTATCTACTCCAACCTGCAGCACGGTTGCACGCCGCTTTAACAGATTCACGGTCGCATGGATCCCGGCGTTCGCCGGGATGACGAAATACGGTGGCTGGATAAAATGCGCCGGGATGACGAAAAACGCTGGCAACACGAAATACGGGCGCTGCGCTAAGTACGTGAGCTGGACGAACTACAGGGGTTTGACGAAGTGGACCCGGCGCACGCGACCCTCGAACAACAAAGCAACGCGGAGCGCTTTCGCCACCGCTCGAGTGATCACATTAGCAATGTTGATCGTCACATGCGGCTCGGTGCACGCGGCGGCAATCACAGTATCCGTGGAACCCGGCCAGCCGACTGCGAATGAGTCGTTCCAATTAATATTCAGATCGGATTCAAAGGTCGATGCAGAGCCTGACTTCAGCGAGCTTGAGTCCGTCGTCGACATCCTTGGACGCAATCGACAAACATCGATCCAATGGATCAATGGCCGTAACTCGCACACGACGACTTGGATACTCGAGGTCATGGCAAATGCACCAGGCCGGCTGGTGATCCCAGAGATCGCATTTGGCAGCGATCGCAGTAGCCAGACAATTGTCGAGATCCAGACGCGCGGAAATCGCAATCCGACCACTGCCGACACCGGATTGTTCCTCGAAATTGAAGTCGACAACACAACACCGTATGTACAAGAGCAAATTATCCTAACAGCCCGATTGCTCCGCCGAGTCCAACTCAATGACGCGAACCTTACCGACCCGAGCGCCGATGCCGATGTCATTATTAAACGACTAGGCAAGGACACGACGACGCAGACCATGCGGGATAACAAGCGTTATGAAGTTTTTGAGCGACGCTTTTCGATTTTTCCGCAAACGAGTGGTCCGGTGACGATCAACCCGATGACATTAACCACCCAGGTCGTAAACTCATCGCGGTTACTGTTCGATCCTTTTCGGCAATCGGTTAAGACTCGCCGGATCGAATCCAATCAAATCAGCCTCGAGGTTAAACCGATACCCCCATCATTCACGGGTGATACGTGGCTTCCGGCAAAACGATTAAGCCTGCGCGACGATTGGGCTCCGGACTCCGATCGGCTTACCGCCGGGGAACCGCTGACGCGGACTGTATTCCTGTGGGCCGATGGGCTGAACGCCGGTCAATTGCCCGAACTCCCGATCGCTCTGCCCGACGGCCTAAAAATCTATCCGGATCAGCCACAGACCAGCGAGCAGGAGTCAGATACCGGCTTCAGCGCGATCAGGCAGCAGAAATTCGCCATCATCCCGAATACGGCGAGTAAGATCATCTTCCCGCCAGTATCGATAACATGGTGGAACACGCAAACCGATCAGCAGGAAATCGCACGTTTAGATGAGCGACCGTTCACCGTTGAGAGGGTTGCGCTTGATGAGCCGCCAGCCGGCGAAACCGCGGACCTAAGTTCGCCGCCGACCGCCGCTGAGGCCCCCATAGACCTACCAAGCATTGACGCCGCTGGAGCAAACGGCATGGGTCGTAACATCTGGTTCATCCTCGCTTGCGTGTGCCTAATCGGGTGGTTGGCCACACTATTGGCTTGGTGGTTCCGATCGCGCTCGGCAGAGGTAGCTATAACGCCCGATGCAAATGCAAGCCCAACGCCCGGGTTAGCGCGAGCGCGTCGCGACGTTCTTGGTGCCTGCAAAGCCAAGGACCCGGCTGGGACTAAAAATGCGCTCATTGCCTGGGGACGAGTGGCGTTCAATGATCCGCAGCTAATGACGCTGGGCGAGGTGGCGCACGTGGTGGCCGAACCGTTGGACACCGAGATCCGCCTGCTGGACGAATACCTCTATGGTCAAAATCGCACCCAGTGGGATCAATTTGCGCTGCAAGAAGCCTTTGAGCACAGTGACTATCGCGCTAAATCGACCGGCGAAATGAAACAAACTGTTAATCCCCTGCCCGATTTGTATCGGCTATCGGGGTCGTAACGTGCGTCCGTTCACAGTTCCTTTGTAAACAACAATTTGAGCCAATTTTAGTCTTGCCTAAGGAGATCCACCCCACCTAGACTTTCTGCTCGCACGGTATAACTCCATCTATAAGCCCAAACCGTGCAGGAGGTCAGGTCCAGTGCCCAAAACAGCGGCAGCCGTATTAGCGGTCGACGATAACGCGACGATCCGTAAAGCGATCTCGATGCGGTTGGGGTCTAAAGGCTACAACGTAGTCACCGCCCCAGATGGCGAAGAAGCGCTTCGACTCATCGAAAAGCAGTCTTTCGACCTTGTCTTACTCGACTTACAAATGCCCGGCATGCCGGGCGAACAAGTACTCGAGCAGCTGCGCCTACGGTACAGCGAAACCCAGCTACCAATCATCATGCTTGCGGCAAGTGATGACAAAAACGACATTAATCGCACACTGGATCTCGGCGCCAATGACTATGTCACGAAGCCTGGGGAACTACCGATCTTGCTCGCGCGGATCAAAACTCAATTGTCGCTTAAGCGCACGGCCGAGAAACTGCGCGAAGCTGAATTCTCCGCATCACACATCAACCGCTCGGCGAAAGACTTAGAAATTACGCTCGACCAGTTTGCGCGCGATCGTGTGCATGAAGAACTGCTCGGGGATTTCGACAGCACCGATGAATTCCGTTATCACGTCATCTACGACAATACGCCGATGACCTGCTTCACCCTTAACTATGAGGGAGAAGTGTTGTTTGCGAACCGCTTTGGATTGCAGTTTCTTGGGTATCAACGCGATGAAATAACGCGCCATTCCATCTTCGATCTTTACGCGCCAGACGATCGCGCGATTGCGGCCGAACACCTGGCGAGCGTGTGCAATTCTGCAGGGCGATTACATCGGTGGGATATTCGCCGACAGAAAAAAAATGGCAACATATTTTGGGTTCGCGAAACCGCGAGAGCAATGGGTAGCGGTAGCGACGGCATGATCTTAATGACCTGCGAGGATATCGACGATAACTACTCCTTAACTCAGCGACTGTCGTATCAAGCAACGCACGACGAACTAACCGGGCTCGCGAATCGTAAAGCGCTCGAAGAACGGCTAACCCAAGTCCTAGACAGCGCGCACGCTGAGAAAACCGAACACAGCCTTGCAATCATTGACCTCGACCAATTTAAGATCATCAACGACACCTGCGGACACAGCGCCGGTGATGAGCTGCTGCGCCAGATTGCGCGATTGTTGAAGTCCGTTGTCCGCAAACGCGACACCCTCGCCCGATTAGGCGGCGACGAATTTGCGCTGCTCGTAGAAGACTGCGCCATGGGCCAAGCACACAGTGGGGTCGAGGCGTTGCGTCAAGCGATTGAATCGTTTCATTTCATCTGGGGCGGCCGCACATACAAGGTAGCGGCGAGCATTGGCCTGGTTGCGATAAATGAACAATGTGAGGACACCAACTCCGCGCTGAGCATGGCTGATACCGCTTGCTTCGCTGCCAAAGATTCCGGCCGCAATCGCATCCACTGCTACCAGAAAGACAATCTGACGGTGACCCGCCATCACGGTGAAATGCGCTGGGCGACGCGTATCAACGATGCTTTGTCGGAAGACCGCTTCGAACTAAATTTTCAACGCATTACCCAAATCGGCGAATCCACCGACCATGGCGATCACTACGAACTGCTCATCCGCATGCGCGACGAGCTTGGGAAAGTGGTAATGCCCTCGGAATTTTTACCTGCTGCTGAGCGCTACAACCTATCGGATAAAGTTGATCGCTGGGTGATAGAGAACGCACTCAACTGGTTACGTGATCATCCAGATATGGTCGAACAACTGCACCTATGCGGCATTAACCTTTCAGGACAATCACTCGGCAATGAAGCGATCTTGCGCTTCATTGTCGAACAGATAGACGAAGGTAGCATTCCAGCCCAAAAACTCTGCTTTGAAGTGACCGAGACGGCCGCGATCGCAGACCTTGAGCAGGCTACGCATTTCATTACGTTGTTGAAGGATCGCGGCTGCATGTTCGCACTCGACGATTTTGGCAGCGGCTTTTCATCCTTCGCGTATCTGAAGAAACTACCAGTCGATTTTTTGAAAATAGACGGCAGTTTTGTGCGCGATATCTGCACCGACTCAATCGACCTGGCGATGGTCCGGTCGATCAATGAAATCGGGCACGTCATGGGCAAAAAAACCATCGCGGAGTTTGTCGAAGATCGTGGCGTACTCGATGTACTACGCGCTGTCGGAGTCGACTATGCGCAGGGTTTCGAGATCGGGCGCCCGACTCCAATCGACCAATTTTTCTCGATCGTCTAAGAACCCCCCGAGCTTTTTAAAGGCGACTACTTAGCCGTCGATACCTATCGACAGCCTAAAGCTACATCCTTGCAATTAGGTACCCATGCCATCTGGGCGTGCGGCGATATCCTCTGGGCGATCGATATCATGCAAGACGCCGCGATCCTCGGTGTCGATAAAAACTAACGCGTCACGATGCGAATTGACCACCGATTGTGCACCCTGATCGCCCCGCAGCCGGCTTAACTCGCGCCCGTAGCTCGCGCCAAAGCCGACTGGATGACCGGCCTGCCCGGACACTCGAGGCCGTACGATGGTCGTCTCGGAACTCAACGCAGACGCTAGCGTCGAGATCGTCTTGACGTCAATATAAGGCATATCCGCGAGCCCAATCAGCCAGCCGTCCGCATCCGGCCGGGCGGCAACGCCGTGGGCAATCGAATGACCGATACCCAAGTGTGAATCGGCGCACACCGAGACCTCGAATCGACCGTCGAATATGCTCAAGGTGGCATCGTTCCCGGACGGGATAACGACCAGCAGGTCTTCTACCGCGGCTTTGAAGTGTTCTGCCGAGCGTACGCCGATTGGCACGCCGTCTTGGAGCAAGGCGGCTAACTTATTACCACCGAACCGTACCGATGAACCGCCAGCAAGCATGATTCCGGCGACGTTGGGCATTAGGCGCCGGCCAGCTCCTGGGACTGAGATCGCTCGCTGCTAAGCGTCACACCATTTCGCCGGGCGGTGACTTCGGTCATGATCGATAACGCAATCTCAGACGCCGTCCGTGTATTCAGATCGAGTCCAATCGGTCCGCTCATAAAACTGAGTTGCACCTCACTCATATCGAAGTGATCGCGCAGGCGCTCACGGCGCGCTGCATTGGTGCGGCTCGATCCCAGTGCACCAACATAAAATGCTGGAGAGTTAAGCGCCTCCATGATCGCGAGATCATCGAGTTTCGGGTCGTGCGTTAGAGCAACGACAGCAGTTTGCGGATCGCATTGCTGCGCGATCACAAAGTCATCAGGCATCTCGGCGGACAGCGAAACGTCATCGCCAAGCCACGAGTTTCGGTAATTTTCACGCGGGTCACAGACAAAGACCTCGTAGCCGAGCGTCGATGCAAAACGCGCAACGAAGGCACTTAGCTGACCCGCACCAATGACAAGCACACGCCATTTCGGCTCGAATACCGCCTCAAACCGGTTATCGGATAAGTCCGTTCGCGCCTGCGCTGGGGGCGCTTCCAGCCACGACTTTCCACTATCCATCTCTAGGACACGGAGCACCCGTTCGCGGCGTGACAGACGGCTTAATATTTCTCGCGGCTCATCCGCAGATCGCAGCGCCTCCACGACCACCGTGACTTCACCACCACACGGTAATCCGCGGCTAACTGCCGCCTCATTGGTGACCCCGTAGGTAATGCTGGTAGCCGCATCTGGGGTGACTTCGGCGAATTTTTCCAATAACTCTTGTTCGATACATCCGCCCGACAAGGACCCTTCAAACTGCCCGTCGTCGCGCCAAATCATCATCGAACCCGCAGGGCGTGGCGAAGATCCCCAGGTTTTCGCGACGGTTACCAGGACCACTTGGCGTCCGTCCTCAACCCATTCGGCGGCTGTGTCTAATACAGCGAGATCCACGTTTTCCACTTTATTGCCTCCTAAATCACCGGGTCGCACCCAATTTTAGCGGTTTTCTTCGGTTTCCAGCAGTTTCGCCGCCGGCTCTTTTCACGCTCTGATCCTGCGATAGGCGTCACACTTGGGTAGAGCTCACAGTGACCGACGTCACAGAGATTCACATTGTACATTGCCCGGATCCGGGCCCTCTTCTAAACCGTGTATGCAGGTATTAAATCAGCCGCTATGTACGGCCGATAACTTTTACTCAGGTAGGCAGATACGAGCGTAGTAGATGGAACTGAACATGGCTAACGTCACCCGGCTAGTGCCGGCCCGATCGTCGGAGGTTTTGACTGAGTGTCAAAAGTTGGCCGCTCAACGGCTGCCCGGTTCACTCAAGACAGTACTCGACAAGGTCGACGACGCCTTATTTGACCTCGCGAACAAGGCCGACAATTCACAACGCCAGAACCTGTATTTCGATGCCATGCGTGAATTGCGCATGAAACGAGACTCGTTTGAGACCAACTTCATCGATACGTTTAACAACGAATTCGAAAACAGTATTGATCTTGAGAAAGCGACGAAAAAGAAGCTGAACGAAGCGGTGTTCGCGCCAGTGATGGAGCTCTCTCTCGTTGAAACCGACGAAGTCGAAGAATCACTTGCGCTGACCAACTTTGTTGAAAGCGTTCGCTCAAACTGCAAAGAGCAATTGTACGGGCTCGACAAACGAATGGGTTATTTGCTCAGCCAACCGGACCTTACGGACGATAAAAACCCGGTCGGCCCGCAAATCATCGGCACCGCTTTTCGCACCGCCTGTAAGCAGCTCGAATCCGACATCGAAGTTAAGTTAACGCTATTTAAGATGTTCGATAAATTCGCTGGGCAAGGCATCCATCAAATGTACTGCGACCTCAACGACTTTCTGGTTCGGCGTGACGTCCTACCGACGATATCAACGTCGGTACGTTCGCAGGGGGGCGGGCGCAAGACGCGTGTGATCATCGAAAGTGAAGAAGGCCACATTGAAGCTACCGGGTCGGACGTCTTCTCGACGCTGCAAGGGCTAATGACAAATCCCGCAACCGGTATACCTAACGGCGCCGGCTACGGGCAAGCTGGCTCGATGGGAGGCGGCTCAGTGGGTGGTGTCGGCGGTGGTGGAGCCGCCATCGGCGGTTACGCAGGCGCTGCGGGTATTCCAGGTGGCGCGGGAAACGGTAGCGGTGGCCCGATGGGGGGCACAGCTGCCGGCGGATCCACCAACACTCCTCAAGGCGGCATTTCCGCGACCGCTACGGCTAATTTGGTCGATACCTTGACTTTGCTTCAGCAGGGTGACGTGAGTGGCCTCGGAAGTTCAGCCGTTGGGGTACTTGATCAAGGCCAACTGCAGGCCGGTAACGTCAACGTGCTGCGGACGCTCAAAGAGTCAGGAGCGGTAGGCGATGTCAACCAAACCGACGGTTTGACCCTCGACATCGTCACGATCTTGTTTGACTACATCCTCGATGACCCCGCAATACCGGATGCCATGAAGGCGTTGATCGGGCGTCTTCAGATACCGATGTTGAAGGTTGCCCTCCTCGACAAAGCATTATTTTCCAAAAAGACGCACCCCGCACGCCGGCTGCTTGATGCGCTGGCTGCCGCTGCTGTGGGATGGAGTGAGACCCAACTCGCCCACGATAAATTGTACGAAGTTGTCGAGAAGATCGTACATCGCGTCATTGACGAATTCGAAGATGATATATCTCTATTCGAAAACGCCTTGACCGAACTCGAAACATTTCTTGCACAAGAAAGTAATGAGGCGGAACAACGCGTTGCTGAGTCGACTAGCTCTTTGCGCACCCGCGAGCAAATCGTACTCGCCAAAATGACGGTTGATGATGCGATCAACGAGCGGATCCGCGATTGCGATATGCGTGAGTTTATCCGACAGTTTCTAGTGGATTACTGGCGTCAACTGCTGATCATTACCCACGTGGAACACGGGGAAGAAAGCGAGATCTGGCAAGATCAGTTACGCACGGTGGACGATCTCGTCTGGTCTATACAGGACAAGGCGACCCCACAGGATCGCAAAGCTTTAACCGAAAAACTCCCAAATCTGCTGAAAAGTATCAAACGCGGCATGGTCACGCTCGAAATGGACCCCAAAATCTGCTCGAAATTTATGAGCATGCTCGCAAGCGTACACGTGGTGTCGGTCAAACACACCGAAGAAGCGGGCCTCGCCGAGCGCCACTTATTTTCGGGTGCTAATGAGGATGAATGTTTGACCACTGTCGACGACGCTAACGATGATTTCGTCAAGCAAGGTCTCGCGCGATTATTTGAACGCAAGGGTGTTGACGCCGAAGAGCTCGATCTGGATTTATCTGCATTTGAAGAAACGAGTGAGGCGGCACCGGAACCAGAGCATCTGTCACCCGACATCATGGAGTACGTAAACCAGGTGACCGAGCTCGATCTGGGTGACTGGGTGGAATTTGACAACGACGACGGCTCGACCATGCGTGCACGCTTCACCTGGATCAGCCCAGCGACCGGGCGCTACCTATTTACCACCCGCCAAGGTCAAAAAGCCCTCGATACGACGCTCACGGGGCTGGCCGATCAGTTCGCCCGTGGCGTTGCCCATCGTGTTGAAACCCAGCCGGATCCGATATTCGACCGTGCGATAGGTGATCTGATGGACAAATTGGAAGCTCAGCCGGCAACGGCTTAGAGCGAGACCTCGTAGGATTTCTGAAACCGCTACGGCTACCGATACCCTAGTTAATCGTCCTTGAAGTCCCGGCCGCAGGCGGCGAGTCAATATCGTGAACCTCCACCAAGGCCAGGGTTTCGAGCAATTCCTGCAAACCGCTGCTGTATACCGCCTCGCCAAATTCGAGGCTATTGGTAATTTGTGCGCCGAGCTCAGCGTATTCAGCGTGGCTCAACTCCCCAAATTTGTGCTTGTAGAGCGCTACATAAGTTGCCAAAAGCCGGGCGCACTGGGCCACCTGAGCCTTGGTGCTACAAGAAACGGCGTCATCGACTTCCGCCTGTAGGTCTTGAATGCGTAAATTTGACTGGTGGTCCATTGGATCTGTCCAAAAACGAATGATTGCAAGGTTTCAAAGCAATAATCGAGCCGCATATCTAAACTATTGATACTTAAGAGTATTCCCTACTATCCCGTCAGTTCCTTACGCCGAAACGTCGGTCTGAGACGACACGGCGGTCCGACATATCCGAACCATGGAACTTTTTCCGGTATTAGTTCACTAAAACCCGATCAATGCGATTCACAATCTTGTAACAATCTGACACCATTATGGCCTCATGGAGAGGGTTGTGGTTAACGGTGCAAAGCCACGCATCTACTACACGCAAGAATACAAACCAGCCCAGCTGCTGGAGGGAGAAAAGGGAAATGACAAGGCAGGGAATTAATCGATTTAGGGACTTATTACTAGTTTTAGCGCTAACATTCGTCTGCGCAACTGCAAACGCGTCGATGCATGTAGAGCTGTCAGACGTCAGCGATGGAAACGGGTTACCCACACTGTTCACTGGTGGGTACACCCAATCGCCGGGACAGGGTGAGGTCATTACCCTAGGACTACTAAACTTTATGGCAGACGGCAGCTCGGCCATTTCACAGTTCGCCGTGGACACCTTATTTATGACTATCACGGCTCCAACCGGTTTTGTCATCAATTCCATTACCTACAGTGAAACCGGAGAAGGCAACGTTAACGACGGATTCGCCGCCGCTACCGGATCAATGGTCGTCGACGGCATGGCCAAAAACTTTCTAACCCAGTTATTTTTGCCCGGCGATGGCGCTAATGGTTGGTCCATCACCCCGGCGACAGTCGCGATTGCTAACAAGGAATCGATCGACATGTCGATCAGTAATAGCCTGCTAGCTTTTCTGTTTGGTGCTGGACCGGCCACGATACAAAAAAACAGCGCGACGATTACGGTGGGGCTAACAGCGATTCCGCTGCCGCCAGCGATATGGCTTATGGGTGCAGCCGTTGCCGCACTCGTATCAGTGCGACGGCGCGACGCCTCATAGAATAATTGTTAAGGTCGAAAGGCCGGTTGATCGGGAATTCCGAACAGCACGTACACAACTCGAAGATCCTCTAGCGCTGACAAGCGCTAGAGGATTTTTTTTGTGGTGCCCGGCAACCCCAATTACTACGCGGTCAACGCTGCCAAGCAACGGTGGCCGCGTCACACCTTCCCGCTACTGACTTGGCGCTACCGACCACGTGATTTTCGAACATCACTGTCGAAACAGCCGTCGGACCCACATAATCTAGGCTTAGGGTCTTTTCGTCGCCACGGCTATACTGTCCGCTCGGACAACCACCCAATATTAACCAGCTCAACGACCCAACTTAACTGTGCCCAGCAGACCTGCCCAGGAAGATCACACCGTCGTTCTCAATGCGAACGGTCTGTCTAGTTTTTACGGTAACCGGCAGATCCTTCATGACGTTTCGCTTTCCGTAGCGCAGGGCGAAATCTTCGTCATCATGGGTGCAAGCGGCTCGGGAAAGACAACCCTCCTGCGCCATCTCATTGGCTTAAGCACGCCGAATGCGGGTGAGGTCACTCTGCTTGGCAACCCCCTGTCCAGCATTACCAAGCCGAAACTTTATGAATTGCGCAAGCGAATTGGGGTCGCCTTTCAAGGTGGCGCACTGATCAATTCCATGAGCGTCATCGACAATGTCGAATTGCCACTGCGCCAACATACCTCGCTCGACGACAGCACTATCCGGATCATGAGCCGCATGAAGCTCGATATGATGTCGTTGCACGACACGGAAAACATGATGCCTGCTCAATTATCAGGCGGTATGTTGAAACGCGCCGGGCTTGCTCGAGCAGTGGTGATGGACCCGCAATTATTGTTTTTCGACGAGCCTTCGGCTGGCCTGGATCCCGTGACCTCGGCCGAGTTGGATGAATTGATCATTGGATTGCGTAACGCCTTGAGAATGACCGTCGTTGTCGTTACCCACGAACTCGAAAGCGCGCTCAAGATCGCCGACCGAGTCATGGTGCTGGCCGAAGGTCGTATCGTCGCACTTGGGACCGTTGAAGAAATAACACAATCGACAGATCCTCGTGTTCAGTCGATGCTCCATCGCCAGGTGCGTGACCGGCAACCAGTTGGTGAGGAGTATCTCGATCATCTCACCGAGGAAGATGACATTTAAGGCGATGCGCATACTCAATTTACCTACAGCGCTATTCCGCCCCTCCCCGCTCACCCGACCATACTGCCGGCAGCCAAGCTTATGCGCATGATGGGCGTCCGATTACCACTCATTTCACTCGGTCAAACCAGCCTCGCGGCACTCGAGGAACTCGGTCGCATGGGGATATTCTTCGCCGTGGCGATGCGCCAGATATTCGCACGACCCTGGGAGCTGCGATTGATCTTGCAACAAATACGCTTCGTCGGCGCACGATCCGTAGTCGTTATCGCGGTTGCCGGCGCATTCGTTGGCATGGTCGTGGCGCTACAGTTCTACGACACCTTGGTGCGCTTCGGATCAGTGAGTATGTTGGGCTCGGCGGTGGGCTTGAGTTTGGTGAGGGAGCTTGGTCCAGTACTGACTGCGCTGATCATTATCGGTCGAGCCGGCTCCGCAACCTGCGCCGAGATCGGGATCATGCGTACCGACAATCAAATCGACGCGCTCGAATGCATGGCCGTTGATCCTTATCGTTACCTTCTGTTTCCGCGCTTCATTGCATTCCTAGTCGCGGTGCCACTGCTTACGGCCATTTTCAATGTGATTGGAATATTCGGCGGGTGGTTCGTCGGGGTCGCAATTTTCAAGGTCAGTCAGGGTGCCTATTTTCAGAGTATGGCGGACACTGTTCTCGTCTCGGATCTCAGCATGGGCGTGACGAAATCAATTGTTTTCTCTGTGCTCATTGTCTGGATCTGCACCGGCAAAGGCTTTCTCATGCATCTCAATCAGGGTATGGTATTTGGCGCAGAAGGCGTGAGTCGAGTCACTACCGATGCGGTAGTCGTGGCGTCTATTTCAATTCTTTTCGCGGATTACATTATCAGTGCGTTAATGCTGTAGAGCGGGATGACGAATAAATCTTCACTAGAAATGAGTGTCGGCCTGTTCCTGGTCTTAGGACTGCTATCGCTCAGCTATCTAGCGGTAAAATTGGGGGATATTGGCGTGTTTGCCGACGACGCGTACACCTTAAGCGCGCGCTTCGTTTCGTCGTCCGGCTTAACCGAAGGCGCTTTCGTCGAAGTCGGCGGGGTTCGAGTGGGTACGGTGCAAAACATTAGAGTGGATTTCGACAGCTACGAATCGGTCGTTGACATGTCGCTTGACCCGAACATAAAGCTACAAGATGACGCGATCGCGTCGATTCGAACGTCCGGAATTATTGGCGACAAGTTCGTTAAAATCGCACCAGGCGGCTCTGATATTTATCTTGAACCCGGCGACGAAATTCTCGAGACGGAATCATCCATTAGTATCGAAGAATTGATCAGCAAATACATCTTTGAAAGCGGCGACAAGGAGTGACTGCGATGCTCGTTCATTCAAGCGGATCTTGTATTACACAATCCACCCAGCTATTGGTCCGGATGTATTTGGTGCTCGCACTTCTCGGCGCGCCGAGCGCTTGGGCCGCAACACCAACGGAAACCGTTACTACAACAGTCGATTCGGTGATCGCCGTGCTGCAAGATGCGACCCTAGGTGAACAAGCCAAGAAGCGTCAGGTCAAAGGAATCATTTCCAAACATTTCGACTTTCGAGCGATGTCGAGTCGTGTTTTGGCAACGAATTGGGCGAAAGCGACGAAACGGCAGCGGGGGAAATTCACCAGCCTGTTTAAAGAGCTACTGTCGAATACCTACTGGCGGAAAATTTCCGGCTATCAGGACGAAACGGTCGAGTACGTTGGAGAAAAGCTTCGCAACGAGAAACTGGCGACCGTTAATACCATCATTAAAACGTCGACGGTCGACATCCCTGTCGACTACAAGTTGTATCGAAAGGAAGGCAGCGATTGGCGTGCCTACGACGTGGTTATCGAACAGGTGAGTCTCGTTCGAAACTATCGTGGCAGCTTCCAGGAAATCGTGCATGACGTGGGCATCGATGGTTTGATTCAGCAGCTGGAGACGAAGGTCGCGCGCTCCTCACTCCCAGAGGATGAATAGCCCGAAGCGGCTTCGAGCCTACGCTCCGTCTAAGATCTGATTAACCCCGCTTTCAATCGAGGGCGAGATTGCGATCCTAGCGAGAGGGGCTTTATTGCGGCGGCAATCCGCCGTGCTCAACTTTGTAGCGGTCTATACGGCCCTGCATATCCGTTAGCAAACCGCCCATTCCTTCCGATTTTATTATCGCCGCGAAGGTGCTGCGATAGTTATTGACTAGACTAACGCCTTCTATTTCGACGTCGTAGGCATACCAACCGTCATCGTTGAGTTTGAGCTTATAGTTAACCGGAATCGCGGTCGCGTCCGTGCGAATAATTGTTTTCACGATCGCGCGATCCTTGCGTACGAGCTCATTGATGTACTCGACGCGCTGATTGGAATAGGCCTCTATTTTGTCGCGGTAGGTTGCTTCCAAATACTGCGCGAAAAATTCGACAAACTGGCGCTTTTCCTCTGCGGTTGCCATACGCCAATTGGTCGCCAGAATGCTTTGCGACATGCTTCTGAAATCAAACCCATCGTTGATCACCCGACCAATTTCGACCCACTTGGCATCACGATCCAGGCTTTGATTCTTCAGCACCGACAATATCTCTGTGACCGCACCCCGAACCCGTTCGGTGGGAGTGATATCCGTACCTGCCTGAACCGCACCTAATGTTAGATACAATAGGATCCCGTATACGGCGAACCAATTGGACTTAGAAAATTCGCCTTGTCGTGGTCTCATTATCATTTGCTGGGTCGACTCGTCACCGATAGTTTTGATTAGATTACCACGCTCCGACAAATGAAAAAGGGGCGCGGTCAACAACTAAGCTGTCGCACGAACCGAAATCGCGACGATTAATTCGTGTTCACCGATGGAAAACGTTTCGACAATTTCACGGGACGGATGTTCCCTATAAGTTAATTCTTGTGCCAAAGTTTCCTGGCATATCAGCTGTACGTGCTCTTCTATCGCGTCACGCAGGCTTCCCGATGCGCAATATTCTATTCTGATCCGATCGGTCAGCATAAAGTCGGCTGATTTCCGCATGGCTTGGATCCGATTCACCACCTCGCGTGCAAAACCCTGGGCCAACAATTCTGGTGTTACCTGCGTATCTAGTGCCACGGTTACAAAGCCTTCCTGCGCCACACTCCAATCGCCCAATTCTTCACTCAGGATATCGACATCGGCGAGTTCTAATCTTGTCAAAACGCCGTCAATGTCGATCTCGATCTCGCCGTCTGTCATGAGCTGCGAGATCTGCTCTTCGTCGAACTGGCTAATCACTGCCGCTGCGGCCTTCATCGATTTTCCGAGGCGTGCGCCGAGACGCTTGAAATTTGCCTTTGCCGAACGCTTGACTACGTCGTTTGAATCTTCGATGTATTCGATAGCCCTGACATTGATCTCATCGAGGATGATGTCACCAACGCTCTCTACGACGGCACGGTCTAGCCCACTGCCGACGACTAGCAGGACCCGTGCCAGCGGTTGGCGTACATTGAGGTGACTATTGTTGCGCAATAACAAAATCAGCGTGACGATGGTCCGGGCAATATCCATCCGATGCTCAAGTGCGGGCTGGATCGTGTCTGGGGCCAAGGTCGGGAAATCCGATACGTGCACGGATTCAACCGCCTCGTTACCGGTCACCTCATTGAGATTCCTATACATCCATTCAGAAAAGAACGGTGCTATGGGGCTCATTAATTTTGCGATTGTAATGAGGCACTCGTAAGTCGTTTGATACGCGCAAAGTTTATCCGCATCGCTGATCGCATCGGGACCGTCGCCGCCTTTTTTTGCGGCCCAAAACCTTGGGCGCGATCGGCGAATATACCAGTTGGATAATTCGTCAACGAATTTCTCCACCGCTCGTGCGGCGCGGGTCGCGTCATAGTTGTCAAAGGATTCATCAACGGCCTGTATGGTGGAATTGAGGCGACTCAAGATCCACCGATCGAGTTCCGTACGTTGCGCGGCTGGGATCGGCGATTCGCTATATTGAAATCCATCGATATTGGCGTAGCTCGCCATAAATCGGTAGACGTTCTCCAGCGTGCTGAAAAACTTGTTACGCGTTTCCGTCAGGCCCCTGACAGAAAATTTCATGTTGTCCCATGGAGGCGAGTTGCTCAGCATATACCAGCGCACAACGTCGGCGCCGTGCGTGGCAACCGTTTCAAAGGGGTCGACGGTGTTGCCCTTTGATTTGGACATCTTCTCACCGTTTTCGTCCAACAACAGCCCGTTGACCACGCAGTTCTTAAACGAAACATTATCGAGCACCAGCGTTGCAATCGCGTGCAATGTATAGAACCAACCGCGCGTTTGGTCGAGGCCCTCACAAATAAAATCCGCTGGGAAACTCTCCTCGAATGCTTCTTTATTTTCAAACGGATAATGCCACTGGGCGAAAGGCATAGCGCCGGAATCAAACCACACGTCGATGACATCGGGCACCCGGCGCATCGTGCCACCGTCCGGGGCCGGCCAGGTTATGTCATCGACATACGGACGATGGAGGTCGATCTCGTCGTCCGGCGGCAATTCACTGCTGCATTTTTCACGCAGCTCCGTGATCGATCCAATCACTTCGAAATAATCGGAACCTTCAGCGTCGGAAACCCAAATCGGCAGCGGTGTCCCCCAATAACGTTTGCGGCTCAACGCCCAGTCCACGTTATTTTCGAGCCAATTCCCAAAGCGGCCCTCCCGGATCGCCGGCGGATACCAGTCTATCGTTTGGTTGAGATCGACCAAGCGTTGCTTGACTTCGGTTGTACGAATGAACCAGCTCTCAACCGGATAGCTCATCAGCGGCGTACCCTTGCGCCAATCGTGTGGGTAGTTATGTAGGTAAGATTCTTGGCGAAACAGTAGTCCTCGATCGCGCAGATCACGGTTAATGATCTTATTAGCGTCTTTGAACCATTCACCGGCAACAAGTGGAGCCTGTTGGGTAAAACGGCCATCGGGGCCCATTGGATTGAACATGGGTAGACCTTCGCATTGGGCGACCTCGTAATCCTCCGCCCCAAACGCTGGCGCTTGGTGCACTATCCCCGTGCCGTCCTCCACGGAAACGTAATCGGCGGGCACGACCCGCCATGCCGCCGTCGTGTCGCCACTATCCGGCAATCTAAACAGCGGCTCATAGCGCATACCAATCAACTCGGCACCCTTGAGTCGCTGTTCGATTTCGTAGGTGTCCTTGACCACGTCTAAACGCGCTTCGGCAAGGATCAGGTGCTCACCGTGACTGTCGCCATCGGTAACTTTAATCTTCACATAGTCGATATCGGGCCCGACGGCGAGCGCCACGTTTGAAATCAAAGTCCATGGCGTGGTCGTCCACGCGAGAAAGCTGAGGTCTTGTTCATCGGTCGAGGCAAAACGCACATAGACGCTGGGATCGGTGATCTCCTTGTAGCCGAGACTCACCTCGTGCGAGGACAAGACGGTTCCGCTGCCGGGGCTATACCATTGGATCTTGTAACCCTTGTATAACAAGTCGCGCTGGTAGATCTCCTTTATCAACCACCACACGCTCTCGATGTAGTTCGTCTCATAGGTGATATACGGGTGGTCAAGGTCGACCCAATAGCCGATGCGTCGGGTTAGATCGTCCCAGTCTTGCTTGTATCGAGCAACGCTCGCTTTGCACGCGGCATTAAACGCCGCGATGCCGAATTCTTCGACCTGCTCGCGCCCGTCAAGGCCCAACTCTTTTTCGACTTCGATCTCAACGGGTAGTCCATGGGTGTCCCAACCGGCCTTCCGATTGACCTTATAGCCTTTCAAGGTTTTATAACGGCAGAATGTATCCTTAATGGTCCGACCCAGAATATGATGGATACCGGGCCGACCGTTGGCAGTAGGCGGGCCCTCGTAGAAAGTAAACGTCTCGCCACCAACCCGGTTTTCGATGCAACGCTCAAAAACCTTGTTGTCCCCCCACCACTTGAGCAAGTCTTGCTCAAGCCGCGAAAAATCGACCCCTTTGGTCTCCGGAAACTGTTTTGTCATCGTCGTGGCCAGTGTTGTAACGGCAGGGCGTCATTGGGGGCGGATATGGGAGTGTGCCCTACCACCAAGGAATCCTGTTGTATTGTTATGAATCGATTGCTAATACTTGCGCTAAATACAGGTGAGATTCAGCTCAAATACCCCCACGAGATTATAACCCAAGGGCAACGCTAATGCGGATTTCAAGGGTGTGAAGGTCGTCACCAATATTGACCAGTGACGGTGCGCATTTATGCTATCTTTACAGCGTGAAGCCCAGAGGTCACACCCGTGACCGGAGAAACGTCTTGAGTTCAGATGCAGTTCTTGATTTTCTGCAGTTCGTCGAAGGACAGAAAAACCAGTCCGTACGCGAACTACTCGACCGAATCTTGCGCAAAAGCCGCCTGCTGACCAAAGCCGAAGCTGGTACTATTTTCATCGCGCGCCACCGCGGCAAGGAGCGCTGGCTGGAGCCGGCAAGCGTCCAAAACGATGCGATCCGAGTGCGCAAAGGCGACTTCATCGTACCGATCGGCCCAGGTTCAATCGCCGGACACGTGGCCGACAAGGGTAAAACCGTCATCATTGACGATGTCTACAAAATCCCAAAACGCGCACCGTACTCTTTTGACCCCACGCGAGAGCATCGACGTTATAAAACTTCGTCTATGTTTTGCTTCGCGCTTAAGAATTATCAGGATGAGACGATTGGCGTCGTTCAATTGATCAATTGCAGACCCCATAAGGGGCGTAAACCCACCCCATTTGCACCTGGGGTGGCGCAACTGGTCGCCCCAATCGCGCGGGTTGTGGGTCACTCGATCGAACGAGCGGAAATGCTCGAGCAAATTAAAACGCAGAACAAGAAATTGCGCGACCGCAATAAGCTCCTTGCCGAACAACGTAGCCACATTGCAGCGCTGCAAGAGGAAACCGAAGACGCCTTCCAACTGTCGACACAGCTACTTGCCCGGGCCGCTGAAATTCACGATGAAGAAACCGGTAATCACATCATTCGAGTAAACGAATATAGCTACTACATTGCGAAATTACTCGACCAACCGGACGAGTGGTGCGATGAGGTCCGTTACAGCGCACAGCTCCACGACGTCGGCAAAATGAGTGTGGACGCGGCGGTGCTAAAGAAGAAAGGCCACCTCGACGAATCCGAACGTGCCGAGATGAACCGGCATACGGAATATGGTCATCAGATTTTAGCTGCATCGCCGCGGCTAAAAATGGGCGCAGACATTGCCTTATACCATCATGAAAAATGGGACGGCACGGGATACCCCAATGGCATCGGGGGTGAGGACATCCCAATTTCCGCCCGCATCGTGCAACTTGCGGATATCTACGATGCCCTGCGCTCAGAGCGGCCGTACAAGCCCGCATTTAGTCATGCTAAAGCGGTGGATATCTTAACTATCGGTGATGACCGGATCGATCCCAAAGGTCATTTCGATCCCAAAATCGTCGACCTATTTTCGACGAACCACAAAGAGTTCGATCGGATTTGGACGCGTCTGAAGGACGCTTAAGCGCATCGACAAATTGAACTACTAATAGGTCTCAGTCTGCCTGTTGACCATGTTCTGCCGTCATTGCTTCTATCGCGAATTGGCGGATTTGCCTCACCATCGCGTTCAAGCCATTGCTGCGAGTCGGAGACAGGTGGTCTTCGAGTTCGATTTGTTTAATAAACTCTGGCGGTGTTGCGATGATTTCGGCCGGACGTCGATCTGAATATACCTGCAGCATCAAGGCAATTAATCCGGACACGATGGCAGAATCACTTATCGCATCGTAGTGTAGCCGCCCGTCTCTGTTTTCAGTGACGATCCATACTTGCGACTGGCACCCTTTCAGCCGGTTTTCCTCGGTCTTTTGCTCTGCTGTGAGATCCGGCAGTTTGCGCCCCAGGTCAATGATGTATTGGTAGCGATCAGTCCAATCGTCGAACAGTGAAAAGACATCGACGATTTCCGCCTGGGTAGCAAGGATCTCTTCGGACGGCGGTAGATTTATTGACGATGACGACATATTCCGACCTTGCTCACAAATACAATCATACTAGCGCCCTAAGTTCTCCATTCCGTACCATTTGGGCCGTCTTGGATCTGGACCCCGAGAGCGGCTAACTGATCACGTATATCATCTGCGCGAGACCAGTTTTTCTCCGCGCGTGCGGTGTCGCGCAATGCGATCAATGTTTCAACCTGTTCTTTGTCGATGTTCTGTCCAGGGCGCCCTGCAAACCAATCGGACGGCGATTGCTGCAAGATACCAAGCTCCGCGCCGCCGGCAAGCAATTCCGATTTGGCCTGCATTTGCTCATCCAATGCCGTAGCCGTATTGGCTCGGGTCACCGTTTCCATCAAACTCGATATGGCCAATGCGGTATTTAAATCATCATCCATCGCGCGGTAGAACGCAGCATTGGCGAGCGGCGCCCCACTCGGCGTCACCGATTCGAGACGCTGCAGTGCACCGTACATCCGATCCAATTGAGACTTGGCCTGATCCACCAGGTCGTCATTCCAGTTTATGGGTTCACGATAACGCGCTTGTATCAGCGCCATGCGAACGGCTTCACCCGGGAACCGTTGGAGTAAATTCTCGACCAACAACACATTTCCGATTGATTTCGACATCTTCTCACTATCGATCTCAACGAAGCCATTGTGAACCCAGTATCTGGCAAAAGGGGCACCATCATGAGAGCACACGCTCTGCGCGATTTCATTTTCGTGATGAGGAAACTTGAGATCGTTACCGCCGCCATGGATATCAATCGTTGTTCCAAGATGCTGCTCCGCCATCGCCGAACATTCGATGTGCCAACCGGGCCGACCACGGCCCCACGGACTGTCCCAGCCCGGTGCCGCATCATCGGACGGTTTCCATAATACGAAATCCGCCGGGTCGCGCTTCCACGGCTCAACTTCAACCCGGTGTCCTGCGATCATATCCTCTAGCGTGCGCCCCGAAAGCTCGCCGTAGCGCTCGAAGGCGGGTACGTGGAATAAGGCGTGCCCTTCAGCCGCGTAGGCGTAACCGGCATCGATGAGACGCTCAATCATCGTAATGATCACCCCGATGTGATGCGTTGCACGCGGCTCGATGACAGGAGACAGGACGCCGAGACCGCGCATGTCTCGATGGTAAACCTCGATATAACGCGCCGTAATCGTCTCTATCGGCACGCCTTCGGAAAGTGCCGCCGAATTGATTTTGTCGTCGACGTCAGTGATGTTACGCGCGTAAATCACATTATCGTAATGCCGTCGCAGTACGCGAAACAACACGTCATAGACGACGGCGGCCCGCGCATTGCCGATATGCGGTGGGTTGTACACCGTCGGTCCACAGGCATACATGGTGACGCGGCCGGGATCGAGCGGCTCGAAGCGCTCTTTGCTCCGGGTCAGCGAGTTATGGAGATACAAAGACATTTGCTGGCGATCAAGCCGGGTAGTGGCTAAACGTGGAATTATAATCGGATCGACGGATGCAGGCACGTTCGGTGGATCCATTTCGAGAATCATCTATACCGATCTGCGAGCGCTTTGCCGACAGCGTTCTAGAAGATTTTTGCGCGGCCAATTTGCCCATGGATAAGAGCCTACAAGCCCAAATCTGGGCTATCATACGGACCCGCGCCGAAGTTACCAGACGCGAATAACCCGTCACCTGCATTGATAGGTGTCACACGAACAAAGGAGTCCGTTTATGAGTCCGTCATTTTCACGCCGCTTAAGGCTATTGGGTATCGCTCTCGTCGCATCGCTGATCAGCAATGCATCGTGGGCTGCAGACTACACCGTAGATTTAAGCCATGCGTTTATACAATTCCGTATCTCACACCTCGGCTACAGCGTGTTGGCTGGCCGCTTTAATGACTTCTCTGGAGACTTTTCCTGGGACAAGGAAAAACCTGAAGACTCAAATATTAATATCCATGTTAAGACCGCCAGCATCGACACCAACTGGGCCGAACGTGATAAGCATATTCGCGGAGCGGATTTCCTAGATGTCGAAAAATTTCCCGATGCGACGTTTAAAACAACCAAATTTACCGGTGATGCGTCTAGCGGCAAACTCGAAGGCGAATTGACGCTGCACGGCGTGACCAAACCAATTACGCTCGATGTACAGTCGGTCGGCGAAGGCGATGATCCTTGGGGCGGCTATCGTGCCGGTTTCCGTGCCACGACCACAATTGACCGTACGGATTTTGGGATCAGCTACGACCTCGGCCCGACGGCAAACAAAATGGAGTTCGACTTGTTCGTCGAAGGAATACGTAAGTAGTAATTGTTCAGCGTACTTACTTGCCCCGTCATTTCGATGCATGACGAGATGACGGGGCAAGCTGACTAGATTCCGGCGTACGCCGGAATGACGATGGCGCGTATAACTGGACTGAACACCGGCATCCCTGCGCATCGCGAAATGACCGGGTAAGCTGACTAGATTCCGGCGTAGGCCGGGATCCATTGTGACTACAAAGGCTCCCAATTGCTTGGCATCAATGACTGCTACCGAACTGCGGCCGATCGGCGAGTCTGCCACACCAACTATCGCCAAATCATCCTTGCCAACGTCCCATCTCGGTCAATCAACTGATGTTTGATCGCCGCACCGGCATGACCCAACACCAGAAAACCGATGCCGTAGGCAATGTAGAAATGCAGATCAATGGCGAAGTCACGGACCTCTTCATTTTTGTCGAACAGCGCCGGTACGTCGAATAAGCCAAAGAAGGACACGGGCTTACCGGCCGAGGTCGAAATCAAATAGCCTGACACGGGGATCGCCACCATTAGAAGCATCAGGATGTGATGCATGGCATGTGCCGCAACGCGTTGCCAGGATGGCATGCTCGCGACCTCGGCAGGTGACGGCGAGACAATCTTCCAGATGAACAGGACCAGCGCGAGTCCCAACACCAACATACCGTGGGCCTTATGGAACGCCAGCGACTGGTTATACCATTTGTCGAAGTAGGTCAGGTCCACCATATACCAACCCAACCAGATTAAGCCGATTATCGACAAGGCGATCACCCAGTGAAGCAGCTTGCTTACCAGGCCGTAGTGCGTCGCTGAGTTCGTTAAGCGCATCGCAGCCGTTTTAGATTAAGGCCGGGGCCCCTCTTCCACTAGTATCGATAGTGATCCGGCTTGTACGGCCCCTCAGGCGACACGCCAAGGTATTTACCTTGTTTTTTGCTGAGGACGTCTAATTTAACGTTCAGTTTACCAAGATGCAGCCGCGCAACTTTTTCATCGAGCAATTTAGGGATCGTATAGACACCGATGGGGTAATCGTCAACGTTATTGAACATTTCTATCTGCGCGATAGTCTGGTTGGTAAAGCTATTCGACATCACGAAACTCGGATGGCCTGTTGCGCAACCGAGATTGACGAGTCTGCCTTCGGCCAACACCATGATGTGTTTACCATTTGGAAAGGTCACACGATGGACCTGCGGCTTGATCTCCAACCATTTGTATTTTTTGATCGCCTCGATTTGGATTTCGCTGTCGAAATGTCCGATATTGCAGACAATGGCAAGATTCTTCATTTGTCGCATGTGGCGCTCGGTTATAACGTCACAGCAGCCAGTGGTGGTGACAAAGACATCGCCGATTTTGCAGGCTTCGTTCATCGTCATCACTTCATAACCTTCCATCGATGCCTGTAGTGCACAGATCGGGTCGATTTCAGTGACGATCACGCGGGCGCCCTGCCCTACCAGCGATTGGCAACAACCTTTGCCGACATCACCGTATCCAGCGACGATCGCCACTTTGCCCGACAGCATGACGTCGGTTGCACGAAAAATCGCATCGACCAGTGAGTGGCGGCAGCCATAAAGATTATCGAACTTCGATTTCGTTACCGAATCATTGACGTTCATCGCGGGGAATAACAGCTCGCCCTTGGCCGCAATTTGATACAGCCGATGCACGCCAGTCGTCGTCTCTTCAGTTACCCCGCGGATTTCAGGAGCTATTCGGTGGAATCGCTGCGGATCGCGCTTCAACGATTTCTTCAGCTGTTTGTATAAGGCCTGCTCCTCGGGATTGTCCGGCATTTTGTCGAGGATCGATGGGTTCTCTTCCGCTTTGTAGCCGAGCTGTACGAACATCGTGGCATCGCCGCCGTCGTCGAGGATCATGTTGGGTCCTTTGCCATTGCCCCAATCTAGGATCCGGTCGGTGTACTCCCAATATTGTTCGACCGACTCACCTTTGACCGCGAATACGGGGGTGCCGCCTTTGGCGATCGCAGCAGCAGCGTGGTCCTGCGTTGAAAAAATATTGCAGCTCGCCCAGCGGACTTTCGCGCCGAGTGCTTCGAGCGTCTCAATGAGCACCGCGGTCTGGATAGTCATGTGCAAGGATCCGGTGATCCGTGCACCCTTGAGTGGTTTTGATTTGCCAAATTCCGTGCGCATCGCCATGAGTCCCGGCATTTCCTGCTCAGCGAGATCAATTTCCTTACGCCCGAATCCCGCGAGCGAGATATCCTTTACGACATAATCCGGTGCCTTTTTGACTTTGGTGGTACGTTTACTGCCGGCCGTTGTACGCATTGACTTTACACTGCTCACGATTTCTTCCCTCATCACATATGGCTAATTAAAAGCGCTCGAATTTGGTCGTCACGTCAGTTGAGTTAGCTCATGGCTGATTTCAACGCGTCGACCAGATCGGTTTTTTCCCATGTAAATCCACCATCCGCCTCGGGCTCGCGGCCGAAATGGCCATACGCGGCTGTCCGCTCGTAGATTGGATTACTCAGTTTTAGATGTTCTCGAATACCGCGCGGACTTAGATTCATGACCTCTTGCAGCGCGACTTCGAGCTTCATCTCATCGACGTTGCCCTGGCCATGCAAATCAACGTATACCGACAAAGGTTTGGCGACACCAATGGCGTACGACAACTGGATGGTGCAGCGCTCGCTTAGACCCGCAGCAACGACGTTTTTGGCCAAATAGCGAGCAGCATATGCCGCCGAGCGATCGACCTTGGTCGGATCCTTTCCGGAGAACGCACCGCCGCCGTGAGGTGCCGCGCCGCCGTAGGTATCGACGATAATTTTGCGACCGGTTAGACCGGCATCTCCATCGGGACCGCCAATCACAAAACGTCCAGTCGGATTAACGTAAAACTCACCGTCGTCACACATCCAACCGTCCGGCAACGCCTTGATAACGTACGGCCGAACGATCTCTCGAACGTCTTCCTGAGAGAGTGATTCGTCATGTTGTGTCGATACAACCACCGAGGTTGCGCGCACCGGCTTGCCATTTTCATAGCTAAGCGTGACCTGGCTTTTGGCATCCGGACCGAGTCCCTGTTCGGTGCCGTTGTGCCGCACGGTAGCAAGGTCATGCAGGATCCGGTGCGAATAGTGGATTGGCGCGGGCATCAGCGCGTCTGTTTCGGTACAGGCAAAGCCGAACATAATGCCCTGGTCCCCCGCACCTTCATCCTTGTCGCCCGACGAATCTACGCCTTGCGCGATGTCAACAGACTGCTTATGCAGATGACATTCGACCTCGGCATTTTTCCAATGAAAGCCCGCTTGCTCGTAGCCGATATCTTTCACGGCAGCGCGCGCGGCTTCGATTATTTGCTCGTGGGTAACGGAGTCCGGTCCACGTACTTCACCCGCGATGACGATCCGATTTGTTGTCGTCAACGTTTCCGCCGCCACTCGTGACAAGGGATCGGCGCGTAGGAATTGATCGACCACGGCATCCGAAATTCGGTCGCAAACTTTATCCGGATGACCTTCCGATACCGATTCACTCGTAAACAAATAATTTGAACGCACGCAACATCCTCCACAGGGGTTCAGCGAAAATAAAGCGGCACATTATGCCGTAATTTGAGATGAATTGCGCCGCTTATTAGGCCCTAAATGCAGCTAAATTGAAGTAATGTCTCAGAATTGATGCCGCCCTGGGCCGATCAATCAGACGCGACCTCCAACACGATCTTGCCCATATGCTGACTACTCTCCATGAGCTCATGGGCCCCGGCAGCGTCGCTCAAGGGAAAGCTTGCGTGGACGATCGATTTCAATTGGCCACGCTCAATCATCGGCCAAAGCCGTGTTTCACAATCGCCTGCTATCGCCGATTTTTGTGCCGGTGTTTGGGGGCGCAACATTGAGCCGGTGATGGTCAAGCGCTTGCTCAGCACATGCATATAATCCGCCTCGGCCTTGGACCCCAAGAGAAACGCTATCATCGCGTAACGGCCATCCATCGCCAACAGTTGTAAATTCTGCTCGACATATGGTCCCGCAACCATATCGAGAATCACATCAACGCCACGACCATCGGTGATCTCCCTCGCCGCGCTCAGCCAATCTTGAGTGCGATAGTTGATCGCATGATCGGCACCGAGGTCGACGCAGTAGGCACATTTTTCATCACTGCCGGCGGTGATTAGGGTGACGGCACCAAGGGCCTTCGCAACTTGAATTGCGGTCGAGCCGATACCGCTACTACCACCATGGATTAGGACGGTGTCGCTTCCAGCCAGCGCCGCGCGTGTCAGTAAATTGTATTGAACGGTAAAACAGGTCTCCGGTAATCCAGCGGCCTCGACGCTGCTTAAGGCTTCGGGCCACGGTAGACAATGGCTGCTATTGACGCAGCAATACTCGGCGTAGCCGCCGCCATGAGTCAACGCGACGACCCGATCACCGATGCGCCATCGCGCCACCTGATCGCCGCAGGCGACCACTTCACCGGCAACTTCCAAACCTGGAAAAACACTCGCATCGGGCGGTACTCGGTAGTAACCCTTTCGTTGCATGCAGTCGGGACGATTAACGCCGGCCGCGACCACTCGGATCAGAACATCTGCCGGGCCAATGCCGGGTACATCGGTCGTACATAACTGTAGCACCTGCGGGTCACCGGGTTCGGTGATTTCGACCGCCTTCATGGTCGCGGGAATTGCCATGCGTCACCTTTTCATTTCGATATTTCAAACGATTGCGCCAGTATAAGCCACTAGGCCCATGCATGATGCAAGCCGCAGCCGCCGGGGTCAGATCCCGTGCTAGGATCGCGGGCGCAATCGCAGCTGCTGGGTATCTATTCATGTCATCAAAACACTGTCGACTACTAATTCTTGGTTCAGGTCCCGCTGGATATACGGCGGCGGTCTACGGCGCGCGTGCCGCGCTCGAGCCGGTGCTAATAACCGGCGTTGAGGTTGGCGGTCAAATGACCACGACTACCGACGTTGATAATTGGCCGGGCGACGACGCTGGCGTGCAAGGCCCGGAACTTATGGAACGGATGAAACGGCATGCAGAACGTTTCGGTACCGAATTAATCCATGACCACATCCACACTGTCAGCGTATCGGAAGCGCCTTTTCGACTCATAGGCGACCAGGGTGAGTACACTTGCGACGCGTTGATCATTGCCACCGGCGCTACTGCAAAATATCTCGGCTTGGAGTCCGAGGAAGCCTACAAAGGCAAAGGCGTTTCCGCCTGTGCCACTTGCGACGGTTTCTTTTATAAGGACAAACCAGTTGCAGTAATCGGTGGTGGCAACACCGCAGTGGAAGAAGCGCTATACCTGTCGAACATCGCCTCCAGCGTAACGGTCGTACATCGACGTGATCAATTTCGAGCCGAGAAGATCCTCAGTTCACGTTTGATGGATAAGCAAAAGGACAATGTCGCAATCGAATGGAATCATGTATTAGATGAAGTCCTCGGTGACGAGATGGGCGTTACCGGGATCAGGATCCGCAATACTGAATCAGACGAAGCAAAGGATCTCGCCGTGCACGGGACCTTCATCGCGATTGGGCACAAACCCAATACCGAGATATTTCAAGGTCAGATCGACATGACCGGCGGCTATATAAACGTCGGCCTTGGTGAACCCGGTTTCGCTACTGCGACGAATGTGCCCGGCGTATTTGCTGCTGGAGACGTTGCCGACGCTATCTATCGTCAGGCGATAACCTCAGCAGGGGCTGGCTGTATGGCGGCTCTGGATGCCGAACGTTATCTAGAATCGACGGGATAGTGGCGATAATAGATCCGTAACCGTCTATCCGGTGGCACCGGGATAACGCTGTTTTAGCCCCGCGTAGACCAATGCCTGAAATTCGGCGTCGTCGGCATCGAGCGCCGCCAAAATCTCGACCAAATGTTCATTATCTTCACGCTGGTCCCACGTCTTCACGTAGCTACCATCGCGGTAGCCATGGTCCTGACGAAAAAAATTCAAGGTGTTCTTACCCACGTAAGCGCGATAAAGATCGTCGAATTCGCGACCAAGGTCTTTGAGTAATGACGGCACGATAGCGACCAAGAATTCTTGTTCGCTTAATGCAAAACTGGCTAGCCGTTCCACATCCTGAAGGAAGCCTCTCGAAGGCTGCGGCGCCAGCCACTCGTCGACAATGCGAGTCGCGGCATGCGAGTGATTCCTATCTGGTGCAATCCGTATGCTCAGCCCAAAATGCCAAATATCGACGATCTCCAACATGGCCTGCTCCACATCCTTGTTTGAGTCTTTCCACCATTTCCATCCGCCGTAATGATCCATCAGCTCTGCGCACTCGATCCAAATCGCGCGATACCACTGTCGCTGACGATCTATCCAATCACGGTCGACACGGCTGTTCATACTGTCCTGCATTTCAAGCATCACGACAGTTTTGCCGACCATCAACGCGCGCGTCGCATCGCTCGCTTCTACATTTTGTTCTGCCATTACTGGAACCGCCGCCGAGTTTGGATAAAGTTCGCGCCGGGCTGAAGACTATCACTGATGCGCGTGTTTCTCACACCTGGTATAGCAAGATCCAGCGCTCGGGACGGCGTCTGTTATTACCAAACAAAGGCACCGGGGAAACGCTACCGCTTTGATGCCGGTTGTTGCGGATTATAAATTCTCGAGAAATTCGACAACCTGCTCGAGATTGTTCGTCCGCGTCATCGCCGGCAAGGATTCAAGAAACGGTCTTCCGTAGGATTTCGTTTCAAGCCGCGGGTCGCACAAGACTAAAACGCCGTAATCGTTTTGGTCACGGATCAAGCGTCCGGCACCTTGTTTTAGTGCGATCACGGCTTCCGGAACTTGGTACTCAAAAAATGGATTCCCGCCCGCGGCCTTAAGCGCCGAAATGCGCGCGCGCGTGACCGGGTCGTCGGGTGGCGCAAACGGTAGCTTGTCGATGATCACACACGACAATCCAGCCCCACGGACATCGATTCCTTGCCAAAAGGTAGCCGTGCCAAGCAGTACAGCATTGCCGATCTCCTCAAACTGTTTGAGCAACTCGGCGCGCGGCGCCTCGCCTTGCACCAATAGTGGAAATTCGGTCTTGCCCCGCAACTGCGCCGCGCAGGCATCCAGCGCCTTGTAACTGGTGAACAGCATGAAGGTCCGCCCACGGCAGGCATTTATCACGGGTACAGCCAATTCAACTATCGCGTCCAGATAGGCTGGATCTCGTGGTTCCGCTTGGATCCGGGGCAAATACATAAAGGCTTGCTCGGCATAGTTGAAAGGACTGTCCCAACAACCTTCAGTTGGATCATCGATGCCGAGTTCCCGTTTAAAATGGGTGAAATCTCCGCCGACTGATAAGGTCGCGGAGGTGAATATCCAAGCGGCAGAATACGCTTGTGTCATCGCCTGGAACGGGTCTGCAATCGATACCGGCGTGGCATGCAAGGTCGCCCCGCGCGCGGTTGTTTCGAACCACCGGATCCACTGAAAATCCGAATCCTCCTCGCCACCGAGGAATAATGCCAAGCGCGCGCCGAAGCGCAATGCCCGGTTGTAGCAGTTCTCAGAATTCGGCCCCCTATCGCTCGCAATCTCAAGCTGATCGTTGAGTTCCTGCAGAGCACCAACGGCATGTTCAAAGTCGTCCTGAACATTTCCGGCCGCGGCGAGTTGTGACCAATCACCACGCTGTCCGCAACGCCGCAAACTATGCGCCAGGTTTGAAGCGACCGCTTCGAGTTCGCGTGCGGCATCGCGCAATGACGGCATATCGCCGGCCTCATCGTCGCATGCAGCCAAGGTATCGCGACACAGATCGCGTAACTGGTGCGTGCTCAATGAGGAACCGAAAAACTTCGATGCAACATCTGGAATTTGATGTGCTTCATCGAGTACCACCGCCTCGGCGGTGGGCAGTAATTCAGCAAAGCCCTCTTCGCGTAAGGCCATATCGGCAAACAGCAAATGGTGGTTAACCACCACCACATCGGCGCTCGCCGCATCGCGTCTGGCCTTGACGACAAAGCAGTCATCAAAGAAGTCACACGCGGTGCCGAGGCAATTATCGACCGTTGAGGTAACGCTCGGCCAGATAGACGCGTCGTCCGGCAGATCCGCGGCAGTTGCGATATCGCCCCGCACGGTGTCACGTGCCCAAGCGCTGAGATAGGCAAGGTGGTTTTGATCGATCGGCGCCAATTCACGCGACCCGTGTGCCTGCTCCAATCGATGCAAACAAAGATAGTTCGCGCGCCCTTTCAGTAGCGCAACCGACACGTTGATATCCAGTGCCGCTTGCACCAATGGAATGTCGCGTTCATATAGCTGGTCTTGTAAGGTTTTGGTTGCCGTTGAGATTATCGTCTTACGATGCGAGTCGAGACAGGGCACGAGATAGGCCAGCGTTTTTCCGGTACCGGTACCGGCCTCACAGAGTAAGGTGCCACTATTGCTGAGCACGTCCTCGATCATGGCCGCCATCGCTTGCTGTTGCGGGCGAGCGCTAAAACCCTGGAGCATCTGTGCGATTGGACCGTCACTACCCAGCAGAAACGTCGCGCGGGTACTAACGGCTGGCTCGCTACGGGCCGGCGTCATTCGGATCCGGCGTCCACACGAGCTCAGCGATAATTTTGAATTGAGCCACCGTCATTGCACCGCGTTTATTCTGGCTCTTGTTTTCCAGCGCCGATTCCACCGTGGCGCGCGGTGCTTGGTAGATCTCCAGCGGCTCATAGTTCTCGTCCATCAACACCACCACCAGCTCCTGCCAAGCTTGATCGAGTTTCAGTTGGCCGAGTCGGGATCGATCCTTAGCCTCATTAAAGACGACCCGTCCCTTAATCTGTACACCGATAAGTCCATCGGCGGTCGGACGCAGCGCATCACAACCGGCGATCGGCTGTTCCGGGGCCTTGAGGTCTAACAGACGGATCGCGTCGTTCACCGCAATTTCGCCGCTGAGCGGTAGGGTCTTACCCGTGGCACGGCGGTAATCTGCAGCCAAACGCCGCGCTTCGGCAGTAAGCTTGTCCACGGAATATGGCTCAGAGTTTGACACCATGTCTTCCTCAAAACGTTATATTAAACATGAAATATACTTCATAACTATATGATTTTATTTGATTGATGCCAAGCATCAATTCGTGTCAAAGGGGTCAAAACTCACCGCCCCCGACACCGATCCCAACTGCCCAGACAGCATCACCAAGCGGTCTACACCAAGCGCCACTCCGGCGCAGGCTGGCAGCGGCCCACTCTCGAGCGCCGCCATGAACAAGGGATCCAGCTCGACTGCGGGCAAACCTAGATATTGCCGTCGCCTGTGCTCGTGGTCGTGACGCGCTAGCTGCTCCACCGGATCCACCACTTCAAAATAACCATTCGCGATCTCAATACCGCCAATCAACAACTCAAAGCGTTGTGCTACGGCCGGTGGGCCGGCGTCGATACGCGCATATGCTGCCTGCTCGACCGGAAAGTCGTAGACGAACAGTGCTTGTCTAGACGCGTCGTCTCGCACCATGACGTGCGCGAATAAGGCCTCCAGCAAGCTTGGCCTGTCGTCGCCGGCATCGCCGAGTTCGATGTTGCAGCGCAACGCCGCCGCACTAAGCGCGTCGGTACTTGCGTCATGCGGATCGAGGCCGGTACCGGCTTTGAACACATCTCGGTAGCGACGCCGGGCGAAATTCATGGTTGGTACGATGGCGCTTACCAGTGCCTCGACATCGTCCATCAGGCGATGGTGATCGAAGCCCAACCGATACCATTCCAACAGGGTAAATTCAGGCAAATGGTGACGCCCAGGGTTCTCCGCTCGAAACGCGTGACACAGTTGGTATATGTCACCGCTACCGGCGGCGAGCAAACGCTTCATCGCGAATTCGGGCGAAGTTTGCAGATATCCGTGCAGCGCATGCACAAGCTCTGCGTGGGGTTTGGAAACGAAGCTATTCAATGCCGGGTCCGGAGCGCCGAATGGCATCAACAGAGGCGTATCAACCTCCAGCACATTGTTTTGCGCAAAATAAAGGCGAATTTCTTGAAGGATCTCGGCCCGTCGACGCAATGTCTCCATGGTTGCGCTTGGGCGCCAGCTGGGCACGGGATCCGGTTTTCCAACGCGGGCTTGGATGTGATTGAGGCCGCTTCTAGTCTTCTTTCGCACGCGACACGTATTCGCCCGTACGCGTATCGATTTTGAGCAAGTCTTGTTCCTCGACGAACAATGGGACTTTGACAACAGCGCCCGTTTCAAGTGTGGCCGGTTTCGTACCACCGGAGGCGGTATCGCCCCGCACACCCGGATCGGTTTGGGTGATTTTGAGGATCGCAAAATTAGGCGGTACCACGGCGATTGGTTCGTTATTCCACAATGTCACCGTGCAGCGCTCCTGGCCCTTGAGCCACCTGACCGCATCGCCCATCGCAGCCGCGGGGGCCGTCACTTGTTCAAATGTTTCAGTGTTCATGAAGGTCCACGTCTCGCCGTCGCTGTACGAATACTCTAATTCCGTCTCGATCACGTCCGCAGCTTCGACCGATTCGCCCGACTTGTAGGTCTTCTCGATCACTCGTCCCGTCATCAGGTTCCGGATCTTGATCCGGTTGAACGCCTGGCCCTTACCCGGCTTTACGATGTCGTTCTCGATGATGCTACACGGATCACCATCGATCATTATCTTTAGACCGGATTTAAATTGGTTAGTACTGTATGAGGCCATTACAATGAATTCTCGGTTGATTTAAGGCGGACGTATGATAGCGCGAAGCGTGCGGCAGGTTCAGCAGCCAGATTGGATTTCGGAGCTCCGTGCTGCTTATTCTGACCCATTGCGTTTGCTCCAGGATCTGCACGTCCCGGCGACGGATGCCGACCTGCTGCCGGCAGCGAGTCGTTTCCCTTTCCGTGTGCCGCGCCCATTCGTCTCACGCATGCGCCCAGCCGACCCAAACGATCCATTGTTATTGCAGGTCTTACCGCGCACACCAGAAGTGGTACGTACACCGGGCGCGAGCATCGATCCCGTTGGCGATCTCGAAAGTCGCGTATCCCCGGCATTGATCCACAAGTATCGTGGTCGCGCGCTGATAATAATGAGCGGCGGTTGTGCAATTAACTGTCGCTATTGCTTTCGACGTCACTTCCCGTACTCAGATGCCGTCGGCACAGCCCAGATTGAGCACGCTATCGAGGCGGTGCGAAGCGACCATTCGATCACCGAAATAATCCTAAGCGGTGGCGATCCCTTGCTCCTGAAAGATGACCATCTCGGAGAAATCATCACGCGGCTAGCGGCTATCCCGCACCTCACTCGTCTGCGGATCCACACCCGATTGCCGGTCACCATTCCGTCCCGGATCACCGTTCCACTCCTGCATGCGTTAACTGAGACCAAGCTCAAACCCGTGATGGTGTTTCACATTAATCACCCGAACGAAATCGATGCCGAGCTCGACGCGGCGCTAGGACGCTGCCACAGCGCGGGGATCCCGTTGCTAAATCAATCCGTGCTATTGCACGGAGTCAATGACGATGCGGCCACGCTGGCTGAGCTCTCTGAATCGTTGTTCGCGGCGTCGGTCCTTCCATACTATGTACACCTGCTCGATGCTGTCGTCGGCGCCGCTCATTTCGACGTCGCGGAGTCGCGGGCGATCTCGATCGCAGCGGAACTACGCAGACGCGTCCCGGGATATTTAATGCCGCGATTCGTACGTGAAATCGCCGGCGAAAACGCGAAAACGCCGATCGCGTAGTTCAGCGACGCCGACCATCGGGGTCGCGCCATTATTGCCGCCACCTCTTGACGGCCTGAGGGGCTTGGCATAGCTTGCTGTTATCAGTATCACACCTCGGAGATGCCCCAGTGCTCGACCTATTGTTCGACTGGCAAGCCGCCTTCAGCATGGGCACCGACGTTGCCGTCTATCTCATCATGGCGCTGACGGGCACGACTTTTTTCGTGCTACGCCTGCTCTTAGCCTTGTTTTTTGGTGCCGACACCGACGTCGACCCGGATATCAGTCACGATGCGGGCTCAGACTCCTCGTTCGGATTTTTTTCACTCTTATCGATACTCGCTTTTTTTATGGGCTCGGGCTGGATGGGCCTAACTTGCCGCGTCGATTGGGATATGAATGGTCTCGCGTCGGCCGCGGCGGCTGCCGCATTCGGTTTCGGGATGATGATGCTCGCCTCCGGCTTGATGTTTACCGCACGCAAACTCAATCGGACGATCGACTACGACCTCAATACCGCTGTTGGTAGAACCGCTCGGGTCTATATGACGATACCAAAGCAAGGCGCCGGACGCGGACAAGTGGAGGTCGATGTATCGGGCCGGCGCAAAGTCCTCGAAGCCATTAGTAATGGTGAGAAACTAGACCAGTTCTCCAGTGTCCGTGTCGTCGAGGTACGCGACGATCAAACCCTCGTCGTCGAATCCGCGGATTGATTTTCCTCGCGTCGAAGAACCGATAATTAAAATGCTAATAAACGAGAAACAGACCTAACAAGGAAACCAGCATGGATATATCCCCCGGACCATTAATGCTTGTTGTCTCCGTCGTTCTGATCATCAGCTTCTTCTTTGTGATGCTGGTGATGCAGTACAAACGGTGCCCGTCGAACCGGGTACTGGTGGTCTACGGAAAGATCGCCGGCGCGCGCGCCGCGCGCTGTATTCATGGCGGCGGAACGTTCGTCGTGCCGTTGATGCAAAGTTATGCCTACATGTCGCTCGAACCGATGACGATCGACATTGAACTTCAAAGTGCGCTGTCGAAAAAGAACATCCGGGTAAACGTCCCCTCCACGTTTACTATCGGCATCTCTACGATACCTGAGATCATGAACAATGCCGCCGAGCGCCTCCTTGGTCTGGACGACGTTGCGATCGCGCATCAGGCGCGCGATATCATTTTGGGCCAAATGCGCCTCGTGATTGCCACCCTGTCGATCGAGGAGATCAACCAAGACCGCGAAAAATTTCTCGACTTGGTCAACAAGAACGTCAACTTCGAGCTAAATAAAATTGGTCTCGAAATGATCAACGTCAATATCCGCGACATCACCGACGAATCCGGATACATCGAGGCGTTGGGTCGCAAGGCCGCATCAGAAGCCGTCAACCAGGCCAAGGTGGAAGTCGCCGCTGCAGATCGTGAAGGCTCGATTGGTTCCGCCACCGCACAACGCGAAATGGATGTCGAGGTTGCAGAACAAAATTCACAGTCGGCCACGGGGCAAAAACAGGCCGAACGAAACCAACGTATTGAAGTCGCAAAACTCGAAGCCGAGGGTGTAGCGGGTGAAGCCAGCGCACAACGTAGTAAGGAAGTAGCGGTCGCCGAGCAAACTGCGCTATCGAGAGAAGGTCAGAAGAAGGCCGAAGCGCACCAGCGTGTGGAGATTGCAGAACTAGAAGCGGCGGCGATTAAAGGCGAGAACGAATCCAAGGCCAAAATGGCCGACTACAATGCGCAGTTATCCGAGCGCGAGGCAGAGGCAAAACGACGCGGCGAAGTCGCCATGGCAAACGCGGAACGCGACGTCTTATTAGCACAAAAAGACGAAGAGATTGCGTTGCTCGAGAAGCAGCAGGTTGCACAACAAGTCGTAGAACGGACGAAGGTCGAGATCGACGCAGAGGCTGAAGCCGAGCGCCGACGACGCATCGCCGCCGGTGAAGCCGACGCGGTGCTGATGCGTTTTACTGCGGAAGCCGAAGGCACACGCAAACTACTCGAGGCGAAAGCCGAAGGGTATAAAGCACTAATGGCCGTATGCGAAGACCGCAAAGATCTGGCTCCCGCATTACTGATCATCGAGCAGCTACCTGAGCTCATCCGTGAACAAGTTAAGGCAATCCAAAACCTGCAGATCGACAAGATCACCGTATGGGATTCGGGTGATTCGAGCGGTAGCGGTGATTCGACGACTGCGGGATTTCTTAAGGGAATGATTGGCGCGCTTCCTCCAGTGCATGAACTCGCGCGCCAGGCAGGAATAGAATTACCCGATATTCTTGGAAAAGTCGCTGAGATTGAGCCTTCAAGCCCGGTTGGATCCGCACCACCGCTAGCGTCAGCCGGCACGGCACCCGACGGCACAGGCTCCGATCAAGCGAATGCCTAGATTCAGGGCCCACTAAGCGGCCTCAGCGCACTAAAGTTTGTCTTCGTTCGCGCCGCAATAGGCTATGAACGGAGACCCTCCCTCCCATTAATCCGTTCGCTGGAGGGTCGGTTGCATAACCGATCCTCCCTTTTTTATTTGCGCTGGCCCGCGACGACCTAGCCGCTCCAAGCACGGTCTATAGCGATTCGTAGAACGCCTTCACCGCGGTACCGATCGCGTGCGGCGAGTCCTCTTGTAAAAAGTGGATCCCGTCGACGGTAATTTCCTGCTGATTAGGAAAAGTGCGTGTGTAATCCCGAACACTCCCCGTAATGTTTAACCCGGGATTGCCGTTGATGAACAGCTTCGGCAACGCGGTCGAGCCCCGTAGCCATTGCGCATTGGCGTCGATCATCGCGCAGGAATCCGGGGGTATGCCTTCAAGCGGTATTTCGCGCGACAAGTCTAAAGTGGGTTGACGACTCGCTTCGCTATCACGGTATGGAGCACGGTAACGTTCCATCTCCACGTCGGTAAACTTACGTGCTGTACCGAGCACGAGAAATCCTTCCACGATCTGATTCTCCTGGAGTATCAGCTTTTCTCCTTCATCGCCTTTTAATGCACGTACGAAGTCACGCGTCTCATCCGCCCACTCAGACCACATCATGGTGCGAACGATACCTTCCATATGAACGATGCCGCGCACCCTGTCCGGATGACGCCGCGCCCAATCGACGCCGAGTACGACACCCCAATCTTGAAGGACAAGACAGACATCATCGAGTTCAAGCGCGTCGAAAAAAGCATCGAGAAAGGCGGCCTGTTCAAACAAACGATAACAATTTCGAGGCGAACGACTTGAATCACCCATCCCAATCAAATCCGGCGCGACGCAGCGTGCGATTGGTTCGACATGAGGAATAATATTTCGCCAGAGGTAGGAACTTGTTGGGTTGCCGTGCATAAAAACACAGGGTCGGCCGCTACCGGTATCCACATAGGCCATCTCGGCGTCACGCGTGGTGACTCGATGACGCACATAGTTATCCTCGGCACTTATATTTTGTTCAGTCATTGTTAAATACCACTTAATCTATAAACTTCCCGTAATCAAAATCCACCAATTCCTGCCATCCCTATTCGTCGTCAGGAATGATCGCCAACAAATCAATAACAACCTTGCATCCTGGTACGAATAGCGGCCCCGGAAGCCGCACAGTTGTACTCGCCGGTGGCGCGTCAGGAAACTCCTCCGCCCATGCGACGAAGGAAGTGAAAAACTCCCGAAAATCCGTATACAAACCGCGTCGACGCACGAGATTGTCACGCGTGGTACCGGCAGCCTTGCAGATCGCATCGATGTTTTTTACGACGTACCGCACATCGAGTTCCGCGGGTGATTCGTAGTAAGGGAAATTGGGATCCACCCGCGCCTCTGGGGCGAGTCCGTTCTTATAGTCAGTCGCCATCTGGCCCGAAAAAAACAAGAGGTTTCCGGCCTGTACTGCCTGTGGTTCATGCGTTAACGGCGTTGGTGCGGCATCGGTTTGGATTGTCCGCTTCGGTGGACCGTCACCCGGAATATAGGCAACGAGGTTAATCGCGATGCGCAATCCCGGCACACCAAGGCCCGAGACCGGCGCAACGATGCGTGCAGGCGGATCGGTCGGGAAGTATTTTTTCCACACTTGTTCAAAGCGAAAAAAGTCATCGCGATCGGTCATATAGACCTCCGCTTTGACGACATCGGCCATAGTTGCACCGCCCTCGGCCAAGATCGTTTTAAGTTTGTCGAGAATATATTCGGTTTGTAATCGACCGATTTCCGCGTAGTAAATAAAATTCGGATCGAGCGCCGCCTCTGGGGCTACGCCATGGTCGAAATCCGTCGCCGTGATAGAAGCTGTAAAGATATATTGACCCGCCTTTACCCCATAGTTAAACAATGGCTTATCGTCGAGTCCGCTCGGAACGGGTTTTGGCAGTGACGAAGGATTCAGAAACTCAATTGACTCGCCTTTTTGCGGGACGTAACCAATGGCGTCGACTTCTAGATTGCAATTGGGTACTGGCAGTTCTTCCAGCAGGATCGTAGCGCTTGGCGGTGCACCGGCGGGACCGCAAAGATCTTGCACGACGCGTTTGGTCCCATGGAGTTCGCTAGCATTGTCTTGATAGAGGATCAAAAACAGGCAGTTCTCCAACGATGACCCGCCCGCCTCCAACAACGTGCTGATGTTTTTCATCACGTAGTCTGTTTGGCGCTCGATATTGGAGCCATGATGTGGAAACGCCGCATTGATTTTCGCCGTCGGCGGAACCCCGGTAACAAAATCTGACGGCACCTGTCCCGACACATAAACAAATTGGCCGGCCTTGATGATTGGGGAATAGGCGACACGTGGTGCCGGCATCGATTTCGGGAAGATTGCTTCTTTTTTCACGATAACCTCCGGGGCTAGTTATTATGCGATCGGTTTTTCGTTACTCGTAATTACATAGAACTCCTTATGGAACTCACTAATTCCTATTTAGGATCCGGCACCATCGCCATAAGATCTATCACGACCTTACACCCGGGAACCATCGCCGGACTTGGTACGCGCACGGTCGTGCTTGCTGGCTGATCGGTTGGAAACTCTTCTCCCCAAGTTAGAAACGAAGTAAAGAACTCCGTGAAGTCGGTATACAGGCCACGCCGGCGCACCAGATGATCACGTGTGATCCCGGCCGCCGCACAAATCGCATCGATGTTCTTCACGATATAGCGTACCTGTCGCTCAGAGGCAGAGCTGAAATAGGGGAAATTCGGATCAACTTGTGCTTCGGGCGGCACACCGTTTTCAAAGTCAGACGCCATCTGACCCGAAAAGAACAATAAATTGCCCGCTTGCACGGCCTGCGGCTCATGAATGATAGGGATCGGCGCAGCGTCGGTGTGGATCGTGCGTTTCGGCGGTCCATCACCGGGCACATAAGCAACAAGATTAATGGCAATGCGGATCCCCGGCACACCAAGGTCGGTCACCGGCACGATATTACGGGCCGGCGGATCGGTTGGGAAATATTGCTTCCATACCTGCTCAAATCGATAAAAGTCATTCTGATCGGTGAGGTAAATATCGGCTTTGGCAACATCCGCTAAGCTTGCACCACCTTCCGCCAGAATAATCTTCAGCTTCTCCAAGATATATTCGGTTTGTAACCTTGCGCTCTCGGCGTAATAGATGAAATTAGGATCCATCGCCGCTTCGGGTGCGACCCCGTTATCAAAATCAGTCGCCATGATTGCGCTGGTAAAAATATACTGTCCAGCTTTGACCGCGTAGTTAAACAGCGCACGGTCGTCCAGTCCGGTCGGGATCGGCTGCGGTAACGAGGGCGGATTTAGCACCTCTATTGATTCACCGTTTTCCGGTATGTACGCGATTGCGTCAACTTCCAGGATGCAAAATGGTATTGGCAATTCTTCAACCACGATCGCGGCGTGAGGGGGTACGCCGTTAGCACCAAACACGTCTTGCATAACCCGCGCGCAACCGTATAGCTCAGCGGGATCGGTCTGGTAGACCCCTAGCAAAAGACAATTGTCCATTGACGACCCACCGGCATCCAACAGGGTACGCAGGTAGCCTAAGACGAATTCAGTCTGTCGTTCGATATCCGAGCCATGATGCGGAAACTCGGCGTTGATTTTCGCCGCAGTGGGGACACCCTTTGAGAAATCTGACGCCAGCTGTCCGGATACGTAGACGAACGGCCCGGCTTTTACGAGTGGGGAATAGGCGACGCGCGGACGCGGCATGGACTCTGGGAAAACAACTTCTTTTTTCACCGGGATCTCCTTGGGCTTATTGCTCGTGGGCTAGTTTGCGGCGTTACTGTCGGTCGGTTGTGAATTCCTGTTGGATTGAGCGGTTGAATGATTTAAAGCTTGATTAAAAGCCGGCATAACCTTTGTGGCCATGAGCTCCATCGAACGGCGGGCGAGTGGCGCATCGGCCCAGTCGTGCCCCGCATAAACAAGTGTACCGAAATCGCCGGTAGTCTCGCGGAATGCCAATAGCTGCTCGACAACACTGTCCACGGTACCGGCGATAACGAGACTGTCCATCACGTAATCGTGCGTTACGGCGGAATCCGGCATCTCGGGGTCATGTTTGAATAGCTCCGGCCGACCGTTGCCGATGAGTTTGCGCATGATATTGCGATAATAGAAGCCATAGGGACCGTTAGGATCTTTGCCGTGACGCTTAGCTGTCTGCTCGTCATCGGCGACGAAGATACTTTTTGCCACGCGCCAGTCACTCGGATCGGAACGGCGCCCCACCTGGTTACAGCCTTCGACAAACTTCGACCAATGCGTCGCGACCCATACCGGTTGCAGAAAATTAGCCGAGATGAAGCTCCAGCCGCGCGCGCCGGCACGGGTGACACTACTTGAGTGTGGGGACATTGCTGCAATGACGATTGGCGGATGAGGTTTTTGATACGGCTGCAGGATCACCCCCTGTCCGATCTCGCTATCCAAGGTACGCGCAGTCGTAATTTCCCAGAATTCACCCTTGATATCGTACGGTGGATCACTGGCCCAGATTTCAAGCACCTGATCGATCGCCTCGACGAACATGGCGTTACGATCTCGCTCGAGGTTGCCGAACACCTCGGCATCCGAACGCAGTCCTCCTGGACTAATACCAAACAAAAAGCGTCCTTCGAGCATCGTGTCGATCATGGCAACCTGCGCCGCCACTTGGGCCGGGTGATTATTCGGCATATTTACAGTGCCGCTACCAAGCTTGATCTGTTTTGTTGCGTCCGCGAGGCTCGCGCAGAACATTAACGACGAGGTCACCGTCTCAGCGACGTCGGTAACGTGTTCGCCAAAGAACGCTTCGCTAAATCCAAGCGCGTCTGCCAGCAGCGCGGCTTCGCGATCCTCCTTTAGCGTTTCTAGGTAGTTACGGCCGGGCGGGTGCACCGGCATCGTGAAGTAGCTGAGCTTGACGTCCGACGATTGCATAACCCGTAGGCCGCCTATCCATCGATTAATGTGTATCAATTCTATGACGGTGCCAGACAATGGGCAATCGACACGCATCGCGCCAGCGGTGCGTCGGGCGAACGGTTCCAAACTGAAGGCTGTCCGTCGATCGCAGCATCCAGCATGGATTTGTACGGCGCTTGTTCGTCGGCTGCGCTATAGTGCGCTTTAAACTGCCAGGCCACTCACGGGAGGTCATCGCTCATGCTCGGTCGCAAAAAAAACTATTCAAGCTTTGAGAAATTGTCTTTCTTCGCGAACAGCGCGAATTTCCTTGCCGTCCTGCTAGTCGCTATCTGGATCGGTGGGTGCTCTCCGAGCGACGCAACCCCGGGGCAATGGCTACGCGGAAATGCCGTCGATAGGACACCAGACGATTGGTCCTTCACGGACGAGTTTAAAGAGATCTATATAGAGGTTAAGACGCCCTATTTCATCCCACACTCAGTGACGATCTGGTGTGCGCAAGTTAAGGGTAAATTGTTTATCGGTGCGCGCGATCCGGAATCAAAGAATTGGCCCGGCTGGGTAGATAAAAACGGTGAGGTGCGACTTAAAATCGGCGAGAATATCTACGCGGTAGCCGCATCTCCGTTATCCGATGAGGCCGCCGTTGCGCCGGTTCGAGCCGCCTACTCAGCTAAGTATGATTTACCACCGCCTACCGACGACGCGCCGAGTACTATGCGTTATTGGGCAATCGTGGATCGTAATTAATGCGGCGACAACGGTGCCCTGTTACTTGATTGTGCAGTTTCTCCGCCGAACCATAGCGGTAGCTAGACACAATACGGCAAACAGCGGATCAATCGCCGGTATCGGAATTACCGCGGCGCCTATCTCGACCCCTTCATCTGTCATTGCGGTCCATTCGCTTGCGTCAATCAACGTCGTGTAACTAGTGTCAGTGTAAAATCGGATCCCAATCAAACTCGCTGTCGAACCGAGGTCAGCACTGGCAAATCCACTATGTTGAATACTACCAGTTGCCCTTAGTATCGCGCCGTGCCGAACGACATCGCCGTTTCCTACCGAACCACCAATGTTACGGCGACCCGCTGGGGTTTCGTAAAATGTATCGAATCCTCCAAATGACAGGTCATCCTTGTCAATATGACCGTTAACCAGGTTAAACGTCCCAAAGTCGTCCTCCCCGTGTAACAGCCCTTGTGCTCTTCCGTTGCCAGTTAGGTCGCTAAGCATCACTGAACCGCTTAACCCCCAGACAAAACTCAAATAACCCGGGGTCGTGGTCGAGATAGTGATCATTGTTGAATAACTCGCGCGGCCTTCAACGCCGCCGTTGGCACTAACGACGTCGACACCGCTGAACGCCGCGCTGGCGCGCAGTGAGCCTACCGAAGCCGACGCCGATGCGGACCCATTCACCGTCCCGCTGTCTAACAATCCACCATCGACGCTGCTCGCGGCGGCAAAACCATCGCCGTCCGGATCGAAGTCTGTTTCCCGCGCCGAGCCCACCTGCCCCCGGAAATCGACGTCACTAAATGCGAAAACAACTGCAGCATTCGCCGGAGAGCTGCCGAAGAAGGTAAGCAGTAAAAAAACAGTAAGCTAAATCGAATCGGAGCGACCCTGTCCTTACTGTTGGTTAAGGACGCGGATAAACTAGAATGCAATCTGATGCTCTGCGCTATATTCCCTCTCCCTAGCGGACTAATCGAAAGGGCAGAGTGAGCGCTATCCCTACCTACCAAAGGGACGCTCGCTAGCCCTCAGTTATTCACTAAATCCTTACCCGATTGCTTCATTATTATTCGTGTCTTTTGGCGATTATGTACGCTCCCGCAAGATTTGTAATCTGCTACGGCACGCCGGCTGGAAGATAAAACCGGCAAAATTACCACTAATGTTTTGGAATTGAGCACATCTGGTCGATCGGCGATTTAGCGTACCCAAAGAGCGCGCTTAGCAGTGCACCTTAAGCTGTTGTGTTGGCACTAATTTCGCAACCGCGCCGCTCATTGGGGACATTGGACGTACGAGCGTTGGCCAATGGCTTACGCGCTGCTACCCAAACAAGAAACCACGATCTGAAAACGTCGTCGATGCAAAGCCTTCATGCATCGTACGCGACCAAGACAGACCACCACTCGAACCGACAGCCGCACCAAGCGCAAACATCATCACATTAAAATGACCACCGTCGTCAGGGTGCGCGATTGTCGATGCCGGCCCTTTGGCACGCCAGTCGATTAGGCTATCGATGTCGTTAGCGGCGATTGTCTCTGCTGTCCATTGATCGTAGTCGGCGGCCCAGGTTGGCGGCTGCTCGAAATGCCCAAACGTCCCAAGATTATGGGTCACCGTTCCGCTGCTGATGACCAGCACTCCTGCTTTGCGCAACGGCGCGA
Source organism: Gammaproteobacteria bacterium (assembly GCA_021773835.1). Classification (GTDB taxonomy): domain Bacteria; phylum Pseudomonadota; class Gammaproteobacteria; genus UBA11873. The sequence goes on from JAJFJQ010000057.1 coordinate 60,434, forward strand.
GCGCTTGTCCGAGTTCAAAAAGACGCGAGGCAGGTACAAATGGCATCGCTACTTCCACTACTGGTATGTCCGCGTCTGGGAATAAGTGCATGAGACCCATCCACACGGTGTGGTTGAAGCCTTTGTGTTCGTCGCGCGAGTAGGCAAACTTCGCATCTTCAAGTCCAGCGTAGACATTGTCTGCAAGCGCCTTAGCACTTGGCGGGTGGTAGCGAATGTCTTTAACAAGCTTCTGAAACCGTCGCGGGAAACTCCAGCGCGCAATCCCACTAGACGCCAGGGTTATATTTCGCGCGCGCACGTGCGGGGTAAATACGATTATCCCGCTTGGTTGTGTCGGTAGCCGACTCGCCATATCAAACAATTCGCGCTTACGTTTTTTATCGATGGCGAGCCACGGACCGCCGTGTCCGTAAAATAGGCTTGGCATAGGAGTCGTTGCGGCGAAAGTTGGCCGCGCAACTACCGCTGCGGCGGAAGCGATCAACAAAGAACGGCGCGTGATCACTGTTCGTCCGTCCGTCGATGGCACCCAAAACACGAAAATCCTAGCCCGGTTGTCGGGTCATATTGCGGTACACCCATCAACCGCGCCATTGTTGGCGTTATGTCGTCGCGTTTGAAACGTTGCAGCGGCGTAAGCGTTGCACCAGCTTCGTAGAGCGCTCGTACACGGCTCGGCTTAAGTGGTTTGATGTCCGAATTCGCTCGATTGTAGCCTTCGGATTCAGCATTTTCGCCATGGCAACTGGCGCAGGTTAATTCTGGGGTCGGTGTTTTATAGAATGCTTGGAATTTCTCCATCATCGTCGGGTGAACCAAAAATGTCATTTGCGAATGACGTCGCTCGAACGATAAATATTGCCACTCATTGTCTGCAGGAAGCGCTACCTCGCCAGATTGGTCATCGCCGGAAACCGCAGGAGCAATGATGCAAAAAGTAAGACACAGGATCCATATTCCAAAGTTTCGCTGAAAACTATTCAGTGATACGCAGAAATCCATACTCGTCAACCCGCATCTGTTGTCCAGGATGGATCAGCGTAGTCGAAGTCGCTTCTTCAACGATTAGAGGCCCATCGATCGTCGCACCTGGTGGCAATTTGTCGCGTTCGAAAACGCGCGCCTCATGCTGGCCATCCTCTGCAAAGTTGACTCGCCGACGTGGACGTTCTGCGGCTTCAATCGAGCGGCCATCGCTGTTTAAAGGTTTCAAAGCCGGTCGCGGCACGCTCGCGTTAACGGTTACACGGTAGGTTACAAACTCTACCGGCGTGTCTTCGAGCCTAAAGGTATAGGTCTTTTCGTGCGCAATGTGAAATTCGTCGAGGATGTTATCCATCGTTGCCGATTGAGGGTCAACGACGATGGTTACCGCGTGTTCTTGGCCGAGGTAGCGCAGATCGATACGGGTCTCGAAACGCAGCTTCGCGTTACGGTCTTCAGTTTCGAAATATTCGCGTCCTTGCTTCTCCAATGCGGCGATTATCGATCGAACGTGCGCGATGTCAATGTCGTCCGCACGCCGAAGTTCGGTCTGCATAAAATCGGAACGTGGCTCGGTGGCGAGCATGCCCCAGGCGGAGAACAGGCCCGGGTAGAGCGGGATGATGACTTCCTTCACTCCGAGTTCGCGTCCGAGTGGTGCGCCATGCATTGCGCCGCCACCGCCACCGACGACTAGCGAGAAATCGCGGGGGTCATGACCACGTTGAATCGACACCAGCTTCAAAGCGTTTATCATGCTGGCATCGACCGTGCGGATCACAGCGACCGCGGCTTCTTCGATTGATGTATCAAGACCGTCGGCGATCTTCTGCATTGCCTTGCGTGCGCACTCGAGGTCCAGTGCAACTCGCCCATCGGCAAAATTTTCGGGATTCAACACGCCTGAAATCAATTTCGCGTCGGTTACGGTCGGCTCCTCGCCGCCACGTCCATAACACGCCGGGCCCGGCTCGGCACCGGCACTGACCGGACCAACTTTCAGCAGGCCCGCTTTATCGAACCACGCGATCGAGCCACCGCCTGCCCCAATCTCAACGATATCGACCACTGGGATCCGTAACGGATAACCAAAACGCGTACGGCTGTACTCGAGACGATATTCAGTCGTTACCCGCGGGCTACCACCCTCAATGGTTGAACACTTGGCAGTGGTCCCGCCAATATCGAGATAAATGATCTTCGGCTCGCCACAGGCCTCGCCAACCAGTGCAGCACCGTTACAACCCGCGGCCGGTCCCGATTCCATCAATGCGATCGGATGCTCTTTTGCCCAGGCAAACGTCGTCGTCCCCCCATTCGACTGCATGGCGAACAGGGGGCAGCGTACATCGTGCTCCTGTAATGCGACTTCTAGGCGGTCGAAGTAACGTTGAATTATCGGTTGTACATAGGCGTTAAGCACCGCAGTCGTTGCACGTTCATATTCCCGCCACTCGCGCGTAATCTCGAAGCTTGCGGTTACCGTCACCTCCGGCATCTTCTCCCGGAGATACGCGGCCGCGGCCGCTTCGTGCTCCGTCGCGGCGTAGCTATGTAGGAATTGGATCGCGATCGCCTCAACGTTTTCGGCGCGGCAGCGCTCAACCACATGATCGAGTTCTTTTATGTTGAGCGCTTGCATGACATTGCCTTGGGCATCGACCCGTTCATCGACTTCGAAGCGCAACAGACGCGGTACAAATGGACGTTCTTTATAGAAACGTAGGTTGTAGAGATCGGGACGATTGCCGCGTGCGATTTCGAGTACGTCGCGAAAACCTTTGGTTGTAACCAGAGCGGTGCGCGCGCCCTTACGCTCGGTGATGGCATTGATCACGGTCGTCCCGCCGTGAACGAAAAAATCCACGTCGCTATGGTCGAACGCGCCGAGTTCTATGGTATCGACAACACCTTGGGTTAGATCCCGCGGCGTGGTGAGGGATTTCGCGACTTGAAGGGCGCCAGAATTCTCGTCGAAATAGACGAGATCGGTGAATGTTCCACCGATGTCGGTTGCTAGACGACCCACCTCAAGCAGCGCTTGCTGCGCGTAGCGCGTTTGTTTCTTCGACGTCCAATGCGTTGCCGTCTGCGGTCATAACAACCCCATAGTCGTCACGCGCTTGCGCGGCATCGATATAGCCAGCGCGCACTTCTTCCGCCACATCTACTGCTGGGCGGTCAAAGGGATCGCCGTGGCCACCGCCACCACCCGTATACATCCGGATCCGATCGCCGTTTTGCATGATCGTTGTCGGCGCACGCGCAGCACGTTCGTACTGCTGATCGAGTCTTAGGTCGAATAGGTTACACGACCCATCGCCACCACCTTCGGTTGCCCACGGCCTCTCGATTGATCGACCGTAACTTGCAGATAACACGGTGTCGTCGGCAAGCACTTCATATTCACGGATTGACCCGTAACCACCACGATAGCGACCGGCACCAACACCACCTTCGATGTTTAAGGAATACTCCCGCACGCGCACGGGAAATTTCGCTTCAATCAACTCGATCGAATAATTGAATGTATCGCCGTTCGAAATAGGACTCGTGACACAATTACCGTCACGCTCATCGGTCGCACCCCAACCCACCATACTGGGCTCGATCATTACCCAGGGCTCGTGGCGCGAGCGATCGACGCCTCCCATCACGGTTACGCACAGACTATTCGCGCTACCGGCGCTAATACGCTCCGGCACGATTGGTGCGAGCGCCTTCCAGGCGAGTTCGGAGACCTGGCCCGTGCCCTCAAAATACCAGCCGACCGGGGCAGGCTTCGTCGCTGTGAACACGGTGCCTTCCGGTGCTACGACTGTTAACGGGCGAAACCAGCCTTCGTTCGAGGGTGCTTGTGGATCAACGATCGCTTTGAAGACGGTTTTAACCGCAGAGATCATAGCCGATCTCGAACAATTGACTGGTCCACGCACTTGTGGGGAGGTGCCGGTGAAATCAAATGTGATCTCTTCTCCCGCAATCTTCACCTCGACCTGTGTTGGAAAGCGGTCCTTCGTGATGCCGTCACCATCGAGCCAATCAGTTGCTCGATAAACACCGTCTGGTAGTTCGGCGACCGCTGCTCGGCTTACCGCTTCGCTGGTCGAAAGAATGTGCTGGAAGGTTTCACGAACACCTGCGCTACCATATTTTTCGCATAGCTCCTGGCAACGCTTATCGGCAATGCGGACTGAGGCGACTGCGGCGTTGAGATCTCCCAACGCCATCTTTGGGATCCGCACGTTCGCCTCGACCATCTCGAAAACCGTGCGCTCGGGTTTGTCATCTTTATACAGGCGAAGGCCAGGAAAGCAGATCCCTTCTTGATATATCTCAGTGGCGTCCGCCGGTAGCGATCCTGGCGACTTGCCACCAACATCCGTCCAGTGAGAGATCGAGATCCCAAACGCGAACAACTCGTCGTCTACAAAGATTGGTTTAATAATGCCCACGTCGTTGTAGTGGGTACCACCGTCGAATGGATTATTAAGGATATAGATATCGCCAGGGGCAAGTTCGTCGCCGAATTTATCGAGGATCACCGCCGTCTGGATTGAGAACGTACCGGTGAACACCGTAATACCATTCGTTTGCGACACCAGCTGACCGGACGCGTCGCAAAACCCGCAGGCGAAATCGAGTACTTCGTAGATCACCGGACTCATTGAGCTCCGTTGCAACACGACCCCCATCTCATCCGCCACAGCAAGCAGTTTCCCTCTTACGATCTCGCGTGAAACCAGATCCGTCGTGTAATTAGCGTCCGCTTGTGATCGGTCGGAATTCGCTTTGGCCATGTGGTTCTCCACTGTTGCTTGACGGGACTCGAAACGGCAGCTTATGGTGCGGCCGTAGACTTGTAAAGATCCGCACGAACGCCCCAGGAGACCAAATGGCCACAATACCGTCCGCACTCGAGATCACCCAAGAACTTGTCCGTTTCGACACGCGCAACCCACCCGGGGACGAACTCGCCTGCGCAAATTATTTGGCTGAGTTAATGCGCGACTTTGGACTCGAGGTCGAGCCGTATGAGTTTGCGCCTAATCGTACGAGCCTGGTCGCTAGACTAAAGGGGCGCGGGGACAAAAAGGCCTTGTGCTTTGGTGGTCATATCGACGTTGTGCCGCTAGGCACGAAGGAATGGACGGTCGATCCCTTCGGTGCCGAAATCGTCGACGGCAAGCTATACGGTCGTGGTACAACCGATATGAAAGCCGGCATCGCCTGTTTTGTTCATACAGCACTGATGATTGCCGCTGCCGGACACATCGGTGCCGCTGATATTGAGCTGGCAATCTGCGCTGGTGAGGAGACGGGTTGCGAAGGATCGTTTCATCTTGCGAAGGTCGGCGCCTTAAGCGAGGCGGGTGCAATTGTTATCGCTGAACCGACATCGAATTACCCAATCATCGGTCACAAAGGTGCATTGTGGCTCAAGGTCCAGACCAAAGGCGTCACCGCACATGGTTCAATGCCGGAAGTTGGCGTCAATGCGGTGTACAAGGCGGCGCGTGCTGTGACGTCGATGGAAGAGCACCGCTTTCAGCTCGATCCGCATGAACTGCTTGGTAAGTCTTCACTGAACGTCGGTACCTTCCATGGCGGGCTCAATCTGAATTCAGTGCCAGACCAGGCTGAGTTTACCGTCGATATCCGCACCATCCCTGATCACAGTCATCGTGAGATTGTCGATACGATCAAAGGCCGACTGGGTGACGAGGCTGCGGTTGAATCGATCATCGACGTTGGCGGGGTCCATACGCCACATACCAACGAATGGATGCAGGAAGTCTTCGCGGTGATGGAGCCGTTGCTTGGTGAACGCATCGAACCGCGCGGCGCGCCTTACTTTACCGATGCAGCGGCACTCACACCCGCCTCTGGCAATCCGCCGACGGTGATCCTGGGTCCCGGCGAGATGCACATGGCGCACCAAACCGACGAATATTGTCCGGTGCAACACATCGAACAGGCGGACGAGGCTTACTTGACTATCGCGCGACGTTGGCTTGAGCTGTAGTTAGCCCGTTCGGTAGAAATCTAACGAGATCTTATGCCTCCTCGCCAAACATGCGGTCGAGATAGGCGTTGAGTAGGTGATGGATTGCCTTTTCCAGGCCCATGGTTGGACCTGGTGTGAAGTGCCGTGACCCGACCCCATTTTGCAGCGAGTGCATCATCTCCTTATCCTCGCTCGCCACGAGACGAATGAAATCTTTCACCACCTGACTCTTCTGTTCAAACGCCGGTTGCTCAAACCATTCGTCCGGATATTGCGTCAAGACGGTAACGCGGGTCTTATCCGGTCCCAGTGGATGACAAAACCACGGCTGCAACATATCCGGCCGGGCAAACATATTGAAACTTGGCCGGATAAAAACGGTGAAGGCGAATGACTTCGATTTCTCAGCAAGCCAGGGCATCGGTTTGCCGAACAACCAAGCGCCGTCTGGCGCCATCGTTAAGCTCTCATATTCTGAATGGTAGCCGTATTTGGTCAGATGGAACGGAAACTTTTCCACGGGGAAGCCCTTACCAAACGTGTTGCTATGGATCACACCAACGTGATAGATGTCCATCAAGTTTTCCGGTACGAACTTCCAGTTGCAGTTGAGATCAAATACGTACTCATCGGCTATGCGCGTTTCATCCGCACGTAGAAAACCGGCAACTTCCTGGACCCGATCCGCCGCGAGGTAGTCGTCCAAACTTTCCGCATTCGAGTCGAAATTGATAAAAATGTAGCCCGCCCAAGTATCGAGTTGAATTTTCGGCAGGCGACAGGATTTCCAGTCGTAGTCGTCTACTTCGCGGCTATAGGGCGCCCCCACCAGCGCACCGTCCAGACCGTAGACCCACGCGTGGTAGGGACAACTAAATTCCTGCGCATTGCCCTCGCCCTGCACCACCTCAACCCCGCGGTGCTGACAGACATTGGCTAATGCACGCAGGGTGCCGGCCTTATCGCGACAAACCAGGATGGGTTCGTCGGCGATGCGCATCGCACGAAAATCTCCGGGATTGGGATACTGCTCGACCCGGCCGATGCAGATCCAATCGCGCATGAAAATCTGTTCGATCTCGCGCGCGTAGATTTCAGGCGAGGTATAGAATTCACCCGGCAGGTGGCGCGCTCGGAGAAGCTCTTTACGCGTGCCTTTGAAGTCTCGAATTTCTTCCATCTGTGCAGCCATCAGCACCACCTTAATCTGTATTGGATCGGTATCTTAAGATGATCGCTGACCTAATACAGCAGCCCAATCGTCAATCACTTCTTAGCGAGTGATTTTTCGACTGATCGTTTCCACGAAGCCCGGAACTTGGACGCGGTCAGTTGCCCGACTTTGTCGCCCCACTCCTGCCCTGCCGAGGTCTTTTCCCACGCGATGAACTCGGGTAATTCGCTAAATCGCTTCCACGGCAGGTCTGCCCATAGAGCAAATTCAATCGGACCATCCCATGGCGCTTCGGCAAAGTAGGCGTCACAGATCTCCTGTTGATTGGGGTAGTCACGGATCCCCCAAGGCACACCCATCGGTGCATCGGTGTGCACCAAGAAAAGACAACCGCGGCGACTGGCAAACGGACCGTGCCAAAATTCTTGGGGGTGACCTACGGCCGAACCCGGTGCCAACACACCTTCATCGGCGATAAAGCAATCGCCTTCCAAGATGAACAACTCTTCCCAACACTCGTGATGGTTATGTTCAAACGGTGTTGCCATGCCGGGCGCAACGTATTCCATACGCAGATGTCCACCGGGGCCGCCTTCATAGCCGTCGCCATGGGGATCCGGCGCCCTGAGCGGCTTGTGCATAATGCTATGCGAAGTCGGAACGCTCTGGCGCCAATCTATTGTATGGCTCTGCACGATGCGATTCACGGTATACGGTGGCGGAAACGCAGGCATGTGCGGATTCCAATAGACGAAGGCCAATGCGCCGGTTTTGGAGGTCAATTCCCCACCGCCACAGCCCTGTGGAATATGGGCATAGCCACTCGGCCCAACGTAGTCACCGTTAAAGCCTAAGTCGCCGTTTAAGAGGAATATCTCGATCGATCCCTCGCCGCCATCAGTTTGCTTCTTCCAACCCTTCGGGATTTCAACCAATAGCGACTCGGCATCGCTATTCGAATCGCGGCTCATCAATGCGGCCAATAGACCTGCCACTACGGGCGGACCGTCGACTGGTTTGCGCGCGAGATCCATATAGGTAAAAAACTGCGGGTTCTCTCTGCGCCAATGTTCTTCACTCATTTTCGTATCCTCCGGTAGCTTGGCTTTTTAGTTCACGATTAATCGATTGGAAAATAGATTTCCTAGGTACGATTGAACATCGCAGCGGTCTTGTTTTTGGCGTAAGCCAAAAAGAAGTCTATCGATGTAGGCTCTGCCATTGATTCGCGATAATCCGCCACATCGATGTTTGCTGCCATCAAGATCTTTCGCACCGGCACTTCCATTTTTTTTCCAGTGCGCGTGTATGGGATAAAAGTCACTTCAAGAATGTCGTCCGGAACATGACGCGGCGAATATGATCTCAAAGCGCTCTTGATTTTATTTTTCACCTCGTCGTCGAGCGCGATATTCGGTTTTAATTTCACAAACAAGGGCATGAAAAAACCGCCGTCAGGCAGATCAAGATTCACAATCAGACTATCCGCAACCTCATCTAAGGCCTCGATCGTTCGGTAGATCTCGGCCGTGCCCATGCGTACGCCGTAGCGGTTCAGGGTCGCATCGGAACGGCCACGGACATAACAACCGCCTCGGGCGTTCATTACGAAATAATCGCCGTGGCGCCACACCCCTGGGTAGGTATCGAAATAACTATCGCGATAACGCCTATTGTCTTCGTCGTTCCACAGAAACAGGGGCATCGACGGCAATGGTTGGGTGACGACGAACTCGCCCACCTCATCGAGGATCGCCTTGCCGTCATCGTCGAACGAGTGCACATCTGCGCCGAGGAAGCGCGTTTGAATCTCACCAGCGCGAACCGGTAATAGCGGACATCCGCCGACGAAGCTCGAAGAGATGTCGGTACCACCGCTGGCGGAATTGATCCACAAATCGTCGTTTACATTTTCGTAGAACCAAGCGAAATGATCTGGTGACGCAGGTGACCCAGTGCAAAAAATACTGTCGAGCTTGGATAAATCGTAACGCTCTTTCGGCACGACGCCTTCGTTCATCATCAAGGATACAAATGCGGGGCTTGCACCGAAGAATGTTGTTCCGGTCGCAGCGGCCATCCGCCATAAGACATCCGCATCGGGATGGGTCGGGTTACCGTCATACAGAACGATTGTGCCGCCATTCAGGAGACAACCACCTAAGACATTCCACGTGATCCAACCACTGGTGGTGAACATAAATGTTACCGAGGTTGGTTTAAGATTCATGTGAAACATACAAAACTTGAGTAACTCGACGGTGATGCCGCCATGGCCATGGACGATTGGTTTCGGTAGTCCGGTCGTCCCAGACGAATAGACGATCCACAGCGGGTGGCTGAAACTGACATCTTCAAATTCGAGCTTCGACGGAACGCCATCGGCTTGCACCTCCCGCCAGGGGGTGGTGTTGCTAACCGGCAAGAACTCATCATCCGCAAATAAATAGGAAACTGAAATCACATGTTCGATGCTCGGTAAGCCTTTGATCAGTTCGCCAACATCATCGCGCTTATCGAAGTCCTTACCGGCATAGCGATAGCCATCGACAGTAAAAAGGATCCGCGGATCAACTTGCCCAAATCGATCGAGTGCACTCTTGATGCCGAACTCGGGCGCACAATTCGACCAGGTTGCGCCGATACTCGCGGCACCAAGGAAGGCAATGAGCGTTTCTGAAATGTTCGGCATAAAAGAGACGACGCGATCGCCCGGCTTAACCCCTAGCTCACGGAGTTTGTTGGCGACTTTACCTGCCATTTCGCCAAGCTCATGCCAGCTTACTTGTCCCAGCGGACGGATTTCGGACAGAAATTTAAACGCAATACCGTCAGAACTTGCATTACGTAGAATTTGTTGTGCATAGTTGATGCGGGCGCCTGGAAACCATGTCGCGCCGGGCATATCACGCGACCCAAGCACACGTTCGTAGGGGCTCGAAGACTTGAGTTCAAAATAATCCCACAGGCATTGCCAAAATCGCTCAATGTCGTCTACGGACCATTGCCATAGTGCTTCGTAGTCGGAGAACTCGTATCCGTGGTGGCGTTTTAACCATTCCATGAACGCGGCAATGTTCGTTTGTCGCTTAAACGCCTCACTCGGCGTCCACAGAATATCGCCTTCCTGAGTCATTCGCCCTTCCTCACAGCACCCGTGTGTGCGTTCACGATCACCAGTTCTTGCGCTCGTTATGCTGGTTGTAAATCTTGGCCGAGATCCGCCACCCGTCGTCGAACTTCAGCAAACTGATGAAATCCGTGTAGATATGGACGCCTTCGTTAAATAGCTCTAACTTCACAAAGGCGGCCGTACCGGTTACATCAACGATGGCGAATTTGTGCGCCCAATGATTCTTCTCGTCGGCAGCGTCATAGCCATCGACAATCGATTGTTCAAGTTTCGATAACCAGTCACCAATCGGGAACTTACCGAGCGCGTTCCCTTCGGCAGAAAAGATTGCAAAATCTTCGTGGAAGCCGCGTCGCATCGCATCAAGATCCCGTTTGTTGAATGCTCCGTTAAGGTAGGTCTCGGTGATGTGTGCTTTTACCGATTCGATTGCTACGTTCTCATTACCCATGTTGGTAACCCCTTCCAGTACGCCGAATTATGTGAACTGTCGTATCGATCAAATGTCTTCTAATGGAATGTGTTGCTCAATGTTCCAATGCCGTCTATTACAATCTCAATGGTAGTGCCCGATTTCATTGGCAGCGCGCCGGGCCCCGTACCGCAGGCGATTAAATCGCCGGGAAATAATGTCATCTCTGCCGACAGCAAGCTTATGATCTGGCGCGGTGAAAAAACCAGATCGCTCAGTAGGTAGTTCTGCCGTTCGCGCCCATTGAGAATTGCCCGTACTGAGAGTTGTTCCAACTCAAGTCCGGTGCGGATCACCGGGCCGAATGGCGCGAAGGTGTCGAATGCCTTCGCTCGAGTCCATTGCGGAAAATGAGGGTCCACATCCAACAATTGGAATGCCGTAACATCGTTTACGCAGGTGTAGCCAAAGATGTGGTCGTCAGCCGCCTCCTCGGATACGTGCTTGCACACCTTGCCAATTACAATCCCGAGTTCGGCTTCATAAAAAATACGTTTTGCGTGCTCGCCGGGACTGAGGATCGTTTCACCGCAGGGTAGAAACGTATTCGGCGGTTTGATGAAGTAATGCGGATAGAGGGGCGTTGGCACACCGTGCTTGAGGGCAAGTGAGTTCGAATTGTTGGCCAGGCCGATCAGCTTTGCTGGCTGGCACGGCACAAGGAGCTTCACCGCGTCTATGTGCAACACTTCTGCGGTGGCAACCGCGCCGGTAAACATGTCGCCTCGATGCACCGCGATCTGATTACCGGCGAGCGTGCCGAAGCCCGTGTGAGCATCTACCTCGAATCTGACCCAATGCGTCATCCGCGCGGGTCCTCCGAATCGTAGCCCAGTACGTTCGATGGCGATCCTCCTCGGCATTGCTCACATAGTGATTGGATACTTAAATATGTCATCTAAGTATCCAAAAAATAAGACAATACAGAGTCCACGTAACCGACCGACTTATTCCGCGTCCACTACCCGAGCGTAATTTGAAATAACCTCGGTAACGCTTGGCTGCGCATCTTCACCCCAGCTATCGAGCGCGCGGTGGAGCACACCATCGAGGTGATCGGACATCGTTTTCCACGCGCGCTTTGGATCGTTATCGCGTAGCGCGGCGATAATCGAGCGATGCTCATCCATATTGCAGCTTGGCCAATTCGGACGGCCATAGAGACCCAGGATCAAGGCACTGCGCGCGACCAGGGATTTGATGTATTTGAGCAACAGTGGGCTGTCGGCCATCTCGGCCAAAATCACATGAAATTCAGCTGCTTGGCGAATGTAGTCGTCCGCCGCCTCGCGGTACGCGCGCTCTTCACCGGCAACCCATTGTTCAAGCACTTTGACCTGTGTCGGCGTGAGATTGCCGCACACACGCTCGACGACCAGGCGCTCCAGCTCGGTGCGCACGGTAAAGACGTCGCGCGCCTCTTCGATGGTGGGTCGGGCGACGGAGGCGCCTCGATTCGGTGCGATTTCGACCAATTCCTCGGCAGCAAGCTTCTCCAGCGCGCGCCGCACAACCGTGCGGCTAACTCCGAGTTGCTCACCAATTGCGTCTTCCGGGAGTTTCACGCCAGGTCCCAAGGCCTGCTCCAAAATCGCCAGACGTAGCACGGCATAGACGTAATCGGGCCGACTGCCCCGCTTTGTCGCCGCCGTATACGTTATTTTTTCTGGATTAATTGCCACTGGCATCTCAAGTGATTGTATTCTATTTTAGACAATGAGGTATACAATTTCTATAGGACGGACTCATGCTCGAAACCCTGCGTGCAACCAAGGGCATGGTGATCGCACCGCACCATCTGGCTGCAAGCGCCGGCTTGCGGGTACTAACGGATGGCGGTAACGCAATCGAAGCAATGGTCGCAGCAGCCGCCACAATTGCAGTCGTCTATCCGCACATGAATGGATTAGGCGGTGATAACTTCTGGTTAATACACACGCCTGGCGATAGTCCGCGCGGGATCGCCTCATGCGGTCCGGCGGCGGCGATGGCCACAATCGACCATTACCAGGAGCAAGGATTCAATCGCATTCCCGCCAGAGGTTCCGCTGCCGCGCTCACTGTCGCCGGTGCGGTGGCCGGTTGGGATCGTGCGCTTGCGTTCAGCCGGTCTCAATGTGGCGGAAAACTTCCGCTTGCTCGCCTACTCGAGGATGCCATTGATTATGCCTCGCGGGGCGCTCCCGTCACCCGCTCGCAACACGACAACACCGTGCAAAAACTCGCTGAACTTCGCGACCTTGACGGATTTGCTGAGACCTTTCTCGCCCACGGACTCGCCCCAACGATCGGTGCACGCTTTCAGCAACCGCGATTGGCCGCGACGCTCGAACAACTCGCACATGCAGGCGTCGCGGATTTCTACCGCGGTGATCTTGCGCGCTCGATCGCTAAAGACCTGGAGCGCGTCGGTAGCCCGATCCGGCTCGCCGATCTTGAGTCTTATCGCGCGCGCGATGTTCAACCGTTAAGCACCCGTGTAGCCGGCAATACAGTGTTTAATTTACCACCACCAACGCAGGGACTTGCCTCGCTACTGCTGCTGGCGATTTTTGCACGGGTACAGGCGAAAGACGCCGATGGATTTGATTTCATTCATCGTATTGTTGAATCGACAAAGCAGGCATTTTTAATTCGAGATAGCCACGTTACCGACCCCGCCTATATGAGCACCGAGGCCAATGATTTTCTAACCGGCGACGGTCTCGATGCGCTCGCGGCAGAAGTCGATCTCAAACGCGCAGCTCCTTGGCCCGCCACATCGTCGGGCGGCGACACCGTGTGGCTCACCGCCGCGGATGACGATGGACGCGTGGTCAGTTTTATCCAAAGCATCTTCTTCGAGTTTGGATCGGGGGTCGTATTAAAAGACAGCGGTGTGTGCTGGCAAAACCGCGGGACCTCATTCAGTCTCAACAAGACCGCGACCAATCCGCTCACTCCGGGACGTTACCCATTTCATACAATCCAACCGGCGCTCGCGCACCTCGGCGATGGTCGAGTCATGGCCTATGGCACGATGGGCGGCGAAGGCCAACCGCAGACCCAAGCCGCGGTATTCTCACGTCATGTACTCTATGGACAAGAACTGCAACACGCCGTCACCGCACCGCGTTGGTTGCTTGGCCGGACCTGGGGCGAAGCGACGACAAGTTTAAAGGTCGAAAGCCGGATCGACGATGCGACTCGAGTTCAATTGACGGAGGCCGGCCACGACGTTGAAGTGGTCGACGCCTTCGATCCGATAATGGGTCACGCCGGCGCGTTGACCCTTGATACCGACGGGATCTTGGCCGGCGCCTGCGATCCGCGCAGCGACGGTTCGGTTGCCGGTTTTTAAGGCGCAATCCAACAGTTACAAATAGGAAAACGCTCATGGACATCATTCTTAGAAACGCCCGTGTCAGTCACGATACAGCCGATGGGCTGGTGGATATCGGTATCGCCGACGGCAAGATTGAAGCGCTACAACAAAACCTCCATGCGGACGGCGAACAACTTGACCTCGGCGGGCGCATGGTCACGAGCGGATTTATCGAGACACACATCCACCTCGACAAATCGTGCATTCTCGAACGCTGCAAGTCCGACAAGGGCGATCTCGATGAAGCAATCCAAGAAGTGGCGCAGGCGAAGGCCGCGTTTAACGCTGAAGATGTTTATGCACGCGGACAGCGCACCTTAGAGAAGTGCATCGTCAACGGCACGACGCACATGCGCACGCATCTTGAAGTCGATCCGGTGATTGGTCTGCGCGGTCTCGAAGGGATAAAAGCGTTGATTGACGATTACAAATGGGCAATGGATATCGAGATATGCGTGTTTCCACAAGAGGGATTGCTAAACAACCCAGGCACAGATGAGCTCATGGTGGCGGCGCTAAAAGATGGTGCAACCGTGGTCGGCGGTGCGCCCTACACGGACTCGGATCCGCACGGCCAGATCGATCGACTGTTTGAGATGGCGCGTGAGTTCGACACCGATATCGATATGCATCTGGATTTCGGACCCGATCCAAGCGACTTAGACCTCGATTATGTTTGCAAATTGACCGACCGATTCGATTACGCAGGGCGGGTTGCGATCGGACATGTGACAAAACTGTCCGCCGCATCTCCGATCCGCTTCGCACAAGCGGCGCAACGTCTGTCGAGTGCCGGCGTTGCGCTCACAGTCCTGCCATCGACCGACCTATTTCTAATGGGGAGGCATCAAGACCAGAGCGTCATGCGGGGTGTCACAACTGCCCACAAACTACTGAGTGAAGGGGTGAACTGCTCGCTTTCGACCAACAACGTATTAAATCCATTCACACCGTTTGGTAATTGCTCACTGATCCGTATGGCCAATTTGTATGCCAACGTCGCCCAGATCGGTAAACGCGAAGACATTGTCGAATGTTTTCATATGATCACTTCGCGCTCAGCAGCTTTGATGCGTCTCGATAACTATGGCGTCGCTGAAGGCAACGCAGCCGATTTGGTGGTACTCGACTGTGAGGACCGGGCAGCGGCCGTCGCTGAGCTAGCGCAACCTTTATGGGGTTTCAAACGCGGCCGCATGACATTTTCGCATGCGGCTGCGGTAATTAATCGTCCCTAAATCACCAGGCATGGCCTTGCTAAACGCACTAACCAGGAGAGAAAGTCGTGGGGGCAAATGATATTCCAAACGATCGGCTCGGCGCCTTCTGCCGGGAAAACCACGTGGCCCTTACCCACACGGGACAAGGTGCACTGGACGGGCTGACATTTGGCACAAAAGATGTCTTTCATATCGCCGGCACCCGTACCGGCTTCGGTAACCCGGACTGGTTACGAACACATGCGGAAGAGACCCTCACCGCGCCTACCGTGCAATCCATGCTTAACGCGGGCGCCGACATGCTTGGGCGGACCTTGAGCGACGAGCTGACCTATAGCCTGTCAGGCGAAAACGTCCACTACGGCACACCCGTTAATTCCGCCGCGCCGGATCGTATCCCGGGTGGATCCTCTAATGGATCTGCTGCCGCCGTGGCGGGCGGCCTGGTCGATTTCTCCCTCGGCACGGACTGCGGCGGCTCCGTGAGATTGCCCGCAAGCTATTGCGGGATCTTGGGCATGCGGCCTACGCACAATCGCATAACGACCGAAGGCGTGCTTCCATTCGCACCATCGTTTGATGTTGTCGGATGGTTTGCTAACGATGCCGCCATATTCGAACGCGTCGGTGCGGTACTGCTTGATGAACCGAAATCAAACGATAGCGCCAAGCGCATGTTTATCGCGAGCGATGCTTTTTCGCTGGTTGACTCGGCAGTTAGCGAGGCCCTGCGCCCAAGTGTCGAGCGGCTTGCCGACCGATTCGAATCGAGCGAGGAGTTGCAGGTCAGTCCGGATGGGCTCGCTGCCTGGTTTGAAGTTTTTCGAGTGGTCCAAGGATCCGAGATTTGGGGTAACCGCAAAGCTTGGATCGAAGAGGTCCAACCGACGTTCGGGCCCGGTATCCGCGAACGTTTACAGTGGGCATCGACGATCGATGCGGCAACTATCGCTAAGGCACAGGGCGAACACACCGCAATAAAAGCCTATCTCGCTGATCTGCTAGGGCCACATGACATTCTATGCCTGCCGACCTCACCTCGAGTGGCACCGCTAAAGGGTATGGACACGGATAAACTGGAAATCGAATACCGTGCGCAGGCAATGTGTTTGCTGTGTATCGCCGGCCTCGGCGGTCTGCCGCAAGTCAGCCTACCGCTGGCATCCCAAGATGGCCTGCCGCTCGGCTTGTCGCTTGTCGGTGCCCCCGGTTCGGACATGATGTTGTTGGCGCTTGCGGCGGATTTGTTCGTCGAGGCCAGCATTTAAATGATACGTGAAGGACGAGTCATTACCATGAGTTAAGTCTGATTATTTGTGTGCCGTTTTGGAGTTCCTGATGGATTACAGCAATATTGATTTCACTTTAGACGATGCAATCGCGACGATAACCGTCGATCGCCCGGACCGTCTCAATGCGCTCAACCCGCAAACCATGCAGGAAATCGAACACTGCATCGATGCGATCCGCGATGACCGCAGCATTCGTTGTGTGATCTTTACCGGGGCCGGCGAGAAGGCCTTCATTGCCGGTGCGGACATCACCGCCATGGTTACGATGTCTGGGTTTGAGGAAAAAACCTTCGCCTACCATGGCAACCAGGTGTTGCGCGCATTTGAACACCTACCGATCCCGATCATTGCTGCCGTTAATGGGTATGCGCTCGGTGGGGGAACTGAACTTGCGCTTGCCTGTGACCTCATTTTAGCTGCCGACACTGCCCGCTTTGGCCTACCGGAGATCAAACTCGGCATCATTCCCGGCTTCGGCGGTACCCAGCGACTCCCTCGCAGAGTCGGCCTGCTGCGTGCGCGAGAAATGATCTATACCGGGGACATGATTGATGCCGCAACGGCATACGAGTTTGGGTTGGTCAATCACGTCTACCCCGCGGCCGAATTGATGGGTGAGGCGAACGCGCTGGCGACGAAGATCGCGCGCCAGGCACCACTTGGGATCCAACAAGCAAAGGCGGCGATCAATGGCGGGATCGAAGTCGATCTCGATACCGGATTACGTTTCGAAACAGAGGCCGTTGGCCTTGCCTTCTCAACGGACGATAAAAAAGAAGGTATGACCGCATTTTTAGAAAAGCGGGAACCGCAATTCCAAGGCAAATGAAATTTCAAGGCACAACAGGAGAACATGACCCATGTATCCAAAGCCTATCGAAAATTATTTCGCGCCGACAAGTCTGGACGACGCACTAAAACTTTTGAACGAGTACGGCGGCGGTGCCCGATTGCTATCAGGCGGACAAAGCCTGATGCCACTATTGAAGGCGCGCGGCGCGTCCGCCGAGACCATTATCGATATCAATCGGATCCCCGGCCTCGCCGGCATCGAACACGTCAATGGTGAACTACGGCTCGGCGCAATGGTGCGTCATGCGGCCGTACTGCGAGATCCTTTGATTGGACGCGTATGTCCGCTATTACAAGATGCGGTTCGCTCAATTGGCGATCCTCAGGTGCGCAATCGCGGCACTATCGCCGGTTCGCTAGTGTTTGCCGATGCACTAAGCGATATTCCGGTTGCCGCCGTCGCGCTCCGGGCAAGCGTTACTGCGGTTGGAAGCTCAGGCGAAAGCCGCATAGTTGGTATCGATGAATTCTTCATCGGGCCGCGCAAGACTACGATCCGCGAAGACGAGATCGTCCGCGAGGTCTGCTTTCCGGGTTGCATAGAAAACAGCGGCGGCGCCTACATTAAACATGCACACGTCACTAACGGTTACGCGCTACTGTCGGTTGGCGTTCAATTGACGATCGACGATGGCGGCAACTGCAGCGCAGCCGGGATCGCAATCGGCGGACTTGAGTCGATGCCGGCGCGTGCCACAACCGCCGAGGCGCATCTAGTTGGATCGACATTGGATGGGCGGACCGTCGCACAAGCGGCTCAAGCTGCCGCTGATGAAATTGCGACCTATACCGACTTTCGCGCATCCGCCGAGTATCGACGAAATCTAATCGAGCAATACGTTGGCCAAATGACCGAACGTGCACGGCAACGTGCGGGAGGCTCATCATGAGCACTCAGATCGAAATCACAATAAACGGTGATCGTTATCAAGGCACGGTCGAAAATCGGACCTTGCTGGTGGATTTTATCCGCGAAACAGCCGAACTGACCGGCACCCATGTTGGTTGCGCGTCCGAGGGCCGGTGTGGCGCGTGTACGGTACTCATGAATGGCGAGGCGGTGAAATCGTGTTTGTTGCTTGCGGTTCAGGCCGACGGGTTTGAGGTACAGACCATCGAAGGTCTCGCCAACAATGGCAAATTGCATCCGTTGCAAGAGGCATTTTGGGAAAACCACGGACTGCAGTGCGGTTACTGTACGCCGGGCATGTTGATGGCGCTGTCGGAGTTTCTGAAAAACCCATCGCGTGACGAACACGAGATCCGCACCGCCATGTCCGGCGTGCTGTGTCCGTGCACGGGCTATGTGCATATCGTCGATTCGGTTAAAGCCGCCGTCGACAAACTCGAGGCGATGGATCCGCACGATCGCGAACAGCTTTTCGCGCCAATAGGAGAAGTGTGATGGGTGCCGAAATGAAAAACCCGTGGGTTGGTAAGTCGATCAAGCGAAAAGAAGACGAGCGGCTATTGAAGGGCCAAGGTCAATACATGGTCGACCTCATCGTCCCCCGAATGTCGCACTTAGGTTTTGTCCGCAGTCCGCATGCGAGTGCGACGATTAAAGCGATAGATGCCAGCAAAGCACTGGCGTTACCAGGAGTGGATACGGTGATGACCGGCGAAGACTTCCGCGGTTGGAAGAGCGTGCTGTCTGATAACAGCATCCCAAATTTGCCTGGTGACATCACGAAACGCCCCGAATATTGGCCGCTCGCATTGGATGACGTGAAGTATGCCGGCGACGCGGTTGCTGCCGTGGTCGCTCGGGACAAATACACTATTGAAGATGCGATGGATTTGATCGACATCGAGTATGACGTACACATACCGGTGCTGGATGCCGAGGAGGCCCTGAAGCCCGACGCTCCCTTGGTTTTCCCGGAATGGGGTGACAACATCATTTATCACCAATCCATGAAAAGCGGCGATGTCGACGGCGCCTTTGCTGCGGCCGATCTCGTCGTGCGCGAACGCGTACCAGTCCACCGCACCGGCGGCCAGCCGATGGAGATGCGTGGGTGTCTCGCAAAATATGATGCCGCCGACGGTTTGGTGTTGTGGCTGACCACGCAACGCCCACACATTATTCGAAACTTGCTCGCCGAATATCTCGATCTGCCACTCGATAAAGTTCGCGTGATCCAGCCCAAGGATATGGGCGGTGCTTTCGGTACAAAAGCACCGTTTTATCGCGAGGATATCGTCGCGAGTCGGCTCGCGATGGAACTTGGTCGGCCGGTCAAATGGATTGAGAACCGAGTGGAAAGCCTAACCAACATGGGTCAAGAGCGCGACCAGGTGCATTACATGGAGGTCGCCTTCAAACGCGACGGTTCGATCCTCGCGATGCGCGACAAGATCATCTCCAATATCGGCGATGCGCGCACTGCCATCTATGTCGGCTTTGCCATGCCGTTCGTCGGTTCGATGTATATGACCAACGGCAACGAGGTACCTGCAGCCGAGGTGGACCTCACCTGCGTGGTCACCAACAAAGCCTGCATCACCCCCGTGCGCGCCTTTGGTTCGTACGCGGGGCGTATCGCCTTCGACCGGGTGTTGAATATCGCCGCGCGCAAGCTTGAACTCGACCAACTTGAAATGCGCCGCAAACACTGCATCAAGACCTTTCCCTACGATACCCCGCTCGGGGTCCACGTAGATAGTGGCGACTTCATGGGATCGCTCGAGCTGGCGGCGGAACAAGTTGACTACGATAGGTTCCGCGAGCGGCAAATCATAGCCTGGGGCAAGGGCCAATACCTTGGTGTTGGTATCGGTATGGGTATTGAACTGTCCGGCATGCGCTCCGAAGTTCTCGTGCGTATGGAGCACATGCCAGGCTTTGGATCGGCGACGGTTCGCTTCGACGCCCATGGTAAGGTCCAAGTATCAGAAGGCGATTCGCCGCACGGGCAAGGCCATGAAACCACGTTTGCCCAAGCGGTTGCCGGTGAACTCGGTCTGACCCCGGACGATGTCTACGTTACCTATGGCGATACGATGTCTACCCCGTTTTCATGTGGCACGCTCGGCAGCCGCGGCGCGTCGTATACGATTAGCGCCGCAGTGATGGCCGCACGTGCGTTACGGCCAAAGATGAGCGCAATCGCCGCCCATATGCTGGAACTGCCGGAAGAGACACCACAGCGCGAGGATTTTTTGTTCCTCGATGGTGAGGCCATTTGGATCCCCGATGACAGCAAGCGCGTGTCCATCAAGAAAATCGCGCACGTTGCCTTACAGGCGCCTATCCATCTGCCACCCGGCATGGAAGCCGGGCTCGACCATACCTCCTACTATGAAGCGCCGTCGACCGGTATGCACAGTTGCAGCGTCCACGCCTGTACGGTTGAGGTTTTCCCCGAGACGGGCCGCTTTCAGATCATGAAATACGCTGTGATTGATGATTCTGGCGTACCTATTAACCCGATGTTGGTGCGGGGGCAGATCAACGGTGGCGTCGGCATGGGGATCGGGAACGCGACGATGGAAGAATATCTCTACGACGCGCAAGGTCGCCAATTGACCTCGACGCTGCGCGATTATTGCATCCCTTCCGCGCTTGACCTGCCCTACGTCGACGTCGTTCATCACAACAGTCCTTCGCCACACACCCCGCTTGGCTCAAAGGGCAAAGGCGAAGGGGTGCCGGGTACGTCTTCCTCATGCCTGGTCAATGCGATCGAAAATGCGCTGCTGCCATTTGGCGTAGAAGTGACCAGCCTCCCGTTGCGGCCTGAAAAAATCTGGCGCTTGGTGCAGGCCGCCAAAGCCGCAACCTAGCAGATCTACCACCCCGCTTGCTATTAGGGACCAGGAGTCCCTAACATTCGCTATGCAGTTTGGTGACACTCCAATAGAACACGCTCTCGGTGCGGTACTGGCGCATTCGGTGCACCTCGATGGTGGCCGGATACCGAAGGGCCGCGTCCTAACGCATGATGATATCGAGCAACTTCGAGCGGCCGGGCTCACATCGATCGTTGCTGCGCGATTAGACGAAAACGACGTCGCCGAAAACGCCGCCGCAGCCCGCATCGGGCAGGCACTGCAATGCGACAGCCTCGATATCGCGAAACCATCGACCGGTAGGGTCAACATCTTCGCAAAATACAACGGACTGTGTGTGATCGACGCCGTGCGTATTAACCAAATTAATGCCGCCCATGAATCGATGACGATCGCGACGCTACCGCCCTTCGAGCCGGTCAGTACCGGACAACTGATCGCGACAGTGAAGATCATACCGTTTGCCGTACCGTTGCCTGAATTGACCAACGTCGTGTCTATAGCTGGTGGAAATGAACCGGTGCTGTCTGTGCAGCGATTTCAAAATCGCACGGTTGGCGTCGTATTCTCCGAATTGCCGACGGTCCCCTTCAAGGGTAAAGATAAGGCCATTCGGGTGCTTGAAGATCGGCTAGCCCAGGTTGGGGGCAAGATTGGCGACATGGCCGTGTGCCAGCACGAAGCATCGGCGGTCGCCGAGGCGATCCGATCCCACCTCGAGCGCGGCTGCGATTTGATCTTATTATTTGGTGCCTCTGCGATTGTCGATCGAGGTGATGTCATCCCAGCCGGCATTGTCGAGGCTGGCGGCGAGGTCACTTATTTCGGTATGCCGGTGGAGCCCGGCAACATGTTGTTACTCGGCCGCGTTGGTGAGGTTAACGCGATAGGACTACCGGGTTGCGCACGCTCACCAAAATTCAACGGCTTTGATTGGGTTCTGCAACGCTTATTCGCCGGGCTAGCGCTCAGTGGTCCAGATATAGCCGGAATGGGGGTCGGCGGACTATTGAAAGACCTCCAGCGGCGTGAATAGAGTGGTCGGACCGGATCACATCGCAACCAATCAGAACGACACCCCTACCGTCACGCCGCACGCGCAGCCAATGATTTAGATCGGTGGAGTAAATTTAATGAGCACACCAATGTCCCAAGATCGGTTTTACTTTTACTCATTTATTGCCATGACGATCCTTTGTCTTGGCGGCTTTGTACCCAGTTTTTTCTTGCGCCCCCAATTCTTTGCAGAACCGTTGCCGGTGTGGATGCACATTCATGGTGTGCTATTCACGCTATGGTATTTCGTGGCTATTGCGCAGGCGTGGCTGATTTTGAAAAACAAACAGATTTTGCATCGCGAGTTAGGTGTGATCGCCGCAATGATTGTTGTCAGCGGCTTTATTCTGACCTTCGTTGCCGTAGCCTACCTAACCGCTAATGGTCAACACGTCACAGGCGGCGCAGGTTTTAATATCATCCTCACCTCGGCGTTCACTTGTTGCGTAGCGGTTGGTGTTTATTTTCGCCGTAAGCCGGAGATACATAAGCGTTTGATGCTCTTGGCCACGGCCCTACTCACAGTACCGGGCTTTGATCGTCTAATACGAAATATCGTGCAGCCAAGCGTTCCGACATTTTCGACGAAGAACGCACAGATGATCGTGCTGGTTTTCGCTGCGGCCTTTGTCGGCTATATGATCTACCGGGATGTTAGATCGGGTAAACGTCCATCGATCGGCATACTGATCGCCTTTGTCTGCTTCTTTGTCGGCGGTACCTTGGGGAATTTGTTTGTCGACACCGAGATGTGGAGTGCGATGGTGGCATCTTTTGGCTTATCTGCTGCGGCCGGAGCTCCCATTCCACATTAGCTATTCATGATTGAATGAGATAATCCGTTAACTCAATGTCGAGACCCACGAGGAACAACCGGAACACACTATGCAATGCGAAAGTTGCGGACATGCGAACTACTCGAAGGATAAATTTTGTTCACAATGCGGTGCCGCCCTAGTTGCGCGGTGCTTGAGTTGTAATGCCGAACTACAAGCTAACGCAAAGTTTTGTTCTGAGTGCGGAAGAGTCGTGGCAGTCGCACCTGTGGGTGATGGATCCGATCTCGACACAAAGACCTCGCCACGACGTTCGGTCGCACAGTACACGCCCAAACACCTGGTCGAGAAAATCCTACAATCACGGTCTGCGCTAGAAGGTGAGCGTAAGCAGGTTACGGTTCTATTCGCTGATGTAAAAGGATCAATGACGCTTGCCAGTCAACTTGATGCGGAAGATTGGCATGATCTACTCGATCGTTTTTTCTCTATTTTGACCGAGGGCGTGCATCGATATGAAGGCACGGTCAATCAATACACCGGTGACGGGGTGATGGCGTTATTTGGTGCGCCTATTTCTCATGAGGATCATGCACAACGCGCCTGTTACGCAGCGCTCCAAATGCGCGACGAGCTGCGCCGTTTATCAGTGGAGTTACGCATGGAAAAAGGCATCGATCTCGGGGTGCGCATGGGTATTAATTCTGGTGAGGTGGTGGTGGGAAAAATCGGTGACGACTTGCGCATGGATTACACCGCGCAGGGTCACACGGTTGGTGTCGCCCAGCGGCTCGAACAACTGGCGGAATCTGGCCATGTTTACATTAGCGAACATAGCGCGCGCTTGGTTGAAGGTTACTTCCAGTTAACCGATCTCGGTACCTCTAAGATCTCGGGATCCGACCTACCCCTTGGTGTATTCGACCTCGATGCGACAACCAATGTTCGTACCCGCCTGCAAGTGTCGCGCTCGCGCGGCCTAACCCAGTTCGTCGGACGCAAAGACGAGATGGAGACCCTAAACGCTGCACTTTCACGTGCGCGTGACGGTCATGGGCAAGTGGTTGGTGTGGTGGGCGAACCGGGCTTGGGCAAAAGTCGTCTGTGTTTCGAATTTGTCGAACGATGCCGCGCCCAAGGAATGCCAATATACGAGGCACATTGCCCGTCTCACGGCCAGCAGATCCCGTTTATTCCGATCCGGGAACTGTTTCGAAGTTATTTCGATATCACCGATCAGGACACACCCGCACAAGCGCGACAGAAAATTGCAGGCATGTTGCTGCTGCTGGATCCCGGCATGCATAGTGGCTTGCCGGTGCTATTCGAATTCTTAGGCATTGGTGATCCGGATCATCCGACCGAATCGATCGAAGCCGATGCGCGTCAGCGGCAAATATTTGATTTGCTGCACAAGATCTCGCGCGCACAGAATGAGCGCGGCATGGCGTCGCTGGTTTTCATTGATGATCTCCATTGGATCGACAGTTGGAGCGATGAATTTGTCGCCCAAATCGTCGAAGCGACCCAGGCAAGTCACACGCTCCTGCTTGTGAATTTTCGCCCCGAGTACCACGCAACCTGGACCAACAAACCTTATTACCAGCAATTGCCTTTAGTGCCGCTCAGCTCTGACGACGTGCAGGAGATGGTCACAAGCGTGTTGGGTGCCGATGTCTCGGTGCAAGCGTTGATCGAACGGATCCTAGCGTGGACGAGTGGTAATCCGCTTTACGCCGAAGAAATCATCAATACTTTGATTGAAACTAATCAACTCGAAGGTAAACGCGGATCATATGTCCTAAGTACGGATATCACTGCTTTGGAGGTACCGCTGAGCGTGCAAGCGATTATCGCCGCCCGTATCGATCGCCTAAGCGAACTCGACAAAGCCCTGCTCCAGGCAGCCTCTGTCCTCGGCAAAGAGTTCTCCAGGCCGGTCATCGAATTAGTGGCGGACATACCGGCAAGCGAATTTACACAGACCCTTGAAGGGCTTAAAAGTGCGGATTTTATTTACGAGATCGCACTATACCCAACGGTCGAATTTTCGTTTAAACACCCGCTCGTCCACGAAGTTGCGTATGACTCGCAATTAAGAGACAAGCGCGCGCACCTTCACGCCGCCGCCGCTCGCACAATCGAATCGGTGGAATCCGCAAGACTGGACGAATTCGCTTCAATGCTTGCTTACCATTGGGAAAATGCGAACATTCACGACGTTGCGTTGCAGTGGCATCATCGAGCCGCACGCGTCTCAGGGATCAGCGATCTGCGTGCGGCCTTTAATCACTGGAAAAAGGTCCGCGGTCTTGTCGACAAGGTAGAGAACACCAAACAAACTTTAACCGCAGGTGCGCAGGCGTGCGGAGAGATTATGCACTTGCAATGGCGCTTAGGTGAACCGGAAGCTGCCGCGCACGATTTACTCCAAGACGGGAGTGCACTGGCTGAACGCGCCGGAGATATCCGAGCCAAGGCGATGCTAACCGCTAGTTACGCGGCATTGCGCGGCATTTCTGGCGGTTACGCGAACGATTACGCGCACTACGGGCAAGAAGCCGCGTTGTTGGCGGCGCAAACTGATGATCAAGAACTCAAGCTATGCATGGACAGCTGGCACTGCTGGGGTTGCGTATTTCGTGGTGACTATGGTCGCGCGCGGGCGATCGCGGACGACATATTAGACGTTATGCCCATGGATCCTGAGTTCGGTACGACGTACTTCCCCGGGACTTTGCGTTGGTCCGTTCATTCGCAACGTGCCATTAGTCTTGCGATGCATAGCGAACGCACACAAGCCTTTGCCGACTTCGACGATGGCCTTCGACTTTCTAATCGGCGGGCAGAATCAATCAGCTACACCGCCCCTATGAGTAGTGTCGTGGCAAACTATTTGGGCGATTTCGCAAGGGGATGGGAACAGACACAAATTTCGCTTGAAATTACGGGTTCAAATACCGCGATTGTAAGCTCGGCGGCATCGATGGCTTTGTGTCTATCGTTGGAAGACAAATTTGAAGAAGCGCGAACCTGGGGCGAACGCGCGCTTGATATGATGTCGCAGAAAGTGAGTTACTTACCGTTCCTTCCCGTCGTTCATGGCGTACTAGCGGACATCGAGATCGCATTAGGCAACCCAACGAGGGCATACGACCTGTCCCAAACAGCGATCGACTTTTGTCAACCACGGGAGCTATTTTGGTTCCCGAGCCCTTGGCTAGCGCGCGCGCATGCTTACACCGTATTGCAGGACCACGATGGCGCGCGAGCAGCACTACTCGAAGCGCAAGCCTTGATCGAAAAAATTGGCGCGCGGATCTTCCAACCATTTTTGCACGAACGCCAGGCGCATTTTGCTGCAGTCTTTAACGCTAATTGGCGGCATGACGACGAAATAAACACGGCGCGCACACTATTCGAAGAAATCGGGTCTACTGATCACATTTCTCGCCTGGGGCGAGCCCATCCCGACATTGTGGCGTGAGTTTGCTCGACCTGACGGAATGTTACGCGGAACGGGGAATTCTACGCGACCGTCACAAAATATAATTTCATAGCCTATCGATTATGGAAATCTGCACTTCAATAAGATTGTGGGTATCTCGAATATTGGCGCTGATTTTCGCTAGCGCCTTCGTCGGCCAAACGCTCTACCGGAATGTTAGAACGGACAAACGTCCATCAATCAGCATATTGATCGCCTTTGTCGGGAGTGCCTTGGGAAATTACGTTGTCGACACCGAGATGTGGAGTGCGATGGCGGCATCTTTTGCCTCATCTGCCACTGCCGAAATCCCCATTCCACATTAGCCATCCGTATATGGATAATCGCAGGCAAACAATCTGTTCTATTGCCCGCTTATTGGCTATCCAGATAATTCTGACCCATCTAGAAAAAAACTGATTATTAGCAATATTCACGCGCACGCCGAAAATAACTGTAGCCTATAAAGAGCGCGGAGATGAAAAACCAAACTGCAGGCGGCAAAGGGATGCTGGAAACTACAGATAGTCGCAATACGTCAGTGTCGCCAGAAAAATCTATGACCGTTTCCAGGCTCCAGAATTGCGTCGCGTCGAGATCAGGCAATGCAACCGTTGCGAACGTTCCTACGATAGTAGGCGAGTAAAATAAATCAAACACATTACCAGTGCTTGCTTCGAATATTTCGACATAGTCGACTACAAGGTCGCCACCTAGGGTAAGGCTCGTGCCAATGTCGATTGCGTCGTAGTCATCGCCGCGAGTTAAACCGCCGAGCTCGATGATTGTGATACTAGCACCGCCAAGAACTGCGTCGCCTTCCACGCTAATTAGACCCGGGCTGTTTCCGGGTCTAAGTTCGCTTTCAAAAATCACGGTCCCCGCTCCAGTGTAATTTCCATCACCCGCAACTGCTCCCAAGAAGACCGTCTGACTTGAGGCCGCAGTTCGGATTTCAGCGCCATTGTGTGTCAGTGAATTGTGGAATCTGGTGACACCACCGCCGTCGGATACAATTTGACCGCCGGGCTCGTTAACAACGTCGCCATGTACGTCGGCGGTGCCTGTAAAATCTATCAACCCTTCGTTCGTCCACCCGCCAGCTGCCTTGAACTCTCCCCGGCCACCAATCTGCCCGGTACTCAGGTTGGCAAAGCCATTGTCAAAGTTAATCACACCCAAGTTATTCGTAATTACGCCTTCGTTCGCACTGCGAGAGCCACCGACTGTTACCAGTCCGCCGTCAGAAACCGCTACATCACCCAAAGTACCTACCGATAATTCACCCGTGCTGATCCATTTTGATTCCAACCCAGAGACAGTCACCTGCCCATCGCCTACGGAGCCGAATGCAGTGCTGCCAACGTGGCTTGTTGCGTTTGAGACGACTCCACCAGCCTCGATCCGTACTTCAGCAGATCCGAAAAAACCGACAAATAGATTGCCAGAATTCTCCCACTTCGAGCCTGCTCCAGTTACAGTAACCGCCCCGGTCCCAGTGGTAGTATTTCCGATTCGGGATTCCACTGCGTTAGTTACCAATCCACCATTTTCGATGCGTAAGGTTCCTGCCCCCCCATTTCCGATCGTTAGCCTGTCCGTACTATTCCACGTCGATCCCGCTCCCGATACGGTCATGATGCTATTTGACGTAGTTTGATCAGCGACAGTACCCAGCGTATTGGAAACAACGCCACCATCCGACACCACCATCGTGCCGTCTCCCAATCCGCCAACTCGAAGAATACCCCCGATATCCCATCGAGAATTCGCCCCAGTTATTGTCGTAGAGCCGATCCCACCAACACCATCGGCCAAGTTGCCGTTACCGCTGGATACAACGCCACCTTCGGAAACAGTCAGCATTGCGCCGCTATTACCAAAATTGCCAATTGCAAGACCGCCCGAATTTTCCCAGTGCGATCCTGCACCGGTGACTGTGGCTGCGCCCGTCGAGCCAGCCGAATGTCCAACTGCGCTAGATACAGCAGATATATGCCCGCCATCTGCAACGGTGAGTGTACCGACACCATGTAGACCCACCACAAACGAGGTCGTATTGATTGCTTTAGAACCGCTCCCGATCACGCTAACCATCGACAGTCCTGGTGCGCCCGGTATTTGGTCGATGATGTCTAATGTTAGAACAAGCGCGCCGTCCGGTCCGCTTAGATCCAGCGCCCAATCCTTACTGAGCCCGTTAAAGTTATCTTCGTGCACCTGGACACGGACCGTATAATCCCCAGCCGGGAGCGGATCAGGTACCGCGCGTGCGCTACTTCCCGTAGGCGCGGCAGTAAAATTTAATACCGCGTCAAAGTTACCGGCACTGCCAGTTCCGTCGTCGGTAAATGCAGCGCGGGTGGCACTGCGCAGTAATTCGAGGGTTGGATTAAAGCCGCCTCCAGGGATGATGTCGCCTGCATGATTGCCGCTAACTCCCGTTCCAGTGTGCGACCAAGTGCGAAATTCCAAAGGGTCTGGACTCGCGACTTCGAAGCCTATCTGGATGACAACATCTTGCTGGTCGGAAGCGAGATCGAATTGGCCTTGCAGTGAAAACTGGGCTTCACCACGCGCTTCAGTGACGGCTGCGCCGATAATCACACAAGCAGCTAGGTTACATGCGCACTTACGTACCCAGTGACGTTCGTTGGGACATTGTCGGTTAAATTGAGTCACCTGGAGCATGCCACGCTACATTCGATTGCAGGTATTGCTTTCCACATCGTTGCTCTCCTGGCGTAGCGCACATCAGTAATTCAAGCAGAACATTACAGGACAGTCACAAACTAAAATCATCTAATCCATTGATTATAAGGATCTACGCTTGGATTAGATTGTGCCGGATTTCACGGGTGTCTCGAATTTATTTCCCGTGGGGCCGAGTTTACTTTACCGATATGGAAACAGGTTTTGGCTACCGAGCGGTTCTTAGTCACGAAGGACTAACCGTGTGCCGATTCCCATAAAGATGATACTCGCAAATCGGTCCACCCATCTGCCTGCCCTGATAAAGACACCTGCGACGCTACGCGTCGTCAACGTACAAGCAAGGAAACCGTAAAAGCAAAACGAAATCGCCGTCATGATGGCGATTGCCGCAGGTCCGAACAAAACCGTAGGCTCAGGCGGCAATGTGGCAGCAAAAAGACTAGTGGTAAACAGTGCCGCCTTCGGGTTCGCCAGATTGGTCAAACAACCTAGTCGAAACGCCGATTTAGCCGGCATCTGAGACATGACACTATTGTCAGCTTCTTGGGCCGTAAAACTGCCTCGAAGGAGCTGTAATCCAAGGTAGATGAGATAAGCGCCACCGCATAGCTTGAGGGCACCGTATAACCAGGGCACCAAGGAAAACAAGATGTTAATGCCGTAATATCCGGCGACCGCCCATATCACAGTACCAGCGCAGATACCGGCAACCGTCTGCATTGCCGCCCGTCGCGACTGGCTAATGGCCGTCCGGGCAGTGACTAGGAAGTCCGGACCCACCGCTAAATGCGACGTTAGCCAGATTGTCGCCAGCGGGATTAATGCAGAATACGCGTCCAATGCTTAGCTCGTTCTATGGGATGAATGTTTACGTTCGAGTGACGCCGCCGTCAGTCACACCTTCGTGCCGGCATGCTGCAGAGGGTGCAACCTCCCAATAGTACAAGGCTTTTTTGTGCGGCGGCAACGGCGCGGCAAATCCTACGGACCGGCGACCCGTTACCTAAACGAACCTTTTAAGTGACCGCTTTCCCGAGGTTCAATATCTAAGCGGCCGTAATGGCTGGAGTCTATCGGGGCGTATTTGACCCTTCAACTTCTCAAGATGAGTGCCAGCTTTTTCCCGGCAGTAGGTATTCGCGGCTAGTCGAACGTGCACCATCTTAAGTAGCGCGTGTTCACAGGACTTATCTGGAGCGAACGGGGTTTTAGGATCCACTCACTCATCTGAGCCTGCTGGCGCAAAGCCAAGTAGTACGTTACCGGGTAGCCCACCCCACTTACTGTAGCCGGATACCACATAGACCCAGCCGTCCGCGACAACCGGGCCGGAAGCGTCAATCGCACCCCCGCGCCCGTTGGCACCATTGACGGTTTCGAAGTCGCGCACCGTGTCGTAACTCCAAATGACTTCGCCGGTCTTGGCATCATGTGCTTGTAGATGACCACTCATGGCGGCTGAAAAGACGACGCCTGGTATGGCCGTCACTGCGGCCGTTTGCGCCGGGCTACATTGTGGGCGCTCGCCGCATGCTATCGGCGGCGCTTGCCATACAACTGCGCCATCGCTGAGGTCGAGTGCAACCACGCCGCCGCCGATATTTGCATCGAGTGCCAATTTAGGATCGAGTAGATCCGGTGTGTTCCAGCGAATGTCACCGAGTGCGACGTAAAGCAGACGCCCGTCGTTTGCCGGTCCCCATTCGATGCCGCCGAGGATGCCACCCTCCGCTACCTTGCGCTGCCACAATAGCTTACCGCCATCATCCGGATCGAGTGCATGCACCACGCCTGATTTTTGTGCGGCGATTAAGACGCGCTTGCCGTTTGCCATCGTGGTGAGACTTGGCGAACTGCCCATATCATAGTCAAGGCCCGCAGGTGCCTCCGGACAATTGGTTCGATCTGGGGTGCCGCAAGACATATTCCATGCATCGCCAGCCAGGCCCTGATACGACCATTTAATCTCAGAGGTTTTGACATCGATCGCAAGGATCGCGTCGCTGGTTTTGGTCGCAGGATTTGATGCGTTCTCGCTAGTCCCTACGTAGATCACATCAAGTATCGGATCGTAGGTCGGCGCCGACCAGATCGTTGCACCCGAGGGGCCGAATGTTGGATTGCCCAGCGCATTCTCACCGGTCTTTTTCGGTGTCTCTGCGATCGTGTAGCGACGCCAGCGCTCCGCTCCGGTTGCGGGATTAAGTGCAACGACGCTACCGCGAAATACGCAGCATACGGCATCCGTTGCCGCAACTAAGGTCGATTCCGTTGCCGTGATTGGGACAAATAGATTGTCACCGACCAAGATAAAACTACCCATGAGCCGAGACGCCGGAAATTCATCAACGGACCGGCGCCAGATCAGACTTCCGTCGGTCGCATCGACAGCATATGCGGTACCGGTTAGGTCACCAAAAAATGCGAGCGTCCGCGACTTCCCGTCGATCTCTGCGGCGCCAATTACGACGGAGTTTTTGACTGGGGCATCGGCCTGAAATTGCCAGTGGACGCATGCTGTTTTGGGATCTAGGGCGTAGACCGTACCGCTACGGGAGCCAACAAACAGTCGCCCATCGACGATCGTTGGTTGCGACTCCGCGATCGTCTCCCCAGGAAAGGCGAAGGCCCATTTCAGTTCGAGGTTCGGTACTTCATTTGGTGACAGTTGTGCCTGTGCCTTCGTTTGATAACGCTTGTTGTGCGTACCATTCCCCCAACCATTCCAATGGGGTGCCTTGAACAATTCAGTTGAAGGCCAGATCACCGCGGCGCATTCCTGTACTTGGTGGGTATTCCAATTGGGATCAAATGGCGTGCCGGTTATATGTTCCGCCACGGCGACCCGCTCTGGGCCATTTAATTTGAAATTACCAACGACGCGCATGACGCCGGTCTCAAGCGAACGGATGATCGCCGCAGTCGGCATTGCCGCGAGCGTATCAAGGGTTGGTGCATGCGCGGCGCCGCTGTCGTGACAACTGGCACATTCCGCGCTGTACAAGCTTGCACCGTCGCGGGGCGCAGCTGCGCTTGACGCCGTAGCGACCAGCACCAACAAGGCACCCACAATAAATCGGGTAGCAGTAATTCGGGCACACAGCATAGGTGATCTCGATCGACGTCTTCACATTGAGACATGCAGAGAATACACCCGATCAGCGTCGCAGGTTAGACCACACTGAGGGCTGGCGGCTAGAGAGCCTCCATCGTGTCCACTCGCTGGAATCCGCGCGGTAATTTTAATCCGCGGCGGGCGCGTTCCGAACGATACCGCTCAAAATCTTTCTGCTTTAAGGAAATGTGGCGGCTGCCAGCGGTAATTCTAAGCGTTCCACCGGCCGGGATGACGACCGCGCTCATCATAAATTCCGCACGATTTTTGAGTTTAGCCGGCGGAATTTGCATCATCTTTAGGCCTTTTCCGCGCGCTAATATGGGCAGTTCCGCTGCGGCGAAGATTAGGAGGTAGCCTTCGTTGGTGAGACAGGCAATCTCATCCTCATCGGGGTCATCTATCTCCGCCGGCACGATCGCGCGTGCCACGCCGCGCACCGACAATACTGCCTTGCCGGCCTTATTTTTAGAATACAAATCGCCCACCGGCGCGATGAACCCGTAACCAGAATCGGAAGCAAGCAATACACCTGCTGCTGGATCGCCCGAGATCACACCAACAAAATCAGTCCCGTCCGGCGGAGACAATCTGCCGGCTAAGGGTTCTCCCATGCTTCTGGCTGAGGGAAAGGAATGTGCCGGCAGGGAGTAACAGCGACCACCGGCATCTAGAAACACAGCGATCTGATTGGTACGGCCGTGGGCCGCTGCCTGGTAGGCGTCGCCGGTTCGAAACGCTAACTCACGCGGTTCGATGTCATGGCTCTTAGCCGCCCGCACCCAACCTTTTTCCGAAAGGACAATGGTGATCGGTTCGGATGGGATCAGATCGGCTTCGGCTATTGCCTGCGCCGCTTCCCGCTGGACCAGCGGCGAGCAACGATCGTCGCCAAACTTTTTGGCGTCGGCCTTGATCTCGTCACGCACCAAGGTTTTCATGCGCCGGCTGGAACTTAAAATTAGTTCGATGCGTTTCCGCTCCGCGCTTAGTTCTTTTTGCTCACCGCGAATGCGCTCCTCCTCAAGTCTCGCGAGATGACGTAAGCGCAGGTCCAAGATCGCATCGGCTTGCGTGCCGGTTAACTTGAATCGTTTCATCAACACCGGCTTCGGCTTATCCTCATTGCGGATGATCTTGATCACTTCATCGATGTTGAGGAACGCAATCAAGTAGCCATCGAGGATATGCAAGCGGTCGACGACTTTATCGAGTCGAAATTGCAATCGCCGTCGAACGGTCTCGACCCGGAATTCGAGCCACTCTTTAAGTAAAGTCCGTAGATTTTTGACCGCCGGCAGCCCGTCGGTCCCGATCACGTTGAAATTGATCCGGTAATTACGTTCTAGATCGGTGGTAGCAAATAAGTGCTGCATCAGTTGTTCCGCATCGACTCGGTTTGACCGAGGCACTAACACGATTCGCGTTGGCGTTTCGTGGTCCGACTCATCGCGGATGTCGTCAAGCATGGGCAATTTCTTCGCCTGCATTTGCTGCGCGATTTGCTCTATGATTTTACTGCCCGAGGTTTGGTACGGCAGCGCCGTGATCGCGATCACGCCTTTCTCCTTTTCGTAGCGCGCGCGCATTTTTACCGAGCCATGACCGGTCTCATAGGCTTCGCGGATCTCCTCTTGGGGCGTAATGATCTCTGCCGCAGTTGGGTAATCGGGCCCATGAATATGGGCGCAAAGATCCGCCACCGTAGCCTTGGGTTTTTCAAGCAGGTGAACACAAGCGCTGGCTACCTCGCGCAGATTGTGTGGTGGGATATCGGTCGCCATGCCAACCGCGATACCGGTTGTACCATTGAGCAGTAAGTTGGGTAAGCGCGCCGGCAACAACAGCGGCTCATCAAGTGTGCCGTCAAAGTTTGGCGCCCAGTCGGTCGTGCCTTGGTCAAGTTCACCCAGCAGGATCTCAGCGTAGGCGGTTAACTTTGCCTCGGTGTAGCGCATTGCTGCAAATGATTTTGGATCGTCGTTGGATCCCCAATTGCCCTGCCCGTCGATCAGCGGATAGCGGTAACTGAACGATTGGGCCATCAAGACCATCGCTTCGTAGCAGGCCGAATCTCCGTGCGGGTGAAATTTCCCCAACACGTCACCTACCGTACGTGCGGATTTTTTAAACTTCGATGCAGCATTTAGGCCGAGTTCCGACATCGCATAGACGATGCGTCGCTGCACTGGCTTTAGGCCGTCTCCGATATGCGGCAAAGCGCGATCCAAGATGACGTACATCGAGTAATCGAGGTATGCCTGCTCGGTAAATTCGCGCAATGGCCGGCGTTCAATATCTATAATTTCGCTCATAGCGGTTTAACCATCCCCAGTTAGCTCAGGGAAATTAGATTGCCCTTACTTTCGAGCCATGCACGACGGTCAGCGGAGCGCTTCTTCGCTAATAACATGTCCATCAATTTGTCGGTCGCGCCCGTGTCATCAATGGTCAACTGCACCAGACGCCGTGTTTCCGGCAGCATCGACGTTTCACGCAACTGTAGCGGGTTCATCTCGCCCAAGCCCTTGAACCTTTGGACGTTGACCTTGCCCTTGATCTTTTCTGCTGCAATACGGTCGATGATCCCTGCTTTCTCGTCCTCATCCAGAGCATAGAAAACCGACTTGCCGACGTCCACACGATACAGGGGCGGCATGGCGACATACACATGGCCGGCTTCAACGACGGGGCGGAAGTGTCGAAGAAACAAAGCGCAGATGAGCGTTGCGATATGCGCCCCATCGGAATCCGCGTCTGCCAGAATGCATAACTTGCCGTAGCGTAAGCGAGAAATATTCGACGAACCCGGATCGACGCCAAGTGCAACTGAAATGTCATGCACTTCTTGTGACGCCAGCACCTGGCTGGACTCGACCTCCCAGGTATTCAATATTTTCCCGCGCAGTGGCAATATCGCTTGAAAGTCTTTGTCGCGAGCTTGTTTCGCTGAGCCCCCAGCCGAATCTCCTTCGACCAAAAACAGCTCCGTCTGGTCCAGATCCTGTGATGTGCAATCGGCGAGTTTGCCCGGGAGCGCTGGGCCAAGCCCTCCAAGCTTCTTACGCACGACAGATTTGCTTGCTTTGATCCGCGATTGGGCACGCTGCACTGCGATCTCGGCGATGCGATCGCCGGTTTCCGCATGCTGGTGTAACCACAAACTAAATGCATCGCGCACCACACCTGCAACAAATGTTGAACTTGAACGCGAAGACAATCGCTCTTTGGTCTGACCTGAAAATTGCGGATCAGACAACTTCACCGACAGGATGTAAGCGCAGCGCTCGATCACGTCATCTGCCGTGAGTTTCACGCCACGCGGTAACAGATTCCTGATCTCGCAAAATTCCCGCATGGCTTCAAGTAAACCCTGGCGCAAACCCGTCACGTGCGTGCCCCCTTGCGGGGTTGGCACTAGGTTGACGTAACTCTCGGTCACTATCTCGCCATCATCCGCCCGCCACTGCAAAGCCCAAGTAACGGCCTCGTCGTTACCGGACATATCGCCTTGGAATGGCTTCGTCGGGAGCAATTCCGCGTCCGGCATGGCCTCGCCGAGATAACCCTCTAAGCCTGCCTCGTAGTGCCATTCGTCTTTTGACTTACCGGCTTCGTCTTGTAGCCGCACCCGCAGACCCGGACATAAGACCGCCTTGGCCCGCAACACATGCCGCAGTTTCGGCAGCGCAAGCTTTACGGTGTCGAAATACTTTGCATCCGGCCAGAAACGGATCGTAGTGCCAGTATTCTGCTTGCCGACTTTGCCCGTGGCCTTTAGTGGCGTGCGTCGATTGCCGTTGGCAAAGGTCATTTCATAGACCTTGCCGCCGCGCTTGACGGCGACATCTAGCTTTTTCGATAGCGCGTTGACTACTGATACCCCGACGCCATGTAGCCCGCCGGAATATTTGTAGTTCTTATTGGAAAACTTGCCACCGGCATGGAGCCGAGTGAGGACGACTTCTACCCCTGGAATTTTTTCCCCCGGGTGTTTGTCGACTGGCATCCCACGTCCGTCGTCGGCAACAGAGACGGAACCATCTTTGTGCAAGATGATGTCTATTTGTCCGCAATGCCCAGCGATCGCCTCGTCAACGCTGTTGTCAACGACCTCTTGGACCAAGTGGTTGGGTCGCGCTGTGTCGGTATACATCCCCGGTCGTTTGCGAACGGGATCTAAGCCGGTCAGGACCTCGATGTCGGCAGCGTCGTATTTGGCGGCCAAATTTTATACCCTCGGTCGCTCGCTGGGATAATGCGAGCGGTATACTTGAGATTAAATATGTATTACAAATTACTAATAATAAAGTAATTTTGCTATACATAGATTAGATCGGTCAAGCGCCATGATAGGGCCCTGGACGGGTCGCGGACAATCACCACGGAGCGGCCCGCCAGACGCCGGGAAATAACTTCAGATCACCCCAAATCGGCAACCAAGGCGTCGCGTACGGCCGGGTCTAATGCCGCTATCTGGTGATCGTAGGATGGGTGGTCAATACCGATGCCCACCGTCGACCCGTTCAACGCCGCTTGCACCTGCTCGTCCGCAAATTGGAAACGCAGAAAATGCACCGCGGAGGTCTTCTCCTCGCGCGAACGTTCGATGTCTTCGTCCGCAATTGCCCATACCGGCTCGGCTTCCCCGATTCGCGCCCAGACCCGATCTTCGATCCCAACGAGTTGGCGCAGCGCGTTGGCCCGTTCAGCCGCGTCCTCGTACTCGAGCATAAACGTCGCCTTCCAGTTGTTGCCGTCTGGAATCAATGGGTTGTAGGCCTCGAGCTCCTCTTGAATTGCGTCTGCTTCAAATATTCGCTCGACCCGTAACATTTCCTGAATTTGATATTGGATGGTCAACCGGTCTTCGAAATATAAGGTCGCATGGGGACCGATGGCAACTTGCCGCCGCACCTTATGCGCCATCACCTGGCGCCGGAATTCCGCACGCTGCAGGTGGTATTCCTCCAGCCCCATGAGTCCCTCACGGGCTATTTTTTCCATATTGATTAGATCCCGTAGGCTCGGCGCAGCAGCGAAAAAGCTGAGGTCGCCCGACCTTCGCTCATGCCGTGCTCAATCAGCTCACCCGCCATCGGGCAATCACTAATGAAATGATCCGCTGCGGCTTGTTCAACCCGACTGACGACTGGCCGGCAAATCTTTTGCGCATGGGCATAATTTTCCTTCTTAACTGCATAGGTGCCGTCGTGCCCAGAGCACCGTTCGATTAGCGTCACCTCCGTGTCAGGCACGAGTTCCAGGACTTCCTTGGTCTTCGGTCCTATTTTTTGCACGCGTTGATGACACGGTACGTGATAGGCAACCTTGCCGAGCGACTGAGCGAATTTCAGATCCAATTGCTGCTCACGATGACGCAGCATGAGGTATTCAAAAGGGTCGAAAAATGCCTTGGCAACGGTCTGTACGTCCTCATCATCGGGAAACATCAACGGCAGTTCTTGCTTGTACATCAGCACGCAACTCGGAATCGGCGCCGTCAGATCGTAGCCTCGCCGCACTAATTTCATGAGCTTCGGTATGTTTTGATCCTTCAGTTTTTCGACGGCCTTTAGATCACCAAGCTCGAGTTTCGGCATGCCGCAGCATCGCTCGGATTCGGTCAACCCGACATCAACCTTATTGTGCTTCAGGATCGCGACCATATCTTCAACCGTCTGCGGCGCGTTACGATTGCCGTAGCAGGTCAGAAAAACGCCAAGTCGGCCGGTGGTCTGTGCAGTGGCTTGCACCTTCACCGCGCCTGCATCTTGTTGCATGACGCGTTTTCTTGCGCTTTTGCTTGAAAATTTCGGTAGCGGTGCTTGTGCGTGAATACCGAGTGTTGCTTCGAGCAAATTGCGCACGGGTTTCAGCTCGTTACTCTTGTTCACGACCTCCGCGACAATTGGAATCGACGCAATACTGCCGACCATATCGGTCGCAGTGAGCAATTTGTCGCGCGTTGTCGCGCCGTGCTGTTCATGTTTGACTGCCTTTGCGCGCAACATGAGGTGCGGGAAGTCCACGTTCCATTCATGAGGCGGGACGTAGGGACATTTGGTCAGGTAGCACAGATCACACAAATAGCACTGATCGACGACCGCCCAATAGTCTTTCTTATCAACCCCATCGACTTCCATCGTGTTGGACTCGTCAACCAGGTCAAACAAGGTTGGGAATGCGTTACATAAACTGACGCAACGGCGGCAGCCATGGCAGATGTCATACACGCGTTCCAATTCTGAGAACAGCGCCTGCTCGTCGTAAAAATCGGGCTCCTTCCAATCCAACGGGTGTCGCGTCGGGGCTTCGAGACCACCTTCAGCGCTGTTTGCATCATTCGCCATCGATCGCTCTCCAGATAATACTTGGGGCCTGGGTAGCTATACCCACCGCAAAATGCACGAAGCCGGGTGGGTACCCGGCTTCGTTAACACGAGGTCTGCGAGACTATCCGTTCAGGCCATCGAGCGCCTTTTGGAAGCGATTTGCGTGCGAGCGTTCGGCTTTCGCCAAGGTTTCGAACCAATCGGCGATCTCGTCGAAGCCTTCCTCACGGGCCGATTTCGCCATGCCCGGATACATATCAGTATATTCGTGGGTCTCGCCGGCGATTGCCGCCTTCAAATTAAGATCCGTGCTACCAATCGGCTCTCCAGTTGCGGGATCACCTACGGCCTCGAGGTACTCGAGATGGCCGTGAGCATGGCCGGTCTCACCTTCCGCCGTTGAACGAAACACGGTAGATACATCGTTATAACCTTCCACGTCAGCTTTTTGCGCGAAATATAAATAACGACGATTTGCCTGCGATTCGCCGGCGAATGCGTCCTTAAGGTTTTGTTCAGTTTTTGAGTTCTTCAGTGATGGCATGCTGTACTCCTCCGTTTAACACCATTTTGGTCCG
Source organism: Gammaproteobacteria bacterium (assembly GCA_021773835.1). GTDB lineage: Bacteria > Pseudomonadota > Gammaproteobacteria > UBA11873. The sequence goes on from JAJFJQ010000057.1 coordinate 99,793, forward strand.
ACATTTGGCCCGCTCGTGCGACGCTCAATTTATTAGACTAATTCTAAACCTGGACTAAGCCTAAGGTGTCGCACAAGCCCAAGTCAAGCGTTTGCGCGGCTCGGCCGCACCAAATTGCTAACGTAACGGTAGCGCTGACGGTTGACCACAATACCTCCTATAAGTACAGTTGCGGCCCCCTCCGAGCAGTCATGGACACCGGCGGTTTATCGACCGAATAACAAAAGTGAGAATTGCGTAAACTCATGGCTCGCAAGTCCCAAAAGATCAATTTCGAAACCTCCATTGCCGCACTCGAAGAGTTGGTCGAAAAAATGGAAAGTGGCGAATTTTCGCTAGAGCAATCGCTCAAACAATTCGAAAACGGGATCTCGCTGGCACGCGCTTGTCAGCAAGCATTGCGCGAAGCGGAGCAAAAAGTCCTGCAACTGACAAAGGACGGCGACGGTGAGGAGACTCTGACTCCGTTTACGGCCACCGACGACGACTAACCCCAGTGGCTATGCTTGAGCAATCTCTGGCCACCTTCCAGGCCCAAGTTGACCGGGCCTTGGACCGGCACCTACCGTCTGCGGACCGCGATCCAAAACGGCTCCACAGCGCGATGCGTTATGCGGTACTGGGACCGGGGAAACGCGTTCGTCCGGTGCTCGTCTATGCCACCGGGCAAGCCTTCGAGACTGCCCTCGATAAGCTTGACGCCAGCGCCGTGGCGGTCGAGTTAATTCATGCCTACTCGCTGATTCACGACGATTTGCCGGCGATGGACGACGATGACCTGCGTCGCGGCCGTCCGACCTGTCACAAAGAATTTGACGAGGCGACCGCGATATTAGCCGGCGACGCACTCCAAGCACTGGCCTTTAGCGTCATTGCTGAGTGTAAAAGCACGTCGGTCACGCCGCCGCGCCGCATCGAGATGCTACGCACCTTGGCCCATGCGAGTGGTTCAGAAGGCATGGCTGGCGGTCAGGCAATGGACCTCGCAGCCGTCGGAACGCACTTATCGCTCGAACAACTCGAGACCATGCACCTGCACAAAACCGGCGCGCTGATCCGTGCGAGCGTCCAACTAGGCTATTTGGCTAGTCACATTGACGACCCGGCAACCGCCGAGCGCCTCGACCACTATGCGCATTGCGTTGGCCTCGCCTTTCAGGTGCACGACGATATACTCGATGTCGAGGGGGATACTGCGGTAATTGGTAAACCTCAGGGCTCGGACATTGATCAAAACAAACCCACCTATCCCAACATCCTCGGTATGGCGGAGGCGAAGAAAACAGCTCAATCCTTATGTGATGAGGCGATTGCGAGTCTCGATAATCTTGGGCCTGCGGCAGACACATTACGGCAGTTGGCCGCCTACATCGTAAATCGAGACCGATAAGCCGGGTGGCTTGCCGGACATCAGTTCATTACATAACAACGATCCCAGGCAATTCCTGCCCGCTTTATCACCTACCGAAATGACCGTTCCCAGCAAATTGGCCCGACGAATGGGAAAGTTTTAGAATCGGACTGTCGTTTCATTTGGCACTTTCAACTCGGATCGAGTGTCATAATGCATTGACCGCACCACAACTCCCACATAACGGACACCGATATGAATCAGCCTGCACCTATTGCATCCACCATTCCAGACACGCAAAGCAGTGAAGACACGCGTCGGATCGCAATCGATCGAGTCGGGATAAAAGACATTAAGCACCCCGTCGTGGTGCGCGATCGTGCGGGTCGCGAACAGCACACGGTTGCGAACTTTAATATGTACGTGGGCCTACCGCATAAGTTTAAAGGCACCCACATGTCGCGCTTTGTTGAAATTTTAAACCACCATGAGTACGAGATTTCGGTACCCACATTTAAGGGCATGGTAGACGAAATGACGAAGGTGCTCGATGCCGAATTCGGCCGGGTTGAAATGACCTTCCCCTACTTCGTACAAAAGGCCGCGCCGGTCTCCGGGGTCAAGAGTTTGCTTGATTATGAGGTGACGTTTATCGGTGAGGTCGGGCAGGACGGGCCCTTAATATCCGTCAAGGTCGTCGTGCCATGCACCACCTTATGCCCCTGTTCGAAAAATATTTCCGATTATGGTGCGCATAACCAACGCTCTCACGTGACCGTGGAAGTAAAGGTTAACGACTTCATGTGGATTGAAGAGCTGATCGACATTGTCGAGCAAGTCGCCAGCTGTGAACTCTACGGCCTGCTGAAACGCCCTGACGAAAAGTACGTTACAGAACGCGCGTACGACAACCCGCGTTTTGTCGAGGATATGGTGCGTGAGGTAGCGCTGAAACTTAACGCAGAAGACAGAATCTTGTCTTATACGGTCGAGTCCGAGAACTTTGAATCGATCCACAACCATTCGGCCTACGCCATGATTGAACGCGACAAAACGGGTCGCGATCCCGCCGATTTGTAATCCGCTCCAGGGTGACGAGAATTGTCAATTCACTGCCGCCGGCGGCAGTTTAACGTCACTGAATGCCTGTGTTCTGTAGTTTACGTCTCCTAAACTATTGATTTTAATTGTTTTAGTGTGTTGGCACGCACTTTGCTGCTATTTCAGGTACGCAAGCGGCCTGCATGGCCTTTGCGCTCCTCCCTTTGGTCCATTTACGGGTGCTAACGCACCCGTTTTTTTTACCTGGCGAATCGGTCATTCTGCCAATTTCGCTGCCTCCCACAGATCGTCCATACGTGCTAGAGACGCATCCCGCACGTTCGTCCCCGCATCTTCGAGGGCGGCTTCGATGAAATGAAACCGCCGTTCAAATTTGCGGCTGGCGCCGCGTAGGGCTTTTTCCGGGTCCACACCAAGGTGGCGCGCCCAATTGACGCAGGCAAAAAGCAGATCACCCATTTCTTGTTCGATATCAGGCCGAGATCCATCCGCAATCGCCACCTCAACTTCGTTAAATTCTTCAACCAGCTTTTCTTTGACGCCGACCATATCGGGCCAATCAAATCCGACTCGGGCGGCCCGTTGCTGCATCTTCTTCGCGCGGGTCAGCGCCGGCATGCTCACCGGAATACCATCGAGTTCGCTCCTTGGCTGGCCCGGTTTAGCAGCGGCACGCTCTTGTGCCTTCTGGGCCTCCCACCGGCGCGTCTGTTCGATTGCATCGCCTGGCGGCGCATCGCCGAATACGTGGGGATGGCGCTCGGTCAATTTTCGGGCCAGCGCGGCGACGATGTCGTCGAAATCGAAGCGCCCCTGCTCGCGCCCCAATTGAACGTAGAACACGACCTGGAACAGTAGATCGCCTAATTCGCCGGGAAGTTCATCCAGCGCCTCCCGCTCAATGCAATCGGCGACTTCATAGGCTTCCTCGATAGTGTGCGGAACGATTGATTCAAAGCTTTGTGCTAGATCCCACGGGCAGCCATTTTGCGGATCGCGTAGCCGGCGCATAATTTCGAATAGTTCGTCCATTGTATTTACGGCATTGATTTGATTATTTCGACAAGCCGATTAGGCCATACGGATCCGTGCGATCGCAATCCGATAGACCAGTGTCGCCGGCAAGGGATTGCACTTGAGACCGCTTCGAGTGTATAGATTAGCCTTTGCGCGGACCTATCGATAGACTGTGTCTTGGAGATACAGAAGCATGAACCGAGCACCGTTAATTCTAAGACTTGATGTTGCAGGAACCCCCCTACGCTGGGTCCCGTGGCAGGACGCCGTATGCCTCTATAGCCGCGACTTAGTTGCCTGGACCATTGGCGACAACGAATTTACCTTTCTCGGCGGCACGTCACGCGATACGGGCGACCGCTCATCGGTGACCGTAAACTCCATTATCGCTATCAAACGGTCCTCTCGCGGGCGCCACGTCCAACGCCATGTACCGCCGCTGAACAACCATGAATTATTCCGGCGAGACGGTTATATGTGTATGTATTGCGGGTCCCAGCTCGGCGAACATCAACTAACCCGTGACCATGTTATCCCGCTCTCAAAAGGCGGACGTGATCGATGGTCTAATGTCGTGTCCGCGTGTCGTTCCTGTAATACACGCAAGGGTTGCCGCACACCGGAAGGCGCCTCTATGCCACTACTCGCCGTGCCATATGTACCCAACTGGGCCGAATTCCTTGCCTTGTCCAACCGTAAAATACTCGCCGACCAGATGGAGTTTCTGCGGTCTCAATTTAACCGGAAGAATCGTCTGTTCCCAATTAGCCCGAATTAAATCTAATGTCGGGTTCTGCGTGCTGCATTAAGTGCATACAAAACTGAAGTGTAGGCAAATGGCGACAGTTGGCGGTCGACTCGATTTCTGAGCGCCTTGTCGGTTGGCTCACAAATTCCGGTAATTGATAGTCTTATTGCGTACTTTGAAATTGCTAAACGACTGGAATTAGTTCATCATTTTGCACGCCATAAGGGATCCCTCATCAAGGACAATCGATAATGCGGATAGGAGACATAAACATGCAAAAAACACTTTCTCTGGCGGTAAGGATTGCTATCGTCGCAGTCATAGCGACAAGCCTAACAGCTTGCGCGACGGTTAAGCCGGAACAACTAGCGGCGGTAGAAGCAAAGGTCAGTAGTGCCATGTCGGAGGCTCGATCGGCCTCAAGCACTGCAAAAAACGCAATGGCCGCCGCGACGGCCGCCTCTGAAGCGGCCGCGAAGGCGCAAAGTACTGCAGACGCTGCATTGTCATGCTGTGGCGAGAACAAAGATAGAATTGAACGAATGTTCGAGCAAACAATGAAAAAATAGCTTGGACTAGTACTCCAATAAGAACCCCGCGAATGCGGGGTTTTTTTTGGAAAATTTTATTGCCCTACGATCAATTCAGCCTACGCACTAGTCCATCATCCGCCGGCATGTGCGTGAGCTCATCAACAACGGTATCGCTATTCGATATCACACCAACGGAAATCGGAATGCCGCTTTTCTCTAAAATGACGTGTTGTAGCGCGCGCCAATTTAGCTGGACATCTCGTCCCGCTGTTTTAGCCACGATTAACTCCACTACGTGAGAAAATTGTTCGCGGAAAACATCACGATCTTCGGCGAGATGCGGGTGTACCTCTAAATAGACCTTATTGTGTGCAATGCCAACTTTGTAGGGTTGATTGACAATATGCACCGGCGTCCCAATCGCGACTTTACCGAATATTTCTTCGACGTCCTTTGGGTACATACGGACGCAGCCATGAGTCACCCGCATCCCAATGCCGTAGGGTCGGTTCGTTCCATGGATTAGATAACCGGGCAATCCTAGACGAATAGCGAACGCACCCAATGGATTCTCGGGACCTGCCGGCACTATCTTCGGTAGCGGATCGCCTTCGGCAGCGTGTTCTTCGCGAATTGATTCTGGCGGGTACCAGTTCGGATCCTTAACCTTGGCGACAATTTTTGTTACGCCGTGGGGCGTGGTCCATTGCTGGCGTCCGATGCTAATCGGATGGGTCGAAACCTTACGTTGGTCTTTGCCCTTGGTCTTGGGGAAAAAATATAATCGCATTTCGGGCACGTTGACGACGATGCCTCGCTTTGGCGCCTCTGGCAAAACGTAAAGACTCGGGACAATGATCTCCGTCTCTTCCCCTGGGAGCCACGGGTCTATCGTTGGGTTGGCCCAACGCATTTCCAAGTATCCCTGATCATAGGCACGCGCTACATCGGACAGCGTATCGGATTGCAAGCTAGATGCGAGCACCAGCTCTCCGATGACATCACCGGCCAGCTCAAACGTCAGCGCTGAAGCGGTGCTTGCAAGGAGGCTGCACGTCATGAACAGGGTGTAGCGGCATAGCATGAGGTATCTCACAGGAATCTAAACGGAATCGGTCTCATGTTGGTTGTCTATTATTGCGCAGGCCGCCAATCGCAATTGCGAGCCAGCCCAGTATTAACGCGCTGCCCCCGATCGGGGCAAACTGGCCAGGTAGCTGGCTTCCGGTCACGCTACGCATAATGAGACCACCGCAAAACAGAAGAATTCCAACTACCAGCAATCCGCCGGCGAATTTAAACCAGCGATTGCGTTTATTCGACTGCAGCGCAACGCCACAGGCGAACAAGACCGCTGAATGCACCAGCATGTAAGTCACGGCGGTAGTGAATATCATTAGCTCGGGATTAGACAATCGTTCAGCTAGCACATGCGATCCGAGCGCCCCGGCGGTAACACCCATCGCACCAAAAAATCCGGCAAGTGCGATCAACCAGTTGTGCCAATCAATATTCAAACCAGATAGCCTCACTGCCTTTGCGCGAACACGAGCCGCTCCGGTATTCTACGGTCACCTTTCAAGTAGCCGCGGCATCAACTCGACCAGGTTGCACGGACGCGTGCGAAAATCCAGCTGATGGACAATCAACGCGTCCCAGGCGAGAGCGCAGGCGCCGGAAGAGCCCGGCAGACAAAAAAGGTAGGTGCCGTTGGCAACACCTGCCACTGCACGAGATTGCAATGTCGACGTCTTTATATCGTCATACGATAAAACACGAAACATCTCGCCGAATCCATCAATTTGCTTGTCCAATAACGGCGTTACCGCTTCAGGGGTGCCGTCCCGACCGGTTACACCTGTCCCCCCTGTGGTTAGCACCACCGATACTGCGGCGTCTGCCACCCAACGCGAAACCTCCGCGCGGATCGCATAGATGTCGTCTTTGACTAATCGCTTCTCGTGCAAATTGTGTCCAACTGCGCTTAGACGCTCGACTAGAAGCTTGCCCGATTTATCTTCCGCCTCGGTTCGCGTATCAGTGATCGTTAACACCGAAATCTGCAATGGTAAAAATTCTCTTGGCGTACTCATATCACGCACTCTCAATGTTAAAGTGTAAGCAATCCCGACATATCTGCAGTCGCATTCAGTATTATCCCATAGATAAGATTTCCGACCGAATAAGGTACCGCCTTCGATGGAGCAGCAACGTCTCGATAAATGGCTGTGGTGTGCGCGATTTTTCAAGACCCGAGGACTCGCCAGCGAGGCGATTAAATCCGGTCGTGTCACCATAAACGGTCTGCCCGCGAAACCCGCGCGATCCATTCAAATTGGCGATGTGCTTGTATTGCGTCGCCCGCCATATGAGTATCACGCAACAGTGACCGGGCTTGAAAAACAACGGGTCCCTGCCAGTAGCACCGACAAATTATACCGTGAGCACGAAGACAGCCGGCTGAAACGGGAAGCACTGGCCCAGTCGATCAAGGCGAGCGCCATCATCGACGATAGGCGCGGCGGTAAACTATCTAAAAAAGATCGCCGCCAGCGCGAAAAGATGAAGCGCTCCCTTTGAACGAATCACCGATCGCAACCGTTAGGCCCTAGCATCAGACAAACTCGCGGTTCCGATCGAGTTTGACAAAATACCACGCCATAGATACACCGCGAGCAGCGAAAAACATTAAAAAGGCCATCCACAATCCGTGGTTACCAAAGGGCTGTAATAAATACCAAGCCGGCAGGAACACAACAAATGTTGCAAATACCATCGAGTTCCTCATTTCGCGACCTTTTGTCGCGCCGATAAAAATGCCATCAAAGACGAAACACCACACAGAAACGATTGGCGAAATTGCAGCCCACACCATAAATCGACCGGCCTCGACACGTAAGGCTGGAATGTCAGTGAGTAGCGCGATCAATGACGATCCGCCAAACGCATAGAGTCCGACGAACAATAGCGCAAATAGGAGTGACCAAAACATTCCGAGCGCTACCGAAGCGAGAAATCGAGCTCGGTCCGATGCACCGATCGAAAGACCGACCAGTGCCTCGAGCGCGTTTGCAAACCCGTCAAGCGCAAGCGCTGTGAGCATCTGAAAATTGAGCAATATTGCGTTCGCAGCCAAAGTCGTATCGCCCCAACTTGCGCCCCGCCGGGTGAAAAATGCAAACGTTGCAATCAGACACAAGGTCCGCAGCATAATATTCCAGTTGAGACTCAGGAGTCGCCGCATACTCCGCCATTTCCATCTAAACGTGAATGGCGTTGGCCGACGGCGAAACTCAATCCTTACTAGCCATACACCCAGCGCGGCGGAAAAATAGGCCGTGATCAGGGAAGCCAGCGCCGCGCCTTCGATGCCTAACTCCAATCCCACGACAAGCAACAAATCAAGGCCGGCGTGGAGTAGGCACGGCACGGCGGCGAGAACCATCGCGGCCCGCCCGTTCTGCATCCCGATCAACCATCCAATGATTACCATTGTTGTGAGGACGCCCGGCGCTCCCCAAATCTTTATCTCAAAGAATTGGCCGGCATGCTTAGTTGCCGAGACGCTGCCGTCAAGCAGTCCAAGACCAAAGTCGAGAATTTCGTGACGCGCTAGCAACATCACCAAAGCTATTGCTAGGCCTACCGCCAAGGCGTCGCGTAATGTAGCGCCGACCTGAGACGCGTTGTCGGAACCGTAAACTTGTGCAACCACGCCAGTGGTACCCATACGGAGAAACGTTACACCCCAATACAAGAAATCAAACAACACTGTGGCCAACGCAATTCCAGCAAGATAGCTTGGATGATCGAGATGGCCGATCACAGCCGTATCAATCAAGCCGAGCACTGCAATGGAAATGTTCGACAGCATCATCGGTGCAGCTAAGGCCCATATCCCGCGATGTGCCGCTCGATCTCGCATCCGGCGTAAGACGACCGATTTAATGTTCACGACAGTCGCACGCAAAAATACACACCAGGCGCGGTTTCCAACCTATTCTTCGATGTACTGCCGAGACGATACGTAGCCTTAAATGATTCGACGATAAAGTGTTCTAGAAAATTCATCATCGATTGCATCCTAAAACGCGCTTTTCGGGGTTCATCCGCGCGATAGCTGAGTTATGCTTCCGACCCTCGAGTCTAAAAATAGATCCGCTGCTAATGACCACCGACCTTGATATTCGCCCACAGCAGGAAGTCTTCCAACGTTTGAGCGCAAATCTCAGCCGTGTTATTCACGGACACGACATGACAATACGATTGCTATTGTCTGCGTTTCTAACCAAGGGCCATGTCCTACTTGAAGATTTTCCGGGAACCGGAAAAACAACGCTCGCAAAGGCACTTGCGCGATCCGTCGGCGCTGATTTTCAAAGGATCCAATTTACGCCCGACTTACTACCAACTGATATTCTAGGCGTATCGGTATTCAACCCACAAAGCGCGAGCTTTGAAGTACACCGTGGTCCAATATTTGCGGAAATACTACTCGGTGATGAAATCAATCGTGCATCCCCACGCACACAATCGGCTCTACTGCAGGCGATGGGAGAAGCGCAAATTAGCCTGGATGGAACATTGTATCCACTTCCGGAGTTGTTTTTCGTCATCGCAACGCAGAACCCGGTCGAGTTTCACGGTACCTACCCGCTTCCTGAAGCACAAATGGATCGCTTCGCAATGCGCTTATCGTTGGGTTATGTATCGGCGCAACAGGAACTCGACATTATCGCGGCCGAACTGGACGGGCCGCCGATTGAGGATATCGAAGCGTGCGTATCGCGTACCGATGTGATCGAATTCGAGCGGGTTGCACGCGCAATCGAGGTCTCGGATGAATTAAAACGTTACGCAGTCGATCTGATCGCAGCAACCAGAACGCTACCGGAGCTCAGTCTTGGCGCGAGCCCCCGCGCCTCGATTACTTTAATTAAGTGCGCACAGGCATTGGCGATCTTCGACGGTAACGGGTTTGTTACGCCAGATCATATCCAGCAACTGGCAACCGTGGTGATTAGTCATCGAATCGTAGTTGATGCCAATGCCGGCTTCAGCGGCACAACCACAAACACAATTGTCGAGCGGTTGCTGTCCGAGGTGCCGGTGCCACGGTAGGCCTTCGATGCGCGCTTGGTTAATTCGCCGCATACTCAGCATATTTCGCTCCGTATCGCGGTTATCCCTGTGGTTCGAAACGCGCTTCACATCGACCGGACGGCTACTCATAGCAGGCGTAATTGCAGCAGCAGTTTTTGGTATCGATCCTAATCAAACCCTAGCCTTACGACTAACGGCGGTATTAGTCGGGATCCTCATCGTAGCAATATTCACGAGCCTACGCTGGCGACCCGCTCTAGAAGTAAAGCGCGTGCTACCCGATACCGTCACCGTTGGAACAGCGACGTCGTATTCTCTGGCAATCACAAACCATAGTGATCGCGCGGAGTACGATCTCGTTGTCACCGATCACCTGGCGACCCGCTATCCAACGCCACAGACGTTTTCGCGCGAGCGCGCCGGCAGTCACGAGTCGAGCTTGAATTGGTTCGACCGGCGGGTTGGGTTTGTACGCTGGCTAGGCTTGCTCAGAAGCGGTCGTGGTGCGCGCCTTGAATCATTGTCGATACCACCTATCCCAGCGGGGTCGACCATCACCGTGCAGATACCCCTAACCTCACTCCGGCGCGGCAAACTGAATTTCACAGAAGTGCTAGTTAAGCGTCCCGATCCCCTCGGGGTCGTATTTGCCTATCATCGCAAAAAGCTTTATGGCGAATTGATTTCGCTGCCGCGGCGCTACCGCGTTCCGCCGCTACATTGGGTCTCCGAACGCCATTACCATCGTGGCGGCCTAACGCAGGCGGCTGCAGTCGGAGACTCGGAGGAATTTGTCGGTTTGCGCGAGTATCGACCGGGTGATCCACTACGCCATATTCATTGGCGCAGCTTTGCGAAACGTGGCACACCGATCGTGAAGGAATACCAAGACGAGTACTTTGACCGGCATGCCTTAGTCATCGATACCTATTTGGATCAAGCCGTCCCATCCGATTTTGAAGTGGTGATCTCGGTCGCAGCGTCGTTCATTCAATCCACTCGCCCTCGCGATTCCATTCTAGATTTGGTTTTTATGGGCCAACAGGTGTGGCAGTTAACGACTGGCCGCGGGTTGTCGAGCAACCGCCAAGTGCTCACGCAACTGGCAGAAGTTCAGCCATCAAAGGTAGATCACTTCGATGAGCTTACGACTTACGTCCAAACTCACGGTAGTCGACTAGCGAGTGTCGTGATAGTCAGTGCGAATTGGAATAGTGCGCGCGAGGCGTGCATGGAAGAACTACACAACCGGCGACTACGGTGTCTCGCACTACTCGTTGGAGAGACGACGCCAGTTGTAGAGCCGGCATCCCGATCAGCACTACATCGAATCCGCCCGTCTTTCATTGAACACGATATCGCTGCGGCCGCATTGTGATCGAGGCACAACAACAAGCGCCACTTGAATCAAAGCACGTGCCGCGATTTTGGCTGGGCGCCTGCCTATTGATTTGGGGTTTCGCCGTAGACCAAATCGCACTTGGCATAATTCTAGCCACGATCGCCGAACTCGGTGTCTTTCTGCCGTTCAAGTGGGCACTCAGCGAGAACCATTTCTACCGCGTCGCCGACGCCAGCAGTGTGATATTCGCCTGCGTTACCGTCTATCAGTTTAACGAACATTCGATTTATGGGATTTACCGAATTCTAGCGCTACTACCGGTGTGCGTATTTCCACTGCTCATGGCAGAGCGCTACAGCACTGCCGGCAACATTCCTCTAAGCGCGTTGTTTCTATCCTTACGTAGACGTGTGCGCGCCGGCTTGGAACGCGAAAGATTTATTGAAATGGAATATCCATTCGTGATCATCTGCGCGCTGTCCGCAAGTGCTGGCGACATGTCAACTCCAGTCTATCTGGGCATTGCATTCACGATGATTGCGGGCGTGTTATTGGTCGTTAGAGTTCGGCGCTATAGCTTAGCGATGTGGACTGCCGCACTCGTCGCTTCCGCTACCGTCGCGATCGTGATTCATATTGGATTCAACGTTGCACAAAAAGGGGTTGAGGGCTCGCTCTCGTACTGGGTGAACCAGTTCGCCTGGTTTCAAACAGACCCTATGCGAACGTTAACGTCCATCGGGTCGATTGGCCGGCTAAAACTGTCCGATAGGATCCGCGTTCGAGTGAAAGCGCCATTATCGATCCCACTTCCGATCGTGCTGCGTGAAGCCAGTTATTCCAAATACAGTCTTGGTGCTTGGTCCTCGAGCGATAGCGAGTTCATCGCCATCGATCCAATCCCCGAAACTACCGTCTGGATGCTTGAAGAGGTTGGCAACGAAGGCGCTTTGCGCACCGCAAAAATAATCGTCAAGCATCCGCAAGACCTCGCCGTAGCACCGCTGCCATACGGGACGGTAAAGATTTTCGGTTCGGAGGTTATCGAGGTGCAGCGTAGTCAGTTCGATACGACGCTCGTTGAAGCTTTGCCCGGCCAGCTAGAGTACGCAGTGTCTTGGAGAGCCGATATTAATGATCGAGCAACACCGACCGTCGACGACCTGTCAGTGCCCGACAACTACGCCAAGGTAATCGGGGAAGTCGCAACTGAGATCGGGCTTGAGGGTGCGGACCCACAACTCGCCATGTCAAAGGTGGTCCGCTTTTTCCATGAGAATTTTAAGTACTCGTTAATCCAAAAAGGATTCTATCCAGGCCGCACGCCACTGTCGCATTTCATGCTGCAGACTCGTCGGGGTCACTGCGAATATTTTGCGACAGCAACGGCGTTGCTACTTCGCCACGCCGGGATCCCGGCGCGTTACGCCGTCGGTTACGTTGTCGACGAATACTCCCCATTGGAAAAAGCCTTTGTTGCACGGGCGCGGCATGCACATAGCTGGACCGAAGCCTATATAGACGGCCGCTGGATAACGGTCGACACAACCCCCGGCGAATGGTACGAATTGGAGCACGCTAATGCTTCGAACTGGCAACGTGTTCAAGATATGTGGTCATGGCTTTCGAATTTATACGCGCGCTTTCAACGGTCGGATGAAGCGCTAATTAGCGATTCTCTGATCTGGCTGGTCCCACCGTTGATTTTACTGCTGCTTTGGCGCCTCCGATCACGCCTACGGCGAATCACGGGCGAGCAGACAACACGTCCCACGCAGCATCAGCACGGACATGATTCTGAGTTGTATCAACTTTCTCTACTACTACGCGAAAGTGGTTTCACACTGCGACTGGGCGACACTTTGAAATCGTTTTTGGTGCGCAATGTCGCCGACAGCGTCACGGGAATTAAGCTTGAGCGCCTACTGGAACTCCACTACCGGCACCGCTTCAGCGGACTCGGCTTATCATCGAATGAGCGCGATGAATTACGCACTGGTAGCGCGATCTACTGCCGACAATACACCAGCGTCCAGTAAACGCCGCTAAGACACGGAAGCCATGGCTTCACGTAGGCTGACGGCTTCTTCGGTGTCATCGCTCTCAGCTAAGTATCGCTCGACTGTTTCGTGATCAAGCAGACCTTGCGTTACCATTCGGCTCTTCTCACGCGCGGTAAGCCCTGTGCTTCGAATAAATTCGTCTTGGCTAATCGAGTGCGACGTAAGCATGTTGACGCACTCATTCGCGATGTCCCGCAACACAGCGTAATTTGGATCCAGGCGAAGCTCGATGAAAGCCGGAGAAGCGAGATTGTTTTCATACAAGCCCCGGATCTCGAGTTTATAACCACCAATCAAAATCGGGTTTATCGTCTCCTCGAGTTGTGCCTCGATCGTAATTAGACGACTGCTGACGAGGTCGGACCACATCGAACGGCGCACACTGTCTTGCCCGAGCACCGCGTAGATCTCAAGAATATCGTTAACGCTGAGATTACTGTAACGGTCATGGACGAGGGTGTAATTGCGCTCGCTCGCTAATCCTTCGAAGGACGAGAAGCCGAGAAAATGGATGGCCGTCGTATAGGTCTCAAGCATCGGGTTGAAACCAATGCCGCAAACGAGCTGAGCCGCATTCAAGCCTAAAGCCTGTGCTATCCGTGTCCGTCGGGCATTTTGGTCGCCTTGTGGCGCGACCCGCGTCGACGCGAGGATCTTGCCAAGCTCCTGTTGATCCGCATGCAGTAATGTTTCTATGGAATACACAATTACGCTACCACCACGCAAAGACGCGCGAAGCGTCGATCCGGGTCTTAAACTCTGTTAAATCTTGCGTGCCGAAGCGGGTGCACCTTCCGTCTCTTAAATCGAACCGCCAACCGTGTAACGGACACTCGACCACGGCGCCTCGGACCTCGCAGAACCCCAGATTGGTACCGTGATGCGGGCATCTCGCATCGAATACACGCCATTTGCTGTTTTCGACGGTAGCGAAAATAAAGCGACCATCACATTCTAATACTTGGATATCGCCGCCGCCGCTTACTGCACACACATCATGCCATTTCTCGTGATCTGCGTCTTCAGATTCGTTGCAATTCACCGCTGAATGCTCAATATAAACTAGTCCTCACTTACATGTTCACTTTGCTCATAGCGGACCCCAAATAGTACCCGATCGTCGGCATCAATCAATCACGGCGCAAACTGTCTCGAATAGCGATCGGGGTCGGATGTCGCATCACTATCCAATAGCTAGACGCGATAAACGTGACTAGTGTCGCAAGCTGAATGACATAAGCTCCCCTATCTCCAATAAAACCCGATTCAAAGGCGAGGACCGCAATCAACAAGCTGAACTCACTGACCTGACCTAAACGTGCACCAATTTCCGCTGACACCCGACGACGCTCTCCGGCGCGAACCAAAAGAACCTTAAATACATAGGGCTTTAGGAAAAGCATTGTCACGGCAAGCAAGCTCGCCGGCAGTGCAACCTGCATAAACATAGTGGGATTGAAGCCGGCGCCTAAGGAAAAGAAAAATAGAATCAAGAAAAAATCGCGCAAGGGCCGTAAGCTATCCGCGATGAACATAGATACGGGACACGATGCCAAAGCCACCCCGGCGATAAATGCCCCAATTTCATGCGACAGCCCAAATCCAGCGGCGAGTTCGGCGATACCAAGGCACCAAGCGATAACTAGCAGAAAGATGTATTCCTGAATTTGGTCAAACCGTCGAATGAGCGGCTCTATCATCCAACGTTCGAGCATATAGGTAATTACAATCAACACCGGCAAGGCAAGAATTTCTCTTGCCACTCCATACATCGGATTGCCGCCCACGCTATACCCTTCGATGATCAATAAAACCAGTATCGCGAATAGGTCTTGCAGTAGCAGGATACTGATGATTATTTGACCCGTATGTTGATGGTGTAAGGTCGTCGTCGGCAATAATTTAAGCCCGATGATCGTGCTTGAGAACATCATCGTGCCACCAATGAGGAACGCTTCGTGCCACACGAAGCCGAATGCAAATGCGATCCCAATTCCGATAAGGGTAAATATTGCACAGCTCGCCAACGTTACACTCATCGCCTCGCCGAGCATCCGCCAGAGTTGCTGAGGGAGCATGTTGATACCGAGCAGATACAACAAAAACATGATCCCGATATCGGATACATCCTCGATCCAACTCGGATCGTCGATCAAACCGCCACCCCATGGCCCTAAGATCACGCCCAATAAGATGTAGGCAACGATCATGGCTTGGCGAGCGTAAAGCGCGACTGTCGCCAGCACGGCGGCGCCGGCAAAGATCAAGAAGATTGAATAGATGATCGAACCGTCAGTCATAAACGGAATCCGTCCGTTTCGGCTCATATTTCTCGATGTAGGCGACCAAAGTATTCCCCAAAATAGTTTCCAGCGCGTCCGGCTTCCAGCCCGTCGGCGCGATCAAGCTAAGATCAACGGTATCAGTTTGGAGCCCGCCATACTGATAACAAGCAAAGCAAAAAGGTTCATGATTGCTCCTGCTGCGGCCATTTCCTGCGCGCGAATGCGACCGGTGCCAAAAACGATTGCGTTTGGCGGCGTCGCAACCGGCAACATAAATGCGCAGCTTGCGGCGAGCGCAACCATGACAATCACCATGTCCCGGTCGAGCGACAACAGTGGCGCCGCAGCCGCAAGGATCGGTACAAAGGTCGCGGTGGTCGCGATATTACTGGTGAGTTCCGTTAATAAGATGACCAGCCCCACGAGTATCGTCATCATCACGATCGGCGATATCGGCGGGATGCGCGAGACCCAAAAGCCGATGACCTGATCTGCACCGGTGGCGTGTATGGCGGCGGCGAGGCTTAAACCGCCGCCGAATAGAATCAGGGTGCCCCAAGGAACTTCCCGTGTATCGGGCCAGTCGAGCACAAATTTCCGGCACCGAAGGTCAATCGGAATGATGAACAATGCGACCGCTGCCAACAAGGCGATACCGGTATCGGTCAACTTCGACAATGGTGTAACACCAAAAACTGTGAGATCGCCAATCCACGGTCGCAGTATCCAGGCACCAACAAGCGCTCCAAATATCGCTAAGGTCGCGCGCCCGCCGCGGTCAAGTTCAGCCCATACAAGCCCACGCCCGCTGATCGCTGCTGCTTCGCTATCGATATGCGCGGGCAACGAAAAATGGACACGGGTTAAATACCACCAGGCGATTGGCAGCAATAAGGCAACGCACGGAAGGCCGATCGTCATCCATTCAATAAATCCGATCTCGATGCCCAGCACATCGCTAAAGTACGATGCAACGTAGAGATTTGGCGGGGTCCCAATGATTGTCGCCATGCCACCAATCGAGGCGCTATAGGCGATGGACAACAACAAGCATTTTTCGAAACTACCACCTTTTTGCTCCTCGCCCATCACGCTTAACGCGATTGGCAGCATCATGATCGTTGTCGCGGTGTTCGATAACCACATGCTGAGAAACGCTGTGGCGAGCATGAAACCAGCAACGATCCAAGCCGGATCATCACCGATCCGGCGCAATAATGAGACCGCAAAGCGCCGATGTAGCGCCCATTTCTGCAGCGCGATAGAGACCAAAAACCCCGCGAGAAACAAAAAGATAAGCGGATGCGCATAGGGTTCGGCCGCAGCTTTAAGCGAGACACTTCCAAGCAGCGGGAACAAGGTAACGGGCAACAGGGCCGTCACCGCCATTGGGATCGCTTCAGTGATCCACCAGATAGCCATCCATGCGGCGATGGCGATCACAACCCGGACACTCTCATCGAGCGGAACCACCGTACCGGCATCATCCAAATAACTGGACGGCAGACCGAGGTATAGCAAAACGGCACTGATCGGGCCGGCCAGCAGCGAGACTTTTAAAATATCAACACGCATGTACTGGCGACCTTGATCTCTTCACGACAAAAAATATTGCTTGGCAATCGGCACCACTCGACCGATGATAGGCGCAATCGTTCAGATCTTTGTGCAGCAGAGGTATTAACGCTTTCCTATTCTCATGTCCGATGATAAGATGCGCTTATAACCTACTGTACTGTCTAAAGAATATTGTCTCAAAAGTAATTTACGATGCTGACTTTTGACATTTCGGGTGCACAAATAGACGGTGCCAGAGACTACCAAGAAGATGCCTTCCTGATCACCCACCTTGGGGATTCGGATAACGAAGGCGGGTCATTGGTCATTGTTGCCGATGGCATGGGTGGTCACGCCGCCGGCAACGTCGCCAGCAACATGGCCGTGCAAACGTTCAATAAGCACATCACCAGCAACTTCCCCAGCGAAGACCTGCCCGAAGTCTTGCGCGAATCGGTCCAGCAAGCGAACAGCTCCATTTCCGAGACGGTGCGTGAAACCGCCGCCCTCAAAGGGATGGGCTGTACCTTGGTTGCTGCGGTTTTGGAAGACAAATTCATCCGCTGGGTTAGCGTTGGGGATAGCCAT
Source organism: Gammaproteobacteria bacterium (assembly GCA_021773835.1). GTDB lineage: Bacteria > Pseudomonadota > Gammaproteobacteria > UBA11873. The sequence continues at coordinate 117,442 of JAJFJQ010000057.1, forward strand.
CTGTATCTGATCCGTAACCACGAGGTCAAAAAGAAGAACGCCGACCACAGTTACGGCGGATTCCTGGATCGAATGGCGGCAGAAGGCACCCCGGTCGAACCCGAAGCAGGCTTCTCGCGCAACATGCTCATGAGTGCGCTTACTGGCGAGGACATCGCCGAGATCGATTGCCCGGAAACACCACTTGAACTCCAGGTTGGGGACCGCATCATTGTCGCAAGTGACGGACTCGATACATTGAGTCACGGCAAAGTGCTGTCATTTTCCGCCGAGGCCACCTCGCCGAAAGAATGCGTCGACGCACTATTGCAAGGTGTGGACGAGGCAAAGATGCCACGTCAGGACAACACGACCGTTGTCATTATTGACGTCGGGGAAAAAGAAGAGGCCGCGCAAAGCAGTGCTAAGTCGGCAACCACCGAGCCGTTGAGCGAGGAGCCAACGCTACCCTCTCAACCATTCGCCGTCGAAGAAGAGGAACCGCCGAGATCCAGCGGCGGACTTATCGTTGCGGTGGTCGTAGTGCTACTGCTCGCGGTCGGCGGCGGTGGTTATTGGTATATGTCGCAAAGCCCGACGGATGTGATTGAAACTACCGAAATCGACGATCTGGAGGATGTCGAGGTCGAAATCGAACCAGAATCAGTCGTCGAAGATACGACACCCGACAGTGAGACCGAGCCGGAGCCCGAAGCGGTTACCCCGAGCGACGAGCCGCCAGCGATCGTCGAACCGACGGCAGTCGCGCGCGGAGAAAAATTCACCGATAAACTGAAGTCAGGGGCTTCCGCGCCAGAGATGATATGGATCCCCGGTGGTAAATTCACGATGGGCAGCCGCGAAAGTGCCGCAGACTTTGACGAGCGCCCGCAACATGCCGTATCGGTGAAACCATTCGCGATGAGCGTCAACGAAATTACGATAGCCCAGTACGGTCGGTTCGCGAAATCCACGGGTCGCAAAATGCCAAAAACAGGCGATTTAGATGCCGCGACCATGCCGGTATTCTTTGTCTCGTGGAATGATGCGTTGGCGTATTCCAAGTGGCTATCGGAACAAACGGGCCACAGCTACCGCATCCCGACCGAGGCGGAATGGGAGTACGCGGCTCGGGCCGGTACCACGACGGCGTACTGGTGGGGCCGCAATCTAGGTAGCGACAAGGGCCATTGCTTCGCTTGCGAAACGGGGCTCGACCCGCGCAAACCCACTCGCATTGGACGCTTTGATCCAAACCCATTTGGCATCTATGACCTCGCCGGAAACATTGAAGAATGGGTCTACGATTGCTACCACAAGAATTACGACGGGGCGCCAAACGATGGAAGCGTCTTCGAGGGCGGTGACTGCTCAGTCAGGGTGACGCGCGGTGGCGCCTTCTCCAGTGGCCCGAAGGCACTTCGTTCTAGCTCGCGTTCCAAGTTCCGCTTCGATACCGGCAACGACAGTATCGGCATACGCGTCGTTAGAGATCCTTAGGAATAATCCGCAAGCTACGCAACTGCGAGCGCCATGTGTCAGCGCGGCGCCTGGGCGAAACGTACGTGTGACACCTCCCACCTGCTCGATTCGCATTCTAGAATCAAACAAGACGGGCCACCGAAGGTACGCGCTCGACCGCAGGCCCCGGGATTCAACACCCACGGCGAGCGCTCAAGATCCGTCACGAGGCGATGGCTATGGCCGTAGACAACCGCCATCGCGTCTGGAAATTGGTCGCGCAATTGCTGATGTCGCTTTTTGGCCTGCGGAAACTGGTGCCCATGGATTACGATGATGTAGCCAGCCTTCAACGACACCCGAGCGACTAACGGTAACGCTTGCAAACACTCTAGCTCATTGGCTGGCCATCGATCGGTTGTGTCGTTGTTACCACTGACGGCCGCCGTCGGAGCTACCTGATGAAGCGCATTTAGCGCAGCGCTGCGTCCCAGATCCCCGGCATGGATCATAAAGTCGCAATGCTTCAGCGCTTCCACAATACGGCCGTCTATAGGACCGTGGCTGTCGGACACGAGCCCGATCCGGCGGCACGAACTAGCATCAAATTCTGGAATCTCGTCAAACATCTTGTTGATTTGAGAACGCGGCGTCGTACTCGTTGATAGTTGCTCTCAAACGCTGCAACACCATGATACTCGGCAACGCAATGACGACCGTGACACCAAAAAAACTCACCCATCCAAATGCATCAACAAAATACCCTGCCGGTGGTCCGCTTAGGATCCGACCGATGCTGGCAGCGCCGGTCAATAAAGCGAACTGCGTTGCGGTATAGCGTCGATCGCAGATAGCAATAAGCAAGGCCACAAATGCAGCGGTACCCATCCCCCCGGATACGTTCTCCAATGCGACGACGGTCATCATAGTGACATAAGATTTTCCACTGATTGCGAGCACCATAAAGCCGACATTCGTCAGCGCCTGGATCACGGCAAAAATGAGTAAGGATCGATACAATCCCCAATGCAGCATGAGAGCGCCACCGAATACCCCACCTAGCAGTGACGCAGTAAGGCCTACGCCTTTATAGAACACGCCAATCTCAGTAAGACTAAATTCCAGATGTCGGACAAAAAATGCCGTAGTGAGTCGCCCCGCCGCCGCATCCCCGAGCTTATAAAGGCACACCAACGCGATTAGGGCGAGCGCCTCCGGTCGCCGAAAAAATGCTTGGAACGGTCCAATGAAGACCTCGCCCATCGTTCGGGGTGATTCAGCCGGCGCACGCGGTTCAGGTGCCATGATCGTTGCCAGCAAGCCAATAACCGCAACTGCAGCTAGCGCGGCATAGGTTGCATTGAACCCGATCTGATCTGCAAGGAGGTAGGCACCAGCACCAGATACGATGGTCGCAATTCGGTAACCGGCTACGGACACCCCGGCACCCAGGCCGCGTTCCGCGGGCAGCAGGATTTCTGCTCGGTACGCGTCAACCGCGATGTCCTGCGTTGCCGAAACGAACGCTAACGCCAAAGCCATCCACGCGAGCAACAGGATATGGTCATTCGGATCCTGGCTAGCGAGCCCGAGTATTAATGCGATCAGCAAAAACTGGCTCGCCGCCATCCACCCTCTTCGGCGACCAAGCCATGGCGGGCAGAATCGATCGAGCAGCGGTGCCCATAAAAACTTGAGCACATAAGGGATCCCAAGCAATGAAAACAACCCGATCGTGGTGATGTCTACGGAAGATTTGGCCAGCCAGGCCTGGAGCGTGCTATCGGTTAGGGCCAACGGCAATCCAGACGAAAAGCCGAGCACGGTAACGATGCCGAGACGACGCTTGATCCCCACCCGATCCGTGTCGCTAATTGAATTATGCCTCTTGTAGTTCCAATGTCACTGTAGTGTTCGCCGGCAGATCAATTTCGCAGCGACACCGCTGAGCGCCCTGATACCCGTATGTCGGGCAACGAGCGGTAGGTTCCGAGGCGCTACCCGACGCTGCACTCTACCCGGAAATAGCCAATGCGGTAAACGCTCCTCCTGCTCGATTAATGCAACACCACGCTGGACACGCCGGCGAGTCGTCCAGGTGGGATCTTGTCGCTTGGCCCGCACCGTGGCATATCGCTAAACCTTTGATGTTAAATTGCTTTCTTCGTTTCCCGCCCAACAGATGCGCCGGAGGTTTATAACGCTGGACACGCCGGCGTGTTACACTGACCGGCCGTTACTGAGGAATATCCATTCGCGGATCAGGTAAATGCAAAGCGCAGCAACGACAGAAAAACTAATAGACAACTTTGGCCGGCACGTTAACTACGTTCGGATCTCAGTGACCGATCGGTGCGATTTTCGCTGTGTCTATTGTATGTCCGAAGACATGACCTTCGTGCCGCGAGCAAGAATTCTGACCTTAGAGGAGCTGGCCCAAATCTCAACTGCATTCGTCGAGCTTGGTGTCGAAAAGATCCGCATTACCGGTGGCGAGCCATTAGTACGACGCAATGTTGTAAAGCTTCTCGGCGATATCGCGCGGCTGGAAGGGTTGCGCGAACTGACCATTACGACCAACGGATCGCAATTACCGGCGCTTGCGAACAAAATCCGTGACGCGGGCGTTCGGCGCCTAAACATCAGTCTCGATTCTTTAGATCATGACTTGTTTCGCCGACTGACTCGCACGGGAGATTTGGATACGGTATTGCAAGGCATCGAAGCCGCCCGAACGGCGGGATTCGATAAGATCAAAATTAATGCCGTTATCCTTAAGAATCGCAATCACCACGAAGTTGTCCCGTTGGTGGCCTTCGCCAGCGAACGCGGCATGGATATTTCGTTTATCGAGGAGATGCCACTCGGCGCGATCGAAGAGCACGATCGTGCGGAGGCTTACTACAGCAGCGACGAGATCCGAAGTGACCTAGAAAAACGCTTCACCTTGACCCCGACGAGCGAGACAACTGGGGGTCCATCGCGCTATTTCGATGTCGCTGAGACCGGGACCAAAGTTGGTTTCATCTCTCCGCACAGCCACAACTTCTGCGACACCTGCAATCGTGTGCGTCTTACCGCCGAAGGTCGACTATTATTATGCCTCGGCCAGGAGCACTCGGTCGATTTACGCCATGTAGTACGGTCCTTCCCCGGCGATCGGGATCGATTAAAGGATGCCATCCGACAATCCATGTCGATAAAACCGCAAGGGCATGATTTCGACCTAACGGAAAAGCCCATCATTTTTCGCCACATGAGTGCGACCGGAGGATAGCGGACGCCGCCACATGCTGTCGCAATGCCCCGGTGACGGGCTCGAACCGAATTCTCAATTCCGAACCAGTGTAATGTCATGAAAGCTACCGACATTACGGGGGTGATCCTCGCCGGAGGTCACGGCTCACGCCTAGGTGGGGAGGATAAAGGATTGGTCGAGGTTGCTGAACGACCAATGATTGCTTACGTGGTAGATCGATTCGCTCCTCAAGTAAATAGCCTATTTATCAACGCCAATCGAAACATCAATACCTATCAAGAACTCGGGTATCCGGTGATCCGAGATACAGTAGAAGACTTCGCTGGACCACTCGCCGGGATCGCGGCCGCACTTGAACGCTGCGATTCCCCTTATCTCGCAATATCGCCTTGCGACTCGCCGTTCCTACCGACGAATTTAGTTGCGAGACTAGCTGAAGGGTTGGCGGATTCGCAGGCGATGGTCAGCGTTGCCATCGGCGGCGGACGCCCACAACCTGTTTTCGCGATGATCTCAGTGCAACTACGGCGCTCGCTTAATGATTATTTAGTCGACGGCGGTAGAAAAATCATGGGTTGGTATCGGCAACAAGACCTTGTAGAAGTCGATTTTGGTCCAGACGGGTCGCCGTTCGCAAACATTAATTCACCCGATGAGCTTGCCGCTGCCGCATTACGCTTAGCAAAATCGTGAAGACGTTTCTTTATCGTGGGGTGCCAGTCATTGGTTTTGCCGCATATAGCGGAAGCGGCAAAACGCATTTGATGCGACAGCTCATTCCGTGCTTAGTCTCTCGTGGCATCCGTCCTGCGGTTGTTAAACACGCGCATCACGACTTCGATATCGACTATCCCGGTAAGGATAGCTATGAGTTACGCAAAGCCGGCGCGGACCAAGTCTTGGTCGGGTCAGCCCAGCGCTGGGCCATGGTCGTAGAGACCGCCACATCGAGCGAAGCTGAATTGACTGACTTTCTGCAGCGGCTGGTGATCACCGATATCGAGCTGATACTCGTCGAAGGTTTCCGCGACCAATCTTTTCCCAAAATTGAGGTACACCGCCGTAGTCTCCAACGCGATTTGTTCTACCTGCGCGATGAATTTATTATTGCCGTCGCAAGCGACGACGTGGCGATGCACAAAAGCGACTTACCAATCCTCGACATTAGTGACGTAGACGCGATCGCTAATTTTCTAGCTAGCTACCGTGCTGCCGCTATAGACTTGTGAGGGTGCGCCGACAAACCGTAGCTACGGCCGTAATAAGCGCCGACATTCCACAGGGATAGATACATGCAAAACGACCGGATCATAATTCAACCAAATTGTGACGACGACTATGATGCAGACTCGTTGACCTGCGAGGCGGCCCTTAAGCGGATAGTTGATTCAGTGCGTGCGGTCTCGGGTACGGAAACGCTGCCTATCCGCGAGACCCTAGGTCGGATTTTAGCGACGCCTGTGGTATCTGCCATCGACGTTCCGTCACATACAAATTCCGCAATGGATGGTTATGCGGTGCGCGCGCAAGATTTGCCCGCTAGCGGGACGAAGCAACTCCAAGTCGTCGGTAGCGCATTCGCCGGCAAACCTTTCGTCGGCCAAGTTGGCGACAATCAAGCGATCCGCATCATGACGGGTGCGGTCGTACCGTCGGAAACCGACGTTGTGATAATGCAGGAGCAAGTCGAAATTGCGGACGATGGCTCGATAACGATTGACGATCGGCACAAGACCGGCCAGAACGTCCGTGCCGTCGGCGAGGACATCCAGATTGGAACAGAGGTGCTACATCGCGGTCATGTTATCGGGCCAGCCGATCTCGGACTCGTCGCGTCGCTAGGCATCGCAGAAATTGAAGTCTGTCGAAAAACACGCGTTGCATTTTTCTCAACAGGCGACGAATTGCGCGGGATCGGTGAACCATTGGAACTTGGTCAGATTTACGACAGTAACCGTTACACATTGCACGGCATGCTCACTCGGCTTGGGGTTGAGGTTATTGACTTGGGCGCCGTCAAAGACGTTAGGGACACTGTCCGCACGGCACTTATTGATGCCGCCGCAACGGCCGATATGGTTATCACCTCTGGCGGTGTTTCTGTCGGCGAAGCAGACTATATCAAGGAAGTATTGCAGGAAATTGGCGAGGTTCGGTTTTGGAAAGTCGCCATGAAACCGGGACGACCGCTCGCATTCGGCTCGATCGACGGATCAGTTTTTTTCGGCCTCCCCGGCAATCCGGTATCGGTAATGGTGACGTTTTATCAATTCGTACAGCCATGTCTTTTGAAGATAATGGGTGGAGAGCCGCGGCCACAAATACTACTCAAAGCAAAAGCGCAAAACACGCTGAAAAAACGCCCCGGTCGAGTGGAATATCAACGTGGATTTCTTACACGCAACGACGCCGGTGAGTTTGTCGTTCGTACCGAAGCGGACCAAGGATCTGGGATCCTAAGTTCAATGTCCAACGCGAACTGCTTCGTCGTACTAGCGATGGACAGTGGACGAATTGAGCAAGGCGCTTTTGTCGATGTGCAGCCTTTTTTCGGGATCATGTAGGTCGCAAACGCTAGCGCTTGTGCGCACCGGACCGCTTACGGGTCATTCGCCGTCGAGCCCGGTGTATTCTTAGCAACCCAGCGGTGACCTTCGGCGAGCGTTTCCTTCTTCCAAAACGGCGCGCGTGATTTCAGATCTTCCATCACATGTCGGCTCGCTTCGAACGCCGCTGCACGATGTGCCGACCAAACCGCAACAAGCACAATTGGATCGCCAGGCGTCATGTCTCCGACACGGTGAATGACCAGTATCTCGATCAGGTCCCAGCGCTGATTTGCCTCGGCACAAATTTCCTCCAGGTGGCGCTCTGTCATCCCTGGGTAGTGCTCTAAGCTCATGGCTTGCACGTCATCACCTTCATTGAAGTCACGCATGGACCCAACGAACACCGCGGTCGCGCCGAACTTTCCTGACAATTCGGCACGCTCGTTTTGGTAACGTTGTAGCTCCTGCCACGGGTCGAACGGCCTATCGAAGATTTCTACGGTCATCTCTCAACCACCCGTCACTGGTGGAAAGTAGGCAACTTCGTCGCCATCCTGGAGCCGAGTATCACGCTCGCTGTAAGCCATATTCACGGCCATCATGATATCTGGTGGGAACGCCTCGTCGCTTATTTCATCCCACACCGAACTAACCGTCATGCCATCAATGTATTCCAAGGTCGCCTCGCGCCTTTGTAGAGACTCCGCTAAACTTCCGAACAATTTGATCTTGATAGTCATTGATAGGTCAGCACATGATCCATAAGCATAAACGGTAAACTGCAATTCCAATCGCAGCGAGCGTCGAGATTGAGTAATTATGTCTAAACTAACGCATTTTGACGAGCGCGGTCGCGCGCAGATGGTGGATGTCGGCGACAAGCCAACGAGCGCCAGACGCGCAATAGCCGAAGGTCGCATTGGGATGTCTCCAACGACCCTTGATTTGATAGTCGCGGGAGGCCATAAAAAAGGCGACGTCATAGGTGTCGCACGGATCGCAGGCATTATGGCGGCTAAGCGCACCGCTGAACTCATCCCACTATGCCACCCGCTCGCGTTGACTCGTATTGAAATCGAGTGTGAACCGAACATCAATGTAGGCGAAGTTCACTGTCGAGCGATGGTCGAAACTAGAGGCCAAACAGGCGTTGAAATGGAAGCCTTAACCGCCGTTCAGGTAACCCTATTAACCATCTACGACATGTGTAAGGCAGTCGATCGCGGGATGACCATGACGCAAATTCGGCTGGTCGAGAAATCAGGCGGGAAATCTGGCACGTGGCAGCGCAATGCTGACGCGCCCTCACCGTAGCCGTAGTACCTACTGCGACCCAACAGAAAATTTCAAACCGGCTTTGACCGGCCAGGAACGGACCGTGGCGTAACTGGCAATAAAATTCTTTTAACTATTGACTGAGGAGTCCCTACACGCTTGGTTAGGTGGCAGTCGTATTGCATTTCGCTTGGAACAATAGGCAGCACGCGAGATTAAGCCCCGTCATTAATTCCTCTCAATTATTCTGTCCACGGTTTGAGCATACTCTTCGGATATCAATGCGACGAGCTTACGAAAGCGCGGCCAATATTGGGCGAGCCCTGGATTTTCTCCAAATATGACCCGTATATATTCGATATCTACGCTTTGTTCTTGGAACGAGTTCCACTGCTCTGTACTTGTCGTTGACATTACCGAAGTTATGAAGAAATCATCAACGAGAGTGCGGAGCAATATGTGTTCATCGTCATCGAGTGCCTCACCACGATTCGCTTTGGCGATGGCACGTGAAATTTCGACATTTTGAAGTATCCCGTTCCGAAATCTAGAGTATGCCTCCACCGTAGAATAACTAACCTCGGCTGCTGCCAGAATTCGGGACATCCGAACCTGAATCGCCAGGTAAATCAGCGTAACGACAACAGTGAGCGCGCCAACGATCTCGCTTATTGCACCAATCGCTTCCCAATTCATTTTTTCACCCGCCTAACTTCTAAGCATTTATCTCTTGTGCGTATTGTTGCATGAGACATGAAAGCCTTCTTTACAGAAATAAAGCAAATAACGGTGATCAATGGGCTGCCACCCAATGCAGCGCGGAGCCACGCGACGGTCCGGCGTACTTCCTCATAGCCGGCGTTCGGGACGAGGTAAGCGACAGCGTAGTTTCGGTCAGAACCGGACGTCCGAAGCGATTGTTGCCTGATAGTTTTCAGTGCGGAGCAATCAGCCCTGCTTAGTTTTTTCGTCGTTTTGTATCTTTGTTTGAGTCCGCTCGCATTCTAGCTATCGCGTGTCGTTGCACTGTAGCTAGATGGTCCAATACATGTGGTGTTAATTCGTTTTCGGTGGCGCGAAGCGTTATTGTAATTCGTCGTTCGAATAGTGTCTGGCCCCTGAAAACCCTCGTTCATATTGTTACATACAAAATTTTACGTTAGCGAAACACTAGGTTACGAGCACACTTCTTACACTCCATCAAACTAGACCGAGCTGATTACTAGATATTAGGAGATGTCCGATGAAGGTTTATGTGCTGGTCGCACTTTTGGTCACATTTACGTCAAGTGAAATCGCGTTTGCCAGAGGCAATAGCCGGCCTTCGTTCTCAGAAATAGATGTAAACGGGGATGGAAAGGTTGCTCTTGAAGAATTTTCGATTGCTGCCAAAGGCGGCAGAAGGTCTCCGGCAGAGCGTTTTAAGAGAATCGATGCGAATAGTGACGGCTTTCTTCAGCAGGAAGAAATGGACGCGATGCGAGCGAAAAGAGGTAATCGGAGTGGGGGTCGACGCGGTAACTAATATTCTTAGCGATGCGGACCGGAAACGAAGTCCGCACGTTCCAAAGTGCGATTTGTATTTGTCATGAATATAACGCGAATTATTTTTGAAGATACCGCGACAGAAGACTTTCGCTATTGGAGATCCCACGATCCCCGTATCGCACAATGCATACACGACACTATCCGAAATATCTGCAGCGAAACTCTTGCCGGAAATGACTCCCCCGAGGCCCTCAGTCACTGCGACGAAGGACTGTGGTCCACGTTTATTTCAGTAGAGCACGCGATTATTTACGCCATCCATGGTGACGAGTTGACGGTGGTTCGCTGTCGAAACTGCAATTCGGGCTGAAAACCAAATGCGTCGTTCGGTCCGAATGGTAATCTTGATTGACGACTTTTTTACAACCGTTGTGGGCACATAAGAGACGGTTTCCCTTTGGGCTCACGACTGTCCGCTACTACGAATACCTGGCACTGCCGTCAGTTCAGATTCCGATTATTACCTTTAATAAACCCGATCCAGCGCGAGAGATTCGTGTTTAGTCATACTTAATGTATTTGAAGCGCTGGTCGTCGGGGGTACCTTCAAGTGCGCTATCTGAATCTGCTCCGGGCTGCCACATCAGTATCTCTTCGATCTTCGCCGCTAGTTCGAAATCTTTATCGGTGATGCCTTTAGCCGCGTGGTTCATTAATTTTACGTTCACGAAGGCATAGGAAACCGTCATATCCGGATGATGCCAGGCAGCCTCTGCCAGGTGCCCGACAGTGTTGACTACCATCAGCGTTGATTTCCACCCGCTGGTTTTATACTTACGTCTTATCCAGCCGTCTTTGTAGCTCCAATATGGCAATTCCTCGCTAAGCCGCGCTTGGATTTCGTCTTCTGCATATACTTCATCGTTAGCTTTGCGTCTCCAACCCATCTCGTCACTCCTAGTTTCCGGCCATATCGTGCAATTCCGGTACTGGCGATTCGTCATTCGTATGGTCGCCATTTTCCGCTTCCCGGTTGACGGCACGCCGCACCTGCGTGGCCGCAGATTCAGAAAACCCAGATTCGCGCATCCCATTACGGCACAAGGCACCGCGAAAGCCCAAATAGTCCGGTGTTAATTTGGACAAGCAGCCAATATCGTTAATGCTAAGACTACCCGCAAGGCCGCAGATCAGCTCGCGCTGGCGAACCGCCGTAACAAATTCGGCGAGGTCTGCGCTTGTCATGATCTGAGTTAGCCTTTTTCCGGTCTTCTGCGCCGTGTCCAACATCGCACCGCTGATCCCGGTGGATGAGAATGCCGCTATATCGCGCTGGCTCGGGGGATCTTCAGCAAAACACACGACGATAATTTTCGGGCCGATCGAGCAGCAAAGTTTGATCACTCGCAAAAGATCTGGGGATGGAGAGTGTGCAAACACCCCAATTTTTACATATTCGATCCCAGCCCTATGCAGATTTTTCACTCGGGCTGGCATCAGTGACGGTGACTCCCAACAATCGCCAATCGTCGCGCTCAAATATGCTTCGCGCGGCTGTAGCCGCAGCCATTGCACAACATCAATAGCCGTTTGGAGATCAACCGCTCCGAGTGCGCCCGCCGACGGTTCTTTTAAGTCGATCCAATCCGCTCCGATGCGATAGGCGATCGTCGCTTCATCAAGGCTTCGCACACTGGCCAGAAATGCACTCAATTGTCCAATACCGCCGATACATCATGCCGCGGGTGGCATTGAATGGCTTCCACGATCCAATCCCACGCAAGGCGCTCGGTGGGACCCGCTGTTTTTCCGATTGCAATGCTCAAATAAGCCAATTCCTGTGAGACTTTTTCCGCCGCCAGCCAATCCAGTCGGGTGAGTAGTATAGCCGCCTCCACTACTGCTGCCTGGGCACGATTGAATCCTCTAAACGGTGCATGTGATTGCTCAAATTCTGTCATGAGATAAAAGTTTGGTCGGCTTTCATCGTCACTACTATTAACGACGACCAGCTCACGATGTGCCAGAGTCATCGACAGTCGCCAACCGCGTATCGCTTCTGCGGCAACGACTGGCCAATCACGACGACCGGTCAAACAACCAGCAATGACGGATACATCGTCGGTAAAATTTAGCACGGCTTGGCGATCACGGCGGAGATTTTCGAGCGTCGTCGAGGGAACGAACGGTGCAAGAACAACTTTATCGCCTTCGACGCGGTAACCCATCGGGGAAAAATGGGCGCTACCGTCAACGTTACGAGTCGATATCACGGCCTCGTAAATCATCGGGAAATACCATCGATAGTCACCAGGGTAGCCAGAGTCATTCTACCGGGATCTGTCACTTAGTGAGATGCACGAGCTGCTTGCAACAACATCAGAACGACCTAACTCTCTGACCTCAATTCCATGCCCATCATTGCGCGCGCGACCTCCATCGCTTGACGGTTTTCGCGTACATCATGTACCCGAAATATGTTTACACCCGCACGCACCCCGATTACGGTCGTCGCACATGTTGCCCCAACGAGCTCGTTGAATATGGTCTCTTTACATATTGATCCCATAAATCGTTTGCGGCTAGTACCTAACAGCACAAGATGACCAAGGGCCACGAAATCCTCCAGATGGCGCAAGATTTCCAGGTTGTGAAATTTAGTTTTGCCAAATCCAACGCCTGGATCGATGATGATGTTCGCCGCCAAGACACCGGCGGCAAGCGCTTGCTCAGCGCGCGCGCATAAGAAATCGCGGATCTCGCTCACAACATCGGCATAGTGTGGCTCGGTTTGCATGGACTGCGGTGACCCCTGCATATGCATGAGTACTATCGGCATCTCGTGCAATGCGGCAAGGCTCAACATCTCTGGATTAGCCCCCCCCGAGATGTCGTTGATCATGCTTGCTCCCGCGTCGATCGCTCGCGCTGCGACCTCGGGTTCACGCGCATCAATACTGATACGGACCTCACCGTTAAACATCCCGTGTAGACCCTCGATAACGGGGATGACACGCGCGATCTGCTCAACCGTAGGCACAGCATGTGCGCCGGGTCGTGTCGACTCCCCGCCTACATCAATGATTGATGCACCCTCGGCAACCATTTGTTGCGCTCGCGCGATGGCAGTGTCAGGTTTAAGGTACTGTCCGCCGTCCGAGAAACTATCTGGAGTGACGTTCAGGATCCCCATGATCAAGGGTTCGGAATTGGCGTCGCACAATTGAGAAATCTGTGGCGCCACCGACTACAAGCCGCTCCGATCAACTAAATTGGCAATATTGTCAGCAGCATCTAGCAAGGCATCGGTCATTGGCGTCTCGCCCGATAGGTGGCCGGCGGTACGCAGGATACGTAGTTGAGATCCCGGTATCGCGCGATGCAATGCCCACGCTGCATCCGGCGTACAGGTCAAGTCGCGTTGGCCATGGACGATTGTAACCGGCACATTCGGCAAGCGATGGATATTGTCTAGCAATTGATTTTCGCGCATGAAATAACCATGCTTCGCGTAATGGAATTCGAGCCGGGTTTTGGCCATAACCGATGTCATGGGCTCATCACCGGCGCCACCCACGTTATCGATAGCATAGGTTACTACCTCTCCAGACCAGCGCGACCACGCCCGCGCGACTGTCTCGGCGGCCTCACGGTCCTCTCCGAAAACCGTCTCATACAAATACTGAACCATATCCGGTGGGTCACCGACAACCTGCTGAAAGGCATCCCAGCCTTTCGGTAGCAAGCGATTCGCACCTTCGGAAAAAAACCAGTCGACATCACGCTGCCGTGCAAGAAAGGTTCCGCGCAACACCATGCCAAGTACGCGCTGTGGATAGGTTTCAGCGTAATACAGTGCAAGTGCGGCGCCCCAAGATCCGCCAAACAGCACCCATTTATCGATCCCTAATCGCTCGCGGAGCGTTTCGAGATCTGACGCCAAGTGCTGCGTGGAATTTGCCTCAACCCCGCCATAGGGCGTGGATTTTCCAGAACCTCGCTGATCGAATAACACGCTGCGGTAGGTCTTAGGTGCAAAGAACTGCCGGTGGCTGGCTTTACACCCAGAACCCGGTCCTCCGTGAAGAAAGACGATTGGGATCCCTGACGGATTTCCGCCCTCTTCGAAATAGATTTGATGACCGTCACCAACACTGAGGTGTTCGGCACGATGTGGCTGTGTTGCCGGATAGGGCGATCGCATCTTGTCGCGTATCGCTTATCTAAAGTTCTTCGAGAATAGCTTGGCGCCGATCTTGAAACTCATCGTCCGTGATAAGGTCTCTATCCTTGAGCTCCTGCAATGTCGCCAGCCGTCGTTCGAGCGCTGACGCGGTCAGGCCGCCCGACTTCAGATTGTCGAGCTGTTTGCGGAGCCGAGCCATTTCCTCGCGCATTTGTCGTCTTTCTACCGTGAGTTTTGCTGCTTCTTGCTTTACCTTGATCTCACGCCGTTTCTCTTCTTCCGGAAGTAGGGAATCTTGAAAGGCAAAAGCGGCGGCAGCAACATCAATCTGTACCCAGTCCGGGCGTTCGCGGCCACGCGAAGAACTTAGCGTAACGCCAATAGTCGTAGAGATTCGACCCGGCATGCTGGCGACTTTCCCCCGGTTACCGTGATCAAATCGAATATCGGCGTAGTTATTTAAGATCCCATAGGCGCCCTCGGCCTGTCGAGTCCCCCTATCTTTTTTCGCTTGATAGGTGCCGATAATGATGTTCAATTTTCCATTCGCGTAAAATATTCTTCCCGCCGTCCAGTATTTTTCACTAACAAGATCTGCTGCAACCCGACCGTAACCTCCAATGTTGAAAACAACATCTTCGTCTCGTTTCGCTTTCGACAAGGCGACGACGACATGTCGAACCATCGTAGCTACCTGACCCGGGCTAAAGAGATGCTCAGCCTCCTCGTTGCGAAAAAACCCGCCGTCGATCCACAACTCCAACGAAAGTAAGGCATCCCGAACGTCGCCCACATCAAGTGCAGCAGGGTGTTGATTGGGCGTCCGACGGGCCATCTCCTGGTCAACGGGCGGCGCGAGCGCAACATACTGCTCTTGTAGTTGCCACACGTAGCGATTGATTTTCGTCTTTTTGAAGGCATCCGGGAACAAGTCAAATGCCGCCACCTGAAGTGGAAAGACGCCCACGACGAGGGCCAACACAATGGTGATATCTCTAATGCAATCAGGTAGATATAGACGCATAAGTCGGGCTTGATCAGTGCGTAGTCGAATTATATGAAAAATTGCGCGAACAAAGTACTGCTTGACGGCGATGAGCGCGATCGCAATGCGGCCGGCATGGTTTTCGACGTGAGGGTCGCTGCCCGTAATTAGTTCGCTTTAAATTCCATATCGATCCCGTTCCAGACGCAACTGGCTAGTGAAGTCCGTGAGCTGGGATTCATAGTTGCGCCATCGGTCAAGTGCAAAAGTATAAATTGGCTGGCGAACCTGCCAATTACTCGCGGTCTTTACGTCGCGATCGATTTGATGAAATTTCAGACAATTTGGATCCCAATCAAGACCCGCAAAGTTGAGAATGCGACGCGTGGTGGATTCGTTACTTGTGACTAAATCGCTGTAGTCAATCGTGATAATGCCATCGCTTAGAATCGCTAGCCAATGTCGAACCAACCGTTCATGTTGTACGTAACAATGCGCAATGTCGGATAATGACCATGCATAATCTAGTCGTTCGCTGAAGTATTGAAAATAGGTTGAGAGCGCAACATCACGCGGATCTCGACGACACACTATTATCCTGGCATTTTTGAATAAGCATCGAAGCATTCCGATATGCCGGTAATTACTTGGCATTTTATCCGTTACCCTTGCGGCAGCTCCGTCATGCCGCTCGAGCAACGTTAGGTACTGGGTGATAATTTCAGATGCTACTGACTGGGTTAACTGTTCCCAGCACCGCGGATACTGCTCTGCACTTCCCACGATCCGAGGGAGTTGATGGGCCAGCGTCTGAAAAAATGCGAGTTCACCAGCGCCGACAGTATCTTTATGACTCGCTAGGATTTGTTCGACCAGCGTCGTTCCTGATCGTGGCATCCCGACAATCAGCAGCGGTTTTTCAGAACCGGAGGCAAGGGCCGCATACTGTGTAATGGTTGCTGGCGAAAATACCTCGATGAGCTGACCAACTTCCGCTTCGGCTTTAACTTTGTCGTAGCTGACACGCTCAGAGAGGATCTCGTTTCCCGCTTTAAAATGCCGAAACGCCGTATCGAATTCACCCAAATCATCAAACACCTTGCCTAACGCGAAATGAATTGGTGCGCTATCAGCTAGCGTGGAGGCGTCTTCAAGTGAATGACGGAGTATTTGAATGACCGGATCATTGTGGTCACGATACCGACGCAACCGCGATAATCCGACCGCCGCCTGTGTCGCTTCGGGAAAACGCTCAAGCGCGGCAACGAAGGTTTGTTCGGCTTTTTCCAGCTGCCCCGCATTATAAAGGATTTCACCAAAACAAATGGCCATCCGTTCGTTCGGCGGTCCTGTCTGGATGTAGCGTTCGAGGATCTGTAGCGCCTCGTCCGTTTCACCGTTGCGGTGCAAGGTCTTGGCGAATTCGATTACGGCCTGTATATCTCCAGGTACCAGCGACACATAGCGTCGATAATTTGAGATCGATTCGGAAACAAAATTTAGCGCCGCGAACAATCGCGCAAGCTCGAAGTAGGCACGCTCATTGTCAGCTTGTAGCGCAACCGTTTTATTAAACGACTCGACCGCACCACGCATGTTGCCGAGGTCTCGCAACGCAATGCCATGATTGAAATACGCGGGCGCGTAGTTCGGATCGAGCTTAATGACTTTCTCTAATTCGGCCAGTGCCCCAGATAAATTGCCTTGGCGATACAAGGCATCGCTAAGATTATAGTGGCCATGTGCAAACGTCGGTTGCAATACCGTTACCGACCGCAAAACGTCCTCGGCCGAGGACAACTCGTTCGCGGCGAGTAGAAGGCCTCCCAGATCATTGAGATAGTCGACATTGTTAGGCTCGACTGCGACCGCTTGGCGCAGCGACCCGATGGCACTTCGATGATCGCCGGATTGATACTGAACGCCGGCCAGCGCATGCCAAATCGAAGCCTGATTTGGATCGCTTGTGACTACCTTAGTGTAGTAGGTAGCTGCTTCAGCAAACGCACCGCGCTGTTGTGCCGCCGCTGCTTTGTGCGCCCACCTTTCCAAACTCAGTGGCGTAGGTGGCCGTGAGCGGCTCGATTTGTTTTTCTTTCGTGACATGGACAGACCCGGTGATGGCGTCGCTGCGGGCGTGTGTTGCGCCGTGAAGTTTCTAACAGGTCACCTTATCTTATCGCTAGGGATACGCCATTCCCATCACGGTGCGCTTGGGGCTATAAAATCTATGCAAAAAAAAGGCGCGTCCTGTGACGCGCCTCTTCTTCGAACGGTATTGCTATTGGTTGCTTACCAGAACAAGAACGTCCCTAAGCTAAAGACATCGGCTTCCGTTTCCGCGCCAAGGCTGCCGGCAACGTCACCATAGTCGTTCTCGGCATTACTGTATTCTGCAATTAGCTTCATCCAAGAGTTGATGTCGTGATAAACGCCCACTGTCCACATGCTTAGTTGGACATCGCGAGTCTGCGCCAATCCAGCGGTTGGGTTGGCATCTAAACCGTCTTCATTCGACTCACCATAACTCCCGGCGAGCTTGGTCATGCCGTTCCACGTATAGCTACCTTGAACGAGAAAGCCATCCGCATCGGCCTCTTCGCAGGTGACACCGGTTACGTCGCAACGCGTGCCGCCGACAAATTGCAGGGAACGGCCAAGCCCTTCACCCGTGTAGTAATAGCCTAAGACATTCCAGGCGCCATACTTGATGTCGCCACCGGCGCCAAAACCGGACACTGTTACATCGCCTGTTGCACCGGTGGCCGATGATTCGATGTCTTGCCACAAGCCGTCAACCCACAGTTGGAAGCTGCCGTTGTTGAAAGCCTGGGTGTAGCTTGCTTCTGCCTCGAAGCGTGGTGTGTCGGTCTGGTCGAGAATATTCGCCCCGAAACCTGCCCGAAGTTGCTCTCTACTCGGATCGTAGATGCCAATTTCAACCTGCAAGCCATTTAAATTTGGGGTCTTGTACGAAAACCGCGCATTAAAGTTCGGATAGGTATAGCCACGCCCGGCGCGGCCAGCGCCACCCGAACCACCTAATGCTCCACCCAAAGATCCAGTAGCACCACCTGGGGCCCCAATGCCATATAGCGTTTGATCTTTCAACATGGCCTGACGGCCAAATATCGATAAGGTTCGGCCAAAACTGAAAGTGCCAAAATCGCCGTCGACATCGACCACGACTTCGCGGGTGTCTAGATTTGATCCCTGAAAGCCCTGCGATCCCGCATTGAGACCGCCGTTGGCATGTAGTTGATTCTTAACGTTTCCATTTTGAATCTGCGGCGCAAACGTGATGCGACCGGTCGCCGTCAATCCACCAATGGTCGGACTTTTGACGTTGAAGCTGAAATAGGCTGGGAGGAAACCAGATTGAACCCGAGATTGATCGATATCCGGGACCGCCGCGAAGGTCCCAACGGCATTAGTAGTCCCTGGACTATTAAAACCAAGCGCCGTGTAACCTCGGTCACTGTCGGTAACGGTATAGAACGCATTGATATTGCCATCAAAGCTCACTTCCCATCCATTGTCACCACCGACTACAACAACCGCTTCCGTGGTCGAACCAAGACCCAGTCCAGCGGCAGCGATACTTATCGCGGCTGCGAGCTTGGTCTTTTTGTATTGTTTCGGCATTAGTTCCTCCTAAAAAGGAATCTCAGTGTCGCGTTAGTGCCCCCGCACTCCCCCGCTTACCCAGTACTGCTTGCCCCGCTCATCCGAATTTGCGAAATTGCCATGCGTAGCACTGACGTGTGAAATTTAAACCATTCGGGTGTGGTAAGCAAGCCGTTTATCAAAAAAACGTCGCGGACACAGATAGTTACATACGAGTGTTTGTTGCGTTTACATCACATTTATGGACGCAGGCGCATTTTCCGTCATCCCGATTGCACAAAAAAGCGTAGGTCGGACCGGCTAGCCGCCGCCTTTTTGAAATGAGCGATCGAATTTTTCAAAGAATTCAGCACGTTGTCTAGCATCCCATCCGGCGAACCGGAACCGGATCTCAATAAAAGAGATTTTTAGGCTAGCGAGCTGGCGGACGTGTTCCGGGGACAGCTCAATGTCGAGACCGCGTCCATCCACGTGCAGGAGTCGAAAATTTCGCTCTGCGATTTGTTCGGCGTCCGGTTCGACCCGGGGGAAGATCCGGCGGAAATCCCCGTGCGAGAGGCCGTACTCGCGTTCGATTTCCACAATCGAATCGGATGTGCCATCGGCGATGGTCTCGGTCACATCACCCGCCAGCGACCGGCGGCCATATCGCCAGCGTGTCCCCGTCTTGGAGCAGCGGTTTGTGCCGCTCTTCCGGCGCAATGAATACGCCATTGAGCAATACTAAATGCGCACTTTCGCGTGGTACTTTGAATTGATCAATGACATCGAGTACGGATGTGCCCGGGTCGACTTCTACGCCGGTCGCGTGGTCTGTACCGGTACCCGGCAGAAGCGGGGTTAGCGAAGCATATAGCTTAAAGGTGATTTTCACGCTAGCGCCATCCTGCGCGTTGCTTGCGCCGCTGGTTTGCAGCTCGCGGACCACGGCTGCTCGGTGCAACGCTAATGTGTACCGTCAGCCGAATATTCGTTTGGGTCAATGGCGACGCTTCGGAGCGCGCGAATTTACGCTGCACAAAACCTCGGCCATCTACTTCGGTAAGCCCGCATGCGGACCAGTTAAAGCACAGCCGCGTTAAAGCCAATCGCCTGCGTGCTGCCTAAGTAGGCTTCCATTATCCGCGTAGGATCTTCAATCAGTCGGTCCTTCCACGCGCCGAGTCGCGTTTTAGTCTGGATCAAGCCGCGCAAGACGCCAACGTGTTCGGTTAACCCCAAGCTCGTTGCCCCGACCAAAATGTCATCATTAAATTGAAGATTCAGGTAGCGATACCGATCTCGATTTAATAATTCCCCGGAATCACCACCATCGGCTCCCATCCACAGTCCGAAAGAACTCGATATCAAGCCAATCGTATCGAGAACGTTCATATTCACGCTGCCACGGTGAACCGCACCCGCGAGGCCCGCCATATTTCGCGCAGCGAGTTGTCCGTGCTCTGTTGCAGTCGGCTGAATTGCTTGCACCGTGTATTCGCCGGTCGAGAAATCCCTGCCTTGAGCAACGTCGCCGGCCGCGAAAATATTGGGATCGTTGGTCTGCATATTTCGATTCACGAGGATGCCGTGGTCGGTTTCGACCCCTGTTCCATCAAGCAAATCGATGTTGGGTCTCACGCCGGTAGCGGAGACGATTAGGTCGGCGGCGACGCTATCGCCGGTACTCAAGGTAACCGTGAATCCGTCACCCACCTGTTCAATTCCCGTTACCTTAGTTGAGGTGTGCACCGCGACGCCCTGCTTTTCGCACCAGGATTTGATCAAGCCGCCGGCAGTATCGTTCATCATGCGTGGCACCATGCGGTCCTCCATTTCGACCACAGTGAGATCGGCACCACTTTTTGCCAATGCCTCAAGAATGATGCAACCGATGAAGCCGGCACCCATTAACAGTACCTTCGCGCCTGGTTTTGCACGCGCGGCGATATTGCGTCCATCTTCGAGCGTCCAGCAAGAGTAAATTCCAGGTAGGTCTATGCCTGGAATGGGCGGCGAGGTCGGTTGTGAACCGGTGGCAATTAAAAGCCGGTCGTAGGTCATGGAGCCACCGTCGGCAAGCGTTAGTTGCTGTTGCTTACGGTCTAGGCCGACGACGCGATCCTGCCGTACATCGATAGCTAGGTCAGAGAAATGCGTCGCCCCCTTTCGCAAGTACGTCCCTGACTCACCAACTTGGTTGATCAGCATATACGGCAATGCCATGCGCGAATACGGTGGTTCAGGTTCGTCGCCTACAATTGTAACGCTCGCACCAGCTTGAAGCCGTCTCAGCGATTCAGCTGCTACCACTCCCGCAGGGCCTGCGCCCACAATGACGTGTTTCATTCGTTCATCCTCCCTTCCCGATAGACCGAAGTCATAGCGGGGCCCGCACGCCGCTGTCAACCGCGTGCGAGAACACCAGACTCTTAATTAGACCGACAATCTTTCCAAGGTCGCATCCGTCGGTACGCCCTCGGGCGTCCAACCGCGAACTTCGTAGTACTGCGGAAGCATCTTTCCAAGCTCATTCACCTTACCCTTCGCCGGCCCTGTTTTTGCCGCGTCTTTGAGCAAGCGTTCCGGCAGCGTATCGTCAGCCGCGGTTAGTCCCGCATCGAGGTTAAATTTACGTTCTAAGTTCCAGATCCGCTCGCCCGCCTCGACCATAGACTCTGCCGTCCAGTTACCTTCGCAGGCGGCATCAACCTGAGGCGCAATGTCCTCTAGCGTCCAACCAAAGGTGGTGAACACGCATAGTCCCGATGAATCGACCGCGGCCGTTGCATCTTGAAAAGCTTTAACCAGGTCGGGTTTGCCCTCAGTCGACAAGGGATCGGTCTTTACCGGCACGCCCAAAAGCTCTGACGAGACGGTATACCCACGTAGGTGACAAGCGCCGCGATTAGACGTTGCGTAGGCTAGTCCCATGCCTTGCACGCCACGCGGATCGTAGGCTGGAAACTCCTGCCCCTTAACGGTCATCGATAACTCTGGATGTCCGTATTTTTCACAGAGTCGTTTCGAGCCCAGGCCCAAGTCTTTTCCGAATCCTTCCCCGGTTGAGACCAACTCAGCCGATTTGGTTAAGGCTTCAGCGGAACCGAATTTGAGTTCTAGTCCACCGGTGTCCTTCGTCGTAATCGCACCCAATTCGAACATTTCCATCGCTGCAGCGACGGTAGCGCCGAACGAAATCGGATCGTAGCCATCTTCGTTGCATAGAAAGTTCGCATAGGTCAACGCGTCGAGATCGTCCACCCCGGTGTCCGAACCCAAGGCCCAAGCTGCCTCGTACTCCAGTCCGCCCGAATTACCCATGTACTCTGGCCGATTAACGATCGTGTAGTGTTGCGGATCGATAGTTGAGATACGGCCACAAGCGATTGTGCAACCAAAGCAGGCGGCATTGGTGGTTAAGTTCGCTTTGCCGTCGCTCTCGCGTGGTTCCAGCATCGCTTCACCCGATATCTTACTCGCCCCTTCGAACTGGACCTCACGCATGTTCCGAGTTGGCATCGCGCCTACCTCGTTGATGACGTTCATCAACGCCTGCGTACCCAACGCACCCAAACCTTCACCGGTCATCGCGTTTTCCGCCAATGCGCGCTTGCCCTCATTGGTGGCTTTAAAAAACGCCTTCGGGTCGCGAATATTGCCGACGCCCTTGGTGCCGCGTACCGCTACAGCCTTCAAATTCTTGGATGCCATAACGGTTCCAACACCCGACCGTCCAGCCGCCCGGTGGAGGTCGTTGACGACACTCGCATACAGACAGCCTTGTTCCGCCGCGCGACCGACACCGGCAATGCGCAATAGCGGGTCTTGATATTTTGTGTGTAGGATTTCATCGGTCTCCCACACCGATTTGCCCCATACCTCATCGGCCGGGCATAGGGTTGCGACCTCATTTTCCAGCAGCAGGTAGACGGGCTTTGGCGACTTACCTTCGAAGATAATCATGTCAAAGCCGGCATTTTTTATTTCATTACCGATGAATCCGCCGGAGTTCGAACACGCTATCGCGCCGGTAAGCGGACTTTTCGTTATCACTGAATATCGCCCACCGGTAGCGGCCATCGTGCCGGTTAACGGCCCGGTGGCCATAATGAGCTTGTTGTCCGGTGATAAGGCATCGCAAGCAGGGTCGATCTCTTCAGCCAAGTATTTTGACGCCAACCCACGTTGGCCGAGATATTTTTCCGCCCACTCCATATTGAGCGGCTCCGTGGAACAACTACCTTGCGTGAGATTGACCCGCAGAACGTTTCTAGTCCAAGCCATATATCACCTCCAGTTATTGATCACGCGGGATTGTTTGTGCGGCATGCGCGCGCATGCGCTCGAGGCCAGTATGGTCGGCATCGACGTAGGTAATTGCGGCGGTCGGGCAGGCCTCGGCGCAGGCGGGTTCGCCCCCGCACAGGTCGCATTTAATCACCTTGCCGGAGTCTGCGTTGTAGTTGACCGTACCGAATGGGCAGGCAATGGTACACACCTTGCATCCGACACAGACGTCCTCTAGAACATCCTTAGAGCCGGTATCGGCATTGATGACAATGGCCTCGACCGGACAGGCATGCATACACCAGGCTTCGGCGCACTGCGAACAGGTGTACGGCGCAAAACGCCCCTCTTCGTGAAAAGTAAAAACCTTAATGCGTGATTTGCTCGGGTTGAACACGCCTTCGTTTTCGTACGAGCACGCCATCTCGCATTGCAAGCAACCGGTACATTTTTCCGGTTCTAATTGCAGGGCTTTTAACATCAACGTTCTCCCAAATGACAATATTGAGTAGCTGGAAACGGTTCCGGGCTTCGAATTAGTGAAGCAATGCGACCTGGTGCGTCCTCGATGGCTCGAGGAGGCATTCGGTAGCGTGCCGATCAACCAGAATTGTGTCTTTACAGTGTTCGACGAGCGCGGCATTGAGCCGAGCGACCGAACTTATTTTTGGTCCGAAACGAGACTACCTAGAATCGATTAAAAACGCCAGCCCGCGCGCTTGCGATCCCGCACCGGCTAGAACTGAGAGTAATTCTCATTAACCGGCGATCAGTCGAAATTAAGAGAACTTTGGCGGGTCTGCTACTCGTAGAGCGCTACGCCCCATGGAAATTTTCCGACAGGCACCGTTGCGATTACTTTGCCCATCGCGGTATCGATAACACTGACCTGATTGCTTACCCCGTCGGTCGTGTATAGGCGTGAGCCGTCGTGTGACAGAGCGAGTCCCCAAACGCGCTTTCCGACCGGAATAGCTTGGTGTATTTCCAGGGTGTTCGCGTCCAACACAAATATTCGGTTCGCCCGCCCGCCGGCTACGAATAGCTTCGACTCGTCAGCACTTAGTAATACATCTTTTGGTTTCGCTTTATCGTCGGCTAGCGGCATTTTGCCGATAACCGTCCCGCTCGCAATGTCGACCTTCTTCACCTCGCCACTGATCTCCGAGGTCGCATAAGCAATGGTGCCGGCGCGATTAAATGTGGCCGCTCGGGGTCGCGCCCCAACGAGTATGTTGTTGATGATCTTATGCTCCGGGACCGCTATCACGTGCAGCATGTTGGTCGATTCGCTGGTCACGATCACCTTGCTCCCGTCCGCAGAGATCGCCACCCCCTCCGGTTCAATGCCAACTTTGATTTCCGCTATTTTCTCGCCCGTTTTAGGGTTAAAAACCGATGCCTTGGCGTCGTCCTCGTTCGAAATGTAGATATTGCCATTCGGATGGACGGCAAATGTTTCAGGGTCATCACCACCTTCGAACCTACGCAATACTGCGTAGGATTCGGGGTCGAATACCGCAATTGCATTTTCTTCACTTATCGCAACGTATACCTCACTGCCATCCGGTGCGATACCGATTCCACGAGGTCTTTTTCCGATTTCTATCGTAGCGACCACCGTATTCGTCGCACCGTCGATCACGGACACGGTGTCGTCTTTCTCGTTAGTGACGAATATCCGTTTCGGTGGAGCCGCCGAGGCAGTCATTACTATTGCCGCCAGGACACTGGCAAACGTTATTTTGTATAGCGTGTTGGTAATGTTCATACGGTCTCACTCTATTTCGGACAAAAAGCTAACCCGAGGCTATCTAAGTCGGAACTATCGACAATACCGCGAACGGGTGCTTCACCGACGATTTTATCCTGCTCAACTAGCAATACGGGTTGGCGTAATTGACCAGTCTCGCGAAAACTCATATCGACACCCTTCTGACCATCGAAAGCGAGATTAGTTTTCAATTCCTCGATTAAGGCTGCACCGGTTAAAGTCGGCTGTCTAACGATTGTGTCAGCCAATAGTTTCATCGCAGCCCATCCCGCCCAAGCTTCGTCGTCCATCGAGATTCCGAACTGGTCTTTAAATCGTATGTTCAGCTGTGACGCCGCGTACTTCCGGAATGTATGATGCCACGCGCGTGCTTGCGCAGTGGAGCCCGATGCGTTTTGCACCCATTGGCGTTCGGCATCGGTCAGCATCGCCGTGCTCGGAATAATGTGAAACAGATTACCCCTGCATTGTTCGCGCAGCGCGGTATCTTTTGCGGTCGTGTTCAGGAGTGCCAAATCGGGATAGTTCGCAACAAGTTGACTCAGGCGCGTGGGCTGCGTTGCCGCAATTATCGCAACCGGAGTGAGCTTCGTCTGATCCATCTCGGCGACGGTGACCATGCGATATTGGACTCCCATAAACTCACCTTGCGCATTGGCCTCCGATAATCCTTGGCGCGCGCCTAGATGCGCCGAGCTATCCGCGGCGCCGACATATAGAACAGTGATCTCGTCGGCGCGAAGCTCGGTACCGACAATCGACGACATCAAAAGGCACCCAAAGCATACGCCGAGCGCAATTCGCGTAAGAATTTTCATCGAAGATTGTTAACTGAAAACATGTTGTTGCTCGAAATCACTGCGTGTGCTTTAGGAACCACATGAACTTTGCGGCGCTACAAGGATACCTGGATTCCGGCCCAGATACCGCGTGGCGCTCCAGCACCAAGAAACCGTGATCGATTATCGATCAATCCGTCGATCGCCTCACTTGGATCCTCGCCCAAGAGCCCGAAATTCTCGTAGTCCGTATCGAACAAATTGGTCAATCGCGTGAAGAGTTTAATGCGTCGATTGATCTGGAAGGCCCCACGCAGATTGACGACGGCATATCCGGCGATTGTGTCGAGCTGGTTGGATTCATCGCCACGTAATACCTGGTCGGAGTTGTAAATTAAGTCAAAACCGAATGTCAGATGTTGATTGATGTCATAGTCGGCACCTAATTTTAACTGGTGCTCTGGGACCCCCGGTATGCGGTCACCTTTGTTCACCCGTATTTCGCCGTCGTCGTTGGCGAAATCATGGGTCGGACTCAAGGCGACAAAATCTTGTTCAAAGCTCGCTTCGATATAGCTGTACGACAAGGACCACTCGATATCACGCCATTGACCATCAAACGCAGTTTCCACGCCCTGGCGCCGCGTTGCATCGACATTGGCGAACAAGCCTGTCGAGCGACCGGTCGTTTGAAAAATGATGTCGTTCTCATTCCGCGTCCGGAAAAAACCTAGATGGTGCCGGAATCGACCGTGCTTTCCGCGCAAACCAAACTCCCAACTCTTGGCAACGACTTCATCCAGCGGCGGGTCCGCGAGAAACGCGTTGGGCAACCGGCATTCAAAGTCCACTTCATCGGGGTCATCCCCGCGGGCACTAGCGGCGGCACGCGCAATTTCAAATACACCGGCGTTGCAAGCGAGTTCTATTGGGGTCGGTGCCCGTGAGGATTCGCTGTAACCCCCATAAAGGTTCAACCAGCTCGCGTGGTTATAGGTCAATCCGAGTGACGGATTAAAGCGATCAAAATCATGATCACCATTGAGCTCTGGCCGCACGCCGCTACGATCGCGTAAGGATACTTGAGTGGAATTAAAGCGACCGCCGAATGAAAGCGTTAAGCGCTCCGTAATATCAAATGCATCCATGAAATAGACGCTCCAAGTTTTCGTTCCGGTTCGTACTTGTGTCGCTTGTTCATCAACGAAACTGCCTAGGCCAAGCCCAGCCGTGCTTCGAGTAGTGGCATTGATAGCCGATAGCTCAAGGACGGAATCGAACTCGGCGGTACCATTGAAATACGCGAAACCAGCGACAAAGTAGTTCTCGCGCCCAAAAACATCGCCGATGAATGTGAGCTGCGAGTCAAAGCCGTGGGTTTGTTGTTTGCGGGTGCTCTGATTATTTATCGCCTCGTGGTCCAATATCCGTGTGCCGGAGACGCTATCGGTCAGATCGTCAATGTTAAACGTATCGGCTCCAGCCAGTGCATTTAAGGCGAGTTCAAGGGAGTCTGGATCGGTGACAATAACGCCCGGCCCGGCCCCACCTCCAAAAACGTTTCTTTCGCAAAGATCATCGTCCGTGAGTCCAAGACCCGCCAGGTCGTCTTCGTCCAGTTCTTCGAGCAAAAACGAGCCGCCGTCGAGCTCACATGACAAGAATTCGGAGATGTCACCATTGACCGAGTCAGTAGTATTTTTCCGATAGAATCCGTTTCCAGCGAACGCGACTAAATCCGAGAATGAGTGGCTGAAATCCACGCCAAGCATGTGCATATCGTTCTCGGTAATGTCCGGTGCCGTAAATATCGCCTCGCGATCGATTGCAAGCAGGCCGATCGGCGCGGCGCCATTGCCAGTCAATTCGCTGCCGCCATATTGACCCGTGAAATCGATACTCGAGTCATCGCCACGCCAACTGAGCGCACCATATAGATTGGTCGACTCGGAGTCTGAGAGGTCGCGCCAGCCGTCTTCGTCAAAATAGCTCAGGTTAATGTAGTAGCCAAAGCTCCCGTTGTTTCCGCCGCTCTCGGCGCTTACGGTTTTGCGCGCCCACGACCCGCCGTTGACCTCGATGCTATGGCCTTCGGCGTTGAAACCGTGTTTCATCTCGATCGCCAAAGCCCCGCCGAGCGCGTTGAGACCGAACAGTGGATTGGCACCACCGATCAACGACATATTGTGGATCGCGGATTCGGGCAGTAAATCCCAGTTTACCGCGTCGCCCAATGGCTCGTTGATGCGTGCACCATTCTGGTAGACCGCGATCCCCATCGGTAAACCAAGCAACGGCGAGGCGGTGTACCCGCGGTATTGAACGTCCGGTTGCAGTGGATTGTTTTGCGCCGAATTGATATTGACACTGGCGAGTTTAGTACCTAGATAATCGGACAGGTCGATACTTTGAGCACGATCAAGCGCGTCACGACTTACAGATTGGACATTAAAGGCCAGCTTATTCGCCGCGATGCCAAGGTCTCCCGCGGGCGTTGTGGCGACGACGGTTACTTCTTCGTCGTAATCGGCACCGATTGCGGCTCCGACCAGAAACACTGAAGACCAACCTGCGAGGCCGAGTAAGCCCCGCAGCAACGTACGAACAGTAAACGGGGCCATGGCGCTCTACGATATGAGGGAGCAGGCGATCCTACTTTGTCGCAGACCGCGAAGCATGGGAATTCCGCGTCACGCGACCGGGAAATTTTCCCGCTTGCGTGTTGCCCAGAGGCTAAGGCTCGACAATGCCATGGCGGATCGCCATGCGCGCGATGTCCGCAACTGAATTAACTTCAAGTTTGTTCTTGATTTGTGTCGAATAATTGGCGACCGTCTTGGCGCTTAACGAAAGTCGGCTCCCGATATCACTGGCGCTGAAACCTTCCGCCAGCAGACAAAATATCTCGAATTCACGGGTTGATAAATTCGCAAACGGCGACGTCGGCCCGCGTGTCTTTTGAAATGCCAGCCGCTGAGCAATTTCTGGCTCCAGGTAAATGTTTCCAGCCGCGATTTGCTGGACCGCCTCAACCAAGATGATAGGCGCACTACTTTTACCAACATAGCCACGCGCGCCCGCTTGCAGTGCTTGTTCAACAAATGCCGTGTCTTCGTGCATGCTGAACGCCAGGATTTTCGCGGCGCTATTACGCGCGACAATTCGGCGAATTGCTTCGAACCCGCTGATACCCGGTAGACTGATATCCATAATAACGATGTCGGGCTCATGCTCAACGAAGGCACGAAAACCGGCTTCACCACTGTCCGCTTCGGCGACAACTTCGATCCCGTTCGCGTTACCGAGCAAGGTCCGATAACCCGCACGCACCACCGCATGGTCGTCAACCATGACGACACGTATGCGACGAGACTCATCAAATGCCGTCTTAATCATAGAAGCTATACCGGGACCGTAATTTCAAAATGCGTGCCGTCGCGCGGACCAGTCCTTAACGCCAATTTTCCCTGCATAACCTCAACCCGTTCATTAATACCAACCAATCCAAGTCCGCGCGGTGTATTGCTAAGATTGAATCCGATACCGTCGTCGTCAATATTAATTTGTACCGTACCATTACCATGCTCCACACCATCGGTATACCTTACGACAACCGCGGCTCGCTCGGCAGACGCATGACGCGCTATATTGGTTAACGCCTCCTGCACTATTCGGTAGCAATTAATCGCGGTGTCGTCAGCGAGATCAGGAAATTGCCCTTCGACCTGAAATTCGCAGAAACACTCTTCATGATGGCTATTCCAATCGTCGATCATAGTCTGCAAGGCGGAAACTAATCCTAGTTCATCGAGAATAAATGGGCGTAAATTTGCCATCATTCCACGCACTCTCGCGTAAATCTCTGTCGATACATCGACCACGGTATTTGCGCTGTCGACGATTGCGGGCTCGCAGCGTGGCGTATGATCACGAATCGCAACTGCTAGCGCTTTAATTGCACTTATGGATTGCCCTAGTTCGTCGTGCAACTCTTGCGCCAAGCGACGGCGCTCGTCTTCTTGAATCGCCAGTGAACGCTGAGCAAGGGACTGCGTTTCATCCTTACTTTGCTTCAAGACGTCGCGCATGTGATTGAAACGATTCACGATCACGTCTACGTCGGATACGCCCACCAGCGGCACTGTCGTTTCATAATCTCCTTCTTCGATCGACTGAAACGCTTGCGAGACGCTTTGCAAAGACCTCAAAGATCGACCTAAGACTAAGAAAACTAGCGCGTTCGCAACCACACCGAACACCACCAGCATGAGCATTAATGGCCTGAATTCACGCCACGATTCGGAGATTTCATCACCAGCATCGGCGCGGATCACAATATGCTCGGGTCCTTCACCGATCTGCACAACACGCACCAGCGTAATTGGTTCCGGGTGGACCAACCGGACAAACCATTGCGGCACCTGGTCAGGTGCTGGAAGTTCTGTTTCGACACCAGAGAAGCCCGGATCCGTTGTCATGCCAATTCGCAGATGCCGGGTATTGCCAACGCGGGCGAGATCGGAAGCGAGCTGCTCAGTCATTGCTTCAAGCTTATCGGACGGAACGAAGCGTAGGCTAAGTGCAATCAACTTCGAGGAAAATTCTACAGACGAATTCAATTCATCGCTGATCGCCTGGCGAACGTTCAGCATCAAATACGTCATCGTAACGAAAACAGTTGCTAGTAAGACTGAAGTTAGTATGACGCTAAGTCGTAGCCGCAGGCTCACCTCACTGGTCTCTTAGCTCTACCGAACCACCTGAAAATTGTCGCAGTATCAGGCAAACATGGGTCAAGCACGAGATGTGAGCAACTGTTTCCACTTCGTTAATACTTATTAAATTGTCAATTTATACCGGCGCCTAGCCGATAGCGTATACGACAATGCCACTATCACTCACCCGCCCGCATAGAGCTGGTCGGAAACTGATTAAAATTTCGAGTCGTAGGACGCCATTAATTATGTCCGAAAAGTCACTATCCGCGAACACTGACGAGAGCAGTTCGCTAAAAGTTGACCAGTATGTCGCGGATGCGTTTGAGCATCGCATGCAGGACCATACCTTAAAGCAAACCTTATCTGTTTATCCTGACCACGACCGAGCAGGGCTAACCGGTCAAATCGAGGCTCTGGCTCGACGTCTGGATTCGCTCATCGAAGCAACCAACAAGGCGCGAGAGCCGCTTTCGCTTGACGTCATGCTGATCCGTTTGGTTGCACTCATAACGGAGGCATTCGACGCCGATCGAAGCTCATTGTTCCTTTATGACGCAGACAGTGATGAACTTTTCTCCCGCGTTGCCCAAGGCGAGCTCGTCAATGAAATTCGGTTTGACGCATCGAGCGGCATCGCAGGAGCAGTCTTTCGCAGCAGCCAAACGCTGATCATCGACGATGCCTACACCGACCCACGCTTCAATCACGAAATAGACCTTGCAACCGGATACAAGACTCAGACGATTCTATGTGTCCCCGTATCAACCCGGACAGGCGATGTCATTGGCGTCGCCGAAGTCTTGAACAAGCGCGATGATACTTTTTCCGACGCCGACAGCGCGCTGCTACGCGCGTTTACAACCCATATGGCCGCGGCGTTGGAAAATATCCAGCTCACCGAGCGGGCCCAAGTATCGATACGCGAAGAATCACGAATCATGGAAGTGACCCAAGCGATTTCTTCGGAGCTGGATATCGATCGGCTCCTACGCAAAATCATGGGTATCTCTACGGAGCTGCTAGAGGCCGAGCGCAGTACACTGTTCTTACACGATCCAGTCACCGACGAACTTTGGTCTCGCGTTGCCGAGGGTATTAAGTCAAAGGAAATCCGCATTCCATCAAATGCCGGCATCGCCGGGGAGGTATTCACCAACCGTGATGTCGTCAACATACCGGACGCGTACGCAGATGCACGGTTCAACCCAGCGGTTGATCGTGAAACCGGATTTAAAACCCGGTCAATACTATGTGTGCCTGTTATCAATAAGCACGGAATCCCGATTGGTGTGGTGCAGGTGCTAAACCATAAGGGCGGGCCATTTAGCGCTCGCGACCAACGGCGACTGGAGATGCTATCTGCGCAAAGTGCCATTGCGTTAGATAACGCACGGCTGTTTCGTGAGGTTCTTGACGAACGAAATTACAGCGAGAATGTCTTGCGAAGCCTCACCAATGGTGTACTTACCTTCGACACGCGACAAAACGTCGTCAAGATTAATGACGCAGCGGCCCAGATCCTTAAGCGTGACCCTCAACGTATCTTGGGTGCCAATGCAGCGACGATATTCAATGGCAAAAACGGCTGGATCGTCGATTCGCTCAGCAAAGTATCTCGAACCAAACGTGCGGATATATCGCTAGATTCCGAGATCGTGACAATTACCGGCGAAGCGCTTTCCGTCAACCTTAACCTAAGTCCGCTGATTGATAGCGTCGGTGACCTACTCGGCTCGACAATGGTGATTGAGGATATTACCAGCGAAAAACGCGTACGCAGCACGATGGCACGTTACATGACGCGCGAGATCGCCGACCAGGTATTGGAGCACGGAGAGGCCGTGCTTGGCGGGCGGTCGCAACTTGCGACAATTGTATTCACCGACATCAAGGATTTCACATCACTATCGGAGCAAATTGGACCGCAGGAGACTGTGTCACTGCTCAATGAGTACTTCACCGAGATGGTCGAGATCGTTTTTGCGCATCATGGGATCCTCGATAAATATATCGGTGACGCCATCATGGCCGTGTTCGGGGCGCCGTTCCCAAGCCCGGATGATGCTGATAACGCATTGCGAATGGCGATCGAGATGCAAAAAGCATTACAGCGGTTCAACAAAAAGCGCGTGACCGTTAGTAGACCGGCAGTGAAAATCCGGATCGGGATAAGTTCGGACCAAGTCGTTGCTGGAAATATCGGCTCCGATAAGCGTATGGACTACACGGTGATCGGAGACGGCGTGAATCTTGCCGCGCGCTTAGAAACGGCAAACAAGCAAGTAGGTACCGAACTTTTGATCAGCGGCATGACTGCAAACCTTTTGCACGACAGCTACCACATGCGGGAACTTGATCTAATTCGGGTCAAAGGGAAAGCGAATCCAGTACCCATATTCGAGGTCTTCGGTTACGGTAACGACCCAGTGCCGGAACTAAAGGCGCGCTTATTATCACGGTTCTCGAAGGGCCTACAAGCCTATCGCCAACGCGATTGGCTCGCGGCGAGCAGACACTTCGCTTCCGCCGTGGAAATCGATGCCACCGATGGTCCTAGCCGTTTATTTTTACAACGCGCGGAACACTACTCCGAGGTGCCGCCAGCGGATGACTGGGACGGCGTGTGGACCCTTTACGCTAAATAATTGGTATTGCCACAGCTAGCTAGTTTGCGAGCACCAGCGCGATCGGCATCATTTTTGACCCAGCCTCTAGTTACTCGCCGCCGCGTTTCGCCGCCTCACGCGCGGCAAATTCGGCTTGCTGTTCGGCGGACGCCGGTGCTTGGTGCTTATCCTTCCATTCGGCATATGGCATACCGTATACCAGCTCTCGCGCAGCTTCGTACTCCATCTCGATGCCTTTCTCTTGCGCCTCCGCGACATACCATTTTGATAAGCAATTACGGCAAAAATCGGCAAGGTTCATTAGATCGATGTTTTGCACTTCGGTGTGCGCGCGCAGATGATCGCGCAGGCGTCTAAATGTCGCCGCTTCAAGTTCAATTTGAGTTTGGTGGTCCATCGGTCACCTCCATTATTCCTTCTCTACAGATAGGCGCTTGCCAACCGCGCCACAGATATTCCGCGAACGCTACGGTTTGTTGAGAACAAGTATAGCGCTCACCAGGCCCCCCGTTAATTGTCGCCGCGGCGATTGTGTTGCGGCTGCACGACGATACCGTGCCGTTTCATTCGATAACGCATCGCCATTCTTGTAATACCTAAACGTCGCGAAGCAGCGGAAACGTTGTGGCCGCACTTTTTGAGTGCTTCATTAATCAACGCGCGCTCCGCTTCGTCAAGTGTTAACGTGAAAAAGTCATCTGAGGAAGCTGGGTGGTCCGCGATTGGCAACAATAATCCGTCTTCGGTGACTTTCCCATCCCCACTTAACAGGGTCGCACGCTCAATCACATGGCGCAGTTCCCGGACGTTTCCAGGCCAGTGGTAGCCGCGCAGTCGTTTTGCTGCCGCGTCGCTCAAGTCGAAGCTTGCCATCCCATGGCGGCGAGCGATGTTATGCCCGAAGAACTCACTCAGCAGAATGACATCATCGCCACGTTCATGTAATAACGGCAATTCAAGGCTCAATACGTTTAATCGGAAGTACAGATCCGAGCGCAAGCTTCCGTCTTTAATCATCGCGTTGACGTTTCGATTCGTCGCAGCGATAAACCACGCCTTGATTGGAAGTTCCCGTGTGCTGCCAACTCGCCGCAACATCCGGCGTTCCAGTACAGCCAACAGCTTTCCTTGCATATCGGGTGGCAACTCTCCGATTTCGTCCAAGAACACGACGCCATCTTCTGCTATCTCGATCAAGCCCATCCGTTCAGCGTGTGCGTTTGTAAAGGCGCCTTTGACGTGACCAAATAACTCCGACTCAATCAAATCTTTTGGCAACGATGCACAATCGACATGTACGAAAGGCTTGCTCGATCGTTCAGATAGGCTGTGGAGCATGCGTGCCGAAACGTCTTTGCCGCTGCCGGTGGGCCCAGTTATCAGCACCGTCGGCGGCGGGCCAGTCGGCACAGAGCAGAGCCTCGCTATCTTTTGGATCTGATCTTTCAGTTGTCGAATTGGATAAGATTCCCCGATGATCGAGGCGAAGTCACTGCTACGCGCTTCACGGGCTCTGGAATAGGCCAGCTGTGTCGATACCTTGTTGGTCGTGATGACTTTATCCACCACCAACATTAGCTCATCTAGATCGAAGGGTTTCTTGAGGTAATCCGATGCCGATAATTTCATCGCCGCAACAGCATCGTCGACTTCTCCATAGGCGCTCATTACCACAACCGGAACGGTCGACGCCGACGAATTACGTAAACGCTGCAGAAAATCCAGACCCGAGCCGTCGGGTAGGCGCATGTCTAAAAGCAATAGATCCGGCGATTGAGATTTGAGCGCACAATCGGCATCACCTAATGAGCCAACAATTTGGCACGCATAGCCGTCGCGTTCGAGGCGTCGAGCGATTGCTTTCGCAAATATTGATTCATCTTCGACAATGAGCACCCGCTGTGATTCGAAGTGCCCGGCCTGTGGAGTTTCGGATTGATCCTGACTAGCGTTCAATAAAATTAGGCTCACACAAAATAATCATTACGTTGGTCAAACAACTATCGGTGCCTTAACAATCACCTTCGTGCCGCTGTCCTCAACGATATCGTAGTCGATCTCCCACCCATGTGCCTTACACACTTTAAACGCAACAGGGATCCCAAGGCCTGTGCCCATGCGTTTTGTTGTCGGCCCCGGTTCGAGCCCCGTAGGTTCGGGCATAAACGGTATCCCGCCGCCCCAGTCCTCGACTCCGAAAACCACATGTGTTGGGCTCTCGAAGACCGACAACACGATCTTTCCCCCGTCAGAAGACGCGTCTATCGCGTTGCAAATGACGGCGTAAAATGCCTGCTCTACCAAATCCGGGTCGACTTCGACCTGCGCGTTTTCGTCCCATGGGTGGCGCGATATTCTTATCGATTTTTCTTGAATACGTGATTCAAGCAGGCTTAAGGGCGCATCCACCAACGATGTTGCAATTGCCGTGTGAGTTCGAGGTTTGAGCGGATGTAAGTAAGACACTAACGAACTTACCCAGCGTTCTAAGCGGTCGACTGCCTGGATTATCGCAGTCTTGCTCTCTTCAATCTCGCTTGGCCCGCGTCCATAATCTAGTAGCTGTGCGCTTGCCCGGATTGCCGCCAGTGGATTTCTAATATTGTGTGCTACCACTGGGACAAGTCCACCAAGCGCTGCCTGGCGTTCGCTGTCTATCAAAGCGTCACGGCTACGTTCCAACTCAGCCCCCATCTCTGCTATACCACGGACAATTTCACCGACCTCCGCCACCGCATGATTGTCGACCTCAATCGATGGTCCGCGCGATCCAACGTGCCTAATTGCCGCCACCACGTTTTGCACCGGACGAACAAACCCGCGGATCAGGCTAGCGCGAGAAACAAGCAGCAAAATCGTCGCTATTACGATTGGAATTGGGATGGCATAGGGCGCAAACCGCGTCCATCGCTTAATCTTTACCGCCTGCGCTTCTAATTGTTGATTTATCAAACCACGTAAACTTCGAAATGCCGATTCGAAATCCGCTACAAGTTCTTCCTCAAAAATTGGGTTAAGAAGCTCGCTGAGGGCAATCCGATTGAGTGTACTGGGGTCGACAGACATTTCATTCATATCGACTTGGATCGTGCTGTAGGCTTGCTGCAATGCTTGAATGGCATAGGCCTCCGCGCGGGATACTGAGCGTTGCCGAAGATTATTAAATTGAGTATTGATTGATTTGGTGTACTGGGCGTAGACGTCCTTCGCGGCATCGGTGTCGCCAACGCGCGCGAGCGCAACTTCGTTTATCTGGCGGTAGAGGTCGGATCTGATCTCTTGCGCAACATGTGCGAGACCGTTTAAGCGGATAGACTCCGCCGAAGTCTGCTGCCAAAAATATGCCCAGACGCCGCCAAGTGCCCCCGCGACGATAACCAATACAACAAATGCCAGCTCATGGGTTAGGAGTAAACGCCGAAGCGAATTTGGGAGCCCTGCCGTCGTGTTCAATTAACTACAAGCCCACGAAACAGTCGCCGACGCAGACGATAAATGGAAGCATCAGTCCACGCGGACAGAAGCCAAACTACCACGGTCGGATCCGACGCAATACACCGTCGTCGCGGGCGAATGCGTGCGAAATGGCACCGAGTATGTGGATCCCAATCAACACGACAAATAAGACCGAACTCGCAACGTGGATCTCGGTGAAAAATTCATTAAGTGGTGGATCACGCCATCCCCACTGGGGCAATGGCAAGCCGAAGATTCGCGTAGTGTAGCCACTGAAAGAGGACGAGAGGTAGCCGCTCACCGGTTGCAGGAATAATAAAACGTAGAACACCAAATGTGCGCTACGTGCAATCGTTATTCGCCAACGGGACAGCGATTCGTGGTAGGACGGCGGCCGATGGTAAATTCGCCAAATAACACGGATTAGCGCGAGCCCGAGGACCGTCAGGCCGAGTGATTTGTGCAGTGCGAAATAGAAACTTCGGTCTGGTCCACGTGGTAAATCGACCATAAACCAACCGATCGCAAATAAGCCGAAAACAGCAAGTGCAATCAACCAATGCAACACTATCGCGACCAATGTGTATCGCTGTGTAGCGTCAGACATCGACTTCATACCACGGTAGATGCGTCATGGTCGTCCCAATTCTGGCGTTATCATTGGGGCCGCAATTTGTGTCACCAAAGAAACCCCGCAACTGCCACAGTATAGTCACCCTGCGCCGGACATCGACGGCTTATCTGATGTGATAGGATCTGCGGGGCAGAATCGCACCTATCGATAAGAACCGAAAACAAACTGTGCATTACAGCTATATCATCCTAGCAATCTCACTTGCATGGAATACTGTTGCCGCGTCGGATTCTAGTGCCGACGGCATCGAAAACCTGGCCACGCCGGATAGACCATATTATCTCGAGATTGACAAGTCGGAGCGCCTACTCAAAGTTAAACACGCTGGGGAAACCTACCGACAATTTCATGTGGCCTACGGTCGCGGCGGCCCGGGGGATAAACAACGGTTAGGGGACAGGAAGACGCCGGAAGGCATCTATCGCGTCGCAGGATTCAACGAAAGCACAAATTTTCATTTTTTCATTCGCCTGAACTACCCGAATGTGGAAGACGCGTTTTCCGGTTTGCGGAATAATATTATCTCTGAACGTGAATTCAATCAGATCATCGAATCACTGAAGTTTGGCAGATTACCGCCGCAGAATACCGCACTCGGTGGCGCTATTGGCATCCACGGCGTTGGGCTGGAGACCGTCGAAAAGCTAAAGATACATTCTAATTTGAACTGGACAAAAGGATGCTTAGCATTGACTAATGAAGAGGTACTAACGCTGCGCCAATATGTCTCTATCGGCACAGAGGTAATAATCAAGGAATGATCCCGCCACGCTTGAAGCTTCAAGCGTACGCTGCGCTTAATTACGTGGCCTTATTGCTTATCGGGTGCACCCAGCCAGCACCACCAAATCCAAACACTATCGTTCGAATGGTTACCGACAAACCATTCGAAGACGTCATGTTCGATCTTGAATTTGCGATAACCGAACGGAATTTCCGCATTACGGGTCGCAATTCAATCGGCAGTGGGCTGCGTGATCGCGGCTACAAAGACTTTCCAGACGTTGAAGTGATCCACTTTTGCAATCTCGAGTATGCACGCGAGGTATTGTTGATCGACCCTGGCTACGTCGCGCAGATGCCGTGCCGTATTACCGTCCATATTGAAGATAATAAAACGGTACTTAGCCTAATTTTATTGCCTGAAGACCATGCCGATGAACGGGTTAATGCTTTCGCCCAGCGCATGAATGGTATATTGCACGACATCACCGATTTCGTGCTGGAACGTAACAATACCGAAGAATCATGACGCTTCAAGAGAATCGACATTATCTGCTTCTACTGTGGCTGATCGTCAATGGTCTCATCGTTTTTGGCCTTGTCGTTTCGTGGCAGGAAGGTTTAATCATGCAATTGGTATACGGCGACCGCAGCCGCATTTGCCTAATTATTGCTCTGCTATACGTAATAGGGACCGTGCATTGCGCTTCTCGGGTACTTTATTTATCCAAGGAGCTGAATCAAGCCGCTGACGTCGCGCAGGGTATTGCAGCAACCGATCGCAATAACGCGATCTCCATTTGCGATGGCCGCTTAGCTATCGGCGACGCCGAGCCATTTCCAAGGTGCGTGATAGCGCAACATTTAATTGATCTCGCTGATTCTAGAGAGGGATTTGACGAAACAGATCCTGCAGCTGAAAAATCAAACCTGATTGAAGCGCTCGCTGAGCGGCTAAAAGGTGCGCACGAGCTTGGCTGGTTTGCCGTCGATATTCTATTAAAACTCGGTCTGGTCGGAACAATCGTCGGTTTTATATTGATGTTGGGGTCGATCGCGAATACGGCATCGCTGGATGTCAACACCATGCAAAAAGTGCTTCGACAAATGAGTAGTGGGATGGGTACGGCTTTATTTACAACGCTAGCCGGGCTGATCGGGAGCATCCTACTTGGATTGCAATATTTGTTACTCGATAAGGGCGCAGACGAACTCTTGCATCGAATCATTAGAGTCTCGGAAATCGAAATAAAACCCAACTTAGCGACTAAAGGAGCGCAATAGCGGTGCCTGTATTTGGCTCACGTATGAATCGGCGCCGGAGTACGTCCGACCCATTCACGGACTTGTTATTCAACGCGCTACTTGGATTTACGTTCTTGTTCCTCCTAGCGATTCTATTTATGAATCCAGTCGCGAAAAAAGGAATCATTAACCCTAAAGCCGAATACATCGTCACTATTGCTTGGCCAGATAAAAGTCCTGACGACGTCGATGCTTGGGTAGAAGACCCGAATGGCAACCTCATCTGGTTTAGAAATCGCGAAGCCGGCCTCGTCCATCTCGATCGCGACGATCGAGGTCAAATTAATGACACAATCACCATTAATGGTGAAGAAATTCAAAATCCACTAAATCAAGAAGTCGTTACAATCCGTGGGGTAGTGCCGGGCGAATTTGTCGTAAACGTCCATTATTACGCGTCGGAATCGCAACGACCGCTGCCAGTAACCGTGAAAGTATCAAAAATTAATCCGGCACTCGAGATCGTTTACTATGGCGACACCTTACTAGAGAAAAAAGGGGATGAGAAAACTGCCGTGCGCTTTGTAGTTGACAAGACCGGAGCCGTGACGCAGATAAGCCATATCTTTAAAAGCTTGGTCGTCATCGGATAACGGAGAATTAGTCGTGTTAATGCTGAGCCAAGGAGGACTGGTCGCCGCATTTGTATTGACAGCCTTGTTACTGCTTGGCGTAAATTTGTATTCGAACTTTTCCTGGCAGATAAAAGCGCTGTTGGTCGTAGCGGTGTCTGCCTTCTACGTCGTGGTCTACTACTCATTGCCACCATTGATGGGATGGCCTGCTGATGAGCGATTACCGAAACGATTTAATCTCGTCGCAACCTATGTCCAGGAACCCGATAAGAAAACAGGCGATTCTGGCCAAATATTCCTATGGGTTACCGACCTTGATAGCGGATCGGGGATCCGCAAACCTCGCGCCTATCGCCTACCATTTGCGAATGACCTGCACGCAAAAGTAGTTGAGGCCGGAACGAAAGTACGCAAAGGGATACCGCAATTGGGTGAAGTCGTTGATGAAAATCTGGGAACGATGGGGCGACCGTCTGATGAAACCAGCCGTGGCCAAGAATCAACAGACGTCGATTTTTTGGACCTGCCGGACCCGCTGTTCCCGGAAAAATAACCGATCGATCATGCTACGTATAACTCGACTGCCGGCCACAATGGTGATGACAACTAAGATGTTATCACTGCTGATCGTCCTAGCAATTATGGCGCTGAGTGTTGTCCCTGCCGCATACTCGGCGACGCTAACCGAACATATGGACATCGAGTGTCGTCAACCGGAAGCGCTTTCGCTACATTGTGACTATCGGATCCTAAGCGGCGCCGATCTCATTTCTAGTTTGGCCGAACACTCACAAATTAGTGTTGCCGGGGAAATAAGCACCATTCGGCCGGACTATGACGATACCGTTACGGCGACACTGTTCCTCGTTGACACCAGCGACCCGGCACGTGAGTCGGTGATTACAAAAAATCGGGACCACATTCAGCACATGGTGGCGTTGGGGTCTTCGCATCATGTCTATGGGCTCGCGGCCTTCGACTCGCTGTTAGAAATGCTGTGTGACTTAGGTTGTTCAAATACCGAAATCATTGAAGCCTCGAACCACCTGCAAGCTAAAGGCAAAACCACCGAACTGTATCGCAACCTGCTCGAAGCAATTAAGGAACTTCGCGCATTCGATGCCGCTCGTCGCCAGATAATACTAATGTCGGATGGCTTGGCCGAAGACTTGGCCTACTACCATGAGGACGTCATCGCAGCCGCAAGGAGTGAGCGGATCGTTATCTCGGCGATTGGTTACCCGCGATCCGTGCCCCAATCCGTCGCCTTGCAAACTTTGCGTCGGTTAAGCGAAGAGACCGGCGGACTATTTATTCAAGCTAGCAATCTTGATTATCAAGTACCGGATACATTTTTTACTCGGGCGATGTCGGCAATAGACGACGGTGGGCGCGTCTCATTTAGCCTCGATGCGCTTCAACAGCAAGGGGTTGAAGGGAATGTAGAGCTTTCGTTGGCGTTCCAAACAACCGAGCAGAGCTTTGCGGTACTTGTGCCGGTTTCGCTTCCGGTTTTCGAAGCAGCGGCAGAGTCTCCAGCAGCAGATCGAGTTATTGCGGATACGTCCCCTGTTGGGCAGTTACCGGCAACGCCGGATTCCGCCATGGCACCAACTTCCGGTAGTTCGAGTTGGAACTGGTTCTGGTACGGCCTCCCGGCAATGGTGTTCTCGGCCTTCTTAGCGGTCGCGCTAGCCTACGCTTTGATGACGCGACGGCGCCGCGAAGAGCATTCGCAATTTCGCCCGTCGCAATCGACACCGCATGCATTTCTAGTTAGCGCAGACAACGACCAGATCCGCTACAAGATAGACCAAACGCCGTGGCGGATCGGGCGTAGTCGAAGTAGCAACCTGACCCTCGACGACACATCTGTATCACGACTCCATGCGGAGATTCGACGCGATGCGCTCGGCCAATTTACGCTGCAAGATCTCGAATCGCTGAATGGCGTCTTCGTTAATGGCGAAGCGGTCGAGATGACTCATCTAGACGAAAACGATCGAGTCGAAATTGGCGATGTTGCGTTCGTATTTTCGTTCCACGATGAAGACTATTCGCAACAGGAACCGACCGTACTCGTCCGAACAATTACGCCGAAATAGTCAGGTCGCCTCATCGACTTCTTATTAGGTTTCGGTGGCTGCCCGCCCCAGCGCAGTCTCGGCACGTTCGGCGTGTTTAGTCCAGCGCAAAATCCAGCCGGCTTCCCCAGACTTCGCAGCGAAACCACGGCAAACGCAATTGTCCACTACAGCCGCTAGTTCATCGCCATAGAAGACCAATGGAATTTCGCCCCGTACCCACGGGGGCGTTCCCCATTCCTGAAACAATCGTTTCAAAGACTGGCTATGCGCTCGCTCAACTGGATGGCAGCGTTCACCACCGGAGCGGAATCGGACAACGACATCGTTAGACGCGGCGAGCGATGCGCTGAGCCCGCGACCCACGGTTGCGTGCGCCGATAAGACACCACCGGGCAAATGCAAGGCACTACCGAAATTCCAGTGATAGACGTCGTGACTCGCAATCCGCTGAGTATGCCAAAATAGAAAAAGCTCGTCACGATAACGTTTTAATTCCGCGCGTTTCCAACGAACACAAGGTTGTGCGTCTGCACGGGCGCGCACCAGGCGCTGCATTTCGCGCAGGTGAACGGCATCGGGGATCGGGAATCCGGCCCGTACGATCCAACGCCGTAATACGCACCGCTGCATGGCGCTGCTCAATCCAGTGACACTTGATATTGGCAGCTGCGAATTTTCTGTCCCGAGCACGGATTCCAAGACGGCGTCAGCTGCCTCATCCAAACAAGCCGCTGCGAATTGCTGAAGCTCAACCGCATGGGCAATACGCGCATTTACCGCCGGCCACCGCTGCTCGATCTGCGGCATAATACGGTTGCGAAGGTAATTTCTATCAAAGCGGTCCTCAAGGTTACTGGGGTCGTCGAGCCATTCAAGACGATGCGCCTCGGCATACGCCATGATATCCGCACGCGTGGAAGACAGCAGTGGTCGTAGCAGCAAACCTGGGCCGAAGCGTTGGCGTTCAGCAATGCTGGCGAGCCCGTGCGGTCCAGTGCCGCGAAACAACTGCAACAGAAAGGTCTCAATGAGATCGCTTCGGTGATGTGCGGTTAGAATTACGTCATCGGATTGCATTATCGATTGAAGTAAACGATAACGGTGTCCGCGAGCCCAAGCTTCGACACTGTGGCCCGGAGGTGGCGTCTCATTGACTTTTAAAACCGCTGCCTCGATGTCCAACGCCGCCGCACGTCCAACACACCATTTCGCCCAAGCCCGGCTGTCCTTATGTAGTCCATGATCGACATGAACCATTAAAAGCCTATATTTTTCGCCTGCAACGACGGCCGCCATAAGGTGCAGCAACACTTGAGAGTCAATTCCGCCACTGTAAGCGATAATGAATCGACGATTGGCATCTGTTGGCAGAACAGATCGCAAGTTGTCGCGCAGCGAGCTAAATGACGACATGAGGGGCTAAGAGCCTCGCGGACTTAGAATTGGTTGGCGAAATCAGCGCTCCGCTCGCAATAGATTGCGCGCTCTCGCGAAACCCGATGTCGCACTGTATTACTTTTCAGTGTACGTCCCAAATTCCTGGAACCGAGCGCGACGTCGCGCAAGCAGAGAATCCGGGTCGAGTTTGGACAATTCTGTGAGCGACTCGGCTAATTGTTCACCCACTGCCTGCACCGCAAAGTCAATATCACGATGCGCGCCACCCAATGGCTCGTCGATAATGCCATCGATCATCTTCAGCTCGAGCAGCCGCGCGCTGGTGATGCCCATCGCTTCGGCCGCATCAGCTGCTTTATCCGCACTCTTCCACAGGATCGAGGCACACCCCTCGGGCGAGATGACGGCGTAGGTCGCATATTTGAGCATAAACACACGGTCACCAACCCCAATTGCAAGAGCGCCACCCGAACCACCTTCGCCAATAATCGTCGTCAAAATCGGGGTTCGCAGGCTCGACATGACAAGTAAATTACGGGCAATTGCTTCACTTTGCCCGCGCTCTTCGGCACCGATTCCGGGATACGCCCCGGGCGTATCGATAAAGGTAAAGATCGGGAGTCGGAAACGTTCGGCCAACTCCATTACCCGGAGCGCCTTTCTATAGCCCTCTGGTCGCGGCATACCAAAGTTCCGATACAGGTTCTCCTTCGTATTCCGGCCTTTTTGGTGACCGATAAAAGCCGCACCGTAGCCAGAGAATTTTCCGATGCCGGCAACGATCGCTGGGTCATCACTGAATAGACGATCGCCATGGAGTTCATCAATGTCGTCGAACAAGCGCTCCACATAGTCCATCGTGTAGGGTCGCAGCGGATGACGTGCCAGGCGTGCAATTTGCCAAGAGCTTAAAGAAGAGAAGATATCCCGGGTCAATTCGCGAGAGCGGTCA
The DNA here is from genome assembly GCA_021773835.1 of Gammaproteobacteria bacterium. Lineage (GTDB taxonomy): Bacteria > Pseudomonadota > Gammaproteobacteria > UBA11873. The sequence continues at coordinate 161,548 of JAJFJQ010000057.1, forward strand.
CCGAGTCGATCGATTTCTTCCGTTATATTGAATTCCGCGCCATCTCCAAGCTGCCGAAGGTCTTCGATTTTGGCCTCCAATTCCGCAATTGGCTGCTCGAAATCCAAAAATTTTAGGTTCACTTGAGGCGATTCAGATGTTTGTTCAGCCATGCTACATCCCTCGATAGGGATCAGATCCTATCATTTTTCTAATTGCCGAAAGGCATCGTATCTCGGACAGCGACGTGCATCAGGCCGCCGATTGTAAAATGCGCGCGAATGGTTCCTAGACGTATTCGATCGTGACAGAATCTTCACCAAACTGCGTGTGGAAATGATCTAACATAGTGTCGGATATGGACACCTGCCATTCGTCAGACAATCGCAATCGCGCAAGCGCTGTCCCGTTAGTGTACTCCACCATTACCGGGCATTTTCCGGCGGCGTAACTTGCTAACGAATGTTTTAGCAATTCCAACTTGCCGTTTTCGAATGTCGAGTCCATTCGCACGACGAGATTCCGAGCGAATTGATTTCGCGCCTCGTCTAAACTCAGAACCGCTTCTGCCTTAATCGCGTGCTCGCCACTAAAGTCATCTAGAGTACATTCGCCAATCACAACGCAAATTCTATCGTTGACGATACGATCGAGATATTCGTCTAAAACATTACTAAAGATTGTAACCTCAGTCCGTGCGGTTTTATCGTCTAGCGTGACAATCGCCATTTGGCCTCGTCGCGTTTTAGTCATCCGCACGCCCACTATCAAACCTACTACTCGACGCTGCTTACCTGGCTTTAGATTCGACAACCGGCAGTTCGATAGTTTGGAAATTTCGTCTGCATAACGGTCTATAGGGTGGCCGCTCAAATACAGCCCAAGCGTTTCTTTCTCCCACGTGAGTAGTTCCTTGTCCGGCCATTCCGGTGTTGCAACCGCAAGATCCCAGGCTTCAAGGTCTAGACAGTGCGTCCGGCCGCCAGCTTCGTCATTAGTGTCGCCGAGGCCGAACATATCCCCCTGCCCAACGGCCGCGGCCCGCGCCTGCTGTTCGGCAACTTGCATTGCCCGTGTCGCGATCGATGCCATACCTCGGCGTGACGCGCCTAAACAATCTAAGGCGCCCGATCGTATCAATGCCTCTAGCGCACGTTTGTTGAGCTTTTTCGCATCGTTTCTGCAGCACAGATCAAATATTTCCCGATACAAGCCATTTGCCTTACGCTCCGCGACGAGTGCTTGTATAACCGCCTCGCCGAGACCTTTCACTGCGCCCAGACCATAGTAAATAGTGGCGTGGTCGGCGACCGTAAAGCGATAATCGCAGGCGTTCATATCAGGTGGCGCAACAGAAATACCAATGACCCGGCATTCCTCGATCAAACGGACAACTTTATCGGTCGAATCCATATCGGACGATAATACTGCGGCCATAAACGCTGCCGGATAGTGAGCCTTCAGCCAGGCCGTTTGATACGCAACTAACGCGTAGGCGGCAGAATGTGACTTGTTGAATCCATAGCCCGCGAATTTTTCCATTAGGTCGAAGATCTGGGTAGCAACGGCTTTATCAATTCCATTCGTAATACAACCGTCCAAAAATGCCTGTCGTTGTTTGGCCATCTCATCGGCTTTTTTCTTACCCATTGCACGGCGTAGGAGATCGGCCGCACCGAGGGTGTAACCAGCCAGGGACTGGGCGATGTGCATAACCTGTTCTTGATAAAGAATCACGCCGTAGGTGGGCTTTAATATAGGTTCAAGCTTCGGATCGAGATATCTGACAACCGCGCGCCCATGCTTACGGTCGATGTAGTCGTCCACCATTCCCGATTGCAATGGACCTGGTCTGAATAATGCGACAAGTGCGATGAGGTCTTCGAAGCGGTCTGGACGCAGGCGTTTAATTAATTCTTTCATCCCTCTTGATTCAAGCTGGAAAACTGCTGTCGTTTGCGCATCCTGGATCAACTTAAAGGTTTTCGGATCATCTAGGCTGAGATCACGAATATCGAGCACATCGCTACCAATACCGCTAGCGTCGGCGTTTATGTTCTCGATTGCCCAGTGGATGATGGTTAATGTGCGTAGCCCAAGGAAGTCGAACTTCACCAGGCCGACCGTCTCGACATCACCCATATCGAATTGGGTCACAGTCGTGGTACCGCCCTGCTCGCAGTACAGCGGCATGAAGTCGGTCAATGCGGATGGTGCGATCACAACGCCCCCGGCGTGTTTGCCCGCATTACGCGCCAACCCTTCTAAGACCTGGGCGAGATCGATAATCGCGCGAACATCGTCCTCTTCATCGTACCGCTGTTTTAACAGCGGTTCTTCGTTTAATGCGCGCTTGAGTGTCATATTCGGGTCGAATGGGATCAACTTCGCCAGCTGGTCGACGAAGCCATACGGGAAACTCAACACGCGTCCGACGTCGCGCACGACGGCTTTTGCTGCCATCGTTCCATAGGTGATTATCTGCGCTACTTTGTCCCGGCCGTAGCGTTCGGCCACGTAATCGATTACCTCATCGCGGCGATCCATACAAAAATCGACATCGAAATCAGGCATGGAAACGCGTTCGGGGTTGAGAAAGCGTTCGAATAACAAGTCATATTCCAACGGGTCCAGTTCGGTTATGCCAAGCGCAAACGCCGCCAGTGAACCGGCTCCGGATCCGCGCCCTGGCCCGACTGGAATATCGTGTTCCTTTGCCCATTGAATAAAATCAGCGACGATGAGGAAGTACCCAGAGAACCCCATCGCAATGATGACTTGCAACTCTTCCTCCAAGCGGCTTGCGTAGATGCCCCATTGCGCTTCGTCCTTATCAATTCCCTTAGCTGTCAAGTCGCTTCGCCAGGCGTTTAAACCCGCTTCCGTTTTTCTTCGCAATTCATCGTTAACGGTTTCATGTTCTGGGACTGGAAATATCGGTAGATGATAAGTCCCAACATCGATTTCTAGATTGCACCGTTGGGCGATCGCGTAGGTATTCTCAATTGCCTGAGGTACGTCAGCGAACAGTGCTGTCATTTCCTCACTCGAACGCAAATACTGCTGATCGGTGTAGTTGCGGTGCCGCCTCGGATCCGAAAGCGTACGTCCATCGTGAATACAAACGCGTGCCTCGTGCGCCTCGAATTCGTCCGCGTGAAGAAAACGCACATCATTCGTTGCTACGACCGGAATCCCGAATCGCTCTGCCAACCGCAGCACGCCGTCGTTATTTTGCGTCTCCCCGTCACGACCTGTGCGGGTAATCTCGAGATAAAAGGCATCGCCAAATAAATCGCGCCAATAGCGGGTCAACTCGACGGCACGACTTTCGTTTCCGTCCACTAGCGCCGACCCGATGTCACCGTTGATTCCGCACGACAATACAATCAAACCGTTAGCGAGTTCTGGGGTCAGCCAGTCATATTGGACGCCTGGGATCCCCCGACTTTGTCCTTCAAGATAGCTTCGCGTAATCAAGGCGGAAAGTTGACGAAACCCAGCGTGGTTACGGCATAGAAGCAACACCCGATGACGGAGATCGGGTTGTTCTGAAGATCCGATCCACAATTCAGTGCCGATGAGCGGCTTTACACCACCACGTCGCGCTTGCTGATAGAACTTTACCAGTGAGAAAAGGTTGCACTGGTCTGTCATAGCAACCCCCGGCATGCCCAGCTCAGCGACGCGTTCTATGAGATTTGGGAGCCTGATCAACCCGTCGACCAGGGAGAACTCCGAATGGACGTGCAGGTGGATAAAGGGTTTCGAGGCGGTCTCAGTGATATCCATGGTCGCGTTCTGGCCTAAGCCGGTACGGTTTATTGTCTACGGCAAGGTGCCATTCGCTGGGAATATTGGTTATAGGTTCAAGCGCGGCATCGCAGCCAGTGACAATTTTAAACCACAATCCGAAGGGCAAGCGCCATTTTTGCGGCTGCCCGCATTGTTCGTCACGTGTTGTCGGCCGGTCAAGCACGCTCTTCGTTCCTCGAGCCGAGCAACTCTGACGTGCGACGCGATCGCAGAGATGTCTGGGGCCGCCTCTAGTCACCATCCCGACTCAAACAGTCGCGTACCGGAGCAAACGACAGCCTATGTTCGATCATGGGGCCATACTTCTCTAACGCAAGTCGATGGTTCACGGTTGGATAACCCTTGTGGCTGTCGAAACCATATTCCGGATACAAAGAATGTAAATCAACCATGATGCGATCACGTGTAACCTTCGCGATAATTGACGCCGCGCTAATGCAGGCAACCTTACTATCCCCCTTTACAATGGCCGCAACGGGAACGTCGATTTCGGGGCAGCGATTACCGTCACATAATACCTGCTCAGGTTTAATCGGAAGGTTTTCTATCGCTCGTTTCATCGCGAGCATTGTCGCCTGCAGAATATTTAATTCATCAATTTCGCGACGACTGGCCTGAGCAATGCCAATCGCAACCGCTTTGTGCTGTATTTCCTCGTACACCTTTTCACGACGCAGCGCGCTCAGTTTCTTCGAGTCATCTAGATATCGAATTTGTTGCTCAGCGCTCAAAATTACGGCAGCCGCCACAACGGGTCCGGCCAGAGGCCCACGCCCTGCTTCATCGACTCCCGCGACCCACATAATTCTACGCTCCCTTATGTCCGACCAAACTCAAGATCTCGGTGGCCGCACGCGTCGCCGCATCTTGGCGCAGCGATTGATGCGCTTCGACGCAGTATGATTCGTATTCGCGCACCTTGTCCTCGTTTTCGAGCCAACCGGCGACGGCGTCGGCGAGCGCCTCTTCAGTCATCGCATTTTGAAGGAATTCTGGCACAATTTCGTTTGCAGCCAGTACGTTAGGCATGGCGATGTACCGCACCTTGACTAGCCGTTTCATGACTAAATAGCTAAGTGGCGCGATTTTGTAGGCGACAACCAGCGGAGTCTTCGCAAAAAGGCCCTCCATTGTCACAGTCCCGGAAGCAACCAACGCTACATTGCTAGCTCCCAGTATGTCGTGAGAGTGCCCCCGTTTAACCGTGAGTTCAATACGCGGACTAACGGCCGCCGCGCGCCCTAAAATAAAAGCTTCGGCGTCCGCATTAATCGCCCCTGCGATGAATGCGACCTTATCGTACCTCTCGGAAACGAGCTTTGCCGCGCCCAGAAACACATCAGCGTGTCGTCTCCACTCTTGAGCGCGACTTCCCGGCATTAACGCAACATACAGTCCTGCTGACTTAAGCCCAAGCCTATTGCGCGCAGCGGCCGCGTCTCGTCGCAGGGGGAGCTGATCGGCCACCGGATGACCAACGAACTTTGCATCTACGCCGTAATGACGAAAAAAGGACTCTTCGAATGGAAACAGTACCAACAGACGATCGAGCTGATCGGTCATTTTCTTTGCCCGGGATCTACGCCACGCCCATATTTGTGGCGCGACATAATGAACTGTTCTGATATCGTCCGAATGCAGCCGCGATTCGATTCCCATCACAAAGTCGGGCACGTCAATGCCAACGAATACGTCGGGACGATTGTTAAGATAGAACCGAATGATACGTTCGCGAAGGCGACGCAGCTGCGGGTATTTCCGCAGTACCTCAACGATCCCCATCACAGATAGATCGTCAGTGCTCGCAATTGCTTCGCAGCCGCTGGCGACCATTTTCGGGCCGGCCATTCCCGTGATTCGGATGTCGGAGCACTGCCGGCGTAGCGCCTCGATTAATCCAGCTCCAAGCTGGTCGCCGGACGACTCTCCAGCAACGATTCCAACGTGCACCATCGCTTATGTTGCGCCTATGTCAGCCAGCATGTCGCAACTCCGACAATCAAAATAGTTACCGAACGATCCCGCGCTCCGACTGCTCGATAAACTCGACCATTGCACGAATTTCTGGGACTTCGGCGGCCTGAAGTTTCAACTCGGCCACCGCTTCTTGCAAGCTTAGTCCTCGCCGATATAGCGTTTTATACGCGCGCTTTAGAGTTACGATGGTATCGCTGTTGACACCGCCACGCTTCAAACCTTCCCGATTTATCGCCCGTGCACGGGCGGTATTACCTTCAACCATAACGAACGGCGGCACGTCTTTTACGATAATAGCGGCGATCGCCGAAAACGCCCGTTTGCCCACTCGACAAAACTGATGTACGCCGGTGAAACCACCTAAGATTGCGTAGTCGTGGATCTCGACATGGCCGGCCAATGTCGAGTTATTCGCAAGTACCGTGTGGCTACCGATGTGGCAATCATGTGCAACGTGGCAATAAGCCATGATCCAATTATCATCGCCCAAGGAGGTGACTCCGCCCCCGTGGTCGGTTCCTCGGTTGATACTGCAGTACTCACGGATAATATTCCCGTCACCAATAACCAAGGAAGAGTTTGATACCGGTTCGAACTTTTTATCCTGTGGATCCTCGCCGATCGAGCAGTAATGAAAGATCTTGTTGTTCGACCCGATCCGGGTTGGCCCTTTTAGCACTACATGAGATCCAATCCACGACCCAGCACCAATCTCGACATTTGCGCCGACCATCGTCCAGGGGCCGATAGTGACATCTGGCGCAATGACAGCATCAGGGTGAATTATCGCCGTCGGGTCGATCAAGGATCGTCCTCCATCTCGGTTGTCATGAATTGGGCACTCGATACTAATTCACCGTCGACGTGTGCTGTCGCCTCAAAGCGATAGATGCCACGCAGCTGCCGTGTCAGGGTCGCCTCTATTATCAGCTGATCCCCAGGGCCAACCGGGCGTTTGAAGCGCGCCTTATCAACCGCTACTAAGTAGTATTCAGCGTCATTTTTGCTACGAGTTTTGAACGAATAGAATGCCAGCACCCCAGTTGCTTGCGCCATCGCCTCCAAGATTAGAACGCCCGGCATGATTGGTCGTTTCGGGAAATGTCCCTGAAAGAACGGTTCGTTTATGGTGACGTTCTTGATCGCTTTAATGGATGTGAATGCCTCGCATTCTAAAACTCGATCGAGCAAAAGGAATGGGTACCGATGAGGCAACATATCGAGAATTTCTTTTATCGTTATTTCGCTCACTGAGCGTCCTCCAGATAAATGTCCCACCTGGGAGCCGTCCGATTTGGTCGTCCTATTTCGGTAAAGTCGGATTTGCCAATTTTCAGCGTACTTTCTCGTAGAATAAAATGGCTAACCGCCGCAAAAGTACAATAAAATGATTCAAACCGGACTTTCCCTCATGACGAACGACTAATCCGACGGGCTCCTAAGACCCGGCAATTCAATACGAATGATAGAGCCGCAAATCTAAGCGCGGCGCCGCGTCTTCGTCGAAACTTGCCGCCACCAATCACGACTGAGCCGAACTGGCCATCCCGACGAATACGATGCGTCGGACTTTTGTAATGACTTCGTCACCAAGCTCATCGCAGTAATCCGCACTCGTGGTGGTATTTCGACACCTTCGCCAATTCCAACCGCACCACCGATAGTACAACCGTTACCGATTTTCGCCTCGCCCGCAATCGCACATTTTGCCGCAATCGCTGTGTCGCGACCTACTTCAACCCCATGTCCAATTTGTACATGGCTATCAAGCTTTACACCAGTCATGATCCATGTATCGTTAATCGCCCCACGATCAATCACCGTATTGCATCCGACGCTTACGTCGTCGGCAATTTCTACGCTGCCAAAGCTCGGCAGTTTTAACCACGTTCCGGAATCGCGAACGTATAGAAATGGCTCGCCCCCAATTGATGTATTAGCGCCGACTAAAACCCGATTTCCGAGGCTAGCAGCCGCTTCGATTGTAACGTTTGGGCCAAGCTTGCAATAGCTGCCGATCCGCACCCCATCTCCAATGATGCAACCTGGACCGATGGTAGTGTACGCTCCAATTGTCGTGGCCCGTCCTAGCGTAGCCGAAGATGCCACCTGTACGCTTGGGTCAACTGTCTCGTAATTCTGTATCGAGCGCTGAGAAACATCGGTGAGCCGAGACGCGTGCGGTAACCAACTACCAGCGCGGGCACAGCCAATTCGTAGATCGTCGACGACTAGTGGTTCTGCTGGACACAATGGGACCGAATTCGCATCAATGATTACCGCACTTGCGCGGCACAGAGACAGTCGTCCCCGGTACCTTGGGTCGGGAAGAAAACTAAGGTCTCCCGGGATTGCGACATCTAGCGGCGCGATCCGATTCACGACGGTTTGGGTATCTGCTACCAACAAGCTACCGTGGATACGCCGCGCGAGCACAGATAGCGGCAGTGACTTCATCTTTATTTCATGCGCGTTGGGGCGGACGTACGCTACGCACGCTCACACACCAGCGTGGGCCATGTCGAGCCCGAAAACCCCCCGGGTTCGCTTATTTTTTGAGATGCTTAATTATCGAATCAGTAATGTCTACCGGGGGACTAGCGTAGATCACCCCTTCTCCCAGCACTAAGTCGTATTTTTGCGCCTTCGCAACTTCACGGATGGCCTCAACAATATCTCTTTGGATTTTGCCGAACTCCTCATTGCGACGAAAGTTGACGTCTTCACGAAACTCGTCGGAGTCACGTTTTAGCTCGCGCCGCTTGTTCACAATATCTCGTTCTAGTCTCGAGCGCTCTGTCTCGCTCATAATGGCGCCGTCTTTCACCATCCTATCTTCTAAGCCCTTCAGGCCTTTTTGCGCCGCGACGAGTTCGCGATCGCGGGTCGCGAATTCTTTTTCCAATTTTTTCCGCGCCACATCAGCCATCGGTGCCGCCTCAAGCACCTTGACGGCGTTGACAACACCAATTTTGTAATCTGCTGCTATTGCGTCCCCACAGAAAATAACTGAGGCGGCGGCGATTACGCCAAAACAACTAATGTTAAATCTATTCAATGCTAAATACTCCGTACGATGTCTGGTTTTTCACGAGGTACCGAACGCTAAGATCCACTGTACCCGCCACGGCCCCAACACCCTGATCAGAACGATGTGCCAAATGTAAATTGAAATTTTTGAACTTCGTCGCCGACTTTACTGTTAAACGGCTCCGCAATACTAACCGATAATAATCCGAACGGGGATAACCATACCCCCGAAAACCCGGCTGATGTTCGTAGCTCACTGAACGAAAATTTCTGATTCGTTGCGAATACATTTCCGGCGTCGAAAAAACCAGTCAGACGAACGGATTTAAACTGGTCAAGGAATGGGACAGGAATGATGAGTTCGGCATTCCCGACCACCATGGTATCGCCGCCGAGCGCTCGCCCAAATATATCTTCCGGCCCTAATGAGTTTTCTTCGAATCCCCGCACGGTACGCGGTCCGCCTGCGAAGAAATTCTCGAAGAACGGTAGTTGAGATGTATCGCCGTAGGCGTCGCCGTAACCGACCCGGCCTTTGAGAAGTAGTACGTATTGTTTAACCAATGGGACAAATAGGCGAGAGTCATAATCCACCTTCCAGAACTTTAGATCGCCACCGGGGAGCGCGCCTTCAACACGGAGCCTTTGAAGCGTTCCGCGTGTCGGAAACGTCCCTGAATTTCTCGTGTCAAAGGAATACGACGTACTCAGGCGGAGCACGTTAAAGTCGTTACCTTCCCGAAGGATAAATAAGGCGACCTGGGGGTCTAAGAGAAACAGACTCGTTTCGATTGTCGTGGATTCATAATCCAGATTTAGGCCAACCGTATTATATTCAGATATAGGAATGGCCAACGATCCGCCAACGGAGAGGATTTCCGATTTAAAGTCGGTTGTGTTGCTATTGTTACTCGAGTCAGTCTTTTGGTAGGAAAGATTAAATCCCCGGGCGACACCATCGATAGTCCAGTAGGGGTTGACGTAGCCAAGCCGAAAAACTTGATTAATCTCGCTGTTATTGAATCCGAAACTGACGCTCTTACCGCTACCTAGGAAATTATTCTGAGTAATGTTCGTATTGAAGATTAGCCCCTGCGCCTGAGAAAAACCCAATCCCAATAATAAGTTCCCGGACGGACGCTCTTTGACCGCAAACTTCACATCGACCTGATCGGTCGATCCGGGGACGGCAGGTGTTTCGACGTTGACGTCTTCGAAATATCCTAGTCTTTTCAACCTGATCTTCGAGCGTTCAACCTGTTGAGTCGAAATCCAGCCTCCTTCCAGCTGGCGCATTTCGCGTCTAAGCACCTCATCGCGCGTTTTACTATTACCAACAAAACTTACTCGACGCACATAGACGCGTTGTCCGGGGTCAACGTAGTACGTTACAGCGACCGTTTTCTCGTCGTCGTCAGTTTTTGGGATCGGATTAACGTTTGCGAAAGCATAGCCCTCGTTGCCTAGACGCTCCGTCAGAAATTTCGAAGTTTGGTTCATTCCCTTACTAGAAAAGACCATGCCTTTTCGGGTAGTCACGTAGTCAAACAGTTCCTCCGGCTCTACGATCAACTTACCCGAAAGCTTGACCTCAGATATCGTGAATTGGTCGCCTTCTGTAATGTTGACGGTTAAGTAGACATCCGATTTATCTGGGGTGATCGACACTTGCGTCGAATCAACATTGAAATAGATATAACCGTTATCGACGTACATGGACCGTAGGCGTTCTAAGTCACCCTGTAGTTTCTGCTTGGAATATTGGTCGTCCTTCGTTATCCAACTCAACCATGTCGGCGTCGTGAGGTCGAACTTGCTAACAATCTCGTCATCGCTATATACCGTGTTGCCCACGATATTTATCTCTTTTATTCGTGCGGCCGTTCCTTCAGAAATGTTGAAATGAACGTTGACACTACTTTTATCAACCTGCTCCACCTCGGCATCGATACGGACCCCGTACTTACCATGTGAATAATATTGGCGCCGCAGCTCTTGCTTGACCTTATCCAGTTTCGCCTCGTTGAACACTTCACCCTTGGCAAAACCGACACCACCTAGACCTTCGACCAGACTTTCAGTCTTGATTGCTTTATTGCCATCAAAGGTTATATCGGCAATGGATTCGCGCTCTTCGACAATGACAACGAGGATGTCGCCATTACGTTCAAGGCGTACGTCGCGAAAAAAACCTGTCTTGAATAATGCCCGAACGGCGTCGCGAGATTTTTGGTCGTCCACCGTATCGCCAACGGTGACCGTGAGGTAGTTGAAGACAGTACCGGGCGAGATACGGTTGAGGCCTTGTACCTGAATGTCATCGACAATAAATGACTCGATCGCGGTCGCGGTCACCGCGACGGCAAACAACAAACAGCCCCAGGCCCAGCGCTTAACGAGGGTAATGTGCATAAATTTTATTGATTATATTTAGACGTAATCTCAAAATTCGCGGCCCCATTACCACCGCGCTGAAAATGTCTTAAAAATGCTCATTCACCTCGCCGCAAATTGCACTTTCTCAGCCATCTTGGCCTTGTCGCGCCTACCCAACGATTTCCGAGACCACTTCTAAAGGTCTGCCACCAGCCAGCTACATCATCCGCATAATGTCGTTGTATACCGCCAACCCCATGAGCCCGAGCAGTAGGACGAGACCTATTTGCTGTCCGAACAACTGCACTGCTTCCGGGACCGGTCGGCGCGTGACGAATTCTAACAGGTAATACAATAAGTGTCCGCCATCCAGCAAGGGTATCGGTAACAAATTTAGCACCCCTAAAGAGATGCTCACGAGCCCCAGGAAATCCAAAAACCTCGAGATGCCCATCTTGGCTGATTGTCGGGCGTAATTTGCAATGCTGATGGGACCACTCAAATTTTCCACCGACGCCTCACCGACGACCATTTTGTGCAAAAACTTAAGGGTCGTGGTGACAACCTCTCCAGTACGCTCAAGCGCCCGCGGCATGGCTTGCCAGATTCCATATCGCTCGACTCCGACCGGCAGCGGCTCAACCTTAGAGACGTCCACCTCGGCGCCGATACGTCCTATCACCTTACCGTCTATCTCTAGCGCATTCGGTGTCAAGCGGACCGTGGTCATCGCATCGTCACGCTTCAGCATGACGTTGATAGCTTTGCCCGGTCGTGCACGAACATATTCGACCCACTCAAGCCAAGTTCCAATCGCTTCTCCGTCGGCGGAAATCACCTGGTCCCCGCGACGAATGCCAGCGCGCGCGGCCGGCTGGTCGGCAATTACCCGGCCAATGATCGGATCTATCGGCGTGCGATACGGCTCAAAGCCAACTTTTTCGAAGAATTCGCCACGGCTGAGATCGTCGACCGAGATGCTACCCAAGTTAATTAAGACGTCACGCTCGCGCCCTTCGTCATTGACGACTTGTAAAACGATCGAACTCGAATCCAATATTGCCGTTACGGCGGACCTAAAAACATTGTCCCAAGTCGGCGCCGGATCTCCGTTAACCCCCGCTATTTCTTCGCCGGTCCTGAGCCCCGCGGCGGCGGCCAGGGAATGCGGGGTAATCTCGCCGACGATCGGAGACGGCCCGCTCACACCGACCATGTACATCGCCCAGTAGGCGAGAATCGCGAACAGGAAATTCGCCATTGGTCCGGCTAAAACTATCGCCGTTCTCGCCCCTAAGGTTTGATTGTTGAACGCACGGTGTCGTAATTCGGCGGCGACTTCACCTTCGCGCTCATCGAGCATTTTCACATAGCCGCCGAGCGGTATCGCAGCCACTACGAACTCAGTACCGTCCTCACCTCTCGTGGTCGACCACAAACGTCTACCGAAGCCGACGGAGAAGCGTATGATTTTCACGCCCACTTTTCTAGCGACCCAATAGTGACCGTACTCGTGGATCGTGACCAAGATCCCTAGTGCGACGATGAACGCGATTATTGTCTGGAGCATTTCCATTAGGTCACTCGTTGTGCCACTAGTTCATCGACATACGCTCGCGCTTTTGCGTCGTCCTCGAGGACGATTTCAAGGTTGTCCGCACTGCGTGTAGAAATGTCCTCTAAGGCATTCTCAATCAATGTCGGAATGTCTGTAAACGGGATACGCTCATCGAGAAATGCTGCGACTGCCGCCTCGTTCGCTGCATTCAAGATCGCGCTCGCCGTCCCCCCAATCGCCATCGCCTCACGGGCGAGGCGCAAGCACGGGAAACGGTCGATATCCGGGGGTTCGAAATCCAATCTTGCGACGGTAAAGATATCCAGCGACTCAACGCCTGATTCGCAGCGGTCGGGCCACCCTAAAGCATATGCAATTGGTGTTCGCATGTCGGGGTTGCCCAGTTGCGCGAGTACCGATCCATCGACGTACTCGACCATCGAGTGGATGATACTTTGTGGGTGGATGACAACGGTGATTGATTCTTGACTGGTATGAAACAACCAGCAAGCCTCGATGATCTCCAACCCTTTATTCATCATGGTCGCAGAATCGACGGAAATCTTACGGCCCATCACCCAGTTTGGATGAGCACAGGCTTCACTCGGCGTTACGTTACTCAGTTGGTCGAGCGGGCGTTGCCGAAATGGACCTCCGGAAGCGGTCAACAGAATTTTCCGCACACCCACTCGTTCGAAACCGTCTTCAAATCGAGGCGGCATACATTGAAATATCGCATTGTGCTCACTGTCGATCGGTAGTAACACCGCGCCACTGTCGGTTACAGCGTCCATAAACAGCTGTCCAGACATCACTAGCGCTTCTTTATTTGCAAGCATCACCCTTTTGCCCGCACGCGCAGCGGCAATGCTGGGCAACAGACCTGCTGCACCGACGATGCCGGCCATTACGCTATCGGTCTCGGGCAACGCTGCGACACGTTCAATGCCGGCGACTCCGCTCAAAACTTCGGTTGATAGTCCGCGCGCGCGGATCCGCTTCGATAGCACTTCGGCGCAATCGTGATCTGCCATGACCGCGTATTTCGGCTCCCATGTTTCGCACTGGACGAACATATCTTCCACGTTGCGATTCGCTGTAAGCGCAACAATGTCGTACGCCTCCCGATCTCGCGATACAACGTCTAAGGTATTGACGCCAATCGTACCTGTAGAGCCGAGTATGGAAATTCCTGTCATAACCGATTGACCCCGTAATATAGGCCGGCGACGAAGATCGGCGCGGCCGCGACAAACCCATCTATCCGGTCCATCACCCCGCCGTGCCCCGGTAATATTTGACCGCTGTCCTTCACGCCAATGTGCCTTTTCAACACGCTTTCAAATAGGTCACCGATGATGGACGCGATAATGGCTCCAACGGCGACGGCGATAAAAGCAATTCTTGCAGTTTCCGACAGCACAACCGTATTGCTAATAGCGACAGCACAAATGGTCCCGCAACCAAGCCCCCCCGCCGCGCCTTCCCAAGTTTTTCCTGGGCTCACGTGCGCCGCAAGACGCCTTCGGCCCCAACGCTTACCGACCAAGAAGGCGGCCCCGTCTGCGACCCAAATCAAGGCAAAAAGCGTTAGCAGCATTGCATTATCGTTTTTGAGCAACCAAACGGTGCCTGACCAGGCCGGTAACAATACCACTAGGCCGCAGAAGCCGTTAGTTGCGATACCGAGCGACCGACCAAGCCGCTGGCGTTGCGCCGCCACGACGAGGACCGCGGCGATGGTCCACCAGACAATTGCAAGCACATTGAGGGATGAAAATAATAACGGGGATTCGCCCCACTGCCAGATGCCGTATGCGAGTACAGCCGCCATTATGCAGTAGGCAATTTTCCAACTCCTGCGAGTCCATCCAATCAGGCCCGACCACTCCCAAGCTGCGACGATGACGAATCCACCAAGCAACGCAGCGGTGCCTATCGGAGGTAGGCGCAGTACAGCACCGACAACAAGGATCCCCAATACGACAGCGGTAATTATTCTTGTCGCCATTTCCGGCACAATCCGTCGAGCGTTTGCGCCATTGCGCCAAGATGTGGTTTGCCTCTGTTTGGTTGAATCATCGAAGCAAACTAGCGTCGCGATGCTGACAAGCAATTAGGCGGTTGACGTCGTTGGCATATCGGCGTGATCGATTTGGTCGCCCGTCATACCGAATCGCCGCTGCCGCGTAGAGTAACTAGTCAGCGCTCGGTCAAACTCAACTTTATCAAAATCCGGCCACAGGCAATCTGTGAAATAGAGTTCGGTATACGCGAGCTGCCATAGTAGGTAGTTGCTGATGCGTTGCTCGCCGCCGGAACGAATGAAAAGATCCGGCTCTGGCAGCTTAGTTAGACAGAGATGATTTGCGATGGTCTCCTCGGTGATGTCATCAGGCGAAAGCTCCCCGGCAGCAACGGCCATTGCGACTTTGCGTGTTGCCTGGGTGACGTCCCACCGTCCGCCGTAGTTCGCCGCGATAATTAAAGTCAACGAATCGTTATTGCCGGTTAATTTCTCCGCCTGCTGGATGCGACGCTGTAGCTTACCGGGGAACCCTGAGCGGTCACCGATTACCTGAAGGCACACACCATTGTCGTCGAGCCGTTCTACCTCTTGTTCCAGCGCGACCGAAAATAGTTCCAACAACAGGCGCACCTCAGTAGGCGGACGACGCCAATTCTCACTACTGAAGGCAAATAGGGTGAGGTATTTAATACCCAACTGGGCGCAACGCTCGACGATCAACCGAACGTTTTCAACCCCAGCACGGTGACCCGCGATCCGAGGTAACTGCCGTTCGTTTGCCCACCGTCCATTGCCATCCATAATGATTGCAATGTGCTGCGGAATAGTCGTGTCGTGCGCTTCAGTCATTGTCCTGATGTCGGCATCTACGGAATTACCTTGTTTGATTTCCTTTAGATTTCCAACATTTCACGTTCTTTTTCCGCCAGAAGCTCATCAATTTCCTTGATTCTGGAATCGGTCAATTTTTGTACTTGGTCCTCCCCTTTGTGCGCGTCATCTTCGGGAATTTCTTTGTTTTTCGCTAAGTCTTTCATCCGGTGAATCGCATCGCGTCGGATATTGCGGACGGCGATCCGGGCATTTTCGGCTTCAGACTTTGTCACTTTAATTAAGTCGCGACGACGTTCTTCAGAAAGTGGCGGCAAGGGGATCCGCATGACAGTCCCGGATGTAGCGGGATTGAGGCCAAGGTCAGATTCTAAAATGGCCTTTTCGATCACGGGAACCATCGATTTATCCCATGCTGTTACAGTCAGGGTACGAGCGTCTTCCACCGTAACGTTGGCGGCTTGGGTCAACGGTGTTTGGGCACCGTAGTAGTCGACCATTACGTGATCGAGCAAGCTGGGATGGGCTCGACCAGTTCGAATTTTAGTCAAGTCCAGACGGAATGCACCAATGGTTTTATCCATTCGCTTTCCCGCGTCGGTCATAATGTCCTTTATCATTCGAACTCCTCCTAGCTGGTAACTAAGGTCCCGACATTCTCACCAAGCGCAGCGCGCACGAAAGAGCGCGGTGTAGTCATGTCGACGACACGTAATGGCATTTTGTTATCGCGACACAAGACTATTGCCGTCGCATCCATCACCTCGAGTTTTTTGCTAAGAACTTCATCGTAGTCCAGCTGGTCGTAGCGGACGGCATCGGTGACCAAAGAAGGATCGGCGGAATACACACCATCAACCTTTGTTGCCTTGATCAGTAAGTCCGCACCTATTTCTATCGCCCGGAGACTTGCGGCGGAATCGGTAGTGAAAAATGGATTCCCGGTCCCCGCAGCAAGAATCACTACGCGTCCTTTCTCTAGGTGTCGTATCGCACGGCGACGAATATAATCTTCACATACCTCGTAAATCTTGATCGCCGACATCACACGCGCGTGGAGCCCGACTCGCTCAAGGCCATCTTGGATTGCCAACGCATTGATAACCGTCGCAAGCATACCCATCTGGTCGGCCGACACCCTGTCCATACCCTTTGCAGCCAAACCAGCACCGCGAAAAATGTTGCCGCCCCCGATCACGATCGATACCTGGACCTTAGCCTCGATCAAATCCCTGATTTCTAGGGCTATCCGATTCAATACTTCAGGGTCAACGCCGTATTGCTCGTTACCCATAAGCGCCTCACCGCTCAATTTGATGAGCACACGCCTATAACCATTCGGATCGTAGCTCAGTGTCACGGTGTTCCTTTATCTGCGCTCCGCGCCTGAGCCATAACCTCCTCGGCGAAATTTTCTTCTTTCTTCTCGATTCCTGCGCCGACTTCATATCGGATGAACGATTTCACTGATGCGCCTTTTGCCTTCAGTAACTTGCCAACAGTGGTATCGGGGTCTTTGACGAAGGGTTGACCGCTAAGTGTGATCTCAGAAATAAATTTTCTGATCCTTCCGGAGACCATCTTTTCGATTATTTCGGGCGGCTTGCCGGATTGTTCGGCTTGTGCGGTTTGAACTTCTGTTTCTTTCTCGATCAACGCGCGCGGGACATCGGCCTCGCTAATACACACTGGGTTGCTCGCGGCAATGTGCATTGCGATATCTTTAGCCAATGTCCCATCGCCACCTTCGAGTGCAACTATCACGCCAATCCGAATACCATGTAGATACTGCGCCAGGATGCTATTGCCGGCCGGAACAGCGGCGAATCGGCGAATAGAAATTTTTTCGCCGACTTTTGCCGACAACAGCTGCCTTGCGTCTTCGATAGTGCCGCTCCCACCGACAATATCAGTCTGGCCTAGCGTCTCAACATCGGCTGGCTTGGCGCTCAAAATTGTTGTCGCGACATTACGCGCAAACGCCGTAAAATTTTCATCTTTGGCAACGAAATCAGTCTCACTGTTGATTTCGGCAATAACTCCGTTGCCGTTCTCAACATGAATGACAATTGCGCCGTCTGCCGCGATACGGCCAGCTTTTTTCGCGTCTTTCGCCGCACCCGATTTACGCAGGTGGTCAATCGCTGCCTCAATGTCTCCGTCGGTTTCAACAAGCGCTTTTTTACAATCCATCATCGCGGCGCCCGAACGCGAGCGCAGCTCTTTCACCTGTGCGGCGGTAACTTGCATCGTTTTGTTCCTTATCTAACGCAACGCTAAAGCTGACTATCGACCAATTATTCAGATGCCGCTTTAACGTCGGTATCCACTTCGTCCGAAGCGACGTCGCTTTTACCGGTCGCCTCTGGTGCATCGGCATTCACGGGTTCTTCCGCCGCGCCGATTGCAGGTTCAGTAGCTTCGGTAGTTTCGGTAGTTTCCTCACCGCTCGTCTCCGCAACGACGCTTTCCGCATCTACCGGTGCTTCTTGCGATTCATCCAGTTCGATGAAGTCGTCTTGGGCACCGGTGGCGGCCTCAGACACGGTGAGACGTGCGTCGAGTACTGCATCCGCAATCGCTGCGGTATATAGGTTGATCGAGCGAATCGCATCATCGTTGCCGGGAATGATGTAATCGCATCCATCCGGAGAATTGTTCGTATCAACGACCGCAATCACCGGAATTTTCAACTTCACGGCCTCTGCAACAGCAATCTTTTCGTGTCCGACGTCGACGACAAACATGGCGTCTGGCAAGCCATCCATGTTCTTAATTCCGGATAGACCGCGATTTAATTTCTCCAATTCGCGGCGCAGGTTGAGACCTTCCTTTTTTGTAATGCGTTCTAGCCCGCCTTCCTCGATTAACGCTTCAATGTCCTTGAGGCGTCGAATCGACTGCTTTACCGTCTTAAAGTTGGTTAACATGCCACCTAGCCAGCGACGATTAACGTAGGGCATTCCACATCTAGTTGCCTCTCGTTCTATCGCGTCTTGGGCTGCACGTTTCGTTCCAACGAACAAAATGCGACCGCGCTTGGCTGCCAAGCGTCCCACAAAATTCGTCGATTCGATAAAGAGCGGAAGGGTCTTTTCCAGATTAATGATATGAATTTTATTGCGCTCACCGAAAATATAAGGGGACATTTTCGGATGCCAGAAGCGGGTTTGGTGTCCAAAATGGACCCCAGCCTCAAGCATCTGGCGCATACTGACGTCAGACATTGGTTTCTCCCGTGGGGTTTTGCCTCCACCTACCCCATGCGCCGATCCGCCGATCAATTCGGCGAACACCCCGGCGCACGTGTCGGAAGGTGTGCGGATTAAATAATAATGATTGCTCGACGAGCGCGCGCTTTATAACATAGAACTGTTGTTGTAACAATGACTTGAGAACTCGCTAATCATGTCCGTGACCATAAAAAATCAGGCCGAAATTGAAAAAATGCGGGTCGCAGGGCGCCTCGCCGCGGACGTGTTGGATTTAATCGAGCCGCACATCCAACCTGGCACCACCACCGATGAGCTGAATGTGATTTGTCACGACTACATCGTGGGGCACCAATCAGCGATTCCGGCCCCGCTCGATTACCACGGATTTCCGAAATCCATCTGCACTTCGGTTAACCACGTTGTGTGCCACGGCATCCCGAGCGATAAAGTGCTAAAAAGCGGTGACGTGGTAAACGTCGATATTACGGTTATCAAGGACGAATACCACGGCGATACAAGCAAAATGTTTTTCGTCGGCACCCCGTCGGTCAAAGCCAAACGCCTGGTCGAAACCGCCTACGAATGCCTGAAACTAGGCATCTCGATGGTCGCACCAGGTACCCATCTTGGAGATATAGGCGCGGCCATCCAAGCGCACGCCGAGCGGCATAACTATTCGATCGTCAGAGAGTATTGCGGCCACGGTATTGGACGCGGCTTCCATGAAGAACCGCAGGTACTCCACTACGGCACGCCGGGTACCGGAATCGTTCTGGAACCGGGCATGATCTTCACCATAGAGCCCATGATAAATGCGGGCAAACGGCATGTGAAATTGTTACCCGA
Source organism: Gammaproteobacteria bacterium (assembly GCA_021773835.1). Lineage (GTDB taxonomy): Bacteria > Pseudomonadota > Gammaproteobacteria > UBA11873. The sequence goes on from JAJFJQ010000057.1 coordinate 181,205, forward strand.
CGAATGGACTGTGGTCACCAAAGATCGCAGCCTATCGGCGCAATGGGAGCACACAATCCTGGTTTCTGAAACCGGCTTCGAGGTACTCACGGCACGCGCCGACGAGAACTTCGCCGCGTAATCGCTGGATGGATCCGCCACGTAGCGAAAACGAATTATTGGATTGTGCCGCTGCGCTTGCCGGCCGGACGCTCGGGGAAGTCGCTCGCTGCCATGCAATCGCAGTCCCAAGAAACCTAAAGCGCGCAAAAGGATGGGTCGGAGAATTGCTTGAAACGGCATTGGGTGCAACTGCCGGATCACGCCCGGTGCCGGATTTCGAATCGATCGGAGTCGAACTTAAGTCCGTACCGTTAAATTCCCAACATCTCCCGCAGGAGTCGACATTTGTCTCCAGCGCGCCACTCATCAATACAGTTGGGCTGCAATGGAGCACGTCAACAGTTAAGGCGAAACTAAACCGCGTGCTTTGGGTTCCGATTGAAGCAGCGCATGAAATACCGGTAGCTATACGACGGATCGGACGTCCGATCTTGTGGAGCCCATCATCTGAAGACAGCGCGATTTTACAAGCGGACTGGGAAGAACACATTGAGAGGATAGCGCTCGGTAACTTGGATGAACATGGGGCCCAACTCGGCACCTATCTTCAAATCCGGCCGAAAGCAATCAACAAACGAGATCGAACACTCGCCGTTAGTCACACTGGGGAGCAAATAGCCCTACTACCAAGGGGATTCTACTTACGCACCAGTTTTACGCGTAAAATAATATCTGCTTAGCGACACATGAACTGCTGTCCGTCGTGGCCAAGAACTTGGCGCGAGGTCCAATCGAGCTAAAGGCAACCACACAACTATGAAATTCTCACCGTGGCGCTTCTGTATTGCACCAATGATGCAATACACGGACCGTCATTTTAGGTACCTCGCGCGCATCATGTCGCGGCACGCAAGACTGTATACGGAAATGGTCGTGTGCGATGCGCTTTTGCACGGGGATCCGGGACGGTTCCTCGCCCATTCCGAGTTCGAACGACCGGTCGCGTTGCAGCTTGGGGGATGTGACCCCAATAAATTGGCAAGCGCCGCGACGCTCGGGGAGGAAGCCGGATTCTCGGAAATTAATCTTAATGTTGGATGTCCGAGCGCACGGGTCAAATCCGGTCGCTTTGGAGCAAGCCTCATGGCCGAACCACAATTGGTAGCCGAGTGCCTTGCCGCAATGGGCTCGGCAGTCGACATCCCGGTTACGATAAAAACTCGAATCGGTATTGACCAGACGGACTCATACGACGAATTGACCACATTTGTTGACGCCATCGACCGCTCGGGCTCCGGCGTCGTGATTGTCCACGCGCGCAAGGCTTGGCTTGACGGGTTAAGTCCACGCGAAAATCGTGAAATTCCACCATTGCGCCACGATGTAGTTCACCAGCTGAAACGAGACTTCCCACACCTGACGATAGTCGTCAATGGCGGCTTAACATCAATGGCGGACGGCAATAAGCATCTGCAGCACGTCGACGGTGTCATGCTAGGACGCGCGGCGTATCAAACGCCGTACGTGCTCGCGGCGGTCGACAATGCGTTATTTGCACCGGTTGCGAGTGAGCAACCTGATCGATTCGAAATCTTCCGCCGTTATATCGAATACGCCAAAGATGAAATTCGCGCTGGTACCTTTACACGACACTTGGCCAAGCCATTACATTATTTGTTTCAAGGCCAACCCGGGGCGCGTCAGTGGCGCCGCCATCTTAGCGAACGCTGCGCCGGCACTGATGGCGGAATCGAATCACTAGAATCCGCCATCAAATGGGTCGAACGTGCAGTTGTTACGCCACCGGTGAATCCTCTGAGACGGGCAGCAAGACAGTAACTTCAACGCCACTGTCATCGGTAAGATTTCTTGCTGATATCGTTCCGCCGTGAAGCTCAACGATTAACCGGGATATGAACAGGCCCAAGCCTAGATGCGGTTCCTTGTCACTGCGTGCCCCGCGTAACGACACCATGGAATTAAATATCTGTGATTGCATCGCCTCCGGCAACAAACTACCGCGATTGACCACACGCAACTCGATCCCATTCGGTTGCCGCTCCATGCTTATATCGATTGGTTCGTTGTCGGAGCCGAAGGCGATGGCGTTATCAATCAACTTGTCCATTAACTGTGCGATTAAATCGCCGGAACCAAGGAATCGGCACGGGCTTTGTGCATGAATTAGCTGAATTTGGGAGTGAGGGTAAATATTGCGATATCCATCCACGCAGCCCTCCAATAACACAGTTAAATCAAACTCCTCAAACTCAACATTCGCTACCGACTGCTCTAAACGTGCGGCTTCGCTCAGCCGCGAGACAAGATTGTGCAATCGTTCCGTGCCCTCACGGGCGCGTGCCAGATAAGGCTCTTGTTCAGACCCTGAACTTAGTGAGTCAAGGTTTTGCAAAGAGGACGAAACCACGGTCAGTGGTGTTCGTAGTTCGTGAGACAACTTACTCGCCATGCTTTCGAGATATGCATTGTAGTCCGCAAGCCGTCCAACCATCGCCGCGTAACTCCGCGACAGATCCCCGATCTCGTCGGATGCGGAACTCTCGGAAATCGTTCCGACAACTCGGCCGTGCTGATCGATCGCGCGCTCGGACTGGTCCCTAAGTTTCGCGATCCGATATGACAAACGGCTGGCGAAAACTAACAATATGAAAGTAACACCAAAAAATATCGCTATCGATTTATTAAATAACGCCGCCATCGCATCACGCTGGAGGGTTTGAATACTATTGGTTGTCTCTTCAACGACGACCGCGCCGATTAACTCATTTCCTGCGCGAACCGGGTGAGCGGCGGATACGATAACGGCACGTTCATCCGGTGACGAACGCCAGCGTGTCGATTTACGGCCACCTAACGCGGTCAATACTTCCTTGCCACGCAGCCGAGAGGCAGAGCGAAGATCATCTTCGAACGAATCGGTCGCCGCAGGCAGGATCCATGTATAGAGGAAGTTAATGGCTCCGCGTTTATATTCACTGGCTAAACTACCACCACTTGCTAGGACCTGGCCGTTCCGATTTATCATCCAAACCCGTCGTCCTTTCTTGAGCCCAACACGCTCGATCGTTTGTTGCAGCTGTGCCGAAGTTCGCAATAGCGCATTTGGAGCAATTGGCTCCAATGACCCAGCCGTACTCGCCTTCAGCGATTCGGGGGAATTTGCATCTCTATCGTGAACTACGATGCCCACCGCATCGTTGACACGAAACTGAGGGATACGGATCTCGACGACGTAGCCCTGCTCCGTTTCGCGCCACTCACCGACAATGTTGTTCTCAGGGCGACGTGACACGGAGAAATCCCAATTCTCGACGATGGAATAGGCGGCCACCGGACCCGGCCCCGAGGTCCCGAAGTAGACACTTTGCAGCTCCGAATTATCGCCGTTTAAGACAAGCTCTACCGTGTCCGCTTCGTTGGGATCAAATAGACCGCCACGCTGATATACAAAACTGTCATCGGTAATCCGGATGAGCAAATTCACGTTTTGCTCATGGGCGCCGACCACAAGATCAAAGCTCGGACCGCTACGGCCGAGTTCAAGCGTTTGCTCAGAATGCGCGAATCGATCAGACCAGTCGAGATAGTCCACCCAATCTTCCGTGTATCCGTCAATGTGGATCGGGTAGCTCAGAGAATGGACAAACAATGGGTAGCCTGACTGGTCCGTTTTTGATGAATTTCGAAAAATTCTCGATTGATTTTGTAACGACACTGCCAACGCACCGGCTACGGCCAGCAGTGAATCTTCTAGACTACTTTGCAGATAGCGCTCAGTTTCCCTCAGATACTGAAACCCAACGTAGGGAATACTGAGCATTACAATCGATAAAAGCAGGAGCTTTGCGCGTATTGTTACCCTCGGCATTGACTATATTCTAGATCCAGCGATATCCCATGCCGTAAACGGTCTCAATGTGACTAAAGTCGCTGTCGATAGTCTTGAATTTTTTCCGAATACGTTTGATATGCGATGTTACCGTGGTGTCGTCGACCACCACATTGGCGTCGTGCATGAGCTGTTCCCGCGTCTTTACGTGTCCGGGGTTTTTTGTCAATGCATTGACGATCCAAAATTCCGTCAAGGTGAGATCAACAACTTCAGTCCGCCACCGCGCAACGACTCGATCTGGATCGATTGCAAGCTCACCACAAGTACGTTCTTGGCGTTGGTCCGTTGGATCACCCAGCGCTTCTACTCGTCGAAAAAGTGCACTAATTCGGGCGGATATGTGCGGTAAGGAAACGTCCTTCGTCAAATAATCATCGGCGCCAAGACGCAAGCCGGCAATCGCGTCATAGTCGCAATCACGCGCGGTCAAAAAAATGATTGGTAATTTGTTCGATAAAGTGCGTAACTCTCTGCACATTTCGAAGCCCGCATCGATTTCGTCTTGCAGCGCGATATCCAATAGAACGAGGTCTGGAAGACGACTCCTAAACGCATTCATCGCGGCCTCGCGGGTTGCGAACGTCTGCACGCGGTATCCCTGCCGCCGCAACGCATCCGCGTAGTTGTTGCGGATCGGGGCGTCGTCTTCAACGATCGCTACAGTGCGCGTCATAAATGTTGGCTCCAGTTCAATGTACCGATGGGCTGCTACTTTAACGGAATGTCGGCAGACCCGAAGCTGGCGGCTGACATTTCCATATTTCTGCCCGATTTCACCCTATTGCCCCCCTGAACACGCCGTTCCTCGGTCATAACGTGACCGTTTAATAGCCCGGAATCAACCGTAGCCCCGCAACACGCTTGAGGCGTGTGGCTCGGAAACTCAACGCGCTGCATTATTCGGAGGAAGTAATTTTGAGCGGTCCTTCCAAACACTCGGTGGTTTCGGGAACCATAAGCTGCATAACACTTGGAATCTTAGCCGGCAATTTCATCGGCCTATCTTTATTTTCCTTAGTTTTTTTGGGCACTGTGGTCACGAACTAACACCGCCGGGATCTGCGAGCCACGATTATGTTAATTCGACTCCCCACGGCGGGCCTCCCCCGTCGCTTGATCCGGATCGGGGGCCAATCCCTCCTCGCCCCCGATCCGCGATCATTTTGGGACACAAGGTAACGAAATGTATCTACGCCTGAAGCCCTGCGCTATGACACAACCGCCGATCCGGCATTTCGAGAGCCCGATGCGCCATCACAACTTGTCGCGTGAACTCTACGAGCACTTAATAGCACGCAATCTCGAAGGTTTCGATTGGATAAACGGCGGTCAGGGCGGCCCGATAAAATTCATCGATCTGCACCAATTCGAATTCGCGATTCGACGCGCTCGGGAAGGCAGTTTCGTAGCGACGTTGATGGTGAACCTAGTCCTCAAGGGCATCACCGGCCTATGCGTGCCGAAACACGGTGGTGCCTGCCAGTACTCGACCGGTTTACAGTGGAATGCGCGTAACCGGCAATTTACGCTTAGCGGTCAGGCAATCGCACTGCAAGCCCTGGCATTGGGTGCGACACTGCGCCGCCGTAGCGCTGAGTTCAAGCTCGGATTGCAGATAAATTCATTTGTCGATAATAACGCCCACGAAATCGGGTTGATGTCTCGAACTATCGGCCGAGCCCAGTCCGATATTGCGGTTGGGCAGCAAATACGTGGCAACGCCTGGTATTCGATCGCACTCCATCAATTCGGCGTTTCCTACGATAAGGTTGAAATGATCGTACGGGCTCGACGGTTGTTCGAATCTATTATTTCGTTCGATCCCATTGTTATTGGATCCTCCGCCGATCAAATGTACTCGGATCCGTGTGATGACCTTGACGCTACCGTAGCCATAACAGCAGCACTCACCTATTTCGGTATAGCCGAAGCGCAGCCGAAACTACTCCGCTTAGCAGTATCCTTTATCTCCAGATCTGCCCCACAATATACCCACCAAGAAGGTGGCGTTGCGCAGTTGAATGCATCACAAACGACTGCTGATGCTGAGATCGACATCGACTGCACAATCGACTTGGTGAGGGCGTGTCTAGCACTGCTGCGCCACATTCCCGATTCCAGCATTTCGTTACTCGCACGGCACTGCGTGTCGGCACTGTTTAATCCAACCGTCGCCTTGGCCCGGCGGCCAGAGACCGGTATCCTTCTCGTTGCTAGCGAACTGGCCGAAGTGCGGACGCTCGGCGTCGCACCAGTGGCAGAGGTATTAATTTAAACCCCTGGCCGTGAGGCGTCGGTGCAGCGCGAACAAATAGACAGCACTTTCGATCGGCGACGCCATGCGCGTCATCGAAATAACTACGGAAACGAGAAAGGCGGGAGCCCACTGATGAACTTTGAACAGGCCAGAGCCAATATGGTCGAGCAACAGATCCGCACCTGGGACGTCTTAGACCAAGCTGTTCTCGATAGCGTTAGTGCCATCCCGCGGGATGAATTTGTACCCGATGCCTACCGTACGCTGGCCTATTCCGACTTCGAAATCCCGCTCGGGTATGGCGAAAAAATGATGATGCCTAAGGTCGAGGCGCGACTTCTCCAATCACTCAATCTGGTATCCAGCGACCGCGTGCTCGAAGTCGGTACCGGGAGTGGCTACCTGACTGCGCTGTTGGCGCACCAATGTGCGCATGTACTTACTGTGGAATTCCGGCCGGGTCTACTCGAACTAGCTCAACAAAAACTCGATCGTCGTGGCTACGGCAATATCCTGTTTGAGCATGGCGATGGTATTGACGGATGGCAGCCCAACGAGCCCTATGAAGCAATTGTATTGACCGGGTCGGTCGCTACGCCGCGCAAGGCGATTGAGCGTCAACTGACAATCGGCGGGCGCCTGTTTTTGGTGATTGGGGAAAGCCCAGCAATGGAGGCCCGTCTTATTACCCGTGTAGGCGAATCAGAATTCAGGTCTGAAACCTTATTCGAGACCGATATTGCGCCTTTGATCGGCGGTGAAGCGGCGCCGCAATTCAAGTTCTGAGTGTGAGCGTAGCGGTGACTAGCCGCGATGTTGGCCCAGGCGACGCCGGTGTGGTGCGATCTTCGGTAAGCAGTCGCATCACCCCAACGGCGTAGTGACCCCGTCGTTTGGATCCGGCCCGACTAACTATACAATTTGAAACGTCTTGCCGTATACTCCCGATACGATTGAAATATATGCATTTTTTTATGCAATTTCCCCGCGCCTGCACAATCTTCTGCCTGCTCATTACCGCGTGGCCAACACACGCTGTGGACCTCATCGCCGTACTTGAGCAAGCCCAGCATACCGACCCGCAATTTCGAGAAGCGCAAGCGAACGCGATGGCGGCGGCCGAAGGCATCCCACAGGCACGTGCCGATCTGTGGCTGCCGACACTCGACTTTACCGGCAGTACCTCTAAGGTCAAACAGGACATCACCCTCAGTGGCGGCTTTGGCTCCGGCGGCGAGGTGGATTTCACCACGCGAGCATTCCGCATTACATTAAATCAGCCGGTCTACCATTACGATCGCTATGTGCGGTTAGACCAAGCGGACAAGCGGTTGCAGCAATCGACCTACGAACTTGATGCGGCGCAGCAGGAATTGATAGTGCGCGTTGCAGAGCGCTATTTTGACGTGTTGGCCGCCCAGGATAATTTGGATTTTGCAACTGCCGAGAAACAATCCTTGCATGGCCAACTCGAGCAGGCCCAACAACGCTTCGAAGTCGGGCTGATCGCGATAACCGATGTTCAGGAGGCCCAAGCCGGATTTGACCGCGCGACCGCCAGCCAGATCGTGGCGGAAAATGAACTCGATAATTCTCGTGAAGCTTTACGCGAAACAACGGAAGTCTACTACGACAAGTTAGCGACTCTCGGAGAGTCGATAAAGCTAACCCCGCCTGACCCGTCAGACATCGACGCATGGACGGAAACAGCGCTCGAACAGAATCTCGAAATCGCAGCTGCAAAAACTGCGGCGGAAATTGCCTATAAAGAAATACGCGTGCAGTCCTCAGGACATATCCCGACAATCGACATTACCGGCAGCCACGGCTTCAACAAACAAGGCGGGCGCTTCGGGGGCAGTGAGGTGACACAAGGCGACATTGCGATTGAACTGAACGTACCTATCTTCGAAGGGGGCAGGGTAAACTCGCGAACGCGCGAAGCGACGCATGAACATACCGCGGCCGTGCAACGTTTAGAGCAGGCAAAACGCGCCGTGTACCGTGAAACCAGGCAAGCATACCTGGGCGTTATCGCCCAAATCAGCACGGTTAAGGCGCTTCAACAGGCGGTGCTATCGTCAACTACTGCCGTCGAATCAACTCGAGCAGGATTCGAGGTGGGCACGCGAACCGCCGTTGACGTGGTTGATGCGGAACGCGGTTTATTTCAGGCTAGACGGGATTTCTCGCGCGCACGTTACGATTACATCCTAGATATTTTGCGACTTAAGCAGGCCGCCGGGACCTTGATACCGGACGATCTGTTCGTAGCAAACAGTTGGTTGATAGACTAGCGATTGGAAACCCGTGCGATTCCTTAACCATTATCGTTTTTTCTATTGGTAGAGTGCCTCATGGGTCTAGCTAGCCCGTGCGACAGCGCTTCTAAGTGTTCCATCGACGGGAGTCTATTGCTGATCGTTGATATCCAACAGCAACTCGGAAATGCAATGCCTAGCAAAGTTCTCAACCGAGTGATTTCGAATTCGGTTCTGCTGGCGCACGCCGCCGGATTACTTGAGGTACCTGTACTACGTACTGAGCAATACCCCAAAGGGCTCGGCCCAACGGTCCCGGAGATTCTTGCCGCAATTCCAGACTCATCTCAATCCTTTGAGAAAACAAGTTTTAGTTGCGTTGGTGCCGATGGATTTACCGCGGCATTGGAACGCAGCGGGCGGCGGCAAGTCGTAATCGTCGGCATGGAGGCGCACGTTTGCGTGCTCCAAAGCGCACTAGATCTTTTGGCTAACGATATTGACGTCTATGTGGTGGAAGACGCAATTTGCTCGCGGCGGTTGGAAAACTATCAGAATGCACTCGACCGAATGCGTCAATCGAGGGTGCAGGTGATCAGCGCGGAATCGGTCATCTTCGAATGGTTGGTCGACTCACGACACGAGCAATTCAAGGCTATTCAAGCAATGCTACGTTGATTTTCAGCGTCTCGCGGCACCTTATTAATTGATGGTGTATTCGCGGCTCCGCATGCAAGCACCGTAGGCCCGGTTGTATTCATCAACTCGCTCAAGCCGTTCTAGATGTGCCTGGTCGGCCTGTGCTTGTTGCGCTTGCTGATACTGATATTGTTGCTGTTGTTGTGGCGGCGGCTGTTGCGGTCGCGAACTTCGTGACATCGCGCCAAAGAGGGTTGATGAAATCGCGCCAATCGCTGCGCCCTTACCCGCATCACCAGCGATCGCGCCGCCGGCCGCACCCAGTGCCGCGCCTGTTGCCGCGTCCCCCATCATGCCACCACCCTGAAACATTCCACCATCACCGATACCGAGAAACCCGCGGTTGCGACTTTGCGGTCTATCGCTGTAACCCTGGTTATAGCCCTGATTCGGCGGCGGCGCTGCCACTCTGGCGGGCAATGGCGGTGCTGTCGTCGGATTAAATCCAGTCTGACCGACGGACCATTGATGACACTCGAACTTGTCGCGCGAAACCTGTTCTTCAGATTGACCACCGACAGGATAGGCAAACACTTGGGATTGTCCCATCGCGGGCGCCGACGCCAGTAGTGCAGAAATTAAACTGAATAGGACCGGGCCTTTCACATCGAAATTTCGCATATTGTTCTCTCCACTGCCTAAGACCTCACATAAACCACGGCGCCACAGCATCCGAGGTTGAAGTATATCACCACCACAATTTCGATTTGCGCGATCGCGCAAAGTTCGATGTTATTGTGGTAATCGGTCTACTTCGGCCTTGTCTGGCGCATTGGCCCCTGAGGAGGCCGCCATCATACGGTCAATGATCCTCATCACTTTTGCTGCAGCACCGCGATTTTGCGCAACTATTTGCCGACCGGCGGCACCCGCTTGGTCACGGTCGTCGCTATTGTCGAGCCATCGATCTATGCAATCGCGAAGTGCGACGTGGTTTTCAGCAATCGCCAACGCGCCAACCGAATGCAGCAGTGCAACAATCTCGGTGAAATTATAGGTATAGGGACCAACTACGACAGGCACGCCAAGCGCTGCAGGTTCGAGCACGTTGTGCCCCCCAAATGGCATCATCGACCCGCCGACAAAGGCGACGTCGCTCGCAGCGTAAAAATTTGGCAGTTCCCCCATAGAATCAATCAGGTATATGGTTACTTCAGATGAGCACGGATCGCCGTTACTCTTACGCGACATTTGGTAGCCCAGTTTTCGGCAAAGCTCGGCGACCACATCGAAGCGCTGCGGATGTCTCGGGGCGAGCAATAGGAGTAAATCCGGGTGCTTCGCCTTTAGGTCGGCAAACACTCGAAGTAGTATCTCTTCCTCGCCGTCGCGGGTACTACCAGCCATTAACACGGTCCGGCTAGTACCTAAAAAGCGCCGTAACGATTGCCCGGACTCGGTCACGCTTGACGGCAACTCAACGTCAAACTTAAGGCTCCCCGTAATTTCGATTGCGCTAAGCGGCGCGCCTAGCGAGACGAACCGGTCACGGTCCTCATGCCCTTGTACGGCTATATAATCGATTGCCGAGATCATTGCTGACGTTATCGACGGGAACCGACGATAGCGCGCGGTGGACTTGTGCGAGAGGCGCGCATTTGCCATCAATACTGGAATATTTTTCTGGTGACAGCAGCTCAGAAGGTTTGGCCATAATTCGGTCTCCATCAGGATCAGATAACGCGGATTAAAATGTTCCACAAAGCGACTTACAACCATCGGTAGATCGTAAGGGAAGAAAACTTGGAGCACGGTGTCTCCGAATCTGTTGATAACGGTGTCGGCGCCGGTCGGAGTTGTCGTCGTAAATAAAATTGGTATGTGAGGAAAGCGCTCGAGTATTCCATTGACGATCGGAGTCGCCGCCACCGACTCGCCAACCGACACGGCATGTATCCACACCGGTCGCGGCACCGGTGCGTCAGGCAGGTTTAAAGAAAAACGTTCAAGCCAGCGATCACGATAGGCCTTGATTCGGCGACCCCGCCAATAAATCCGCACCAGCAAAAGTGGCGCGATTAAGAAAAAGATCGCGTTGTAGACGGTTCTCAAGCGTTCAACCAGTCAAGGTACCGATGCACTCCATCGCTGACGCTTCGATATTCCAGTTGACATCCCGCGGCGCGCAATGCGCCGAGATCAGCCTCTGTAAAACTCTGGTAGGCGGCCAATAGATCATCCGGAAACGGTATGTATTCAATCGTTCCGCGTCCATGCCACTGTAGAACGGCGGCGGCTAGTTGATTAAACGATTCCGCTCGCCCCGAACCACAGTTAAATATTCCCGATACCTGCTGGTTACCGTCGAACCAAAGCGTGGTGTGAACGGCGTCGTCGACGTAGATAAAATCCCGACATTGCTCGCCTGCTGCGAATCCACCGGACCCGTCGAATAGTCTCACTGTGTCCGACGAAAGCAGCTGTTGATTGAAATGATAGGCGACGCTAGCCATGCTTCCTTTGTGCCGTTCGCGCGGCCCATAAACATTGAAATACCGCAACCCTATAATCTGACTGGTGGTCGTCGGTAGCAAACGCCGAACATAACTGTCCAACAGAAGTTTGGAATAGGCATAGACATTTATTGGCTTTTCGTTGGTTGTGTGTTCGGCAAATGCGCTCGAACCACCGTAGATTGCAGCACTTGACGCGTACACAATTGGTATCGCCCGCTTCACGCAGTAACGGATAAGATCGCGGGCGTACGCGTAATTCAAATCCAACATCATGCGCCCGTTCCATTCCGTAGTTGTGGAGCACGCACCCAAATGATAAACACGTTCGATTTTTGCAAATAGATCCCGATCCGCGTTAAACCACGATCGAAACTCATCCACATCCATGTAATCGGCGATTGTAGCCGCGGCAATATTCTCAAACTTACGCCCATCACTAAGGTCATCAACAACTAAAATGTTGTCGTGACCTTGATTATTCAGCTCATGCACGAGATTGCTGCCAATAAAACCGGCGCCTCCGGTTACGATAATCACCGCTTACCCGCCTTCACTGTGCCTTGTGCCACCAGCTTCTCGATTATCGCGCTTGAGGACAACCCGTCGACGTACGGCAGCGTTCGCACCTCGCCGCCGTTAGCCAAGACATGGTCACCCCCTACGATATCTTCAATATTGTAGTCACCACCTTTTGCCAGGACGTCGGGATTTATTGCTTCTACTAAAGCGCCGGGATCGTCCTCATCAAAGCTAATCACCCAATCGACACATGCGAGCGCGCTTACGATAGCCATGCGGTCGGTGAGCTGATGGATCGGCCGCCCCGCTCCTTTCAGTCGTGCAACAGATTTATCGGAATTCAAGGCAACGACTAATCGTGACCCAAGCGCCTTCGCCAATTTCAAATAAGCGACGTGGCCGGCATGCAAAATATCGAAGCAACCATTTGTCATTACGATGCGCTCGCCACGTCTCTTTGCCGCCGAGATCTGCGGCAATAATTCCTGAATATCCACAACACCATTTGTTTGCGGTTCTGCGGACGCTTGCAGCGCATTTTCGAGTTCTTCTGTTGTTACAATCGCCGTACCCATTTTTCCGACGGCAACGCCAGCCGCGGAATTCGCATACACAACTGCGTCGGCTAACTCCACTCCCGCGGCGAGTGCCGCGGAGACAACAGCACAAACAGTATCTCCGGCACCGGTTACATCAAAAACGTCTCGCGCTTGGGCGTTGAGCGTTATTGCGGCGAAGTTTGGTGAGACGAGGGTCATGCCGTGCTCCCCTCGTGTGACCAACACTGCCTCGAAGTTGTGATTCCGACATAAGTTAGCACCACGCTCTTCGATTTCCGCTTCGTTATCGCACTTTCCAACAGTCGCCTCGAATTCTGCGAAGTTCGGCGTAATTAAATAGGCACCAGAATATCGTGAAAAATCGGTCGATTTCGGATCGACGATGACGCGTTTATCCGCGACTTGGGCGGCTGCAATGAGCGTGCGGCTATCTGCAACAAAGCCTTTGCCGTAGTCGGACAAGACTACGATATCTGCTTCATTTAACTTTTTCGCAAATACCTGGTGAAGGTGTTCTACGTCATAGATGGGCACATACGCCTCGAAATCGAGCCGCAATAGCTGTTGGTGTTGACTCATCACCCGAAGCTTCACCGTAGTCTCGCATTTCGGACCACAGACAAACTCAGCAGCAATGCCACATGCATCGCAGAGCTCCTGTAAACGCGCGGATGCCGGATCATTTCCGGCGCCGCCGATCAGGTCGGCATCCATTCCGAGGGCTACAATATTCGCTGCGACATTAGCGGCTCCGCCAACCCGTTCGAATTCTTCCGAAACGTGCACGACGGGTACCGGTGCCTCCGGTGAAATTCGGGCAGCAGGACCACTCCAATAGCGATCGAGCATGACATCGCCCACAACCAGTACCCTTCCTGGCCGCCAATCTCTAATGCGGGAGTTCATGTGAATGACGTTTGGCTCGTAGGTTACAATCGAATCTGAAGTTTGGACTGTTAAGTAAAGGCGACGCATTACCGTTGCCGATATTATCACTAAGCGGTCGTTTAATCAGTCACGTAGTTACTCAATGTTATGGCGCGCTATATTTTTGTAATTCTGTTGTGGTTACTTTTCTGTCGCGCAAACGCCGCGCAAGAATCCTACGTCGCAACCTACAAACTGGTGATTGGACCGCTAACCGTAGGGAAGATGGTGCGGTCATTCGAAATTCAACCGAACGGGGCCTATCAGTTCGAATCAAGGCTGCGCTCAACCGGACTAGCATCGCTAGTTCGTAGGGATGAACTTCTTGAATCCAGTGCTGGAATCTTCCGCCATGGAAAATTCTATCCCGACACCTACACCCATGTGCGCAAAAACAAGAAGAAACCGCTAAATGTCCATATGCGTTTCGATAGAGAAAACGCGAATGTTCATACTGTGGTAAATGGTACTCAATTGTCCTCCCCGCTTCTCGAGGACATGCTGGATAAACTCATCTATCAAGCCGCAATCATGCACGATTTGGTCACAGGGAGGTCCGAATTAAGCTATCGGATCACAGATCGAGGTAAAGAAAAAAGCTACGATCCGGTCTTCGGCGAAAATACCGTAGTTAATACAAAGCTCGGTCGATTTAACACCGTTGAAATTATTCGTCGGCGATCGGGTGACAAGCGGCGGACAATATTTTGGTGCGCGCGAGATCTTGGGTACCTACCGATTAAGGTAAGCTACCGCGACAAAGATGGGACAGAAACACTCGCTTTGCTCACCAACTATCGTCGACTCGATAACCCGGACTCTCCTCAGTCGCAATCGGAACGTTGAACGCCATCGGTGTCGAACTCGCCTATTGGCGCAACTCCTCAAGCAAGGTTACCGCCTGGGCGCGAGACGCAAACGCGTCCTCTTTTGACAATATGGTTTCTAATTCTCGAATTGCACCCGTCTCGTCTCCTGATTTGGCCAGCGCACTGGCAAAATGGAAACGAATGTCGTCGTTCTTTGGAGCACCATCGAGCGCCTTGCTCAACAACTCAAAGGCCTGCTCAGTATTGCCTTTGCGCAGCATAATCCATCCATAGGTATCGGCGATCTCGGGTCGTGACGGTGCAGCTTCATAGGCTCGCCGGGCATACTCAAGCGCCCGGTCATCCCCGCCATCATCATAAATCCAAGCCAAATTATTCAACGCGATAATGTGGTTTGGCACCGTTTCGAGGACCTTCTCGTATTGCAAAACGGCCTCCGCTTGCCGACCGGCTGAAATATCTGCCATCGCCTTCGTGACGCGGACCGGGACATCATCGTCATGCTCTGCCAACCACTCGTCCAACATCTCAGTGTCCCCACCGTTTTGTTGATGCGCCGCATAAAGTTTTAGTAGCGATTGCGAATCGGCTTCTCGTTCGTGCGCCTTACGGTAAGCATCGAGCGCCTTGGGTATTTCCCGCTGGGCAAAGTTAATGTCCCCTTGCAGGGAATAGCCCGCAGCCTTATCTGGGCCGATCACGATAAGTTCATCTGCCAATTTCTGCGCCGCTGTGTAGTCGCTTTTTGTCAAATGCAAACGCGCCAACGCCACGCGTGCTTTTATCGCTTCGGGAAAACGCTGCAAATGGTCGACCAAGGTCGTCTTGAGCGCTTCTGCATCACCCGACTGGTTATAGGCTTGCGCCAGTAACTCCATCGCCTGTTCAGAACTTGGAAAGCGCTCAACGATGGCCTGTATTATCGGGACCGCCTCTTTCGGCTCGCCTGCGCTCATCTTGGCGATTGCAAATTCGAACTGGGCCGCGGGCGAATACGGTGCCAGCTCATAGGCCTCTTTTGCCATTGCAAGTGCTGCAGGCAGATCCTTCTTGCCTCTGTAGTAGCGAGCTAGGTGGATCCGAGGCTCCACCGCCTTCGGGTTATTCTCCCGCGCCTGCTCCCACAGTTTTACCGCCTCGCTCTCCTTGCCGTCCTTCTGCAGCAAGGACGCAAGCGCCAGCAACGCTTGTGGTTGATTGGGCGCGCGATCGAGAATTAACTGCAGACGCTGGCGCGCAGCAGGGGTGTCCTGCTTCTTCATCGCCATCCGTGCAAGATTAAAATTCGCCGGATGAAAGTTGGGATCTTTTTTTAGTGCGGTTTCGAAATCTGCTACTGCTTTATCAGAAGCATCGAATATATCGTACAGATAACCACGTACGTTATATAAAACAGGAACGTCTGGCTGTTGCTCAATTAGTTCATTAGCGATTTTTAGCGACTCTGCTTGATCTTTCTTGGAGGCATGGCCAAACGCCTGCAAAATTCCCGCAAGAAGAAAGCTGGGATCATCTTTACGAATCGCTTCAAGTTCTTTTAACGCCTCAGGCAACTTGCCGCTGCGCATCTTACTAAACGCCAACTGAGTGCGAATTGGAACGGACTCGGGCGCAAGCTCGTGCGCACGCTCGAGACTGCGAGTGCCATCTTCGAACTTGCCATGCTTCAAGTAGGCGGTCCCGAGGAGCGCCAAGATACTGGGGTCCGAGAGGTTCTCAATATCGACGTCTTTCATGTCGCCGATTCCAGTCTCCAATCGGCCATCAGCGAGTTGTACGGCAGAGAGCATTCGGCGATAGTCTGCGTTGTTCGGATCAATCTCCAACAACCGATTGAGATATTTTTCCGCTTCACGGTGTTCGTTCATCTTGAAGTGCAATTGAGCCGCTTGACGTAAGCTATCGCGGTGGTTCGGGACTACCTGTAAAACTTGCCGCAGATACCGCAGCGCTTCGATACCTTGATCTTTTTGTGTGGCAATGACGGCTCGCAAATAGAGTGCCCTCGGATCCTCATTCGACGCCGCACCAATAGCCGCCAAGTCCTCTAGCGCGCCGTCATTGTCTAGCATCGCTGTCCGGACCGCGGACCTTTGTAATAAAGCCAATGGATTATTTGGAACAATTTCCAGCGCCTTCGTGTACGCATCGCGGGCTTCTGCGTATTTTTTATCTTGTCGTTCCAAATCACCTTTCAAAATCCAGACTGCGAAATCATCCTGGGTAAGCTTTAACGCATCATCTACGAAACGCCGCGCTTGTTCCGTGTCACCTAGTTGAATCGCTGTTCTTACGGCTGCTCGACTTGCATCAACGTTGGTAGGATCCAGTTCCAATGCACGTTCGAACCCAACCTTTGCCTCGGCAAATCTCCCGGCATTAAAGTCAACCAAGCCCTGCAATGTCATCCATTCGGAATTCGATTCGTCGATATTAAGTGCGAGTTCGGTTGCGGCTTCGCCGACGTTTCCGCTTTCGATTAGTCCCCGAGTGATACCTCGGCTCAATTCGTCAGACGACAGCCCAAGTGTACGAGCGCGTTTGAATTCCTTTAAAGCGGCTTCGGCGTTACTAGCCTTAAGGTAGGCCTTGCCCAATGTTAGTCGGGCCTCTGGGTTCTGTGGTGCGGCTTGGACGGCATTCTTAAGTTCGATTAAGGCCGTGGCGACATCTCCTGATTCGAGCAATGCGCGTCCCTTACTCAGCATTTCCTCAGGGTCCACCGCTTCACCGCAGGATAATAGGCAGACCAAACTAATTATGAAAATCCACAATCTGGGTGTGCCGGGTGGGCGCTTTTTGTAATAGCCATCGGCTTGATTAATCGTGTAGCAGAAATGATTTATGCTCATACGTATCGCTCATTTAGATTTTCGGTTGACTGAAGTTTTTTTCGGCGGCCTGCATTCCGGGGTATGGTGGGCCAGGAGTCGCCACGCTCTAGCCTTTTGCTGGAATTAACATCTGAATCAATTCCTGGGCCGGAACATAGCCACCAATCTGGTCTCCGTCGTCGAGATAGACCGCAGGCGTTCCTCGAAGTCCCATCGCTTCACCCATCCGATAATGCTCCGTGACTGGATTTTCACAGGTCGATGGTTTTATCGTTTTCCCAGCCTTCGATGCGGTCAGTGCGTTTCGCCGATTGTCGGCGCACCATACCGAAACAGCCTTATCATACGATTCGCTACCGATACCGGAGCGCGGATACGCGAGATATCGAACGGCAATTCCAGCATCATTTAACTTGCCAACCTCCAAATGCATCTTACGACAATAGCCGCAGTCGATATCGGTATAGACATATAAGGTTCGGATGGCTTTACGGTTCTTCGGTGCAAATTCGATCATGTTTTCGACGCCCAATTCGGCGAATGCATCAACGCGCGCCTGGGCTCGACGGATCTTGGTCATATTTTCTAGCGAATCGAGGTCAAATACGTCGCCCTTGATGAGAAAACGGCCGTCCTCGCTGATATATAGAACTGACGGACCCAACATCACCTCATATAGGCCTGGAATCGGCCCGGGGGCCACGGTTGTGACTGGCGTACCTGGCAGCACTTTTTCGATTGTTTTCGCTAGGCGTGCGTTGAGTTCAACATCCGCGCGCACGCCTACTACGAAACACAGCAGGACGCACATTACAGCCATCTTGGCACCGGTCATATCGATTTCCTCGGGAGATATCTGCGGACTTGGGTCAGCCGACGCCCATTGTAAAAGTATCCCGTTTACAACACCACGTTTGTTAACGACTTTTGACGCTCTCAAGAACAAGGTGTTCCATAAAACTGTAGCGGCAATATCGTGTGCCGCTATAATCGAGCGACAGCATCGCCCCACGGTCAATTAGGCAAATAATGGCATCAATCGACGCTAATACCTGCAACATGGTTCACCAAATATGACAACGGTTGAGCCGGATATGCTTGAAGGACAGGCATTGGGCAAATACCAAGTCTTGAAATCCATTGGCAAGGGCAATATGGCGACCGTGTACCTCGGCCATGACCCATTTATCGATCGTCCAGTTGCGATCAAAGTCGCATTTGACGAATATGTTCAGTCGCTTGAAAGCGGAGCGCTGTATCGCCGGATGTTTTTCAATGAAGCGCAAGCGGCTGGCATGCTGAAGCATCCAAATGTTACGACCATATTCGATGCTGGAGTGGATCAACAACGCTACTACATTGTCATGGAGTATATCCACGGCGGTACAACCTTGGACAATTACACGGAACCGGAGCATCTGCTTAGCATAAAAAGCATAACTGACGTTCTTTACCAATGTGCAATGGCACTAAACTACGCACATGGGAAAGGCGTGATTCATCGAGATATTAAGCCGCGGAACATTTTGGTAACTGAAAACCTGGAGGCAAAAATCACGGACTTTGGCGTCGCCGTTGTACCGCATCTGCAGGAAGGCCAAGCGGCGGAACACGCGGGCTCTCCACTGTACATGGCCCCCGAGCAATTGCGCCTCGAGGAGCTAACGCATCAATGCGACTTGTTTGCATTGGGGGTCGTAGCCTATGAACTATTGACCGGCAAGCATCCATTCGCGGGTAGAAACATGGAGGCGATCCAGCATCGAATACAAGACACGCCGCCAACTCCAATAGATGAATTACGCGCTGACATCCCGGACATCTATCAGCGAATCATTGACAAGGCGTTAGCCAAAAAGCCGGAACATCGATACAAATCTGGCGCCGATATGGCCGGTGATTTGTCACTGGTGTATGACTTTATTAGGGAAACCGATGACCAACCTGCACAACAGGAAAAATTTACCCGGGTGCAATGTCTAGAATTTTTCGCCGAATTCTCCGATGCAGAATTGTGGGAGATCATAAACGCTGGTGATTGGATAACTGTAGAAACTGGGTTACCGATCATTCGCGAAGGCGAAGAAGACCCGTCATTCTATGTACTGGTCGATGGAGAGGTGTCGGTGTTCAAAAAGGACCGTAAAATTGTTGAACTAGGAAAAGGCGATTGCTTCGGTGAAATGGGGATACTGCCCGGGCGCCACCGAACGGCCACGATCCTAGCGGCGTCGGTGGTCACGGTACTAAGACTCCGCAGCTCTGTAATTGAACGTGCATCGATCAACTGCCAATTGCGATTTCAGCGTAAATTTCTTTTTACCCTAATCGAACGCCTCGAGTACGCGACCGATCGCATGGTTGATACGTCAACCTAGCCAACGACTTTAGTAGTAGCATATTTCCGATACCCGAATCACATGACTACAGCTATAGAGCGCGACGTTCATCCAAGCCGCAACATCACTCTAGACGACGTCACACAATTACTCGTGCGGCGAAAGGCCATTTCCGCCGCCACAGCGGAGCAAGCGACAAAGTCAATCAACCCAGATGACGAGCGGCATCCGTTTATACAATTGGGTGATCTTGAGCTACGCGATCCGTCGAACCGTAAGCAACGCCTCAGCGCAGAAACCATCACCCGTCTCGTTGCAGAAGCCTGCAACCTACCCTACTTCAGGATCGATCCGCTCAAAATTGATGTTGAAACGGTAACCAGCCTTGTCTCTCAAGCCTACGCGTCGCGCTTCCAATTCTTACCAGTGAAGGTTACCGACTCAAGCGTAACGATTGCGACCGCGGAACCTTATATGCGGGATTGGGAGGAGGAGCTAGCCCCAGTTCTCAAACGAGAAATACGGAGAGTCCTCGCAAATCCTGTAGACGTCGCAAAGTTTCTCAAGGAATTTTATGGTGTGAGCCGCTCGCTCTTCGGTGCCGCTAACAAAACTGCGAACGAGAAAGGCATCGGACTTGGCGACTTTGAACAACTGACGGAACTAGGCTCGGTTGGGGAACTTGACGCCAACGACCAGCATGTGGTCCATCTAGTCGACTGGTTGCTGCAATATGCCTTCGACCAGCGTGCCAGCGATATCCATATCGAGCCACGCCGGGAGCAAGGAAACGTCAGGTTTAGGATCGACGGTGTTCTCCATGTTGTACATCAGCTGGCACCGACGATCATGGCCGCAATTACAAGTCGGCTTAAATCCCTTGGACGAATGGACGTGGCTGATAAAAGACGGCCGCAGGATGGTCGAATTAAAACCAAAACGCCCGCCGGACGCGAAGTCGAATTAAGATTATCTACGATGCCGATCACGTTTGGCGAAAAGCTGGTGCTACGCATCTTCGATCCGGACAAACTCACACAACCATTCAGCGAGCTTGGTTTCAGCCAACATGACGAGACGCTATGGGCTGACATGACAAGCCAACCGCATGGCGTGATTCTCGTCACAGGGCCGACCGGATCCGGGAAAACCACCACACTGTATTCGGCGCTTAAGCAATTGGCGAGGCCCGAGATAAACGTCTGCACAATCGAAGATCCGATCGAAATGGTTGAACCCACGTTCAACCAAATGCAGGTACAAACAGCGATAGAGCTCGACTTTGCGGCGGGTGTACGAACTCTGCTACGACAAGACCCGGACATCATCATGATTGGTGAAGTCCGTGATCGAGAAACCGCGGACGTGGCCGCGCAGGCAGCACTTACCGGGCATTTAGTGTTGTCGACGTTACATACAAACGACGCACCTTCTGCAATCACGCGACTAATGGATATTGGTGTTCCGAGTTATTTGATCAGCGCCACCTTGCTCGGTGTCGTAGCCCAGCGACTTGTGCGCACGCTGTGTGGGCACTGTAAGGCACCGGTAAAACTGACTTCATCGGCCTGGAAATCGCTCGTTGGTCTACGACCGCTGGAAATTGAGACCAGTTTTCACGGTGCCGTTGGCTGCGACGAATGCCGCAAGACGGGTTTTAGAGGCCGCGAAGGGCTATATGAGATTTTGGTCGTCACGGAATCGCTGACCGAACTAATTCAACCCGATACGCCAGCGCTCACGCTTCGAAGGCATGCACTGGTGCAAGGCATGCAACCCTTGCGTCGCGCCGGCGCATTGAAGGTTGCGTCCGGCACAACGACACTAGAAGAAGTGCTGAGTGTTAGCCCTGTCGCCAATTTCGACGATGACCCATCCTAAAGGTCGTCTCAAACCCCTTATCCTCGCGGGTGATGGAGCGAATGCAGATCTTTCAGACGTTCGGCCGCAACATGCGTATATATTTGAGTCGTAGAAATATCGCTGTGCCCAAGGAGCATTTGCACAACTCGCAGATCCGCTCCGTGATTCAATAGGTGAGTAGCAAATGCGTGTCTCAACGTATGCGGGGACAATTCCAAAGAAACGTCTGCTTGACGTGCATATTTTTTTATCGCGTACCAAAATGCTTGGCGAGTCATCGCATTGCCCCGACTAGTCGGAAACATAGCATCGGTTATGCGCCCGCGAACAATGTTCGCGCGGGCCTCACTCAAATAGCGTTCGACCCAGGTCTGTGCAATCTCCCCGAACGGCACAAGACGCTCCTTGCTACCTTTTCCAACGACGCGCACAACCCCTTGGCGAAGATTGACTTCGGCGAGCGTCATATTCACCAATTCTGAAACGCGTAGGCCGGTCGCATACAAGACTTCAAGCATGGTTCGGTCCCGAAGCCCAAGCGCCGTTGCCGTGTTCGGCGCTGCTAGCAACATCTCAACGTCTCGCTCGCTGAGTGATCTAGGCAGCTTTTGACCGATGCGTGGTGAATTGAGCCTTAGCGTTGGGTCGCTTGCGATAAGTCCTTCACGGACAAGATAACGAAAATAGCGCCGTAACGCTGACAGCCGACGCGCAAGTGTGCGATGGGATTGAGTAACATTTTCGCTCAGATAGGCGAGCAAATCGTGGTCACGAGCGTCGGCGAGCTGCACGGCCGTTCTGGCCAAATACGCCTGCACCGCTTTGAGGTCCGATCGGTAAGCACTAACCGTATTTTCACTAAGTCCGAATTCGACCCAAAGGTGGTCGATAAATCGTTCGATATGAGAGTCGTCATTCACCGTAGTGCCGCAACACGGCAGGGCCACGATGTCTGCGGTTCGCATGCGTGTTTCCGATGAGAATCATTTGATGGTACTTTATCCTGCCACCCAAGAATCCGCCATAAGGGGAATTTAATAATGTTGGAGTCGTGGTTCAACGATAAAAATGAAGCAGCATCTGGCGGCATCGAGCGTACGCCCGAAGCACAATCGGAGGTCGATCGTGCGACCGAAAAACTAGCCCTGTACTACTATGAAACCTGCTGGTTCTGTGGGACTGTGCGCTCGACAATCGATCGGCTGAACCTCAACATAGAACTCCGCGACATCCACGGCAACGAGGGCCATCTAGATCGACTCATGCGTGAGGGCGGCTCGGGTACGGTCCCGTGCCTTTATATCGAACAAACTGACGGTCCCGGAGAGTGGCTTTATGAATCGAGGGACATTTCCAGTTATTTAGTGGACAGATTTGGCGAACAAAGCCCCGCGTGATTTAGGCCGGCCAGCGAGACGCACAGCTCAGATTTCGCCTGTCTTGCCCTCAACAGCCAATCCGGCAAACCTTGCGATTCAACTTAGCGCCGAATCTTTTCCTTGATCCGTGCTGCCTTACCACGCAGATCACGCATGTAATATAGCTTCGCTCGACGGACCGCCCCGCGGCGCTTTACCGCGATATCGGCAATTAAGGGACTATACGTCTGGAACACGCGTTCGACACCCTCGCCGTGTGATATTTTCCGAACCGTGAACGCGGAGTTCAGACCTCGGTTTCGTTTAGCGATGACAACGCCCTCAAATGCTTGAAGACGCTCCCGCGTTCCCTCTTTGACTTTTACCTGCACAACGATGGTATCGCCCGGCGCAAATTCCGGCACCTCACGTTGCATTTGCTCCGCTTCCAACTCTTGAATGATATTTGACATGATGCTCTTCCAGCCGTGAGGGCGTTTCCCAAGGCGCGCGATTGTACAACATTTATCGATGTCGGATCTCCGACTATTTTTGGGCGAGCGTAGCCGGCCATGAAATTGCTCGCTTTGACCCAGATTGCCCCGAATATTCGACGGTACCGTGATCGCTTCAACCGCCCCCATCTAGTGCGGCGTCACCAGCTGCACGCATCTCAGCACGAAACTCTTGCAACAATTCTCGGTCATTTTGACTCAAATCAGCATTCTCAAGGAGATCGGGCCGCTTTAACCAAGTCCTCCCTAAACTTTGCTTTCGCCGCCAGCGCTGAATTTCGGCATGATTCCCGCTGAGCAGAACCTGTGGCACGTACTGACCATCCACACACTCCGGCCTAGTATATTGAGCATGCTCTAGTAGTCCCGCCGAGAACGAATCTGCGGACGCCGACAAATCACTTCCAAGCGATCCCGGCAGCAGTCGGACTACCGCGTCAATTATCGCCATCGCGGCTACTTCACCACCGCTCAAGACAAAATCGCCGAGTGACAATTCCATGTCTACATCATCCTCGATCACCCGCTCATCAATACCTTCGTAACGCCCGCAAACCAAGACCAGATGCTCGATAGATGTTAGCTCGCTAATTTTATCTTGGTCGACCGGGCGGCCTTGTGGGGTTAAGTACACGACCGTCGACCTATTTGCCGACAACTTGCGTGCAGCCCGAATGGCGCTGCGTAGCGGCGACACCATCATCACCATACCGGGACCGCCACCATAGGGGGCGTCATCAATTTTGCCTTTGCCGTCGACGCTGAACGACCGTAGGTCGATCGTATTAAGTACAACATGCCCGCTATCCTGGGCTCGTCGAACAATCCCCGTGATCCCAAAAGCGTCGATGAGTTCGGGAAAGATGGTAACGACAGTGAAAACGTTCACAACATCAATCGTCCGGATGCCAGTCGACGGTCATCTGACCGTGCTTGAGATCGACGTCGATGACGTGGATATCCCGCACATACGGAATTAGCCGCTCCTTGTCGCCGTCGACTACGAGCACATCGTTGGCGCCGGTGGCAAGCAGTCGAGACACTTTTCCAAAGCTTATCCCCTCAAGGTTGACCACCTCGATGCCGACCAAGTCGACCCAATAGAACTCGCCGGTCGCGTTTTCCGGCAGCGCATCACGGTCTACTGCGATCTCATTGCCAATGTAGGCAGCAGCCGCATCCCGATCATCAACACCCTCAAGTGATACAACCAAACTACCGCCCTGTTGGCGATGCTCATTGACAGGGAAAGACCGCCATTGCTTGCTGATCGACAGCTGCCACTCGGGATATATCAGGATATTTTCGCGCGGACGCGTATAGGAATAAATTTTGAGCCAGCCCCGCGTTCCGAACACGCCACTGACACGTCCAAGCACTATACGATTGGCGTCATGCGACATCGTGGGATGGTCTGAGCATGGTCGGTCGTCGACCAGGCGCGCCCGCGAGACTCAAACGCGGGCGGCTAAGTCCTAAAGTTGCGATAACTTAAGCAGCAGTTGCGGGCACCGTGGTCGCGAACTGCTTGACCAGTTTCTTGATCCGCAACGACGGTTGCGCCCCGACGGAGAGCCAATACGCGTAACGCGCATCATCTAAGCGAAAGCTCTCCTCGTGATCGACCGCGATGGGATTAAAGAAGCCCAAACGCTCGATATGGTTTCCGTCACGTTTGTCGCGGCTGTCCGCGACGACGATATGATAGAACGGACGTGCTTTGGCCCCGCCGCGTGCGAGTCTTATAGTTACCATTGAATAGATTTACTCCGGAAATTGATGGCCGCTAAAATCTGCCGGCTCGAAGGGCGCGTATTGTAAGGTAATCAATGACTGGAGTTAAGTGCCACGCACAATCGTATGCACCAAGCGACGACAGCGCGCGTTGTCCGTCCGGTTATTTCGATGACAACATTGTTGTTGCGCGCCGGATGCCGCATCGCCGGACACGGCGTAATACCGCTGTAAACTGACGCCCGATACCAGTCCGAGCCATACAAGACCGCATTTCCATGGTTGAGATCGAGATCCAATTATGAGTCCAGTTATCGATAAAGCAGCACTACGTCGGACCCTACTGGCGCATCGAGAGGCGTACCGACATGTCAATAATAACGTTATAAATCAATCGATTAAAGAGAATGTCCTGCAAATAGCTAATGTTGAAAAGGCCGCCGTTGCTTTCGTGTACGTGTCGCTAGCCGGTGAGGTCGAAACGCATGGTTTGATCGATCGCCTTACTGCAATGGGGATCACGGTCTTGGTGCCTCGTCTCATCGATAAAGCACGGATGCAGGCCATGGAATTTCCTGGATGGGATGTAATGGAACCGGGCCCGATGGGCATATTAGCGCCGCCGGCGGGACCTAGTTGGAAACATGGTATCGACGTCGCGATCATTCCTGGATTAGGTTTCTCCTTAGCCGGAGACAGACTTGGATTTGGCGCTGGCTTCTACGATCGGTGGCTTAGTCTCCACGATGAATCGCTAAAGGTTGGATTGGGGTATGACTATCAAATCGTACCGGAGATACCAGTTGCGGCACATGATGTGAAGATGGATCTGATCGTGACGGAAAGCCGCCTAGTCTGGATCGATACCGCGTGAGGGGGCTTAGCGGTAAGGACCGTAGCACTCGTTAGATTTAATATTTTTAATTAAATGTATTCTATAACTTGTTATTAGTTAACTATTTTTAATTGGCAATTAAAGTGCTTCTTTAACTACCCTTAGAACCCAACTCGTAAGGCTACTCGCCATCCACGGCTTTCATACTTAAGCGCACTCGACCTTGCTTATCAACTTCGAGAACCTTGACCTTGACGGTATCGCCCTCCGACAGTTTGTCACTGACATTCTCAACCCGCTCATGAGAAATTTGGGATATATGCACCAAACCGTCTTTGCCGGGGAGAATATTCACAAACGCGCCGAAGTCCATCAATTTCTGCACGCGACCTTCGTATATCGCGCCTACTTCAACATCTGCCGTGATCGCCTCAACCCGACGCAGCGCTTCTTTGCCAGCGGCGCTATCGACCGAGGCAATCTTCACCGTTCCATCGTCGGTAATATCGATTGTAGTGCCGGTTTCCTCTGTGATCTGTCGGATTGTTGCGCCACCCTTACCAATAACGTCCCGAATTTTTTCAGGATCTATTTTTATCGCAATGATACGGGGCGCATGCTCCGACATTTCTTCACGATGCGTACTCAGCACGACGTTCATCTCGCCGAGAATGTGGATCCTGCCGGCTTGGGCCTGAGTGAGCGCAGCTTCCATAATTTCCTTAGTAATGCCGTCAATCTTGATATCCATCTGCAGCGCAGTGACGCCGTTGGCGGTGCCTGCGACCTTGAAATCCATATCGCCGAGATGATCCTCGTCGCCCATAATGTCCGACAGGACGACAAATTCATCACCTTGCTTGATCAAGCCCATCGCGATTCCGGCGACCGGCGCTACAATTGGCACACCCGCATCCATCAACGATAGGCTGGTGCCGCATACCGAAGCCATCGAACTCGATCCGTTGGATTCCGTAATTTCGGAGACGACCCGGAGCACGTACGGGAATTCGTCCATATCGGGCATGACGGCCTGAATACCGCGTTTGGCCAACCGACCGTGTCCGATCTCACGACGCTTTGGTGATCCCACTCGTCCGGTCTCTCCCACGCAATAAGGTGGAAAATTGTAATGCAGCATAAACGGATCGCGGCGCTCGCCTTCGATGGCGTCAATAACCTGCGAATCCCGACCAGTACCTAGGGTTGTGACAACAATGGCTTGCGTCTCGCCGCGCGTGAACAAGGCCGACCCATGTGTTCGAGGTAAGACACCAACTTCAACCGAAATGTCACGGATATCGCTTGGACCGCGGCCGTCGATGCGGGCATTACCCGCTACTATGGAACCGCGCACGATGTCGTGCTCTAGATTTTCGATCGCATCACCGATATCGGCCGCGGTCCATTCGACCGCGTCGTCGGCCGTCAATGCCGTTATGGCTTGTTCTCGAATCTTCGAAAGTGCGTCACGTCGCTGGAGCTTATCAACAATGCCATACGCGTCGGAAATGGCCGCGCTGCATTGTCCGGCAACGGCCTCGGCTAATCCGGCTATCGGTGGTGGCGGTTCCCAGTTCCATGGTTCGGCCCCGGCTTGTGATACCAAGTCATTTACCGCCGCAATTACTGCTTGTAGCTGTTCGTGGCCGTACATGACCGCACCCAACATCACCGCTTCAGATAATTGGTTCGCCTCCGACTCGACCATCAACACGGAACTAGCCGTTCCGGCGACGACGAGGTTTAGTGCAGACTCGTCCAGTTCCGCGAAACTCGGGTTGAGCACATATTGCTCTCCAACATAACCGACTCTGGCGGCACCGATAGGACCCTTAAACGGCATACCGGTGATACTCATAGCCGCCGATGAGGCGATTAGGGCGACGATATCCGGGTCAACGGTAGGGTCTAGCGACATCACCGTGCAGACAATTTGAACGTCCTTACGGAAACCTTTTGGAAATAGCGGTCGAATCGGGCGATCTATCAAACGACAGGTCAGCGTTTCCTTTTCGCTCGGCCGCCCTTCGCGCTTGAAAAAGCCGCCGGGGATCTTACCTGCCGCATAAGTACGTTCTTGGTAGTCAACCGTGAGCGGAAAGAAATAGGGGTTGTCGTTCGCATTTCGGTTACCGACGACGTTGGCCATGACCACGGTATCGCCCATGCTCGCAATGACGGATCCCGAAGCCTGCTTCGCGACCTTTGCGGTCTCTAAATTGACCGTATGATTCCCATACTGAAACGAAATTGTGATCGGCGCCATAGCTTATTTTCTAATCGATAAATAGATAAAAAAAAACCGGGTGCCGAAATTATTTTCGTGCCCCGGTACTGTTTCGGTAGTAGTCGAACTTACTTCCTAAGTCCCAAACGAGAGATCAGCGTGCGGTATCGTTCGATGTCGTTGGCTTTGAGGTAATCGAGCATTTTGCGGCGGCGATTAACCATCCTCAGCAGCCCTTGGCGGGAGTGATTATCGTGCTTATGAGTTTTGAAATGGTCAGACAAATCGTTGATTCGAGCTGACAACAGCGCAACTTGTACCTCCGGGGAACCGGTGTCCGTTCCACTCGTTTGGTAGTCGGTAATAACTGCGCTTTTCTGTACGTTCGTTAAAGCCATGCAATGACTCTCCTAAATTCCACGCTTGCCCTGCTTCAAAGCCCGCGTATTCTAACCGCGAGTACCGCCTCTAACAAGGAATTTCGGTGGTAAATCATGATTTTGCGAAACCAACCGATGTGCTTCAACGCATCAATCGCCGCGGTGCGATGCGCCCATCATCCAAAATGGCGCCGACGCCGATAAACTGACGCTCGTCTCGGTAGAGCCGAACCAAGCCACTACTGGGGGCGTTCGCCACCCGTACGGCTTGACCCTGCTTAACGTTTAACGCGGATTCATCTGTCAAATGGATATCCGGTAGGTTAACCAGCGCGGTGTCGGTTGCGAGTAGAAGGCCCTGTAGTTTTTGCTCCCGGTCCGGTCTATCGGAAATCTCGGTCAGATCGTCCAAGGAAATGGCGCCGTCAATTGTATACGGCCCCGCCTGAAGCCGACGTAATGAACTCACGTAGGCACCGCACTTCAGAACCTCACCGATATCCTCCGCCAGCGTTCGAATATAGGTCCCTTTACTGCAGCTAACGTCAACCGTAAGCAAATCCCCCACAATGTTTGTTGCTTCAAGTTGATAAATCGTCACCGTACGGGGTTTGCGCTCCACGTCGATACCTTTGCGAGCAAGCTTGTATAACGGCTGCCCATCCCGTTTCAACGCGGAAAACATCGGTGGGACCTGTTCAATAGCGCCGCGAAATTTATCTAAGGCACGCTCAATAGAGGCCGCATCAACTGCAACCGTCGATCCGCGCCTAACGACTTCACCTTCACTATCGCCGGTATTCGTCACCGCTCCAAGCTGAAATTCGGACACATAGCGCTTATCTGCGTCGAGCAAAAACGCGCAAACTTTGGTGGCCTCCCCGAAACAAATTGGCAACAGCCCGGTTGCGAGTACGTCCAGACTACCGGTATGTCCTGCTTTACGCGCGCCGAAAATCCACTTAACGCGTTGCAAGGCACCGTTTGAACTGATGCCCTGCGGCTTGTCCAAGAGAAAGATCCCGTCGATGTCCCGCTTCGCAGGACGATTCAAAGGTTGATCAGTCATCTCGATCTTCCGATCTCAAAGATTCAAGCATTCGACTGATCTCGTCCCCCTGTTCGATCGATTCATCAAGGACAAACTCGATGGCCGGGATATTCCGTATCCGAACCTCCCTGCTTAGTGCATGGCGAAAACGGCCCACGTCGTTGTTTAATGCGGCGATAGCGCTCGTTTTATCCTCGCACCCGTAGACGCTAACGTATACTCGCGATCGCTTCATATCGGGGGAAACATCGGCATCCGTAACCGAGCCCATACCGACCTGATGCTCGCGCATCCAATCACTGACGAGCGGGGCCATCGCCCGCTTAACAGTTTCGGCAATGCGAACGCTTCTGCTAAATTCGCGCGGCATCATGGACTCATGTCCGTTTGACCATTACCTAAAATTCGCACGCGAGTTTTGACCCGAACGGTTTCGAAAAATGCAAACGGGTGAGCGTTTTGCGGCGAGTAGATGTTCTCTCACCCGCTAGCGACGGCAATGCTGGTTGAATGCGCCTGGGATGTTCGAAGAGTTCGATACGACGAGAAATTCGCACTACGCCGTGCGTGCTATTTCCACGCGTTCGAAGACTTCTATCTGATCACCGGGTTTCACATCGTTGTAATTCTTAACGCCGATGCCGCACTCGGTACCCGATTTAACTTCGCTTACGTC
Organism: Gammaproteobacteria bacterium; assembly: GCA_021773835.1. Taxonomy (GTDB): domain Bacteria; phylum Pseudomonadota; class Gammaproteobacteria; genus UBA11873. The sequence continues at coordinate 211,484 of JAJFJQ010000057.1, forward strand.
ATCTTTAAAGCGCCGCAGAGACTCTAGCTCGCCTTCGTAAATGACCACGTTGTCGCGCAAGACACGGATTGGGCTACTACGTTTAACGACACCGCTTGAGACAATGGAGCCCGCGATCGCGCCCATCTTCGAAGATCGAAATACATCCCGAACTTCAGCGACTCCGATAATGGTTTCACGAATTTCCGGCGCCAGTAAATTGGTAACCATCGCTCGAACATCATCGATGACATCGTAGATAACGCTGTAATAACGCAATTCCAGACCTTCGTCTTCGATGATTTTTCTTGCGGACGCGTCGGCGCGCACATTAAAACCGACCATCATGGCTTCGGAGGCCAGCGCGAGATTCGCATCAGATCCATTTATACCACCGACACCGCTAGCGACGATCTCAACGCGAACCTCGTCATGGGTCAATTTACTCAACGCATCGGTCAACGCTTCAGACGAACCTTGAACATCCGCTTTCAACATGATCCGCACGTATGAAAGCTCACCGTCTTTCATCTGCGAAAACATATTGTCGAGCTTCGACGCCTGCTGACGCGAAAGTTTTGTTTCGCGATCCCGGTCGCTGCGGAAATTTGAGATTTCCCGCGCTTTACGCTCGTCTTCGACGACCGCCGCTTCGTCGCCGGCGTTAGGCGTACCGGATAATCCTAATACCTCTACGGGGTCAGACGGCCCGGCTGTGTCGACTGGTTCGCCGCGGGCATCCGTCATTGCCCTTACTCGGCCAAACTCCGTGCCGGCCAGAAGAATGTCGCTGCGATTCAGGCGTCCGCCTTGTACCAATACTGTAGCAACTGGACCGCGGCCCTTATCAAGTCGCGATTCGATAACGACGCCCTTCGCGGGACCGTCCAGCGGCGCTACTAACTCAAGGACCTCCGCTTGCAGTGAAATCGCTTCGAGCAGACTGTCAATCCCAAGTCCTGTCAAGGCTGAAACTGGAATGAACTGTGTATCGCCACCCCAGTCTTCCGGAATGACCTCATGGTTTGCCAACTCTTGCTTAATACGGTCGAGATCGGCGTCTTCCTTGTCCATTTTGTTGACCGCGACGATCATCGGCACCTCACCTGCCTTCGCATGCTGGATCGCTTCTTCGGTTTGCGGCATCACGCCGTCATCGGCGGCGACCACGAGAATAACGATGTCCGTAGCCTTGGCACCGCGCGATCGCATGGCGGTAAACGCTTCGTGACCTGGGGTGTCTAAAAATGTAATTGACCCATGATCCGTATCCACCCGGTAAGCACCAATGTGTTGTGTGATACCACCGGCTTCACCGGCTGCAACCTTGGCGTCGCGGATGTAATCCAATAGCGATGTTTTGCCGTGGTCAACGTGACCCATGATGGTCACAACGGGAGCGCGAGGAGCGACCTCGGCGTCCGTTTGAGTCGTCGTTTCTAGGAGATCTTCCTCGATCGCGTTTTCACGGATCAGCTTAGCTTTGTGGCCCATTTCCTCGACGACGACCATTGCCGTGTCTTGGTCCAACACCTGGTTAATCGTTGCCATGCTTCCCAAAGTCATCATTACTTTTATGACTTCAGCCGCCTTTACAGACATTCGTTGGGCGAGCTCCGCAACGGTCTGGTTGTCTGAAATGGCAACCTCGCGGATAACCGGCTCGGTTGGGCGTTCGAACCCATGCTTCGCGGTGGACGGCGCGACAACGCGGCGGGAACCCGGTTTTTTACGCCGACGTCCCGATTTATCGCTGGCAACATGCAATTCCTTGCGACCATAACGGGTCGATTTCGGATCGCGCTTGTCACCACCCTTACCGCGACGTTGCTCTGTCGGTGCGGGAGGTTCCGACTGGACTTGTGCCACCAGGTCTTCTACCGCAACCTTGGGTTCAGGCGGTTTTTCGGGAGCAACATTTTCGCGCTGATTTAATGCCTCTAGTGCATCCGCTTCTGCCTTTGCCTTAGCTGCCTCGATGGCTGCAACGCGTGCCTCCTCCTCTGCAATTAAGGCCGCTTCGGCTGCATCTTTTTCCGCCTGGACCGCCGCCCGTGCCTCTTCTGCTTCGCGTTTGACGGCTTCTTCTTCAGCCCGCAGGCGATCACGCTCAGCGGTCTCTTTCTCGATCCGAGAGGCCTCTTCTTCCGCAACGACACTACGTTTTACGTACGTCCGTTTGCGTCGGAACTCAACACTTACAGTCTTTGATGGGCCGGCTTTCGGTCGCGAGCGCATACGAGTGCGCTCCGCAGGCACCTTCAGCTCGGTCACAGTCTTACGTTTCAGAGTCACTTTGGACGGTTCCGTACCCGTCTCATCCTTGCCATGGGCGCGGCGTAAATGCGTAAGAAGCTGCGATTTTTCCTCATCGGAAATGAGGTCGCCCGACTGCTTGTCCGACAAACCGGCCTCATCGAGTTGCGCGAGTAGCCGCTCGATGGTGACACCAACCACATCGGCAAACTGTTTAACCGTTACCTCAGCCATCAGCGCCCTCCGAAGATTGTTCATCCGCCTCGGCAAACCAAGGAGCACGTGCCGTCATGATGAGTTCGCCGGCTCGCTCGGGCTCGATTCCCTCAATTTCCAGGATGTCATCCACAGCTTGATCAGCGAGGTCTTCCATCGTGATGATTCCGGCAGCGGCAAATTTATAGGCGAGGTCTTCATCCATGCCATCCATACCGAGCAAATCTTCTGCCGGACGCGCATCACCGAGGCGCTCTTCAGAGGCGATAGCCCGCGTTAGCAGAAGGTCCTTCGCCCGTTGGCGCAGCTCACGAACTAACTGTTCATCAAATTCTTCGACGTCGAGCATTTCCTGCTCAGGAACATAGGCGACTTCTTCAATCGTCGCGAAACCTTCTTGCACGAGGATCACTGCTATTTCCTCGTCAACGTCGAGCAATTCCATAAACACTTTCTGATTTTTTTGCGTTTCTTCTTCGCTCTTACTCTCAGCGTCCGATTCATTCATGACGTTGAGTTCCCAGCCGGTCAATTGACTGGCTAGGCGCACGTTCTGGCCATTGCGTCCGATAGCTTGAGATAGTTGTTCCTCAATTACGGCGACGTCCATGCTCCCGGCATCCTCGTCGACCAATATCGATACCACCTCTGCCGGCGACATGGCATTAATAACAAACTGCGCGGGATTCTCGTCCCACAATATGATGTCCACTCGCTCACCGCCGAGTTCATTGGAGACCGCCTGTACGCGTGAGCCACGCATACCAACGCAAGCACCAACTGGATCGATTCTAGGATCTTCACTGCGTACTGCGATCTTCGCCCGCAATCCCGGATCTCGGGCGGCGCCCAAAATCTGGATCAGCCCTTCGCCTATCTCAGGAACTTCGAGTTTGAACAATTCGATCAATAGGTCTTTTGAAGTACGACTAACGAAGAGCTGCGGCCCTCGCTTTTCTGAGCGAACGTCATACAGGTAGCCGCGAATACGATCGCCAGGCCGCACCAGCTCACGAGGGATCACGTGCTCTTTCAACACGACTGCTTCCGCGTTGCCGCCGAGGTCGACAAAAATATTACCGCGTTCAACCCGCTTGACCACGCCCATGACGAGTTCGCCGACACGGTCTTGGAAAGCCTCGACAACTTGTGCGCGCTCTGCTTCGCGCACCTTCTGCACAATAACCTGTTTGGCAATCTGTGCCGCGATCCGCCCAAAGTCCGCCGCTTCCAGCGGCTCTTCGACAAATTCACCGGCGAGAAATTCTGGATTAATCTCCAGCGCATCGGTTAACCAGATTTGCCGCTCTTTGTATTCCAACACGACATTGTTGAGATCTTCGACCTCTATCTCTTCGGCGAACGCAATTTTATCGACGATCTCCCAACGCCGAAACGCAGCGTAGTCTCCGGTCTCACGGTCGATAGCCACCCGGACATCAATTTCATCCGAATAGCGCTTCTTTGTCGCACTTGCCAGCGCTGCTTCCAGCGCTTCAAATATGATTTCTTTGCTGACGCTCTTCTCGTTTGAGACAACGTCAACTGTCGTGAGGATCTCTTTATTCATTGTTTCGATTTATCTACCGAACCTCGCGTATTGGGTACACGCAATAATGCTCAAGCTATCGGTGCTGTCACGGCCACTGCGGTTCGAGTCGGGCGCGCTCGACAAGCTTGTACGGCACATCAAATTTTTCCTCTCCAATACAAATTGTCACGAATTCGTCTGTCGCGTCGACTAATTTACCCGACAGTCGACGCCTACCATTGACCAATGCTCGTAACCGGACGCGAACCTCAGCACCGATGTATGCGCGGTAATGTTCGGGCGTAAATAGCGGCCGGTCCAACCCTGGTGAGGACACTTCGAGCGTGTACTCGCCGCCAATAGCCTGTTCAACATCCAGAAAATCACTAACCTGCCGAGAGACCGCTACGCAATCCTCGACTGCAATACCATGCTCGCTATCTATATACAGCCGCACAATCGACCCATCTGCCGTACGCTGCTGTTCAACGCCAAGCAGCGCATAACCTAGACCTTCGACCGTCGGGGTCAATAATCCGGTAAGTCCATCTTGTACGGCCACCCCAATACTCCAAAAGCAAAAAGCCCCGCTTACCCGGGGCCTTTATCGAAAATACTGGTAGCGGGGGCAGGATTTGAACCTGCGACCTTCGGGTTATGAGCCCGACGAGCTGCCAGACTGCTCCACCCCGCAATTGAGCAATCGGTGATGTTAATGATTACCTGTTGTTTTTTCAAGCGAGATGGTGCTATCGGACACCGTAAAGCTACCCAAAGGCACGATTATTTTTGCCACGTCTTCAATACCATAAGCCATATCCCTAAGGTCGCATGGCGCTACGCGGTCACAATTTGTGCGCCACAGCAGAGGTACGGGCAATTTCAGCTATAACGATCCTACATTCTCGCGGGTCTGCCCACGCTAGTCTTGCCCAAGGCAAATCGTCATAACGCAAGTCGACTGCGAAACATTTGTATGCCGCAACTTCGCCTCGCCTAAGTCGCCGAGGTCGTACAGGCTTCTTACAGTGCGGGACGCTGGGGTACCTTGGTAGGCTCGATAATCGTGTAATCAATCCGGCGGACGGCGTGCCGCAAGGTTCAAGACCATGCGATCTGCCCTGGCGACGCAGCTCATCTCACGCACGGCAGCCTTACCCACGATCACGCTTGCGCAGCGCCGGCGAGAAGGTCGCAGTGGACGAATCGCCCGAGTCCTAGGCTCGATCAATCGGTCGTGCCGGCCCTTCAGTTTCGACCGCCAGCGCCGCTTAACTACAAATGCACGTCGACCTTTCCGCAATTAAGCTTGCCCCAGCAAGTGCTAGCCCATCGGCGCTTCGACATTGGGCCTTGGGCCAATTGCTCGATGCGACCGTCATCGGGCGAGATAGCAATGACGCCATTCGACTCAGGGTCTCTGGTACAACCGTTAGTGCAGCGACCAAGCTGCCGCTTCAGGCCGGTCAAAACCTGAAACTCAAGGTCACGCAATTGAAGCCTATTGTTACGCTTAGTGTCGACAACCCAGCGCCCGCAGTCGAAAAAAATCTGGTCCGTGCCGCTATCAACCGGACGCTGCCGATACAACGACCAATTGATCCATTGCTTACTGAACTCGATTTCGTCCGAAAATCACTGAATTCTAAAATCAGACACAGTGCTCCCTCCAGTGGGATCCCACCGGCCGTGGCGCAGGCAGCGCAAAAGATATTGCAGACGATTCCAACGTGGCAGGAACTACGCGACGCCAATCGACTGCCCGAATTGTTGCGCCGTGCCGGTATATTTTCTGAGGCCGGTACGAAACATGCCATATCCAATAAGCAATCACCGTTCCCGGAGAATGATCTAAAATGGCAATTGCTGCGTTTGCGAGGAACGATCCGGGAGTCAGGCCAAGCGGCGCCCTTAAAATCGTCAACCCGAGAACAGGTATCACGCCCAAGTCCGCATCCCGCAAAATCTCAATTACCAGCAATCATACCGACGGTCTCACCGGCCGCAAAAAACCAAAGTGAAGCACTTTCTCCAGTCGACTCACCGCCATTGCGGAAGCTATCGCAGCTCGTCGACGGCGTGATCGCGAAAATTGAAACCAATCAGCTTAAAGCCGTTAGTGCCCTATTGAACGGAGAATCCCAATTGGTGTTGGACCTCCCAATCGCATTTGAAGATGGCCCCAGAGTTGTTCAGTTCAAGATTGCCCAAGAACAACATAATCAAACGGACGACCAACCCACCACTACGACGGTAGTCTTGCAAGTTCCGATTGACGCAAGCGCAACGCTTCAAGCGGTTGTGTCAATCGTCGCCGATACGGTGTCCATTCGTCTGTGGTCGAACGACGACCAGATCCGCGAATCGATCGCAAGTAGGCGCGGCTCGCTGGTCGATCGCATGCAGGGAAACGGCATTGAAAAGGTCACGGTCACTGTCGGTGAGATAACGCCAATCGATGATTGGGGCAGTGGGTTCGACCAGCTCGTAGACGATACCGCATGAGTTTAGAGACCGAAAAAGGACAATCCTTAGATCTCGCCGTTGCGCTTAAATGGGACGGTAACGGCGCGCCTCGAGTTACCGCCAAAGGGCGAGGTGCTACCGCGGAGCGGATCCTCGAATTAGCACATGACCACAAAGTCCCCCTACAGCACGAACAAGAACTTGTTGAGTTACTATTGCTCGTCGATCTCGATAGCGAAATTCCGCAATCGTTATATGTCGCGGTAGCAGAGATAATTGCATTTGCGTATTCGCTCGGTGACCGCACCTCGACGAATCCTTAATCTCCACCTACGATTGAGTCATCGTCTAATTTTGATTCTGCCTTTGCGTAAGCCGCCTGCGCTGCAGCCTCGTCGCCAGCTGCACGTTCGATGTCGGCGATCAGAAACCAATTAGCAGCTGCAACACGCGCTGTCGCACTCGGCAACGCATTCGATCGCAGCGCAATACTTTTCGCTTGACCATGATCGTCTTGAACGAAATGGAGCTGCGCAAGCTTATGCCAGGCCCAGGCATCGCCCGGATTGATGCGCAATACTCGCTCGATCCCCGCAGTTGCCGCATCGTAATCGCGTCGTTCAATGTCCCCATCGATCGCCGCAAGCAATTGTTGAGTCGCAGCATTTTTCGGATCGACGTCTGCAGGAATGTGAATTTTCTTCGCGCGGGGAGGCTTTTGTTCCAAGACGCCAACGGCGGCTGAATCGGACTCGGGAACGTCGTTGATATCGCGCCCATCAACTTTGCCGCTCGTAGCTCGGTCGACTATCGGCGCCGGCGGTGATGTTGCGCAGCCAACTATAGTCAAACCAAATATGACGGCAACGGAAAAACGAGACGCCGATGTTCTCAACGAAACATCTCTCGAACCTTGTCCCACAATTTTGGCTCGTCCATCTTAATCTCGTCACAGCCTACATGGATCAGCAATCCATGCGGCAGGGCCAGTGGAATCTGAGTCGCATTACCGCATCCGGCGGGGACAATCGCGTCGCCGGTGGGCGTCACCCAATCCACCTGAAGCTGTTCAGGACGAGCAAATTGCATAGGTGTGATCCCGATCCGTTGCATTAGTGCAATCCAAATCTTTAGTGCACCGCTTGCGCCTGTCAAGCCTGTTTTACCGTTGTCATCGCGTCCAACCCATACCACCGACAGTAGATTTCCGCCAAATCCAGCGAACCAACTATCGCGCCCATCGTTACTGGTGCCGGTTTTTCCCGCCAGCGGTAGCTGCTGAGGCAGCGCCAGCGCGGCGGCCTTTGCCGTTCCTTCGGCAATGACGCCGGTAAGTAAATATTGCAGCAGATAGGCAGGGGCTGCATCGATAACCTGCTCAACCCGAGGCCCATAGCGGGTCAAGGTGACGTTTTGCGAATCAGCAACCGCCCGGATCGCGCGTAGCGGAATTCTATATCCATCGTTGGCAAGCGCCTGATACAGGCTTGCAACCTCCGCTGGACTTAGTTCAATCGCACCAAGTAGTAACGACGGAAAATCTTTTACTTCACGATTTAGTCCTAAATCTTGCAAACGCCGGATCACCGTACCCACCCCAACTCTTAGGCCAAGGTCAACCGTCGCTAAGTTATATGAGCGGACCAAGGCCTCGCGGAGGGAAACCTTTCCATGAAATTTGCCGTTGTAATTACTTGGAGACCAAATCGCACCATCTGCACCGGTTAAACTCACCGGCTTGTCATCGAGAGTCGATAATACGTTAAACCGCTTGGTTTGCTCCAAGGCTGCTAAGTAGACGAACGGTTTTACCAGTGACCCGATTGAACGCTGAGCGTTGAGCGCACGATTGAATCCAGCATTTGAAGTCTCGCGACCACCGACCAATGCTTTGATCTCCGCCGTTCGAGGATCTATCACAATCGCTGCACTCTGCAAGGATCTGAGATCGATACCGCGGCTATTCTCGATCGCTGTCAGCCCGCTACTAGTCATAGATTGGGCGGCGTGTTGGGTATTGAGATCTAAGCTTGTGAATATATTGAGCCCGGCTTGCTGCAAATCAGAATCTCGATAGTCACGCTTTAATTGGCTGCGCACAAAATCGATGAACGCGTCATAGCTTTGTGTGTGAAGCGAAGATCGATCACGCACAAACACTGCGCTGGCGGTTTCGAGCGAATATTCGTCGCTACTGATCAGCCCACGTTTGTGCAGCAAATCCAATACGAGGTCGCGCCGCGCTTTCGCCGCGTCTCGATGTCGAAGTGGGTTGTATGCGCTAGGTGCCTTTACCATTCCAATCAACATTGCCGACTCTGCAAGGCTGAGTTCTGCTAGTGGCTTTCCGAAATAGAATCGTGCTCCTAAGCCAAAACCATGAATCGCTCGATTGCCATCTTGACCTAAAAATATTTCATTTACGTAGGATTCGATAATCAAATCTTTACCGTATTGCCGTTCCAGCGAAATAGCCATGAGCGCTTCGCGAAACTTCCTACCAAACGTTCGCTTATTCGATAGATACATATTTTTGACTAATTGCTGCGTAATCGTGCTCGCGCCTTGCTCGATTTTGCCTGACTTTAAATTGCTAAATGCGGCTCTCGCGATCCCGACGGGGTCCACACCAAAATGCTGGTGGAACCTACGGTCCTCCACGGCAAGTAGGATCTGTATAAATCGATCGGGGATTTCCGCGAACGACAACATAACCCGATCTTCGAATTCATCGCGGTGGATACTGCCGATTTCAACGGGCTCTAAACGCGCCAAAGAAAGCGGCTCTCCGGACTTGCTGTCAATCAGCCTGGCCACGACGCCATTCGAAATGCGGATATCGATGTTTCGCGCCGGTTCGGTACCATCTGGGAACCGGTACCCCCGAGAATATATTTCGAGGCCTCCTCGATTGCGAACGAATGTACCCGGCGTAACGACTGTTGTGCCACTGCCATACCCAAGTTGTAGCAATGTGGATTCCAAATAATCCGGATCGAGTCGCACCCCTTGGTACAGTTCTATGGGACTCGCAAATAAGCGCGCCGGAACGGCCCATCGACGCATTGCAAATGATTGGCCAACTGTATGGTCTAGCCACATCCAATACGCGGCGAAGGCCAAGCACAGCCACAAAGCACCATGACGGAACAGAAATTTAAACCACGCAACGTGCTCATTTTGAACTCGCTTTTTTTTCTTACGCGGCATGAACTTTTGTAAAAATATTAATCGCAGCCATTTTTCTAGTACGCATTTGCGAGGTCCAGGTCACTGCGACTATTCAAGTTGAGTAAGCCCGCGTCATCGAGATCGCTAGGAATTTGCGAGAGTATTTACATTGCTTCGACGGCAACGCATGGACATAGTCCGTCGATAAAAGTTTTTGAAATCGTCGGTGCCAGTACACGTGGACAGGCGACGGCCGCATTGCGCGAACTGCCGCAAGAAATAATAAGCGTACAGAATTCTAGAGAAATAAAAAGGCCTCGCCCTAATGGGCGAGGCCTGAATGGTTCGACATTGGCTGGGGACCGACGGTCGGAAGGGCTTTACGCCAAATCGTTTCCACCTTGTCGCCACTCTAGCTACTATGCTTGCGATCGTAATCGCGCTCCCATCTTTTCGCAAACGCGGCAATCGCACGTTGCATCGCATCGCGTTTACGATGCTCCGCTCGTCGTTGTCGCGCCGCCTCCTTGCGTGCAGCTATTTTTGCCCTTGCCTCTGCGACTTCGCGCTGCAACCGTGCTTTCTTCTCGCGTTCGGCTGCTTGCGCTTGAGCCGCATCAGATATTACTTTTTTTTGGCGGCCTTTCTTCTCGCCGGCCGTTTTTTGCTTGCCTTTTTTTTGGCAGGCTTTCTCTTGGCCACTTTTTTCTTCGCGGCTTTCCGTTTGGCCTTTTTCTTGGTCGCTTTCTTCTTGGTAGCTTTCCGCTTAGCTACCTTTTTCTTGGCGGCTTTCTTTTTAGTCGCCTTCCGCTTGGTTGCCTTCCGCTTGGTTGCCTTCCTCTTCGTTGCTTTCTTCTTGGTAGCCTTACGTTTCGCTACCTTTTTCTTGGCGGCTTTCTTCTTAGTCGCCTTTCTCTTGGTTGCCTTCTTCTTGACTACTCTCTTTTTAGCAGTCGATTTCTTTCGGCTTGCGGATTTCTTTTTCGCAGCCTTCTTTTTCGCTTTCGCCATAACAAAAGCCCCCCTTAAACATTTAGTTGAGATTAAAACGCAACACCACGTTCGTTTATATACATTACAACAACACGTTGTGCAAACTATTATAGTACAAATTTCGAATGATCAATCGGATTTGTGTTGTTATCACAACAAACTGTTAACACGATCAAAAACACGACGTGTCGTAATTCGCAAATTTTTGAAATCGATTACATGCTAACGACGCGACTCATCGCACACATATTTATCGTCAGGTTTGAATTTTTTCTTGAATCTTATTTCAATACCGCCAGAATTCGATCGCGTACTGCTTCAACCTGGCCGATACCGTCAACACATTGAAATTTCAAATCTGCGAGTGCCGTTGCGGCATTTTTGTAATGATTTACCAGCGGCTTAGTCTGTTCATGATAGACGCGCAAGCGTTCCCTGACAGTGCTTTCGACATCATCGTCTCGCTGGATCAAATCCTCACCAGTTTCGTCGTCTTTGCCGCTGATCCGTGGCGGGTTGAACTCAATATGGTAGCTCCGGCCAGACGCCGGATGGATCCGGCGTCCGGACATACGACGGACGATTTCTTCGTCATCCACCACTATCTCAATAACCCTATCGACACCCACTCCCGCAGCGGTTAAACCCTCGGCTTGCGGTATCGTTCGCGGAAACCCGTCGAAGAGGAACCCTGCTTCGCAATCAGGTTGGCTGAGGCGCTCCGCAACAAGGCCGAGAATGATTTCGTCCGATACGAGTCGCCCAGCATCCATAACGGTTTTCGCCTCTAAACCGAGCTTGCTGCCGCTAGCCACTGCGGCTCGAAGCATATCGCCAGTCGATATTTTAGGAATGCCGTAGGCATCACAGATGTAATCAGCTTGTGTACCCTTGCCAGCCCCGGGGCCACCCAGCAGAATGACGCGCATATTTCCTCTCCAGATCCTTTAAAATTGACATTTACGTCGCTAACCCGACATAAGATATCGAATCGGTCTCTAACGCCCAGAATATTAAGCCTAGACCCAATCGCGTAATGAAACTTGATTTCGACCAACATACGATTAATTTGAGTATCACCGCCTACTCTGAAGACGGGATCACCCTCGGCGGACGCATGCTTACCGCGCCATTTGTCGTTTCGGGAAACGATATTTTACCCGACCTCGTGCCGAATTCTGTATCGGCGATTGAGCCCACCCACATTGAACGGATAATGCAACTCGAACCGAGTCTAGTAATTATTGGGACGGGGAGTAAGCAAACGTTTCTCGATGCACGTGTCTTGAAGCCGGCGCTCGATGCCAACGTTGGTATCGAAGTGATGGGTACCGCCGCCGCTTGTCGTAGTTTTAATGTCCTTGTTGCAGAGAACCGAGCAGTGGTTGGCGTGTTCTACATGCTCTGATTAACCCACGGCTACATCTCGGCGAATAGCGCGTCGATTGAAAACCCTTCCCGCTCCAAAATTTGCCGTAGCCTGCGTAACGCCTCGATTTGGATCTGGCGAACTCTTTCGCGGGTAACCCCAATCTCCTCGCCGACCTGCTCCAACGTAGATATCTCGCGCCCATACAACCCGAATCGTCTCTCTACGACGGCTCGTTGCTTGTCATTCAACTGTCCCAGCCAAGTATCGATATGCCGTTGGACGTCGTCATCCTGCAATATTAGCGACGGATCCGGATTTTGCTCATCTGGAATAGTATCGAGCAGCGAACGATCGGAATCACGTTCAGCCGGAACGTCGACGGAGGCAATACGCTCGTTAAGTCCAAGCATCCGCTGCACATCTTCTATCGGCCGATCCAGCATTTCGGCAACATCTTCGGGGCTCGGCTCGCGGTCGAGCTTCTGCGCCAACTTACGCGCTGCCCGCAAATATATATTAATTTCCTTAACCACATGAATTGGCAATCGAATCGTACGCGTTTGGTTCATCAGCGCACGCTCAATGGTTTGACGGATCCACCAGGTTGCATAGGTTGAAAAACGGAAACCGCGCTCCGGATCGAACTTTTCAACGGCCCGCATGAGACCAAGGTTGCCTTCTTCAATCAGGTCTAATAGCGCTAAACCCCGATTCATGTAACGACGAGCGATTTTGACGACCAAACGCAGGTTCGACACGATCATTCGCTTACGCGCCGCCTCGTCACCTTTTAACGAAAGTCGAGCGAAATGAACTTCCTCTTCGGCGGACAATAGAGACGAGTATCCTATTTCGCTCAAATACATTCTCGTTGCATCGAGCTCGCCGACGGAAAATTCACTCGCCTTGGACGTTTTAGGTTTGGACTCATCGGAGCTTACTGAGGCGGCTCCGTCGATTTCCGAAATCGTATCGGACACCTCGCTTGCGGCGTCAAGGTCGCTTGGATCAAGCTCGTCGTCTGGTGGCAGCTCTTCACCCCCGATCGGAGTGACCTCCGATTTCCCGGTGGTTTTTTTACGTTTCGGTTTTTTACCTGATGGAGCCATGCAATGCCTTAGCGCCGAGGAAGATATTTAAGCGGTTCGACGGCTTTACCGTCGCGTCGGATCTCGAAATGCAACATGACGCGTTTCGCGTCGGAATCGCCCATCATTGCAATTTGTTGGCCCGATTTCACAGTGGTACCTTCGGTTACCAGCAATTGATCGTTGTGCGCGTATGCGCTTAGAAAATCCTCATTGTGCTTGACGATAATAAGCGCTCCGTATCCCCGTAGTCCACTGCCGCTATAAACTACCGAGCCACCGGCTGCCGCCTTTACTGGCTTTCCGCGCTGCCCAAAAATTTCAATCCCCTTGGTACCCAATGCAGAGGTGGCCGGTTTGACCGTTCCGTCCGCGGGCCAGGACCATTTGATTGGCCGCGACGTTAACTTCACGGCTGGCGAAGGTTTTATTAGCTTAGGCTTTGTCGGCGGAGTGCGGGGATTCGTTCTCGCCGTCGGTGGCCTCGGCTGCGCCCGCGGGGCGTGCAGTCTTAAGCCTTGTCCAACCCTGATCAGGTTAGGGTTCGACAGTCGATTCCACGTCGCAAGCTTCCGAAAATCAACGCCAAATCGCCATGCAATTGAATACAAGGTATCGCCGGATCGCACCTTATACGTTGCTGGGCGGGAATCCGTTGGCCGCTTTTGTGGGTCCCCCGCGCGTTGCAGCGTGACTGAGCGTTGCTTGGCACTTGATTTGTTGGTGATAGGTGCAACCGCGTTATTCACACATCCGCATAGTGCCATGACGGATACTGTTATGATCACACCGAAGAGCTTTGTGGAAATGACACGTTCCAGCACAGCAAACAGAAGACCTTAAGTAATACCACCCACCATCGGCACAAAACTTACCAATTCCAAGATTTGCTCCTCCAGGCCGTTGGCTGTTTTTGTTAGTAACATAAGTTTCTGATCGCCGGGGCGCCCGACCGGAATTACGAGCCGACCGCCCAGCGCGAGCTGGTCGGTTAGCGCCGAAGGTATACCAACCGCTGCGGCCGCCACTAAGATTGCATCGTAAGGTGCGTTTTTTTCCCACCCCAACGTTCCGTCACCGTGGCGCACACGCACGTTGTTTACGTGCAGCTGATGGAGGCGATTACGCAATTTGCTGGCAAGCGCTCCAATGCGTTCGATGCTGTAAACCGTTTCTGCGACCTTGGCTAAAATGACACTCTGGTAGCCGCAGCCCGCGCCAATCTCGAGTGCTTTTACAATTTTGCCGTTATTAATCAATGCCGCAGTCATTACCGCAACAATGTACGGCTGCGAAATTGTTTGTCCCAATCCGATTGGTAACGCATTATTTTCGTAGGCTCTGCTGGCCAGCGCCTCATCGACGAAAAGATGCCGCGGCGTCGTACCGATGAGGTTTAAGACCAGTTCTGAATCGACTCCCATTTTGCGTATTTGCGCCACCAAACGATCGCGTGCCCGCTGCGAGGTCATGCCGATGCCGCGCAGATCAGCGGTCATTTACTGGGACCCTTAACGACGTCGACACCGTTTCGCGACTCACCTTAGGATAACCGGTCAGCACAGCTGTATTACATCCAGTTTCGCGCGCCAAATGGTAGATTTGTTACGAATGATACGAGCTTGCATTACGCGGCAGATCCGACAATCAGCATTTCCAGTAGCGCTTTTTGCGCGTGGAGTCGATTCCCTGCCTCGTCCCAAACCACACTGTCGGGTCTATCGAGCACGGCCGCTTCGACTTCCTGCCCGCGATGTGCCGGCAGGCAGTGCATGAACAGTACGTCCGATCGCGCCTCGGACAGCAACGCTTCGCTAACTTGAAATTGATGGAATAGGTCGTGACGACGCTCCGCTTCGTCCTCCTGCCCCATGCTGGCCCAAACATCGGTAACGACGAGGTTGGCATTGACTACAGCTCGCTTCGGGTCATTCGAGTATTCGACATCGACCGCGCTCGAAATATTACCCAAGCCGCTCGGTTCGTAACCCGGCGGTGTAGCAATGCTCAGCGCGAAGCCAAATTGCTGTGCTGCATTGATATAAGAGTTACACATGTTGTTGCCGTCTCCGACCCATGCGACTTTACGTCCTTTAATATCCCCCCGGTGCTCGAAATAGGTTTGCATGTCGGCCAGCAGCTGACACGGGTGGAAGCTATCGGTTAGACCATTTACAACGGGTACCGTGGAATACTTAGCCAAGGTTTCGGCCACTTCATGCGAAAACGTGCGCACCATGATCGCATCACACATCCGCGACAGTACCCGAGCGGAATCTGCGATCGGCTCTCCTCGACCGAGCTGGGTATCACGAGGCGAGAGAAATATCGCCGCACCACCGCCCTCAACCATTGCGGTTTCAAAGGAGACACGCGTTCTAGTGGAAGATTTATCGAAGATCATCGCCAGAACTCGGTTCGAAAAAATGGGCGGTCGAGTTCCCGCGGCGCGCAGCGTCTTCAGTTCATGAGCGCGTTGGATTATTGCCCTCAATTCATCGGACGATAAATCTAGAAGCGTGAGGAAGTGCCTTACGCTCATCGGCTAATTCGAGCTACAAAAAGCCTCAATAAGTCCACATACGGTATTAACCATATGGGCGGTCTCTTCATCAGACATGATGAGTGGTGGTAACAGCCTGACAACACTATCTGCGGCCACGTTGATCAAGATACCGGCGTCTAGGCCGTGACCAACCAACTCTCCACATGGCCGGTCCAGCTGGATCCCAATCATCAAACCCTTTCCGCGAATTTCAACGACACCTGGGATCGAACTCAAACGGGTTTGAAATTCGGACATAATTTTCGTGCCGAGCCCAGCGCTGCGATCGGCCAAAGACTCGTCATGCATTACCGCTAACACGGCGAGTGCCGCGCGGCAGGCCAACGGATTACCGCCGAAGGTCGAGCCATGCGTCCCCGGCTGCAATACGCTTGCCGCCTTCTCTCCGGCCAGACAGGCGCCTATCGGCACGCCATTACCAAGTGACTTGGCCAAGGTCATGACGTCTGGTTGCAGTGATTCGTGCTGGAAGGCAAACCATTTCCCCGTTCGGCACATACCGGATTGAATCTCGTCGAGCATCAACAGCGCATTGTTTGCATCACACAACTGGCGCAGCTCGTTGAGGTAGCCTGGCGGTGGCACGTTGATCCCGCCTTCGCCTTGGACCGGTTCGACGAGTACGGCCGTGATATCCGTACGCTCAGCCATCACCCTTCGTACCGCCTCGACATCTCCGAAGGGTACGTGGATGAATCCAGGCACCAGCGGTTCAAAGCCTTGTTGTACCTTTGGATTACCTGTCGCGCTCAACGTCGCCATTGTACGGCCGTGGAAGCTCCCGGCCATCGTAATCACCGTTGGGCAATCATGCCCGAGCTCGCGACCATAGAGACGCGCAATTTTTATTGCTGCCTCGTTGGCCTCGGCACCGGAATTGCAGAAGAAGACCTTGTCTAATCCCGAAACGTCCATTAGGCGTTCGCCGAGTTGTTCCTGCAAACCTATCCGGTATAAATTCGAGGTATGCAGAAGCTCACCGGCCTGCAGGCATATGGCTTCTGTCACAGCAGGATGTGCGTGACCTAATCCGCATACCGCGATGCCACAGAGCGCATCGAAGTAGCGACGCCCGGCATCGTCCCACAACCACACCCCTTCGCCATGGTCAAAGGTAATTTGTTGCCGATTATAGGTCGGCATCAGTACGTTTTCGGTAGAAGCATTCATTCGCGCTTTTCGCATCCCGGAAATGCAAAACCCGGCCGCAGGGCCGGGCTCACAAGGTAAAACTTAAAAACCGGCTCAGATCACATGGGTAGACCGTGGACGGTACTTTGCATGAACAGCAGCATCGGAATGGACATCATAACATTTGAGCGCGATGCCAAAAAAGCGACCCGGCGCGCCCGTGCCTTTTCTTCATCCGTTGCTTCCACCATACCGAGAATTTTTTTCTGATTTGGCCAAATCATTACCCACACATTGAACAACATAAATGTACCCAGCCACGCGCCAATGCCGATGCTGGTAATTTGCAGGCTTTCGGCTCCGATCCCCAACATAAATGCGGCGCCGAATATTTTCATAGCGCCAAGATAGTAGGCACCTGTTAGCCAGGTGACGAGTGCAGACCACCGGAACCATAGCAACGCGCGTGGCGCAACGTATTTCCCGATTGCAGCAGGACCCGGCCCGCCTTCGTCAGCCGCTGCGGCTCCCATGGCCTGAGCCTGTACGAAATTGAAATAGTAAAGTAATCCGATCCATGTGACGCCAGCGACGATGTGTAGCCATCTATCAATTAATGCCAGTTCCATTCCCCGTCTCCCGTCTTTCGAATAATGAATGTATTAAACGTAAATTAGCGCGAACTAAACGCCGGCTATGGCTTTGGCCACATAGATCAAAATCACGGACAATACGAGCCCCGCAATTATTGTTCCGGTAACTGTGTCGAATGGGTTCATTGGTTCTACCTCCCTCAAGGTGCGGTTTTACGCGGTTGCGACTCGGCGCAATTAGCGGCCAATTGTCAATGGAAGCCGCGCAAGATTCAAGTCGCAAGCCAAGCTATGGCCTGCTCAGCGTTGGCCACCGATGTCCATCCTATGGCCACAACGGGTTGACGATGCCCAAGGAACTAGACGGGAATACCAGGCCAACCACTATCTTGGGCATTACCGAGGGTTTAGAATCGGCGGACCAGGCCTGTGAGCCGAGCTGAAATTTCCGAGGAATCATTATGGACCCCAAGCAACGAATCCAAGAAATCGTCGATAGCAATCGCATCGTACTGTTTATGAAAGGTACCCCACAGTTCCCTCAGTGTGGTTTCTCGAGCCGTACATCCGAGGCGCTAAAAGCGTGTGAGTGCGAGTACGCAACGGTCAATGTATTGGCTGATCCGGAAATCCGCGAGCACCTTCCGGCCTACTCACAGTGGCCTACATTTCCGCAAGTTTTCATCGACGGCGAACTTGTCGGTGGCTGCGACATCGTCATGGACTTATTTCGATCCGGTGAATTACGAGAGCTCATCGCTAACGCAGTACAAAACTAGTTTACGGCGCTCGCTTAATTCAGCTGCCGCAACCATAGACATCCGCCACCACTTTCCTCATCTACCGATTCCAGGTTCTCGCGGTGGGCAGCGAGTTCAGTCGCGGTCGGTCGGATCACAGGGATGCCCGCACGCGTCTCGGCGGCAATGTCCGAATTATTGGTGACGAACTTTGTCGGTGCGGCGTCCGCCGCCAACTGTAAATCGACCTGCCCGCCGGTCATCGCAAGGTAAACATCCGCCAGCAGTTCCGCATCGAGCAAAGCGCCGTGCAACTCACGACCGGTATTGTCGACTTCGTACCGGCGGCACAAAGCATCCAATGAATTTCGTTGCCCCGGGTGAAGTGCGCGCGCCATTACCAAGGTATCAACGACTTCGCAGTAATCGTTCAGCGAGCCCCACGCATCACCGAAACGATCGAGTTCATGGTCAAGAAACCCGACGTCGAATGGTGCATTATGAATAATGAGCTCGGCTCCACGAACGAATTCAAGAAACTCTTGGGCGACGTCCGCAAACTTTGGTTTAGTGGCGAGCATTTCACTGGATAGACCGTGGACCTCGAATGCGCCGGGGTCGATCTCCCGTTCGGGGTTGATGTATTGGTGATACCGCCGGTCTGTGACCCGTCGGTTGGCTATTTCTACGCAGCCAATTTCTATAACACGGTGACCGGATTCAGGATCTAGTCCCGTTGTTTCGGTATCAAGTACGATCTGTCGCATCTACTTTCGCTCCATAGTTGGTTTGCGATCGAGATACTCGTCGATAGCCTCATTCGCCAATCTATCTGCGGTTTCGTTTCCGTGGTCGCCTGAATGTCCCTTGACCCAGCACCATTGTATTTCGTGTCGAGCGCTGTAGCTATCCAATAGTTTCCACAGGTCCGCGTTCTTTACTGGTTTATTTGCACTGGTTTTCCAATTACGTTTTTTCCAATTCGGCAGCCAAGACGTAATGCCTTGCTGCACATACTTGGAGTCTGTCCACAATCGCACTCGGCTGGAGGTCTTTAAGGCGCGTAACGCTTCGATTGCGGCCGTAAGTTCCATTCGATTGTTGGTCGTGTCGATCTCGGCGCCTTTCAGTGTTTTTTGGATCTGCTGATACCGTAATAGCACACCCCACCCACCTAACCCGGGATTACCGCGACAAGCGCCATCGGTGTATATCTCAACGATAGTATCAGCCTCGGACTCATTCATTAGAGCAATCCAAAGCAACTGTCACGGTGCACGGTCCGGATGGCTTGAGACATCGTTTCTAGTACGTGTCGTCGGCTCTGCGACGCCTCCCGCCACCAATCGCCGACGCGTTTGCCACGACGCCTTAAGCGGCGTTACCGCGGCAACACGCTTTTTCCCAACAACCACGTAAACGTTCCCGAAGAATCGCCAACAAGCGCTACCAAGCAATTCTAAAAACCGGAGCTTCATTGTTATCGATCGCCGGCCGAGCGGCGGACGGAAAGATGTTTTTTTTAAAAACTCGATCTCGAATCCCAATAACTTTAACCAATCTGTAATGCGCGATGCTGACAAAAACTGACCGTTCCACGGTGGCCGACCGCGCCACCCCGCCAACACCCGCCACAATCCGCAAAGGCTCCACGGGTTAAACCCGACGAGAACAATATAACCCTCACCGATCAGAACGCGCTCGGCTTCACGCAGCACAGCATGCGGTTCGCCGGCAAATTCCAATACATGTGGCGCGACCAGGACGTCGATCGTATTTGATTGTAGCGGCAACGCATCGCAGCGACCAACGACGTTACAGTGTTCGTCGGTTTCCGTCGTATTTCCGACCAACACTGTATGCGAGATGCGGGTGGTGGTTAGAAAATTTTCCGATACCTGCTTGCCTAATTGGACAATGTGGTATCCAAATAAATTCGGTAGGATTGCGGCAACCATTTCTAGTTCGGCATCCCGAATATCGGTACCCGCGTCGACGTTAAACCATTTATGTAGTCGTGCGGTGACGTTTTTAGTATCGATTGAGCGATATTTTTGGCCGAATGTCATATCGTCATGCCAAAGTTTAGCGACACAGGCAGACATGATTCATCACTGGCCCGCTTGTGAGTTTTTTGCTTCAACACATTTTACCCTCTCGCCTCAAATATACGATTACATCGACAACGCGCCAGTTAGTAACGCTGCGTTGATGCGGTAACCATCGATGGTTACCATACAGACCATGCCAATATGTCCTGCGCACCGCGCCGTGCCATCACCGATTTTAAGCCGCCTCACCCCTGCGGAAATTTCTACGGCCGTTTGCAGATACAGCGTACTCTTAATTTGGCTCAACGGTTGCGCGATTATATCAATGCCATCAACCCCAACCCCGGATCCGCCAGCCGATAACATATCGGACACCGAGCTTCGGTCTGAGAAAATCTCACGCGGGCAGGATGAGCCGAAAAACAGCACGGAAATTGTCCGGCCGCACGCTGACCTGTGGCAACAACTGAGCAGCGAGTTTAACTGGAACTACCCAGACGATCCGGCAATCCGTCGCGCCATCACTTCAATCCAGCAGCACCGGCGAGACTTCGAACGTGCAAGTGAGCGCGCTACCCCATTTTTATGGCACGTCGCAGACGAGTTGCGACGGCGAAAACTCCCCGCCGAGCTCGCCCTGGTACCGCTGATAGAAAGTGGCTGGCAGGCCCACGCTCAATCACCCCGTGGCGCAACCGGGCTGTGGCAGTTCATGCCGACGACCGGTCGTAGATTTGGACTCAAACAGACCCGTTGGTACGACGCCCGGCGCGACGTTGTCGCTTCGACGAGAGCTGCGCTTGATTACTTCGAACACCTGACTCAACGCTTCGAGGGAGATTGGCTGTTGGCCGTGGCTGCCTACAATTGTGGACCTACAAAGGTCCGACGGGCGCTCAAAAATAATCCTTCATCTGACTTTTGGACGATCGCCGCCGACCTGCCACCAGAAACGCGACGCTACATTCCGCGATTGCTTGCTGCAATCCACATCGTGGGCGATCCAATTGCTAACCAGATCGCCTTACATCCAATTCCGAACAAACCGGCATTCACTCGCCTAGACCTCAAAAGCCCAATATCACTTCACCATCTGTATGGCGTCAAAGGTTGGTCTAAAGCAGATTTTGCTGAACTGAATCCGGGATTTAGTCGAGATCACACTGCTCCTTTTGGTCCGCATGAAATTCTCGTTCCAATTGCGCTAGCGCAACAGGTTGCTGATGCACTCGCCTCAATCCCTGCCGACCAACGCCTACCGAGTAGGATCCACATCGTTAAATCGGGCGATACCTTGTCAAAAATTGCTGCCCACTACGATGTAAACCTCTTCGAGCTTAAAGCCCATAACAAGCTACGCGGAAATTTAATTAGAATCGGCAAGGAGCTAGTTGTTCCAATGCCTGGACAATCGAATAGTGAAATCGCGACCCAAGGCAGAAGACCCGAAGCTAAGGAGCATATCGTAAAACGTGGCGATTCCTTGTGGACAATCGCCCGACGATACGGTGCGACCTCACAAGCTATCGCAAAACTTAATCGCCTAGCGATTACTTCAACGCTTCACCCAGGCCAGGTATTACGTGTCGACGAGCGACACAATGGCACCCTTTATGCGGTTGTTCGTGGCGACTCGTTGTGGGGTATCGCACGGAAATTCAAGGTAAGCATTGAACAGTTACAAATATGGAATAACTTGTCGCGGCATCGAGTACTACAACCGGGTGAATTACTGAACGTATCGAATCCGAATAGCGCTCGGCATCACGAGCTCAATATATAGATGGACCAGGCCGGTCAGCGATTGATGTGATGCTAAAACCGATGCGAACACTGCTGCGATGGATCGCGCGCGCGATCGTGCAACGCTTATTCCGTGTGCGGGTGATCGGACTGGATAACATTTCCCTTGCCGGTGAACGCACATTAATTGTGGCCAATCACGTGTCGCACTTAGACGCGTTATTTCTCTACCTTTTCCTACCACAACCGCTCGTTTTCGCGCTCGAACCGGCGACAGTTTCACGCCGTTGGATCCGCTTGTTTTTACCGTTCATTGACTGGGTTGAGATGGACCCGCTGGCGCCGCACACGCTGAAGGGCATGGTCAAAATACTGAAGCATGGTGACCGCACGGTTGTGTTTCCGGAGGGCCGTATCACCGATACCGGCTCACTGATGAAAATTTACGAAGGCCCGGCCATGATGGCCGACAGCGCCGACGCGGACGTGCTACCAGTCGGCATTGAGGGGTTGCAGTATTCACAATTCTCGCTACTGGCACGGCTCGTGCGGGTGCGCTCGTTTCCGCCGGTGAAGATTGTCTGTCTCGCGCCGCGGAAAATTATCTTAAGCGATAGTTTGCAGGGACGCGGGCGTCGTGCGAAAGCCGCCTCAGCCTTGTTATATATCATGCGCGAAATCGCCTACGAATGCGCCTACGAACCGACCACCCTATACCAAGCCATCCTCGACGCCATGCAGCGACATGGGCCAAACCGAGTAATCATAGAAGACTCAACCAATGCCAAACTCAGCTACCGCCAGCTGCTGTTGCGGGCTGACATCCTCGGACAATTCGTCGCGCAGGAAACCGATCGTCGGGACTGCGTTGGCGTGATGCTTCCGAGCACAGCCGCATCAATTGTGATGCTTAGTGCAATACAATCGCGCGGCCGACGAGCAGCAATGCTCAACTTCACCGCGGGAGCAAGAGGTCTAGTAATCGCATGCGAAACCGCAAATGTGGCCGTCGTCTATACCTCGCGTCGATTTGTCCAGGAAGCTGGCCTCGAAGCGGTCGCCGAGGCACTCGAAGACATGACGAAAGTCGTCTACCTTGAAGACCTTCGAGATCGGGTCACCATCGTACACAAGCTTCGCGGACTGCTAGCTGCCTACTTGCCGAATATTGTCTACCGCATACGCCAACGCAATAGAGACCCGCACGAAGACTGCGTGATCTTATTTACGTCCGGTTCAGAAGGGATCCCCAAGGGCGTCGTGTTAACGCATTCGAACGTGATTGCGAATCGCGCTCAAGTGCAGACCCTGCTGGCGCTCACACATGACGATGTCGTGCTCAATGTCCTACCAATGTTTCACGCCTTCGGCCTGCTCGGTGGCGTGCTGATTCCGTTGCTCGACGGGGCTAAAATTTACTGCTATCCGTCACCTTTACATTACCGCGTGATCCCGGAATTGAGCTATCAGTTAGGCGCGACCTGTCTTTTCGGCACCAATACCTTTCTTGCCGGGTACGCGAAACAAGGCCACCCATATGACTTTCATAAAATGCGCTTCGTCATTGCCGGGGCGGAAAAGTTAAGCACCGAGACACGTCGATTATGGGCAGATAAGTACGGCATCTGCGTCTACGAAGGATATGGCGCGACGGAGGCAAGCCCTGTGATCGCCGTCAATACACCGATGGGCAACAAACCCAATTCAGTCGGGCAGTTGCTAGCGAAAATGGAATACTATATCGAGCCCGTCGAAGGGATCCCGACCGGCGGTCGCCTGGTCGTGCGGGGTCCAAATATAATGCGCGGCTATTTGTTTCATGGCGGAGACGGGGACTACTACCCACCGTCCACCGCCTACGGTCAAGGTTGGTACGACACCGGCGATATCGTGACCGTCGATAATGACGAGTTCGTATCAATCATCGGCCGCCAAAAACGTTTCGCCAAGATCGGCGGGGAAATGGTGCCATTACAACAAACTGAGGAAATCGCGAATCTTGCATGGCCTGAGTATTCCCATGCAGCCGTCGCACTGGCAGACACACGCAAGGGCGAGCAGATAATACTCGTCAGCGAATATAGCGAATGCCAGCGCAGCGACCTCGTGGGCGCCGCCAAAGAATTAGGTGTTCCGGAACTATCCCTGCCTAAGCGAGTCATCTACCACGCTGCCATTCCCTTGCTGGGTAGTGGCAAGGTTAATTATCCGGCCTTACGCGACCTTGCGAAGGAAATGGTAATTACCTAAACGGCTACACAGGCTTAGAACGTGTATTGAAGTAAACCCCGTTTGGGTCTATTGCATTACTGGGTGCCGAATTTCGGTGAGAACAGGAGAAAAAAAATGCGCGAGGCAGTCGAAGCCTACTACGGTTCAGTGCTCGAATCTTCCAACGACCTAAAGACGAACGCGTGTACCACCGCAGGTGCACCGCCAGCACACCTCAGCAGCCTATTGCGCAACATCCATCCCGACATTACATCGACCTATTATGGGTGTGGTCTCGTTTATCCACCGGAATTGTATGGGGCTCGAATATTGGACCTTGGGTGCGGTAGCGGCCGTGATTGCTACGTGTTGTCACAACTGGCGGGTCCCGACGGGTCTGTCGTCGGCGTCGACATGACCGACAACCAGCTCGAAATAGCGCGTCGCCATGTTGATTTTCACACCGAAAAATTCGGTTTCGAAAAGTCGAACGTTGAATTCCGAAAAGGCTATCTGGAGAAACTCGACGAGCTAGATTTAGCACCCGCCAGTTTCGATGTGATCGTGTCGAATTGTGTGATTAATCTCGCCATCGATAAACTTGCAGTGCTGCGTCATGCATTCACTTTACTCAAGGAAGGAGGCGAGCTCTATTTTGCGGATGTCTACGCCGATCGTAGAATTCCGGCAGCGCTGAGCCGTGATTCGGTTTTGTACGGAGAATGTCTCAGTGGCGCGTTGTACTGGAATGATTTTCACGCGCTCGCAAAGCAAGCGGGATTCCTTGATCCTCGCTTGGTGGACGATAATCCGATCGAAATTCGCGATCCGGCCGTCGCCGAACGCATTGGCAACATTCAGTTTTATTCAGGTACGTATCGGTTGTTTAAACTCCCGCACCTGGAACCGGCGTGTGAGGACTACGGACAGGCCGTGATCTACCGCGGCACGATCGAACATGACCCGCATCGATTCGTATTGGACAAGCACCATTTGATAGACCAGGGACGAACATTTCCAGTTTGCGGTAATACCTGGCGGATGCTTCACGACACGCGCTTTCGTAAGCATTTCGACTTTATTGGTAATTGGGATCGACACTACGGCATCTTCGAGGGGTGTGGGACGAGCCTACCCTTCGATCTTTCTTCGGAGCCGAATAACGACGCCGGCGGCTGCTGCTAGCGCTAGCTAGCCCGGCGTTAACTATGAGCCCTACGCGGATCTCACTTGCTGCAGTCGTCGCGATAACCATTACAGCGTTTTTTTACTTCGATCTGGCCGCCTACTTTCAGCTCGATTATCTCAAGACAAAACAAGCTCTACTGGCGACTCATGTTGCGGCGACCCCACTGCGATCGGCCGCTATCTACTTCTTCATTTACGTCGCTGTCGCCGCCTTATCGCTACCCGGCGCCGCAATATTAACGCTTGTTGGTGGTGCGATATTTGGGTTGTTGTGGGGTACGATTTTGGTGTCGTTCGCTAGTACACTCGGCGCCACCTGTGCGTTTCTCTTGTCTCGGTATCTGTTTCAAGACGTAGTCGGCAAACGTTTTCAAACTCGAATGGCGGCGATCAACGACGGCATCAACAAAGACGGGGCGTTCTACCTATTTACACTCCGCCTAGTGCCGATATTTCCATTTTTCGTCATCAACCTGGCGATGGGTCTAACCACGTTAAAGGCCTGGACATTTCTGTTCGTGAGCCAGCTTGGCATGTTTCCAGCGACACTTGTGTTCGTAAATGCGGGCACTCAGCTTGCAAAGATTGAATCGACCACCGATATATTGTCGCCGGCGCTAATCGTGTCATTCGCCGCACTTGGGGTATTTCCATTGATCGCAAAAAGAATCGCTGCCTTCATAAAACGCACCCGAGCGTTGCGATCTTTCCCAAAACCTGCTCATTTCGACCGTAATTTGATCGTTATTGGCGCAGGCTCTGCCGGCCTAGTCTGTTCCTATATTGCAGCAGCAACAAATGCGAAAGTTACGCTCATCGAAAAACACTTAATGGGCGGCGACTGCCTTAACACTGGTTGTGTTCCGTCAAAAGCCTTACTGCGCAGCGCCAAGTTCATACATCAGGCACGGCATAGTCAACGATACGGAATCGCCAAGACTAATGTTGAGTTCGACTTCCGTGAAGTGATGGAGCGAGTGAGAGGAGTCGTCGAACAAATTGCACCGCACGATTCGGTGGAGCGCTACTCTGGCCTGGGCGTCGAATGTCTCGAGGGCGAGGCGGAGATACTTAGTCCCTATCGCGTCCGCGTTGGTGATCGTGAGTTGACGACAAGAAATATCGTTATCGCCGCTGGCGCTAGCCCATTTGTACCGCCGATACCTGGCCTCGATCAAATTGACTTCCTAAGCTCTAACAATTTATGGGATCTACAGGTGTTGCCTCCGCGACTAGTTGTTCTCGGTGGCGGCCCAATCGGATGTGAAATCAGTCAGGCCTTTGCCCGACTAGGCAGCGCAGTGACACAAATCGAAATGGCGCCACGCTTATTGATGCGCGAAGACGAAGTCGTTTCATCGACCATTCTCCAGGCGCTACAGCGCGATGGGGTGGACGTAAAGCTGGACTATCGTGCCGTTGAGTTCCGCAACAATGGAACAGATAAGACCGTCATCTGCGAAACCATTGGCGACAACTCCGAGGCAACGCTTGAAGTCGCGTTCGACGAGGTCGTTGTTGCCGTTGGCCGACGCGCAAATGTCAAAGGCTACGGCGTCGAGGAACTCGGTTTGTCATTGAACCCGGACGGCACGATTGCCACCGATAGCTACCTTGCGACCGACATCCCCAACATCTATGCCTGCGGTGATGTTGCCGGTCCTTACCAATTCACGCACACCGCTTCGCATCAAGCGTGGTACGCTGCAATTAACAGCTTGTTCGGCGGCTTTAAGCAGTTTGCCGTCGATTATTCGGTGATCCCATGGTGCACTTTCACCGACCCGGAGGTCGCGAGAGTTGGTTTAAACGAAACCGAAGCCCGCGAGCAAGGCGTGGCTTTCGAGCTCACAACATTCGACATTGCCGACCTCGATCGAGCAATCGCAGATGAGGTTGCCGAAGGTTGCGTACGCGTTCTCACGGTGCCTGGAAAGGATACGATCATCGGGGTCACGATTGTCGGCGAACATGCCGGCGATTTACTTGCCGAATTTGTGTTTGCGATGAAACATGGTCTCGGCTTAGGCAAGATCCTCAGCACAATTCACATCTACCCGACCCTGGCGGAAGCGAATAAATTTGCAGCCGGCGCTTGGCGGCGCGAGCATGCACCCGAATGGTTACTGAAGCTTGCTACGCTTCATCATCGCCGTCGTACGGGCTAGCATGCCCAATCAGCGCGACACGATCTTAGTTGACGCGCAGCGCCGCGAAGACGTCATCCATCATAGCTCCGATTAAGCGCTCACCTTTCTGACGCGTGGCCAAACTGGGATCGCCATTAACACCGTCTGGGGAGTAGTTTGCTTGCGACGGATCGTGACGGTTAAATCGGCCTCGCTCGATTTCAACCGGTGCTACCTTGGCACAGCCCAAATCCACTGTTTCCTCATCGATGGCCAACATCATCGACGTTTCGATTTCATCTGCATGCCCACCCCATTCTTGCTCCGACAGCTTTTCAACCTCGCGGTTAAAATTCGGCCCGCTGTAGACGTTAATGATTTGATAGCGCGCAGAATCCGTACGTGCGGCAATAACTTGCTCTAAAGGCGGAATCGTACTGATCCCGGTATTGAGCAATATCACACGTTCTGCTCCGGCGTGTTGGATACAATCGATGACCTCTCCAACGAAGGCGATGAAGGTCTGCTCCGATAGACTGACGCTGCCGGGGTAATCGACAAAAACTGGATAGTATCCGTACGTGATCACCGGCCATACGACGAAATCCAACCTGGGTAACAGGTGATCGATGATCCAATCAACTTGCCGCTGGTCACTATTCATCGGTAAGTGACGCCCGTGCTCCTTGCACGCCGCCGCTACGGGCAGCACCGCCCCTATGCCACTTTCAAGCAGCTTCTCGACAAGGGGCCAGGCGGATGTCTCAACGCGTATACCACTCATTCCATTTCACCAAGCTTCATCTAGGTGGAAGATACACCGCGAGCCGTGCACGCAGTTGCGCCAAGCGGCCCGCCAAAATCCCGATTGCGAGATAATTATCCTACAATCCGGCTTTGGAACTAGCCCCGAGGGCAATAATGCAGCACATCAAATCGCAAATTAGAGACATACCGGATTTCCCATCTCCCGGGATCCTGTTCAAGGATTTGACGCCCGTAATAGCGGACCCGGCATCACTGCGCCGCATTACAACGAAATTGGCTGAGCCGTTTAGACAAGCGGGCGTTACCGCCGTGGCGGGAATGGAGGCGCGTGGCTTTATTTTCGGCACACTTGTTGCGCAAGAACTCGATGTTGGGTTTATTCCACTACGAAAACCTGGAAAATTACCTGCCGACACACACACCGTAGCCTATGAGCTCGAGTACGGCGCTACCGCACTCGAAATGCATACTGACGCACTCGCAAAAAACGATCACGTGTTGTTGATTGATGACGTACTGGCCACTGGCGGGACGGCCGCCGCGAGTTGCGAGCTCGTGCGCAAGAGCGGCGCGGCGATCGCCGGTTGCGGTTTTGTCATAGAGCTGGATTTCCTGAACGGCAGAAAGCAACTTATGCCGGACACCGTTCACTCGCTGATCCATTTTTGAGGCGGTGATGGATTTTTTCAGCGCCATCAAGAGCGCTGATTGTGCTTGTAACAAATGGCTCTGGACCATCGATAAATCGGATTAAAACTAATGTGCCTCTTGTTAGCTGCCCACGCAGACCACCGCGACTACCGATTAATAATCGCCGCAAATCGCGACGAGTTCTACAGGCGACCGGCGGCGCCCGCTGCTTACTGGAAAGATGATTCGGAGATTCTCGGGGGACGCGACCTCGAGGGTGGTGGGACGTGGCTAGCGGTCAATCGACGCGGCGCTTTCGCGGCTATCACCAACATACCGAGACCTGCGAGTATAGACCCGCCACGATCGCGCGGCCTCATCGTCAACGATTATTTGTCCGGCCGCATACCGCCGCGAGATTTTGTCGATAACCTCGCCGGCGGCGGACATGGTTACGCGGGTTTCAATGTTCTAGCGAGTAACGAAAACTCGCTCGCGTGGTATTCGAACCAAAGCGAACAACCAAAGTCGCTGTCGCCTGGCATTTATGGTCTCAGTAACCATCTGCTTGATACGCCCTGGCCAAAAGTCGCACGGATCAAAGCGGATTTTCGTGCGGCACAGGCCTTAACCGGAAGCGCGCTAGTGGAAGCGTTATTTGCATCACTGGCGAACGACGATAACGCATCACCTGAGGCCGGGCTTAGTATCGAATACGAACGTAATTCGACACCAATCTTCATTGCTGGCGATAGCTACGGAACCCGCTGTTCGACGGTGGTTTTGATCAGTTATACGGACAGACTGAGCTTCATCGAGCGGAGATTCGGTCCGCGCAAGTCGTTCGCTGGGGAGTCCACATTTGAATTTGAATTAGAACGCGGAGCAACATAGCATGAGCTTATGAATATCTTCGAGTCCTTGAGATGAGCACAGTCGCCGCTACACCGACACGTACCGTAAGCCGCCTCGCCCGGCGCTACAATGCAGTACGCACCCAATCGACAGCACTTGCGCGGCCACTATCGAGCGAAGACGCCTGCGTCCAATCGATGGATGACGCAAGCCCGTCCAAGTGGCACCTTGCCCACACAAGTTGGTTTTTTGAAACCTTTGTGCTCGCGGCCCACAACTCGAATTACACGCCATTCGACTCCAACTATCGGGTGTTATTTAACTCTTATTACAACGCCGTCGGAGAGCAGTATTCACGACCTCACCGGGGACTACTGACACGGCCGAGCCTGACCGAAATCTACGCCTACCGCGACCACATTGACGATCGTATGTCGCGCTTGTTCGAAGGAGACCTAGACCCCGGACTATGCGACATTATCGAGGTCGGTTTACATCATGAGCAGCAGCACCAAGAGCTTCTGCTCATGGACATCAAACACTTGTTTTCCTGTAACCCCATTGCGCCCGCGTACACGGCGCGCGCCAACCTGCCAGACGGCGATGCGCAAGACCTGACGTTCTTTGACTTCCCCGAAGGGATCGTTCGGATCGGAGCCGAGGGGCAAGCGTTTTCTTTTGACAACGAGCGACCGTGCCACGCGGCGTTATTGCACGAGTACGCGCTTGGCTCACGCCCGATAACAAACGGGGAATATCTGGAATTTATCCAGGACGGCGGCTACCGCAGTCCCTTGCTGTGGCTCGCTGATGGTTGGGCAACAATCCAGAAGTGTGCGTGGCAGGCACCGATGTATTGGTCCGAGATCGACGGTGAGTGGTTCGAGTTCAGCTTGAGCGGCCGAACGCCGTTGGTGTTGGCAGCTCCAGTCGTGCATGTCAGCTACTACGAGGCTGATGCCTATGCGCGATGGGCTAATGCGCGCCTGCCAACGGAGGCAGAGTGGGAATTTGCCGCCGGCGGCTCCGCCGTGGATGGAAATTTTGTTGAGAGCCAGTGTTTACAGCCGCAAGCAGGTCTTGCCTCGGACGCGCATCCAGCGCAATTGTTCGGCGACGTCTGGGAATGGACAATGAGTCCGTATACCCCCTACCCCGGATTTCAGACTCCGAGCGGGGCTATCGGTGAATACAACGGCAAGTTTATGAGCGGCCAGATGGTCTTGCGCGGGGGCTGCTGCGTCACGCCAGCGGACCATATCCGTAAGACCTATCGTAACTTCTTTTATCCGGCGAATCGTTGGCAGTTTGGAGGCATCCGGCTGGCACGCTAACTCGACAGACCGCCGTTTACCTTTAAGGTCTGACCAGAAACAAAGGACGATTCGTCGCAAGCGAGATAGACGGCGGCATGCGCGACGTCCTCCGGACGTCCAAAACGCGCCAGTGGCGTCTGCTCGATTACCGCTGCGCGATAGGATGGGTCCATCTCGTTCTCTGCGAATGCAGTCTCAATCCAACCCGGTGCGATCTCGTTGACCCGAATACTCGGCGCCAATGAACGCGCGAGCGAACGCGTATAGCCTGTCACGCCGGCCTTCACCGCAGCGAACATTTCTGGGTTTCGTCCTTTCATGCCGATCAATGCGAGGTCCCACGACAGATTGATAATTGCTCCGCCCGTCTCGATTTCTGAGCTCGCCGCCGCGCAGCACATCATGGTTCCGCGAAGATCGACATCGATCAGGCGCGCCAGTTTGTCCGCATCGGACAACGCGGCACCGGCACCGGTCAAGATATCGAAACCCGCGATATTCGCCCATACGTCGATACCACCGAGCACCGCTTTTGCTTCAGCGACTAGCTTCTGCACAGCCTGCGCTTCGCCTACGTCCGCGCCAAGGGCCCATGCCTGACCGCCACCGTCGGTAATGACTTCTACGCACTCGGCCGCGGCTGACGCATTGCGATTATAGTGGACGACAACCTTGGCCCCCTCGCGCGCAAATGCCAATGCAACCGCGCGCCCAATTCCTCCGCTCGCGCCGGTCACTACCGCTCGCCGGTCGGCAAGTCTCATTGGATATTCGTCAACATATCGTTGTTCACTTACGCTCATTACCGCTGTGCCGAGATTAGCATAGCCGATCGTGTGGGCGGTCTATACGAGGGCTTAGATCCGATCAGAATTACGACCATTGATCCACAAAATGTCCGTGTAGAATGAAACGATCACCCAGCACAGGCGGTCTTAGGGCTCATGTGGGACAAAAAATCCCGGTTTACGATGCTGGTGGAAGCCTTATCACCCGATCTTTACCGTTATGCGTATTGGCTCGTTGGCGATCAGGATATCGCCGAAGACCTAGTGCAGGAAACCTATATGCGGGCATGGCGGTCGCTAGATAGTCTGCGCGAAGCGGGTGCGGCTAAGGCATGGTTAATCACTACCCTGCGGCGAGAGAATGCACGCCGCTTTTCGCGAAAATCGCTGGAGCGAGTCGATGTTGATGTCGATACGCTTGAGGCCACGATTGGATCGGACGATAAGCTGGAAGTCCGAGCGCTACACCAGGCATTACGTGATTTGTCCACAGATTACCGGGACCCGTTGCTACTTCAGGTGATCGGTGGCTTTAACATACGCGAGATCGCCGAGGAGATGAATTTGAGTACAGGAGCGGTCACAACGCGACTCTTCAGGGCTCGTCAAAAGCTACGCGCAGCACTGGACGGTGAGCGCGACAGCGAGGTATCCAAGTAATGGACTGTCTAAGCTTCCGACGGTCGATTCTCGCCGACCCCGGGTCGAATGACGATGCCATAGTCGAGCACGCGGACGGCTGCAAGCACTGTCGCGATTTTAGGGCCGATATACGCCGATTAGACGCATCCATCATCCAAGCGATTAAAATACCAGTACCCGAATCGTTACCCGCGAAGATCCTGCTGCGGCAATCAAACAGACCTCGTAGAGCCAGTGGTTGGCGATGGGCGATAGCAATAGCGGCATGCTGCGTTGTCGCCATAGGTATTGGGCTACGCAGCGAAACCGCGGAATCTCCGGCACAGTGGCTGGGGGCAGTAAAGCGATACGTTGATCGCTCCGGGATCTCCACAGATCCAGCGGCACAGATCGCCCATCGCGACCTCAACGAGATCCTGAATCGAATAGGGGTTCATATGGATGAGAGTATCGGAACAGTGACCGCCGCCATCCCATGTCGGATCGGGAACCGCGCTGGCGCGCATCTGGTCATTACGGGTGACGGCGGCCCGGTTACGGTGCTAATAATGCCGGAAGCCGACTTGCCTCAAATAATCGAATTCAAAACGGCAAAATCGACTGGGGTCATCGCCCCATGTCCGCGCGGTAGCATCGCCATAGTTGGCGGTGCGACGGCGCCCATCAACAGCATTAAATCGAAAGTCGAAAAAGCGATCTCATTTATTTGAGCGCTTGAATCCAGCGCCCTATTTCTTTTCTGCTGGCCAGCTTTGTTCTGCCACGATGTCACCCATTTCGCGCCCGGGAACCAATTGCCCTTGATAAATGACATAACGGCCCCCGTCGCGTTTATCGACGGCAGGACTCTCGACCCAGATCCACATGTGGCCGGCAACGGTGTCGAGGATCAAGGCCTTTTCCGTTCCAAACTCATATCCCGGATGCAGAGGTACAACCTGATAACGTGATTCGGCCTGGCTGACCTCACTAAACACAAAGGCGGCGACAAACAATACGCACGCGCGGAGGCATTCAATCGTCGGAAACTTCATGGTTAGCTCTCGTACATCGATGTCAGGTAGACAATTTGATCCGGTAGCGTGATCACATGTTGTGATGTCCGCCCCCTAAGATTCGCTTTCACCCAAGGAATTGCGCCGCGCCAAACGCTCTCGGCACGCGACAACCTCGGGAGGAACATGCGAACAAAATTTCCGTTTGCGTTGTAGGTAAGCTTTTGTTCTCGGCCCGCTGCAACCTGATCGATGCGTATAGCACGCCAATCGATAGGTTTATGATGGGCATCCAATGCGGCGAATGCTTCGACGAGTAAGCGCAATTCATGCACCAAGTCTAGACATGCGTCTTTCTTCAATTTCAGATGACGACGATCGTCGAAAACACATTGCAATCCATCCGAACTCGCGTAGGTCGGCGGTGTTTTGCGGCCAAACTCCCAAGCGCCATCGAGCCTTGATGTGCGCTCGGCCACTCGGTCCTCAATCGTCGCCGCACGTTTGCGGCAATCGGAAAAGCGACATACGGTTTCCGCGATACTGCGCTCGAATACCACTTGGTCCTCGAGTCGCGGCGCACTGAGCATAACTTGCTGGCCATCGATAACCAGTCGGATCGCACTCGGAGGCTCATTGATGACGTGCACCACTGATCCGGGTCGGATCGAGTTGGCGATTGCTTGCAGTCGTTCGATGTAGCGAAGCGTGCCCGAACGCCAGCTCGGATCGAAGCTTGGTTGTGCGCCGATGATCGCGTTCGGATGTTCAATTTCATTCATGTAAGCATCGACCATGATCTCAATGGCGACTTCGGCGAATCGTGATTTCGCGCCGAGATCACCGTTAACGACACTCGCGATAAGGTCTTGGAATTGATTAACGCCGATTTCCGGCCCCGCCACGAGGTCAGCAGTAAATTGCCGTGGTGATGCCGTTGCCAGCGCCGTGGTGCACAGCAACAGGACAGTGATGCTGGTTAATTGCGCCATTGACTTGGTGACACGCATTTTCATTGCGGACTGGAAACTATCCTATTTGTGGGTATAGCGGCTGCGCGGCCGATGTATTTAATCATCCCGGCCTCTGTCGCCACATATACTACACCGAACGAAGGGCGGATTTTCTGGCAGTAGTTCTCGAATGTGGCTATCAGCTATCGCGGGCTTGGACCTCTCCTGCCGCAACTACGAATTCGGATCACGAATTGAGCACGCTAAGCGCGGCGGCATGTAATGTTTTGTTCGCCGCGGCGAGAACGGTACCGCCCCCGCTGATCGGCGATCCATTCCAGTCAGTAATCACCCCGCCGGCTATTTCGACAATCGGTATCAACGCAGCAACGTCGTAGAAGCCAAGCCCGGCCTCCGCGACAATATCGATATATCCGGCCGCCAACATGCAATATGCGTAGCTATCGACCCCGAAACGAGTAAGCCGTGCGGTGCGTGCGAGCGCCGAAAACCGTGGCAATTCGAGTTCAGGCGAAAACATATCGGGTGAGGTCGCAAACACTGACGCGTCAGCCAAGCGCGAGACGCCACTCGTGTGTAATACCGTCGACCGCCCATCACCGTCGATCCGCTCGCTAGCGCCAAAGCCGCCGATAAAATACTCGCCCACGATGGGTTGGCTCATCAGACCGAGTATCGGCGCATTCGAATCGCACAGACCGATCAGTGTTGCCCAGGTAGGCAGTCCGCACAGAAAGGCCTTAGTTCCGTCTATCGGGTCGACTACCCACTGATACGGGGCATCAGGATTGAGCGGTGCAAGTTCTTCACCGCTCACTCCGTGGTCCGGATAACGGGCGATGATTGCACGTCGGATCGCATCTTCGGTCTCTCGGTCTGCGACCGTTACCGGATCAAATCCCGCAACAGATTTATTCTCAAACGATAAGTTACTCCGAAAATGAGGCACCGTCGTTGCTGCCGAAACGGACACCAGTTCGCGAAGAAATTCGCGCAGTTCAAGTATATTTTTTTCGTCCACGACGCAGCTAACACTTCCCACATTACATGCCCCGCATGATGACACTGCGGCTCGTGTGAGTAAATTGAAGTGCGGTGTATTGATCTTGACCATGCACCCGCTCATGATCGGGCTCCGTATCAACGTGCCGATTGAAGTGTGTGAGGGTTGTGTATGAGTCGAATCTTATTGTTTCTAGCGACGAATTTCGCTGTGGTCATCGTGCTTTCGGTAGTCATGAGCCTACTTGGTCTGAACCAGCCCGATTCCGGCATGCTGCCAATGATTATCTTTGCCGCTGTGTTCGGTATGGGTGGCGCCTTTATCTCGCTGTTGCTGTCCAAGCGAATGGCTTTGAGATCGACCGGCGCTCAGGTGATCGAAACGCCAAGTAATACAACCGAAGCTTGGTTGCTGGAAACGGTGATGCGCCAAGCCAATGAGGCGAACATTGGCATGCCCGATGTCGCCATCTTCGATTCTCCGGCGATGAATGCGTTCGCGACTGGCGCAAACCGTAACGAAGCCTTAGTCGCGGTAAGTTCGGGGCTGATGCAGAGCATGGACGAAGATGAGATCGAGGCGGTATTGGGTCACGAGATCAGCCATGTGGCGAACGGCGACATGGTCACGCTGACCCTGATCCAAGGCGTGGTGAACACGTTTGTCATGGTTTTTGCCCGGGTCGCCGCCTCGGCGCTTAGCCGCGGTCGCGACGGGCACGGCAGTGGCGTTACCTACTTCATTGCTTACATGGCGGCCCAGGCGGTTTTGGGGTTTCTCGCCTCATTCATTGTGATGTGGTTCAGCCGCTATCGTGAATATCGCGCCGACGAAGGCGGCGCACGACTTGCTAGCCGGGATAAGATGATCGCGGCCCTAGAACGACTGGGAGCCGGCCAGGTGAGTCCGCTGCCGGAATCCATGGCAGCCTTCGGTATTGGTGCAGCGCTAAAACGCGGCTTAGGCGCCCTACTGCGTACCCACCCGCCCCTGTCGGCACGAATCGATGCGTTGCGCGCATTACCGCAACAATATTGATCTAGTTCGGTGCAATAAAACGACTAGGTCTCGCCGTCGGCGATGTCACCGTAGATCGCAAAGACGCAATTGCCCCCAACGCGCTGCGCTCGGGTCAATGCATGATCGGCGACCTCTACCAGTTGCTGTTCGGTGTCCGGCGCCGATGGTACGAAGGTAGCAACGCCGAAACTCGCCGTCACAACGCGTTCAACCGGGGCACCGGCGTGCAATATCGTGAGGTCATGTACCGCTTGGCGAATTGACTCTGCGATATCCAGTGCCGCTTCCTCAGTGGTGTCGGGAAGCAGTACCGAAATCTGTTCACCATTGGTGCGTGCGGTCAACTCACCCGGATGGTCGATGGAATTGCTGATAGTACGCGCGATCTTGATTACGCATTGATCGCCGGCCAAATTACCATAGTGGTCGTTGTAGGAGCGGAATAGGTCAATATTGCAAATAATCAGTGATAGCGGGATCGCCGAATCCAAGGCGGTCTGCCATTGTTGCGCCAGTACGCGGTCGAATTCCCGCCGATTCGAGAGACTCGTCAAGGGATCTTGGCGAGAGATAGTCTCAGCCTCGTCGCGCGCGGCGCGTAACGCAATTTCGGCTTTTTTTCGCCGTTCGATCTCATCGGACAACTCCTCGACCAAGGAATCGCTACGCTTTCGCTGCGCATCAAAATGGTGAGCTAACTGCTCAAACAACACACGGTCGCGCGCCTGATCAACCATTGCTGCGTGTGTGCGGCGGGTTACTGCATAGAAATAAGTAAACAAGATCACGTTACCCAGCGCGATGATGGTCTGGGTTGAATCACCCGAAAATAACAGCAGACACAGCAACGGTGTCATAGCCGGTATCGCGAAGGCGAGACCGGCAACGATAATTATCCCCTGTGACAACAGTATTGAACCGGCCAATCCAGCAAGCCACAAATTAGTCACCGCAAGCAGCCAGGTTTCACTACCTAATTCAAGCCACAGCGGCGTGATGCCATACATCGCACCAAGCGCGATGAGCACCATGATGTTGAAACGCATCCAGCGGTTGTCCGACGGACGATTCGCGGCTCGGTATTTGGAGATCAATAGCAAGCGCAAACTGGCTAAGCTAAGTACCGCGGCGAGCCAGCCGAAGACCCCCGCATGAGGTACGAAATAAGCCAGTAACGCGGCGAACGACAACGTTGCAAGAAAAAACGGCAGCATGCCTTGCTCGGCATTATGCTGGATGGTCTGCAATCGGTATTCGTCGATGCGGCGGGTTATATCGGGCGGATCCCCATGTGGATAGTCGCGCGCCAACGCTGGCGAGTACGTCGCGCTGTTATCGTCAGTGCAATGTTCATCATTGCGGCTGCTACAAAAGGATGAAGATACGGCTCTCATTATTGGTATCGCGACCGAGCAATGCTGATTACGGTTGCTTAAAGCTAATGGCTGTTCAAATTTAAGCACTTGCCCAAATATTTAGGCCTAGCGCCATGTTGGTGCTAATTGTGCGCCGAGCGTATCTCGCGAACTATGCACTAGTTCCGGTTTTTCGATCTAGGTCAAAAATAATTGCGACAAATTGCCTATAGCCGCACCAGCCAAGCGACAACTACGTTAGATTTCGGGAATCAAACTAGGCGATCGCCTTCCTACCACCAACGATGCACAAAGGTCAGGCGAGCCGAAGTTGGGCTATATGTGCCGATTGTTTCACTTGCTGGACCGTAGGATAGTTTCGCGGCTAATAATCAACCGATACGCACTATCGTCGCCACCAAGTTATCGGGTTATCATGCGCTCTCGGCGCTCCAGTAATGAGCGACAGAAGAAGATCGTGCTCGGATCAGGCCTCGCCGTCGAGCACTACTGACGCCGTTCCTCGATAACACGAAAAATAACGGACCAATGAGTAATATCGTCTCCGCAATTTACGACCGCACGGTACTCCGATTTCCGCACATCACGCTCATCGTCCTCGCAGCAATACTCGCGTTTTTCGCGTTATCGGCGCCGAGTTTCAAACTAGATGCGTCATCGGACGCGTTGCTACTCGAGAATGACAAGGACCTGCGTAACTTTCGCGACCTAGCCCAGCGTTATGGGATCCGAGAGTTTCTTTTCGTCACCTTGACACCGGATAAAGGCTTATTCGATCCGGCGACTATTAACCTCGTCGGGCAGATCCGCGACGACCTCAAACAGCTCGATTCCGTCCACTCGGTCATCTCGATGCTTGACGTGCCGCTGGTAAAAAATGTCGATGGCACCTTGGCCGACGTGTCGAAGAATTTTCGGCTACTTGGCGGCGACGACGTTGACTTGGAGCGCGCTCGTATCGAGCTGACGACGAGCCCGGTATATCGAAATTTGGTGGTAAACCCTCAAGGGACGCTAACCGCGATTCAGATTTTCTTGAAGAACAACGAGGAGTTTCTCCAAGCCCAACGTCGCCGCAATGACCTCATCAGCAAACGCGGCGCGGAGGGTTTGAACTCGACCGAACAGTCCGAGCTCGAGCAGATCTTAGTCGGTTATGCGCAATTAAAAGACGTGGCCGATAATGCAAACCATCGCGCCGTGGCGGAGATCCGAGAGGTCATGGCCAGATATGCCGGCAATGGCACATTGTACCTTGGCGGCGTTCCGATGATCGTCGACGACATGGTCACCTTTATAGGTCATGACCTGCTTACCTTTGGCGGTGGTGTCGCGATTTTCCTAATTGTAATGTTGTCAATCATCTTTCGCGAAGCTCGCTGGGTCGTATTGCCGCTGGCGAGCTGTATCTATGCCGGCACCATTATGGTCGGCCTGCTCGGGCTTGTCGGATGGAATGTAACGATCATTTCCTCAAACTTTATTTCATTGATGCTTATCATCACGATGTCGATGAATATCCATCTTATCGTGCGCTACCGAGAACTCTTTCGCGATCTACCTATTGAGACCAGCCAATATGACTTAGTGCGCGAAACTGCACATCATATGGTGCGCCCATGCTTGTATACCGCGCTGACGACAATCATCGCGTTTACTTCATTGGTAGTCAGTGGGATAAAGCCCGTAATCGACTTCGGCTGGATGATGACCATCGGGTTGGCCGTTGTATTCATGACTTCGTTCACGCTATTCCCTGCATCCCTTCTTCTACTCAAGAAAAAGCCGCTCAAACGTCCGGAAGGCGAACACTATGTCTTTACCGAGGTGCTGAGCAACTTCACGGAAAAATACGGGACCTTAGTCGTCATCATATCGATTGTCGCAGCACTACTTGGACTCGTAGGTGTTCAAAAACTGGAAGTTGAAAATAGCTTTATCAACTACTTCCACGAAGATACCGAGATCTATCAAGGTCTTAAGCAGATTGATGAAATGCTCGGCGGCACGACGCCGCTCGATGTCGTATTGAAATTTAAGGATGAAATAGAAACTCCCCAAAGTGAAGAACAGGATCCCGGCTTCGATGATCTAGCGGAATTATTCGGCGAGATCGAATCTGCTGACGACGATATCTGGTTTACCCCGACAAAAATAAACCGGATTAAAAAAGTCCATGATTATCTCGATAACCTGGAGGCAGTTGGGAAGGTCCTCTCACTCGCAACGGTCGTGCGCGTAGCGGAAGATTTGAACAAAGGTCAGGAGTTTGATGCTTTTCAGCTAAATGTTATCTACAAACGGATGCCATATGCCTTGCGCGCCGCAATGATCGATCCCTACGTATCAGTACCCGATAACGAAGCGCGCGTTTCGGTCAGGATCTATGATTCCCTGCCGGATTTACGTCGTAAGGCGCTGCTTGAGAAAATTGATAAGGAACTGCATGAAAATATTGGCCTCGAGCGCGACGAATACCAACTTGCGGGACTGCTAGTCCTATACAACAACATGCTCCAAAGCCTATTCAAATCGCAGATTCAAACCCTTGGCGTCGTGATGTTGGGCATATTTTTGATGCTGTGGATCTTGTTCCGCTCGTTCACGGTTGCGCTGATTGGTGTGATCCCGAACTTACTTGCAGCAAGCTCAATCTTAGGCGTAATGGGTTGGCTCGGTATTCCTCTCGATATGATGACGATCACCATTGCGGCGATTACCGTCGGTATCGCTGTCGACGACTGCATCCACTATCTCTACCGATTCCGAGAGGAATATCCTTTGAGACAAGACTACGTCGCAACGATGCATTATTGTCACGCAAACATCGCCAAAGCGGCGTTTTATACAACAGTAACAATTACCGTCGGCTTTTCGATATTGGTTTTATCAAATTTTATACCGACTATCTTGTTTGGTGCCCTAACCGCCGTTGCGATGATTATGGCGCTACTCGCGGCGTTGACCTTGATGGCAAAACTCGTCCTTGCCTGGCGCCCATATTAGGCCAAAGTTTCAGATCGCCTCGACCGGTTATGCCATGGGTAACTATCCCCCTTTAAGGGGTGGACAGTAGACGACCTCATCGCCGTCAGATAATTCGCGGAGGTGCCACGACGGCTGCACGACATGATCGCCGTTAATCATGACGAAGTATTCCGAGTCTGCTGGTAACCCGACGGTTTCCGCCAATGTAGCTACTGTCGCGCCTGCATCGACCGAAAAATCAGTACCGTTAAAGCTAGTGCCGCTCGGGATATCGTCAAGCAAATGGCCGATCAGCTTGACGGATATCTGCATCCAGCCCCCCGCATTAAGCGAGCCCTAATCTGCTCAACGTAGTCGCCTCGGGTACGCCGCTCTCGTTCCATCCACGCAGTTTGTAATATTCCGGGAGCATTACATCGAGCCGACAAACGAGGCCTTCAGCGGCGCCCGATGGGGCTGGTTCTTCGAGGATCCGCTTAGGCAAAGTATCATCGGCGTGCCCCAGCCCGGCGGCTAAATTGAATTGTTTCTCCATGTTCCAGATCCGCTCCCCGGTGAGGACGAACCGGTCGACATCCCAGACGCCACCACACGCCGCCTGCACTTGGTCTGCATAATGTTCCAACTCAAGACCCGTATTTTTTGCAAACATACACAAACCAGTGGAATCGACCGCAGCGAGAAAGTCTTGCGATTCTTTAACCACCTCTGCTTTCTCATCCGGCTCCGTCGAACCAAAGTCATGCCCATAAGGCGAGGCGCGTAAATGGCACGCACCGCGGTTACTTGTCGCATAGGCTAAGCCCATACCTTGCATTGCACGACCGTCGTAGGCGGCGAACTCTTGGCCCTTTACTGCCATCGACAACTCCGGGTGACCATATTTTTCGCACAAACGTTTTGAACCCATACCGATGTCTTTACCAAAACCCTCGCCCTTCCCGATCATTTCCGTTATCTGACACAGCGCTTCAGCAGATCCGAATTCAAGCTTGACGCCACCGGTCGTTTTCTCGTCAATCGCGCCGATATCATAAAGTTCCATCGCGGCGGCAACGGACCCACCTAGTGAGATCGGATCCATACCGTAGTCGTTGCAAAGGAATCCGGCATACGTAGCCGCGTCAATATCGTCAACGCCAACGGCGGCGCCAAGCGCATAGGCCGTTTCGTACTCTAACCCGCCAGAGGCCGTTTGATACCGTGGTTGATCTTTGACTGAGAAATGTTGCGGGTCGATATGACTGACTCGACCACAACCAATTGTACAAGCGAAGCATGCACTGGTTGTGATTAGGTTGGTGTGTCCATTTTCATTTGGGTTTTGCATTGCCGCGGCACCCATCTTCTCGGCACCGGCAAACTGAACCGCACGGT
The DNA here is from genome assembly GCA_021773835.1 of Gammaproteobacteria bacterium. Classification (GTDB taxonomy): domain Bacteria; phylum Pseudomonadota; class Gammaproteobacteria; genus UBA11873. Next base: position 253,640 of record JAJFJQ010000057.1, read on the forward strand.
TGTTATGCGTCGGTAGAGAACCAAACGTATTGGTGATGTCCATCATAGACAGCGTGCCGTGACGGCTCAACCCTTTCCGAGGTTTGCTTGCCGCCAAGACGTCTTTGGCGGTTTGTACTGCGGCCATAAAGGCCTTGTCATCGTGAACACGAACACCCTTGGTGCCGCGCACCGCAATCGCCTTCAGGTTTTTTGATCCCATCACCGCACCGACGCCTGAACGTCCTGCAGCACGATGGAGGTCATTGACGACGCAGGCATAACGATTACCATATTCACCAGCCGGTCCAATCGAGGCGATCCGGATCAACGGATCCTTATGCGCGGCCTTGATTGACGCCTCAACATCCCATATTCGCTCACCCCATAGATGCGTTGCGGGAATTAAAGTGGCGGTGTCGTTTTCAACGAACAGATAGACCGGCTCTGGTGAGCGCCCCTCGAAAATAATCAGGTCAAGACCGCTGTTCTTCAATTCTCCACCGAATTGCCCACCGGAGTTTGAACACGCGATTGCGCCGGTGAGCGGCCCTTTTGTAATCACCGACCAACGCCCGCCGGTTGAGGCAGCAGTACCGGTCAATGGTCCAGTCGCAATAATGAGTTTATTTTCAGCAGCAAGCGCGTCGACCGACGGGTCCACCTCTTCGACGAAGTACTTAGTGCCCAGGCCGCGCTGGCCGAGATAGCCCTCTGCCCACTCCATGTTCAGCGGCTCGTGCGTGCAGGTACCTGCGCTAAGGTTTACGCGGAGAATTGTACGTTGCCATCCCATCCGATCTGCTCCTGTCGATTGATCTTTGTCTGCTGGCGCCATTGCGTCGGCGCTGGCCCAAGTTTAGCGTCTTTCGGTTCCTCGTGCAGAGGCGTTTTGACGATAGAATTCCGCGATTGCCGCAACCGTCTCATCACTACGTTCGAGATGCGGCGCGTGGCCGCAGGCATCCAGCTCCACCGTTTCTATGTCAACTCGAACGGCGTGGGCTATTTGTCGAAGCTGGAGCTGCGTTCCATATTCGTCGTTGAGGCCTTGGATCTGAAGCAATGGCACATCAATACCGGCGAGATCTGCAACAATTGTCCACTGCATAAAGTCTGGATCAAGCCAGGCACCGCTCCATCCGTCAAAGGCGCAATCAACATTACGACCGTGATATTTATACAGGCGCCGCCGTAGATCGCCTCGGCGAAATGTCTTCTCGATTGACTTAATCGCGTCGATGCCGCACGGCTCCGCAAAGACGTGCGGCGCCATGACGACCACCGAACGCAGGCCGGGGTCGTTTAGAAGTCCGGCATAGACCAATGCAATTGAGGCGCCATCACTATGGCCTATCAACATATGCTGATTGATGTTGGCGCGTGCCAACACCTGCGGAAGAACCTCGACGGCCTCGATTGTCATATAGTCCAACGGGCGCGGTAACACTATTGGCTCAGACGAGCCATAGCCTGCTCGCGAATAGGTGAACACCGTACAGCCGGTCGCGCGCGCGAGCAGATCGGGGAAATTCCGCCACAGGGCCACGCAACCTAGCCCCTCATGCAGCAACACGAGGGCCGGCTTCGCCGCGTCACCCGGAATTAATCGGTACTCAAGCGCAACGTCGTCTACCACCATCCGCGGGTAGGCATCCCCGGCGGCACTGCCCATTGGTTAGAGCTCGATCAGGCTCAGGTGTTCAACAAGCCCTCGCGCGTGACCCAGTCCAAGGTCTCGTCTAAGGATCTACCAAAGATATCGAAAATTTCTCCAACTTCGTCGTCGCTAACAATTAACGGCGGACAAAATGCCATGATGTCCCCTAAGGCACGAATGATTAGACCATTCTCCTGACACCGCTTAAGGCAATACGCACCGACTTTCGCGGCTGGATCGAACGCAGCTTTGGTTGATTTGCTCGCGACCAATTCGCACGCGCCGATCATCCCAACACCGCGAACATTCCCAACCAGGGGATGCTCGGCAAACGTTTGTAGGCATTGCTGGAAACGAGGGCTCAGTGCCGCAGCTTTCTCAAAAATTTTGTCGCGCTCATAGATCTCTAACGCCTTGACTCCGACCGCCGCCGCAACGGGATGCCCACTGAAAGTATAGCCGTGGGCAAAGTTCCCGACGTCTTCACTAGCAGCAACGATTGCGGTATATATTTTTTCCGGAATCACGACCGCACTGAGCGGTTGATAGGCAGATGTTATGGCCTTGGCGAGACTCATCGTGTCCGGTTTGATATTAAACGTTTGCGACCCGAATGGATTACCCGTGCGGCCGAGCCCGGTTATCACCTCGTCGACAATAAACATGACATCGTATTTGCTCAGCACCGCTTGAATCTTTTCGAAGTACCCAGCCGGCGGTACCAACACACCACCAGCACCCATCACCGGTTCCGCGATAAACGCCGCAATAGTGTCTGGGTCTTCGGCTAAGATCATTTTTTCCAGATTGTCTGCAAGCCGAGTCGAAAACTCCTCCTCGGATTCTCCTGGCTCGGCAAATCGATAGTAATAAGGTACGTCGGTGTGGAGGAAGCGATCGTTGAGTGGCGCATCAAAGTGGGCGTGCATCTGCGGTAGACCGGTGAGGCTTGTCGCGGCGAGGGATATCCCGTGATAGGCCTTGATCCGGCTGATGATCTTCTTCTTACGGGGCCGCCCAATAGCGTTATTGTAGTACCACATCAGTTTTATCTGTGTGTCGTTCGCATCCGATCCCGAACAACCGAAAAAGACCTTGGACGCCTCCATCGGCACCATTGCCTTGATCTTCTCCGCCAGCATAATGCCAGGCTCATGGCTCTTGCCCTGGAACAGATGCGAATATGACAATTTCTTCATCTGCTCAAAGGCAGTTTGTGCCAACTCTTCGTTTCCGTAGCCCAGCGAAGTGCACCATAACCCAGCGAGCCCTTCGATAAATTTCTTGCCACGGTCATCCCATACATGAATACCCTCGGCCCGCTCGATGATGTCGGGGCCTTGGTCATGCACGAGGGTAAGATTGGTGTAGGGGTGGAGAAGGCTATCTACGTCGCGGGCGGCGGCACTACCTGGCATTACACTCATGTTGTTGCTCCTAGATTCCTACCGCTACCGGTAGTTACCTCAATTATCGTCGGCATATTCGGCGATGCCGACGACGCTAATCTACGTTTGTCTGAATACGATGCTGCGAGAGTTTTTGCCGGGCTTCGCGCAGCGCCGCCGGATCAGTTTGCTCCTCGAGCATCCCAAGCCGGTACTCCGCCTTCGGCAACCCACCTTCGGCGGCTAAGCTCATCCAGTAGTATGCGCCCGCCGGATCCTTCGGTACACCTTTGCCGCGTGCCAAACAAACGGCCAAGCCATATTGCGCCCGCAAATGACCCTGCCGCGCTGCTCTTTCGTACCATTGGATGCCATCCCCAGCCGCGTATTCGGGATCTTCGAACAACACACAACGCCTAGCCAATTCATACTGCGCCTCAACGTATCCCAGCTCGGCGGCTCGACGCAGCCAAGACATCGCAATCTTCTTATTCGCCGTTACGCGGTCGCCGCTATCGAAGGCCATTGCCATGCGATAACTCGCCTTGGGATAGCCTTGGTCAGCGGCCTTGCGCAACCACTTCATCGACTCGCCGGGTTCCAACTCTGGTATGAGTTGCCGTTCAAAAAACCGACTCAGGGCATATTGCGCTGGGGCGAGTCCCGAGTTTGCCGCCTTTTCCATCCAACGTTTAGCTAAATCCAAATCCTGATAGCTCGGCGGGGAGTTGGCATAGATCAATCCTAGATTGTATTGCGCCTTTGCGTATCCAGATTTGGCTGCGCGTTGACACCAATGGATACCCTGTTCAAAGTCACGCATACCGGTGTCACCATTGATATAGGCAAGCGCAAGACTCATCTGCGCGCGCGGGTGACCTTGCTGGGCCGCCTCCTCCCAATGGCGAAGTGCTGCATTGAAATCGGCAACGACGTCGGTACCGCGCGCGTAGATATCGCCGAGACTATATTTCGCCATGGCGTTTCCGTTTGCGGACGCCGCGTAATACCAAGTTAGTGCGCGGTCCATGTCGCGCTCGCAACCGGTCCCGGTTTGATAACACCAACCTAAGCGCGCCTGGGCTTCGGCAAGATTTTGCTCTGCGGCCGCGATATACCAGATCAGCGCCACTTCCTGATCAGCAACGACACCGGCACCAGCCGCATAGCATCTACCGAGGCGATACTGCGCCTCCGGATGGCCATCCGTTGCGGCGCGCTTGTACCAAATAACTGCTTGGTCTAGGTCGATATCGAGTGCGGCACGCTTGCGAAAGCGTTCGCCTAGGATGAACTGGGCGTCAGCGTCGCCGCTTTTTGCGTCCGCTAGGAGCTTATCGACATCGATATCCTGGTGATCGGACATAAGCTTATTTAGCGCCGAGGCGGCAGTTCATTGCAATCACTTCGAACGGTAATATTCACGCTCGAAGGCAATGTTCTGGCACGGGGGGTCCGCTGCCGACGCACCGGTTGACCCGCGCTGCCGGCATTCTAAGAGGCAAGCGTTCGCAATATTGCTCACGGACAACGCGCCCCGGTCGGGCAGAACTACTTCAGCACGAGCTGATTCTTTCTGCCTCGCGGTGCGGACGGACTTGCGCCACCGGAGGATCGGCGCGCGTTTAATTCGTCTGCGAGCTGTCGTGCATACGCCGACACCTGTTTCTGCGTCCCTGGCTTTGCTCCGGTAACGGGCGCATATCCGCCCTCGATCACATATTGAAACCAATTCCCTTTAGCCCCGTCTGGCGAGGACATTTTTTCAACCTGGGCTACACGATAGTAACCGTCCGATGTATCTACTTTTAGTGCGGATTCAGTCATTTCCTTTGCTCCATGGGTTGCCGTTACGCGTGCGAATTTTTGTCGTTATGTAGCACCGCACGGCTCTACGATAAGTTTTATTTAGCTGTAATGTGTGGTCGATTGGGCGACACGTATTATTGTTTTTTTCGATTCAATTTCTGGAACCGATTGGCCTGACTTAAACTTACAGAATCGATCGCCAGTCATGTCTTGGCGGTCGAAATCGGCTCGATCGACCGTGCGACCAAACTCGTTGAGACCCGCGTGAGAGTAAAGACGACGGGCCATTTCGCCAAGTAAATTAAGTACTTAGCGGAGTTCGTTCCGGTACCTCAGGGTCGAGCATACTACCATGAATGGCCAGTTGCCGCGACCCTTTTACCACCCGAGCGCAGTTAATCGATGTGAATCTAACCGTTAACCAGTACTACGGTCCCGGTGGCGAGCGTTTCAAGCCGTCCTCGCCTCCTGCGCCGCCGTATGCGCCTGTTGCAGGCGTCGCAGTTCTTCCCAACCGAAATAACCGGTGAATCCGCGTTCGTTGTAAAACAGTACCGGTCCATCGCAAATGAACAAGTATTCCGTATCCTCAAGCGCTGTCGTGGCGCCATGCAGCATGCCATTGGGTTCGTATATATAATCCCCGCTTTCCAGCGTGCCATCTCGCACACCGAGTTTGCCCGATAGAATAAAAGTATGGGACGGGGTCAAATGTTTATGCTGCGGCGCAACGTACCCTTTCAACCAACGAAATAATGCCGCCCAGCGGCCCGATTCGGATCCCGTCCATAGAACTTTGACAAAGCCACGGTCCGGGTCATCTGGCATCGGTATCCAAGGGTGATCATGGGTTCTGAAAAGTGAGTCCATGAGTTCGGGGTTAATGGGGGCGATATCCTGAGGCAGCGACATTTTTAATTTCCTTCTGATGATCCAATACGATTGGGTTCGAAGTTAACGACTACGCCACCCGCGCGCAGTCGCATTAGCACGGCAGCGAAAGCTGCCCGCTAACCTGTTCGTGGCCAAGTAACCAACGCTTTCGTTCCAGGCCCCCGGCGTAACCGGTCAAGGCGCCGTTGGCGCCGATGACCCGGTGGCAAGGAATGACGATACCGATAGGATTCTTTGAATTCGCCAGACCCACAGCGCGGCTTGCGGTGGGTTTACCAAGTCTTGCGGCCAGCTGCCCATAAGAAACGGTCTCACCAACAGGAATGTCACGTAAGGCGCGCCATACGATCTGCTGAAAATCCGTTCCAAAGGGGTCCACTGCAATCTCTTCAAGCACACCGAACTCGCCGGCAAAATAGTCTTTCAGCTGCGAGCTGACCCCCCTCGGATCTAACGATGGGCGGAGCCGATATTCTCCATAACGTGCCTTCAAGTGCGCCTCCATGCGTGCTCGAAAATCTTCAAACTCCAGCGCTATGAGATGCGTCTCATTACAAACGAGGGAGACGGCCCCAACTTCTGTTTCCACTTTGTCGAACATTAAATCCATCATCGAACTCCCTGCGTGCAACGTCGGTTGGAGTGCAACGGGTCACCATAGTGGCATTGATGCAGCGCCTTCTAAGCGGACAATTCGACCAAGGTATTGAATTGTTCCGGTCCAATTATAAGCGTGAATAGCGCAAAATTTCGGTAACCCCTAGTTGAACCTAAGCCGGCCTACTAAGCACTGCAAAGAGATCGTACTCGTCAGACCGTTCAATTCTGACCGAACAAATATCGCCCGGTACAAGATCCGTACCCGACACTCCTGAGATATGCACTAGGCCGTCGATCTCGGGCGCATCGGCGGCGCTGCGCCCGAGCGCACCATCGCCATGAACTGAATCGACAATTACAGCAATCTCACGCCCTCGCTTACGCATCAGGCGCCGTTTGGAGATGTGCTGCTGGACCCGCATGAATTCGTCCCAACGTGCTTGTTTTTCGATCTCTGAGACAGGATCCGCTAAATCGTTCGCAGTAGCGCCGGCGACGGCGGAATACTGAAAGCAGCCGACCCGATCCAAGCCGGCAGCCTCGATGAAATCAAGCAAGGCGATGAAATCCGTCTCGGTTTCGCCCGGGAATCCAACGATAAAGGTACTGCGCAGGGTGATGTCGGGACATATGGCACGCCAGCGCACAATCCGCTCAAGCACATTTTCTGCATGCGCGGGACGCCGCATCAATTTTAGGATCCGAGGAGATCCGTGTTGGAATGGAATATCGAGATATGGCAGCACGGCATCATCGGCCATCAAATCAATGACCTTATCCACGTGTGGGTACGGATAGACATAGTGCAGCCGCACCCACACGCCCAAAGTGCCCAGTGCGCGGCACAGACCAAGCATGTCGGCCTTCACTGGCTTGCCTTGCCAAAACCCAGTTCGATATTTGATATCGCTGCCGTAAGCACTGGTGTCTTGCGAAATGACCAGTAGTTCTCGTACGCCACCTGCGACTAGGCGTTCGGCCTCATCCAGCACCTCGCCGATAGGTCTGCTGATCAGGCGGCCGCGCATCGACGGAATGATGCAGAAACTGCACTTATGATTACATCCCTCTGAGATCTTCAAATAAGCATAGTGGCGCGGCGTCAACTTGATCCCTTGGGGCGGTACGATGTCGAGGTACGGGTCATGCTGACGCGAAACGGGCAGATGCCGATGAACCGCACCAACAACCTCTTCGTAACGTTGCGGACCGGTCACGCTCAGGACACCGGGATGTATGGACCGGATTTCGTTTTCGTGCACACCCAGGCAGCCCGTCACGATGACCTTCCCGTTTTCGTGCAAGGCTTCACCAATCGTCTCTAAAGATTCGGCCTTAGCGCTGTCGATGAAACCGCAGGTATTGACGATCACGATGTCTGCGTCTGCGTAACTCGGCACCAGATCGTAACCGTCGATCCGCAGCTGCGTCAGGATGCGTTCCGAATCAACCAATGCCTTAGGGCACCCAAGGCTGACAAAGCCGACCCGCGGCGCGCTAGCAGTCATGGCGTCGGCGTTAATAACCGGTGGCGCATCCATCTGTGCGCGGCTCACTGCCGCCGACATAGACATCTAGGCCGGCGTCATAACAAATACCCTGGTAACCGCCGACGAATCCGGTGATCCAATTGGTATTAGGTTCTATGCGATGGCCCCGACGTTCCAATTCATCGATCACCGTTTGCTCGATGCCAGGCTCCACCAGTACGACACCGAGGCCATCGAGACGCGCACCGTTGGGTTGGCTGCCACCGAAATGGCGCATGCGTGGCGCATCGGCCGCCGCCTGTGGATCGAGCCCAAAGTCGATCATATTAACTAAAATCTGTACCTGCCCTTGCGGTTGCATATCGGCTCCCATAACCCCGAAACTCAACCACGGCCGCCCCTCTTTTAAGACAAACGCGGGGATAATTGTATGGAATGGGCGCTTACCTGGCACGTAGACGTTCGGATGGCCTGCTTCGATGGAAAATCCGGAACCGCGGCATTGCAGCGCAAAGCCAAGACCAGGCGGGACGAGCCCTGCGCCAAAGGGCGAGAAGATGCTTTGTATCAACGACACCATCATGCCATCGCTATCGGCGCAGGTCAGATAGGTCGTGTCGCTACCGGCGATGGCGACGTCGCCATAGGTGTAGTCGGTTCCCGCCCGCTGATCATTAATTAGCGACCGACGTTCATTGGCATATAGCTTATCAATAAGTTTAGCCGTGGGTACGTTCTCGAAGGTAGGATCCGCATAGTAGCGCGCGCGATCTTCGAAGCAGAGTTTCTTGGCCTCAATCAAGGCATGCCAATAATCCGGACTCGCAAACCCGAGATCGCTTAGCGGGTAGCTCTCTAGAATGTTGAGCATTTGCAGCACCGATATTCCCTGCCCGTTTGGTGGCAGCTCGAACACCTCATACCCACGATACGAGGTGCTCAGCGGCGCAACCCAATCGTAGTGTCGATTTTCGAAGTCGCTTAGCGCGAAAGGCATGCCGAGCGATTGTGTGTAGGCAGTTATCTGGGCCGCAAGTTCGCCCTGGTAAAATGCGCTACGTCCACCTTCACCAATGACCTTAAAAGTCTCTGCGAGATCCGGGTTGCGATAGGTCTGCCCCGCGATTGGCGCTCGACCATCGATCGTAAAGGCACCGATAAACGGCGAGGTGAGGTTCGCGAGTACCGGATCATCGAGGACCGCACCGACGGAATGCGCCCAATGCTCGGCCGTGCGCGACGCAACCGAAATGCCCTCTCGTGCATGCGCAATCGCGGGCGCTAAGACTTCCTCTAGCGGCAGGCGACCATAGCGTTCGTGTAATGCACACCAGCCATCAACGGCGCCGGGAACGGTGATCGACAAGGGTCCGCGGCCGGGGATCAGATCTGCATCGCCAAGCTCACTGGCTAATGCGGCATACGATAGTCCTTGCGGGCTGCGACCACTCGCGTTTAAGCCGGCTAAGGCACCGGTGTCGGGATCCCAAACGATGGCAAATAGATCCCCTCCAGGCCCGCACATATACGGCTCGGCCAAGCTTAGCATCGCATTCGCGGCAATCGCCGCATCCACGGCGCTGCCGCCGTGCTTCAGCATCTCTACGCCAATCTGGGAGGCGATTGTCTGACTCGTCGCCACCATACCGTGTCGGCCGTAGCTCGGGCTGCGCGAACGGATCATGGCTTCAGCGCCTGATTTCAATTTGTGTTCCAAGATTGTCCGGTCGTGGCAAAGTGTTGTGCACGCTTGCAATTTCCGCGAGTCTCGCAAGCGTCTGCTTGGACATCTCAACGCTCTTACGGTCAACGAAGGCAACGTGGATGAAGAGCATCTCGGCACTTGCAGCAAAATACCCTGCGTCTTGATGGTACAGCGCCTGATAGGTGTGAACGAGTTTTGGTGACCAATCGATCAACCTGGTCGTCACCAATATCGGATCGTCTTGCAACAATTCCCGGCGAAAGTCCAAATGACAGTTCGTCATGAAGATGGTGCCATACCCTTCGCGGGTGTAGTCCCAACCAATCCCGCAATCCCGGAAGAAGACTTCACCCCCTAGGTCGAACGCGCGTGAGTAATTTGCGACATTCATATGCCCGTTTTCATCCAGCCAATCGGGTTTGACCGTAAGGGTATCGCGATACGGTGCGGGGATGCTCAAATTGGTCACGGCAACTACTTCTCGTATGGAGATCGCATGTAATGATCGCGGGCGACTTGCAGAGTTAAGCTGCGCTCGGCTTGGTCGCCGAAACACATCGTTGCGATAAAATGTAAAGACAAGTCGAATCAGCCCAGGCGTTCACATCGCTCCGGCGAACTCGAAAATCTTTCCCGGGTTGAGGATCCCTTTAGGGTCCAACGAATGTTTGAGTCGACGCATCAAGGCTATCTCCGTCGGACTACGGGAGACCGTTAGGTAATCTTTCTTTTCAAGTCCGATGCCATGTTCGGCGGACACAGAGCCGCCATGCGGCGCCAACGGTTCATAAACACAATCCTCGACTGCACGATGGACCTTGTGATCGGCATTTGGCACCGTGATGGCAAAATGTATATTGCCGTCGCCGATATGGCCGAAAGTAAAACAATGATGGTCCGGCCACCGCTCAGCCAGGCGTCGCTTCACTTCCTCAACGTACTCGCCGATGTGGCGGATGGCGATGCTGACATCAAATATTTGCGGAGGTCCGTAGCGAAAAAACTGTTCGACGTCGTCACGTATTGCCCACATCGCGGCACGGTCGCCTCCTGATTGCGCGACGGCGGCGTCGGCGATAAGCCCATCCTCCAGTGCTTTGATCATCGTCGCCTCAAACTTCTCGCGATCGGTGACCGTGCCCAGCGATTCGACCAAGGCGTAATACGGCCTTGTCTTTTCGACCGGTGGTTTATTTGTCGCGGGCGACGTCGTCACCAAATCGTAGTAGTCGTGCCATAACACTTCATAGGCGCTGAGCGTTCCACCGAGCGCGCCATCGATGTATTTAAGAAAGCCCGTGACTTGATCAAACGTGTCAAATGCAACGAAAGCCGTTTCGTCCTCGGTGATTGCTTCCCGTAGACGTAGGACCAACCGGGTAATCACACCAAGCGTCCCTTCAGTACCGATGAACAATTGTTTGAGGTCGTAACCGGCATTGTTTTTGATCATCGTGTTCATCGAGGTCACGACCGTACCGTCGGCAAGTACCGCCTCGAGCCCGAGAACATTGTCACGCATCATCCCGAATCGTATAACCCGGTTACCGCCGGCATTTGTCGAAACGTTACCACCGATCTGGCACGACCCGCGTGCACCGAGGTCAACCGGAAAAAATAGGCCGGCGGCTTCGGCAGTCTCTTGCAACACTTGAAGCGGCACCCCGGCTTGGACGGTTATGGTACGGCCCACTTCATCGATTTCTTCGATCTGGTTCATGCGTTCGAGCGAGATGATCACATCATTCGCAACCGTAATTGACGATTGGACAAGCCCCGTGCGCCCACCATGTGGGACCACCGTTTGATTCGCCTCATTGCATAATTTTAGAATCGCGGACACTTGGGCCGTTGTCGTTGGACGTAAGATGGCGCGTGCTTCTATAGAGGAATCGTCCCATACATGGACAGCGCGATTGCAAACTTCTTCGCCGCATAAAATCCCATTGGCATCGAGGATCGATTCGAATTGTTGGATTAGGTCGCTCATCGTTTTCGTCCTATTTAAACACTTGCCGCCTGCGCCAAGGCTTGGTCAAGGTCCCATAAGATGTCGTCTAAGGTTTCAAGTCCGACGGAAATTCTCACCATGTCTTGGGTAACCCCCGCGCTCAGTTGCTGCTCATCCGACATCTGCCGATGTGTCGTCGAGGCCGGGTGGATTACAAGCGTCTTTGCGTCGCCAACGTTTGCCAGGTGACTTAAGAACTGAACCGACTCAATAAATTTTATCCCCGCCGCCAAACCGCCTTTAACGCCGAACGACATGATCGCGCTTGCGCCTCGCGGTACATATTTTTGCGCTAATTCATAGTATTGATCTTGCTTAAGGCTCGGATAGCGAACCCACTCAACGCGGGGATGATCGTGCAGAAACTCAGCCACCGCCAGGGCATTGTCGCAGTGGCGCTCCATCCGCAACGGCAAAGTTTCTAATCCCTGCAATAGCAAAAATCCGTTGAACGGGCTCAACGCCGGTCCCAAGGTGCGGAGTGTCTCCACGCGGGCCTTCATGGTGAAACCAAAGTCTCCGAAGGTCTCATAGAACCGTACGCCGTGGTAGCCGGCGGATGGCTCCATCATCATGGGAAAATTCCCGTTGTCCCAGGGGAATTTCCCGGATTCGACCAGAACGCCGCCCATTGTCGTCCCGTGACCACCGATAAATTTCGTCGCTGAATGGACGACAATGTCGGCGCCGTACTCGATAGGTCGACACAGGTACGGAGTCGGAAACGTGTTGTCCACCACCAGTGGTAAACCCGCGTCTCGAGCAACCGCTGCCACAGCTTCTATATCGAGCACGTTGATCAATGGGTTGCCCAATGTCTCTGCGTAAAGCGCTTTGGTTTTTGGCGTGATAGCGGCCGCGAATGCATCGATGTCATCTGGATCGACAAACGTGGTCTCGATCCCCATCCGACGGAAGGTTACGTCGAACTGCGAATAGGTCCCGCCATAAAGTGTCTTGGCCGAAACAAGGTGGTCGCCAGCTTCAAGGAGGGTCAAAAGCGTCACCATCTGCGCCGACATGCCCGATCCAACGGCGACCGCGGCGCGTCCGCTTTCAAGTGCTGCTAGTCGCTCTTCGAGTACCGCGATAGTGGGGTTACTGAGACGTGAATAAACATTGCCGAAAGTTTGCAGGTTGAACAAACTCGCGGCGTGGTCCGCATCATCGAAAACATAGGAAGTCGTCTGATAGATCGGCGTGGCACGCGACCCAGTGGCAGCATCCGGGATCTGCCCGGCATGTAAGGCCAAGGTCTCAAAGCCGAATTCTCTATCTGCCATCGCTGCTATCTATGTCAACAAAAAAGCGCTAGTTAACGACAATCTTCGGCCGCTTGGCCGAGATAACTTTGGTGTTTACACCGACGAAGTTAAGCCCACCGAATAAGCGCGCATGTTCGATCTTCATGCAACGATCCATGACCACATCGAGTCCAGCTTCGCGCGCGCGACGTGCCGCAGCATTGTGGACGATGCCGAGTTGAGTCCACAGGACTTTGGCACCAATAGCGATGGCTTGCTCGCTCAACGCCGGGATCTCTTCGACAGCACGAAAACAATCCACCACATCGACGGGCTCTGGGATGTCTGTGAGACTCGGATAGCATTTTTCGTTCAAGACTTCGTCATAGCCTGGGTTCACAGGAATAATACGGTAGCCGTGGTCCTGCAAATATTTCGCCGCAAAGTTACTCGGGCGGTACCAATTACGCGACAGGCCGACCACGGCAATCACCCGCACCTCGGCTAATATTCGCCGCAGAGTCGCTATATCCGTGGCAAATTCAGGGTCTACGGCGGACATAATCTGCGCTAATTTCATCAATCGTGCGGCAACCCAAAATTGCCATGTCGCGAACGATCTCTTCTTTGAGCAAGGCGAGCGCGCGGTCTACCCCGGCCTCGCCACCAGCGCCGAGCCCAAATAAATAGCTTCGCCCAATCGACACGGCATTCGCACCAAGCGCTAATGCCTTGAGGACGTCGGTGCCACGGCGAATACCGCCGTCGAGGATGACCTCGACTTTATCCCCAACCGCCGCGACGATTTCCGGCAACACGTCAACCGGTGCGGGGGTGTGATCAAGTTGACGCCCGCCGTGGGTCGAGACCATGATCGCCGAGGCACCGATCTCTACTGCCTTCTGGGCGTCGTGTACGGTCATGATGCCCTTCACCACAAACGGGGCACCCCACTCCTCAACCATGTTCTTGGCATCATCCCATGTCACGCTGCGATCGAATTGACCGGAAATGTAATCCACCAATGTCATCACCGCATCGCCGCTACCACCAGCGACGCGATGTTCAACATTGGCCAAACTAAAGGGCGGATTGGCTAGATAGCTTAAAGACCACAAAGGATGAAGCGCAAAATCAAACCATCCGGCTAGGGAAAATTTCGGTGGTATCGTCATACCGGTGCGCAGATCACGTTCGCGGTTGCCGATTGCCGTTATATCGACAGTAAGGCACATCGCGTGATAGTCGGCGGATTTGCAACGTTCGATAAATTCCGTTACCAGAGTGCGATCTTTGAACACATAGATCTGAAACCACTTCGGGCCACTACAGGCTTGCGCGACGTCCTCGACCGAATAAGTCCCCATGGTCGACAAGGTATAAATTGTGTTCGCCCGGGCCGCCGCTTTCGACACCGCTAATTCACCATCATGATGAAACAGACGCGACATACCGGTTGGTGAACAAAGGACTGGAATGTCGACCGGCTGTCCGAGGATTGTTGTCGACGGATCGATCTCGCTAACATCTTTTAGGTACCGCGGCAGCAATTCATAGTCATCAAAACTACTGCAGCTCCGTTTCAGCGTTACCTCGTCTTCCGCCGCACCATCCATGTAATGGAACATCGGGCTCGGCATGCGTATGCGAGCGGCGCGGCGTAGGTCATTGATGTTATGACAACGCTTTAGCTGCCATTTCACGAAGGCGGAATCAATCTTTTCGAGCCAGGGCCAAGACATGGGATCACCGAGTTAGACGTTGCCCCGCGACGATAACAGATGGCCGGAAGGCGTTCGAGCGGCAATCATAGTGCAACTCGGGCAAGCTTAGAAATTCGACGCATCGAGGTCGAGCACTGACGCCGATCCATCGACTATCATTCGCATCAAAGCACTCGTCTGTGGCAATACCTGGCCTGCATAAAAATGCGCAGTGGCGATTTTTGCATCATTGAACACGGAATCACCGTCGCCGGCCGCCACCATGTCATGACAAATTTGTGCAGCCCGTGCCATCAGCCAACCCCCACAAGTCACACCCCAAAGGTGTAGGTAATGCACCGATGCAGCTTCCGGTAACCGCGGGTCCTCGCTTTGCGCCTTGAGCATCCAGTCGAGCACCACACGAAGATCAGCCACCGCTTTGGCGAGGCTATCGGAAATATCAGACAGCCGAGGCTCATCGGTGCTAAGCGAGGCAGCCACGGCGTCTATCTCCTCAAGCAATTCTGTCGCCGCAGCGCCGCCATCGCGAAACGTCTTACGCCCTACGAGGTCGGCCGCTTGGATCCCGGTTGTGCCCTCGTAGATCGTTGTAATGCGCGCGTCACGGAGATACTGCGCAGCGCCCGTTTCCTCGATGAAGCCCATCCCACCGTGCACCTGGATCCCGAAAGATGCCATCTCTATGCCCATTTCCGTGCACCAACCTTTAACGATCGGGGTCAGAAAATCGCCGCGGCGTGACGCGGACTGAACGGCCTCAGGATCCGGGCTCTTGTCGGCTAAGTCGTAGGCGGTAGCGCATACATAAGCTAGCGCCCGCATTGCCTCGGTATGCGATTTCATTAGCAACAGCATTCGGCGCACATCCGCGTGCTCGATAATTGGCACACCGTCGCCGCCATTCGGGCCTATCGGTTTGCCTTGCACACGTTCACGCGCGAATTCCAATGCGAGCTGATAGGCGCGCTCAGTTATCGCCACGCCTTCGAGCCCGACAGCATGACGCGCCACGTTCATCATAGTAAACATGTACATCAAACCGAGGTTTTCTTCTCCAACCAGATAGCCAATCGCGCCATCGCCATCACCGTATGAGATCACTGCTGTTGGGCTCGCGTGGATGCCAAGTTTGTGTTCAATCGAGACACAGCGGAGATCGTTGCGCTCGCCCAAGCTACCATCGTCGTTGACCAGGAATTTAGGCACGATGAACAGTGAGATACCGCGAGTGCCTAGCGGCGCATCTGGTGTTCGGGCCAAGACCATGTGGATAATGTTCTCAGTGAGATCGTGTTCGCCGTAGGTAATAAATATTTTCTGCCCAGTGATTCGGTAATGATCTCCCTCGGGCACGGCTTTCGTTCTCACGGTGCTGAGATCCGAACCGGCTTGCGGCTCGGTCAGGTTCATGGTGCCAGACCATTGGCCAGCTACCATCTTAGGAAGATAGATGTCCTTAAATCGTTGTTCGGCATGATGCTCGATAGCGTCAGTAGCACCCTGTGTCAGCATTGGACATAAGGCGAAGGACAGATTTGCAGAATTCCACATCTCGCTTACGGCGGCGGCTATCAGCTTGGGTAAGCCCTGCCCTCCATACTCGGGATCGCCACCGAGGCTCGCCCAGCCTGCTTCGATAAATGTTTTGTAGGCTTCACGCCATCCATCGGGGGTAGAGACATCTTGACCATCGAGACGTGAACCCTGAACGTCGCCGGTTTGATTGAGCGGTGAAAGTACCTCTGACGCCAGCTTTCCCGCCTCTTCAAGTACCGCATCAAGGAGTTCCGGGGTCGCCTCCGCAAAATCGCTGATCGAATTCAACTTCGACAAGCCGGCGAGGTTTTCAATCACGAATTTCATATCAGCGATAGGCGCCTGATACTCAGCCATTTTCGGTCTCCAATAGACGGTTCAATCCAGCGCTGCGGCGGCAGTACGCACACCTACATACAATACCAATAAATTCGGTGTGAACTGAGCCAATTGAGCGCGATAGTAATCCTGGGTCACAGCGACCGGAGAGCAGCGCTGTGATACGCCGCGTCGGTAGCTACTACAAAAGACCTCGCCAACAATTGCGAGGCGCAGCTCCGTCAGGCAGTGGCCAAAAAAGGCAACGGGCCAAGATCTATCGGCCCTTGGTTCATTATTTCGAATTGGCGCGTCGGCAGTCCGCGGCGCAGGCGCGCGTAGGAAGCCAAGGCCCATAGCGGAAAATAGCGGCTATAGCCGTGATAACGAAGGTAAAAAACACGTGGAAATCCGGTACCGGTGTAGGCCTCTTCATCCCATTCACCAGCATCGTTTTGCGTGCGCACGAGATAATCGACACCACGCTCGACTTGCACACAATCGACCTCGCCGACGGCCATTAGCCCTAGGATCGCCCATGCCGTCTGCGATGCAGTACTTTCACCTTTACCGCGCAATATCGGATCGTCGTAGCTGTTGCAACTCTCGCCCCAACCGCCATCCGGATTTTGTATTTCTTTTAACCATTCAACCGATTTGCGGATATACGGCTTCGCCACATCTTCTCCTAAGATCCCCACAGCACTGAGAACGCTCCAAGTACCGTAGATGTAGTTCACGCCCCACCTTCCATACCATGCGCCAAATTCTTCCTG
Organism: Gammaproteobacteria bacterium; assembly: GCA_021773835.1. Classification (GTDB taxonomy): domain Bacteria; phylum Pseudomonadota; class Gammaproteobacteria; genus UBA11873. The sequence continues at coordinate 270,777 of JAJFJQ010000057.1, forward strand.
ATCGTTTTCGAGAAATTCCAATGCTTTGTGCAACGGCGGAAAATTTTGGTCGTAACCCAACATCGCTAGCAGTTCTACGCATCGGGCCGTGAGATCTGCGGTTCCCGGATCAACGAGCGCACCGTGATCCGCGAATGGAATATTGTTTAGATATTCGTGGTCGTTGCCGATATCGAACGCACCCCAGCTGCCGTCTGGGTTTTGCATGCCGAGAACCCAATTTACAGCCTGATTAATCCGTTTTATTTTCAGTTCTTTGTCGTGTACGCCGGCGCGTATGAGGGACATCAAGACCATGCCCGTATCATCAACGTCGGGATATTTATCGTTTTCGAATTGAAACGCCCAGCCGCCCGGCGGGAGATCACGAGCCTGGTCCGACCAATCACCCTTGACAAAAATTTGTTGGTCCAGCAGCCAATCTACTGCCTGCTGCACTGCCGGGTGGTCAGGCTGCGCGCCGGCTTCGGTCATCGCCGTTAAAGATAGACAGGTGTCCCAGATTGGTGAAACGCACGGCTGGCAGTAGGTTTCTTCTTCTTTCTCTAAGACGAGATCCTCGATCGCCTGCATTGTGCGGATAAAATCCGGGTCATCTTCTGGTGCACCGAGCGAGCGTAGCGCCACTGCCGCGTTGGCCATCGCCGGGTAGATGGCGCCAATACCGCCCTTCCCTTTGGCATGGTCCCGCATCCAATCCTCTGCCCGACGCAGCGCCGGTTTTCGGACCCAATCTGGCGTTAATCGGTCTACTATTTTCAGCAGCCGGTCGAACAACAAGAAGGCATTTCGTAGCGGTTTGCCGGGTTTGAAATGATCCACGTGACGCAGTGTCGCCGGATCACTCAGAAACAATTCGCTGACGCCCTGCTCTGGGGTCAGGTCCACTACCGGCCGTTTCGCAAATATAATCAGCAGCGGAACAATCACGCAACGTGACCAATAGGAAACCTTACTCAGATTAAAGAACCACCACTTCGGCAGATACATAATCTCGACCGGCATCGCCGGTACGGTTCTCCAAGGTATCTGACCGAAAATCGCCAAGGTAATGCGGGTAAACACGTTGACCGCTTCCGCCCCTCCATTAGCACGTACCCAGTTTCGCGTCCGGACCATGTGGGGTTCGCTCGGCAGATCGCCGGCGAGCTTCAGGGCAAAGTAAGCCTTAACGGTCGCACTAATATCCCCGGGGCCACCCTCATACAAGCCCCAACTACCGTTGTCGTGCTGGCGACGACGTAGGTATTTTCCAATCTGAAGTTCACGATCGCGATCGACCGTACGCATAAAGTACTGCAGAAAAATATACTCGGAAGGTATCGTGACGTCGGCTTCTAGTTCGAACAACCAATGGCCATCGTTTGCTTGGCGCTGGGCCAAGGTGTTCGCGGCGCGGTTCATAGCGACCTGTATGGGATCGCTTGCAGGTTCTAATTGATGGACTGCGTGCTCCACCAATACTTCGACTATTTCTTCCGTGTCCTGATCGAGGACAAGCTCGGCAATCGTTTCGTCGGGTGTACTCATTCAGTTGTTCTCTTTTGCCTTCCGCCAACTTAAGCTCGGTCTAGGAAGCAAAGAGCTCGCAGACCGCCGGTGCATACGATTTGATCAAATAAATATCGTGGTTCCGGGCGTTGTTATTTTAGTTTCAACCTTTAGGTCTAACGCGAATGTTTCGGACACCGCCGCAGTCTTGTTACTCATTCAATTATCTCAACGCCGACTTCCCCGAGGTCAGCGCGCTCCTGTATCACACGATGTGCTACGGATCTGTGATTGGAACAAACCGAATGTCCGTCTCCAGTACAACCATCTGGCCACGCCGGAGGAATTGGGGATTGCGCATTTATGGGACAAATTTGTTGTCTATCCGCCTCGCGCCGATCCTCCAAAACGTTGCATTAAGCGCTACCGTATTCTATTGATATTACATCTAATTGCAAGGAGTTAGCTTGCTATATTTGGAGATCAAGTGACGTCTTGTTGCGCTTTAGCAACGTCGAATTAGCGGCTACTCGCGGATCCTGACGGACGCTAATGCTACCTGCAGACGAAGTGTGTAGTCGTGCGCGGTCTAGCTGGGAGCTAGGTGTGATTCGAGTACAGTACGATTTCGGGTCCGCACCCAGTCAACGAATTGCTCATAGGGTAGCGGTTTACTAAACAGGAAACCCTGCACCTCATCACAACCTTCGCGCAATAAGAAGTCCAATTGTGCTTGGGTTTCGACGCCCTCGGCGACAACTTTCAAGCGCAGCGCAGCGCTCAATGCGACGATAGCGCGCGTGATCGCTTCATCGTCGCTGTCGCCAGGGATATCACGGATAAATGAACGGTCGATCTTCAATCCGTCGATTGGAAACTTCTTGAGATAGGCTAGCGAAGAGTAACCCGTTCCAAAGTCGTCCAGATAGATGGCCAAACCGAGTGCCTTTAGATCGTACAGGGCGACCTGACTAGCCTCGGTGTCGTCCATTAGCAAACTTTCGGTAATTTCCAGCTCCAATCGATTGGGATCAAATTGCAACTCATAGAGCAGCCCTTCGACCGTCTGCTGGAGATCACCTTGCCGAAATTGGCGCGCGGAAAGGTTAACCGCAACATTAACGTCTTCGATCCCACTTTGGGCCCAGCGTATCGCGTCTTCGCACGCTCGTCGAAGTACCCATTCTCCTATGGGAACGATCAGGCCGGTTTCTTCGGCAACTGGAATGAAGTCGACCGGGGAGACGAGCCCGCGTAGTGAGTGTTGCCAGCGTAATAACGCCTCGACCCCAAGCACCTTCCCCGTTTGAAGGTCAACCTTCGGCTGATAGCAGAGAAACAACTCCTCCCGTTCAATCGCGTGCCGTAGTGCTGATTCGATACTCAGTCGTTCCACAGCTCGCGCATTGAGATCGGCGGTGAATAACTGATATTTGTTGCGACCCTCATCTTTGGCACGGTACATCGCCGCATCCGCATTGCGGATGAGACCCGTGATTTCGGTTGCATCTGACGGAAAGAAGGTCACGCCGATACTCGTTGTCGCGTAAATTTCCTGCCCGTGTATTTCTATCGGTTGCTCCAATGATTTAATTATTTTGCGACACACGAGCTCTGCGTCGAACGCAGAACTAATTTCTTCAAGTACGATTGTGAATTCGTCACCGCCGAGACGAGCGATTGTGTCAACTTTGCGTACACACGTTTTTAAGCGATCGGACACAGCAACGAGCAATTCGTCCCCAACTAGATGTCCGAGGGTATCGTTAATCGATTTAAACCGGTCCAGGTCAAGGAATAACAGTGCAACGAGATGACCGCTACGTTCCGCGCGGGAGACGGCCTGGGCCAACCGATCTTGGAACAGTTCTCTATTTGCCAGGCCAGTCAACTTATCGTAGTGCGACAAATACGTTAAATGTTGATCAGCTAATTTTCTCTCGATGGCGTAGCGGACTGTTTTTAGAATCAGCGCGCCGTCGCTTTGCCCTTTAACCAGGTAGTCTTGTGCACCGAATTTAACCATCTCAACCGCGGCGGGATCGTCATCACAGTGCGTCATAACGATGACCGGCAGATTGTCGCTGGCGAGCACTAGCCGCCGGAGCGTATCAATACCGTTCGAATCTGGAAGGTCGAGATCGGCGATTATCGCGTGGAAGTTCTCTTCGCCGATTTTCTTGATACCTGCTCCGAGCGTCTCGACGTGCTGCAGATCGAGCTGACTAGATGTGGTTTCGTCCAATAAGGATCGAATCAGAACCGCATCGCCGGGATTTTCCTCGATCAGTAATAACTTTAACGTTTCGTCCAAGTTACCGGGGCGGTGCTCACCGGTTCCCCGGTTGATTTCGTACGCGACGACCGGTGCGTAGTCTTCGATCGGCAGCGACATCGGCAAATTCCTAGTCGTTAGCGTCGGGCGAGTTTGGCCCGAGTGGGTGCGTCGACCACTTGCTCGGTTTCACGGCGAGTAAATCGCCGACAGTAGGAGATTTTTGTTAGCAACACCGAACAAATAGCGGCGCGGCGCGTTGGAACTTTAGCTCTACGGCTCTGCATGTTGGCCAAAGATATTGAGAGAATTCGATGCTCAAATAAAGGCTTATGACAGAATCTTAATATGCAGGTCGAGCTTTTAAATTTAGCCTAACTGAATTTTCCTCGTAAAATGTCGCCACTGGGCGCCGGAGCGCGACCAACTATGCATATTGGTGCCATAATATTCAGTGCGTGTGTTGGCAGGCAGGGCCGCGCTCGCTGTATCCAAGCTTGTGATCGGATCGACTAAAAACGGCATTAAGTTGAGCGTCAGCGCACAACTTTACACTGGATGTCAATCTATTCTTAACCGTCCGAGGCAAGCATATTCGTGCAAAATTTGGCGCGTGAGTTTTCGCGACAATGCACGGGAGTCATCAGCAAAAAGGGAACTATCAATGAATTTCGTGAAGTTACTTCCACTACTACTTGTTCAAACTTTATTCGTGCAGTATTGCCTCGCAGCCGAGGGCGGGAGATTCAGGGAGGCTGGTGACGCCCACCAATCTCCTACTGTTCAAAGCGCTAACAAAAATGCGTCCGGGACAACTAAGAGCAACGGATCCGGCCAAGCCCAAGTTAATCGATTTACGTCGCCGGGGAATAACGCTACCCCACAATCGAAACAAAGTGGTGGCCTGGGCAGCAACAATGTTTCGAACCAACCGCAACCGCAAGAAACATTGCTACGAGACCAGCAACCGAGACCGCAGGAAGTCCCACGAGAAACATTGCTACGCAACCAGCAGTCGAAACCTCAGCCGAAACCTCAGCCGAAACCTCAGCCGACATCACAGCCGACATCACAGCCGTCAGCGCCGGTGCCTGCTGTTGCAGGGATCCTGATCGCGCGAGCGCTCGCTAGCGATGCGGAAATCGACACTATGCATTTTGTCTCCTCTATGGTGTACCCAGCTACCGATCCGCGGGCGGCTTTCTATGACCCATCAATTGGTGGCGCAAGCATTCCCCTCATTCCCGGCGAGCCTATTTCAAGCATCCGCAAAGACAGTGCAACCGTTAAGGCTCCTGTTACCGGTCGTGTATACGTCGAGTGGGATTTTTACGTACCACAGTCGTTCTACGACCTGCCATGGGGATCGATGCGCTGGAATTCGATTAAGACCTTTCGCGCGTATAACCATCACAAGCGGGAAGTTCGACAGAATACGTCAGCCACACTGACGTTCTTGCCGCCGTCTGGGACAATGTGGGTACGTGAGGCCGGGCAGTACGTGGGGCCGGCCAGACTCGATGTCAAATACATGCCACCGGCTGACACGTGGGTTACCCACCGAATCACCAAGGATTATGACGATATGACCTTAGAGTTTTCCGCCAGCATCAACGGCGAGATAATCGCATCGGCTCAATGCGATATGACCTACCTGACTCCAATCGACAACATCGCCGCACTCGTGCATAGCTCAGGCCGAGAAGATGGCGATGATCAACGTAGGCCGACCTTCTTTGGGTATCGCAATTTGATATTAGGTGTTGAGTGATTGAACAACAAAGCGCGGGACTGAATACCCGCGCTTTGTTGAACCTACGCCAAGATAGTCGCAGTCGTAACAATATTTTAGCCGCAAGATTGACGACCTCAGACGGGAAGCGAGATTGTCGATCACCGCAATGTTGTTACGAACGCTTTGAGAATCGTCCCACGTACATCGTCTGTGCTGCTGGTTTTAATTTGGTGCCCGGAGCCGGACTCGAACCGGCACGGCCGTAAAGCCGAGGGATTTTAAGTCCCTTGTGTCTACCAATTCCACCACCCGGGCGCGGTCACTCGATTGCGTTGGCATGCGCAACGTCAACGCCGCCATTATGACGTCCTCGGCGGCGTCCAATAAATGGAGGCTGAAGCCGGAATCGAACCGGCGTACACGGCTTTGCAGGCCGCTGCATAACCACTCTGCCATCCAGCCGTCGTGTTGTTGCCGCGGGCCAGCGACATCGTTTCCGTCAGTCGCGTCCGGCATGACGAATGCATAGGCCCAAACGAAAAACCCCGATCGCTTCGGGGTTCATTCGAGATCTGGAGCGGGAAACGAGACTCGAACTCGCGACCCCAACCTTGGCAAGGTTGTGCTCTACCAACTGAGCTATTCCCGCAAATTACTATGGGCATCTAACCGAAAAAAACGCCCGCAACGTTCCCGAACCATGCGGCCACAACCGATTCGGTGGGCCATTTTAACCCTCGAAGGTGGGCTGTCAAGAATGGGCCGACCGATTGCAGAAATCTCCGGGCAACCACGATCTTAATTGCGCGATAGTTCCGGCCACGCTGCTAGCAAATACTGCACCATTGACAACAAGGTCAACGCGGTCGCGATGTAGAGAAACAGGAATCCAGCCTCGTATACGGGTACATCGCTTACGGACCCAGGTAAGATCAATAACACGATTGCAATCATTTGCGCAGCAGTTTTGACCTTACCGAGATAAGACACCGCAACTTTCGTGCGCGCGCCAAGCTCGGCCATCCATTCCCGAAGCGCCGATACCGTTATTTCACGTCCGATAATTACCGCCACCGGCATCGCTAACCAAATGCTGGGATCAGATTGCAATAAAACTATCAACACTACAGCGACCATTAACTTGTCTGCTACGGGATCGAGAAACGCACCAAGTTTAGAAGTTTGACCGAGTCGGCGCGCAAGGTAGCCGTCAAGCCAGTCCGTCAATGCAGCTAACGCAAATAGCGCAGCCGCAACTATTCGCGCCCCCCCGATTGGCGAATAGAAAACGATAACAAAGCACGGAATTAGCGCGATTCGAAGTAGGCTTAAGGAATTGGGAATGTTCATCGTTCGCTGTTAATTTCGTCGTAAATCTTCTGTGCCAATGTACGGCTGATCCCGCGCACGCGGCACAAGTCGTCTACCCCCGCCGCACTCACGCCCTGCCACCCGCCAAAATGCCTAATCAACTGTTGCCGTCGTTTTGCGCCGACGCCTGCGATCGCATCCAGCGGTGAACGCGAGCGATTTTTTGTGCGCGCTTGCCGATGCGCCGTGATGGCAAATCGATGGGCCTCGTCGCGGATTTGCTGAATAAGTAGCAAGGCACCCGAGTCTTTCGGAAGCGTTCGCTCTTCGTTCCCATCGTGCACGAGCAGTGTTTCGAGTCCGGCCTTGCGAGTCGTACCCTTTGCAACCCCTACGATTGGCACGTCTCCAAGTTGCAAATTTTGCATGACTAATACGGCTCGTGCGACCTGACCCTTACCGCCGTCGATCAGTAATAGATCCGGCAGATGCCCATCGTCGCGCTTGATCCGAGTGTAGCGGCGCTCCAGAGCTTGCTCCATTGCCGCATAATCATCGCCGGCTACAACATCGCGGATATTAAACCGGCGATAGTCGGATTTGCGCGCACCATCTTCGTCAAAGACCACACACGACGCAACCGTTGCTTCACCACTGGTGTGGCTCACATCGAAACATTCAATTCGCTGTGGCATCTCTTCCAAGTCAAGGAAGTCGCGGAGCGCGACCATTCTCCGAACCTGATCGGTGTTCGACGCAATGCGTTGTTCGAGTGCGATATCGGCATTGGTCTTGGCCATCTCGACCCACTTTGCACGTTCACCACGCACCTCGTGGCGGAGGCGAACCGCAGCGCCACGGCTGTCGGAAAGTGTATCGCGCAACCACTCGGCATCGTCGATTTCTTCCGAAACGATAATATCCGGCGGGATGTCGCGATCGGTGTTACCGGCGAGATAAAACTGCGGTAGAAATGCGCCCAAAATATCAGCGCTCGTACTACCGTGAGTGTGCGCAGGGAAAAATACCTTGTTGCCTAAATGACGACCATTGCGGACGAAAAACACCTGAACACAACCCACGTTGCCACGCACCCGGCAAACAATGATGTCAAACTCGCCGTTACCCGAGGCAACGTACTGCTCCGATTGTAGGCCTTGCAATTTCTGGATCTGATCGCGTAGACGTGCCGCACGCTCGAACTCAAGGTTCGCCGCCGCCGCATCCATCTGCGTGGCCAAAGAGCCAATAACCTCCTCTGAGCGGCCATCGAGAAACAGAATCGCACGCTGCACGTCGTCGTGATATTCGTCGGCGTCTATGAAACCGACACAGGGCGCGGTGCACCGCTTGATTTGATGTTGCAGACAAGGTCTAGAGCGATTTCGAAAATAACTATCCTCACACTGGCGTAACATGAATAACTTCTGCAGTAGATTCAGTGTGGTGCGCACGGCGCCAGCATTGGCGAAGGGTCCGAAATATCGTCCTCGGCCATTACGTGCACCTCGATGAAAGCTTAGTCTCGGGAACTTCTCAGCGCCATCCACGTAGATGTACGGGTAGCTTTTGTCGTCGCGCAAGACAATGTTGTAGCGCGGCCGCAAATCTTTGATCAAGTTGCTTTCAAGTAAAAACGCTTCGTTCTCTGTACGCGTAACCGTTACCGCGATGCTTTGGATGCCGCTGACCATTGAGCGTACTTTCGGCGTCGCATTTGCCTGGCGATTGAAATAGCTCGAAACACGTTTTTTAAGGTGCTTTGCCTTTCCAACATAGATGACGTCCCCTGAGGCATCCGAGAATCGATAGATCCCCGGTTTCATCGGGAGATCTCGACATTGGGAACGTAGGTCGTCGAACGATACGGGGTCAGTCACACCTGCCCCACTAGGCGTTTTGCTGCTGCAAATACGGCACCGAACATCGGCGCAGTCAATCGTTTGGTTTGGGTGTTATAGCGACTGCAATGGTAGGAGTCGATGAGATTTAACTGGTCGCCTAACGCGTGGCACGCCGCATGTGCGAACGGAAATTCTCGTTGGCGATAACTAAGCGCCTTCAAAACAGCGTTATGCGCAATCCGACCGAGCGCAACAACGACTCCAGGACGCGATACCAGGGCGAGGTCTGCGGCCAAGTATTGGTTACACGTGTCGATCTCCGACGTAGACGGTTTATTAGCGGGCGGCAGACATTTGACTGCGTTTGTTATTCGACAATTGATCAAGCACAAGTCATCGTCGGCGCGATCACCACGAGGTTGGTTACAAAATCCATGCTCGAACAAAGTCTGATAAAGCAAAATGCCTGCATGGTCGCCGGTAAACGGTCTCCCAGTGGCATTCGCTCCATGCATACCAGGCGCAAGACCAACGATCAGCAAGGGCACGCCTCGCTTACCAAATGGTGCGACCGGTGCAGCGTGGTAACTCGGGTGCGCTTTACGTACCTCGCGCAAGAATTTGGTGAGGCGGTCGCAACGAGTACAGGAGAGATCGAAGGTTGGGTCATCGGCTGCTGCACTCATCGTCTTAGACACGCACCATAACTACGAGTAGTGAGTAAATTAATCTATCCAAGCTAATTATGTCGTGCCAGATCTAGGGGCGCGTCTATCAAGCTTCACGTGGATTCAGACACGCCTCGGTCTTGATTCAGCAGCGCTTAGATCGCCCAACTCCGAAAGACCTTGTGCATTCGCAATCATCGCAAGCTGCACGTCGTTTCGCGCGCCCAATTTTTCGCACAACGCACGCCTGTGATGGGCGATCGTTTTGCGACTTAAGCTCATAACGACTGCAATCTCATCCATGTCCATACCTTCACTGATCTTTTGTAGAACCTGTATTTCACGTGTAGATAGATCGTTGAGACCACCGAGCGACCCTTTTATCGAATCGTTGGCCGCTATCCGCTGTGCAACGTCATGACTGATATACGGCTCACCTGCGGCGACGATATGGATAGCGTGGACCAATTCGTCAGTGTCAGCGGCCTTGCTCACATAACCAGCACCACCCAATTCCATAAAGCGCCGTGGATATGGTCCTTCCACATACATCGACAAGCCGATGACCTTACAGCTCGGATCGCTGCTGACAACACGTCGGGTCGCTTCGAGGCCGCCGATGCCTGGCATATTTAAGTCCATCAATACGATGTCGATATTGCCCCCGCGAACTATCTCTCGGGCCTGCTCGCCACTATCCGCTTCCGCAGCCACTTTGAAATCGTCAACCGCACTGAGCTTAGCCGCGATGCATCGGCGCACCAAGCGTTGGTCATCCACGACTAGAATGTTAATCATTCGCGAAGGCCGTGCACGCCTGGCCGGCCGTGTTAAAGAGCCGTGACCATATCAAATGAAATGTCGTTGTGAAATCGGAGGGTCGAGCTCGCAACCATTCGTCTAAACGTTCGATTTCACACCAGCGACCGTCGAGAATTTCGACCGGATCTGGAATCACCGCTGTTGCTGCAACACAACGATAAACCCAGGTAAATTCGTGACCCGTCGCGGCACAGGCATCCAACTTAAACAACGGAATGAGTTTGGTGCTTTGGCCTATTCCCAACTCTTCGTTTAATTCACGCTGTGCGGCTAGGTCATAATTTTCGGATGTCTCCACATGTCCCGCGGCCGAGGTATCCCATAAACCCGGCGCGCTGTCCTTATCGAGGCTACGCCTTTGCATGTACAGTTCACCTGTCGCATTAAACACCAATATGTGCACCGCGCGATGTCGTAAGCCGTGTGCGTGTACCGACGCACGGGTCGCGGTCCCGATTACTTCGTCATCGCGGTTGACGACATCGAAGATCTCTGACGCTGCCAATCTGCTTCACGCGATGGAGTCGGTTTAAGCGGCATCCGCCGCCGGCCGCGTCTCCGCTATTCGATGCCACAATTCGTCTGAGCTGAAATCGTCGACATCGATCGCGCGTCGCAATGCCGCGCGGGTCGTTCGCAGTTGCTCGGCCTCAATCTCGCTGATCACACCAGCGCGCAGAGCGTCACCAAGGTCATCGACGCTATAGGGTTCGATCTCGCCGTTGCGAACAGCCGTCCGGATCTTGCCCTCGGCTTCGTCGCTAGCCTCCACCAGCCGAACGGCATACTCCAGGCAGCCAATGATGTCGTCAGCCGAATCATCGAAATACATCCCAGCACACAAACGCTCGCGAAAACTTGCGGACGTAACTAGTAGGTTAGACACCTCGGTACCGAGTTGATCCGACGCGCGTTTCCAACGCCGCCCCCAAGGAAACACCAAGCGCCGTAGTAACCATGCGCTTGAGCGCGACGGAAGATTGACGATGATCTCATCCAAACGATCGTAAATTCTGTGTAAGGAATTTTGAAATGCGAAGTCGAGTACTGGGAGATCGGCATCGGGCCGACCGTCATCCTCAAAACGCTTCAATGCACAGCTAATCAAATACATCTCACCTAAAACGTCGGCGAACCTACCCGACAGTTTCTCTTTACGTTTTAGGCCGCCGCCGAGTTGTATGAGCGCGAAGTCAGCAACGGTGGCGAAAGATGCGCTCGCACGTTCCAATTGTGCATACCAGTAATTGACCTCCCCGACGGACGGATCAGAACCTATCATTCCGCCCGTTGCATTGCGCACAAAAGCGCGTGCTGCGTTGCTGATGACGCTCCCGATATGCCCGAACAAGGCCTTGTCAAACGCAGCAACTGCGCGCGCCTCATTGGTCTCGTTGGCCGCGGCAATCTCCGGCAGTAGCCACGGGTGGCAGCGCATCGCGCCCTGCCCAAAAGTGATCAATGACCGGGTTAAGATATTCGCGCCTTCGACCGTGATCGCTACCGGCGCTGCGGTATAGGAATTCATTAGATAATTCGCCGGCCCGTCGCAAATTGCGCGACCACCATGGACATCCATGGCGTCATTTATCGATTGGCGCAGGCGCTCAGTAGATTCGTACTTCAGTAGGGCGGACAGAACCGCCGGCTCTTCACCGGCATCCAATGCGCCCGCGGTTACGTAGCGCGCCGAGTCGATTAAATAGGTGTTTTCGACGATCCGGGAGATCGCTTCTTGAACGCCTTCAAATTTGCCAATAGGAAGGTTGAACTGCTTCCGCACCCGTGCATAAGCGCCGGTGGTGCGAGCGCAGACCTTAAGCCCGGCTGTACTCGAACCAGGCAATGAAATCGAGCGACCGGCCGCCAGACAATTCATCAGCATGCGCCAACCATCGCCGCATCGCTCCTGGCCACCGATCACCCAATCCAACGGGATGAACACGTCCGTACCCGACGTCGGACCATTGAGGAAGGCTTGGCGTGCTGGAAAGTGGCGGCGACCGGTTTCAACGCCGGGATGATCGGTCGGCAGCAAGGCCAATGTAATACCGACATCGACGCTATCCCCAATTAGATTTTCTGGATCGTAAAGGTGGAAGGCCAGGCCGAGTACGGTCGCGACTGGGCTTAGTGTGATGTAACGTTTTTCCCAAGTGAGCCGGATGCCGAGAACCTCTTCACCGTTGAACTCGGCGCGGCAAACGATTCCGTTATCGGGAATTGCAGCCGCATCGGAACCAGCGAACGGATTGGTCAAGGCAAAACACGGCACTTCTTCACCGCGTGCAAGTCGCGGCAGGTAATAATCTTTTTGTGACGTATTTCCGTATTTTAAGAGTAACTCCGCCGGCCCCAGTGAATTCGGAACCATGACGCTAATCGCTGCCGTGCTGCAACGCGATGCGATCTTACAGACAACGCGCGAATGCGCGCGCGCGGAAAAGCCCTTACCGCCATACTCTGTCGGGATAATCATCCCAAGGAATCCTTGGTCTTTAATGAACTGCCACACAGGCGCCGGCAGATCGCCGTGTTCGTGCGAGATCTCCCATTCATTCGCCATCCCGCAAAGCTCCTCGACTGGGCCATCGAGGAACGCCGCCTCTGCCGCGGTGAGGTTTTCTTTGGGAAGATCTAGTAGCCGGCTCCAATTCGGATCACCCGAAAACAACTCGGCGTCCCACCAAACGGTTCCAGCGTCGAGTGCATCTTGCTCTGTCTTAGAAATCTTCGGCAGGAGCTTGCGGAACAAGGTAAGCGCGGGGCTAGAGACAACACGGTAGCGGATTTCTTTGAGATTCAAACAGGCGACGCAAAACCATACCAGCCATGCTAGTCCCATCAACATATTGGCCGGGAATCCCGACGCAATGTTACCGAGAACAAGCAAGCCAATGCCCGTCGCAACTGTTGTCACGGCTAGACTCGCCCGCAGGTAGGCGAGGATGCCAATGCCGACGAGAACAGAAAGCATGATTAGTATCGTGGTCATCATCGATCAACTCCTTGAGTATGTACCAGCCTGCGCCATGGCAGCGTCCACATAACGGTAACGGCCTAGTATTAATGATAGAAGTTCTCCGGCGAGAACGATAGCCGGCGAACGCGCGACCTAGGCGGCAGATTCTACCCGGTTGCGGCCAGCATTCTTCGCTTGATACAACGCCCGGTCGGCCGCTTCGACGAGTTGTCGGGCGGTATGCTCCGCGCCAGGCGTTAAGCTCGCAACGCCGAAACTTGCGGTCACGACGGCCGCTACCTCAGAGGCTGGATGGGGAATCGCGCGTTCAATGATCGACATGCGCACACTCTCCGCGATGCCCAATGCCGCTGCCAGGTCGGACTCGGGCAGCAACAAGACGAATTCCTCCCCACCGTAGCGTGCAGCCAAGTCACCGCTACGGCGCGCGTAGCCGGCAAGAATCTTGCCGATCTCGGCGAGGCAATCATCTCCAGCGCCGTGTCCCAGGGTGTCGTTGTATTGCTTAAAACAATCGACGTCCATCAACACCAATCCAACGGGTTTTTGTGCACGGAAGGTGCGTGCGAGTTCGGACTCCAACTGCTCATCGAAATAGCGCCGGTTCGCAATCCCGGTTAGGCCATCGAGCGAGGATAAGCGTTCGGCGCGATGGCGCGCGGCCCGCAATTCCCGCTCCATATGCAATCGTCGCTCGATTTCCGCGGACGCTAAGCGAGCTTGACTTTGATACTCGGCCATCAAATTTGCGTTTTCGTCTTTCAGTTGCAGCTCGATCGCTCGGGCACGTCGGGCGCGCACGACACCAATCGCCAGATGCGCGTAGATAAGGCCGAGGGCGGCGACGACGACGTATGATGTTCGATCTTGGTTTGCAAGCAGTATGACGATCGATGGTAGCGTGGCCGGCAACGCGAGGACCGCCGTTGCTATGGGATCATCTTGGAATGCACCAGCACCACCAAGTACAACGATGGAGACCCATGATACCGCCAGAATAAAAGACATCTCCGAATGCGACGGCACACACGCTAGCGGCGCGAAACCCCACGCCAGAGCCGTCGCTCCGATGCACGCATATATCGCTTTCGAACACATCGGTTCATTGACCGGCTGGGCGACCTCCATCCAACGCAATACGCCCGCGCGAACGGCAACAAGGACGGCAAAACCGGACCACCACGTCCACAACATCGTCGATCCAGAATGTTGCGCGAAAAAAATCACGAAAATGCCGCTGACAAGGACGTTTTGCACGCTGTTGTAGCGCAGTTCGCCCAATAGGTGACGGTTGTTTTCATCACGAACGGACGGCGTCGGCCCCTCACTGGGCGGTTCTAATGTGGAGTCGTCTTGTGTCATTGATGACGTTTCATTTTTTCGATTTTTGGTGGGCGCGGATTTTCTAGCCGCAATTCTGTTCGGTTGAACCGTTACCGCACCATCCATGTGCGTACAACGACAATAGACCAACATACCCCATATAGGGTATACGAAACGTTAAATTTGAATCATTTCTGGCCAGGACGTGAATTGGCACCCAAATTGCGTGTCGCAGCGGTTTATGGCGCGCAGCGAGAATCGGCCAGCAGGCGTCTTGAATCTGGCGGAGAGGGGGGGATTCGAACATCCCACGATTCTTTTAAATTCAGATACTTAGTGGTTAATCGCCACCATATAGCCACTATTCAATGCTGCTTCTCTGCCATTTCGCAACCGCCAACATTCCAGATTCCGGCGCATCAAGGTCAATCCACCGACTATAGGTGCGTGCGGTAAACGCCCAGTCGGTATGTCCCAACTGCTTGCTTACCCACATGATGTTCTCTCCTGCCATTAGAAGCATAGATGCGTAAGTGTGGCGGCACTGATACGGATATCTGTATCGGACCCCCGCCCGTTTGATCGCATGTGTCCAAATCGTCATCCGGTAGGAAGCGTCTCCTTTCCACGGTTCGTCCGTCTTTGGGTTCACGAATATGTGACCTGAGGGGTGTAGGAAGGTGAATTGCTTCTGGCGCCTTAGCGCAGCAATAGCTGGATCAAGCAACTTCACGTAACGAAGCCCTGCACTGGTTTTCGGAGCCTCTGGCTCATCCGCTTCCTGGGTCGTGGCTTTAGTGATACTGACCCGTCTTTTCACCCAATCAACATCTGTCCAAAGTAGCGCGATTTGTTCCGATAACCGGAGACCTGTCCACCACGCCAATTCCGCAAATTCTCGCATCTCCGGCTTTATCGCCGCGTAGATGGCTTGACGTTCATCGGAATCGAACGGATCAATGGGATCAACTTTGATACTCTGGCGTTTCGTTTTTGGTAGCTTGTATCCGTCCAGCGGGTTCTGCGAGATATGTTCCAATTGGACGGCCTCATCGTAGGCCGTTCTTAGCGGACTGAGTATGTTGCTTAGGCGTTTGCGGGAAAGTTTCGAGTGCTCATCCACGAACCGCTTCACATCTTTTCGCGAAAGCCCGGATAGCAGAAAATTTCCGAATTCTGGAATCAAGACGTTTCGCACTATTTTTCGGTACCCGTTATAAGTAGACGCTTTTAGTTGCTCCTTCCATCTTTCCAAACACAACTCTAGCCATTTTTCGACGGACATAGAACAGTACGCCAAAAATCTTTTCAAGTTTGGACTATCTGGGAACGTAGCCGCGTAGTCGAACGTGTCATTACTTATCGCATCCATTACTGACATGCGATGAAGATAGGCGCGTTTCAAATTCGTTGCGGTGGGCTTAAGTTTGATGGTCTCGAAGCACCGAATCGCCTTGTAGTAGAAGGAGATCTCAATCGACGATGCGCTTTTCGCCCTAACGCCTTCGTACTTCCTACTCATACATCCTAACCCTACAAAGCCAATCAATATCCGCTCACTCTGGGGCACTCATCCTGCGTGCCGTTCTGATCAAGCGTCGATGTAAATTGTGGACCGAATTCCCTACTTCGTACAGTCTTCGAGACGCCTTGAGCACTAAAGTTCGCTGAGTGCCTAATCGTCCACCTACACGAGAAATATTGTGTTGTCGGCTTGCGAGCAGGCCTGCATTCTCACTGGCCCGATCACCCGTTCGGCTGCGCAAGTCATGCCCCAATCGGCGATTTATGCCCCGCTGGGTATTCAAAGCAATATCTATCTTGTTGATTAATCGCGCAAAGACGACGACCTGGGTTTGGGAGCAACGCATTACGAATGCGGTTTTCTAACTCTAAATTCCCATTAAGATTCAACGCGTTATGTCGGCCCCGTGGGGCATAGAAATCGCTGATAGACCGTCGTAACGTATTGATTTGCGCCGTTCCGTACGTGCTTGTGCCCCAACTTTCTGACCGGTTTTTGTCTCGTTTGAGTCTTTATGAAGGTCGGATTATTACAAAATTGCTCGTAAGCGCTCGACGAACCGCACCTTTTCGAGCGGTGGCAGGTTCTCGACCTCATGCGAGCGTAGGGTGATTTTCCCCTCGCGCTGCTGCAACATGACGTCGACGCCCTCATCGGTTCGCCAAACCACTTGCGGCTCTTTTTTCATGACTTTCGAAAAATACCATGCTCAGAAATTGTTGCTAATCTTCACACGCGCCACTTCAGGAACCTGCACCAGAAAGCACCATCAGCAACAGATCATGATCAGCAGCCCGCGGGCCCTGCTCATCCCGGCATAGTGGTAGGAGCGCAAAGTTTCGCTACATCCGGGCTTCGGCATTGTTGATTTGCAGTTCAATTTGATCCACCAATTGCGCTGAATTCTGATCCATCAATCGGGTTCAAAACTGGAACAGTACGCAAGAAACGGCGGCTAGCTGGTAGAGAGGCAGTTCGCCCGGACCTCTCCCCGTTTAGAACCCATCGTGCCCAACTAAGGCAATGGGCTCAAGATAAGTAAGCCTCCGGCCAAAGACACCCTATCGTCGACCGGGCAAGCCTGCCAAGGTGCGCTGCGGATTTTTATCGCAGCCGCACCGGAGCAGCTTATGGAAACGTCGAGCGAGTTATCAACGAGTGCATCGCCCGAGCAACAGCGTCGCGCTCACTGGCAGGCGGCGTTCGAACGCTGGCAAGCCAGTGGCTTGTCGAAAGCCGCGTTCTGTCGCCGCGAAGAGCTTAATGTCACGCAGTTTTACTATTGGTGTGGCGTGTTCGACGGCCGTGAGAGTCGGCCGGTAACAGCCCGCACCGACACCAAGGCGAACGGCGCTGCGTTTATTCCCGTGACACTGGCCCATGAACCGGCGGCGACGCTGACGATCCAACTCGCCGATGTGACCTTGAGCTGCGGCGCACCCGTCTCAGCGGAGCAACTGCAAAGCTGGCTGGTGGCCATCCGTCAGTCGGCGTGATTGACTTAGCCGAAGTCACCCACGTTTACCTCGCGCGCGAGCCGGTGGATTTTCGTCGGCAAATCGATGGCTTGTCGTTGCATGTGCAAGAGGTGCTCGCCCTCGATCCGTTCGCGCCGCAGGTGTTCGTCTTTCGTAATCGCCGCGGCGATAAGCTGAAAGCCTTAACCTGGCACGTCGTCCGCGAGGAATTCGTTACGATGATCTGGTGGTGCGTGATCTCACTATTCTTTTCAGACACCTTGCCGTCACAATCGCGCGCTTGTCTGGATCGGGTGGCGCACTTTCCGTTATCACTGAATCGCTGCTGGCAAGCTGCAGTTAACGGACAAACCGTTATCTGTTGGACGCTCACATGCCTGAGATATTCATAAGTCTCTTACGCTGCGGCACAAATAGACATTCGAAACTTCGAGCGCCTGGTTCGAAGTGATCCGGTCGGAGTTACCTATCCAACTGTATTTACAATATTTACGCGATCTATTCGGTCCAATAAAATGGGTCCAATTGGACTTAAATGCCACTATTTAGGGTTGTTCGCTGCATTCTATTGGACAGGAATGTTTTGATGTACGTCTCCGTCCGAATCTTTAGGGACTATTCATGGCGGTAGCACTGGAACGGCTTTTTCAGATACGAATTGCCGCACGAATTAGTAATTCGCCACCCACAGGTCGCGCCGCGGGTTTGCCCAGATTTTCGATTGCGAGGGATACCTTGCCGATTTACTACCCACCACTATTAGACGCTACGTTCGACAATGGTTGTTAGGTTAGGATTTGATATTCGCCAGTCTACTTCGCCGTCCATCCACCATCGATCGAAAGCGTACTGCCCGTGATCTGAGCAGCGTCATCCGAACACAAGTAATTCGCCATGCTTGCAACTTGTTCGATGGTGACAAATTTTCGCGTCGGCTGGGCAGCGAGAATAACGTCCCTAACCACGGCCTCCTCTGAGATCCCTCTCGCTTCCGCGGTATCTGGAATCTGCCGTTCTACAAGTGGAGTTAGTACGTATCCTGGGCATATCGCATTACAGGTAGTGCCTGTCTCTGCGAGTTCCAGGGCGATTGTTTTCGTGAGCCCTGCAATGCCATGTTTTGCGGCAACATAGGCAGCTTTAAAGGGAGACGCGGCTAAAGCATGTGCCGAGCCCATCATGATGATACGCCCCCAACCCTGCGATTTCATCACCGGGATTGCGCGAGCCGAAGCGTGGAACGCTGCGGACAAGTTAATTGCGATAATGTCGTTCCATTTATCGATGGGAAATTCTTCGACCGGTGCGACGTGTTGGATACCCGCATTGTTCACCAGGATGTCAAGCCTGCCATATTGCTCGACGACGTTGTCCACCATCGTCCGCGTCGCTTCTGCATCGCGCACGTCAGCCGATTCGTATCCCACACTGCCGTGACCCAAAGTACCCAACCGTTTTCTCAACGGTCCCAACTCTGAATCTTCAATGAAGCCGTTGAGAATAACTGTCAGGTTCTCTGAAACCAGCTTTTCAGCGATGCCAAGTCCGATACCGCTGGTTGAACCCGTAATTAAGGCGACTCTCTCGTTCAAGTCATTGTCTCCGAATTAATCCTACGCCGCCCAAACTCCATGACGAAAATATGTCAGCCCCGCGATGCCTTCTCAATTTTATCGAGAAAGTCGGCGACAAGGTTATCAGGTGCTTTCACGACGTGATCCCGTGTCGGGAAATTTTCGTTTTTAACGTCGTCAATAAATTCCATAAATCCCGTAATTCGTTCACGCTGCATGTCTTCTTTCATCTTGTAGAGGTTCCGATACTGCTTGGAGTGACGGGGATACGGTGGCGGGTTGTTACCCAAGATGTCATCGGCGAATAGAAACTGAATATCGCCCCCGCTACCGCCGCCAATCGACGAAGTCAGTAAACTCGTACGCTTTGTGATCTCTGTTAGCAAGGCCTCTGGCACGACTTCCACTTCAACCGCATACGCACCAGCTCGCTCCATTGATTTAATTTGATCGTAAATCCACAAAGCCTCATCTATCGTTTTACCTACGGCCCTCAAGCCACCTGTCCAGGTACTTCTTCTTGGCACCAGGCCTGCGTGTCCTTGCACGGGAATGCCAGCTTCAGCGGCGGCCTCAATAAAACGCGGGCTCCACTGGCACATGATGGCGTCGGCGCCGTATTTCATCGCTTCGTAACCAAGCCTTACGGCTTCGTCGGGGCTGGCGGCTGCGATTAATGGTAAGGAATAGGCCATAAACGTATTTGGCGCTGCTTTTCGGATCGCTTCGACTGAACCAGGTTGTGCTGGATCGAAGCGTACTTTCAGCGTATCGATGCCGGCTTCTTCCGCCGCCGCGGCTTCCTCGGCCGAGAACGGCAACGTCTCGACGAGAACCCGCTTCCCTTTCTGGTCGCGCAGCCCTTTGACCGTGTAGTTACGCGTGCCATATACGCCACTCAACGACATCACGCGCGTCAGGCCCCGCGCAGTCGCATCCCTGGGCGGTAATCCGCCGTCACCTTTCGTGTGCCCTGCCATGCTTATCGTCCTGTTTGAAATTGAATGGAGACCGATCCATACCACCTGAGGTGTCGTTACTTCAACCTCGGGCACCCGGTGGCTATTTCAATAGAACTTCTTCTCCAATCGTTTTCCCTACTATGGCTAACTACCGATCGCGAAACGCGGGCATGACTTCTTTAGCGAAACGTTCAATTGCACGATTGCACGTTGGCACGTCCATACCCGGTAGCTGCATATCCATAACGAAATCTGTACAGATGAATTCATTGCAAAATGCATCGAGCTTCTCCGAAACCTGTTGGGGCGTCCCAACCAGAAACACATCTTTGAGCACTGATTCGCGAATATCACGCGGCTCTTTCACAGGTAGCGGCTGATCATCGCCCTCCGCGTCATTCGCCCCTTCAAGAATGTCCTGATAGAACTCTAGTAAGTGAAACAGGTGGTCTTGACATTCATCCCAGGCTTGATCTTCACTGTCGGCGATATGACCCATGCGCAGTTGGGCAATTTTAAAGTCGTCCGGATTGTGTCCTTCTTCTTTTAAAGTTTCGATGTAAAGCGGTGCCGGATCGGGACCGAACGTCGCCATAAAATTATAGCCATGCTGTGCTGCACGACGGATACCCTTCGGGCCGCGTGCACCTACCCAGATCGGCGGATGCGGTTGCTGTACCGGTTTCGGTGACAGAAACGCCTCGTTGATTTGAGTGAATTCACCATCGTAGGTGACGCGCTCTTCTTTGTGCAGCCGTTCGTAGATGTCCATGGCCTCGTACAGGCGGCGCGCACGGGTCTTGCGTTCGAGACAAAAAGTCTTGAACTCGTGGTAGGAGTAGCCCTGGCCGACCCCGAAATCGAACCGTCCATTAGAAATGATATCGACATTGGCGACATCCTCTGCGATCCGCACCGGATGGTTGTAAGGCATTAGCAAGATGAACGATGCGATGCGCAGACGCGTCGTCTGCGCCGCAATCGCGGCGGCGGTTGGCAATATCGATGGGTTGTAACCATCCTCGGTAAAGTGGTGCTCGGTTAGCCACACATGGTCATAACCCAAGGCCTCGGACATTTTGATTTGCGCAAGGATGTCCCGGTATAAATCCGGAAACGGCCGGCGCCACTGCAGTGGATTGCGAAAGTCTTCCATTAGTCCAAAACGCATCGAATTTATCCTCCTAGTTCAAAAGTTGTATTTCAGGTGGCACGACAATGATAGGTTCGCTACCGTTGATGGCCATCCCATCGCGAAAGCTTACGTATGAAACGCTTAGCCGATGATTAGCCCGTCGAGATCTCCCTTTTCGCGCCAGGCCTCGAGCATCTTGAAGAATGGCACTGGTCCCTCAGGATACTGGTTGTCGATAAAACTTTGTCCGGTGTTTTTCCCTTCAACATTGTAATACCCAGGCGTGCAACTCTCCTGGTACTTACGCATGGGGCCGGGACTGGTTACCAAATCCACCCACCTGGCTTCGGCCGCCGCCGTGGGTTCGATCGTATTCGCGCCGCGCTTGATCACCTGGTTGACGAGATAGGCAAGGTGTTCCGTCTGTCCTCGCGCAGTATAGGTGTAGTTGAACGCCAGTCCCGTTTGCGTGAGCCCCATGTGGAAGCAGTTTGGAAAACCGTGATTAACAATGCCGTGGAACGTTCTCATGCCCTTTGCCCAAGCCTCGCTCAGCGATTGGCCGTCGCGTCCATAAAGCTCACACTCGGAGCGTCGGGTATAAGAAGTACCCACTTCAAAACCGGTTGCGAAGATCAGGCAGTCGATCGGGTACTCGACACCATCGACCATCACGCCGTTCTCCGTAATGCGTTCGATACCCTTACCGTCAGTATCAACCAGCTCCACATTCGGCAGGTTGTATGACTGGAGATATTCGTCGTGGAAGTTAGGCCGCTTGCACCACTGGCCGTACCAAGGCTTGAGTCGTTCGGCGGTTTCCTTATCTTTAACTACCCGGGTAACGCGCTCGCGGATCTCGTTACCTTTCTGGTAGTCGGCAACTTCGCGGATCAGTGCCTGTCGTTCATCCGACATGTCCGACTCACCACCGGTATCGAGGATTTTGTACGTGAGTTTGAAAAAGTCAGTCCATTTGTCGTTGACCAGATCCTTCTCAACCGGAAGACCTGCCATGATAGAGCAGAAGTTTTCATCGCGTTCGGCTTGCCAGCCGGGATGGAGTGACTTCGCCCATCCCTGGTCGGTCGGGGCATTGTTGCGCTCATCGACTGACGCAGGTGTGCGCTGAAATAGGTAGGCGTGTTGGGCGGAGGCGCCGAGATGCGGCAACACCTGGATCCCGGTTGCCCCAGTACCGACAAGACCAACGCGCTTGTCCGCGAGGCTGGTCAGTCCGCCTGTATTGTCGCCGCCCGTGTACGCGTAGTCCCACCGGCTAGTGTGAAACATATGTCCTTTGAATTTTGTGATCCCCGATATAGACGGGAGCTTGGGCCGGTGCAGCGGGCCGCTCGAGATGACGAGAAAACGTGTCTTGAAGACGTCGCCGCGATCGGTTTTTACCGTCCAGCGCGCCTCCTCCTCGGACCAACGCGCCTGTTCTACCTGCGTTTGGAAACAAGCCCGGTCATAGAGATTGTAATGCTTGCCGATGCGCTGCAGGTGCTCAAATATCTCGGGCTGGTAGGCATATTTCTCTTTGGGCATGTAACCCGTTTCTTCCAGCAGCGGCATATAAATATAGGACTGCGTATCGCACTGAGCACCCGGGTAGCGATTCCAATACCAAGCCCCACCGAAATCTCCGGCCTTTTCAATGATGCGAACATCGGTGGCCCCAACCTTTTGCAGCTCAACCGCGGATAGGAGACCACTAAGTCCACCACCGAGGATCACGACCTCAAGCTCCTCCAATATCGCGTCTCGGGTAAACCCTGGTTCGACGTGAGGGTCCTCTTCAAATCCGGCAAAGTCGCCAGCCACCTCGACAAATTGATCGTTGGCGTCGTCGCGCATTCGCTTCGCTCGTTCTGCCGCGTATTTCCGGCGCACCTCTGTCGGATCGAATCCCAATACTTCCGGATCCAAGATGTCGGGTTTGTGGTCCCTGGGATTAGCTTCGCTCATCGAATCGTCCTCCAATATTGTGGGCGCGTAATAACCGGACCCGAATTGGCACCCAGTGCGTGTGACTTGAAAACGACCACCGCACAATTTCTACAGGAGTGGCCCTAAAACTTGGCGGGTGTTGGATCTCGGGCCTTTCGCGATCGATGCCAGTTTCGATCGCCTCGATTGGGCCTGACAACGGTAGGTGATCGGCACCGATTTCCACGATTAGATCTCTCCCCAAGTTGCGCGTTTAATATCCAAAAACAGGCAGTGGGCATTAGTTTTCTGATCTAGAGCAATCGTCGTGCCAACAGGATGATTGGAGCTCATGTCATTGAATTACGGAAATAAATCCGGAAGGTATTGGTGCGTGGTTACAATCCAGCATATCTATTCGTTCCAAAATGAAACAAAATATGTACACCGTTGTTTCAAATTAACACGCCTGCAACATGAAGAACGATAGCCTGTTACTGCCGGATGATGCGCTGCTCGCCAAATTTGACCGAAAGTCTGTAACAGACGCATGGACAAAGTTTGTCGCTGGGGACAACTCGGCAATGCATCAAGTACGTGACGAGATCGTGGAATCCTGGCGGCGGAGCGCTGCATTCGGATTATCAGCACGCGAACATCACGCACCCCACATTGGTGACGCGAGCGCACTCGAAAATTTGCTCAAGAATAATGAAGCGCTCATCGGCGCTACGAAGAATACCTGGGAGCTGCTTGCCGAGAATTTACTGGAGAGCGAGAGTTTAGTGATCGTGACGGATGCAACCGGCAAGATGTTGGACATCCTCGGCAATATTGAGCTGGTCCGTGCCGCTGCCAACAAAAACGTTGCCGTTGGTTTTGATTGGAGTGAGGGCGCCGCGGGCACTAATGCTATAGGTACTACGCTTGCTCTAGAGCGCCCGACCATCACACGCACCGCTGAGCATTATTGCGAAAGCGCAAAGATCTGGGATTGTGCTGCTGCCCCGATACGCGATCTCACGGATGGCGAAATTCTTGGTGTCCTTGATATCGCGAGCGTCGGCGAGTTGAGTACGTCGCACGCATTGGGTTTTGCGATAACAGCGGCTAAGCAAATTGAACATGCAGTACATTCGATTACCTTAGGGCAGACCATCGCATTGCTCAGTTGGTATCGCGGTATTGAATCACGTTTTCAAAGGTTTCCGACATTACTCTTGGATAAAAAGGGTCGTGTAATCATCGCCAACAAGCAGATTTACGAGGCGCTAGGGAGTGCGCCGGAAAAACTCCCGGTGGACGCGAACGAGCCGGTTACCCCGGAGGGTTACAATTGCGAGATCGAAGACGTGATCCGATATGAATGGACGTCAGAAGGAAGCAATGCGCACGATAGTTCGAGCTGGGGTGGCGGGATCGTCATACTATCGCTTTCGGCTCAGGATGTACGAATGGTCGGGAATCATTCAGGTGCCACCACAAGGTTAACACCGCCTGCGTTCGCCCATATTGCTACCGCCGATCCGATATTTATGGAGTGCGTGGACGTCGCTGCCCGCATGGCGCAATCGCATGCGCCGGTCCTACTTACCGGCGAAACCGGCAGTGGTAAAGAGCTTTTCGCCGCGGCGATACATGCGAGCTCTCGAGTATCTAGCGGACCATACGTCGCCGTTAATTGTGGCACGCTGTCTAAAGAGCTTGCCGTCAGTGAATTACTTGGTTACGAACCCGGCGCATTTACGGGTGCATCACCTAAAGGCCATTCCGGCAAATTCGAACAAGCCGACGGCGGTACGATTTTTCTCGATGAGATCGGTGAGCTACCAAGCGACGTTCAAGTACATTTACTTCGCGTTTTACAAGATAACGTCGTTGTACGCGTCGGCGGAAATAACGAGCGCCAAACCAACGTTCGGGTGATTGCTGCAACCAATCGGAATCTGGAATCGGAAGCCGAGGCCGGAAGATTCCGCATGGATTTATACTACCGATTGAAAGTACTAAATCTTGGTTTGCCGCCACTACGTGAGCGAGTGGGCGATGTGGAACTACTGGCGAGCCGCTTCATCCGCCGCATGCATGAAAATTACGGTCTTGGAATAAAGACGATTTCACAACAGCTATTACACGCAATGCAAAATTATCATTGGCCCGGTAATGTCAGGGAACTGCATGGCGTGCTTGAACGTATGTATATTCTGAGTGGAAATCCCACGCTGACGTTGCAGGATTTGCCGGATGATATAGGCCAACTCGTCACCAATATGCAGGATTCATCACCAGTCGATAACGCCCGTCCGAATCTCGACCAGATCGAAGCCGATGCTATCCGTACCGCGCTGTCACAATCGAGTTTCAGCCTGTCGCAAATCGCGACCCAATTAGGGATCTCGAGAACCACGTTATATCGCCGGATGAAATCTTACGGGATTGAACGACCCTAAAATGTATTAATTCAGCTCGCGACAGATTAATACTTGTCTAAGCACCCATTGATGTAACCCTCAACGATCAAAGCGGTGAGCTTGCGAAAACTGTCCGTCCTAAAAACATGATCACTATCACGCAGCGAGTCGCATGTATCGGTGATGAAGTCCGCCAAGAAAAGGTAAAGCAACAACATTACCCCTATCGCGGCATTCGACTTCGCGCGTTGCCGGCGTATCTTTCTCTAACCCCAAGTGGGTGCGGTGCTCATGGTAGTAGTTCAGGTACTCTTTCAACATTCGGCGCAAATGACGTTCGTTCAGAACAATTACTTGGTCAAGACACTCCCGACGCAATGATCCGATCACACGTTCGGCATATGAGTTCTCCCGAGGCGACGCTGGCGTCGTTACGATATCTTTGATGCCCAGTGCGTTTATTCGTCGTTGCACACCGAAACCAAATTTCGCGTCGCCGTCTCTAATCAGGTACTTCGGTGCCGAATCAAATGGAAATGCTTCGGTGAGTTGCTGTGCTATCCATTTCGAAGTCGGGTGTGCTGTTACATTGAAATGAACTACCCGTCGACGTGCGTGTTCAATGACGACGAAAACATATAGCACGTCGAATGTTATTGTCGGCGCAGTGAAGAAATCGATAGCCGCTATCGCTTCCCGATGGTTCGTAAGATATGTGCGCCAGCTCTGCGATGGTGGCTTTCGCCGTCGCCGCATGTAGTTTGAAACTGTAGCTTCGCAAACGTCGTAGCCTAGTTTCAGAAGTTCTCCATGGATCCGGGGCGCACCCCACGTCAAGTTCTCACGCTGCATTCTACGGATCAGCGATTTTAGTTCGGTGTCGATGGTGGGCCGGCCACCTCGGCGACTTTTCCAAGCCCAGTATCGACGAAATCCCTCCCGATGCCATCGAACGACGGTGTCTGGATGTATTGCAATTACGCTATCGCGCCAATTGGTGACTAACCGGGAGAACGCGATCCAAAACAAACGATCGGTCATGTTCGGTCGGGCGCGTTTCACGGTGCACTTCAACATAACGACTTGCTGTCGAAGGGCGAGATTTTCTTGGGCCAGTTCGCGCTGCGACTTCAGCGATGAAAACAGCGTCGCAACGATTGCCCGAATTAGCGCGAATATCATGTCGGCAATGGTTAAACCCGCCGGCAAAAATGTCAATTACATCAATGCGATCGAGTTTTTAGGAGGGACAACCCGCGAAAATGCTTTGGGTTCTAGAGATAAACTTATTCGAGAGGAAAACTCTTCAAAAACCGAATTCAAATCAGTTAGTGCGGGGTAACGCAATATTGCCGCAAGCTCTACCCAAACATTCCTGCTACCGCTCTCGACCAGAAGTAACCGTACCGAGGTTCGCTAAGCTTTACTATTGATAACATATTTGTCGCGAGTATCCGTTATCGGCCGACTCGCAGAATCTCCGTTGTTTGTATCGACTACCGTTACGATTTCAATTTCACGCTCGACGAGGTAGTACTCCAGCCAGGCGCTCTAACTATCGTGACTAACACGTAACGACGTAAAACTTAGATCTTATTGAACACTGACAAGAACTTGGAATCGGTTTAGGGACGTCGTAGACCCACGCGGAAGGAACCGGTTGTCCAATAGAAAGGCAGAAATGGATGCTATTGGACAACCGACACTCTTCAGGGGCCGTAAGTCATTGAAAAATGGCGCGCCCAGAAGGATTCGAACCTCCGACCACCTGGTTCGAAGTGATCCGGTCGGAGTTGCGTATCCTACTGTATTTACAATATTTATCCGATTTATTTTGTCCAATAAAATTGGTCTATTTGGACTTAATTGGCGCTATTTGGGGTTGTTTGCAGCGTTCTATTGGACAGCTATTTCTTGATGTATCTCTCCGTCCGAACCTTTAGTGACTATTCGTGGTGATAGCACTGGAACTGACTTTTTCAGATACCAATTGCCGCGTGAATTCGTAATTCGCGACCTACACGATAAACGAACTACGAAACACAACCATCGTGGATTGCGTTGTGGTGATGCCACACACGTACAACGCTTCCTGCTTCCGGCAAATTCCCGATCCGAACGAAGTACGGTCTACTGACTCTACGCGGTAGGTTTCGGTGCCGCGCTGTAATGCACGTCGTGCTCGAACCGCTTGGCGGAGTTATCGAGACATCAATGTGTCCGTAGAGCGGCATTTTGTTCATCGCCATCGGGATGACTTTACCGCGCAGATAAATACCGCTTCGGTCTTCCCACAAGCTCGCAGACACAATGCGAGCCTTCCTAGTCTGGATACGTTCGATACTGACGCCCGGCGCAACGACATAAGTGTCAATCAATGCACACGACGAAATTACGAAAGCCGTGCCAACAACCAAAAGACGCAAACTGTTTGCGTAATCCATGGCCACGCCCGTCAGTCAGTGATTTCAATGGCCGATTGGATCTCCGCGATATAGATCCATCCGGCTGATGGTTGGCCAGTTTTAGCACGCTCACGAATGATCGCGACCGCCTCCGCGGTCTGACTTTCGTTTTCGCAGACCAACTCAAATTTGACTTCGGTCACGACCTTTTGCCCTACTTCCATTGAATAGCCTTGCTCTCGGGTATCCAACGCCTTGAGCATTCCCTGAACGTCGATGATCGTGAGATTTTCAAATCCCGCGTCGTAGAGCCCGTTAACCACATCTGTGATGCGGTTGCGATGGATGTACGCTTTAATTTCGTGACCATTCATACTGCTTCTCCATTGAGCTCAAGGTGTGATAAGACGGACACTGCGGATCGTCTAACATTTAAGATCTATAACTCCTCCTCGGTTTTCCGCTCTGCTCGGGTTTCCATCCACTCATAAATCACGGGCAACAGCACCAGGGTCAAGAGCGTTGAGGTGATAAGACCACCAACCACGACAGAGGCCAGTGGACGTTGAGTTTCTGCGCCAACACCAGACGACAACAACATCGGCAACAGGCCGAGGATCGCAACACTCGCCGTCATCAAAACAGGGCGAAGCCTAAGCTCTGCTCCTTGCCGCACGGCTTCCGACACACTGAGACCTTTCTCACGCAGCTGATTGATGAAGCTTACGAGCACGATGCCATTGAGCATCGCCACACCAAACACGGCAATGAACCCGATCGCAGAAGGAACGGAAACGTATTGCCCACTGATATACAACGCGATCAATCCACCGATCGTCGCGAACGGCACATTAGCAATGATGAGCGTCGCGTATTTGATCGAGTTAAACGCGGTGTAGAGCAACACGAAGATAAAAAATATCGTCAACGGTACGATCACTGATAAACGTGCCAAGGCGCGTTGTTGGTTTTCGAATGCACCGCCCCATTCGATCCAATAACCTGGTGGAAGATCGATTTGAGATTCAATCGCTGCGTTCGCATCTTTAACAAATCCATCGACATCCCTCCCACGCACATCCATTTGAATAACGGCGTAGCGCTGTAACTGCTCACGTCGTACAAAGGAATAGCCTTCCGCAACGCTCACCGTAGCGACTGTGGAAAGCGGAACGATTGCGCCGCTGCTGGTTTTTAGCGGAATACGTTCAATCGCCTGTACTGAAGCCTTTGAGGCGTCATTCAAGCGCGCGGTGATGTCGAAGCGGCGCACCCCGTCGATCATCGTCGACACCGGTTCGTTGCCGATGCCGGTGCGTACAACTGATAAGACATCGTCGGCATTCAGTCCGAAACGTGCCAGTTGGTCTCGTTTGACCTGAATTCGGATCTGGGGTTTACCGACATTAGCCTCAAGCGATAGATCGGCTACCCCATCGACAGCAGCGATAACGTTTTTTACTTCTTCACTCAGGCGATCGAGCTCTGCCAATTCCTCACCGTAGATCTTCGCAGCGAGCGTCGCACGAACGCCAGAGATCAGCTCCTCTACTCGCATCTGGATCGGCTGGGTGAAGGCGACAACAGCCGTCGGCACCACGACTTCCAGTTCTTCACGCATCGCTTCTGCGAGTTGCTCGATATCACGCTCTTCCGTCCATTCACTCTCTGGTTTGAGCTCGGTATAGATCTCCATATAGTTCACGTCAGCCGTCTCACCTTTTTCCGCCCGGCCAATCATTGCGACTGTTGTTACGACTTCGGGAAATTTGGACAATGCATTCTCGATGTCCTTCGAGATCGTGATTGATTGCTCTAGAGAGGCCGATGGGATCGACGTCACCCGCCACATGATCGAACCTTCCTGCAGCTGCGGCATAAACTCTTTACCGAGGAGCGGAAATAACGCGAGACTCGCGACGAGCAGGGCCAAGGCTAAGCCAACGACCGTCTTTTTGTGACCGACCGACCATGCAAGCAAGGGTAGATAGAAAAATTTTATCCCCCGTACCAACCAAGTATCACGCTCTTTTTTGGGCTTCAAGATCAGCGCGGCGAGTACTGGGATCAAGGTCAGCGTCAACCCTAGCGATCCCGCCATGGCGAAACTGATATTGAACGCCATGGGCTTAAATAGTTTGCCCTCGAGGCCTTCCAGCGCGAAGAGCGGTAGGAACACAACGATGATGATGAGGATCGCAAAAGCGATTGGATTCGCGACTTCTTTTGCAGCGACAAGCACCGCGTTCGTACGATCCACCGGATTACCGGACTCTAGACGTTCGGCCATGATGCGAAAGGCGTTTTCAACCATGACAACGGCGCCGTCGACCATCATTCCGATGCCGACAGCCAAACCCGCCAATGACATGAGATTCGCCGACAGTCCTGCTTCAAGCATAAAAATGAACGCAATCAGCATCGCTAATGGCAACGCAGTGATAACGACAATCGCAGAGCGTAGCTCGCCGAGAAACAAGAACAACACAATGGCAACCAGGATCGAACCTTCCACTAACGCACGTACCGCCGTGCCGACTGCTTTGTCGACCAGATCGGTTCGGTCATATACCGGTCGCAGCGTAACCCCGTCCGGTAATGACTGATCGAGAATGACGATCTTCTCTTTTACCGCATTGACGACGGCGGCGGCGTTTTCACCCAAGCGTGAGAGCGCCATGCCGAGCACAACTTCTTTGCCGTCACGCGTTACCGCGCCGAATCGCAGAGCACCCGCTTGGACGACATCAGCAATGTCGCGTAGATACACCGGTGTACCATCCTCGACTTTGATGACCATGGCACCAATATCTTGTTCGTTCTCGACCAAGCCCAGACCCCGCACGAGGTATTGTTCAGCACCGAGATCAATGTACTGTCCGCCGACCTGACGATTATTGGCTTCAATTACCTGCATAACATCAGTAAAGGTTAGGTCGTACTTGATCAAATTTAAGGGATCAATCACCACCTGGAATTGCCGTTTCTGGCCGCCCCATGATGTGACATCATCTACTCCTTGAGCTGTGCGTAGAATTAGCCGAACGCTCCAGTCATGCAGGGTGCGCAAATCCATGTCGGTTATTGCTGCGTTCAGTTCTTCATCCGCGCGCTCTAGCGTGTACCAGAACACCTGACCGAGTCCCGAAGTATTGGGGCCCATCTCCGGCGTGCCGTAGCCTTCTGGGATCCGATCACCTACTTCCTGCAACCGTTCCATCACAAGCTGCCGCGCAAAATAGATGTCCATGTCATCTTCAAAATAAACGGCGACGTATGACAATCCGAACAAACTGACTGAGCGGATTTCTTGAACTTTTGGAAGCCCTGCCATACTTGATTCAACCGGAAACGTCAGAAGCTGTTCGACGTCCTCGGCGGCGAGTCCGGGTGACTCGGTGTAAATATTCACTTGCGCCGGCGTCACATCTGGAAACGCATCAATCGGCACGGTAACCACAGCACGCCAGCCTAAAGCGGCGATAACGCCGAAAATAATCAGCACCAGGAATTTGTAACGCAGTGATGCTTCAACAAGTTTTTCTAACATGTGAGTTCCTTTAGTGCGCGTGGCCTTCGCCAAGCGAAGATTTGAGCAGCAGTGATTTGAGATGAAAGACGCCGGCAACTGCGATCTCATCGCCTTCGGTCAGGCCCGCACGCACCACCACCCAATCGCCGACCGTCGCGCCGGACTCTATTGTTACCGGGTGAAACTCATGCCCGTCTTCGCGCTTGAACACGGTCGCTTGTCCCTCAATCATGGTGACCGCCGCGCTCGGTACTGCCAGCACCGGGTCGCTGGTGCCACTCACTATTTCCACTTCAACAAACTGCCCCGGATGCAACCGATCGTCTGCGTTGCTCACTTCAATTCGCAAACCTTGTGTTCTTGTCGTTTCGTCTAATCGATGATGGCGTTGAATGACCGTACCTTCTAACCACGTGATGCCATCGAGACTGACTGTTGCGGTGGTACCATCATCGATCGGCGGTAAGCCGTTCGGGATAGTTTGTGCCTCTACCCACATGATCGATTCATCGCTGATGTCGATGAGCACCCTACCCGGTTCGATCAATTCGCCCATGATGAAGTCGTCCTGCAAGACGGTACCCGCTTGCGGCGCGGTCAAGTCGAACGCACCGGTTGCTTTGCTCGCATCACCCGTTTTTATCAGCGCCTTTGCTTGAACTTGAGTCATGCCGTACGCGAGGACTTTGGCAAGAGCCTGTTGCTGCGCGACTTGCGCCTCCGTGTAGCGGCGTTCAGAGACGGTTGCTCGACCGAGCGACTTAACTCGTTGCCATTCTTGGTTCGCTACGACCAACGCACCTTGTGCTTCCGCCATCGCCACACTCGAAAGTGTTACCAGTCGTTGACCAACTGTGACGGTGTCCCCGAGACGAACATGGCGCTCTGCCACTTGCGCCGTGATCCGCGGTGTGACACGAGTCGATCGGTACGCATTGATCACCACCTCTCCTGGAACGCGCATGGTTTCGTTCAGACCCCGTGGCGCGATGGCGGTAACGACAATGCCCGCCGCACGCTGTTGGTCAATGGTCAACTCAATTGCGCGCCCCTCTTCTTCGTGATCATCGTGTCCTTCCTCCTCGGCACCAACTGGCGTGAAAATCGCCAAACTCAAACACACGACCAAAATCTTTAGCGTGTTCATCAGCGTAGTCATCCGGTCTATCTCCATTCGTGTTCTGTACAGTTCGAATTTCATCGGGTCGCTCCTAGGCCGAGCCAGGCGTCTACCTGACCCGATGCCCAGAGCCATTCGAACCATGCGCGCCATAGCACCTGTTGTAGATCGAGCGCGCTTTCCTGAACATCGAGTGTTTGGCGTAATTGCACGAGGTATTCCGTCGTACTGAGCTCGCCCGCTTGCCATAGTTTGCGGAGCTGATCGCTTTGCCCCTCGAGGCTCTTCTGACCGGTTAGCTCCCAATCGCCCCAGGCACCGCGCGCTAATTCATATCGTTCTGCCGCGCTTACAAGTCGCGCATGCGCTCGCTGTAAAACGTTATCGGAGGCGTTTTCAAGTTGACTGCGCTCCGCGATCGCAGCGTTTACTTCGTTGTTGAATCGATTCCGGACAAATAGCGGGATCGTGACGTTTAACCCAATCAGCAAGTCACCACCCTCTTTACCGCCCTCCATATTTACCGTTGGATCGGGCCGCTGTTCGCGCCGACGAAGGTTGACGGTGGCGTCGGCGACGTCGACTTGGCGTCTCGCCGCGAGTACTTCCGGCAATGCCAATGCCAACGACTGTGGCCTTGCTGCGCTGTCTGGAAGCGTAGGCATTTGCGTCGGAAGTAACGGCCACTCACTGGGAGTTGAGTGAGGCGATAGACTTCGAATCGCTTGCCGCGCTTCCGCGAGCGCCGCCGCCGCTGTCGCTTTTTGGATGCGAGCATCTGTATATGCTAACGATGCTAAGTAGACTTCGACTTGATTCAAATCACCGGCATCGAAGCGTCGTTTCGCGACGGTCGCGAACTCATTCATGAGTCGTTGACGCGCTTCGGCCAACTCGTCACGTGCTAATCCGGTCTGGTGTTGTGAGAGCCCTTCCAGTAACTCTACGGCGACAGCCCAACGGGCAGCGAGGTACTTCGCTTCAACGACCAGACGATTCGATTCGGCAATCGCTGTGCGAGCCGAACGTTTATCATTCCAGTCCAAGCTTTGACTGATCCCCAAGGTGTACGTATTGACCTCGGCGTTTTCCGCGCCAGCCGAAACATTAGGGTTATAGAGAGGTCGCGAAGCAGCGTTCCGCCGTGCATCACTCGCTTCAAGTCCGGCACTCGCCGCCCGTACGCGCGGGTTGGCATCAACCACCGTTTGAACAAAGCGAACTAACGCATCATCGGCGCGGGCTGCCCCTAACGGACTGTCGGCAACAGCCAACGTCGGCCACGATACGAAAACGAAACCGCCCAAAAATAGAACGAACCGATACATTGGTATTTTCATAAATCATTTTCCGGATGCAAAACATCGGCGCGCACACCGAACGCTGCTCGGTAGGCACGAACTCAAAGAGGAAAATGATTTACGTAGTGGGAGGTGGTGTCGGAGGGGCTTGCGCTAAATTACGGATACCACGAACACGACCATTTATAGGATCACGAGCGTTTGTCGGCGGTATTGTGGGCGCAAATTGATCGATGATATTGGCGCAATGACCATGGCAACAATGCTCGCAATGATCAGTATTAAGGTCGGTATTGGCGGGCGCATCCACCGATGAGGTTTTTAACTTGTCGATCTGATGTGTCGGGTCGTCGCTATGTGGATGTCCCTCAATCACAGTGTCAGCGGCGGCGTCCAGGCTCATAAAGAGCACAGAAAGCATCACAAAATAGTATAAGAATTGCCGCATTGCTTTATTAGGATAGCCGAATTTCTGTTGAAGTGGGGTTATTAAATTGACGTTCGGCGCGTAATTCTGCTTTTGCTAATCGAATGACGACTATAGCGGCAGCTAAGTTAAGCGCCGCGATGATTGTGGCAACCAGCAAGTCTGGCCAGCGAGACGCACTAACAAAAACGCCGGCGGCTGCCACCATAACTGCCACGTTGCCAATCGCATCGTTACGACTACACAGCCAGATTGATCGCATGTTGCTGTCACCGCCTCGATACCGATATAGCAGTACTGCAACCGCTACGTTAACAATCAAGGCAAGCAGTGCGATGGTGCCCATCGTTGTGGCATCAGGCGCGCTACCCGAAACTGCGCGATATGCTGCACTACCGATGACCCACAATCCGAAGATCGCCATCGTCGCGCCCTTAACAACGGAAGCGCGAGCTCGAGCCGTTAACACCATGCCAACGACCGCGAGACTGATACCGTAGTTCGCGGCGTCTCCAAAAAAATCTAAAGCATCGGCCTGTAGCGAGATGGAATCACTAACTTGGCTAGCGACAACTTCGATTAAAAACATCGAAAAATTCGCGATTAAGGCTATCCACAAGACCCTACGGAACACCGGGTCAACAGACTCGTCACCGGTAACGTCCGATGGGCACTCAGTACAACCCGGCATCAATCCATTTCCTCGATGTCGAGCGGTTCGCCCACGTGCGCAACCATATCGTCAATCACACACCGAATGTGCTCGTCCAATGCCGAGTAAAATATTTGCTTACCACGGCGCTCGGCGCGCAACACGCGCGCACCTCGCAACAATCGTAAGTGATGGCTGACAAGTGACGGAGAGAGTTCGAGTCGGATAGCGATGTCGCCCACGCTGATCGGATCATTTAAGCACGCTAGGATAATTCTCAAGCGCGAGGGATCGCCCATCAGACGAAATAGGTCGGCCAACTGCACGACCGCGTCCTCTGTTCCTATGGTGACCACCGCTTGGCGCTTGACCTTCATTACTCTTATATATGAATATGTGTTCATACATTTACATATTAATTCGGACACGTCAATCTTGCGATCGAATCGATAAAGGTCTGTCTCTACTGAGATTTAGTATGGAAGGATGCCGGTACTCGCGCTGACAACTCCCGACCACGCCAGAAAGAAAAAATCGCGGGGAAAACAATCAAGACCAACAAGAGAGCTGAACCAACGCCACCGAGCATCGGTGCTGCGATGCGCTTCATAACATCGGCACCGCTGCCGTTGCTATACATGATCGGGAGCAAACCCATAAACAATGCCAGACCGGTCATTAACATCGGGCGAATGCGCTGACTTGCTCCCTCGGTGATCGCTTCGATCAAATCGTTTCGCACTTGAAGTGACCCGTCGAGGGCGTGTTTGCGCCAAGCCAGATCCAGATACAGCATCATCAAAAGCCCCAATTCGACAGCGAGACCCGCCACTGCGATCATACCGACCGCCACCGCGACACTGAGGTTGTACTTGAGCGCCGCCAATAACCAAATGCTCCCGATCAGCGAAAACGGTAATGCCGTCATTACGATCAGCGTTTCAATTATCGATTTGCGATGCAGGTAAAGCATGAAGAAGATCACAAAAACCGTCAGCGGCACCAGGATCATCAGCCGCGCTTTCGCCCGTTCAAAATAGGTGAACTGTCCTGCCCAATCGATTCGATAACCGGGTGATATAGTCGCTTTTTCTGCGACAACGTCGCGTGCGAGATCAACATAGTCGGCAATTCCGATGTCATCGTTGACATCAACAAAGACGAAGCTGACCAGTTGTCCGTCTTCGTTTCTGAGTGCCGGCGGCCCGGTACGAAACTGAATATCCGCAACCTGCGAGATGGGGATCTGAGCACCGGTTGAGGTGGTGACAAACACGCGCTTCAACGCTTCAATATTGTCGCGATATTCGCGCGCATAACGCACCAGGATGCCATAGCGTTCCCGTCCTTCGACTGTTTCGCCGACCTTTACCCCACCCATCGCCGCTTCAATGACCCTTTGCACGTCGTTGACGTTCAGACCAAAGCGCGCGGCGGCTTTGCGGTCGATGTCGAAATCGAGAAAATAGCCCCCGGTCGCACGTTCAGCAAACGCGCTGCGCGTGTACGGTGCGGTGCGTTCGTCGTCGAGTAAAGCGCGTTCGATAGCAACACCAGTGCGTTCGATCGTCGCAAGCTCCGGACCAAACACTTTGATGCCGAGCGTCGATCGAATGCCCGTTGCGAGCATTTCCGTGCGCGTCTGGATCGGCATCCACCAAATGTTCGGCATACCGGGAAAACGCATCGCGCTGTCCATCTCTCCAATCAACTTGTCCCAGGTCATGCCCTCGCGCCATTCGTTTTCAGGTTTGAGCATAATGTTGGTCTCGATCATCGACAGCGGCGCCGGATCGGTCGGGCTGGTGCTGCGTCCGACCTTGCCAAACACACGCTCAACCTCGGGAAACTTCTTGAGTTCCCGATCCATCGTCTGCATCACCCGCGTCGCTTCTTCGATGGAAATTCCGGGCAAGGTAGTTGGCATGAAAAGGATGCTACCTTCGTTTAACGGCGGCATGAACTCGTTGCCGAGGCTTCGATACACAGGCACCGTGGCGACCAACGCGAAGATCGCGCTAATCACCACCAGCCAACGCCATCGGACCGCGAACCTTACCACCGGAGCGTAGCCAGCCCGCAGCGCCTTATTCAGGAGGCTGTCGTCACCGCGGATGCGTCCTTTGATTAACAGCACCGCCAACGCCGGTATCAATGTCACTGAGAGCAGCGCCGCGAAGAACATGGAAAAGGTCTTCGTGAATGCCAACGGCTTGAACAAACGGCCTTCCGTGCCTTCAAGGGCAAACACCGGCACAAATGACACGGTGATAATCAACAGCGAGAAGAAGATACTCGGGCCGACCTCCTGCATGGCGTCGATGATGGCACGTGTCCTCGACTCGCCTTCTAACGACTCGCCGTGCAAGCGATTATGGACGTTGTCGATGATGACGATGGCGGCGTCGACCATCGCGCCGATCGCGACCGCAATGCCGCCGAGCGACATAATGTTGGCCGTCAGACCCATATAGGACATCGGAATAAACGACAGCAGGATCGCAATGGGTAATGTCAGGATGGCGACGAATGCCGAGCGCGCATGCAGCAGAAACAAACCGATAACCAGCGAGACGATCAGCATTTCTTCAATGAGTGTGTTTTGCAGGGTTTTAATGGCGCGCTCGATCAGGCTCGAGCGATCGTAGACCGGCACGATCTCAACACCGTCGGGTAGACTCGTCCTTAAAACCTCGAGCCGCTTTTTGATCCGATCGATCACCTCTAGTGCATTCTCGCCGTAGCGCATGACCACGATGCCGCCGACCGCGATCCCTTCACCATCGAGATCCGCCTGGCCGCGTTGCAACGCGGGGCCAAGACTGACAGTGGCGACATCGGCCACTCGTATAGGGATACCCCCTTCCGCGACACCAATAACAACCTCAGTGAGATCGTCGACGGATCTGACATAACCGCGCCCACGGATGAACTGTTCGTGCCCGGCGATTTCCAGCACCCGCCCCCCCACATCTTTGTTCGAGGCGCGCACGGCCGTCGTCAATTTGTCCAAGGGAATGCCATAGGAAGCGAGCTTATTCGGATCGACGTTGATCTGGTATTCCTTGACGAAGCCGCCTACCGAGGCAACTTCCGCAACGCCTTCAACGGCCTCCAGTGCGTAACGTAGATTAAAGTCCTGCAGAGCACGTAAGTCAGCCAAGCTCTGACTGCCCGTCTTATCCGTCAACGCGTACTGGTACACCCAACCCACGCCCGTTGCATCCGGACCTAATGTGGGGCGCACGTCATCCGGCAACTTCGGCGTCGCGGAGTTGAGATATTCGAGCACGCGCGAGCGTGCCCAGTACATGTCGGTGCCGTCTTCAAAAATGACATACACGAACGACAAGCCCATAAAACTTTGGCCGCGAACGAAACGCACCGCCGGCGCTGCCAGCAGGGTGGTCGTCAGCGGATAGGTGATCTGATCCTCGACCAGATCGGGACTGCGACCCGGCCAGTTGGTGAATACGATCACCTGCACATCCGACAGATCGGGGATCGCATCGAGTGGCGCTGACTTTAGCGAGCGATAGCCCCAAACTGCGGCAGCGCTCACGAGCATCAAAGTGAGTAACCAGTTACGCGCCGAGAAATCGATCAGTTTTTCAAGCGGCCCGTTGTTGGGCACGTTGCCGTTCGCACTTACCATTGCTCGATCCCCGTCTTAAGACGCGTTTCCGCAGCAATGAGGAAGTTGCCGGACGTCACCACGGTATCGCCCAGAGCGAGACCCTCGAGCACCTCCACAAACCCCTGTGCATGGCGACCCGCTTTGATTCTGACGGGCTTCAGACGACCTTCACCGAGGTCGACGAACACCACGCGGCTGTCGCCGGCGACGATGATCGCCTCCTCGGGCACACTGAGCCGATGACCCAGGTCCGCCTCGAGTGCGACCTCCGCGTACATATCGGGCTTGAGTTCACCAGCGGCATTGTCGAGCGACAATCGAATGCGCCCGGTCCGGCTCTCGCCGTCGAGGTATGGGTACACATACTCGACCGCCGCCGGATACGTGCGTCCCGGCAGGTACGGTAAGGTTATCGTCGCCGGCATGCCGACGTGCACTGATTCGAGATCGGCCTCGAAGACTTCCGCTTCGATCCACACACGTGACAGATCGGCGATGACGAGCAGCGCGTCGCCCATTCGGGCTGCGCTTCCGTCTGTGATGTTGCGCTCAATCAGCGTACCGCTGCGTGGGGCATACATGGCAACGTAGTCTTGCGGCGCGCCGCGCTGTTCCAAGGCCTTGATTTCGCCAGCGGACATGTCCCACAACGCAAGACGTTGGCGGGCCGCCCGCAGCAGGGTATTCTTCTCGCCCGGTTTAGGACGACGCTTGCGTGTTTCGAGATACTCTTGTTGGGCCGCGACTAACTCGGGGCTATAGACGGTAAACAGCACTTGGTTTTTCGCGATCGCGGCTCCCACATAGTTGGCCTTCAGGTCGCCGATGTAACCATCAAACTTCAGTGTCACGTTCGATAACAGCCGCTCATCGAACGTCACTTCACCAACGGCGCGGATCCGCTGCACGAGATCACGGTGTGTGGCCGTATCCGTCTTCACACCAATCATTTGTCGGCGACGGTTATCGATCGTGATGGCGTTGGCTTCATCCCCCGGCATCGCCGCCCCCCCGACCAGTGTCGCGCCCGCAGCGATGGCGAGCCCTTCCCGATCGGTCGCAAGATCAAACTGCAGTCGCTTTTCACCGCCTTGCCCACCCTTTATTTCCACCGTCAGCGGCCACTCGCCGCGCATCGAAAGGTTTACCGTCCCTTCGTAGCGGCCGGGATCCATCTCTTTGAGATCCGCCGGAGCGCGCATTGCGGCCATTGCACCCATGGCGGGCATTTGGGCGTAGGCATCGACCTCAATGCCGGGGACCGGATTGCCGGCCTGGTCGCGAACCTCGACCATGATTTTGTTATCGCCAACCCGCGCAGTGGCCGGATCGAGATCGATCCCAACGATCAGATCACCCGTGCGGTAACGCGGGATCCCGCTGTCGCCCATTGCTGTACCAGGCTCAGTGGTTACAACGACCTCAAGACCACCGGCCGCGTACTGCGCCATCCAGCTTTGGGCGACCTTTCCGAGGGTCTTCGAGGCTGAATTAGACAGATAAAAATAGGCACCTCCGCCGAGCACTACCAACGCTACGATTGCAGCGAACCACAAAAACGTCTTTAACTGTTTCATTGTCGTACTCCTGCCGGAGCCATTCGCACGGCTCCGATAGAACCGCCGACCCAACGCTCGAGCTCGGCCAAGCGACGGGCGTGATCAGCCCGCGCACGGGCCAGCGCAAGGTCTGTTCGGAGCTTGCGCTGCTCGGCGTTGATAACATTGAGAAACGCACCGTTACCACTTTGATAGTCGGCGAGCGCCGCTTCGAGATACTCATCGGCAAGCGGGACGAGCCGGTCCTGGTAGAGTGCGATAGAGGTTTTGGTTTCGAGCACCTGCGCGCGCGCTTGCGCGAGCTCCGCAAGTAAATCGGCGCGCCGCTCAAGCAGCGACCATTCACCGCGACGCGCCTCGGCTTGGGCTCGACTTAATTCTGATCGCCGCTTGCTGCGATCGAACGGCACGTTGATCGAGATCCCAAAGATGGGCCGCTTGTCGGGGTTGTCCCACAGGCTGTTGTAGCCCACCCCCACCTGAAAATCAGGATAGAACGCTTTCTCAGCCAGCGTAATACGACTTTTGCTCGCAGAGACCTGCGCATCCAGGCGGGCGAGTTCCGGATGTTGCTCCAGCGCCAGCGTTTGCAGCAGGTCGAGTGCAGGCAGTGACAATGGCAGGGATACTGGCCCCGCTACAGGCAAGGATGCCTCGGGTGCACGGTTCAGGAGCGCATTAATGCGCGCTTGCACGACGGCTCGTTGGCGGAGCAAACGAAACAACTCGTTATCCAGATCGGTTCGCTCCACCTCCGCCTGCAGTACGTCTTGCTTGAGCCCACGCCCTACGGCGTAGCGCGTTTGGGCAGTGGCGATCAATTCATCGAGCAGCGCTCGGGTCGCGTGATGTACCGCCAGCCCGTCATCAATAAAACGCCATTCGGCATGCGCGGACTTCGCTTGGGCAATAATTAGCAGCTGCAACGCGTCGACGTCGCGATCTGCGGCAACGGCGTCGTGCCGGGCGCTCGCTTCGCGCGCCGCCAGGGTCCCCGGCCAGGGGATCCTCTGGCTGAAATCGACCTTCTGATTCAACCCTTGGTTGCTACCGCCGGTCATTGGCGCAACCCCATAGCTCAGCATTGGGTCGTCGAGCGAACCGGCGGGGTCGATACGATAAGCGGCCGCTTCAGCCGCCGCGCGTATTCCAGCCAGACCCGGGTTCGCTTCGAGCACCCACGACACTAGGTCCGCCGCGGTAAACGCGTTTCCGGTTTCAAATTCGGTATGCTTTCGTAGCGCCTGCTCGCCCGAAACGGGACCTATGGCAAGCGCCAACACAGCGCTGAGTAAAGCGCGTGCTAAAAGTCGGGAAGGCATTGCCCATCTCCTTCTGTCGGTTACAAATCAAACATGCAACACACTCGGATACGGCGATTTACCGCAACCCGAGGTCAAGAAGGAATAGGTCTAAATACGCAGTCGTTGCGTGACGAGGTAGGTCTGGGAGCCCGGTTGGTGAGCGCTTTCCGCGCGTTGGCAGGGAATGACAGCGGCACCACACACAGGCGCAGCGTAAGTTGTCGCGACCAGAGTAGCCGCCGGCGGATCCACATCCGATCGAACTTCAACCGGCTTACTGATAGCGGCCGTTTGATCCGATCCGTGATCGATACTCAGCTCGACGGATTTTTCACAGCACGAACCGTTTTCCGTCGCCATCGCATCATCGCAATCCGAGCCCACGTACGCATCGTGATCATCGCAGCAACATGTTTCGTGAACGACCATATCCATCATCGCGCACGCGAAGAGTGTTTGCGCATGCACAGGCCCGATAGCCAGCATCAATAAGAGCGGGAGACGGCGGATGAATGTTCGCTTACGTCGGGTCATAGGTCTGAGTGTAGTAGCGAGCGGCGCGTAACGCCAGAATGCATTAGGGCGCGGGTAACCCGCAAAGTTCCCGGAAGCGCAGACGCCCGGCAAAACTGCTTCCCCTGCAAATGCATCGAATAGGTATGCCGGCCGGGATTTTCGACAGACTAGGCCGCAAATCGCCCTTTAGGCCAAAGTGTTCATGAGAATAAGGCGTCGATGATCGGGCATTGTGGCCGAAGTGCGCCGTCACATTCGCTCATCATTTTATGAAGCGTGCGTTCCATTTTTTTCAAGTCGGAAATTTTCTTTCTCACGTCTTTCAAATGAATTGACGTCCGTTCTAATACATCAGCACAAGTAAAGTTCTCTTCATCTACAAGATCGAGTAGGCCCCTAACCTCCTTCAACGAGAATCCGAGTTCCCTTGAACGGCGAATGAAATGTAAGCGACGAACGTGCTTTTCGTTGTATACCCGGTGCCCACCTTCGCTACGCATAGGTTCGGGCATCAATTCGATCTTTTCGTAATACCGGACCGTTTCGCTGTTCACGCCACTTTTCTTGGCCAACGAGCCGCGACTCAGATTGCCATAGAGATCAGTCATGAAATTTGCCCTTGATCCTGTAGTTACTACAGGTTCTATCATAAGGGTAAATGAGCCATGGGTAACCATAGAATTGGGATCGAAATGTTTTCGACTGTCGTAGAAAAAATCGGCTCAGTGGGCGTAGTCGTGTCGGCGATGGGATGTGCAGCGTGTTTCCCAGCATTAGGCGCGTTAGCAGGGACGCTTGGGCTCGGCTTCCTCGCTCAATTTGAAGGAGTCTTCATTAACAAGCTGCTGCCCGCGTTCGCAATCCTCGTGTTGATCGCAAACACATGGGGATGGCTTAGGCACCGCGTCCATATTCGAGGGCTCATTTCAATACTGGGCCCGGTGGCTGTCTTGGCGACGCTTTACCCTCTATGGAGCTACGGATGGAGTACAACTCTGTTCTATGTCGCACTGGCGACGATGTTCGCTGTATCCATCATCGATATAGTAAAACCCGCCAAGCGTCGTACAGCTGACGTTTAGGAAGTTTGATGTCTGAGCCTGTTTTGCAATCGACTATTACCTGTCCGGAATGCGGGCATAAGAAAAAAGAAACAATGCCGACAGATTCTTGCCAGTGGTTCATTGAATGCGAATCTTGTGACACCTTGTTGAAACCGCTACCGGGCGATTGTTGCGTTTTTTGTTCGTACGGCTCTGTTAAGTGTCCGCCGATTCAGGCCGGTAATTCTTGTCATGACTGATGGCCCCGCCGTTCGCAATGATCTGGTGCTATCTCGAGCTTCGTGGTTGTTATGGGGTATCCCCATGGCGTTGGGCGCCTTCGCAATACTGTGGCCATTTGCGCGGCCGTTTTTGCTGACCGCCGCATTTATGTGGGCGGGATTTGCATGTGTCGTGAACGCAAAACGTTGTGGGCGGTTTCACTGTCATATAACGGGCCCGCTGTATCTTGGCCTCGGTTTGGTGTCTGCCCTAATCGGCCTGGGTGTGTTGAACATCGACTGGCGCTGGATCGGAGTGGTGTTTGCGTTAGGAACGGGTATCGCGTACTTACCTGAATTTGCCGGTTGGCAATACGTTCGACACGGCTCCGACAAGTGAACAGTTAAAAATACTATATGCCCGCCATATTGGGCCGAACTCAAGAGCACACCCTATTTGTACGAAAGACTACTTTAGATCAGTAAACGGTATTGTAGCGTCGGACAACCTCCACTCGCGATCGGCCGTGACGGGTCATTTCGAAGCCCTTCTTTCACCCGCTGGTTCCTGGTCGTGGGCAACCTATTCTCAGGTCGTGAGTCTATTTATCATTGACTCCGTACCATGGTACGGATACTAAAATTCATGCTGAGGTAAATGGTCCATGAAAATAGGTAAAGCCGCGCAGGCCGCGAATGTGAGCGTCGAAACCGTCCGGTTCTATGAGCGCCGAGGGCTGATCGAAAAACCCCAAAAGCCTGCGTACGGTGGGTTCAGATCCTACTCAAAAGATACCGTCAATCGAATTCAGTTTATCCGAAACTCCCAGACCATCGGGTTTACCCTGCAAGAGATTGGCGAGC
Organism: Gammaproteobacteria bacterium; assembly: GCA_021773835.1. Classification (GTDB taxonomy): domain Bacteria; phylum Pseudomonadota; class Gammaproteobacteria; genus UBA11873. Next base: position 314,827 of record JAJFJQ010000057.1, read on the forward strand.
TTCTCAACTTAAGCGTTGATCCGGCCGGAGATTGCTCAGTCACGCTCGGTCATGCCGAGGCTAAACTTGCCGAAGTCGACCGAAAAATTGAGAGCCTCCAGACGATGAAGGGAGCGCTCGAAGTCCTCATTAAGAACTGTCCGGGCAAAGGCGCGCTCAGTCAATGCTCGATTCTCGGCGCCCTAACAAATGCTGAGGAAGAAATCAGTGTTAATAGCTAGTCGCACTCGCTTCATCGATTTACGGCAAGCTCAAGGATTGCTTGTCGGGATGATCCTCGCCATTGTCGCCACGGAAGCAAGCGCTGACGTTACCTACCACGTCCATGTGCACGGTTTGGCATGCCCGTTTTGTGTCTATGGCCTTGAACGTAGTATTGGCAAAATCGAGGGCGTTGATTCCGTGGCCGTCAGTCTTAAGACCGGGTTAATACGCATCGCCGTACGTGATGGCGTGGCGTTGGATGAAGCTCTCGTGCGTGAGACGGTCAAAGATGCTGGGTTTACGGTAGCGGCATTCGGAATTGCCGAGCCAATTGCGCATAGTGAGGATGATGATGGTACCTGACGTTAATACCATCGATCGTGAGGAAAAGCGCCGCACATTTCACGAGACTGGGGTTACTGCGTTAACTCTTTTCGCATCGACCGGCACATTGGTGTGCTGCGCCTTGCCCATCATGCTGGTGTCTATTGCCGGCTTCGGCGCGTTCGTTGCTTCTGTGACTAGCAACTTTCCGATCCTTGTCGAGTTGAGTTTGCACAAAGAATGGATCTTCGGACTCTCCGGTGTGATGCTCGCGTTTAGCGGTTGGATAGTTTGGCGACCGGATCGGTCGTGCCCAACGGATCCAGTGCTTGCTCGTTGGTGCAACGCCTTTCAGACATGGAACCGCCGCGTAGTTGCCGCGTCGGCAGTCATTTGGGGCATCGGTTTTTTTGCTGCATTTTTAGCGCTGCCGCTACGCGTAGCCCTCGGATTGTGAGAGCCGGGATATGAAGAAATTCGATGATGCGTGCGGCATAGTGGTATTGCTGTTCGCCATGTTCACTGGAGCTCCGGCGCACGCAGACGATCAAAATTACGAGATACGGGTTGAGGGAATGGTGTGCGCGTATTGTGCTTATACCGTCAGCAAGGATCTTGCGTCACTACCCGGAGTGGCGGAGAACTCAGTGCTCGTTGATCTTGAACGCGGTGTCGCTATTCTCAAAAGCGCTCACGCACTCGACGAAAGACTGATAATGGAGACGTTTCGGGACTCGGGCTTCACAGTCGTCGATATCTCGGTCGTGCCGCAGGCTGCTACGGCAGCAGCGCCATCGGCGCAGATCGCTAAGATCACCGTAGACACCGATCGGATTGGATCTAAGGTGGCCAATCAACTGCTCGATGTGCTCGGCGAGACAGCGGCTAAAAGATCAAGCGAACTTCATGTGCTTGCACCGCGGAACCTAGAATCGGAAATTCTAAAACCACTTATTGCCGGACGGCAACGAGCCATCAAAGTTCGCTATGAGCCAGTCGACCAGAATGCGGTAGAAGTCACGTTATATCAGTGACACATCAAAAGTTGAATCTAATTCCGAATCGCATGGTGTAGTCGTCCTCTAGCGCAGTTCCGCCAAGATTTTGCGCGATCGGGACTTGTACAATCCCTTCAAGGATCCAGCGTTTGGTGACGTACTGAATTCCCGGCGAGAGGAATATTGAGGTGCCGCCCGAATTCAGGTCGCGCGAACCGTTAGCTTCGTTCTTGCCATGGCGGACAACATTGCCTTCAACCGCGCCGTAGAGATATCCCGGGACACCCGTTTCTTCTAATTCCTGTGGCCATAGCCGGTACTGGAACGAGGCATCAAGCCGGACTTCATCACCGAACTCGAAACCATTCGCTTTGGTGTTGTACTTGTAGCTAGCTTGCGCATCAATCTGATAATCGAGCGTTTGGTATGTCAAAACGATCCCGCCAAACGGATCCCATGAACCTGAGCCGAGTTGCAGCGGCGCGGGTAACTGGCCGAGGCCGTCGCGATCATCATCGTCCCCCGTGGGGAGCTCGACGCCAAAGAAAGGGGCGATCCGAAACGTACGTCCTTTGGCATCGTTCTGATAGAGGGTGTGGCGGGCGAACACGCGCGCATCTGCAAAGCCAGTGGTATTGCGGCTCACACGTCCATTGGGTGTCGTGAGCTTAAGCGTTTTATCGACGTAGGGTAAGACCCCAAAGACGGCCCAATTTCGCGTGATACCGCTGCCCAAAACGCTGATACTGCCGCGGAGGTGGAGATCCTTATCTGCAGCACTCAGCTGATCCTCAACCTGCCGATCGAATAGTTGTTCTCGAAAGACGAACTCATCCTTGGCGACGGGCAGCGCGGTATTAAAAGTCTGCGGTGCGGCCTTGATTGTGGTGGAAAGTCCAACTATGAGCACCGCGGTAAAAATCGTCAGCCAATTCATCCGCTACCGTCGGAGATTAGTCGGCCAAGTCCAGCAGCCATTAATACCTCTTCATCGAGACCTCGGCCCGCACAACAATCGGCGAGCTTGCCGTCGATAACTACGGCCGGTAATGATCGGATACCCAGATCTCTGGCGCGATCAGCGATCTCGCTACGCTGCATGTCGAGCACCGTGACTTCGCAAGAAGAACAAGCTAATTCCTGGATACGGGCTACCGAATCACTGCAAATTGAACAACCTGCACTGAAAATCTCAATCGTGCGTTTTGCCTTCATACCATACCTCTCTTCTCATCAAATACTTACGCAGGTAGGGTACGCGCCGTATATAGGTACGGAGTCAAGCGTTTATCTGAGTCATTGAAGTTTGGCTGGCTTGGGTCGATAACGTTCGCCTCCCCTATTGGTTACATTTTTGTCCGGCAACCGCGGTATTTTTTTGCGTTCGATCTACTATGTCATAAAGGATCTTACGACATAGAAGACAGCGACCAGCGCCGCCTAAAGGAGCATTGTCCTAGAGTCCATCGCCTGCGTTCTAGATCGGCACCGAGTCGCCGCATGATTCGGCGTAGAACTTTGACCCCTGGTCGACGCACGGAGGGCGTAAAAATAGTTCACTATTTACGCAGAATCATGGGGTCACGATCGCGCGCGGATAAGGGATCACCCGTTGGCGCTGATCAACAGAATGGTTAAGACAAAGACGATTTCGTTGGTACGATCGCATACTGCCGTTGAGTTAATCAGAAACGGGGGACGCCGTTTACCATGGACGGAAGTTGACGCCACAATGGCGCGACTCGAGCACGGTGAATTAGTAAGATCGGCGTGGAACGGCGTCGGCGACACATTAAAGCCAACCTCTAAACGGTTAATCGAAACTTGCGCGGTGTGGTTTACCGATCGATCAGATGATGCTCCAACCAGACCTGCAAATTTTTGTGGTGCACGACAAACAGCGCAGACATCGGAATATTTTGAACACCGGTAGAGACTTAGCATTAATCGAGGGGCAACGTCGCCCCTCGTCGAGGATCGACCTTGTCCAATAGAAGTTCGGAATTGGACGCTATTGGACAGACAACAATTTTAGGCAGCTGTAAGTTGTTGAAAAATGGCGCACTTCGAAGGAGAAACTTCGAACCGCCTTTTCCAGACGTTAGAGGAATGGAATGAGTTTCTCAAGAAATATGCTCCCTTCTTCAAGGAGGTGGCGTAATGAGCACACCTCCTTCAAATTCCGATAAGAACAAGACACCGACGCCCTTCTCACTCAGGCTGACCTTCGAAGAACGAGCTTCGCTTGAACAATCTGCCGGATCTCAACCTTTGGGAGCCTATATCCGCTCAAAGCTGCTAGGTGGCAAGGCCGCACGCCGTAAAAAACGCACGCGAACGAGAAAACCGCTCAAAGACGAAAAAGCCCTCAGCGAGCTACTGGGAAAGCTGGGCCAGTCACGTCTAGCCAGCAACATTAATCAGCTCGCTAAAGCCGCCAATTCCGGTTCATTGCCTGTAACACCGGAAACAGAAAAAGCGCTTCAAGATGCCTGCGGCGACGTAAGGAGCATGCGAATCATGCTGATGCGGGCTTTGGGCTACTACTCGTCGGATGTGTAGCCATGATCTTGAAAGGAAGTCAGCGCTCCGGCGGCACACAACTAGCAGCTCATCTGCTCAAAACAGAAGAAAATGAGCACGTCGAAATCCACAATATGCGTGGTTTTATGTCTGAAAGCCTCCCCTCCGCTTTCAATGAAATTCACGCAATCAGCAAAGGAACTCGCGCTAAGCAGCCATTTTTCTCGCTGAGCCTAAACCCTCCGCCGAATGAGCGCGTGCCTATAGAGATTTTTGAAACTGCTATCGAGCAGATTGAACAAAAGCTCGGCCTAGAAGATCAACCTCGTGCCATCGTATTCCATGAGAAAGAAGGTCGCCGCCATGCCCACGTCGTCTGGTCGAGGATCGACACAGAGGAGATGAAGGCCATCAACCTACCGTTTTACAAAATGAAGCTGAAAGACGTCTCCAGGGAACTGTATTTGGAACATGGCTGGAAAATTCCCCCAGGACTAATAGACCGCACAGATAGAAACCCACTGAACTTCAGCCGCGAAGAATGGCAGCAAGCTCGCCGTGCTGGCCTGAATCCCAAGGAGATCAAACGCGCATTTCAGGATTGCTGGGCTATCTCTGACAACCGCAAAGCATTTGCCCAAGCGTTACTGAGTAAGGGCTTTATCCTTGCTCGCGGAGATCGACGCGGCTATGTCGCAGTGGATTATCAGGGAGAAATCTACGCCATCGCCAAATATACGGGCATAAAAACAAAAGATGCGCGCGAGCGTATGGGCGATCCCAAAGAGCTGCCGTCTGTCGAGCACGCTAAAAATATCATAGCCGCCAATATGTCCAAACGGCTCCAGCAACATATTGCCCATGCTAAAGCTGCCAAGAATAAACGCTCGGCGGCATTCGAATTTAAACGTCAGCGACTGATCGAAGATCAGCGCGGCGAACGTCAAAAATTAGATCAAGCGCATCGCAAGCGATGGGACGCGGAAACGAAAGAACGTTCTCAGCGTTTATCAAAAGGCCTCATGGGTATCTGGCATCGGCTTACGGGCAAATATGAAAAAACAAAACGGCAAAATGAGATTGACGCGCTTCAATCGTTTCAGCGTGACCGAAAGGAAAAAGACGAACTCATTTTCAAGCATATTCAACAACGGCAGCAACTCAGCTTGCGCCAGCGTAGTGAAATCAATACGCATGAACTGGAAATCGAGCTGCTGCGCCAAGATATTCAGGACTACCGCAATCTAAAAACTGATCAGCCTTCGAAATTGAAAGAAGAATTCCGCAAGGCATCTGAAAAGGCGAGAAAAACCGAAAGCCTGAAAAAAAAGCGGGATAATGATCGCAGGCACGAACCCGAGCTTTAGTCGGCGATCCACGACAGGCCACAGGCATTCAAACTTTTTCACTAAAAATAATTAATTTCAAAGGCTAAATGGCTTTTGGGGCTCTTTCATTTTTTTCTTGTTATCGGGATTTTAATCATTATCGTGGATAATAGAAATTAATTATTCACAGCGAGGTTAAATGTCCTATATAAAAACGTGTCTCACAGCTTTTACGTTTCTAGCACTTGCTTTCCCTTATCCAGCTTTTGCGGAAGACCCAGCCCCCGATAGCCTAAAAAAATCAACGCTCATTAGCGTCGACCAAAAAGAAAACGCAGTTCACATATATGTAGAAGGGGAATTGGTTTTAGTCGTTGATGAAGACGGTTTGCGCGTTAAAGGAAAAATCACCGAAGTCGAGTCGTTCGACAACGAAGACGGTGGGAAGGGTGATGAATGAGATTTGCCCTTTATCTACTATCGACGGTTTTGATTTTCCCAACCCTTGCCATTGCACAAATTGACCTCAGTGGTGCCGGTGGAGGTGCATTAATTCTCGGTGAAACAACGGCTGTTTGTGATGCTTCGATAGAAGGTGGTATTCGCTATGATTCTGTAGGCAAAAACTTGGAGCTTTGCGACGCATCAGGTTGGGCTCCGATAGTTGCAAGCACTTGTGATAACGCGCCTGTTTTTCCTGTGTTTACAACCCTCTCCTCGCAATCAACCTCTACGCTCGTTACATCAAATATTGTTGAAATCACCGGTATGGACACTGGGTGCACGGCAATTGTTGGAGTGAGCGGCAGCGGTTCGCCAGAATACCGCTCTTGTAGCGATTCTGGATGTTCAACAGAAGTTCAAACTTGGACAAGCGCGAATAACAGCCTTGATATTCAAGGAGATTATTTACAACTGCGCGCAACGACAAGCGCCAGCGCCAACACAGCGTTCACAATTACTGTTGATGTCGGCCCGGTGTCTTCCGATTGGGTGATTTCTACGGATTTATCCGATTGTGGCGATATTGGGAGTGTTTGTGCGGATGGCACCGTTTATGCCGGATTACAGGGCGGCGCTAATCCGTTCTACGTCACGCGCTGCGACTATGGTATGGCCTGGGGCGGTAGTTCATGTACTGGCGCTAGAAATACGTTTGCTTGGAATAATGGAAACAACTCAGGTCAAACCACAACGAGTGTTGGCGATAGCGACGGCCAAGCAAACACCACTACGCTTATCGCAACGGATTCAGATAGTGGGCCAGCGGGAACACAAACACACCTCGCCGCGCAAGCGTGCGCGGACCTTGTGATACACGGGCATAGTGATTGGTACCTGCCCGGATATGATGAGCTGATCGCAATTTATGGTTCTAGAGTTGCTATTGGCGGTTTTAGTTCTAATTCGCCGGAGTATTACTATTCATCATCAGAAACTTCAACCACACTTGCCAAGGCTGTGCGGTGGGATACTGGTGGCACTGTAGGTCACCAAAAGTATGGAACACACGAGATTCGTTGCGCGCGGCGATAGAAAAGAGGACTATAAAAAGGCGCTATTGCAGCGTCCTTTTTTATGTTTTTTGCTGGTTCGCAAAAAAACATAAATGACCGAGTATCGTTTGGCGGCAACCCTCTTTTAATCGGCCATTAATGGCTATAGAAAATATGCACTTCGTCGTGTGCGGTTTCGATAATGTAAATATCTCCGCTCATTTCCATGTCACGGCCCATGCGTTCATAATCGATATAGTACGCAAGGTTCTCAGGAATCTGATTGGTGTCTTGGGTCAATTCCTCAGCGTAATCCGCAACGGATCTGTAGCAACCGGAATAATAATCTTCCATCGCTTCGCGAGCATCGTTCAGGCTACCGCCAAAGTGGTTTAACAATTCTCCCGCTAGATCAGGATACTCTTCAATGAAACCCGCTATTTCATGCACTGATTGAATGCCTTCATACTCACTAAGGCCATATCCGCCAAAACCTTCATAGTCATGAATCGCGTATTCCTCGGCGTTTTCTTCTGGGCTTTCGGCCAGCATTCGATTGATTTGATCCTGAATTTCATCAAGATCCTGCGTCGCATCAATCCATTCTCCGTGCAACTTGCCATTGTTGTACGCTGCCAAACATGCCACATAAATTCTGATTTCTTCGCACATAGTCTTCGCTCCTAAATTCGCTGTTGAGGTTCTTACAAGCACCGCTTGGGGTGCGCTGCTCATGAACCTCTGGCGACTAGGCCGACTAGGCGGGGGTAAAAGAATCCAGAAAAATTGCGGAGGGTCTAGCTCCGCTGGAAACCGTCATTATTCTTGATTCTGAGGGGATGCAATGCCCCTCAATGCTTTTTGAATATCAAACTCACCTGCAAGGTGACCAAACCCTCTCCTTAAAAATCGCTGGCCGCTTCTATTTGCGGCCATTCAAAAAATCGTCATTTTCTGTAACCCGTCTGCGTTGAAATACCGAGACATGCGTCCTTCCTAAAATCCGTTTTATTGCGACGGCAGGCCATCGAATCCGCAAGCGTAAAATTTACGCTTCTCCATATATTGCGACCACAGGTGCAGATCATGACCTCCCGCGCATTACGGCCTTACGAAAGGTCGCGATAGCCGCGGCCTCCTACATCAGGAGGTAACAATGAAATTGGTTACAAAATTTGAATTGGCAGCGAAAAGTAAAAACGAGCTGCACGCGTTACTCAGAGAGGCTTTTAATGAACTTGCGAGAAGTGAGCCTGAAAGCCATCAGCGCAGAAACGCACTGGCATCTATCGAGAATATTCAGTCTGAACTAGCTTCAAGGGCACCGTGCCCTTGAGTTAGCTCTCTGGCTATCGCGAGAATCTTTCGAAGTATTTTTTTGACGCCGTGTTTTCCTCTTTGGTTTCTCGATGCGAGAGAACTTTGAAAGATGTTCCCGAAACCAACGTCTCCTATCTAGTTGCCGCCAATGCTGCAAACCAAAACGAAAATCGCACTTACCTATGCGGCGTTTACACCCGCACGGACATGGCAACTTATTCGCCTCGCGCTTACGTGCTCCTAACGCTGCCAATACCAGTAAAACAGCCGCCTTTCCTTTAACGTTAAATAAACATTGATAGTCGTCTATTAACCCCGCTTCACCGTGGTCGAGATCACCAAAAGGATATACGTCATGTTTAATTTTGTAAGTGATCGCATACAAAAAGGGATCGAGTATTCTCCTAACAAACTCTGTGATAGTTGGAAACTCACAAAGTATCGACTTTAATTTGATAGCCGAGCCAAGGCAGAACGCCCCATCTTCATACGTATGAAAATCTGCCGTTCTTTGGATACGTCTTTCAGATTCTTTAACAGTAGGTAGCGATCTAGGGTAATCGGGAGGAAAAACTATCTGCAGCTGATACGTATCTAGTATTGGCTCAAACCCCTGCATTTGAGCATCTATTTCATACTCGCCTTCAATAACCACTTGCTGTGCGTTCAGCTCTACCAGGCGCATGCTGGGATGCTGCGTCAAAAACTCTTGTAGTTTAAAAGTTTCCCATTTTGACATTTACAACATAAACCATGGCCTTGGGCCGGTCGTGTCTATCTGCTTTGTCGGCGTAATGATAGCCGCAGGCAAACCTAGCGCATGCTCGACCGACGCCTTGTCAAGATCAACCGAAAACCCACGATTTGCGGCTTCTAGAATAATTCTACTATTATCTTTTGAGCAGAGCGCTGCAAAATCCGCTTTTGCTTGAAATAACCATCTAGCAAAATTCTCTTTCAGCTTTAAGTGTTCATGTTCGGACGAATACCACTTGTCGGCAAAGTCTTCGACGGGGTTAACGGGATTCGGAACATGAGGCGCGTGTTGCTGAATATGTTCTTCCATCGAAGTCAGGATTCTCGACAGCGCGGAAACAAGATCACTTTCACCGTTATATGCACGTGCTGCCAAAGTTGTGATTATTACTGAAATCGGTTTGGCATCATCCTTCTCTTTAAACATCGTATCCCGATGTCGTTTGAGAAGTTGAATCGCACTTTGAAGAGGGGTTTTCCATCGGTGATATGGCAACGTCTCTATACTAGCTTTAACGACCATTTCACGTTCAGTCAAAAATGTGGCGGCTGTTCTCATACGGCTTTCAAACCACCGTGCGTAGCCTTCCGGGTTACTTATTCTCCAGTCACTTGATAAAACCTTGTATCGAGCATCATTGTTATCAGTTATTGAAACGGCGAGCTCCGACGCACCTGACGCGAGGGCTTCGTCTAATTTAGTAGATTCGATCATTCGTGCTCTTAATTCACTTCTTGATATATCCGTCTCGGGAATGCACGGCACAATGTCCATATGGAAGCTTAAGTCGTCTGCATATTCCATTCTCCAGCATCGTGTCTTTTCCACCAGATCCTCCTTGATAGCGCGAGCCTTTCTGTACTGTTCCAATTCATTTCCCACCAGAGTCTTGAGTTGGTGTTGTGTATTCTTTTCTTTTGATAAGCCGCGACGAAGATTGCAGCCCATATCAAGGTCGTACTCTTCATCATTTTCTGGTTTATTTGCAGTTCCTAATCTGAACGACCCTTGCGCAAAAATGTAGGGGTCAAGATCGACACATGACGATTCTGGTCGATGGAACCATTCGCCGATATCCTTATATCGTTTTTCGGCCGTTTCATAAGCCCTTTCCGGAATTTCAATTTTTTCAAGTATTTTCACCAACACTGAATTGCTTCGATCATCTGACATGGATATCACCTCGTATTTCTATAGATTTACTAAACTCCTGGGTTCCAAAATCGTGATCGTAGATAATCCACGGCATATCTGCTTTAGGCATCCTTGCTCGACCAAATTCAACACAACATGAAATGGGCATCACCGGAAAGATATGCAAAGGTTTGTCGTTTCCATGATTATTCTTGATATCTACCATAATTTGTCGCACGCACTTCCGGAACGCTGAAAGTTGACTTTTGGACTTTACAAAATCGTTATGCGGATGAGCGATTGTCACTTCCCAAACATTTAGGTCACTACCTAGTACGCGACTAATCCGGTCTTCTGCGACGTGGTCACTTAGTGAAAGCAACAGCACAGGAGTCCCATCGAAACCATCCGGCACACGAACCTCAAATTCGAAAATGTCAGGTTCATCTTGCCATTGCCAACCTTTGGGTTCACGAGACAACTGATAAGTTTCGACAGATATTTTATCTGTAAGTAATGCGCCAAGCTGGATGAGTAGAGGCTGCGGTGCAAGTGCAAATACCGAGAAATGTTTACAAGTGTCCTGATCTATAAGCGGGGCTATTTTCCTCTCATATACTCCGAACAGGTGCGATGATTCAGCGTGCCAGTACTCAGGGCTGCTATCCTTGAGTTCCGAATTCATGGACAAAACTTCCGGTCTTTCATTGGCTGGATACCAATCGGGAAACATTGCTCCGATACACTCATGGTGTTGAATGGGAGACTTTTCAGAACCGATATTCGCTCCATATAGAATGACGTGTGTTTTTTTGTTGGCCTCTATGCCAGTGACGATTTCAATGCGACGCTCGTGCTCATTTTTCCAAGCGATAAGCAACTTTGAAGAATACCTAACACCATTCAAGTCCCCGTCTATTTTCTTGTGACAACCGTGACACATCAGCATCAAATTACTAATATCATTGAGGCGGTTGGTGTTGAACTTAAATGGCCCCCAGCCCCGTGGGCCATTCTCAGAGAACGAATAAATATGTGCTTTTTGCGCCAAATTCACCGACTCTTGAGTCACCGAAGATTTGTATAGCATGTTGTTGCAACCACTAAACTGACACCGTCCCGCCGCGCGCCCCCAAAGTTCGCGCTCCGTTGCTATACCAATATATCGGGTGACTTCTGCAACCATTTCGACTCCAATCTAAAATTTTTCGAGCTAGGGAAGCGAACGCATATTGCTCATCTCCCATAAGATTTGCTTAAAGCTATTTTTCCTTTCTGACCCCTTTAAATGGCTTCTTATCTGATGTCTTTACATCCATAAAACGCCCCGTATCTGCATCACGTTTAACGTAATTGCCTGACGGCGTTTTCGTTTGCGTTCTGTTGCGAACCGCTCCATTTCTGTGTCCGTCGCCTTTTGGGGGATTTGTAGCCATATCATTTTTCCATTCTGCTTAATTTAATCTGTTTTATCAGACAGTTTAAAAAATGCCGCGACTGCGACTTGTAGATGAAGTTATCATAGAATTCTGCTTAACACAAGCAGTTTTTTCTGATTTATTTGATGGCCGTATATACGAATTCCATACCGCCTGATTCAGCAGCTTGTTTAGTACCTAAAACCAAGCCCAAAGAATGTAGTTTCTTTAGCTTTGCACTGGCGTTCTGAGCCGATACCCCCAATACTTCAGCAACCTTCGCCGTGGTAACAGCTCCCTCCTTCATAACGAGGTCAAGCAAGTCTTTGGAGCCATCACTAATCTCGTTCCCTATTAGCTCATAACCGTCTGACGAAAATACAATCATTGAGAATCCTTTAGCCTTGGCAGCATAATCCCAATTATCCATGAGGTCTCTGGATGCAAAATCTTGCAAATAGAAACCCTTTTCGCCACTTCTTGATTTAGCCAAAGAGACGACGCTTTCTCTAGGAAACGACGCATCAGTTCTTGTCACTCCCTCCAGCGATATTCCGACCACTTTGCTTGATGGGTGCGCATCAAGCTCAGAAAGGAGTTTTTGATAAATCTCACGCCCTTCGGTATTTCCAAAGGCCGTTGCACTTCCAACAAGATCATAAAGCTTAAGCACGAAATTCTCTTTCATCCGGTTAATTTAACCTGATTAATCCGAATCAGTCAACAAAGAAGTCAAAACAGAGGTGAGTTCCGTGAATCGTCGGAAGATCAATTTGTTGCTCAATATCGTGCAATTGCCCGTTGACGTACTCAAAGGAAATCGAAAAGCTGCTTTGCCTTACTGAAAGGCGAGCATCGAATTTAATCGCCTGTTCACGGCTGCTTTTAAATCCAAGCCCTCGTCCTAAACCGTGACGGCTTATTTCACCTTTTGTTAGGACAGCGGAAACGAGTTTCATGTCAAAATCTTTACCATTGTGCATTTTATGAAGTTCAGGGTAATGCTTTTCCAACGACGGCTTCAACGTCGCGATTATGCCTAACCCGCTATCAGAGACAACCGTTTGTATATGATTTCTCCTACCACCGTACTTTTGAAGTGCAGCGAACCCTTGCAGTGGAGAATTACTATGTTCAGAAATATTTCCGATTAGCTCACCAAAAACAGTGGAGGCAGCGGCTTCATATTTGCTGTCTGACTGTTGAACAAAACGGTTTGTTAGCTGATTGATCAACTCTTTATCTTCTGTTTCTGGATCAACCCCGCCAAACTCGACAACCGCTTGACTGTTACCTTTATAGATGTGTGCTCTTGAGACTGAAGGCCTTTGAGGTAACACCTCTACACGCTTATCTAAATGGTCGATGAAGCCAATTCGATCAAAGTATCCCAATGTCGATTTACAGTCATTGAAGTCAATAGTCACCGCTCTTCCTACATGAGCGAGCTGATTACATAGCGCAAGGAATCTGGCCGCGGCATCCAACAGGATGTTGCACTTTTCGGGAACTACGAACACAACAGAAGGGCAATCAAGGTCTAGTGGTGAACCGGCACTGGCAAGCGATCTTTCAAAAGCATTGCAGTCCATCCATTGATCTTGCTCAAACTGGACTCGAAGTTCTGGAGGCGTCGATAAAAACCAACAAAAGTTATCATTCTGCGAAAAACAATCAGTATTCTTGTGCAGGAACGAATTTACCGCCTTTCGTTCCTCTCCAATTTTTTTGGCTATTTCCTTACCTTTTAGCCCCGGGCTTTCTTTCAATACACGCTCGATTTTGTCCTTCATATCTAACATTTGCACCTGAGCCACTCTATAGACAAGCTAAAATATTCCTGTTGTCTATTTATCCTCTTAAATATCTACCATACGCTGCATGCTCTGCATCAACGATGCCTTGAAAGCCTCATCACCAGCAAACAACTTATAAAACTCAAGATCGTCTTTGCGTCGCTGCAACATGATTTCTTTAAAAAGCTTTTCAAATGCGAGGTGCTGATTATGAGGATCTGGGTTGTCTTTGTATTTATCCTTGTAATCGGGATGAGCCTTTATCGATTCAGCCATACTGAGTAATCGAACCCTTTGCTCTTCTGGTGTAGCACTCCAGCCTTGGAACCATCGTTCATTAAATGTTCGAACGATTTCATCTAAAGGGTCTAGCTCCTTATCGCCTCCATGAGCACCACGCGGATTAGGATTTTGTGGATCAAGCTCGGTGTCGGATTCATCCAGTCCAATTGGATGATTAAGCTTAACGCGCTGTAGCCCATAAGTGCTTAAATCAACTGAATCCAGTAACTCATCGAGTAGTTCAGCATCGGGATCAGTTACCTTGAGCTTGGGTATAAGGAACTTTAAGAACCAGAATAGTTTTTCCCACACCACCATTTCATACGGCATGATCGCAGCCATCTGGCCGTATATTTTTACGAATTGCTTTGCCTTGATCTTAAAGTCCGCCTTTTCATCGTTCTCAAGTTCAAGGTCGGTATTAAATCGTGCTGCTGCTATATCAATTATGGGGCTGAGTGTTTGCGCATCTTCCTCGGCAAAATAGCGCTGAACAAAATTCTCTACTTCAGACCACTCATAAACCCCCACATCATCCATCTGGTCTTTGAGTTCGTGCAGAACATTTATGTCAGTTGCCTCTGAAAGCGAGGTGGCGGTATAAAAAGGATCGAAAGCGGTTTTAATGTCCTCTACAGTATTGAAGAAATCCAAAACAAATAGGTCTTCAGTCTTTTTCCCTAATGTTGGAGCGGAACGATTTAACCGTGACAAAGCCTGAACACAAAGAACACCAGCAAGCTTCTTGTCTACATACATGGAGCATAACTTAGGCTGGTCAAAGCCCGTCAAATACTTATTAGCAACTACGAGCAGTCGGTACTCATCTTCGTTTACGCCTTTAGGTTTCACCTCGCCAATATAGTTCTTATCAAACATTTCTTTGGTATCGTTATCTGAGAAACCGTTGATCCCTGCCTCTGTATATTCGATGCCATCCACTTCCTTTGTCCCAGAAAATGCCACAAGCGCTTTGAATGGATTTCCGTGGGCTTCTAGCACTCGTGCAATCGCCTTGTGATAACGAATAGCTGTCTCTATATTTTGAGTAACCACCATTCCCTTGGCTTTTCCTCTGAGCTTCTTGGCATTCACAACCTGCGGAATAAAATGTTCCAGCATAATTTCTGCTTTTGTATCGATGGTTCGTTGTGAACGCTCGACATACGCTCTAAGCTTTTTCTGCGCTTTTTTAGTGTCGAATTCAGGGTTATCTGCAATTGATTTCTCAATCTCATAGTAACTCTTGTAAGTGGTGTAGTTCGAAAGAACATCGAGAATAAAGCCCTCTTCAATAGCTTGTTTCATGGAGTACAGATGGAATGGCTGGAATGATCCATCAGCCTGTCGCACTCCGAATTTTTCTAAAGTGTTGTTTTTAGGGGTAGCCGTGAAAGCAAGATAAGAAGCATTACCGCGCATTTTGCGCGATTTCATCGCATTGAGAATCTTGTCCTGCGCATCCTCTTCCTCTTCTTCATTTTTTCCCATGGCACGATTCATGTTGTCGTGTGCAGAGCCGGATTGGGAACTGTGTGCTTCATCGATAATCACCGCGAAGCTTTTTTCGCTGAGGTCTGATATACCATCGATGATGAAGGGGAATTTCTGAATAGTGGTGATAATAATCTTCTTGCCGTTTTCTAGGGCTGACTTTAGCTCAGAAGATTTATGCGCAGGCGCTACGATGTTTTTAACTTCAGAAAACTCTTTGATATTGTCACGAAGCTGCCTATCAAGAAGCCGTCTATCTGTAACGACAATAACCGAGTCGAATAATGGCTGGTCAAGCCCTTTGCTGCCATGAACACCATCTTTGGCCGGATAAGTTTCAATGAGCTGGTACGCCGCCCAAGTAATTGAATTAGATTTACCAGAACCTGCGGAATGTTGGATCAGATAGGTCTGACCGACTCCATGTTCAGAAGCATGGGAAACAAGCATTCGCACTACGTCCAACTGCTGATAACGAGGGAAGAATAGAGTGCGTTTTTTTAGTTGATCCTTGCTTGATCCATCTAACCGAACGAAATGCTGAATAATGTTAGCGAGGCTTTCCTTGGCGAAAACTTCCTCCCATAGATAAGCAGTTTTGTGTCCGTTGGGATTGGGGGGATTACCTTGTCCGTGGTTGTAGCCTTTATTGAACGGCAAAAAGAATGTGCCTTTCCCAGCCAACCTTGTGGTCATAAAGACTTCATCGGTATCGACTGCCATGTGAACAAGGCAGCGACCGAAATTAAGCAATGGCTGATTTATGTCTCTGTCTTCGCGATATTGCTTTTGACCATGATAACGAGCCGTTTGTCCCGTCCATGCGTTTTTCAGTTCCAGCGTTATTAACGGTATTCCATTTATAAACAACACCATGTCAATTTCTTGTAAGGTGTTGGCGATAGAGTATCGAACTTGCCGAGTACAGCTAAAGATATTGTCCTCAAAGTTCTGTTTTACCTTCTCACTACTGCTCGCCAGTGGGGCTGGGTACATTAAATTGAAATGGGCGTCGTCAACGCTAAGACCTTTCTTGAGCAGATGCAAAATGCCGTGTCTTTTAATCAGGCGATCAAAACGCTCCAACAGTTTACGCTGCCAATCGTTGGGACTAATGCGTTTTATTTTCTCAAGCTCGTCTTCCTGAGTACTATTGATGAATTGCCAAAAAAGTTTCTCGTCTACAGCATATTGGGCATTAAAGTCAGTCGGTAAGCCAAGCGTAAAACCATTGTTGGCTACCACATAGTCGGCAGGCGTCTCAGCAACGCCTTCGGGCGATAAAGACTCGATACTGTTTCCGGTTAGCGTACGCTGAATTGCGGCCTCCAATGCTTGTTCGTTTGTTTGACTAACCATGCTTACTCCTTGCCTACGCCACTTTGATTTTGCCCGTTACGGCGCTATTGATCAGGGTGGTTTTGTATTCCCTTAGTTTTCCGATTTGTTCTATTTGCAGCTCAATCGAATCATCAATTTTTTCTGACATATTTTCTAAGTATTCGAATATCTTCATTTGCTCACTCACAGGGGGAAGAGCAACTAAGACATTCTTCAACAGCTCTTGGCTTAGAGATGCTCGAATCACCAAATTCATCTCTTTTACGAAATATTCCCTCATCATTGCGGCGTTGAAATAGTACTTAGAAAATTCCTTCGTTAACCTTTTACTTGTTGGTCTAAACCGAATAAGAAAACCTGCGAATGTTGCTTTATCAATTGGATTGAAGCAGATAGACGCAAATCCTATTTCATCAATTGTTTCGGAAGTTCGTGTAAAAAACACATCTCCAGATCGAACCGAATATAATCTTTGATCGGAAAATGACGACTTCGCTAGCCCATCAACAACTTTGGGAAGCTGACGATTCTTATAAACATCCCCATAACTAACAAATGGGTATCCTTCCCCAAAATATTCAGCTCCAGCACTTATGCCATTTTGAGTTCTACCTAGGTATCTAAGCTTTTTCACTTCCCAATGTTCTGGAATTTGACCAATCCAGTCCGCGCCAGATTCTTTCATTGGCACATTGGGATTTAGGCCTTGGGTAACAACTTGTTGGACAATGATCTGCTTACGCTCTTTGAGTAGCGTTATTGTCTTTTCTCTGACGGCGATCGCTTCGTCGATTTGCGCTAACCTATTGTCAAGGAAACTGGCAATTGCGATCTGTTCTTCATATCTTGGTTGAATTATAGGGATTTCTAATAAATCACTAGGACCGAGCGTCGATCGAACTCCTTGTCCCAAATTGTTATATACGGCATTCAAATACAAATTATAAAAATAGTAATATGCGTATTTCGGACAGAATTGCTCGTTAATCTCTAATCTAATGTATGCGGGACTCATTATCCCTTGCTCATGCACAATACCGACACGACTAGTTTTTAGATTCTCAAGATCAATCAACTTAAATACCAAATCATCCTTTTCAAATATTTGATAACTAGCGTAGTCGCGGGGTACCAATCCCTCTGGGTTGTCTAAGTTATTGTTTACCACTCCCCTAAGCGTAAGAGAAAGTACGTTTCTATATTTGTTTCTTTTGTTGATCAGTTTTAGAACGCGATGTTTGCGCTTGGCAGGTATAATTAACCAAGTCTCTGGGATCTCTTCCAACCAATCGATGCCGGAAGGTTTGTACGCCTCATATTTAGACATGGTAGGTAGAGCTTGCATTAGCCCTCCCCATGAACATCGGCAACACCAACGCCCAATATCTGAGCAATTAAGCCGTCAGCTTTTTGCTCTAGCGTAATAATATCACTGGCTACTTTTTCCAATGAACGAAGTGGTTTGTGGCGGTAGAAGTATTTATTGAAGCTGACTTCATAACCGATCTTTGCACTATCCAAATTGATCCATGCCTCTCCGACATGCGGCCTCACTTCAGCTAGGAAGTAGCGGTGAATTTCGTCGTTCAATGGTATCGACTCCGCATCGCGCAAATCACTGCTTGGCTCATAGGTAATATACTCACCTATTTTCTCGCTCGGAAAATAGCCATAGTCCGGCAATTGATCCTGTGAACAATCAAGGTGGTCAAGCAGGGCGGCGAACTTATCGGTAGATAGCTTGATAACCTTTTTGACGACTTTTATAGCGCTTTCGTCGTACCAACTCACGGCAGCTAGGATCGCATTTTTCTCTGGCGCGGAAAGCTTGATCTTTTTCGCTTTCAGTACTTCATCAACCTGATCCTTAAAGATGTTGAAGTCATCAAATTCAGTGCTACCTATTTCGGCCATAAGTAGGTTTGCCGCTTCAAGCATATCGCGCAGTTTCTGCCAATATGTTTCATCGATTAGCTTGGCTTTAGCCTTAGCATTCACACTAATATCGTTATCGTCACACCATTCGAGAATGTCTTTGCTCAGCGCTTTTAGGTAGCCTTTTTCATAAACCTTTTCACCATGCTCAGTGTAAAGGCTCTCCATCACTTCGCTTAATGACTTATCAAAACGCAGTGGCGCAATGGCCTCTGGCGTAAATTTGGCTTTGCGGCGGTCTGGACGTTCGATATTGACTTTGTAGTACCCAAAGTCACTGTTGTTGAATACTTGGCTGGCTATGCCAATAGGATCGTTGCTTGCGTCAAGCTCACGTTCAATTGCCGCGCAATCCAAATAGACTTTGGTGATTTCCTCGATATGCGCTGGCGCGAACTCGCAATTTTTTGCGCCAAGATTTTTGCGTAGTTTTTTGAAAAGCAAGTTACCATCAATAAGCTGCACTTTGCCTTTTCGAGATTTAGGCTTTTTATTGTTCAGCAGCCAGATATAGGTGGTAATGCCTGTGTTATAGAACAGGTTGTTGGGGAGCTGAACGATTGCTTCGAGCATATCGTTTTCGATGATATAGCGGCGAATATTGCTCTCACCGCCACCCGCATCACCTGTAAACAAGCTAGAGCCGTTGTGAACGGAGGCAATTCGGCTACCCATAGGACTTGTTGATGGTGATTTCATCTTGCTCACCATTTCCATAAGGAATAAGAGCTGTCCGTCACTAGAACGCGGCGCGGCATCAACAGTTTCCTTATTACCCCAATAATCGGTGAGTTCAACCTTAAAGCGCGGATCGATAACATCGCCACCGTCTTTGATGTTCTTTTGCTCAGAAGCCCAGCTCTTGCCATAGGGCGGATTCGAGAGCATGAAGTCGAAGCGATCCGAGGCAAATTCATCCGTTGAGAGTGTGGAGCCGACTTTAATGTTCTCGGGGTTGTTACCCTTAATCATCATGTCTGACTTACAGATAGCGTAAGTTTCATCATTGATTTCTTTGCCGTATAAATGAATATCTCGGTTCGATGAAGGATATTTTTCTTCAATGAAGTTCTGCGACTCTGTGAGCATCCCGCCACTGCCACAGGCAGGGTCATAAACTGTAATCGTAAGCGGTAAATCGTCTTTGATGGGATCAAAGACTAAGTGAGTCATTAACTCGATCACTTCGCGTGGGGTGAAGTGCTCTCCGGCCTCTTCATTATTCTCTTCGTTAAATTTACGAATTAGCTCTTCAAATACATACCCCATACCCAAATTAGTTAGGCCGGGTAGCTTATTGCCATCTGGGTCTTCACCTTGATTCGGTGTGAGATTTATATAAGGAGACACGAACTTTTCGAGCGTATCGAGCAGAACGTCTTTACCCGCCATATGGCGTATTTGAGTCTTGAGGTTGAAACGCTCAATGATTTCTTTCACGTTTGCGCTAAAGCCGTTGAGATACTCCTCAAAGTTAGCGAGCAATATCTGCTGGTTGTTGGTGGCAGTGCCGAATAGGCTCTTTAGCGTCCATTTGGAAGTATTGTAGAAAACGTAACCTGACGCCGCCTTCAACGGTTCATCATCAAGCTCTGTGGCCTTCATTTCTTTTTGCTGGAATTTGACCTCTTCAAGAACGGCTTCTTTATTTGGCTCCAACAAGGTATCTAGACGCCGCAGCACGACCATCGGCAAGATAACGTCACGGTATTTACCTCGCACATAGACATCGCGCAGGCAGTCATCGGCGATATTCCAGATAAATGAAACGAGTTTGTTGTGTACGGAATGATCCATTAGTTGCCCTTAGTCTTCTTTTTTTCTTCAATCCAACGATCTATATCCTCTTCCTTAAAACGCCAGCTTCCACCAGCCTTAAAGCCCGGCAATTTCCCTTCCGCCGCAAGACGATAGGCCGTCTTTTCTGCCAGCTTCAGATACTTCGCGACCTCTTTGAGAGTCATGATTTCGTCGTTCATTATTTTGTCCATTTAATGGATCAATGAGAGAATAGGGGAATATTGGGGAATCGACAACAGCAAAATATTTCTCTATTTCAAGTATTTATTAAGTAGATTGAATTCAGTAACAGAACAACGAGATCAATGATCTAATGGCAAATTCGGAGAACACACTCCTAATAAGACCTAGTGACGCAAAATCGTGGTCGCTATGTGCACGTCGCGTCTGGCTAGATAACAGGGGCGCCTTCACCCCCGGCCCAGTTGAAGACGCCTTCGAGCAACTAGTTATCGATCTTGGACTTGCACACGAGCAGACCGTGCTGGAATTGCTTTCCGGCAACATGGATGTTCACACCGCCACTTCGCAGGAAGACACCGCCCACCTCATGGCTAAACGTGTGCCAGCAATTTACCAAGCGCAACTTTTGAACGAAGATGACGGGATTTTCGGCCTGCCCGATTTCCTCATTCTCCACGAAAGCGGCGAATACCAAGCCGCTGATGCGAAGCTCTCGCTAAGCACCGAAAAGAAAGAGATTCAGGTGCAATTGGGCATCTATCGCCGATTGCTGGGAAGTGGCCTGCCTGCCATTGTATTTCTCGGTGATGGTGAACAAGCCCTTATCGGCAATGAAGCGAATGCTGCCGCTAACCAGTTTGTAACGGAAATGCGCGAGCTGCTGGCATCAGAGGACGAACCTCTGGTGCGTTACAGTCACAGTAAGTGCCGCGCTTGCCCCTACTACACGCATTGCAAGCCGCCATTCGAAGAAAAGGAAGAATTGTCGCTCGTATATGGGATACAAGGTCGTACGGCCAGCGGTTTGGAAAGTAAGGGCATCGACACGATTAGTAAACTGGCCACTACTGAGCCGGATCGCATTCCCGATGTGCCGTACCTTAAAGGCAGTGATAAGAAACACCGAGCCGTACTACAGGCCAAATCCCATCTTTCCGGCGAGGTTTTCCAGCTCAAGCCCGTCGAATTGCCGAAAGGCCATTGGATTCACTTCGATATTGAAGACAATCCGCTAACAGGCAACGGCGAAAAGCATGTTTATTTGTGGGGGTTTCTTGTACCAGACTTTTCCAGCGATAGTGACGAAGGAAGCTTCGAGTATGTATGGACAGATCACCATGCAGAAGATGAACAAGGTTGGCTTCAGTTTCTCGACCAGGTTGATCACTATAGGCAGAAATTCCCAGAGCTAATTTTGGCGCACTATTCGAGCCATGAACGCTCAACCATCAACGCCTACGCGAAACGGTACGGCATGGAAGATCACGATACGGTCGCCTATCTTCTCGGCGAGAAAAGCCCCTTATTCGATTTACAAAAACCAGTGCTGGACAATCTTGTATTGCCCTTGCAAGGCTATGGGCTAAAAGATATTTGTAAGCACAAGGATTTGGTTAATTTCCAATGGCAGGATGACGACTCCGGCTCACAATGGTCGGTCGTTCAATTCAATCGCTACCTATCCGAGACCGACCTCGAAACCAAAGCGAACCTGAAGGCGCAAATTCTGAGCTACAACCGCGATGATGTGACCGCAACGCGCCGACTGGAAGAATGGCTCCGCACAAATTTCAGCTATTAATTTCAAAATAAAACTGGCATCCAAGGGCCGCCCTTGGTCGTCATCCACGGGCGGAACAGTGGTCGGAGTTAAGCGGCGAAACGCTTACGGCATCCAATCTGTTGATCGGCGTGGAATATTGACCCCTTTTAGGGGGTGATCGGCGTGGAAAAATGACCCCCTTAGGCTCACATGAGAGAGTCAGGCATTTAGAGATGCCGAGGCTCAAAGGGGATGGTCACAGTGGAAACAATAGCGAA
>JAJFJQ010000058.1 GCA_021773835.1 Gammaproteobacteria bacterium
GGTCAGCTTCATGCATTATGATTTAGGATTCTTTGACAAAGAGCAGGACCGGGTAGAACCCGGTCCTAATCCCTTCGCCCCGGACAAAGTGTTAACTATGTGTCCGGTATAAGGTGTAAACCATGTGGTCGGAATACACCCTTTGTCATGTGGCGCGCCCGGAAGGATTCGAACCTCCGACCGCCTGGTTCGTAGTTAGCTCACTGAGTTGTAAGTAACTGTAATCATTGATAAACCGCAGGGCGTCCGTTGCACGATTCGCCTGACAATGCACAACGACGCTCAACTGAATCACGCAAAAGTCCCGCACCGACTCGATCCGACGTCGCTACTGCGCCGCTCCATTTTGCGGCCCAGGCTTCAATCGAGCATTTGTTTAGATCTTGGCCCCTAGCCTACTTGGGTGGTAAGAACCGGCCAATACTCGCCGCTCATGACCACCTGAGTTCTGTGCGAAAACTTGCCACTCGTCTCGCACGTCTGCTTTTCACTGTGGCCGCTAAGGCCGCGATCTTCACGACTTCTGGACATGTGCTAACGGCTGCGGTTTTGCAAAGAAGTTTGTTGCCCAAAACTCAAGTAACTTCGATGTCTGCTTCCATCTATGGGCAGACGGTCATTTCCCGCAATTGCCATTCGGAGAACTGGTTTTTCATCTACGGCCCCGAGAGACGAATAAATCTGGGAACATGGGCCTTGTAATTCACATACTGCCGTCCGAATTGCTTTTCCAGCCACGGCTCTTCCACGAACGTCGCAAAAACATAGCAAAGGCCCCAGGCAACCAATAGCGAACTCACCATCCACGATCCGACGATGAGCCCCCATCCGAGCATACCGACTATGGAGACCACATAAATCGGGTTCCGACTCCACCGATAGATACCCTCAGTTTTCAGCCCCAGTGCTTCACCAAACGCGTTTCGCCAGCCGAGAAAGTTTGTCCAGTAGAGCGCCAAACCGAAGCCTACAAGCAGCAAAGGAATGCCGACGACGTACTGCCAGCCAAAGGATTGGGCTCCACCGAATTCCACAAACGAGATCGTGACCGAGCCGACGAAAAACACACGGAACAGCATTCGGAAGGTCCGATGTTGCCAGCAATCAGTACTCGGCGGCGGCCAAAACTCAAAACCTCGGCGCAAGAACGCGAACAACGACAGGCCCGCGATACTGAGCAACGCGGCTGCACTTAGGATAAAGACAGCGATGTCGAACATGAGACGCACTCGTCAAAACGAACACAGAAAGTTTGACCGCGGCCTCGTCATGTGTCAACGTATGAATATCTATTCATATGTAAGTAGTGAATGAAAACACAACCTACCCAGCTGGTCCGCTTGGACTCTGAAGACACTGTCGTGCAATTAGCTGACTTGTTTCGCCTGATGGGCGATGCGACACGGCTGCGCATCATCCTCACGTGTCTAAAGGAGCCAATCAGCGTCGGCGATATCGCCGAGCGACTGACTCTGTCACCGTCTTTGGTGAGCCATCACCTTCGCTTGCTGAAAGCGGCCCGTGTGCTGCGCGGCGAACGTCGAGGCAAACAGATATTTTACTCGGCCTTGGATGAGCACATTCGCTGCGTGATTGAAGACATGGTGGCGCACGTGGGTGAATCGCTCGATATCGAGGAGGTGGATTGATGCCTAGCTGCACTGATTGCTCTTCAGACATGACTGGCCGCGCATCGTCCGACCCGATATTTCAACGCATGTTATGGATTGCCCTGATTGCTAATCTCTCGATGTTTTTCGTTGAGATCGTCGCGAGCTACCTGGGCGATTCCATGTCCCTGCAAGCCGATGCGCTCGACTTCTTTAGCGACTCCGCGAACTACGGCATTAGCCTGTTTGTTGTGGGGATGGCCATTACCGCACGTGCCAAAGCGACCTTGTTTAAGGGCGCGACCATGGCGTTGTTCGGAGCCTGGGTGATCGGTAGCGCCGTGTACCGAGCTATGACCGGCAGTGCACCCGACCCGTCCATGATGGGAATGATCGCATTCCTCGCATTGGTCGTGAATGTGGCTGTTGCGTTCCTCTTGTATCGGTACCGGGACGGCGACAGCAACAAGCAGTCTATATGGTTGTGTAGTCGCAATGACGCGATTGGCAACGTGGCCGTTATGCTAGCAGCGGTCGGTGTATTTGCGAGCGCCTCTCGTTGGCCTGATCTATTGGTCGCGGGCATCATCGCGACGCTGAATATCAGCGCAGCACTGCATGTTATCCGATTGGCGCGGGCGGAATTGCGGTCCGCACACGCCCAATGTGAACTTGATTCGCCTTCTGTTGCCAATTTTGAGTTACGCTAACCCCATTATGCGATCGTTCATTTGCAATTTCGTGATTTTCTCTGTGCTCTTCGTGAGCCTGGAATCCGCTGCTGATGTCGTGATGGACGGATATCCGCACGGCGACGATGCGTCTCACCAGCAAGAATTTGGCCATCACCTTGATGCCCATGAAGACGGCTCGCCTAGTAGCGATCTTGATGGCGATCATTGCAATCACTGTTGCCACGGACATAGCTCCAGCATCGCCGGCCACGTGAGCATCGCTGTTCCGATATTGAACGCCGGTCATCAGCGTGTCCGACCTGCGCCGCACGTTAGCAACTTCGCCCAAGCACCTCCCACACCCCCTCCAAACGCTTAAATCAGTTTTTCCTTGAGTTCGTGCGTACCGAATCATCCTCGGTGCACGCGCCGACTATCTGTATTCGGAAGATGATTTATGCAAAAGCCACTCTGTGGGCTGACCCTGTTTTTGGGTGGCCTGATATTCAATCCCTGTGCGGCTCAGGTCGATGAAACCACTATTGAGACCGGGCGCGCCGATCTCGAATTAATTCAATTCGTGCAATCGGTGGTCGACTCCAATCCGCGGGTGCAAGCTGCGCGGTCAGCGCTTGATGCCAGCGGCGCCTACCGAGACGCGGCATCGCGACCGCTCTACAACCCGGAGCTTTCGCTAGACGCGGAAAACTCCGATACCGACACTCGCGCCGTTGGCATCAGCCAAACTTTGGACTGGGGCGGCAAGCGAAAAGCCCGCACGGCGGTCGCAGAATCGGACCGCTTGGTGGTGGAAGCCGAATACCTCGCCGCGCGATGGGCGGTGACGGTCGAACTTCTTGACGGGTTGGCGCAACATCAGACGGGCTTGGAACGTGAGAGTCTAGCTGAGGCGCGGCGTGCATTGATGGACGATTTCGCGTCGTTGGCAAAACGGCGCTTCGAAGCCGGGGATCTAAACCAGGTCGAACTCTCGCTGGCAACACTGGCTTTCATGGATGCGCGCATCCAAAAAGCGACTGCCGGTGCTGCCCTTGCCGAAGCGCGGCAGTCGGTCCGCAATCTCACACCACGCTCGTCGCCCGAGCAATGGCCCACCCTGCCTGCTCAAATGCCCGAGTTGCCACAGAGTGCAACCGATCCACAATCGTTGGTGTTGGCACTGCCCGATGTCTTGGCTGCACGGCGTCAGGTCGAAACCGCCAACGCGACGGTGACCTTGCGCGAACGCGAGCGTCGTCCCGATCCCACTGTCAGCTTAGCGGGCGGTCGTGAAAGCGGTGAGAGCTTAGTTGGCGTCAACGTAACGATACCGCTCTTCGTGCGCAATCGATTCAACCACGAGGTCACCGCAGCGATGGCGGAACGCAGTCAAGCGAAACAAATCTCTAACGATGTGATGCAGCGTGCCTACGCGCGACTCACGAGTGCCGCCGAACGTTTTGAATTGTCGCGTGGTGCCTGGGGTGATTGGGAATTGACCGGGCAATCGAGCCTGACCAGCCAAACTGAACAACTGCAAAAACTCTGGCAAGCGGGCGAGATCAGCACCACCGACTACCTCGTGCAACTACGCCAAACCCTCGATGTTCAGGAAAGCGCGCTGGATCTCCGCCAAGCACTGTGGCGCGCCTGGTTCGAGTGGCTTTGGGCCTCCGGGCAAGTTGATGCCTGGCTAGGACAAGGAGCACTTTGATGAACTGCGCTGAACAAACAAATTTACTGGAGAACTCCGTGAAAACTCTGCAAACAATTTGGGCCGTCTGTCTGTGTATGGCCTTGATCGTTCCCGCTTATGCACAAGAAGACGGACACGACGATCACGAAGGCGAAGACGAGAGCGGCGCGATCGAAATGAATGCTGATGAGCAACGCTCAGCAGGTGTTGTCGTCGCAACCATTGGCCCGCGCGCGCTCAGCGAAACCCTGCGTGTGCCCGGTGAGGTCGTCATAAACGCGTACCAATCTGTTCGCGTGACGCCACGCATCACTGCCCAGGTTGTCGCGCGTCACGTGCGACTCGGCGAGGAAGTGGAGGTCGGTCAGTCCCTGGTGACGTTGTCGAGTGTCGAGATGGCCGAAGCCCAAGGTGCCCTCGTGGTCGCCAACCAGGAATGGCAGCGGGTCAAATCGCTCGGACGGGAAACCGTGTCCGAACGCCGTTACACCGAAGCGCAAGTCGCACAACAACAAGCATTGGCCAAGGTGCAGGCTTATGGCATGACAGATGCGCAAGCGAGCGCGTTGATGCAATCGTCTGCTGCCAGCAAAGCCACTGGCGCTTTCGACTTACTGGCACCCCTGGCAGGCACTGTCTTGCAAGATGATTTTATCGTCGGGGAATTGATCGAACCCGGTCGCGTGTTGATCGACATCACTGACGAGTCGGTGATGTGGGTGGAAGCCCAAACCGTCGCCAACAGTTTGGCGGACATTGATACGGGCAGCACCGCTCGCGTCAGTCTCGATGGAGTCACCTGGTATCCGGGTACCGTTATTCAGCGCCATCACCGGCTGGACGAAACGACTCGAACACAAGGCTTACGTATCGAGGTCGACAACGCCGATGATCGATTGCATCCGGGTCAGTTTGTTGAGGCGGAAATCGTCACCGGCACCAGTGCACCGGTGTTGGCAGTGCCGAGTACTGCGGTCACGCTGATTGAAGGTGCATCAACCGTCTTCAAATTTGAAAACGGCCACGAGTTTCATGCCGCAACGATTGAAACCGGCCCGACCATCGGCGACTGGGTGGTTGTGCGTTCAGGCCTCGCTGACGGCGAAGAAATCGCCATCGATGGTGTGTTTCACCTCAAATCACTGATGTTGAAGTCTTCGCTCGGCGAAGGCCACGCGCACTAGGGGAATCGCATGTTAGAAAAATTAGTTGAAGCCTCACTGCGCTACAAGTTCTTAGTCCTGATCATTTTTGGGGTTGTTGCCGCTCTGGGTTGGCGCGCGGTCGCGACAATACCGATCGATGCGTTTCCGGACGTGACTCCGGCACAAGTGAACATCTACACCGAGTCGCCGGGACTTGCCGCCGAAGACGTGGAGCAACTGCTCACCTTCCCCATCGAATCCAGCATGGCGGGCCTGCCCAAAGTGCAACAGATCCGCTCGGTTAGCCTCTTTGGCCTGTCCTACGTCGCGGTCTATTTCGAAGACGACATGGACATTTACTTTGCGCGCCGCCTGGTCGGCGAACGCCTGCAAGAAGTGGGCGATCGCATTCCGGAGGGCTACGGTACGCCGGAAATGGGACCCAATACGTCCGGATTGGGTCAGGTGTTTTGGTACACATTGGAACGGACCGACGAGAAACTCAATGCCGCCATTACCGACATGGATCTGCGAACCCTGCACGATTGGAACGTGCGCCTCATCCTGCGAACTGCGCCTGGTGTTGATGACGTCACGTCCTGGGGCGGTCAGGAGCGCCAGTTTCAAGTCGTCATTGACCCCTTAAATCTCATCAAATACGACCTGACATTCACCGACGTAATGCAAGTAATCGAAGCCAATAACCGACAAGTCGGTGGGCAATACATCGATGTCGGTTCTGAGCAATACCTGGTCCGAGGTTTGGGATTGGTGGAGAACGAGCACGACATAGGCGACATGGTTTTAAAGGTTGAAGACGGTACGCCCGTGTATCTGCGCGACATTGCCGTCATTGAGCAGGCGGGCTCCTTGCGCTTCGGTGCGGTGACACGCGACGGTAAAGAGGTCGTGCTGGGTATGGCCTTGTCGCGGCTCGGCGAAAACGCGGCTGCCGTTGTTGATTCGGTGAAGGAGAAAATTGAGATTCTCAATGAATCTCTACCCGACGGAGTCACGTTGCGACCGGTCTACGATCGCACCGATCTTGTTGACAAAGCCGTTGGCACCGCCGTCAGTGCGTTGGTTGAGGGCTCCATCCTGGTCGCGATCGTATTGTTCTTATTTCTCGGGGAGCTCCGCTCTGCGATCGTTGTGATCAGCGCGCTGCCGCTGGCCATGTTGATTGCGTTCATTTTCATGAACGAAGCGGGACTGTCTGCGAATCTTATGTCGCTGGCGGGCCTTGCCGTCGGTATCGGCATGATGGTTGATGGTGCTGTCGTCATGGTCGAAAACGCGTTTCGAATTATGGCCGAGCGCCTGGACTCCGGTAAGCCGGTCGATCGAACGAGCGCGGTGCTGCAAGCCGCCCGCGAAGTCGCCAATCCGATCGCGTTTGCAATCCTGATTATTATCGTTGTGTTTCTGCCGCTGTTTGCTCTTGAAGGTCTTGAGGGCAAACTCTTCAAGCCAATGGCATTCAACATTAGCTTCGCCATGGCTGGGTCATTGGTATTGACACTAACACTGATCCCGGTTCTGGCAGCGTTGATCCTAAAACCCAAGCCCGAGCACGACACCTGGCTGGTGCGTGTGATCAAGGCGCGCTATTTACCGCTGCTTTCCTGGTCGTTAACGAACAAGAAAGTGGTCGTCGGTAGCGCGGTGGGTATGCTCGCGTTGAGCCTCGCGCTGTTTCCGTTTCTCGGCAAGGAATTCATGCCGCAGCTACAGGAAGGTTCCATCATGTGGCGCGTCACATCGATTCCTTCGGCATCGCTCGATCAGTCCATCAAGATATCAAAGGACATCGAGAACGCGCTGTCTGAGTTTCCCGAAGTCAAAACGACCGTTGCCATGATCGGTCGTGCGGAAAAAGGCGAAACCGCCGACGTCAACTACATGGAGATCTATACTGAACTCAACCCGGAGTCTGAATGGTCCGGCGATCGCGACATCACCGAGCTCGCGGAGGCGATGCGCGAGGAACTGGAGGTTGTCGTGCCAACCGCCGTGGTGGCGTTTACTCAACCTATCCAAATGCGCGTCGAAGAACTTATCTCCGGTGTGCGCGCAACTCTTGCGGCCAAGATTTACGGTGAAGACTTGGCGGAGCTCGACCGCCTGAGCGAACAGGTGAAAGACGTCATTGCCGGTGTCGACGGTGTGGCCGATCTCTCGCTCGAAGCCAACGTTGGCAAACCGCAAATCCGCATCAAAGTAAAACGCGATCAACTAGCGCGCTTTGGTTTGAACGCGGACGACGTGTTGTCCGTGGTGCGAACGGGTATTGGGAACGAGCCGGTTTCGACCTTAATCGATGGTGTGCGCCGATTTGACATTACCGCACGCCTCAACGACGCCTCGAAGGCGTCTGTTCAATCGATTAAGCGTATCCCGCTCAAAACCAGTGGCGGCGCGATCGTTCCGTTGTCCGCCGTTGCCGATGTGACGGTCGCCGAAGGCTATTCCTTTGTTCGTCGTGAGCAGTTGCAACGGTATGCCGTGATTCAGATGGACGTGCGGGGACGCGACGTCGACGGCTTCGTGAGTGATGCGAATGCAGCCATTGACAGTCAGATCGACCTGCCACCTGGCTATTGGATCGAATGGGGTGGTGCCTTTGAGAACCAGCAACGCGCACTCGCACGCTTATCGGTGATTGTTCCCTTGACGATTTTCTTCATCTTCGTGTTGCTTTACACCGCCTTTAACTCAGTGAAGTTCGCGACACTCATTATTGCCAACGTGCCATTCGCGACCATTGGCGGTCTGGTTGCACTGTTCATTAGCGGCCAGTACGTGTCGGTTCCCTCAGCAATCGGCTTTATCGCCGTATTCGGTGTGGCGATGCTCAACGGAATTGTTCTTGTGAGCTTTATCAACGAGCTGCGCGAGAAGGGGCTCAGTGTGGCAGAGGCGGTGCGACAAGGCGCCGAGCTTCGCCTACGTCCCGTGTTGATGACGGCCAGCGTGGCCATCCTTGGTCTGGTGCCGATGTTGCTGTCCTCCGGCGTCGGCGCAGAAACGCAGCGACCGTTGGCTTCCGTCGTGGTCGGCGGCCTCATCACCTCAACGCTGCTCACACTGGTGTTGCTGCCAGTCATCTATGAGTGGATGGAAACACGCGGTGTTGCCACCGTGACAGCGGAGGCCGGCGATGCGTGACTCACTAATTCGTCAGGCACAGATGCGCGGTCGGCGCGTATCAAAAGATACGTGGCGACCAGTAATACCCGTGTGTCGAGCATTGAGCCAGTCGAACGCGTGCGCTAACGCACACGGATCAATCGCAGTTGTGAAGGAGACGCATTATGTTTGCTAAAGAGGTGAAGGCATTTGTTCACAGGAATCGGGTGGCCGATGTTGTGAACGCGCTAAACAACGCCGGGTTTCGCAACATCACGGTCGTTGATGTGCAAGGAATACTCCAAGCGCTCAGCGGCAAGGAGCAGAACTACTCGGTAGAGATCGGGCAAAAGGTCGTTAACGAGGTCAAGCTGGAACTGGTCTGCGACAACGAATCACGTCTTGCCGAGGCCGTTCAAGCGATTCGTCATCACGCAAGAACGGGGCAACCGTCCGCCGGCTGGATCTACGTCACTGAAATCCAATCGGTGATCGAGATTACTGGCTGACTGGAGCGAATAATGAATTGGCGGCATGCAGTACTGCAGCTAATCGTCTCTAGCAGCGCGTTCTCGGTCTCGTCGTGCGCCTGGATACCGAGCTACGTCAGTGAGCCAGGCGTGACGATTGAACGTATGGCGACGCCCAGTGGACGCGTTTCGTCCGCGCATTTTTGGGAGGACCGGAGGGGCTTTGCGTTACGTGGTGAAATTACGCCGCAGCCGATCACTAAAGGGCCCATGGGCGGTCACGTCGACATTGCGATCACGTCGCCGAGCGGCGACAGCACTACGTGCACGACGACGCGTCAGCGAGTGAATGCTCGTCATGTTCGAAAACCGTTTTCGATTCGATTTGACGAGTTGCCAGTGCCGGGAAGCGTTGTACAGCTTAAACATCACAAGAGCGCCAATCACGAGGACTGTGATGTTTAGATCAGCGGTCCATACAGCGTCGCGAATGCACGTTCGATCTGATGGCCAGTGGCGTGCGCTGATCGCCGAACGCTGTGTGAAGCAGAAGAGCCGGTAACCATGCGGCATAACCCACAACACCAACAACCATGGGCTGCAAGATGATCGAAAAAACCGAACTGGATCTAAACCTGCTCCTCTCTGAAGTTCAGCAAGACAGTGATGCCTGCTATCAGAAGCTTCGTGATCAGATTGAAGCTAAAACCGGCGTGGATGCGACGCATCTTCTTGAACGTCCTGCTGGCGGACCTACTCGGCTGTGCGTTCATGTCGATTCATCCAAGTTTTCGATTCAAGAACTTCGACAATTCGCGTTTCGCGCAGGCACAGAATTGCAGGCGAAGTACGGCCATCTCATGGTCGATATTGCATCGATACCGGCAGGCCGAGCGCGACGGCTCAGCGCGCGGTTGTTGAAAATACCAGGCGTTTTGGAGGCAGGTGTAGCGCCGAACGGCAGCGTGCGCTTCGAGTTCGATCGCGAACAGACGGACGAGGCGCAACTTCGCGCAGCGCTCGAGAAGTTGGTGGGCGTGGTAGCAGAGCCTGACAAAGCGGGCCACGCCCACGGTGTGGTGTTTGGTGAGAAAACCGAACTGGTGTTTGTGGGCCTGTGCGGCATCACACTCCTCAGCGGCTGGTTTTTCCAGACCTTCTCCGATGCGCCGAGTTGGTTGGCCCAATCTTTGCTCGTGGCGGCCTATTTTTTCGGTGGCTGGTTCACTTTTCGCGAAGCGATTGAACACTTGCGTGCACGGCGCTTCGAGATCGACACGCTGATGCTGGTGGCGGCGATCGGTGCCGCGATCCTTGGAGAGTGGGCGGAGGGCGCGCTGTTACTGTTTCTGTTCGGCCTTGGGCACGCGCTGGAGGCCTATGCGATGGGGCGCGCTAAGCGTGCCATCGAGGCCTTGGCGGAACTCGCGCCAGAAATCGCCAGTGTGATTCGTGACGGCAAGGTCAGTGAGGTAGCGGTCGATGCGTTGGCGATCGGCGATACCGTTTTGGTCCGCCCCAACGAGCGTTTGCCGGCCGATGGTTTTGTCATTAAGGGCGAAAGCAGCATCAACCAGGCGCCCATCACCGGCGAAAGCGTACCGGTGGACAAACACCCCGTCGCCGATATCGACAAAGCCGCGAGTAATGCGGAGATCGTTGATGCCTCGAGTCGTGTGTTTGCGGGATCGGTGAACGGCAGTGGTGCGCTGCAGATCTACGTGGCGCGACTGAGCAGCGAATCAACACTGGCACGCGTTGCCAGCATGGTGCGTGAGGCAGAGACCAATCAATCGCCCACGCAACAGTTTACCGACCGCTTCGAGCGTATCTTTACTCCCACCGTGCTAATCGGTGCGGTGCTGGTGCTGTTGTTCGGTCTTCTCTTCGATGCCGAGACGAGCACCAGTTTCTACCGCACTTTGGCTGTGTTGGTTGCGGCAAGTCCTTGCGCGCTGGCCATTGCCACGCCGAGCGCGGTACTCAGCGGCATTGCTCGAGCGGCGCGCGGCGGCGTCTTGATCAAGGGCGGTGGGCCACTGGAGAACTTGGGCCGACTGCGGGCCATCGCGTTTGATAAGACTGGCACCTTGACCGAGGGAAAGCCCCGCCTGACCGACATTGTGCCCTATGGCACTGCCGACGATAAACAATTGCTCGGGGTCGCAATCGCGGTTGAGTCTTTGAGTGACCATCCGCTTGCCGCTGCCGTGGTACGCGACGGCACCGAACGTCTGGCGGATTGGTCCCTTCCCGAAGCCACCGATCTTCGCAGCATCACGGGCCGTGGTGTGCAGGCACAGGTTGACGGACAGGCGACCTACATTGGTAAAGATGAACTGTTCAGCGAAATAGACGGACCGGCGCTGCCTGAGGACCTACGTGCGCGCGTTGAGGAACTCGAACGTAGCGGACGGACGACGATGATTGTTCGCCAGGGAACGCGCTATCTTGGCGTCATTGGGCTGATGGATACGCCGCGACCCGCGGCCGCCGCCGTAATCACGCGACTTCGTAAACTGGGTATTCGTCGCATGCTCATGATGTCCGGCGACAATCAGAACGTCGCGGATGCCGTCGCTGGCGAAGTCGGGCTGGACGAAGCCCGCGGCGATTTGATGCCCGATGACAAAGTGGCCACGATCAAGCAACTGCGAAACGAGGCGCACGTTGCGATGGTCGGTGACGGCGTTAACGACGCGCCAGCGATGGCCAATGCCACAGTGGGCATTGCGATGGGTGCGGCCGGGTCCGATGTGGCGCTCGAAACCGCCGACGTCGCGTTGATGTCCGATGATCTGCGCCACTTACCGTTTGCGGTGGGCTTAAGTCGTGCCAGTAGTCGGATCATTCGACAAAACTTATGGCTCAGTCTCGGCATGGTCGCCATCCTGGTTCCCTCAACGCTTTTCGGTCTCAGCATCAGTGCCGCGGTGCTGATGCACGAGGGCTCGACGGTGGTCGTGGTCCTCAACGCATTGCGTCTCTTAGCCTATCGCTCGCCCGGCGTCGCCGGCGATGAAGAAATACCGGGACCCGATCACAGCGCACACGAACAACCGACCTTGACCGGGTAGTCAATGAACACAGGAGTCAACCGAGTGTCGGTCCGTCCGCACAGAGCAGCAACAATAGGCATCAGCGCCGCATTGATGACCTAATTTTCGGCTAATGCCCATGTCCGAACGACCAGCTGGGCAAAGCCGACACTACGCCTGAGCGGTAAGAGTGGGTCGGCGCGTGCCTCTGAGAAAGTATCAAAAGTATCAAATCTTGATACTTTTTTCAGGTGACCCGGTTGGGTCAGCACCAGGCACTTACGGCCAATAGTTACCACTCACCGATTCGAGAAGAACCCCAAAAACTGGCACTTGCAAACGGCTGCTATGCTCGAAAGCAGCCGTTCGAGTGTTAAACTCCTGAGAGGCCGCTTGTGCAGCCATAGGCGGACGAGCTCCCGCCGACCTACAAAAATCAGGTATATTATTTTCTCGAAAACCAAGACAAATGATTCGGCAAGATCAGGCACAGAACTCCAAGAAAAATATAGTCGAGCATCTGATTCACCGCCGACCATTCCTCTAAGATGTAGTGGCCGAATAGCAGGCTAAGCATGAATGCAAACCAGGCGTACACAGCCAGGTTTCTAAATTTATTTGAGAATAAGAAAAGTCCCAGTCCTATTTCGATGAAGGGAACCATCGTCAAATAGGCATTCACCAGCGGTGCTGGAAGATTAATTCTCAGATCGCCCTGAAAGAGCTGAGAATTGTAATCAAAAAAGCCTCCTTGAGAGAAAAGTTTGCTGGTACCGGCGGTTAGCAATATTACAATCATAGTAATACGCACAATTCTCTCCGCGTCCTTCAGTGTCTGTTTTGAAATCATGGGTTGCACTCCGTAAGTATGGCGGCTGATCGATCGCGTACACCTCGATCAGTCGCCCCGCTCCCTCCCGAAACTCCGCCGAATAACGAATTCCCGTATTCGCGACTTAATCCTCACAAAGAATCGAGCCTCCGGGAAAGCCCGAGCAGTTCAGTACTGAACTAATTGAATCTCTATTAGCTGACGACCAACTTACGGAATACTAATCGCTTCCCGCGCGCGAACGCTAAACTGAAAACTCTCTGAGAAACCCTTAACTTTTTCCGTTCCTTTGTAGGTCAAAGTTGCAGTTCCATCACCTGCCCAGGTAAATATATGCATGGTCTGATAGGTTCCTGCGTTTTCCCAGGATTCTCTAACTTCAAATGGCCCATATTCTTTGCCATCTATTTTGACTGTCACCTGCATATCTATCAGGTCGGACACAGGTTCATCGGTCGTCAGTTCGGTTAATCGCCATCTTAAAAACTGTTTCTCCCCTGTCAACATCGGCTCTGGTTCACCGCCAAACACCAAATTCAAACCGTCTATTTCACGGCTCTCATGTGCTACTGCCAGCGTTGAAAAGCAGCAAGCTACTATTACAAAAATACTTAGTTTCATTTTTGACAATCCTTTTTTACTCTAATTATCGCCAACTAAAGTTATTTCACGATAAAAGTAAATTCTCCGCGTACGTTATGCGCATCCCCACCCATAGCGGTCCAGCTCACTCTATAGTCGCCGGCCGGCAGTGATGGCAACGACCAGTTATAGGTAATTCCTTTTTCCTCTGGCACTTCAAAGCCGAACGCTACAGATTCACCCTGAGCATTGATCAAGGCAACCTTAACCAATTGCACTTCTTCCCGGAATCTTATATTGAGCACTTCGGGACTTTCATTGAGGATTGCACCATCTTCCGGTACTGATGCACGCAGGCCAGTGTGTGCCCACGCCAATGAACTGGTCAAAATTGTTAACGCTATAAGCACTATGCGTAATGTTTTCATAGAATTTTCCTCTAAAGTTGTTATGGGTGTTAACACCCAGTAGTTTTATCCACTCGTTTCGTTTCATTGCTATGTGTGTTTTGGATACATTTTTCCTCTCGTACTCTCAGTAACCATCGTCCTCTTGCAAAAACTCCACATTTTTCTATTTCACACCAATGATTTCGTATTTGCCCTCTGATTGCAGGGTAATAGTGACATCCTGATCGCTTTCATTATTCCAATACCACCCGTGTGATCCAGCAAAAGGCGCGGTCAAAGTGCCTTTGACGGCGATCGAAGTATCCGACGCGTAGCTTTCGAAGAAACCTGTTGTGTCACCGTCAGGTTCACCGTGAAAATCGTAGAAAACTTCATCGCCCTGCACTTTCCAGTTGAAGCGCAGTTTTTCGTATTGGGCTAAATGGAACTTGTATTCCAAACCGCTACCTGCGGGCACGTTGATATCCACTACGTCCTTACGCGATCCTTCTGTATTGGTGGTTTGCAAGGCCGTTTCGACATTGGCCGCTTGCGGATTAGCCAGTTGAGTGAGATTCATGGACTCGCCCAGGCCAGTCGGATCAATGCCGTATTCGGCCGGCAAGATTGCAACCACTAATACGATCGATGCTATTACCGCCGCAACAATACCGGCCTTAATCAATGTCCTGGTGGAAGCTACCTGGTGTTGAATTTCATGGGCTTGCTTTATCTTTTGTTCGAATTCACTCATGTTTGATTTCCTATAAATAATTTGTTCGCAATATTTCTGCTTGTTATGTCTCTGCCTTAGGAGATCGGATCAGTTCCGGCAACGAAATAACCCGTGAGCTGATAACCCATAAGCAACATTCCCGCGCTCATTAACAGGGTATTAGTAACGGTGGCAAAACGTAAATAACTGCCGGAACGGCGCCAAATCGTAATGCCAAGTAATACAATCATCAGTGCAAAGAACTGACCCAATTCGACACCCACATTGAATGCAATAATATTGGTGATCAATCCGTTGTCCGGCAGTTCGAATTCCTGAATCTTGGTGGCCAAGCCAAAGCCGTGGAATAAACCGAATATCAACACCGCCAGTTTGGTGTCGGGTTGGTAGCCGAATAGGCGCTGAAAGCCACCGAGGTTGTCGAATCCCTTATAGACGATCGAAAATCCGATGATGGCATCAATCAAGTAAGCATTGACCTGGATATCGCTAAGAACGCCTAACAACAGCGTTGTGCTGTGGCCTATGGTGAAAAAGGTGACATAGATAATTACATCCGTGGGTCGATAGAGGAAAAAAATCACACCCACCAGGAAGAGCAAATGGTCGTAACCGGTAACCATGTGTTTGGCGCCGATATATAGGAAAGGCATGATCGCCGTCCCTTGATTGTTCATTAAGAACAACCGGGTGTCGTCGTCCACGCCATGGGCGTAGAGGCCCGCCGAAACTAAGCACAGGCACAATACCCCTATTAGACGCTCACCCGTAATCCAATTCAGTTGCATCAGTGTCTCCCTAATTGTGTCGCGAGTAGGATCTGAAGACCAAACAAACCCAATTCATTGTAGTAACCATTTGGTAGCAAACTCGGTCCCGTGGCGCTTCACGGCCGGTTTCAGGTCTGTCGCAGACTGTTCAAACGATTTTTCGGTTTCGGCAATGTAGTACATGATTTTCCTCTTCCTAATTCGGCTGCCCTGCGTGTCCCGTCTACGCCTCGTTGTGCTCGGTCGGACAGCGATGTATTTCAATTGTTGAATGAACGATATTGAGCGCTTTGCCGATCAAAGACTTATAGTGCTCCGGCGGTCTGGGCTCGTGAGTAACGACGGCCATCTCAACGGAATAGATTCCGTGCCCGATGCTCCAAAGGTGCAGGTCGGTGATACGATCCGTCGTGCCATGTTCGATTGCCGCTCTCAGCGCCGTGGTAGTGTCCTCGTCCGCCTGCCAGTCGAGCAGCACGCGGGAGGACTGACGTATCAAACCAACTGACCAACTCGCAACCAGTGCCGCGCCGACGATGCCCATGGCCGGATCGAGCCAGTTAGCCCCCCAGAATTTGCCAGCGAGCAGCGCGACGATCGCGAGTATCGACGTTAGCGCGTCTGCCAGGACGTGCAGGTAGGCACCTCGGAGATTGTGATCGTGATGGTGGTCATGACCATGGTCGTCTCCATGGCTGTGCGGCGTCGAAGAGAGGAGCCAGGCGCTGAAGCCATTCACCACCAAACCAACAACTGCAACGACCAGCGCCTGGTCGAAAGAG
Organism: Gammaproteobacteria bacterium; assembly: GCA_021773835.1. Lineage (GTDB taxonomy): Bacteria > Pseudomonadota > Gammaproteobacteria > UBA11873. Next base: position 15,854 of record JAJFJQ010000058.1, read on the forward strand.
ATATCGACAGGGCTGATTAGTCGATCCACGCTCTCTGTGGCCATGACCACCGCAAAGCCGAGCAACAGTACCGCGCTCGCAAATCCCGCAAGACTATTTATCTTACCGACACCGAAGCTAAACCGTTGATCGGCCGCGAGACGCCGCGCAATCACATAGGCGAACACCGCAATGCCGAGCGCAGTGGCATGAGATGCCATGTGCAGACCGTCGGCCAACAATGCCATCGAACCGTATATCACACCGGACGTGATCTCGATAACCATCATCACCGCAGTTAGCAGCACCACCATCAAAGTGCGTCGCTCGCCGGGTTTTCGTTGGTCCTGACCGAAAACGTGTTCATGTCGCCAACCGCCCTGATCATGCGTGTGCATTTGTCGTCTCCTCTCTCGAATGTTGCGGTTCTCTCGCGTGCACCAATCGATACAATGCGGGCAACACAACCAGCGTCAACAAGGTCGAAGAAACAATGCCACCGATCACGACTGTCGCAAGGGGCCGTTGCACTTCTGAACCAATCCCGGTATTCAAAGCCATCGGCACAAAACCCAGCGAGGCAACCAATGCCGTCATCAGCACTGGCCGAAGTCGGGTTAGCGCACCCTCAATGATGCTGTCCTCAAGAGAGCTACCGTGTAATCGAAGGTCGCGAATAAACGCTACCATCACCAAACCGTTCAACACCGCGATGCCCGACAAAGCGATGAAGCCAACCGCTGCCGAGATGGAAAACGGAATACCACGCAGCAGTAATGCGATAATTCCACCGGTCAGCGCCAACGGCACACCGGTAAAAATCACGATGGCATCTCGAAACGAACCGAGGGCCATTACCAGCAAGCCAATAATTAATACTAGTGTCACCGGTACTACGACAGACAGTCGTTGGCTGGCCGATTGTAGGTTCTGATAGGTGCCACCGTATTCCACCCAATAGCCAGATGGAACGTCAACTTGCGCTGCCACAGTTTGTTGTACTTCGTTGACGAATGAACCCAGATCACGACCGCGAACGTTTGCGGTCACGACGACACGGCGCTTGCCGTTCTCTCGATTGACCTGGTTGAGACCAATGGTGAGTTCCGTTCGAGCGAGTTCACCGAGCGGCACAAAGTCGCCGCCAGCCAAGGGCACTGGCAGGCTGAGTAAACTGTCGGGGTTGCCGCGCAATCGCTCGGGCAAGCGCACCACAATATCAATGCGTTGATCGCCCTCATAAAGTTGACCGGCCTTCGTGCCACCGAGCGCCGTTGCCACCAAGTCCTGAAGGTCGTTAAGGCTGAGTGAATATCGGGCCAATGCCTCTCGATCCGGAACGATCGTCAGCACCGGCAGACCAGTGGTTTGTTCAACGACAATATCTACTGCGCCGGGAACCTGGCCGATTGCGGTTTCAATTGAGTCACCGAGTGCGATCAAGGTATCGAAGTCGTCGCCGAACACCTTGATGGCAAGCTCAGAACGAACGCCGGCGATGAGTTCATTAAAGCGCATTTGGATCGGCTGCAAGAACTCGTAACGATTGCCGGGTATCGGGGTTACCAGCTCTTCGAGGTCACGAACGATTTCCGCCTTGGATTTGTTCGGATTCGGCCACTCGTCACGCGGTTTCAAGATAATGAAGTTGTCCGCAACGCTAGGCGGCACCGCGTCGGTCGCTACTTCGGCCGTGCCAATCTTGGCGAATACCAACTTAACCTCTGGCATCTTTTTGATTTCGGCCTCCAACTGCTCCTGCAACTCGACGGCTTGTTGCAAGGAAGTGCCAGGAATGCGTAACGCGTGCATCGCGATATCGCCCTCATCCAGGTTTGGTATAAACTCCGAGCCCAGGCGCGTGGCCATCCAGCCGCAGACCAGCACCAAAGCAACAGCGGACCCAATCACTCCCCAACGAAAACGCAAAGCCGCGAGTAACATCGGGCGGTAAATTGATCGTGCGACACGCACGACAACGTTATCTTTTTCTTCGATGGGTTTGCGAAAGAGCAGCGCGACGCCGGCGGGCACGAATGTCACTGACAGGATCATCGCGCTCACCAACGCGATGACCACGGTGATCGCCATCGGGTGAAACATTTTGCCTTCCACGCCGGTTAGCGCAAAAATCGGGATATACACGACCGTGATGATGAACACGCCGAAGAGCGCCGGCCGAATGACTTCCTGGGTAGCTTCATACACCAGCGCGAGTCGTTCGTTGAGCGACAGCGTTGTAGATCCGGCCTGACTGAGGCGCCGCAGGCAATTCTCCACGATGATTACGGCACCGTCGACGATCAGACCGAAGTCCAGTGCTCCCAAACTCATGAGGTTCGCACTGACTCTGGTTTGCACCATACCGGTGATGGTCATAAGCATAGCGACCGGTATTACTGCGGTGGTCAGAATTGCCGCTCGCACGTTACCGAGAAACACAAACAGCACTACCATCACCAACAACGCACCTTCAACCAGGTTGGTTCGCACGGTCGCGAGTGTTTTGTCTACCAAACCGGTGCGATCGTACACGGCCGTCGCAGTGATCCCGGTCGGCAGGCTTGTTTTGACATCCTCAAGCCGCAACGCAACTGCATTGGCGACCTCGCGACTGTTTTCGCCAACCAGCATAAAGACCGTGCTCATGACTACTTCGTGGCCGTCTTGCGTCGCCGCGCCAGAGCGCAGTTCACGGCCAAGGCCAACGCTTGCGACATCCCGGATTCGGATAGGTGCACCATCAGCGTCACTGACGACAACAGCTCCCAGTTCGTCGATGTCATTCACCTGGCCCGGCACACGCATCAACCATTGCGCACCGTTGTATTCAATAAATCCAGCGCCGCGATTGGCGTTGTTACGCTCCAATGCAAGCGTGATATCGGCGTAAGTCAGACCGTATGCGAGCAACTTTTCTGGCTCCGGTGCAACCAGGATTTCTTTCTTGTAGCCGCCGATTGGATTCACCTCAACGACGCCAGGTACACGCAAGAGTTGCGGTCGAATGATCCAGTCGTGCACCGAGCGAAGGTCGGTAGGTGTAACGGGCGAGCCGTCGGCGTTAATGGCACCAGGTTCAGCATCAACCGTGAACATGAAAATCTCGCCGAGACCGGTTGCGATTGGTCCTAACGCAGGTTCGAGATCCGCCGGTAGCGAGGATTTGGCGGCGTTCATCCGTTCGCCCACCTGCTGTCGAGCAAAGTAGATGTCGGTGCCTTCCTCAAACACAACCGTGATCTGCGATAGTCCGTAACGCGATGCAGAGCGTGTGTAGACGAGTTGCGGAATACCTGCCATCGCGTTTTCTAACGTAAAACTTACGCGTTGTTCCACCTCAAGCGGGGTATACCCTGGTGCTTCCGTATTGACGACAACCTGAACATTCGTAATATCCGGAACTGCATCTATCGGCAAGCGCGTGAAATTCCACGCGCCGAGTGTGATCAGTAACAACACTGCAAAAAGGACCAGACCGCGGCGCGATAGAGACAGCTTTATGATAAATTCCAGCATCGTTCGCCCTCAGTGGTCGTGGGAAGCGCCGGACTTTTCAATGTCGGCTTTAACGAGATAACTATTGGTGGTGACATAGCGTGTACCGACATCAAGACCGCCCAGCACCTCAATCAATTCTGCGTCCTGCCGGCCAAGCTCGAGCATCCGCACCTCGAATTCGTCACCGATTTGCGCATAAACGACAGTGAAGTCGCGGAAGCTTTGCAGGCCCGTGCGTTTCACGGCGAGCGGAACGTTGTGCTCCGCAATTTCGATATCCCCCGTAATGTGCGTGCCGGGCACCAATGCCCCATCAGCGTTATCCAGTACCACGCGCGCCAGCACGGACTGATTGGGCTGGGCGATAGTACTCACGCGTGAAATGACGCCCTCCCATTCCATTTCGCCGGCGGCGCCTCGCACGGTGACTCGCGCACCTTCGCGAACCCGGGAACGATTCGACGGAAATACCGCCAACTCGACCCACACTGTTCTGGTATCAACAATCGTGAATAGTTGCCGGCCCTCGGTTTGTTCGCCGGGGTTGGCCGCGCGCTCCGTTACGACCCCACCAATCGGTGCCGATAGCGTGTAGCTGTTGAGGCTTTCATTGCTCTCGATCGTAACGAGCGGTTGCCCTTCTCTCACCGTATCGCCCGCAGAAACATGCACAGACTGAATCGCTCCGTCGAAGCGTGCGCTGACCGACCGATGTTGCTCACGATTGGGCTCGACTCGACCGTAGACCGTGACGGTCTCTTTAATCACGGCTTCGCCGGCTATCTCTGTTTCAAGTCCAAACGCCTCGGCAATCTCGGCCCCAATTAAAGTGCGGCCCTCAAAGTTGTCGTACGACCAGTTGTGAGTCTGTCCGCGATGCTTGGCCTCGATCGAAACGATAAAGGAGTGCGGTTCGTAGATCACGGTGTCGCCACGCAGAAAGTCATCCTGGCGAGCAAAACCTATTTCATCTTTCACATCTCCCAGCCGAGTCAGGGTCACATGCAAGTCGACGTCGTCAGGTGGGACCGCTGCACCAACGTCCGTCATCCAAACTCGAAACTCGGGTGGTACACCAGTCTCGAAAATCGCAAGTTCGAGTACGAAATCACCGTCAACCAACAGCCGCCCGTTGTTAGGACCTCTGGCTGGTTCGGCTTCGGCCGTCTCGCCGTGATCCCCCTGAGTTGCGCTCTCATTTTCAGAGCTGACGCCGCCACAACCGTTAATCCCAACCAATAAGGCAATGAGCCCGATCATTGTGTGTATTTTCTTCATCGTAAACCTCATGGGTGGGTCGCCGAGGACGTTACGGTGGTCCCGGTCAATCGTTCGATCTCAATTACGCGGCGGTGGGCATCGATGCTCGATTCCACCAGCGCTGTACGTGTGTCCAGCAGTTCAGCTTGCACGACTCGCAACTCGAAATAGCCGTAGCGCCCAGCGGCATAAGCGCGCTCGGTATCTTTAAGAGCTTGCTCAATACGTGGAAGAATCTCTTCGCGTATCGTTGTCGTTCGATGCAAGCTGCGTTGCAACTCCTGATACAAGGCGAATAATTGCGTTTCTATCTGCACGCGGGTGGCTACTCGATCAGCATCGGTCATCGCGAGTCGCGCTCGCGCCTCCGAAATCTGGCCTTGGTTGCGGTTACGCGTTGTTAAGGGAATCGTGATACCGGCGATGAAGGCCTGATCGTCACTTCGCTCCAGGCGCCGAACGCCCGCGGTTAGCTGCCAGCTTGGTTTCGCTCGAGCCTCGGCAAGCCTCAGTTCCGCCTCGCGCAAGCGTTTTTCGTTTAGATAGCGTGTTAGATCTGGATTTTGTTCGATCCGAGCGAGGAGGGCTGCGAATGTATCCGGCGTTGGTAATTGATGCACATTACCGCTCACGCGGGTAAAGCCGGGTTGAGTCTCGCCCCACTGCGCCGCCAATCGACGATGCGACGTCAGCAACTCGTGTTCGACGTCCTCGCGATCCAATTGCATGCGAGCGAGTTCAGCCTCGGCCCGCGCCAGATCAGCCTCCGGCGTGCGTCCCGCCTGTACGCGTTTCTGAACGGCCTCGGCCGTTTGCTCCGCGAGCGTAACGGCGTTGTCGGTCCGAACAAGACGTTCCTGCAGCGCAAGCGTGTCGAGGTATGCGCGGGCCGTTTCAGCCGCTGCATCCAGTCGTTGGATCTCTGCCTCCGATTCGACTAACGACACGCCGGCGCGGGCTGCATCGATGCGGCGTTCGCGTTTGCCTCGCTCTAATACCCAGGCAAGACTGAGCGTTGTCTCGGCACCGTCGATGCCCTGAAAGTCACCGGAACCGACCGCGTTCTCAACGAGTATCCCCAACTGTAGGTTGGGCTTAAGCTCCGACTGCTGAAGCCGACCCTGCTGAGCGTATATCTGATAACCAAAGGCAATCAACCCGGGATTGCTCTGAAGTGTTCGAGCAACCGCCGCATCCAAATTCAGCACGACCTGGTCGCTCGGCGACAATGTCTGACCGAAACTGGTTGTGCTGTATATCGCTGCCAAGCACAAAAAAGTGACTCGACACGTGAGTGATACCCACATTGAAACTTCTCCCTATACGTTCTGACGAACGCATTTACGAAAGGAACAAGACACAGGAACAGCCGGGGCTGCTCATAAGTGCCTTATCGCAAATTGCTTAGGGAGAGAGGGGAGGCGCGCGCAGTGGCGGTCGCCAGCGTAATCGCCGGCGTAAGGGTATTAGAGCTGTCGGAGGTGGCCACAGGGCGTGAAGTACCCAGACGATAGCGGGCAAAGTGACGAAGACGGCTAGCAGCGCCGGCATGAATTTGGCCCAAACAATACCAAAATCAATCAGAGAGACATCGACATCCGCGCTGTGATCGTGTCCGTCGGGATCTACATCGTGCAGGTGTGCGCCATGCACGCCCACGTCACCGCTTGGCCCACCTGCATGCAGATGCAACCCACTCATTTGCATGGATAGCATTGCAGTGCAGGCAAGAGCAATGATGGACAAGGGCACGGATCTCATCGCATCACTATACCTAACTGATGTAAAGATGCCCAGCACGTACCAAATACTAAAACTGCCGTTATAAATACTCGGCAGTGGACGAATTTAGGAAACGATCTAGCTCGTCACCAGACGGTTCTGAGATCTATTGAATCTATTCATCACTGCGATGCGCGAAATTTGCGTAAGTCGACTCAGATCGCGTACGAATCTGCCCGCCCACGCCTGAACACGCTGGAATCAGCGCGCCATTACTGACCTATACCGTTCTCCTCAAAAAACTCGACTAAGTTGATGTGTCTCACGCTGAGTTCAACACAAATAGCGCCAAGACCGTAATCTTTGAGCGGCTTTCTTTCAGCCGAGACCGCGGCGCAGTTCTTGATGTCTCGAGCAAGGGCTATTACCCAAGGATCGGCACCGCTCAGGAATCGGTCCCGTGCCTTATTCACTGGGAGACCCGAATGGGATTCAACAGCAGCTATTACAGATGCATACTCTAGTTCAACGTCCACACTGATCTGAAACATCTTATCGGCGCGGACAACAAAGTCCTCGCGCCAATTGTCTGCTTTTCGCTTCAGTTCCGTCTTCACGTAGTCCACCGAAACTATGTCTCCGTTTTCGATGCCACCATAGATAAACGTCCAGATCGGCTCAAAGAGCGGCAATCGCTCAGGATAGTGTCGCTCTCCCAAATCGATCAGCGCCGATGCATCAAAGCAGTATTTCGTCATTGTGTCGCTGAGACCAACTTGTCTATCTTCTTGACACGTAGGTTCAATATCGTTGATGCATCGAAGACGTCCAGCAGTCCGTCGCTGTAAGCGGTCAAGACGGCGTCAAACATTGGGCGACCAAGATCTAGCCGCATGATGTTCTCGCGCGGAATTCGGGTGTCTCCTTGAGTCTTCTTTGCCTTGGCCTTGTGGACATCCCGTCTAAGTTGCAATAGACCGGCGAGTTCACGATCGTCGATGATTCCCATCCTCTGTAGGCAGACGGCTGCTGTTGTATAGGTAACCTTAAACGTGTGGGCCAATCGTTCCATGCTCTCAACAGGATCAAGCCCATGGTAGTCAGCTATTCGAATGTCGCTAGGCGGCACCAATATCTCGGCGGCCACCTGATTGCAAAATGCTTCTAGGCGGAGCGGCGCTGAATTGTGATCTCGCACCATCTGCGCACGAGCATCATTTAGTGCGGATTCGCCTACAAGCAGGTGGGCATATTCATGCAATAGCGTAAATAGCTTTCGAACGTTTATCTCTGCCCCACGGCCGACCAGAATAACTGGAAAGAGGTCATAAGAGAGCGCTGCACCGATGACTCCGGAGGCTTTTGGAATGTACTGAGACTCGTACACAAGCGCTCCATCATTCTCAATTCGAGATTTCCAAAACGAGTACGCTTGGCCAAACGAAAGGTCGCCAACTAGCTCTTGAGTTACACCAAGTCGATTGCGCGCCAGTTTCGCGGTTTCGGAAGCGGATTGGCCGTTTATCTGACGGAAGCTTGGTAGCTCGTGCCCTAGATTTTGAACAATATCAATAAAGATCTCACGCCTAGATCGAATTTTCTTGATCTCCAAGTGCAGCCTGGGGTGGTCGACACCAATCAAGTTTGGATCCATTCGATAGTCGGGCACAGGTAAATACTTGTCATCGTGGGGAGCCTCCGACAAGTAAAAGTAGCCAAACGGAGTGCCATAGGCTTCAGCCGCCTTGCGAAGCTGTGCCAAAGTCAACCGGTGTTCGTCGTCTTTGGATTCCGCCGCCGCCAGAAGGTTGGCAGATATGCCGATTGCCTCCGCGGCTTGCTCGAGTGAGTACCCTATTTGCTCCCTTGCCCATGTAAGCATGGCAGGATTGTTGCTGGTTCTGATACTTGCCATGAGAGCCCGATAAATACTGTCACATTTGGTTACTGGCCTGCTGATTAACGGCCGTTGGGCTATCTTAGCAAACAACGATAGGTGAGTAGATGCCCTAAGCGACTGCTTGGTCTGGCCCTCTCTCGTGAAGCGACGTCGGACGCCCCAGTCCACGCAGTCAATCTTCTGGCAACTATCCATGTGATCTAGTGCGGCGGCATTGACGTGGAAAAGAGTCCTCCGGGTATATGCGTGTTTGGCGTTGGGTTGCTGAAAACCCGAACGACAACTGTCGGCGTTTCTTATCGATTCTTGTTGCGATTTGGTTACAGGCTACGTCGCGCTTGCTCAGAATAGCCTGTGGCAAACGGATCTGTTCAATCTTGTGCTGAGAAGCCACCACCTTCTCTGTACAGGCCGCTTGGCATCAGGTTATAGATCTTAGCGCTTGGAAAAGCGATGATTTGTGCCGCTAGCGAATTCGCGTTCCGAATTGTCGGCAGAAGATGAGGTTTGCTATCACTGGTCACTCGAATGGCGCACTACGTGTTAACGATTTTAACGTCTGTTCACACTGTGAACAGTCGTTAAAATGAATAACGCCTAGCCCCGCGGTTGATACCGGCGAACTGAGAGCCTCTGGCGGGATCAATTTGCATTCGAACTGGCTCCACCACGCGAATAGCGCAGTCCATGTTATTAGATATAACGCTTGGCCCTGGAGCCGGCAGCAGCGGACTCATGGCGTCGGGCGGAATCTGATTCTGCTCCTCCATCAGCGGATTGACGATCGAAGTGCTCCGACGGTGCTTAGTCGCACTGGTCCTACGAGTGTGCCGGGCGATTGCCCGGCGCACTCAGGGCCCGCTGCGAAGCGCGCGTCATTACCCGCAGCGCGGTAATGACGCGCGCGCCCACGCCAATAAGTACGACGCACACAGGCGGGATTTTGCGATGACGGGCGAATGATCAGGTCCTATGGTGGGCCCGTGAGATCAGATTCAGACGCGGCCACTGCGTACAAAGTGGCAAAAGCGTATTTCAGGACCATGAGAATACGCGGGAGTCATTGGCTCCTGGTCCATCTTCCACTCATGCGGATTTTCTCCGCCCACTTCAAAGGAGGTATCACGAAGTTCAAACGAAGCCCGTTCCTGGGCATTTGTTGGTCTGCAGCGGATCGACTTTCTGACAGAAAGCGCCGTTGTTGCCTGGATCCAGGCATTTTCAGGTCATCGGGAGTTGTGTCCCAAGACTATTTTCACTTTGAGTGAGCCCTGATGGTTACGACCCCAGGGTAGTCGGAAACACTAACCAGATATTGGAAGTACACGTATGAGAGGCCTGAACCACCAACTGAAACAACTCTGCCAGCACAACCGCGAGGGGAGCTTTGGCACGCAGAATCGACGCGAGCGCGAGCTCACGTTGATTGCAAACCAATTGCACGAGATTGGGTTTAGGGGCATGAACAGTCATTCCCTGAAACCAAAGCATGTCGAAGGGCTGGTTTGGCACTGGTTAGAAAAGGAGGTAGCTGTGGGTACGATCAAGAATCGCATGGCGGCGGTCCGTTGGTGGGCCAGGAAAGTGAATCGCCAAAATGTGGTGGCGCGCTCGAATGACTTTTATGGGATACCCAATCGAATCTTTGTCACTGGCAGCTCGAAGGCGAAGTCAGTATCGGCAGCGCAGCTTGAGAAGGTACGCGATCAGTATGTGAGGATGAGTCTGGAATTACAGCAGGCATTTGGCTTTCGTCGGGAAGAAGCGATTAAATTCATCCCCAATTATGCAGATCAGGGCGATCACATTGTTCTGAAACCGTCCTGGACCAAGGGCGGCAAGGCCCGGGTTATTCCGATCAGGACAGAGGAGCAGCGGGAACTCCTGAACAGAGCACACAAACTGGCCGGCAAGGGCTCCTTGATTCCCAGCAACCGAGATTACCGCCAGCAGCTTCGGATTTACGAGGGTCATACTGTTCGTGCCGGCCTGTCCAAAATGCATGGCTTGAGGCATGCGTATGCCCAGCAACGTTATGAAGAATTGACCGGCTGGAAGGCACCGACGGCCGGAGGGCCGATCTCTAAATCACTTACGTCAGAACAAGAAGCGTTGGACAGTAAGGTCCGTCTAATAATCAGCCGTGAACTCGGCCATGATCGTGCACAAGTCACCGGCGTGTATTTGGGCCGATAAGTCACGAGGCCGATAAGGTCAGCGGTAGCCTGCCGGACTTCCCTATATCAAGGTGTGCAGAGCATTGCCACGATCGTGTGTATGTCGAACATCAACGACAGGAGGCATGAAATTAGCAGTCGCGGCATCTTAATTATGCCGCGTGTTTTACGCCTCAGGGATGCGCCTCACTACCTCGGAATGAACCGAAATCTCTTCAACGTGGAGGTGCGCCCGTTTCTGACCGAAGTGCCTATCGGTTCCCAAGGCATTGCATTCGACCGACTTGAACTGGACGCTTGGTGGGAGCAATATCAATCCCGCAACGGGCGTCCCGCGGCTAGGAGGATTAAGCCATGGGACAAACGAAAAGACGGATGCCGGGCCTCGTTGAACGGGCTGGTGTCTGGCACATCGACAAGAAAATCGGAGGTCGCCGACTTTGCGAAAGCACTGGCGAAAACGACCTCAGGCAAGCGGAGGTCTATTTAGCAAAGAGAATTGAAGAGATACGGAAGGCATTGATCTACGGGGAACGCCCAGCAAGATCATTTCGGTCGGCAGCAACCAAGTATCTTCGTGACAATCAACACAAACGAAGTATTGGTGACGACGCACTGCACCTGAAGCAGCTCGACCCCATTATTGGGGACCTTGATATCCGAAACGTGCATATAGGCACATTAGGTAAATTTATCGAGGCTCGTCGAAAAACCGGCATCAAGTCGAAATCGATCAACCTGGCACTTGGCGTGGTTCGCCACATTCTCAATGTGGCGGCTTCGGAATGGATTGACGAGTCGGGGCTAACCTGGCTCGAGCGTCCGCCGAAGATCAAGATGCTCCCGGTCAACGATGCGCGTAAGCCCTACCCGTTATCTTGGGAAGAGCAAACGCAACTTTTCAAAGAGCTGCCAGATCGCTTAGCGAGAATGGCCCTCTTCAAAGTAAACACTGGTTGCCGTGAGCAGGAAGTCTGCGGGCTTCGCTGGGAATGGGAAATCGATGTACCCGAACTGGGTACATCCGTATTCCTGATTCCGGAGGAGAAGGTGAAAAACGGGGATGAGCGTCTTGTAGTGCTTAACTCGGTCGCCAAATCGGTGATCGATAGCCTGCGCGATGAGCATCCAACGTATGTCTTCACCTACTGCGGTCATCGCCAAAAGAAGATGAACAATTCCAGTTGGCGGAAAGCCAGGGCAAGAGCTGGATTGTCTCAGGTCCGCATACACGACCTGAAACATACTTTTGGTCGACGACTGCGGGCAGCGGGCGTGTCTTTCGAGGATCGACAGGACTTGCTTGGACACAGATCGGGACGAATTACGAGCCACTACTCGGCAGCGGAATTGACCAGTCTTATCGAGGCTGCGAACAAAGTTGTTGGACAGGGGTCCCGCAAAAGTCCCGCACTGGTAGTGTTGAAGAAAAAAGAGGCTACCGCGTTAGCAGTAACCGCTTGATCTAACTTCGAAAAAATGGCGCGCCCGGAGAGATTCGAACTCCCGACCGCCTGGTTCGTAGCCAGGTACTCTATCCAGCTGAGCTACGGGCGCATTGTTTGGTGATTTCTCTGGAAATAGCCTTAAACAGATATTACTGGTATTGGCCTGTCCACCCCGTTGTGGGAGGCGGCATTATAAGCTGGAATGAAGTCAAAACAAGTCCGGGCGGCGCG
>JAJFJQ010000059.1 GCA_021773835.1 Gammaproteobacteria bacterium
GCGAAGCATCGAAGAAATGGACCATGCCGATCCAAAATTGGAAGCTCGCGTTAAATCGATTTAGTATTGAATTTGGTGAGCGTGTCACCGCTCACCTATAAACCAACCCATGGCCGGTTACACAGAATTATTTACAGTCTCTTGTCCGGCCGTAAGCGGATCGCCCATCGATTTCATACGCTACGGTCAAGCGTAACGGGGATCTCGAAAGTTGCGGTCTTTAGGATAGAGAGCATGAGAGCCATTCGTGCAACTCTATATTGGTAACCCAGCATCGGCGTATCGCAACCAACGCGAAATTAACTCCGACCCCATTAACCTAAATTAACTCCGACCCCATTAACCTATTAACCTTCCTGGTCCCACGTTCCGCGGACGGTAACGTCGGCGGCCTCCTCCAGCGCTTTCACCGTAGCTAGCACGTCCTCTTTAGCGAAACCATTGGCCTGGAAGTTTTTCAGCAACCGCTCGGCGGTCGGTATCATAGTGAGGTCGACACCGACTTCACGCGCTAGATCCGTCGCCAAGCCGATGTCCTTACAGGCCAGATCCACGGTAAACGACGGTGCCAGACGGTCCCGCAGGATCGCGCGTCCACCACCCTCCCAGGTCATACTATTGCCGCTGCTGGTTCGTACAATATTCCAAAGCACGTTCGGATCGACTCCCGCCTTGGCGCCAAGGACGAGTGCCTCCGCATTGGACATCATCACGGAGAACGCGAGCATATTGTTAACGAGCTTCGCCACGTTACCTGATCCGACCTCGCCGACGTGAAAAATATTCTCGCCCATCGTGCCGAAAAGTGGTTCAAGATGGTCATAGAGTGACTTCTCACCGCCGACCATGATTGCGAGGGTCCCTTTTCGAGCACCACGAATACCGCCGCTTACCGGAGCATCCAGGAAGCCGACCTCTTTGCTTTTTGCTTGTTCGGCAATGCGTTTCACGAGCGCCGGTGAATTCGTGCTCATGTCCACCAAGGTTTGCCCCGCGGACATCGTTTCAAGAACTTCGGCGGCAACCGCATCAACCTCCGGCGGACCCGGCAATGACAACAGTACGACCTCAGAGACTTGCGCGAGGCTTGCGAGATTTTCGCACCGAACAGCGCCTGCCTCCTCCAAAGTGGCAGTTGCCGAGGGATCCGTGTCGAAGACGCAGAGCTCGTTTCCTGCCGCCAGGACGTTCGCCGCCATTGGCTCGCCCATGTGACCCGTTCCAATAAATCCAACTTTCATGTCAACTCCTATATAAAGTAGATGGTACGCACGAAGGCTCCCCCGATTGCCCAGTACGCTCGACGTGTCGAGAGATTCTAGCTTGGTCGCAGCGTCACATTATCGCGAATGATGGTCGAAGCTTTGCCGCACTTTGGCGCGGCGCGCACCGCTACTTGCTATAGACCTGCTCGACCAATTTCAAGCCCGAGACAGCCACTGGCCAGCCGCCATAATGTGCCAAATGGATCATGATTTCTTCGATCTTTTCGCGCGGGATACCAAGGTTCTTTGCACCATGCAGGTGAATTTTGATTTCGTTTTCGCGACCCAGCACAGTTAAGGCCGATAAGGTAATCATCGAGCGTTCTTCAATTGCCAATCCTGGTCGCGTCCAAATATCGCCGAACAAATTCTCGACGGTGATGTCGAGAAAATCAGCTTGCATGGAGCCCGGCTGCGGTTCGCGGCCGAACAATTTTTTGATAACCGCAGCACCTTTTTGAAAGCGTTCGCTGTTTCCCATAACCTTTTTCTCCCCTAGTCGTGTTGAATAATGTGCTTGCCGTAAGACGTACTACATAAACCAGGCTTGTAGGTTGCGCTCGCCTGCTCGACGAACGCTACGCTAACAGCGGGATCAGCATAGCGATGTCTGCGCGGGTAGTGAGTACAAAAAAGGCGCAGAAACTGCGCCTTTTTTCCATAGCGTGCGCTTTAAGATCAGGCGCCTTCTTTACCCACAATCGTTACCGACGATACGTTTTGGTGTGGAAAGCCGCCCAGATTATGCGTCAGGCCAAAGACCGGTTCGTCCTGACGTTGGCGTGCGTCAGCACGCCCGTGCATCTGCAGGTACATCTCGTAGATCATGCGCAGTCCTGATGCGCCGATCGGGTGACCGAAGCATTTGAGTCCGCCGTCAATCTGGCACGGTACCTTGCCATCGGCGTCATAAAAGCCATCCATGATGTCTTTTACGGCCCCACCTTCGGGCGAAATATTAAGATCTTCCATGGTCACCAGCTCGGTGATCGAAAAGCAGTCGTGTACTTCGAACAGACTTACCTGGTCGCGAGGCTTGCTGATGCCGGCCTCTGTATAGGCACGTTCCGCGGCCTTTCGGGTCGTCATGAAGTAGCTACCATCCCACGAGTTGTGCTGAGCTTCGGTGCCGTTGGACACCGCCAGTTGCAAGGCCTTGACCGTCACCAGATCTTTTTTGCCGAGTCCACGCGCGATGTCAGGGGTGGTGACAATAGCGCAAGCCGAGCCATCACTCACGCCGCAACAGTCATATAAGCCAAGCGGATCAGCGATCATCGGCGCATTAAGCACTTTTTCCTCGTTGATCTGGTTTCGCAGATGGGCTTTGGGATTGCGTGAGCCATTGTCATGGCTCTTGATCGAGATATGCGCCATGGCGCGTTTCAAATCGCCCGCATTCACACCGTGCTTGGCCGAGTAGGCCGCCGCCAATTGTGCAAACGAACCGGGCGCTGACGCATTCGCCCAATACAGATCGTTGACCGATCCGCGGCTACGTTGCGGCAGCCCGCCGTATCCAGTGTCCTTAAGCTTCTCGACCCCAACCGCAAGGGCGATATCTGCGGCACCGGAAGCAACTGCATAGACGGCGCCACGAAACGCTTCCGTTCCGCTGGCGCAATAGTTTTCGACCCGGGTTACCGGGATGTACGGCAAGCGCAACGCAGTGGCTAGCGGCACGCCAGATTTACCCACATGTTGCTCTTCAATTGCAGTACCAAACCAGGCCGCGTCGATTTGACTGGTCTCGATGCCCGCGTCTGCGATCGCCTCTGAATAGGCCTCGACAATGAGATCGTCCGCGTTCTGGTCCCAGCGCTCACCGAACTTGGCGCAGCCCATACCAAGAATTGCTACTTTGTCTTTGATTCCTGATGCCATATCAAATCTCCTTAAGCAGGCCCATCGGCCGGTGTCGCCTTCCAGAAGTATCGCCGAAAACCGCGACGTTTGTCGTAATCTTTTACCCGAAACACCATGCGCATCGGCATCCCGACGACCAATTCAGCGTCCGGATCGATGTCGGTGAAGTCGCTCATCAGACGCCCGCCTTCGTCAAACTGCACCATGCCGAAGTAGTTCGGTGGATCCGGTGTATAGGTTAGTCCATCGGCCGTGAAGGAATTCAGCTTTGCCGTCTTGTTCGAAAACGGCTCGTCTTCCTGACTCCCAATGGCCGCGCATTGCGGGTCGACACAGATATTCGCCTTCGGAAACTGGATGGTGCCGCATTTGTTGCATTTGCCACCCACGAAGCCCTGGGTCATAGCTCGATTACGGTACAGTGTGGTCAGTCCGGTACCTTTGTCGACCTCGGCCCGAATACCACGCTCCATGATCAACAATTCGTTAAACGCGACAAAGCGTTGGTAGTTATGCTCCTCGCGGCGTCGTGCGAGGTGGCCGGCAATACCGAGCCGACCGTGCATGGTTGAGATGGCCGGCGTGACTTCGAAAACCAGGGCGTCGCAGCCTTGACCGAAACCAATCACGAGAATTTTGTCGCCCGCCTGAGCCTGTTCCAACGCATTAACCAACATCACTAACGCGTGCGCTGCGCCAGTTTCGCCACAGTTAGCCTGCAAATTGTCGGCGACCGATTCGGCCGGGAGACCGATGCTCTTGGCCAGCATCGTCGCGACCTTAGGCATGGTAGAGGGGACGCAGAACTTCGCAATCGAATCGACCGAGACACCGGCATTATCCAATGCAGTGGTGACGACTCCGGGAACAATCTTCAGATAGCTTTCATCGCGGACCCAACGTTCTTCCCAGGTGTAATCGAAACTTTCTCCTTCGCCACGGAAATGATCAACAAAATCGACGGTTTCTGTAGCGCCGCCAAGGTAGCGCGCTACGACTTCGCCTTCGCCAACCAACAGCGCAGCGGCGCCGTCGCCGCAGCTAAATTCAAGTGGACTGGCGGCTTTGGTGCGACGTTTCTCGCTCGCACATACGAGCGTTGCACGCTCGCCGCTGGTCTGCAAAGCCAACATCAACGCTGAACTTCCGGCACGTTGTGAGGAGGATAAGTCGACTGCCTGTAAGCCCCGATTCAGATTCAGCGCTTCCGCAACGATGCCCGAGTTTTGCCGGTCCAAAAACGGGTACGTGGTGGAGGCCATATACAAACCCCCAACATCGCCACGCGGCAGATCAGCCAGGCAGTCACGACCGGCCTCAACGGCCATGGTGACCGTGTCCTCGTCCCAGTTCGCCATTGCCCGCTCGCCCCGGCCAAGACCGCGCAGGCCCGGGTTGAACCAGCTGTGCGCCTTGGCGATTTCTGCGCGTTGTAGCCGTGCTTTGGGCACGTAGCCACCGTAGGCAAGGATGCCTGCTGCCATCATTTGGACTCCTGTGAAATCGGCGAAATACCGGCCGGGGCGCTATTCTCGGCAAAAACCGCCCTGCTTACAAATAGTTTGATCGGCTAATGGAGCGCCCAGCTAGTGGGCGACCGGTCCCTTGCCCGATTGCGGTGAGCTGTCACCAATCACTCGGTTTGCACCGCCAAGTAGGCATTTTCGTTGGTTGTAAAATCCGATTAACGTAGACTCGGTTCGACTAGCTCAGTGGTGGATCCACCAAAAAGGAGACCTGCGATGACCTCCAATAGCTTTTCACGCGACACCACACCAGAGGCGGTCATGCCGACCCTCGAACGAGACGGCTACGTCATAATTGAGAACTTACTGAGCAGCGATCAGCTGCAACGGATCCGTGAGGAACTGCGGCCGCATCTCGAAGCTCGTGCGCCTGGCGACGGTAACCTCATGGGCACGCTAACCCGGCGCTTTGGTCGGTTGTTATCGCGATCAAAGACCGTGCAGGAACTCATCACCCACCCGCTCGTGCTCGCCGTCGCCGACGCCTTGTTGCTGCCCTATTGCGTACGCTACCAGCTCAACTACACCGGCGTGATGTATCTCGAACCCGGGGAAACGGCCCAACCCTTACACCGCGATACAGGCTTTTATCCAATCCAAAACCCCGCGCCGCCATTGTTACTTTCAACAATGTGGGCGATCAGCGACTTCACCGCGGATAATGGCGCTACTCGACTGGTTACTGGCAGCCGACACTGGGAAGACGCTAGAGAACCCACTACCGCCGAGCTTGCGATCGCTGAGATGCCGGCCGGATCGGTCCTCCTCTACATCGGCAACACACTCCACGGCGGGGGCGCGAACCGCTCTGATGCGGCCCGTTTCGGGTTGGCGCTGCACTATGCCTTGGGTTGGCTCCGTCAGGAGGAAAATCAATATTTAGCCGTACCTGCAGAAGAGGCCCGAGCGCTGCCGAGGCAAATCCAAGAATTGATTGGTTACTCCCTCGGCACAGCCGCTCTTGGCTTCGTCGACCATCAGGACCCGAACGTGTTTCTAAACGAAAACAGCGACGTCGCCTCAGGCGATATCTATGGTGAATTGCTGGTTGCGGACAATGCGCTTGAACGATTCAAGATCTCGGCCACCGAGGCGGTCGGCCGACGCTATTTCGACGACGCGATTGAGCCACCCGCCGTGGCTGGATCGGGTAACCGCGAGAAGCATTAGAATTCTTATGCCACGGCGCACTACTAGAGCTTAGTTTGAAGGAGCACAAATGAAATTCAGCAGCGAACGCATTCTCACGACACATGTCGGGAGCCTACCGCGTCCGGATTCTCTGGCCGATCTACTGGCCGGCCGCGAGGCCGGCGAGGATATCGATGAGATTCAATTCTCACGCGAGGCAAGCACGGCTGTTCATCACATCGTGCGCCACCAAGTCGCCCTCGGTATCGATGTCGTCAGCGACGGCGAGATGGCGAAGATTGGTTACTCCACATACATCACCGATCGCTGCACGGGCTTTAGCGGTGACAGCCCCCGACGGCCGCCAGCCGATTTGGCTCGGTTTCCGGCTTATATGGAAAGGCAGGCGAAAACCAACGAGGCGCCGCCTATCGCGCGTCCGGTTTGCACCGCGGAAATTGCGGTCAAGAATCGAGAGCCACTGAAAACCGATATTGCCAATTTTGCCGCCGCGTTGGACGGAGCCGGCGCGACGGACGCGTTTATGAATGCGTCGTCACCGGGGGTTATCTCCGCTTTTTTGCCCAACGAATATTATCCAAGTGAACAGGCCTACCTCGAGGCGCTCGGCACCGTCATGCGCGAGGAGTACGAGGCGATTGTCGATGCCGGCTTCGTGCTACAGGTTGACTGTCCGGACGTGGCAATGGCGCGTCATACGCAATACAAGGATCTGAGCGATGGTCAGTTCGTCGCTCAGGCCGAACGCCAAGTTGAAGTGCTCAACGCGGCCCTAACCAACATCCCGGCCGAGTCGGTGCGAATGCATATCTGCTGGGGTAATTATGAAGGTCCGCACGATTTCGATATTCCATTGCATAAAATAGCGAACGTACTGTGCCGTGCCAAACCACAGGCGCTCTCCTTCGAGGCTTCGAACCCACGCCACGCGCACGAGTGGCCCGTCTGGGGTGAGATCGATCTACCGAGCGACAAAATACTCATTCCGGGGGTGATCGACACGTGCACGAACTATATCGAGCATCCGGATCTCGTGGCAGAGCGGATCTGCCGATTCGCCGGCATCGTCGGCCGCGAACGGGTAATGGCCGGCACGGATTGCGGATTCTCTACGTTTGCACGTTATGGCCACGTGCTGCCAGATATTGCTTATGAAAAGTTGAAGGCGCTTGCGGCCGGTGCGGCGATAGCGTCGGAGCGATTGTGGCTTTAGACTGACCCGGCCCCAACTGCAACCGCACTATGGCCCGCCGCCCTACCCTGACGTTTGGAAGAAGCAATGACTAAATTGATTCAATCGCTCGCCCTACTGACGCTCATCGTGACCGCGGAAGCCGTGTTTGCGGCAGGCGAAGCCGTTCCGATCAAAACGATCGCCATTACCGAGGGCCTCCACGTGCTGATGGGTCGAGGTGGCAACATAGCGGTTTCCACCGGAGCGGATGGAACATTTTTAGTCGACGATCAATACGCGCCGCAATACGCTGGAATCACCGAAGCGATCAAAAAGCTGTCTAAGGATCCGCTAAAGTTCGTCATCAATACCCATTGGCATGGCGACCACACCGGCGGTAACGAACAAATGGGTACGGCAGGCGCCATCATCGTCGCACAGGAGAACGTGCGACAACGCTTGAGCACCGATCAGGTAGTCGAATTCTTCAATTCAGAACGACCAGCCTCACCGGCGATTGCGTTGCCGATTGTGACTTTCTCTAAAGACATTACGTTTCATCTCAACGGTAATGACATCCATGTCTTCCACGTTCTCAATGCGCATACCGACGGCGATGCAGTCGTTCATTTTAAGCAGGCCAATGTGCTCCACACCGGCGACACGTTTTTTTCCGAGTACTACCCGTTCATCGATAGCGGTAGTGGCGGATCGATCAGCGGTATGATCAAAGCCGTGGAACAAATCCTTGCGCTCGCAGACGACAAGACGAAGGTGATTCCCGGCCACGGCAAGGTCAGTGACCGTAAAGGGGTCGAAGAATTTCTCACGATGCTAAAGGCAGCGCATAAAAAGGTTGCGGAACTGATCGTCGCCGGCAACACATTGGAACAAGCCATCCTGGCAAAACCAACTGCAGCCTATGATGCTAAATGGGGCGGCGGATTTCTAAAACCCGATGTATTTGTGAGCGTCGTCTACGATAGCATTAAGCGATCGGTCCTCGACTAGCAACCTGGTGAAAATCTCTAGCTGAGGCTCGACGACGCGCGCCCGGAAGAAATTCATGACCAACAAAGTGGTTAACCAACCGGGGGTCACGGCTTGACGACACCCGCCGTGACAACGCCCGTTCTTGGCCCGAATTTTGATTCCGCGAAAACGGTCGTTTTACTGTCGCTAATCTTCGGCATCGCAGCATTCGCCACCGACATGTATCTTCCGGCGTTTCCGGCCATTAGCCGTGCCTTCAACGCGAGCCCGCAAGAAGTCCAATACAGCCTGTCCGTGTTTCTATATGGTAATGCGGCCGGCCATTTATTTTTCGGTCCCTTGTCTGATCGCTATGGACGTAAACCGGTATTACTTACCGGTATCGCTGCATTTGCGGTCGCAAGCTTTGGCTGCGCTCTTGCCGTGGACATCACCGGTTTCTATGGCTATCGCTTGGTCCAAGGGGCAGCGGCGGCTAGTGGCCCGGTGCTTATTCGCGCATTGCTCAACGATTGTTTGGATCGCAACCGTGCAGCCCAGATGTTAGCGCTGCTAACGGGCGTCATGGCCTCCGCGGCGATGCTAACCCCAGCACTTGGTGGTTGGATGGTCGAGCATAAATCATGGCATTGGATCTTCTACACCATCGGCAGTCTCGGCGCAGTCCTGTTCCTCACAGCAATAAGAAGTACAGGTGAGACGCTACCACCAGAACGCCGATTAGGCACCCTTGGTCTCGTCGAAGTTGCACGCGGCTATCTCGAAATCGGCAGTAACGTACGTTTCTGGTGCTACACCGCGCCGCCGGCGCTGATGTTTGCTGCTGTATTCGCTTATGCAGTGGTGAACAGTTTTCTCTTGATCGACGATCTCGGTATGGCGGCACAACATCAAGGCTTCAGTTATTCGATCGCCGCATGTGCCTATGTCGCTGGATCGCTAACCAGTAATCGTCTGGTGCGTATGGTTGGTATCGATCGCGCAATCGCGATTGGGTTAGCCGCAGGGATCGTCTTCGCCAGCGCCGCCGTTATCGCCAGCAGTCTGTTGCCGCTTTCGATACCGCTTGTGATGATCCCCGGCCTGTGCGCCTTCTACTCCACCTCGCTGATCGTTCCGGTTGGGTTCTCGATGGCGGTAAGCCTGTTTCCTAGCAAAGGCGGTAGTGCGAGTGCCGTCGTGGGATTCATCCAGCTCATGCTGTCAGCCATCAGTTCTGGCATCGCGGCCTATCTCTACAACCACACGACGATGCCCTTGCATCTTTTTACACTGGGTTGCGGCATTGCGGCTACGGTTGTGTGGGTTGCAAGTCGCAGCTTGCGCCGTAAGTCACCCGCATAATACTGAGTTTAAGAATTATTCATTGAATGCGGTCGATGGCATCACCGCGTTAACGGTCGACAATCTCGACCAAACGCTCATCGCGCATTGACGCCAACACGATCCGCGATATTCGATCGGTCTGCGCTAGTGCGACAATCGCAAGCTCACGCGCGAGCGCGTGGAGATCGTCACTATCGACCATATTAATCAATGGGATCACCTCAGCCTCGCCGACACCTTTGAGGGAGCCCTCGGGATGCGATAACAGATCGCTAAGGTGCTGTGGCGTAATCGTTTCACCAAGTTTGATCCCGAGAAGGTCGGTTAAACGCTCGGGACGGTGCGCGATGCGGTCGTCGAGATTGCGTCCGATCACTTGCGCCGAGACGACTGGCACAACGGTATTGGCAAACGCTGGAATCAACGGCTCATGTGGACCCGGACTTTTGATCCAACGGGCACGGGCCCCGTCGGCCTTGATAATACACAGGTCAAAATGACCCTTAGCGTAGATGTTTTGGATCTGTTGCGCCTCAAGGCCACCAACCCGCTTTCGCGTATCGGTCGCAGCTGCGATGGCAACGACCCGATGTTGGGTAAAATCAGGCAAGGGCTCGGTCGGGTCGGCGAGGGTTAAGGCGATGTCGACTTTATCGCGATCGTATTCGTACATATGGGAGGTTGACGATAACAGCACGCGTCCGGGATGCGCACGGGCAAGGGCATACATCGTCGTTTTCTTACCGCCGGCCCCGACCAAGCACACGATGCCACGAGTGGCCGATAAGGCGACGGCGAGGTCCTCACTCATGCGATGAATTCATCCGCCAAAACGCGGCTCCTCTATGCCTCGAATTCCAAGGCCTCGGATACGAAACAAGGCGCCGGCACCAAACTGTGGCTGCACCTGCTTAGTGAAATGTTCATGGGTTGCCGGGTGACTCACCCGTGCCATTGATGTCACGTATATCTCATCGAGATCGGGGCCGCCGAAATTCACGCTGGTGATGTTCTTGACGGGCAACCCAATTCGCCGATCGACCTCACCATCGGGTGTATACCGGATCAGATCGCCGCCAATGACCATCGCATTCCAGATACATCCCTCACTATCCACCGTCGAGCCGTCATAAAAACCGGCTTCGTCTTTGGAGTAGGCGAAATCCCTTTTATTATCGACACAACCGGTTTCGATATCGTAATCATAGGCCCACATAACTTGCTGGAAAGTATCGGCGAAATAAAATGTTGCGTCGTCTGGACTCCAGCACGGGCCGTTCGAACAGATTATGCCGTCGTCAATTTTTTCTGTTGTGAGATCCGGATCGAGCCGCCAGAGACCGCACAGCCCAAGTTCTTCGAGATCATCCATGCCGCCCGCGACAAAACGGCCTCGGCGATCGACCTTACCGTCGTTTAGGCGGCTCCTTGGCTCCTCGGCCTCGATCAACTCGATGAGATCCAGGCCACCTGTTTCGAAGTCGAAAAAGTAAAATCCATCGTCGAGGGCGAGGACTGCACCGCCGCTTTTGCGCAGCGCCATTGCACCGACGTCGTGCTCAAGTGACCAATTTTGCGTCCGGCCGGTACGCGGATCCAGACGCCAAATTGAGGGATTTCCGACGCGCCGGCCAGTACCGTCGACCCAGTATAAAACGCCCTCTTCGACGTCCCAAACGGGCCCTTCGCCAAGATGATTGGCAGCCTCAAAAACACATTCGATCGAATAAGTCACTTTGCATAACCCCAGGTTCGAAAAAGCTTTAAGCGTTGTGTTGCTGCAAAAAACGCTAACCGCTGTACCGACACGAGTCAATTAAATGGCTTCCATCAAGTCCTGATTTAGTCACCATTTTCCAGCCGATTCAGTGGCTTGAGCAGCCATGGAATGGGGCGCCACCAATAATTGAACATATGTTCAATTCTCTATAGCATTGAGCAACACGGTGGCGCCCACGGGAGCTACGTCCCGATAGTACATGGCAGAAAATTCAGGAGGCTAGTGCCTAAAAATGGAAATGGCAGAGGAAATTCGTATTAACGCGCCGCGTGAAAAGGTATTCGCCGCGTTAAACGACGTCGAGATCCTCAAACAATCAATCCCCGGCTGTGAATCGCTTGAGGCATTATCCCCGACCGAATTTACAGCCACTGTCGTGTCCAAAGTCGGCCCGTTGAAGGCCCGGTTCACCGGTGGCGTCACCTTGATCGACGTGATTGCGCCGGAAAGCTATACCATGATTGGCGAGGGCAAAGGCGGGCCGGCTGGATTCGCAAAAATGCGTACCAAAGTCCACCTGAGCGATGACGGCGACGCCACGCTAATGAGCTATGAAGTCAAAGCCGACATTGGTGGGAAACTCGCTCAGCTTGGTGGCGTATTGATCACAAAAACCTCACAAAAGCTGGCCGCGGTTTTCTTTAAGAACTTCGAGGCGCTTGTCAGCGAGGGCGCAGAGACACCAAGCAATCCCGCATAGGAATTTAATTCGGCATCGTCTATCGTTTTCGACGCATTGAGAATAACTCAGGAACCAACATGCCCAAATCACGCAAAGTCATCATCACCTGCGCGCCGACGGGTGCGATCCACACTCCCACAATGTCACCCTACCTGCCGGTAACGCCAGATGAAATCGCTCAAGCCAGCATCGACGCCTTCGAGGCAGGTGCCGCGATCATTCATCTACATGCGCGAGATCCGGACGATGGCAGGCCAACACAAGATCCTGAGGTGTTTCGAAAGTTCTTACCTACGATCAAAAATTCGACCAACGCGGTAATCAACATCACGACCGGTGGATCGCCGCATATGACCGTAGACGAGCGCCTACGCCCGGCGTCGGAATTTGCCCCTGAAGTCGCGTCGCTCAACATGGGCTCGATGAACATGGGCCTGTTCCCCATGCTCAGACGTTACGACAACTTCAAATACGATTGGGAAGTCGAACACCTCGAAAAAAGTCGCGACATGGTGTTTAAAAACACCTACCAGGATATCGAAAGAATTTTGACTATCTGCGGTGCTAACGGCACGCGCTTTGAATTCGAGTGTTACGACACCGCGCATCTATACAATTTGGCCTACTTTCGCGACGCCGGACTGGTCAAAGCGCCGCTTTTCATCCAGACCGTGTTCGGACTTCTCGGTGGTATAGGCGCCCATCCGGAAGACGTTACTCACATGAAACGTACCGCCGATCGCCTATTCGGCGATGACTATGTGTGGTCTGTGCTTGGCGCGGGACGCAACCAAATTCCGGTGGCAAGCATGTCGGCATCGATGGGCGGTAACGTGCGAGTTGGCCTTGAGGATTCATTGTGGGGTGGTCCCGGCCGCCTGGCCGAGGGCTCCGCGGATCAAGTACGTCTGGTACGCAAAGTTATTGAGGGTCTGTCACTTGAAATCGCCAGCCCCGATGAAGCCCGCGAAATGCTGCAGCTCAAAGGTGGCGACCAAATTAACGTATAAGGCCCGTTCACCATCCGCTAGCGGCTTGAGTTTTCCGATTCACTCAAACATTAATGCCCGCTTAACCCGCGGATCGTTGTCACAGTGCGTAGCATTTGGGCGCGCCGGTGTGGTAACGTCGATGGGCACTTTTAACAGGCTGTATAGGCCAATAAATCCGTCGCGAGGATGGCGAATGAACCGAGTTGGACTCCACACGAAGGTACGAATTTTGCTCCGAACTGGCATGCAGACCGGTGTCATGCTGTTCGCATTATTGAGTTCTCTAGGTGCCACGGCCGCCCAAGCGCCAGATGTGGTCATTCGGGAAGTATTCGATGAACTGCTCATGCAGTTAGAGGTCAAGCGGCAGGACGCTTCATTGAACGACGACAGCGTGAGAGAAATTTTCGCCACGCTATTGAATCCGCGCATTGACTATTTGGCTTTAGCCCGGTGGATTCTGCGGGATCATTGGGTCAATGCCTCGCTCGAGCAGCAGACCGAGTTTCTCCATGCATTCGAGCAGTACATCATTAACACCTATGCTTTGGCGCTTTCGAACGGCGATAAAATTGAGTTGGATGTCGCAGGCGACCCGTTGCTGCGAAAAAATACCGCGGTCGTCACGGCCGGCATAAAAGTCGCAGACTCCGACTCAATTCCACTCGATTTTCGCTTGATTCAGCGGGACGAGAAATGGCTACTGTTTGATGTGACTTTCAGTGGCGTGAGTCTTGCACGTACGTTCCGCTCGGACTTCAGCTACGTGGCGAAAGATGGCGGCATCGAAGCCGTCACCGCGCACCTTAACCGCCGCCGCGAGGGCAATTCACCGTAAAACTGGTTAGGGGGCCTGCGCAGCCGGCTCTGGCAACGCCTCATTCGCCCTCATCGGAGTCGATCCCGGCCTTAAGCTTAAATCGCCGTAAGGCGATATTGAACTCGTCTCCAGCCAAGTACATTTCTTCGACCATCCCTTTGTACTTGTCCACCAGTGTGTGTCCGTCGACTTCCGTGATCCTATCGCCAAGCGAATCTTCAAATTCGCGCAGGCATACAAGGAAGCGGTCGCCATCCTTTAAATATTGCTCGAGTACCGATCGAGCCTCAATTAGCTTCTCCTCCGTCGTCGCCTCGCCGTCCGGAATCGATGGTCGCATTGGTCGTTTACACTTCGAGGCCACTTCGGCCGTAGCAATCGACCATGCGAGCATGAGAAATAGGGGAATACACAATCGCTTCATTTTCTGCTCTCCTGTTGGCGCAGTATGATACCGGACAAAGCGCGTTATTACGGCGCGTGTCATTCAACTTCGTATTGTGACAAGGAGATCGCATCTTGGGTTCACACAACGGCATTGCCGAAGTAAACGGCACAAGCCTCTACTATGAACAGGCCGGACAGGGACGCACGCTCGTATTTATCCATGGTTTTTCGCTCGATTGCCGTATGTGGGACGATCAATTCGAGTCCTTCGCCCGAGGTTTCCACGTTATTCGGTACGATCTTCGCGGGTTTGGCCGCTCGGCGCCAGCCTCCGACGATCCCTTCGATTCCGCAGCAGATCTCAAAGCCTTGCTCGAATATCTAAACGTTGAGCGCGCGACAGTCATTGGATTATCACTAGGCGGTGGAATCGCTATAGATTTTGCCTTGGCATTTCCTGAACTCACCGCAGCCTTGGTCACCGCCGATAGCGGCCTCCCCGGATACCCGTGGCCTCGCGGACGACCAATGACGGGGCCGGCCGAACTCGCGCGGAGCGTAGGTATCGACGCTGCAAAACAACTATGGCTCAGTTCAGAACTATTCGCGCCGGCGTTTGAACGGCCCGAGGTATCCGTGCGAATGTCAGATTACGTCGGGGACTACAGTGGCTGGCACTGGTTAAACGACAATCCTGCAATAATGTCGCAACCGCCGGCGATTGAATGCCTTGAGCGCATTCAATGCCCGACACTGGTGATTGTCGGCGAGCGCGATACGCTTGATTTCCAAGAAATTTCCAACATTCTGAGCGAGCGGATCCCGGACTCGATTCTGTGCAAGATTCCCGGCGTTGGACATATGTCAAACCTGGAGGACCCAGCAACTTTTAACGATGCCGTACTAAATTTTGTCGATAAATAAAATCCGACGAACGTCAACGAGGTGCCGATTAGACGATGGTGAAGCGTGCCTGTCAGCCGCATGGGCAAGCTGGCGCGAAAATATAGTGTGAACTTATTTGCACTTCTAAGCATCACACCTGACATGGCTCGTGATTCGCGGCAACATTCGTTAAGTTCCCGCGTCCAGACGCCGACACTATTACTAAATCCAACTTTGAGTACCGAAATTTTGAACGCACACGAACTTTACGTCCTTGCCGAATCTCCAGACCTACGATCGACGGCCAGCTCGACCAAACGGCGGGTGATGCCGTATCGACTGCACGCGGCCAACCGTGAAAGAATAGAGGTTGCGGCCCGTCGACATAAATCGCCAGTGGAGCACGTCGCCGTCCTCGGCGAAAACTAGGCCGGCGCCGGCGCCTTCTCGCGGCGCCTCAGAGTTTGGAATGCGGCCTAGCAGGTCGCGCCTACCTCGTATCGCAGTATCGCCCCTACGGCGAAATCTGCGACAATGATTGCACCTATATTGATCCGAAGTAAGGAGCATTGGTGGACAACAATCTCGGCTTATTTCTAAGCAAACGCGCGACGCTCAGCCCGAATCACGAAGCCTATGTCGACGGCGACGGGTCCGTTCGACTGAGCTTCTTTGAACTGAACCAACGCTGTAATCGCCTCGCCAACGCGCTAACGAACGCCAAGGTAAAGAAAGGTGAGCGCATCGGTTTCCTGCTCATGAATAGCGCAGAGTTTATGGAAGCCTATTTTGCAGCGGCGAAGATCGGTGCGGTGGTCGTCCCGCTTAATTGGCGCCTGGTACCGGACGAACTAGAATTTATCTTGAACGATAGCGGTACGACGCGGCTTATATTCGGTGAAGAATTTATCCCGACCGTAGCCGATCTCCAAGCACGCGGTGCGAAGACTGATATCGAGCACTGGTTGCAGGTTACCGGCGATGCCGCGCTAACGCCGTTCGCCGAAAGCTATCAAGACTTCCGCGACGCAGCACAACCCAGCGAACCCGCGATCGGAGCGTCGGCCGATGACATGCTTTATATCATGTATACCTCCGGCACCACGGGACTCCCCAAGGGCGTTGTACATACGCACAACACATCGATCTGGGCGATCCTAACGGTCGCCGCGACAACGTATTATCGCGAACAGGATCGTTTCCTCGGCGCCTTACCGATGTTTCATGTCGGCGCCTTGATGCCGTTATCTGTGAATGTCTATCGGGGCGCGACCAGCATTGTCATGCGCAGCTTCGATCCCAAACGCGCCTGGGAGCTGATCCAAAACGAACGTATAACGAGTGGCTTGGCGGTACCGGCGATGCTGAATTTCATGCTACAGGTGCCGGACGTCGAGCAATACGATTTCCAAGCCTTGCGTTGGATCCTGTCCGGGGCTGCGCCGGTTCCGATAGCCTTGATGGAGCGCTACGCGGCTATGGGCATCGAAATCCACCAAATCTACGGGCTTACGGAAACATGTGGGCCGGCCTGCGTAATTGATGCCGAAAATGCGATCGCAAAAATCGGCTCGACGGGGAAGGCATTTTTTCATACTGAAGTTCGGCTGGCGGCTGCAGACGGTAGTGATTGTGCCCCGGGCGAGCCAGGTGAAATCCTAGTGCGTGGTCCGCATGTCATGCGCGAGTACTGGAATCGCCCTGAGGCAACCGCCGAGACAATCGTCGACGGCTGGCTCCATACAGGCGATGTCGCCGTTACCGATGAAGATGGGTTTATCTACATTCAGGACCGCATGAAAGATATGATCATTTCCGGCGGCGAGAACGTCTACCCAGCTGAAATCGAAGGGATATTGGTTTCCCACCCGGAGATCGTAGAGGCAGCCGTGATCGGGCAAAACGACGAAAAATGGGGAGAATCACCGTTTGCCATCGTGGTCAGCGCCGACGATTCGCTTACCGCCGATGCCGTCATGGCCTATTGCGACAATAAGCTCGCGCGTTTTAAACAACCGAAACGGATCGAATTTACCGATCAGATCCCGCGTAACCCCAGCGGCAAGATCCTCAAGCGGCTGCTACGCGAACAATACGGCGTCTAGCGACCCGAGGCATAGTCGTCCGGCAACGGCTGCGCGCTGATCCCGGGAATACTTGGCAGGGTTCCGTTGCCACTGCCGACGACGACTTGCCCTTTCAGACCCTGTTCCATGTGTTGTGCAATATCGCAGTGCGCGAGATAGGTCCGATCGTCACTAGGCACGATAAATGTGCCGCTCTTGCGCTTCTCCCCACTCACCTCAAGATGGAACATGCCCTGCGGATACAGGTAACGAGGAAGTCCGTGCACCATCCATTGATGGCGCACTTGATCCTCGTTAATAAGGGTTACAGTTACGCGTGCGCACGGTGGTACC
This sequence comes from Gammaproteobacteria bacterium, assembly GCA_021773835.1. Taxonomy (GTDB): domain Bacteria; phylum Pseudomonadota; class Gammaproteobacteria; genus UBA11873. The sequence continues at coordinate 17,269 of JAJFJQ010000059.1, forward strand.
ACCCATTCATGCTGGTTATAGCCAAACGTTAATCCGCGGCGAGCATAGTCGCGACCGACACGAACCTCGAACTCGAGGTCGGCGGATACCTCAGTACAATCTTTTGGCAGAACGTCTGCATTGGCGTTCATTACCATGCCGTCACGATCCAGCACCATTGAGTGATCATGATGGGCGTGATGATGATGTTGTTCTTGAGCCGTTACGACATGGATGGACGCAGCCGTTGCAACAAACACCGCGGCGAACGCCACCGAAATCCGCCGGCCACCGGTCATCGTGCCCGCCACCGACGCAACGGTACGATTATGAGCAACCACATCAAGGCCAATATCCCAATCCAGAAGTACCACAAGTTGGTTGCGCCAAACGCTCGCTGCTCAGGATCCGCCAGATCGTGCCCTGCCATGCCACTAAATACCGGCAATTCACCGGCGTAGTACGCCGAAGAAAAAAACGGCGCGAGACTTTGCAGTCCGCCAACCGCCAACGGTAGTCCACGCGGGCCGAGATATTTTTCGTAGGCCACCAGACTAACGTCACCCCCAGGACCAATCCCGTTCGAGGTCACCGCTTGTTCACGATGATCGTGCAATAACCAAGCGCCGGCACCATAGGCGTTAAGGCCATCGTTGACCGTATTCAATTCGAGATCAACGCGCTGCGCACTGGCGATCCAAAAGACATCCCGCTGAATTTCTTGGCCGGGCGAAAGTGGTACGCCATCACGATGGGTCAAACGTGGCTTGTGACCGTGAAAGTGCAGCGCAAGCCCCTCGCTGCCGCCATTGAGAATACGAATGCGATTGCGCTGCTGTGGATTCACCACGACCATCGCTTCACGCAATGTGTATGGGAACGACCTTCCATTGAGCACAAAATAGTCGGCACTGCGCTTGGTGATGTTATAGCCACGGTGAATTGACCGCGAGACCAGGCGCGGATCATTAAAACGCTGGATCCGATTGTTCAGCGTTGAATCGATCTCCAGATAATGGAGATCAAATTCGCGATCGTATTGCTCGCGCACGGCAACCGATGGTGATCGCACCCGGCCCGCCCCAATGTTAAACGTTTGGACCCAATTGTTCGGACGATTTTCCTCGACGACCAACATACCCTGCAATCCCATCAGGATGTGCGAATGGGGCTGGACGTGGCAATGGTAAAAGGTAGTGCCCGCATGGCGCGGTTGCAGCTGATAGGCGCGTGCCTTGCCAGGCATGATCGGATGCTCACTGAACACCGGCACGCCGTCGTTGCCTTTACCGTCAGATGTCTTGAAGGGGTGATCCAAACCATGGAAATGAATCGTATGCGGCAGGTAGTGCGAATTTTCGAGGGTAATGCGAACCTCATCGCCCTGTTCGATGCGAATCACAGGCGCCGGTAGACGCACTATTCGATTCGCAACCAACGATTCGAAGTTAATCGTCGTCATACCTCGTGTCTTCGGCGCGAACACCCAAAATCCTGGCGTGATACCGGGCCCAATCTCAAATTGAGGCACCACTTCGGAGCCATCCGGTGACTTACCATTTAGCTCCATCACTTCGAGCCGAATGTCGATCACGTCCGGATCGCCGTCGCCATCTCGATCATCGCCTTTTTCGACCGCATCGGGAGCGAACAATGATTGCATTAAGGTTGCCTCGGTGACGTTATTGGCGCCGCGCACCGACACCGCAATATCCCAGGGGTTATCCGGAGCGCAGTCGCTCACCGCTTCAATTTCAACCCCATCAATACGATGAGCCGTGCGCCAAGTATCAAAGTCCGGCGAACAGATTTCATCAATGTCGAGTTCAGCAACCGACACAGTGCGACTTGGCGGCGCTTCTGTGTATTTCGAGCCGCCCATCCAGCTGTTTCTATATGCCGCCCACTCGGCGGAAAGGTAAGCTGGCGGGATATTCCAGAGCGTCAGTGCAAATGCAGCGAGCACACCGATAAGGTAGGCAAACCTCACCGCCGAGGTGCCACTAGCTGATGAATTCTCGGTGACACTACCAGCAACGTTGGGCCGAACACGATCGACAAGATAATTTCTCGTCGCGAGACCGGATCTGTTCAACGGCCACTGCATCCGCGCAACCAGCGACCACAGCCGATCCCATTTGCGTCCTCCTTAATCCAGTTTCGAATCTGTCGCGATAATGATAGAGTCCTCATTAATTGATTACAAGCTACTGAAAATTAAGCGAGATCCTAAGCGCTGGCGCGAATTTATTTGGGTGAGGTTTGCGCCTATCGCGGGCTGTAGCGGCCCATTAGGTGATAGCTCGCCTTGCAATCGCTAGCGGTCATTAGTCATCGAAATTCAATTGACCGCAGCACAGTCAAATAGCACCCCGATTAGATCACGGTCCGCTTCGCTATGAATCATGACCATTCGCATCACCACCTAACGCCGAACGACACGGATAGCGAACGACGGCTGTTCGGTGCGATGCTTTTGACCGGCAGTTTCATGCTCGCCGAGCTAGCGGGAGGCCTGCTCTCGGGGTCACTGGCCTTGCTAGCCGACGCAGGCCATATGTTTGGTGATTTTGTGGCATTAGCGCTGGCGTGGGCAGCTTTTCGAGTTGGATCACGGTCACCCGATTTGCGCCGCAGCTTCGGCTACCATCGGTTTCAAGTGTTGGCGGCATTCGTCAACGGCATCGCGCTGCTCGTTATCGCCGTGTGGATCGTCTTCACTGCACTCACCCGGTTCGTTGAACCTCACAGCGTTGCGGCGGGCCCAATGCTTGTCATTGCGAGCCTTGGGCTCATTGTCAATCTCGTTGTATTCCGCATGCTCACCGCGGCAGGTCATGCTAATTTAAACCTGCGCGGCGCGGCGCTTCACGTTCTTGGCGATCTCCTAGGATCATTAGCCGCGATTGGCGCGGCGTTGATAATCATGATAACCGGCTGGATGCAGGCCGACCCCCTATTGTCGATCATTGCGGCGGCGCTAATCGTTCGTGCGGGCTACGTGGTTGTCCGGCAATCCGGACATATTTTGCTGGAAGGGACACCGGAGGAAGTCGATCCAGATCAGGTCAGCTCGCAACTGATGGCTCAGATCCCCGAAGTCTTAGATATCCATCATGTCCACATTTGGTCTCTTACCGATGAACGCCCAGTTCTTACCTTGCATGCCCGGATCGCGGAGAACGTAGAACACGATCGTATAATGAATGAAATCCACCGCGCCTTGGAATCACTGTTTGGCGTGTCACACGCAACCGTGCAGCTAGAGTACGGACCGTGCACCGACGAAAATAAGCCGGCTTAGCGCCACTGACCCAACCCCTGCGTAGCCGGACTTACTGGTGCGGTTCAACGTGGATTGAAATATCCTGGACGTCGAACTCTCGTTCGATCAACGACTCGATCTGATCGGCAATTTCATGCGACTCTACAATCAACAGGGCGGGATCGACGGTAATGACCATATCCACAGCGCGGTTTTGACCCAGCCAACGCGACCGGATCGTCCTAACCGATTCGACGCCCCTGACACTCATCACCGCTGTTGTAAGCTCGCGCGGATCTATTGCAAATTCATCGACCAAACCTGGTAAAGCCCGCTTAAATAGGCCGAATGCCAGATACAGGACTAAACAAGCCACCCCAAGAGCACACAAGGTATCAAGCCAAACATACCCTCGGCTCGATAGTTGCCACCCAATGATGACGACCAAGGTCGTCATCACATCTGAAAACGTATGACTAGCGTCCGCGATGAGAATATCGGATTTCAGGCGCATAGCCCAACGACGCTCCCATAAGGCGAGTACGATATTTGCGAGCAGTACAACACCCATTAAGGTCAGCCCCCAGATGCTGCTTTCAATCTCCGGCGATCCTCGTTGCAGGGCGCGTAGAATTAGCTCGAAGCCTAGCACTGTTAACAAGCCGGCAAGACCAAACACGGCCAGCGTTTCAAATTTCCGGTGACCGTAGGGATGTTCCCGGTCGGCTGGTTCGTTCGCCAGCCGGATCACAAACCAGGCAACGACGTTGTTGGCCACATCACTCAAAGAATGGACAGCATCACCCAGGACTGCCAACGAGCCGGTGGTGAGGCCAACGACCAACTTCAGCACCAATACGAATAGGTTTGCCAGGCCTTCAATAAAGATAACGCGTTGGACCGCGTAGTGATTATCTTTGCGCGACGTTGCAGATCCGTCCATCGTGTGTTGCAACATAATAGTGCTGGAACCCAGCGCTCACGATTACACTTAGGCTTGCTGGGGTCAAGGTGGTGCGCTTGATGCGGAACCTATTGGGAAGGCGAGCGTGTATTGGACGTCGTGGCCAGGAGCTACAGGCGCTATGATACTGTATCCCGACAACAACTACGGAGAATAGGTGTTATGTCTAGTAATATTTCCAAAATACTACTTGCCACTGACGGTTCCGAAGGCGCACTACATGCCGCTAAGTTCACCGCGACCATCGCCCGTTCTCTCAACGCCAAGGTCATCGTTTTAACCGTCCATGACGACGATGTCTTAATGCTTAACGCAATGGGACCCGCGGTGTGGCCGGCGGCCGTACCCGATGCGTCGCTGAACGTCGAAGAGATTAAGGCGGCGACCGAGAGCAAAGCGGTTGAGACAACCTTGGCAGATACAAAATCCGCGTTGGGCGATCTTGAGGACATCGAAACCGATCAGATATGGGGCCATACTGCGGAAGCCATCTGCGACTACGCTGGGGACAATGCGGTTGACCTGATCGTGATCGGTTCGCGCGGACGCTCGGTATTCGCGCGGCTCCTATTGGGTAGCGTTAGCACCCAAGTTGCCCATCACTCACCGTGCCCGGTCACTATCGTCCACTGACGATTTTCGGCGCCGCATCGCGCGCAATTATTTGATCCATCGACGAGCCTAGCGTGCGTGCTCAATGCCAGGTGGTGTCTGATAGTTTTAATTTAGGCGACCACCTAATTTTTCAATCAGTAGTTTCGCGTCTGCTCTGCTTGAAAAATCACGCTCGCTCGCTAGCGCCGCGTCGAGCTCGCGCCGTGCTGCATCAGTCCGATCCAGACGCAGCAAGGCCAATGCAATGTGGTAGCGAATTTCCTGATTCGTTGACTGACGCGTATAGGCATCACGTAATACGTCAAGCCCTCGCTCGGGCTCACCAGTTTCAGCCAATATCCAGCCATAAGTGTCAAGAAATCTCGGTTCGTCGGGCGCGATCTCTACGGCCCGTTCCGCAAAGCCAAGGGCCCGCTCGTCACCGAGTTTTTGCGTAACGAATGCAAGGTTATTGAGCAACTGGGGATCGGCCTTCGCACGTTTCAGGATCCCTTCATAAACCAGCTGCGCTGGACGGTATTGTCCGACGGCGATTAATTTCTCAGCAAGGCTATGCCTCGAATCGAGATCGTCTGGATGTAGCAGGATCCAAACTCGGATCGTTTTGAGCGCCGCGTCGATGTCGCCGTGCTCGACTTGCGCCTCAAACAAATGACGTACGGTAGTGCGGGTTGGCGTAGCTTCGTATGCGAGTTGATACGCGGTGATCGCGGCATCCAAATTCGCCTCCGCTCGATACAAGTCGCCTGCAGCAAGGTGCGTTTCACTTCTTTGTGGATAAGCCGCCTGAACCTCCACTAGCGCCGCCTTAGCGGCGTCCATTCGCCCAAGTGTATGCAGCACCTTGACCCGAAGCGCCAGCGCGCGCAGGTGTCGCGGATTCCCCTTGAGCGCTTTAGTAATTGCCCATTGCGCGTCACTCGTATTTCCGAGTGAAAGTTGTTCGCGAGCAATTTCAAATAACTGGTCGGCGTTGAATCCTGCACTCTCTCCCGCACGTCGCAGCTGCAATCGCGCATTCTCGAAATCGCCCATCGCACGGTAGATCCGAGTTATCCCTAGCTGAACCTCTGGGTTATTAGGCAGATCTTCTAAGACTTCATAAATATCCGCTTTTACTTCGTCAAATTCGCGGCGGGCGAGCCGTACCCATAGATACGCAATGCGCGCTTTCGCATTAAGCGGCTCGCGCTCAAGCAAGGTTCGCAGCAACGGCGCTGCGCCGCCGATATCATTTTTCCCGATCAATGTTTCGGCGAGTTCAATTAAGCCTTCGTCGGAATCCGGTGCGAGCTTAACGGCACTCCGATAATATTCGATGGCGGTAAGTGGCTCATCCATGCGTCGTGCCAAGCGTGCTCGATTCAATCGTGCGAGAACGTCGGCGGGATCTAGTTTTTCGGCCTCGATAAAGCATGCTTTTGCATCACGATAGCGCCCCGCCTCCATTAGCACAGCACCCAAAAGATTCTGCATCGAGGCGTTATCCGGATCGGCCTTAGCGAGGCTTCTGGCCAAGGTCAGTGCATCCAATACGCGGCCGACTGAAACATACATTCGGACCAACTCCGTCTTTGCGTTGAGAAATTCGGGATCCGTTTGAATTAGTTTTTCAGTTATCGAAATCGCGTCCGTCGAATTGCCGACTTCGAAACGGGTTAGCGCCAGTCCTAGCGTGAAACGTGGGTGCTTAGGCACTATTTCCAGTGCACGTTCGTAAACTTTTATCGCTCGATTGAAGTCCCCACCGATGCGCAAGGCCTCGGCGAGTAAAGACAAGGTCGCCGGATGCGCCGGTAATTCTTCACCCTGTCCAGGTTGTAGCGTCCGAACAACGCGCTCCCAATCGCCCGACGCGAGATACGTCGCGGCAAGATAGCGAGTCGCACCACTGTGTTTGGGGAATCGAGCAAGAAAAGTCGTGAAATTCTCGACCGCTTGCTCATATTCGGCCGCCAAGAAGTTCACGATGCCAAATAATAAATCGGTTTGCGGCAGCTTCTCCCGATGTTCCGTACTGAGTTCGCTCAAGCGGCTTGCGGTCTCTTCCAGGAGTGAGCGGGCACGTGCGTGCTGATCGTTGCTCACATATAGCCAGCTTTGCAGGTAAAGTCCCTCGAGATCGGCCGGATTCGCCTCACGCAAGGTTTTAATATCAGCAGCAGCCGCAGATTGATCCCCCAAATCTAGTAACAACGCGGCGCGTGCACCGAGTACTTTCGTTGAGTCTGGATCAAGTTCAAGCGCACGGTCGAGCGCCTCGCGTGCAAGCTTATGTTCTGCACGATCACGGTGGACCATCCCTTTCAGTGTCCAAGCGCTAACGGAGTCTGCGTCGGCCTCCATTGCGGCAGCAATTTTTTTATCCGCCACCGCCCGGCGGCCTCTTGCCAGGGCTACGCGCGCCTCACCAATCAAAGGGCGCGCGTCAGAGCGCAATCGGTCGCGTGCGTCAGCATAGCTCCGGGCCGCGTAACCGAGATCTCCGAGCAGCAATGCAGCGTCGCCATGTAACAACAGGATCTCTCCGTCGACGGCAGTGTCCGTCCCGGGCGGGATCACTTTGGTCAGCACAGAATTTGGTTCGAGAAGTTGCAAATAGATCTGGCCAAGCGAGGGTAAGATCAAATTTCGGTCCCCGCCGAGGTCGAGTCCTTTTTCGAGTTCGGCGGCGGCGTCACGGGGTTTATCCTGCTCAAGCAGAACAACCCCGAGCAGCACTCGCGCGGTGACGTTGTCAGGAGATTCCTGCAAGGCATTACGCAGTTCAATCTCAGCCGCCGGTAGTTGCCCAGCCGCATGCAGCTCCAGCGCCGCCTCATAGGAATTTCCAAATGCCGCGCCAGTCGCGAACACCAAAAACAAAACGATGACCTTTCGCGACACGGGAATTTTACCGATTGCGAGTTCCAAAAACCGATGCAATTGAGGTGAAATAGAATCCAAGTTCACGGGCGAATGCTGCGCCAGTGCGAAGTCGGATTCAAGATCAACACAGACCCAATGCTCAATAGTTGGCTTTCGCCCCGGCAAAATCGACGCTATATGCTGGAAATCAACGGCGTTTTCTCCGATGTAAACGTTTGTTTCACATCGTTAACAAGAGAAGGCGTTAACGTTTTGAAAGGATTATACTTAGACCGTACACGCTTTAGGACTCCAAGCATTGAATAACGCTGTACATGGTGGCATCGAAATGATCAACAAATGTGTGAGCTTGCGAGCCCTATTGGTCGCCGTTGCCAACGTGGCCTTAATGGTAGGCACCGTTTCTGCGGACGTCGTGCCCCGCGGTAGCGCTCCAGGTCCCGGCGCATCCGACGGCCGGTCGGATTTCACCGTTGCCCTAGACCTTAGTGGTTACCGCAACGCAGCAGTGGCATTCAATTTTGCAAGCCTAATGAGTCAAAACCCCGATGCGTTTACGTTGCGGTCTGCGACCGGTATGTCGTACGTGGACGGATTCCGACTGCTCTCACCGGTCCGTTCGCGTCGCGGTCGCGCCAGACCGTCCCGAACCGGGCGTTTCGAATATGGCGACGGCGGTCGTAGCTACGCGATGGCGATGTTCAATCTCGCGGCCTTCGACGGACAATCCGTCATCCTGAACGTCAGCCTCGAAGATCACACCGTCGCTAGCCGCAGAGGTATGGTCAACCTCGATAACCTACGTATTTCTGTTACCTCGGCTAGCCCCGTGGTTGCGGCAGCGTCAATTCCCGAACCAACGACGTTCACGCTGTGCGCGGCCGGTCTGTTGGGGATGTTCGGCGCGGCGAGATGGCAGCGAACACGATTGTTATTTTTGCCTAGTTAATCGCCTCGCGCTCCAACTCAACGTATAGATCGCCGCCGCGCTTTATTGACGATACAAAGCAGAAGCGGCTATGCGCTGATCGATATCCTGCACCACTCGTTTATAAGCATCACCGCCTACACCTCCGTAGCGACGTTTAAATTCAGCATCGGTCATGTTTTCTTCTAAATCGCTCACATCTGGAATGAGCGCCGCATCGTCAATGCCACGCTCAATCCTGTCTTGTAAGCGAATTGCAGAAGGTTCCGATTCGACCGCAACTTGACCGAACTGTGTCCCGGCTTTGTCTGCCGCGAGATCTTTAAAGCTAAAACCACTACCACCGTCGGCGTCATCAACTTCTTTGTACAAGCCAATCGCGTCCGACATGGCTCCGCCTCCGGCAACCGCCAAGGCCGCAGACGTCGTAAAGTGTTTAACGAAATCGCGACGCGAGTGGATCTTGAGTCGCACCCGCCGCGGCTGAACCCAGTCCACAGCTTCCGGCGCAAAAGTACTTAGGCTGCTGCCGTTTACATAGGAAGCCAGGACCACAATCGCGGCACGATTTTCCGCCACCGGATCGGTACTGGGGGATCGCTTGCGCGCTTCCTGAAAGATCGCTCGCAGCAGAGTCGTAAAGGATAAATTAGCACCCTGGCGCTCAATTTCGGCCGCGAGAAACTCGTTGTAGACCCGCAGCAATACTCGGTCCGTGCGCGAAACGAGGCGATCCCTCACCGCATCGACAATCTCTTCTTGCCATTGATAGGTAATGTCGAGTCGCCGTGGACGGATCGTGACCGCGCGCAATACTTGCTTTGCGTTTTGAATACCAGAAGCTCGATAGACATGTTCCGCACCGAAGGATACCAATCCCCTAACGATCGCCCGCGGTATTGAAACGGATCCTATCTTCAGTTTTTCAAAATGCGCCAAGTCGCCATCGGCACTAAGTTGGGTTTCCAAATTGAGATAGTGGTTAGGGATAAGCGCGGATAAATCCAGGCTTGCCAACAGCGCAAGCCGATCCTGCTCCATATCAAGCGTCGCGCTACCGGATCCAAAGCGGTTTATCAAATGATTAGCGATCAAACTAAGTTCTTCCTCATTCATGCTCACGGTCTTGACTTCGCCGGAGCGCAGCTTCCGCGGATCGTGCTCATGCAGGAGCTGTTTCGCACGTTCGACATTGGAGGCGCTCAACAATGCCTCGCCTTGCACCAGCGGGGTGGATTCCAGACACAGGACAGCGACCACGATGATCCCAATTGGGATCAGCAGCAGCGATAGGACAAAAAGGCGAACAAACCAGCGCACCAGCAAATTCCCTACACCGAGGTTTTTAGGATCTAATCACGATCCGAGCCAGGATGCGATCGAAATTGTAAGAGCAGACGCCGAATTCGAGCGCGGCAGTAGAGTTTTAGTGATAGCGGCCAGACAGGAGATCGCCTGCGTCTGGAATCGCGGTACTCAGCTGCAGCGCTCGCAGAATTTGAAACACAGTGGCCGCCGCAGTCGATAACACGGGGACGTCGATTGTCTCCTGCACCGGCGCAAGCGCAGCAAGTGACGGCATCTGCACACAAGCGGAAAGCACTACAGCGTCGGCATTGGCAATAGACAACCGCTTCACGGTCTCCACCAAAGCCATTGGATCCTGTGCCCCCACTACCAGGTTATTCGGGATTTCAAGTGAAATCGCATCCAATACTTCTATCCCCTCGCTTTCGATATAACCGGTAACGAGTTCAGTCAAACTTTTCATGTATGGCGTGACGATCGCTACCTTTTTCGCACCTATCGCATTGAGGCCTTCGATTAGGGCGCCAGCGCTCGTAACGACCTTGGTATCCGGAGCATCGGTACGGCAGACTTCGCGTAGCGTCTGCTCGGTTTCACGATGGTAGCCGGGACCTTGACACATGATCGCGACCAAGCATGCCGAGGCAATCACATCCATTCTTGCGTCTGTAAGCTCCTGAGCGCAGCGTGCCATATGTCCGTTCATCGCGGTCAGTTCGTCCTTGGAAACCGTTTTCATCGGCGCACGACTGGAATGGAAGGTGAAACTCATCCCATCATCGAGAAGCGCACGTTGAAGCATGGCTGGAACTTCGGTTTCCATGGTGGTGTTGGAACTCGGGACGATTTGACCAATACGATAAGTCTTCCGCTGATTCATGAGTCTACCTCGATGTAGACGGTGCCATCTTCAACACGCACTGGATAACATGTGATCGGACTTACGCAAGGCGGCGCAGTGGCCTCGCCGGTGCGAATATCAAATGCCCCCATGTGAAACGGACAAATGATCTCACCGTCCTCGATGTCGCCCTCGGCTAAAGACGCGTCACCGTGGGTACAGGTATCGTCGGTTGCGAAAAACTGCCCGTCTAGGTTGTAGAGCGCAATCGGTGCGCGACCGTCCACAAAAACCTGGAGAACTTCATTGGGCGCGAGCTCGTCGGCGGCGCATGCGGCTATTTCCGGCATTGTCGTATTACTGCGCTTGAATCGGTTGAAGGTCGCGCATCAGGTGCCGTCCGAGCGCCAATATCGTCTTGTCGTCGTGGCGACGCCCGATCAACTGAATGCCAACGGGTAATCCGTTTGGCCCCGATCCGACAGGCAGATTCAGACATGGTACGCCTAGCAGCGTCCAAGTTACTTGGAAGATCGGATTCCCAGTTGCCATTCCTTTAGGCGCCTCACCGGGCGCACTGGGACAAATTATCGCGTCAAAGTCCTGAAATTTTTCGTTTACCGACTCTCGACACCGGTCCGCAAATGCATATGCCTCGTCATACTCCTTGCTTGAGGTTGCCTGCCCTTCTTCTATTATCTCGACCAAAATGTCGCTCATTTGATCTTTTGCCGCACGATAGTCGGCGTCAAGCGACTTTGCTACGCCAGCGTACAGTACCCGTCGATGCACGTCGGGGAGATCCGCATGGTCACTCGGCAGCTCGAACTCTTCAACGGTAGCTCCCCGGTCGGCAAATTTTGCCGCCACTTGAGTTAATACAGAGCGACTCTCCGCCTCTGCAAACTCCCACTGAAAGGTTTTGCAAAGACCTATCTTCGGGCGCTTGTCGACCGGCCACGAAGCCGATTGATCCTGCTCTGATACGATGCCGTAGAACGCCTGGATGTCTTCAATCGACCGCGCCATATAGCCCAAGGTGTCGAAATACAGCTGCAGCGGCAAGATGCCGGAGCCATCGGTTGTACCGTGCGTCGGCTTGAGTCCATAGACGCCACAAAAGGCTGCCGGTCGAATCAATGACCCCGCCGTCTGATTACCAAACGCTATTGGCACCATGCGATCACATACCGAGGCCCCGGTGCCACTGGATGACCCCCCCGGTGTGTGCTCGAGATTCATCGGGTGGCGCGTCTCGGCAGGGTTGTAAATCGCAAACTCTGTGCTCACCACCTTCCCCAGCAACACGGCGCCGGCCTGGCGCATTAGAGCAACACAGGCGGCATCCGCGCTCGGCCGATGACCTTTGTGGATCGGGCTGCCGTATTCGGTCGGGAAGTCCTTTGTGTCGATAACATCCTTCACCGCGAAGGGCACACCGTGCAACGGCGAACGCGGCGCTTCACCGTCTGCTCTGGCTGCTTCGGCAAGCGAGAATTCCGGGTCAAGATGGCGAAAAGCGCCAACCGCTCCGTTGCGTTCCTCGATGCGCTTAAGACATGCTTCGGTAAGCGCCACCGAGCTCAATTCTTTGTTCGCAATCAAACGTGCGGCGGCGGTGGCGGTGAGAGTCGTCAGGTCCATGTTGTCTCCATGAATGCTGGATCAATGTTGGTCGACGGTACTGGCAATGTTTGCCCTACCATTTAAAGTGTCGCGCTATTGTACAAGTAAGGTATGGGTGATCACTTTTTTTCGTCGTCCAAGCAAACTGTACTGGTCACCGATTGCTAAGCCCGCTAGTTCGAAAGCAGTTCTTTGAGTTGGCGGTCGATAAAATCCGTGTCCTCAGGGTTACGGCCAGACCCCGCCCAGTGTCCCCATTGCGAATTGATCGGGCGCAATTTCGCGTTTCTCATGTGGCTTACTTCAAGCTCGCTATCTTCCGGCGGGAAATAAGCGTCGGAAGTAGATGGCATAACATAAACACGCGCGCTGATTGCCCCCAACGCCTTCGCGAAATCCCCGTTGTAAAGTTCATTGGCACTGATATCGGCCGACCGCCAAGTCGCAATCTGAGCTAATACGTTGTTTGCATCCATGCCGGCGTACGTCGCCTCCCAATAACGCTCCATGAAGTCATCGACCGAGGTATACCCAAGACGTTCGTAGTACGCGTGACGAAAGAAATGCGATGACGGCGGCCAGGCGCCCCATGCACGTGCCATCGTACGTAGGCCAACAACGGGTTGTTCTTCGTATTGACCATTCATCCATGCTGGATCCGCCGTTAGGATCCCGCGCATCCCTTGGAGAAACACATCATTGTGGCGTGATATTTTTGCTGCTCCGCAGATCGCGCCGACCCGTTCAACGAAATCCGGAAACAACGCGCCCCAATGGTAGGCCTGCACAGCGCCCATCGAGTGGCCGACCGCAAGTGCTAGCTTTTGTACACCAAACGCCTCAACCAGCAAACGCTTCTGGAGCCTGACGTTGTCGGCAATGGTGACCGTTGGGAACGCTACGCCGCCCGCATTACTCGGTGAGCTAGAAACACCGTTCCCGATGAGATTTACGGTGACGATAAAGTAATGCGCCGGATCCAATGCAAGCCCGCTACCAGTCAAGTATTGACTATGCTCATGGCTGCCACCGAAATGGGTTGGCATGATGATTGCGTTATCTTTGGCGCTGTTCAGCGTCCCACGCACGCAATAGGCGAGGCGTGCATCGGGCAGGGTTTCGCCCGACTCGAGGGTGACATTCCCAGCAAAAAACGTTTCTTGGGTGAGTTCGGTCATCGGTGCGCTTTGGGCTACCGCCGCTCCGCGTGGTCAGTTATTTTACCTGCTAACCGTACACCGGTTGTAGCTCGCGCACAGCCGCGGCTAGGTCCGGTGGGGCTACGATCACCCCGCCATCGATGATCTGCTCATCCTCGATCCAGAAAGATTGTTCTTTCATCACACAATCCGGATGATTTTCGCCGCCGCCGTCAACCCATTGCGGTAGACCGAGCCCGACAGCGTTGCACCCGATTGCGCGTTGATCCTCAATGAAGGATTTGCCGGTGAACCGGGCTGCTGGGTGATAACCACAAGTAAAGTGGACGATATTGCCATATTCACCATTGCCGGCGCGTTTCAATGAGCGATCGATCACCTTTAGTTCGGTGCCACCGCCGGTGACCGACTGGATCTTGCCATCCACTTCAAACCGATATGGCTCCTGGAGCGGTGTGTAATATTCGTGAAAGGTTGATTCACACACCACCGTGCCCTTCACTGAATCAAGCTCCGGAATCACCATCACCGTCCCAGGCACAAAATAACCACCGGGTTTCGTCGCGCGTTCTATCGCCAGGCCTTCTGGATCAGCCAGTTGAAACCGAACGTCAGTGCCAAGCGGTGTGGTGAAACGGCACTGCTTACCGGCCGATTCTTCAAGTAATGCATTGAACAGGTCCGAAACCACGAAAACCTGATCGAGATCCGCCTTACTGAAAATCCGAATTATCCCTTCGGCGCCGATGTCTGCAGCAAGGAAATACCGCGTACGCCCATTTTTCATTGCCGTGTCATATACCGCCGCACCCGCCATATAGGGCATGCACAAGTCGATCCAGGCGTCGCAGTTCTGCGCTGCCGCTACGACCGGATCAGGCAGGTAGGGGTTCGCGAGCCCGCCTTGAAACGGTAACGGCGGCGATAAAGTCATCGTCGCAACTTTAGCGCCAAGTGCATAAGCGGCGTTGACGATCGCATCGACCGCGCGTTTTTCCGTGTTGGTGTCGCAGGTGACCAACACATGCTCTTGCTCCACGACGCACATCATGTCGCGTACTAACATTAGTGCGGCGCGCGCGAGGTCCGGGCCCATTTCAACAGTAGCACTCATCGCCCTCTTCTCCTTTGTGCCGGTGCGGCGAAATTTTAGTTATTTGTGACCGATATCATCAACGGTGTGCTTGATAGTCCCCATGACACCTGCTTCAAACGGCGACACCGGGCCGGGCTCGTAGAAGCGGGATTTCATTCCTTTCTGTAGGGCATCGATCATCTCGGTGTCTTCCTCCATAAAGGCCTTATAGAAATCAACGTAGACCTGCGCCTCTTCTTTGAAGTTCGGCCGTGAGAAATGTTCTTCCGGGAACAATTGATAGGTGATGGATAAGCTCTTATCCGCACCCATTGGCCAATTGGTATTCACCGAGACGTAATCAAAACGAGGGAACCACGCATTGTTCGGTGGTAGATGACTGGAAAAACCGCCGCTATGTAACTCTTCTGGCAACCATGGGATCGGGCCGAACAACGATTTACCCTCGGGCGCCAAAGTGCCGCCAATGAAGCGGCCATGGTAGCCACCATCGAAGACCTCATAGCGATAACCATCGAGCGGCTGATAGGGTCCGAACGTGTCACCGTGCAATACCGCGATGTGGTAGATGTCGGTCAGGTTCTCGTTCAAGAACTTCCAGTTGCAGCCAATGTTCATGGTGAACTTATTTGCTAGGCGCAAACGCCCCATCTGGTAGGGCTCATAGATTCTAGGGAAATCCCACTTTTCCAAACTCTCCATCAACGGCCGCGCATCGGGGTCGAAATTGATGAAGACAAATCCTTCCCACAGCTCCGTTTGGATCACCGGTAGACGGCAATTCTCTTTCTTGAAGGTTTTGGATTTCTCGAGGTATTGCGCATCGACCAGGTTACCGCTCGTGTCGTATACCCAACCGTGATAGGGGCAGGAGAAGTATTTTGTGTTCCCTGCTTCCCACGCAACTTGGACGCCGCGGTGACGACAGACATTCGCGAAGGCTTGTATATTCCCGTTCTTTTCCTTTACTACCACAATCGGTTCGTCGCCGATCCGTTGGGTGAAATAGTCTCCCGGTTTTTCACACTCTTCGGCCCGACCAACCAATAGCCATTCCTTCATGAAGATCTCTTCCATCTCCCGCTCAAGGACCTCGTCGGAGTAGTAAACTTCTCCGCGGCGGTGATTTTCGCTGACCTCGGGCGCCTCATTAACGACGCTATAGCCGAATTTCAACGGGTCATAGCTGATTTTTGCGGTATCGTCTTTCGGGTTCGCTGCCATAGTGGTTTCCTCGTATGTCGTCAGAAGCTAGAGCAAGATCGCGGCCGGTTGTCGTCGGTGGCCTGTCCGTTCGTACCTATTAGGCGATCTCGCAGGCAACTATGCAACCTGCGAATGGGGACAAATTTGATAACTCTTTTGGGGGTGTCATCACGGCTGACTCGCCCAAGATCCTATTATAGTGTGATGAAACCACGCTGGATCGCGATAGTTACCGCATGCGTCCGATCGTTCGCATTGAGTTTAGCCATTGTGTTCTTGACGTGCATCTTCACGGTTTCCTCGCTGATTGACAGCAACTGTGCGACCGCTTTGTTGCGATGGCCGTCAGCGATCAAGGTCAGAACCTCAATTTCGCGGGTGCTGAGCGCCTTCTCGCCGAGATGCTCCGCGATTTGGGTCGCGACGAGGCCCGGGATGCCGCTTTTTCCCGCATGGACAGCATGAATGATCTTCAGTAATTCAGGAAACGCCATCCCCTTCAGCACATATCCACGAGCGCCGGCGGCGAGTGCTCGCTGGATCAGCGCGTCGCCGGTCTCGGTCGTCAATACAACTATCTTGGCGTCTGCTGCCGTTTCCCGGATTGCGGCAATCGCTTCGATACCATTGATATCTGGCAGACGTAGGTCCATCAACGTTACGTCGGGATTAAACTCGCGGAACTTTTCAATCGCAAGCTCCCCGCTTGCTGCTTCCGCAACGAGTTCAACACTCGGATCGTTACCAAGGACCGCGGCCAACCCCTGGCGAAAGATGGGATGGTCGTCGACACACATCACCCGAATCCGCTGGACATCATCGTCACTCATTGGGCTTTACTCGGCCGAACCAGACCGGCCGGCATAGGCGACTGCACCCGGGACAAGCAACTCCACGGTTGTACCCTGAGCATTTTGCGCTTCGACTTTAAGCAAGCCACCGATCTTTTCTGCTCGCTCACGCATGCCCTGTAGACCAAAATGTCCGGGTCGACCGATGCGCGCAATCGTGCTGTCGATACCGCATCCGTCATCCCTCACTCGTATCGACAGATCCTCCGTGTAGGCGAGTTCAAGTTCAATCGATGCTGCGTTTGCGTGGTGAGTGGCGTTTGCCACCGCCTCTCTACAGATCCCGTATATATCATTCCAAAGTGCGGCGTTCAGTTCCCGCTGCTCGCCACGAACATCAAGTTTGAAGGCGATTTCAGAACCGCTAAGAAGTGCATCACCAAGCGACGCGATGGATGTCGTCAGATCTATCGTCGGAGGTGCGGTTGAACGTAGCAAAGAAAGTACCGCACGCCCTTCATCTATTGCATAGATGGAAGCGTCCAGGGCGCGTTCAAATAGTTTATTCGCGGATTCGTCGCCTGTTTTGGATCGTTCGATCGCGGCTTCGAGTAGAAACCGCAATCCCTGCATACTCTGTAATAAAGTGTCATGTAAGTCGCGCGCTATACGAACCCGATCTTCTTGTTGCGCCGCTTTCGCCCGATCTTGTAGTTCGCGCAAGCGAACATCTTCCTGTTCGTGGCTAAATGCCTCCGCTAGTGCACCCGACACTTGGTCCGCGAGCATGCGAAAGAACGAACTATGTGCTTCGTCGAGGCGTTTATGTGGATTAACGCCGCACAACATGAAGGCCTTCGGCGTACCTTCGCCATAACGCTCGAACGGAAGAAACAATAACTCCTCGGCTGGTACTTTCCACGTGCCAAGAGGGATCGGCGCGGACGCGGGATCCAATGGAAGCAAAGCGTACTCGCGACTTCCAGATTGCGTAAGCAAGCGCACAATGTCGCTATCGACATCTACGTCGATTGTCGTCGGGCATAATGCTGCACCGACGTCGATATTAGACGTCGCGCACAAATGCGCCTGCGTGCGTTCCTCGTCCCATAAGTACAAGCCGGCGAATGGGATATCGCGATCATTACTCGTAAAGACTTGAGCCGCGACATCGAGCACTTCACGCGGATCGCGCAGTTCCCGGGTACCAGCGGCAAGTTGTTGTAACGTCTGTAGCCGGCGCTCCCCGATAACCCGTTGGGTGGTCTCCGGGAACATGGTGAAAACACCTTCAATGTCGCCATACTCGTTAACCAGCGGTGAGTAACTAAAGGAGCAATAGAACTCCTCCACATATCCGGAACGATTCAAGAATATGGCTGCGTCATCTGCACCGGTCGCCTCACCGGTCTCGAGCGTGTGCTGCATGAGTGGCCCGATGACGTCGAACACTTCCGCCCAAACTTCATCGGCGGTCCGTCCCAATGCCCACGGATGTTTTGAACCCAGTAGTGCGCTGTAGGCATCGTTGTAGAGTACTAATCGTTCCGCGCCCCAATAAATGGCACTGCACAGGCGTGAACCGAGACACAGATCTAGCGCCGTGCTGAAACCGCGCGACCATTGCCCCGCTGGGCCGAGTGCGGTTTTGCCCCAATCGTAGGCGTGGATCCGCTCAGCCATCTCCGACACGGCGTTTCGCTGTGCGTTAGTTCCCGGCATCGTTCATACGGCGCCGAGGATAAGGACGGTGGCATGTGGTGCACACGGTATCGATGCCCTTCGTGGCCATGAGCTCATAGACAATCATCATAAAGGCCGCCCCGTGCGACGTCATCCGGTATCGCGAGCGATCTCGATCGCAGCACCCGGCACGAACGTCGCCAACGTTTCCTAATGACGCGCACAATCGGCGACAATCAGTAGCTCTGTTAGCGCATGGTACGACCGCACGTCCAAGCCAGTCGCATCGAGCAGTTTTTGAAATCGCGAATAGACTGTGTTCGGATGGACCGATAGTGCTTCCGCCGTCTTCAACACATTCATATCTGCATCCGCATAGGCGCGGACCGTCGCCAACAGGGCGCCGCAGAGCTTCTCGTCCAAACGAACAAACTCGCTCACCCACGGCGGTGTTACTTGCTGAAGCTCATCACCGGCAATGTGCAGCATTAAACGCCTTGCTGAAATTTCAGAAAACTGCACGACCCGATCGCTCACGCTCGCGAGTTCGAGCGCGAGCAGCGCTTGGCGGTGAGCATTCGGGATCAGTGCGGTCGCCGGGACATCATTGCTCACGCCGATGAGTACCGCATTACCAACCAACATGAGTTCTTTGTTTAAGCGCGTCGCCAATTTAGCGTTCGGTGCGGTCCACCCGGAGACGCGTCTCGTATCGGAAAAAATCGTCACCACCCGGTTATCGCGTATATCGATCACCCGACGTGCAACAGAGCCGCGAACGATTTCGTCGATTGAATCCGCAACACGTCTAGCGCGCAACGGATTGAGCATCTCACTCGGGTCGACGGGCTGCGCAATCGCGACACAAAACGATTGGCGTCGATCAAGGTAACCCGCGGATTTAAGTATTGCCGCAACCCGACCGTCAGACTCGTCGTAACCGTCGAGTAGTATGTTGATCAACTCTGCCCGACGCGCGCCCGCGACATCGGCCAATAGACGGGTTTGCGCAACGTAGCTGCTCGCCGCAATTGTGCTAATCGCATCGGTATACTCCAGTGCGAAGTCCGCAACCGCTGCCACCATTTGCTGGGCATCGTCATCGGGCGGGGTCGCGGCCAAAATGGCCTTGCGCAGCCAACGTGAAAAAACTTTATGGCCACATCGATAGGCGTGTAGTGTCGCCTCTAACGGGAAACGGCTGTCGGCGCGCCGGCGCGCATGCTCGCGTACAAATTCGAAATCACCGACCCTGCCGCCGCCAAGCAGACGCAATATCTCCTCGGTGTGTTGCGGGCCGTGCCGCGCAAGCGCCGGCTGCACATCGGGATTTCGCGATTCTGTGAAGGCCGGAATGGCGCTCACGACGGCTTCGCCTAATTCAACGTTGATCGCTGCTGCATGAGAGCGGATGTACTTGACCGCTGGAGGCAAAAGCGGGCTCTGCCGGAGTTGGTCCTGTACTTGTGTGAGCGTCCTGGTGTAGTAGGTGGACATCTAGGTGAATGTGCAATCTACACAATGAAAGGGTTGAAATAAGGTCGAAATGCCCACTGAAATCTAACTTTCCTGGTGATAGTTTACATCGTATCGGTTGTTGTAACCGAAAGGATACGGCGACGCCAAAGCCAACCGAGTGGTACTAGGCGGCGGTGGCCCATTGTAAAACCAACATCAGGAGACGAGGTTATGGCGAAATACTTATTGGTCTATCACGGTGGCAAAATGCCCGAGTCGTCCGCAGAGGTCGCACAGGTGATGGATGCCTGGGGCAAATGGTTTGGCTCTCTGGGGAGCGCCGTGGTCGATGGTGGGAATCCCGTTGGCCAATCATTCACCGTGAACAGCGACGGCTCGACCGCCGACAACGGCGGTTCCAACCCAGCTTCCGGTTATAGCCTGATTGAAGCATCTGACATGGACGATGCCCTATCCAAGGCCAAAGCTTGCCCAGTGCTGTCCAGCGGTGGATCAATCGAGGTCGCACAAGCGATAGATATGTAAGACGGAAATGGTGACGGAGGGATTACTATTTAACCAGTGGCGATTTTTTAATCCCTCGGTCACCTTTTCATGAGGGCAGATGTTATTTCGGCTTCCTGAATAACAAAGTCATACGCGTCGATTCGCCAATCTTAGCAATCTCGGCGCGTTTCGCCGGATCATCACCGCTGCCTGAGAAACTCGGTGACAGGCGCCAGACCCTGTCACCTTCGACAGGCTGGTCTGCGGGATTAACATTGATGTCGCTTTCGCCGACCAAAGCAAAACCCGCTTTCGTCATCGTCTCGATGACAAAGCTCTTTTTGAGGTAGCCGTTACTGCCGTTAGCCCAGGCGTCGGGGGCATCTTCCGGCGCCATGTGTTGAACGACGCCAACCGCACCACCTGGTTTTAATGCGCGCATTATTTCCTTTAAGGCGATAGACATATAGCCGCCGTCGTTTTCGAAACGGGCGAGATTGTGTAACGCACGGATCAGCAAAACCACATCGACCTTACCGTCGACATCCCTGGTCATGGAGCCGAATGGAAACGCACTGACTTGAGCACCACCATCGCGATAGCGCTGCACCAGTGCTTCCGTCCAGGTCTTGGCCCAGGTGCTTTTGGCGGCTAAATAGTCGTCGTCGTAGAAATTGAATTTGGGGTACATGTCATTGGCGTAGTCGGCGCCGATGAGTAGGCCTTTGTTCCCGATAAAGGGAACCAGGATGTTGGTATACCAACCGCCTCCAGGAAAGGATTCGATCACCGTCATGCCCGCTTTCACGCCGAACATTTCCAGCACTTCCTTCGGGTGCCGCACGCTAATTCGCGCTTTTGCCGCATCGGGCAGTTGCCCTAGCACCTCATCGAGCGTCATGGCCGCGACCTGCGGTGAGAACACCGAGGCGAGAATAATCAAACTGAACATTGTTATTAGTCGATGCATGTAGCGCTCCTAGCGGCAGGGAATTATTACAGAGCGTATGTTACATGACGGTTTGAGTATTCCTTAATTCGCGTCATTTCGTGGGTGTCCCAAAGTTCCTCCTAGTTCTCCCCTAGTTCGATGCCTTGGCCAGAGCGAAAGGGTGCCCAGTGCCTACCGACGGCGGATCGATCGATGTCGCACGAGCGATTGATATGTAAGCGGTCGGATTAAATAAGCCAACAGCGGGTCCGCTTAGTTTCCACAGTAAGGCAAAAAAAACCCGCTATACGGCGGGTTCTTCTTTCATCTTGCAGCGGTTCGATAAATCGCTAGAGTTAATTGCGCCGACGTGCGCGGATGGCCCCCAGACCTAGCAGCATGAGTGCCAGCGACGTCGGTTCCGGCACCGGCGTACTCGCAGCAGTGAGTGCGGAATCGAGTACCGATTGCCAGTCCGCAAGGCCGCTGGCGTCATCTTCCTCAAACCAGTCGAAACCCAGAAGGGCGACATGGCCGGAGCCGACGCCAATTTGCATTACCGATGTTGCACCGGCATCTGAATATAAGTTGAGCGCGCCTCCGGGAAGCGATGCCGTGTTGACGAGTAAGGTACCGTCGAGATTTCCGAGTGGATCCGGTCCACCGGCGTATGCCGTGCCAGCTGCATCTGGCCCGAGGTTCGTAGTGCCCCCGGCTGTGAAGGTACTTTGCGTCAAAGCATAGCCGAAAATCGAATTTAGCAACCCGAGAGCGTTATTAGAGCCGTCTCCTGCAATGACCAGAATGCCGCCACCGTTGACAAAAGACGCGATCGCGGCCTCCGCCGTAGCCGAAAGCGCGGCGGCAAGATCCCCGCGTTCCAATTCCGGGATAACGAGCGCAGACGCTCCCGCAATCGCGGCGGTCCAAGCTGCATCTCCGCTGCCACTAAAATCAGTGACCGTGTGGCCTAGCATGACTAGATCGGCGCGCATATTGACGACTTCCCGGCCGGTATCACCAAAAGCGCCGTCGGAGAAATAGCCCACCGGAATAGCGTGCGCATTGATGGATAGCGTTGTCAGGAACACAAGGCAAAGTGCCATCGTTAAGGAATTCGTTTTTTTCACTGGTATCTCCATTAGGTTTAAGCCGCGTCAGACGAATAGGCGCGACATCGCGGTAGTTAGAGCCCGAGCAATATGCGTGCCATAAAAATAAAGCTATTTAAATCAGTTAGTTGCGTAAATAATTAAAATTCCGTGTAAAGAATCTTGACAACTTTCCGAACAGTTTTACTGATCTGAGCGACATGAAAGTGGTAAATGTATTTTAAATCAAAGCGTTACGTTATCAGCCGGTGTGTAAAGGATCTTGACAAAAAGGCGCCAAAAGGAAAAACCTTGTTCAAGCTGCGTTGCGGCGAAGTTCGGTGCGGCGCGCTATCGTTGCATCCACATCTATCACGGTCGCCTCATCCATGACTACACCGTAGACATTAAACGCGTGCTCGATAGTACAGAAATCATCTAGTACATCTTCTCTTACCTGGGCCGGGTCGCGATCTAGTGGATCTCCGTACCCGCCACCGCATGGCGTGTGGATCTCTATGCAGTCCCCTTTGAGGGTGCGCAAACCAGAAAACTTAGCCGGGATCGACTCGCGCGTGTCCGGATCGGTGATGTTGTATTTGACAACGTGTCCGCCATGGCCAGCCTCCCCACCGAGGATCCCCCACGGACGATCTTCGTGCCGATCGGATTCATGCGTCATGACACCATCGCTGACGAATCGCTGGGTCTTAACGACACCGATGCCACCGCGAAACTGGCCGGCCGCTGGCAATACGTCGTCACGCAGTTCATAGCGGTCGCAAAATAGCGGTAGGTGCATTCCAAGGTCTTCGATTGGATTGTTACGCGTATTCGCCATGAGGCAATCGATCGAATCCGGCCCGTCGCTCGTCGGACGCCCACCGTAAGAGCCTTCGTTGACTTCGAGGAACACCCAAATGTCGCCGGAATCACGCAGTCCGGAGTAGGCGGCGAACGATAAGGCTGCGGAATTTCCTGCCGTGATGTTATTTGGTACCACCGGCGCGAGCGCCTTGATGATGCAGTCCACGATCCGCTGGATCTGGCCAAAGCGCGCTTCTGCCGCGTTCGGGAATTCGGGATTAAAAATCGAACCCATCGGTGCGACAACCGAAATTGGCCGAAACGACCCTTCGTTTTGTGGGACGTATTCGGCGTGCGTGTGGGTGTCCATCAACAAGGCGCGAAAGGCGTAGTAGCAGGCGACTTTTGTCGACCCTTCGAACGGGACATTGAACGCGGTCGGTACCTGATCCGCCGACCCCGTCAGATCCACCTCTGCGCTATCTCCGGCAATCCTCACAGTTACCTTAACCGGTAATGTCGTACCACGATTGCGGCCGTCATCGTCCATGAAACCCTCGGCGCTGTATTCACCGTCTGGGATCTCGGCCAAGCGGCCCCGTAACACACGCTCTGAATAATCCATCAATTGATTACACGCCGCGCGCACCGTGTCGCGTCCATAACTATCCATTAATTCCGTAAAACGCCGCACGCCAAGTTCTGCCGCTGCGAGTTGCGCCTCTAAGTCACCCATCACCTGACCGGGGGCTCGAGTATTCGTTTCTATAAACTGCCACAACGCGCGGTTCAGAATTCCGCGTTCATAGAGCTTGATCCCCTTAAACAGCATCCCTTCTGCGTAGACATCAGCAACATCGATGATCAATCCAGGCGTTGCCGCGCCGATGTCCACGTGGTGCGCGGTATTGGCCGAGAATCCAAATAGCTCACCGTCGTAGAACACGGGCGCTACAATGGCGATATCTGGCGAATGACTCGCACCATAATAAGGATGATTGTGAATCACGATGTCGCCCGGCTCCCAATCACCGTGTAGCGTTTCTTCAATGCCACGTAGGTAACCTGGTAGCGATCCGATGTGCATTGGGGTCGAATCCGATTCACACAAGGTGTTGAAATTGTGGTCGAACAGTCCCGCACCAAGATCCTGCGATTCCCGAATTATTGATGAGTAGGACATGCGGTAGAGCACGTGGCCCATCTCTTTGGCAATCGTATCCAACGCCCCGCCGATGACTTGCAATGAAATTGGGTCTACTGTGATTTCGCTCATGCTTCACCCATTTAACTAATCAGTTTTTCTTTGGCGCAGTACTAGGCGTTTTCTGCTGCGCTACCGCGAATATGGATATTGCCAAAATCGCTGACCGTCGCCACGTAATTCGGTGGTACCAGTGAGGTGGAATTGTGTTGAATGATCACCGCCGGTCCATCGATACGATGTCCGGCGAGTAATTGCTCTCTGGTGTAGCGCGGTGTGTCGTGCGTCTTACCGGAATCAAACACCGTTGCCCGTGTGTACAAATAGGCCGCCTTCGGATCCGGGCTAACGGCTTTATCGAGCTCCGGCCACAGAAGTTTATCCGCTGGCGCCGAGCCAATAACACGCAATGTAATCACTTCAATCGGGGTGTCCTCGAACGAATGCCCGTAGTCGCTCTTATGCGCAAGATGAAAGCTTTCGGCTAATTGCTCGCGATTACCGTCATTTAGCGGTTCGTCCGGAAATTGCGCGCGCAGCTCAAAACCTTGCCCTTGATAGCGACACTCAGCAATACGCGTAAATCGGTGTAGGGAAGGATCGATCCCATCATTCACCAGCGCCGTCGTCGCCTGCGAAACAAGCTCATCCATCTGACGATTAATCTGTTTAAGCTCCGCATCGGTACACGCAGACAGTACCAACATGGCCGCAGCGGTAAACTCGTATTGGATATCGGTTGCGAGTAATCCTATCGCGGCGGTAATACCCGGCGCCGGTGGGACTATTACTTCACGCGCGGCAACCGCATCAGCCAAAGCCAAACCGTGCAGTGGACCGGCGCCGCCGAAGGGCATCAGTGAATAATCGCGCGGGTCGATCCCGCGCGCAACCGAATTGGCCCGGATCGCCAAGGCCATATTGGAATTGATCACCCGAATAATGCCGAGCGCAGCATCGGTTACGCTCAGATCGAGCTTCGCGCAAAGGTTGTCTTCAATTGCTTTGCGCGCGAGTTCGGGATCTATCGATAAGCCGCCGCCAAGAAACTGGTCAGGATCCAAACGGCCCAGAACAACCTGTGCATCGGTTACAGTGGGCTCAGTGCCACCCCGGCCGTAACACGCTGGACCCGGCACCGCACCAGCCGAGCGCGGACCGACCCGAAACGCGCCACCACTATCAACGTATGCGATCGAGCCGCCACCGGCACCAATGGTTTGCAGATCGATCATCGGCGCGAGTACGGGATAGCCATCAACTTCGGTATCGCGGGGGTTCTTGATCCGCACTTGCCCGTCCGGAATGACGCTAATGTCCGCCGAGGTGCCACCGATATCGACAGTGATTAAATTCCTAGCGGCGGAAAGCTCACCACACCACCGGCCGCCGATAACGCCGCCCGCAGGCCCAGACATGAGGATCGTTACCGCCTTATTCGAGCACGTCTCGATAGTCGCAATGCCGCCGTTCGATTGCATGACCCGGATCGGTGCATGAATACCAGCGGTAGCTAAGTTTGATTCCAAATTGCGTAAATAAGTCGCTACACGAGGGCCGATGAAGGCATTCATCGCCGCGGTCGAGAAGCGTTCGTACTCACGCATGACGTTGACGACTTCTGAAGAGCAATGGACGTAGGCGTCCGGCATGATCTCTTGGACGATCGCCTTCGCGCGTTGCTCGTGCGCATCGTTCAAAAACGAAAATAGAAACCCGATGACGACGGACTGAATACCGCGCTTGTTTAATAATGCAGCGGCTTCGCGGACCTCGTCTTCCGCTAACGTGACAGTTGCAGCACCGTCCGGTGGCATGATCCGCTCGGTGATTGGCAAGCGGTTACGCCGCCGGATCATGGGCTTCGTCTGCCACGGTAAGTCGAACTGCAATGAGAAATTATGTGGTCGCTTGTGTCGCGCCAGGTGCAAAATGTCGCGATAGCCGCGAGTGGTTAGCATCCCGACCTCGGCACCGCTGTGCTCGATCACGGTATTCGTCGCAACTGTAGTGCCGTGGACAATTAGATCCAATTCACTCGGTGCCAAGTCCGCGTGCGTGCAGATTTCCTGGATGCCTTGGAGAACCGCTAAGGATTGATCTTGTGGTGTGCTCGGCACCTTATGCACATGTATCGAACGCGCACTCGCAGAGGACGATTCCAAGATCAAATCGGTGAAAGTGCCGCCGACGTCGACGCCGATCTTATTCATACTAGTTCGTATACCTCTGTGACGTGGGCCTTATTGTGCCTCATGTTGCTCGCTAGAACGAACGCCCAACGCACTTCATTAAAAGAATAGGGTTACTGCATCTCCATCACGGAAATACGCCGCAAGCCGAAAATAAACGATCGTTGGGAAACAGCGCGGTCGCTTGATCAGCTAGATTTCGGCTTGACGTTGTAGTGAATCGTCATCACGACAACGTTGCCATCGCGTACGAGATAGGAATCGGCCCCATCGCTTACGGTGTTGGTATCAGAATCACCTGTCCAGACTAAAAATCCCATCTCTCCATGGATCAAGATCTGCTTGTACTCGTAGGTTGCATTCGGCAGGTGTTCATGCAGCAATCGGATTTTCTGCTTGATGCCTTCGTGGCCTTCGAACACCCCGTAGTTCGTCAGCAACACACAGGATCCGGAAAAGTTGCGCTTTAGATCGGTTTGCCAGTCGCCCTGCTTGGCCAATTCGAGATGGTCGTATAGAACTTCTTCCGTTGTGCGACTCATTGATCGTGTCACCCGTTCAATATCATTAGCATTCATGGTGCACGGAATCTCATGCAAAAGAAAACCCGCAACTATGGCGGGTTTCCCTTATGCACAAAACGTGCGTATCAGTTGGTTTAAGCGCGCAGCTTCTGCGTCGCCTCCATATCAACTTTCTTGGCAGCTTTATCAACCACTACGCCGTAGACGTCGCGCGCATGCTCTACCGAAATATACTCGTCGAGCACATCCTCGAGGACTTCCTCGGGCGTGCGGTCATGTGGGTTGCCCCAACCGCCGCCACCGGTCGTCTCAAATAAGAAGTTATCGCCATAGGCAAATCCATAGCGGCACAGCAGCGGGTTATGCCATGTACCAGATGCGTCAAAACCGCCAATGACTTCGTCACGACCGTCGGCGTAAATATGCCGCAACCGTTGTGGCATGCTGCGCAATCCACCGTTAACTCCTGGGGTTCCTTCTAAGGTGCGCGCGGTTTCGACGTTCATTTGCCCTTCGCAGCGGAAGCGAACCTTAAGATTCGCACCGAGTCCGCCACGATGCCTGCCGGCACCCGCCGAATCCTGGCGCAGGTCGTAGCCTTCGTAGGCGATCATTGGGAACAACAGCTCGGCGGTCTCGGCCTCCATGTTCATGCAGTTACCGAGTGGATCCATGGTCACGTTCATACCGTCACTGTAGGGCGTACCACCCCAACCACCGGCCGGAAGATCGGTAAACACATCGGTTACACCGTCAGGGTCGCGGACACCGCAGACGAACCAATTACCGTCGCCACAGGCCGACCCGACCGCGCGCTCCGGGATCGCCTTGGCGATTGTTTGCCAGATCGCGCTTGCCACCTTGGGCGCGGCGAGAACCGTGCAGCCAATCGTTGGGCCGGGCCACACTGGATGCAGCCACGTCCCCTCTTTGGTGATGACCTTGATCGGCTCGAACATGCCTTCGTTTTGTGGCGCCGTCGGATCCAGGAAAAATTGCAACGAGTAGTACACCGCCGACATGGTGTTCGCGATCGGTGAATTGATCGCACCTAAACACTGCGGATCGGACTCGGTCAGATCAATGGTGATATCGGATCCTTTAACTGTCATCTTCACCCGAACGGTGATGGTGCCTTCTTGTTGGCCGTCGGTATCCGCATAGTCTTCGCCTTCGTAGACGCCATCGGGGATCCCTTCGATCTTCTTACGCACTATGCGCTCGGTATAGCCGATGAGTTCCTTCATCGCGGTGCGTACGGTATCGAGGCCGTAGCGTTCTGCAGCTCCCTGCATCTCTTTCTCAGCGGCCTTCAAGCAGCCGACATGCGCCTGTAAATCACCGCGGATAAAATGCGGCGTGCGAGTATTCGCCAACAAGATCTTCATAATGTTGGGGTCGACTACATTGTTCTCAAAGGCCTTGATTGGCGGCAGTCGCAGGCCTTCCTCGGCAATGTGCGTACCCCAAGCCTGGCCGCCCGGCGCACCACCGCCAAAATCCATCCAATGCCCTCGAGTAACCGCAAATCCCATCAGTTCCTCTTTAAAGAAGATCGGTTTGATCCAGGAAATGTCATTGATGTGGGTACCGCCGCAGTAGGGATCGTTGACGACGTAAATGTCGCCATCTTTCATATTCTCGATGCCGAACTCGTCGCGCACCGCGTGGGCACTAAACTTCATCGCGGCGAGATGTACTGGCACATTAGCGGCCTGACTTAGTAGACGCATATCGGCGTCATAGATCGCGTTGGAGAAATCAACCATGTCCGACAAGATCGGAGAAAACGACGCCCGCTGAAGTACCGCCGACATACGGTCGCAGGTGTACTCAAATAAATTGCGCAAGACCTCGAAGGTAACATGGTCGATACCCGTTACGCCGCCGAAGTCCGTACCTTTGTTGTGGAGTGCGCTCGTTTGCATGGTTTATCTCCTAAGGTCTATTTCGAATTACTCTGTGCAAAAATCTAAACAAATTTGTAACGGTTTAAGCCGCGACCGATGCTTGCAGCGCGACGTCAATCACGAGGTTGCCGTGCGTATCGACGGCGGCGCTCGCATTCGGTGGCAGAACACACACCGAGTCCGTGTACTCAATGACCGCGGGACCGGTGGCAGTGTCGCCAGGTTGCAATATCTGGCCATTGATCACTGGGCATTCCAACCACTCGCGATCGAAATACACCTCCCGCTTATTCTTCAAGGCGTGCATCTTGTCGCCTGATAAACGTTTGAATTCTGGCGCCTCTGCCATATGCGCGGTGGCCGCGATACTGAGTGAGACAAAGGCCGGCTCAAAATCGTCCGAGCTAACGCCATATTCAAGTTCGTGCATGCGGTGAAATTCGTTGGTTATGGTCTTGATCGAGTCTTGATCCAGTTCGCCGTGCGGGATCGGTGTCTCGACCTCGAAAGTCTGTCCAACATAGCGCATTTGCGCTGTTTTGGTAATTTCTACCCGTTCCCCACGAACCCCATCACGCGCCATTAGTTCGCGTGCGCGCGCCTCAAGATCGGCATAAGTCGCGTTCAATTTATTGAGGTCGACGACGCTCATCGGCGCGTACATCGACGTCTCCACGTCTTGCCTGAGATCCATCACTGTCGCACCAAATGCTGAGCCTACTCCCGCTGCCGCCGGCACGATCACGCTCGGGATACTCATCGCTTGTGCCACCATGCAGGCATGCATTGGCCCAGCACCGCCAAAACTGACCAGTACGTAGTCGCGCGGGTCGCGGCCTTTGTTGACGACCACTTTCTTCACCGCTTGGGCCATGATCTCGCAACTGATCTTGACCATCGCCTCAGCGGCCTCGATGGTTTCGATCCCAAGCTGCTCTGCCACCGTCGCAATCGCTCGCTCCGACGCTTCACGGTCAAGGGTTATCTTGCTGCCCAGCGTTGGCTCCAAGCGACCAAGCAGCAAGTTCGCATCTGTGATGGTCGGCTCCGTCCCGCCGTTGCCATAACAGGCCGGACCCGGGAACGAACTCGCGCTCTTCGGGCCAACCCTGAGTGAACCGCCCTCGTCGACCCAGCCGATAGACCCGCCCCCGGCGCCGACACTGTGGATGTCCAGCATTGGGACAATCACCGGGACCTCAAACTCAAGTTCGTAGTCACGGGTGATAATGCCCTTCCCATCTTCGATAATAGAGGCGTCAAAGCTCGTGCCACCCATGTCGGTACAAATGATGCTCGGTGTGTCGGTGACCTCCGCCAGGTAACGCGCGTAAGCGACCCCGCCAGCCGGTCCGGACTCCAGCATCTCTTCGGGATGTTCCTTGGCGAGGTCCAAGCCCATGACCCCGCCGCTGCTCTTTAACACTAGCACGGACCCGTTGAAACCCTGCTCGTTTAATCGTCCCAGTAAGTGA
This sequence comes from Gammaproteobacteria bacterium, assembly GCA_021773835.1. Lineage (GTDB taxonomy): Bacteria > Pseudomonadota > Gammaproteobacteria > UBA11873. The sequence continues at coordinate 47,698 of JAJFJQ010000059.1, forward strand.
TCAAAATACTCGCCCATCACTGGTTTCAGTGCGGCGCTTATCGCCGTGGTGACGAAGCGACCATGCTCACGGAACATCGGCTTCACTTCTGCGGACAACATGACGTGCGCGTCTGGAATATGCTCCAGGATGATGTCCCGCATTTGACGTTCGTGATCGCCATTCATGTAGGAGTTTATGAAGCCGACCGCAACCGCCTTGATGCCTTCCGCCGCGATCTGTTTCGCCACTGCGTGTGCCGCGTCGGTATCTAGCGGCCGCTCTTCCGTACCGTCTACGGTGATGCGCTCGGGTACGGTATAACGATAGCGGCGTTTTATGATCGGTTTGGGTTTGACCTGGTAAGGATCGTAGAGGTCCTTGCGATGCTGTCGCCCGATTTCGATCGTGTCCCTGAACCCGTCAGTCGTAACCAGCGCCGGGTCGGGATAAGAGCGCTCGATGAGCGCGTTGGTGGCGGTTGTTGTGCCATGCACAAGTGTCGATATTTGATCAAAAGGTAATCCCGCTGCTTCGACCGCACTGATCGGGTCTTGCGTCGCCTTACGGATCGCATCGATAACCCCTTCGGATCGATCCCACACCGTGGTCAGCACCTTGGCCGTGACGCGCTCGCCCGTCTCCTCATTCCAACCGAACAGATCGGTGAACGTTCCACCAACATCAACGCCTACTCGCCACATATTCGTAACCTCCGGGTCCAGATTATTCTTTTATTCGCGTGCTGAGGCAGTGCTGTTTCACCCCGAGCGTCCGTTGATGATTCCGGACGAGGATTCGCTACGTCAGCGTTTATCTGTCTACCGGAAAATACTACTGGAATTGGCGATAATCAAATCCTGAACCCACTGGGTTTTCTGCTTTTTTGTTTTGGTTGCGGCGCAGCATTCGGCAAGCGGTGGTGACCGCTCGTCTTATCGGTTGGATTCACATGTCTCGGTGAAATTGATTTACAGTACCGCCGGTAACGAAACGAATACGATAAATCCTAAGCCTGCGGAGGACATCACGATGCTCGACTACACAGAACTCAAAGACAAAGGCGGCCTAGAGCCCTGGCCGACGCTAGAAGAACTGCCATTTGTGCAGGTGCTGGACGGAAAACCGGTGCATTCAGGCCGCTTCGACGTTGGCGGCTTCGGGGTACGCACGATGGCCGGTGTATGGCAATGCACCCCAGGCAAATTCGAATACACCTATCCTGGCGATGAAATCTGCACCTTGATTGAAGGCAAGATCAGTCTCGTGGACGAGGACGGACGCACCCATGAGTACGGCCCCGGCGATACCTTCTATACGCGTAAAGGTGAAGTTGTGATCTGGACTGTGATCGAGACCATTCGCAAGGTCTTCCATATCCACGATCCGGACGCGGCCGAGCTTGCGCACAAGGCTGCCGCCTAAACGGGAACTCAGAACGAAGCAGCGCTAGTTCGCGGTCAGTTGTACGACGCCGCAACTAGATGATTTGTCGGCGCCGCAAAAACCCGAGGCAGGCGTCGGCCAACTTTTCCGGTTGCTCCATCATGATAAGGTGACCCATACCTTCGGCGATACCGCCTTCGGCAAGTCCGTTCGGTATCGCCGCGATCGTGTCGTGCACCGCCTGCTCCGGGATGTGGTAGTCCGCTTCACCCTTGAACATGAATATCGGACACTTAATGTTTTGCAACAAACCCGTGACATCATGGTCATTCCAGGCATCCATATCGGCCACGCAAGTTGCCTGATAGGTAGCGCGGTGTTGCCACTTGGACTCAATCACCTTTTCTTCGTCGCAGGGATAATACATCGCTGAGGTTGAGGCGTTATCCACCAGCGCAGCAAACCCGGGGAAGGTATGTGGCTCGGTGTATCCCGACAAAAACGATATGGAACCGGTTTTAGCTGCCGACTCAAATGCCATCCCGGCCGCGATCCCAGTCGGATGATTACAGGCGATATCGAGCGTCATATCGCCACCGATACCGCTACCACACACGACCGGCTTCTCGCCCGGACATACGGTCTCAATAAAATGCCAAACCCATTCGGCATAGTCGTGCATTTTCTTGAATGGCTGCCAATTTACCGGCATAGACTTGGCGTGGCCGGGTAAATCCGGGGCAATTACTTTAAAACCAGCTTCTGCCATCAGTGGCATAAAGTGGTGCCACTGCAGCGAACACGCCCAACCCATGTGGATGCAGATCAGCGGAATTCCTTCTCCGCAAACATCGTAATAGACCCTGGTGTTTTCAACCATGGCATAACGACCTGTGATTTCATGCGCCATCGTGAGATCTCCTATCAGTCGGCAATTTCTAGATCGCGAACGATCGACAACATCACGTGGGTGGACTCGTACAAGCGATTGGCCTGTAGCAAATCGCCGTCAACCATGATGTCACCTGTATCGAGTAGATGACCGAGGGGACGTGAGCCTTGGCGTAGCGAGTTCCAATTTTCAACCGACGCACCAATCATGTAGTCCCAACCAAGCGGATTGACCATCGGGAAGTACTCCATCATGTCGATGACTTTTCCGCCATACAACTTCATCCAATAGCGTTGTTCGCCAAAACACAGCAGCACCTTGACATCCGACCACTTGCTCACAACGGCGAATCGCTCGCTATCGTTAAGCGCTGCTTGCAGCTTTTGCATGTATTCCAAACTAGGAAATTTCATCAGACACTCCCGCAATTACGGTATCAACAAAAGACGCTGAGTACGCCGGTGTAAGCATAGAGGCGGTTGTGGAAGATCTCACCGTTCGCAAAAAAACCAACCAGCGGCACGTCACCAAGAACATCTTCGATCATCTTCAACTCTTCGGAATTATCTCCAAACTGATGCCGCCCGCGCGCGAGGCAGGAATAATATAATGCGCCACGTGCGCTACCGTCGATCCGGCTCGAGATATCCTCTAGCATGCGCTCCATATCCTGCCGCGCCGAGGTCCCATCGCGCCGGCAAAACATGAGTTCGCTGCCCTCGGTCAATAGATCACCGATGCCAACGAGCTTTTGCTCCTCGTCTACCCCAATGATGTTGCGCACGAGATAGTCGGCGGTATCGGAGCCAGGGATCGGTAGGGCAGCGAAAATATAACCTGCCATACGCTGCAAATCTTTCGCGATAACTTCGCCGACATCTTCGCGTAGTACGTCCAAGGCCGGACGCTCGTCAAGTTCGACCGCGATATTCTGCTGACACTTTGTCACCACATGACTTTGTGCGATTGGCGAACACCCTTGGGTGTGGCCGGTCACGAGTGGCACGCTACTTGAGAACAATACCCCTGACACTCCGCCACTAGTGACCGTATCGCTGATTTGCAAGTTTTGCGTGTTCGATGAGGTCATGCCGCCAACGAGAAACGCGTTGGGGACAGCATCCGCCAGCGCGTCGATGATGCCAGGCGTACGTCCATTACTCGGATCCGCATGGATGACGCCGAAATGATGGTCGTTCTCGTCGAGCCAGTCGCCGTTCGCATCAACAAACCCAGAGACATCGATGGCTTGCGGATCGATCATTCTAAAAGCGCTATCCACGAAGCGCCCGAGCATCACGGCAACCGCAGCACGATCGTAGAACTCCTCCCCCATTACGCTCATTCCCATGCCGATCGTACCGGTCCAATGCTCGATTCCGGTTGAATTTTTGAGCCGACTCAATATGTCGTTCAACAACGGCGCACTTACATCAGTGGCGTAGACAAAACCGAGGTTGGCGTCGTCTGGTATCACACCGAGCTTATCGATCAGATCGTCGACAATAGCATCGCTAGTGTCTCCGCTGACGCAGGCAAAGTTGAATTTTTCCACTGTAGTGTCTCCGTGTCAGATCGACATTCCATTTTGCGAACATTCCTGCCGTTGCCGTGGTCGCGGCACGTTTTGAAAGCGGCGATCTCCGTCGCCTGCTTTACTGCCGCCGCAGGCATCATCGCTGTACATCAGATGTTACCACTGTGAGGTCCACGTTCGTCGACCGGGAACGAGTAAAAGCCGGCATTGTCACCATCAACGCATTCGCCCACGCATCGATTGTTAACAAATCTTACCGAGTTTTAACCTCGTTTAACCTTGAGTGTGAGATACCTCACGCAGATTTCGAACCTATCCCCATATGGTCTTATCACAGGCCCTACGGATGGGCACTTTTCAATTCCATAGCGGTCAAATATCAGAAGCGCGTTGTCATGAATAACATCACCGAATTTGTTTTCACATCAAAGTGGCTTATCCCATCGATCTTGATCGGGTTGCTCACTACTGGTTGCGCATCGATAAGCGACACGCAGAACCCACCACTTATCGACGCGGACCGACACGCGGAAGATATACCCCGGGCGGAACGCGTATTTCTTTACCAAAGTCGCGTCGCGAACGCGATGCTGGACCATTATCCCTTACTAGAAGTCCTTGAGAATGCCGACCCAAGCGTGGTCGATGCTGAAGCACGAATGACTGAATCCTGCAGCCCGCTAACTCAAGCAGTTCTCGCCCATATGGGCGGCGAACGTGCATCGCTCGGATTGCGCATGCGCGTCATGACCACCTTAGACGACTGCGAGCGCGCGGCGCGGGCGCTGGATGAATTACTCCAAGTTACTGCGGTCGCGGATTCTATTTGAGTAACCGACCTAGATACGCGCCGCACGCCGTAATTCCACCAGTCCCGTAAACCGATGTCATGCCGGCGGCGCCACCGTCAGCCTACCGGTCACGTCATGCCTTTCGATGAGTTCGGCAATAAAGCCATTTGTTTTCGCTTCTTCTACAAACGCCTGAAGAAAGGCGGCGCCCGCTACGCGATCGGGCTTGGTACCGATGGCTTGCTGTACGGCGGTGAACTTTCCATCGAGAATACGCGCGCCCGGCAGCTTCACTACATCGTCAATCAAGCGCGGGCGTAGACCCGCGAGCGCATCGAGCTTTTGTTCAACAAAGAGATTGAAGGACGCATCAAGACCATCGGTCATGACCAGCTGCGCATGTCGTATGTTGTCCTTCAACCAAAGACCATAAGCGCTACGTTCATATAACGCGACGCGCACACCGTTTCGATCAACGTCATCAATATGCTGCAAGGCCGATCCCTGCGGTACTAGATATGTAGCTTCGATCTCAGCATAAGCATCGGTGAAGGTGATGGTCTTTGCGCGCTCGGCCACAGCACCAATGTTACCGATATCCCAAACGTCATCTTCTGCGGCGTCTGCCAGCGCTCCAGGATTTTTAAATGGTACGAGAACCAAACGGACGCCCAATCGATCGGCAACCGCACGGGCGAGATCCGGCGAAACACCGATCGGATCGCCGTCGGGAGTGCTGCCGGTTACCAGCAAGAAATTGGACATATTGATGCCGGCACGAAGAACACCGGTGGGTGCGAGTTCGGCGCGTGCTTGATCGAGCATCAGTGACCGGCCTGTTTTCTAAATTTTGACAAAATTCGAATCGATGAAATCTGATCCGCGATTGCTAGTCGATCACCGCCATACCGGTGATCTCGACCATTTGTCCGGGGACGAATAGCCCCTTTATTTCTACCCAGGTACTGGTCGGTGGATGTTTACCTAACACGTCTGCAAATACTTCCGCGGCCTTGTAGAGCTCGCTCATGTCGGTGGTGTAGACGGTATGCATGATCCAATTTTCCAAACTCGCACCCTCCGCTGCCAAGCAGCGCTCCAGCACGCCCAAACAAAATGACACCTGGGCCTTAATATCGCCCGCCCCCATTAGTTCGATATTGTCGTTCCCACCTCGTAGCGGCGCTATCCCAGACAGATAGATGTTATTACCCGTCCTTATCGTCTGGGTAAATGCAAACGTCTCAAATACATCATTCTCTAAATAACCGACATCAGGATTGCTTCTTGTGGCCATGACCTACCTCCAGTAACGCTGGTGCGCGCTCGTCAGCACGCGAAACGGGGAATAACATATGGTGGGCGTAAAGATAGCACCTCGTATCCATCTGTGCTTCAATCCGGCGTAACCGACTTATCGAGCGTGGCATAGTGGATAATGATTTAGAAACGCAGTGCTGAGCGCCAATTACATTTCGCCAGGAGACGTGCATGTCATCCGCTTCGAATCCCGCAACGATGCCTAGTGAGGTGCAAATAGCACCCGTTGGCAGTTATGACGAATTAGTCGAACGCGCCCGCAATCTCGTGCCAGTGCTCAGCGAGCGTGCCGAGGAGACGCAGGAACAACGACGGATCCTGCCGGCCAACAAACAAGCAATTGCCGACGCCGGTATCGCTCGCCTGCTGCAGCCATCGCGCTACGGCGGCTGCGAAGGCCACTTATTCGGTGCGGTAGAGATCTTGACCCACGTCGGCAGCGCTTGCGGTTCAACCGCTTGGTGTCTCGCGCAATACATCGGCCACAATTTCATGCTCGCGCAGTGGCCCGTCGAGGCGCAGGACGAGATCTGGGGCGTAAAACCGGAAAGCCTATTGGCCGGTATCTTGATCCCGTTGTGTGGCAAGGCGCGCAAAGTCGAAGGCGGCTATCGCTTAAGCGGACGATGGCCCTTTGTCAGTGGGGTCGATGGCTGTGATTGGTGCATCTTATCGGGCATGGTCGAGAACCCGCATGGTGACGACGAAGAGCGTTATTTCATGATGCAACACGGCACCTTCGAAATCCTAGACACCTGGTATGCAATGGGGCTAAAGGGCTCCGGTAGTCATGACATAACCGTTGAGGACGTCTTTATCCCCGAACACATGACCTTACCCATTGACCACCTGAAAGGCGGGCCAACCCCAGGCAACCGGGTAAACACGGCACCGATGTATCAGCTGCCAAGCTATATGCAATTCGGCATCTATATCACCAGCGCGACGCTCGGCATCGCCACCGGCATGCTCGCCCATTACGAAGAGTTCATCGCCGGCCACAAGGCGTTGATGTCGGGCAAGGTTACCCGCAACGAGGTGCCGCAACATCTAAAGGTTGCCGAGGCGGCGGTATGTCTTGCCACGGCACGCGCCATCGCGCGTACGACTTGTGACGAAATTATGTCGCATGCTGCCGACGGCACGTCGCCGAGTGATGAACAGCGGACTCAGTATCGCGCGCAGGCGAACTTCGTCGGCCTACAAGCATGGCGCAGTGCGAATGCTATTTGGGACGCGGCGATGGGCCGCGGTGTCTACGAAAGCAATCCGATAGCGCGCTGTTACCGCGACATGTCGGCCGCCACTCGCCACTTCACCCATAACTGGGATGTCAACGGCGCCTCCTACGGGAGGGTTCGATTAGGGCTTCCAATCGACAACCCCTCGCTCTAACACGATTAGAGGCGGCGGCCGAGTTCCTCTCCGTCATAGATAACTGCCGTCGCGTCGCGCGGTGCCGCGGCATCACCGATGCGGGTGACGTTGTCGAGCGCTGCTTCAGCGGCGTTAAATAACGCATCATTCGGTACGCGCAGGATAGACATCACTACGCTATCGACACCACTTCGAGTCTCCGCTGTAGCGGGACCCGCCCAAATATCGTAGACATCGACCTCGTTGGCGCGAATCGAATCGACAAAATGCTGGTTGATGATACGTACACCAAGCTGCTTTAGGCGGGGAAAGATGTAGAGGATGTCGAGGTTGCGGTAAATGCGCTCGCCGGCATACAGGCGTGGACTCACGACCTCAACCTGGACCCCCGCCTTCGCTGCGATTTCGGCAACCGCAAACGGCAGGTGGGCCCCTGTTTCATCGACGATCAATATATTCTTACCCAAGGCCAGCGGATCGTCGAGAACGCGTTGCGCGGCCGTGCCCACATCTACAACGTGCGCCAGGTCGCTTCCAGGGATCGATTCGCGCTCTGGCCGATAGAGGCTTAAGCCCGTGTCCTCGTAGGACGCGCCGGTTGCGATGACAGTTTCATCAGCGCCGAAGTCGCGTAAGCCATCCAAGTCCATCGTTGAATTCAAGACCACTTCGACGCCTGCATGCGCAATTTCTCGATTCAGATTGTCGATCGCGATCCCCCACGAGCCCATCCCCGGCAGCCGTTCATACAAACGTAGATGACCACCGAGTTGCTCGCGCTGCTCCATCAAGGTTACTGCGTGTCCGCGCTTTGCTGCGATGGCGGCAACCTTCATCCCCGCCGGTCCACCACCAACGACTAAGACCTTTTTTTTCTTTTTAGCGGAAACCTTCTTTAGCGATCCGTCACCCCAATAGGATTCACGCCCGCTGACCGGATTCAAGGCGCATACCAGCTCCCGATGTTCCCACAAGCGGCCGGCGCATTCGTTGCAACGGTTGCAACGAATGATTTCATCTTCGCGCCCTTCTTGAGTTTTCTTGACTGTGAACGGATCCGTTAGGAGTTGGCGAGCCAGCGCAACCATATCCGCCGCGTCGTCCTCAAGGATCGTCTCGGCCGTATGTAGATCGCGGATCTTACCGACCACGAAAACCTTAGCGCGATCGCCAACGATCTCTTTCGCGCGTTTACTAAACGGCGCCAACCAACCTTCAGGCGATTCGTCCTCCATCCCCGGCAAGGCCAGGTGGATCGTGTGATAGCCGCCGGCGGAGATGCTGAAGTAATCGAACAGACCTGTGTCTGCCAGCACCGCGATCTGCTCTTCCGACTGCTCCGGCGTGACGCCACCTTCGGGGCCCATAAACTCGTCCCAGGACAGGCGCACGCCGACGACGAAATCCGGGCCTACTTGTGCCCGCACCTGCTCCGCGCAGTCGATCATCAAACGACACCGCTTCGCCGGTGTTCCACCATAGGCATCGGTACGCTTGTTATAGGTCGGACTCAAAAATTGCGCGAGTCCGTAGCTATGGGCGCCATGCAACTCAACGCCATCGAGACCGCCACGCTTAACGTTCGCGGCCGAGACGCCGAAGTCGTGTGCTAATTCTTTAAACTCCGTGGGGCCCATGACCTGCGGCATCTCGTTATGCATGAGTGACGGAATTCGCGAGGCGCCCCAAATCGGCTTCGGCCGGTCGATGAACATCCGACCTTTATCGTGTACGCCCATCGAGGCCAGTTGGACCATAATGCGCCCACCATGCTCATGTACGGCCTCGCCCATGCGTTCCATCGATGGGATACAAGCTTCGTTATACACATCGACAACGTGGAAAAACGAGCCCAGGGCGCTGCGCGCTGCCGCCACGGTTTCGGTGACGCTAAGCGCAACCCCACCCTTCGCGCGCTCGCGGAAGTAAGCAATTTGACGGTCGGAAAACACATGGTCTCGTGGGTCACCATGCTGAGAACTATGCGCCGGCTGCAGGATCCGATTGCGCAACTCTACATTGCCAATCTTTAGTGGTTCCCACACTCTCTTGAGGTCATTACTCATAATTGGTGCCGTGGCAGCCATTCCTGTCTCCAGTTGCGATAATATGTGACAACGATAAACGATTAGATCGCCGGCCCCAAGCGCTAGGCGAATCGTGCACAACAACTAGCCCAAGCTGGAGATATTTGATGGAATTCGGGATCACGATCGCACCGCACATCGAACGCTGGGACCAAATTAAGTTCGCAGAAGAATTGGGCTACGACCGCGCATGGGTGCCGGATTCACAAATGATCTGGTCGGACTGCTACGCCATCCTCGCGCTTGCCGCGGTCAACACGACGAAAATTAAGATCGGCACCGGTGTCTCGATCGCGGGTACCCGGATTGCACCGGTCACCGCGCATTCGATCGGCAGTATCAACCAATTGGCGCCGGGTCGCGCGTTTCTTGGACTTGGCACAGGTCATACGGCAATGCGTGTCATGGGCCAAGATCCAATGCCAGTGAGTGAGTTTCGCGAATATTTACGCGTGGTCCGCGCGCTGCTGGACGGCGAGGCGGTCGACTATACCTACCACGGCAACACGCGCGAGATCGAGTTCCTCCATCGCGACCGAAATTTCGTCAACCTCGATAATCGCATACCGATTTATGTTGCGGGTAACGGACCAAAGGCGTGCCAAGCAGCCGGCGCCTATGGTGACGGTTGGACGACAATCGGTCGCGATCCTGTGCAGCTTGGTAACGCGCGGGAGCAAATAGACCTTGGCGCGAATAATAATGGGCGCGTCTTAGACGACGGTTTCCACACGACGCTTTTTTCTTCTACTTCGGTGCTGCGACCAGGCGAAGATTTGACCAGCGAAAGAGTCATCAACGAAGTCGGGAGCTGGGTCACAACGGAGCTTCATTTCTTCTACGAAATCTGGAATAAAGCCGGTCGCAAAGATGAATTAATCCCGCCCCACTTCCTCAACAAGCGGGACGAATACCTCGCAAGAGTCGATAATTTCAGTCTGCCGGAAGAAAAGCGTTTTCGCCAAGTCCATAACGGCCATGCGATCTACATGGTCCCGGAAGAGCGGACTTTCGTCACCCCAGAGGCGATCAGTGCGATCTGCATGGTCGGCTCTGCAGAGGATATTATCGATCAAGTTCGCACCGTCGAGAGCGCCGGCATCAAGGAGGTCAACATTATGCCGGCGATGGATTACGCCAGTGACGCTTTTCGCGATTTTGCCGAGAAGATCATTCCGGCCTTCCGCTAGCCGCGATTGATTCGGTGCATCACGAAATCGGCCGTTCTAGTCGTTGCGGGATGTAGCCGAATGCGCGTGCGGGCGCAGAAGGTTTAAGCTCGCCAAGGTCGTTACGATTGCGACGCCGACTATCGGCAAGCTAAAGCCACCGCTTAAGGTGACTAATCCGGACATCACGATCGGGCCCAACACGACCCCGGCGTAGATGAAAAATAGCGAACCGCCGGTCGCTGTGCCGACGTCATCAGGTCCGGCTAGGTGAACCACCTCGGCGAGGAATACACCATTCCAACCGAAACTCATGGCGCCGACCGCGATGGACAAAGCAGCCGCAAGCGCCACCGATGATCCGGGACCGAGTTGAGTCAGCATAACGAAGGCCGCAGAGCTACCAATGCCTAATGCAACCAGCGCCGGTTTTGCGCCGAGTGCTCGATCGGCAAACCAACCCATGATGATCCGCAGCACCACCCCGGCCGCCTGCGACGCGGCGAATACGGCGCCGGCGAGCTGAAACCCCAGTCCCACTTCTTGTACCAGGATGATCATGAGAAAGGTCATCACGATCGCCTGAATCGATGCGAGACAAAAGGCGACCACGGTCAAACGACGTAGCGGGACATTTGTCAGCAACTTACGTAATGCATCCCACGGTGAGGCAAAGCCAATCGGGGCAAATGGATCGCGGTCATCATCCAATGTCGATCGAAGTGGTTGCAGCGCGATAACGGCAATCAGCGCGATGGCAACTGAGACCCCGATTGCGCCCTGCCAGCCGACCGCGACCACCATCGCAGGGATCAGCAATCCAGCAATCAGACCGCCAAGCGGCGCGCCGCTTTGTTTCAGCGAGAACACGAATGCACGCGCCCGCGGCGGCGTCACCCGCGCAAGCACGTGGGCCCCAGAGGGTGTATTGGGACCATAACCGATGCCAACGAGTGCGGCCGCCAGGAACAATAAGGGTAATGACGCACTGAGTACGAGCAGCAGGCAAATGGCAGAGAAACTCATACCGATTTGGATCGATCGAATAGCACCCCAGCGACGGATCAAGCTGCCGCTTGCGGCGGATAACATCATTGCGAACGCAAAGACAATCGACATGAATACGCCGATGTCTTTCGCTTCAGCGCCAAATGCTGGTGCAATCTCTGTCGCCATCACAGGCACCGTAAGGAACACGATTACTGTAACCGCCTGAGTTCCAAACATTGCACTGACAGGCCAAAACAATCCGGCAAGGCCTTCCGTTGGTTCGGGTGCTGGCGCGTTCCCGCGCGATTCAGACATTCGTGAAACTAGAATAAGCGTGGTTGATCAACAGCGGCGCGTCGTATGGTCGCGGATATGAAGTTGTGATCAATCGCCAGCACTACCAGGTGTAGACTGTATACGCCGCAGCCAAATCTGGCTGGCGAACGCCACGAGGATGAAGGCGATCATAAACAGCGCCATTTCAACCGCCGTATTATTATCAAACAAACCAATCGCGTAGCCGCCGAATGCGCCAAACATTTGTTGCGAGAGACCGGCAATACCCGCCGCCGAGCCGGCTAACACCGGCACCACACTAACGGTGCCGGCGAGTGCGGTTGGCATCAATAATCCTTGCCCTAGTCCCAACAACATCATGGGCCCGGCCACGGCAAATGGCGAATGCACCCCACTGAGTGCCAATCCCAAAACCAGGCAAACGCTAAACAGGCCAAGACACTGGCCGATGAACATCAATTCGGTTTCACCAAATCGCTTAAGCAGGCGGCTAGTAAGAAAATTGCCCGCGATATAGGACAAAGGCATCACCATGATGAAGAATCCCACTTCGCTGGGTCCAACGCCGTAGTTGGCAAGGACAATAGGCGTTCCAGCCAGAAAGACATAGAACGGACCGGTGCTCATCGCAACCACCCCAGTAAACGCTATAAACGCCGGCACCTGAGCGAGCCGCCGATAGATGCTGAGCATTTCGCGTAACCAATGAGATTCGGTCGCACGCGCACGCGCATCAGTTGGCAATCCAAACCACGTTGTCAGCATCAGCACGGTAGCGAGCCCGCCAATCAACCAAAAATTCGCGCGCCAACCCAATTGCACATGAACTTGCCCGCCAATAACCGTGGCAAGCGGTGCGCACACTCCCATCGCCATGCCGACATAGGCCATGACTCGCGCGCGATCGGAACCACTAAAAAAATCCTGCACCAGCGCCCGCCCGAGTACCATGCCTGCCCCCGCGCCAGCACCCTGGACAAACCGCGCAAAGGTTAGAGCCGCCAAACTGGGCGCCATTGCGGCAACGATCGAACCAACACCTGCTAGGGCAAATCCGAAGACCAGTAAGCGCCGCCGCCCGTAGCGATCAGATAACGGACCATAGATAACTTGGGTTAAGCCAAAGGCAACGACGAAACTGCTAAAGCTCAGCTGCACATTGGCCTGACTGGTGCTGAATACCTCGCTCCAGCTGGGCATCGACGGCAGACAAATCGTCATGGCAACCAATCCGAATCCGATCGAGCAGAGCAAGTTGATCAGAAGTAAACGGCTTGGACGAGCACCGGGAATTTCATTGAGTGGTGAAGCGGTTGACACGACAAAAGGATAAGGTGGCTCGGGTGCTTGGGGCGGCTATGGTACCCGATGCCAGGCGTTTTGCGTCGCTTTAAGCGTTCTCAAGCAGTAATACATTACTAGCGTCCCACCGGACAGGGAACGCCGACCAGCAAAATTTCCCGCACGGACGGCGCAATGGCTACGGGCGCATTTGTGTGAAGTCGCCTGCCGTTTGAGACGGTGGATATAATGTCCAGTCCAATAACCCAAGGGGACATAATCATGACGCTCGATGAACACAACGAATTCGAAGCCATTCGGCAACTAAAATCACGTTATTTTCGGCTCATGGATACGCAGCAATTTGACGATTGGCATACCTGTTTTACCAACGACATCACCGCCGTGTACGAAGGTGCGCCGCGGCCCGCTAAGGATGCTTCAACAGAAATCGCTATAGAAGGCTGTGCCGCCTTGGTCGCCGGCGTGCGCGGTTTGATGACCGGTGCACAATCGATCCATCAGGGTTACATGCCGGAACTTGAACTCACCAGCGCAACCACCGCGACCGGGATCTGGTCGATGTATGACCAGGTTCGATTGCCAACATGCATCTTCGAAGGGTGGGGGCACTACCACGAGGAATATGTAAAAGAGGCTGATGGATGGAAGATAAGTAAGATCCATCTGACCCGACTCCACACGAAAGAGGAATGGATCTAGCGCGATCGACTTCGATTCTTCTCTGACCACGAAAACCCAACTTTCACGGTTGGGTTTAGCGCCAGTTTAGTGCACGAGATCCGACTCGCCACGCTGGGTGAGGCCGAACGCTTACGGGCGTTTATCGACGCGCATTGGCGAAAAGATCATATTTTTGTCCAATCAAGAGCGATGTTGAATTGGCAGCATCGGGATCAACACGGCGGCCACTACAATTTTATCGTCGGTCTCGAGATCGCCAGCGACGAAATCCATGGGATCCTTGGTTTCATTCCGTTATTGCGTTGCGGGGCTGACCACGCGAGTCGCTATCGCCGACATGAAGACCGACAACCCTCTCGCACTGCCCCGGCTCGATACCAACGACCTGCCGAAAGGTGCGCAAGCGGCGCCCAACGAATGGACGCGAGAAGCCTAGCACGAGCTTGCAAATCATCGACGTTGGATCGTTAGTCGTTTACCTTTGACGCTCCACTATCGTAAGCTTAGGCCATGTTCAATCTACGTGATAAGGCCGCTGTCACTGGCGTTGGAGAGACGCGTTACGCGCGCGACAGCGAAAAAAGTCAACTCGCCTTGACCTTGGAAGCCTCGCTCAACGCGATCGTTGATGCAGGGCTCGACCCGAAAGAAATCGATGGCGTTATCCCGTACGCCGCCGGCGGCATCGTCGCTGAAGATTTCATCACCAACTTCGGTCTGCCCGATCTCCGATATTCTGCGCTAACGCCCATGGGCGGCGCGAGTCCCGTCGCGGCGCTACAAAGCGCGGCGATGGCGGTCGCAACTGGGGTCGCCAATCACGTACTGGTGGCACTCGGGCGCGGTAGCATTTCCGGCGGCCGCATCACCAGTCGCTTGGCCGAGATGCCGCAAATGCGGCTCGTATCCGAGTTCGAAATGCCGCTCGGTACGAATGCACCGGCGCAGTTCTATGCACACATGGCCCGGCGCCATATGGAACTCTACGGCACAACTTATGAACAATTCGGTGAGATCGCGGTTACTTGTCGACAAAACGCCGTACTGAATGAACGCGCTATGATGCGCAAACCGATGACGCTGGCAGACCACCAGAACTCACGCATGATCGCCGATCCGTTTCGCCTGTTCGACTGCAGTCTGGAAAGCGCGGGCGCGGCTGCTGTGGTGGTCACGAGTGCAGAACGCGCAAAAGATTTACGTCATCGGCCGATATTGATTGGTGGCGTCGCCGAAGGTCACCCTGAATCGCCGAGCGCCATCACGCAGCGACCGGATCTAACCCGATTCGGTATCGCATCTGCCGCGCCAATCGCTTTCGCAATGGCGGACGTCACCCACGCCGATATCGATGTGGCGGAGATCTATGACTGCTTTACCTTTGTCGTGCTATGCCAACTCGAGGACATGGGTTTCTGCGCAAAAGGGGAAGGCGGCGAATTCATTGCCAACGGACGTATTCGGCCAGGCGGTGAGCTACCCATCAATACGCATGGCGGCCTACTATCCGAGGCACATATCGCCGGTATGAATCATATCGTCGAGTTGGTGCGCCAACTTCGCGGAGACTGCGGCGAGCGTCAGGTTGACGGCGCCGAGATTGGTCTCGTTACAGGATTCGGTGATCTGGGCGACGGCTCGATCGCGATCATGCACCGATGACGGACAGCTACGATCAACTGCCGGAGAAACCTCGGCCGCAACCGTCGACCGAGAACCAACCGTATTGGGATGGACTTCGCGAGCACCGGCTACTGGTGCAGCGTTGCGCAAACTGCAACAAATTGCGCCACTATCCACGTCCCATGTGTGATGCCTGTTACGCCATGGATTACACCTGGCAGGAGATAGACGGCCGCGGCACGGTGCACAGTTGGGCCACTAGCCATCACCCCTTCCATCATAGCTTCAAGCGTGAGGTCCCTTACGTTACCGTGACTGCTGATCTAGAATCCGGCGTCCGCCTGCAGGCGCCGCTAGTCGGTAGCGACGAGACCGCACTCGCTCTAGGCCTAAGGGTGATCGTCGACTATGCAGATGTTGACGCATCGCTGAGCCTGCCGTGCCTGCGCCTGGAGTCTTAGATTCCAATGGGCAAATTAATAACCGATGAGATCCGTTCATGGATTGGGCGCGCAGACGAGCCGATCCGCTTGGAGGTCTCACGCCGGGACATCGTTAAATATTCGCTTGCAACGGAACAACTAAACGAAAAATATTTACGTGGCGATGAGGCGCCGCCGATGTTCCTGTTTGGCACTGACCGGGCGCTAACACCAATCGATGAGCTCGGCCCGGATGGCCTGCGCCGGGATCCGCTGCTACCGGACTTGCCGCTCAAACGGGTCATGGCCGGCGGAGTAAAACAACGACATTTATTGCCGATCGTCCCCGGCGACGTGCTGCTGATCAGGCGAAGCATTACCGATATCTACGACAAGCAAGGCTCGAGCGGCGCGCTAATCTTTATCGTCTACGACGTCAGCGTCACGAACGCAAACGATGCGCTGGTCATGCAACAAACCCAAAGTCGGATCATCCGGTAGCGACACGATGCCAAACCTCAAAAACCTTAAAGTCGGCGACAAGTTGCCGGAGCGGGATCATCATCCGACAAACGTGTCCTTATTTCTGTATAACGCCGCCATCTGGAATCCGCACCGCATCCACTACGATGAGCGCTATACAACAGAGGTAGAAAAACATCCCGGTGTCGTAATCGATGGGCCGCTGCAGGGCGATTGGCTCACGCAGGTCGTCGTCAACTGGCTCGGCGACGATGGGCAGCTCATCGAGTTTGAATATTCGAATCGGCGTGCCTCAATGTTGGGTGAAACACTCACATCCGGCGGTACCGTCACCTCGATAAAAGGTGATACCGCGACGCTCGACATCTTTATCCGCAATGAAGCCGGAGATGTCGTCACTCCCGGAACCGCCACTGTTAGGATTGACGCTTAGCCCGGCATCGTCCGTCCCCGCTTCACCCCGAATCGATACGGCAACCCGATGACAACGATAGTTAGTTTGATTAAGTTGGCGCCAAACGGTGTAAGTGCGATCCGCGCCGTTGATCCTTCAGTGGATCTCGTCGAGGCCGGCGGATGGTTTGAAGGTGAGTTCGCCGACTCATGGCCCGCCGAGACGATTAACCGTTATGTTCGTGGGACCGGGCGTGGCACGCGAGCGGATCGAGATCGCATGCTCGCGTCCGCCGAGATCATCATCGGAGGCTTCCCGATCCCGCTCGATTTACGCGCGCGGGCCCCGCACTTGAAATGGGTGCATCAGACGCCGGCAGGCGCAAGCAACCTTCGTAGCGGCGACCTCTGGGGCTCGGATGTGGCGGTGACGACTTCGCGCGGATACGGTGAAACGACCGCGATTGCAGAATACGCACTGGCCGGCATTATGAATTTTGCCAAAGGCTTCGACCAGGCGTTTGCAGATCGCGAACGCGCCGAGTTCCAACACCAACGCTATGCCGTTCGGGCAGTTGAGCAGAAAACACTATGCGTGGTCGGTGCCGGTGGGATCGGACGCGAAATCTCTCGTCTCGGTCGGGCACTCGGAATGCGCGTTGTTGCAACACGCGCTACGCCAACGACCGATGATGATCCGGATTTCGACACGATTGCGGAACCGAGTAGCCTGCATGAATTATTAAGTGAGAGCGATTATGTTGCGGTGAGCTGTCAATGGACAGAGGCGACAACCAACTTACTTGATGCGCAAGCATTCGCAGCGATGAAAGCCGGCACAATCGTTGTTAACGTCGCACGTGGAGAGATCATCGACGAGACGGCCTTAATCGCAGCGCTCGATTCGGGGCACCTGGGCGGCGCCGTTTTGGATGTCTATGTTGGTGAATTCGAATCGCCACCGCCTGAGCGCCTATGGCGACATCCAAAGATACTCATCACTCCCCATATTTCGTATCGCACAGATCACAGTAGATTGCGTGCAATCGAGTTATTTTGCGCTAACCTACGTAGATACCTAGATGACGACCCGCTGGAGAACCTGATCGACTGGTCGGCCGGATATTGATCCCGAAATGAGGTTTTATCGAAACCACTCATTTGCGGATACCTGCCTCAGGCTAGGTGGAGCAAATGAGGGAGTCGAGCAATGACATCAACCTACAAGGACTCTCCGTTTCACCCCGGCGAGCAGGAAATCCAACGCCGATTAGGCACTCGGGAGCGCTCAGAGAAAATCGGGCAACATGCAATCCGGGACCACTTACCGGATCAACATCGTGAGTTCTACGCGCAGTTACCTTATGTATTTTTGGGCGCACTCGATCGCGCCGGACAACCATGGGCATCTATGCAGATAGGGCAGCCCGGCTTTATACAATCACCAGATCCGAAATCATTAGAGATCCGAACGCGGATGGTGGACGGCGATCCCTTGAGCGGGCAACTGACGCCAGGCGCTGCGGTTGGTTTACTCGGTATCGAGTACGAGACTCGTCGGCGCAACCGACTAAGCGCGCGGCTGGCGTCTGCAGACGCTAGCCGGTTATCGATGCATGTCACGCAGACGTTTGGAAATTGTCCACAATATATTCAAGCCCGTGAGTTCACGCTCCTCGATGGTATCCATAGCATTGGCGAGCCACGGGAATGCGACGAATTCACGGTATTAGATAGCGACGCCCAGGCGCTTATCGCAGCGTCGGACAATTTCTATATCGCCTCTCATCACGCCGAAGATGGTGATTTGCCAAGCAATGGTGCGGATGTCTCACATCGAGGCGGCGAACCTGGATTCGTCCAGCTACTGGGCACCAATACGCTGCAGTTTCCTGACTATCCCGGAAATAATCACTTCAATACGTTCGGAAACTTACTGCTGAGCCCACACGCCGGATTAACCTTTGTTGATTTTCAAAGCGGCGATTTACTTTTTTTAACCGGGCATGCCGAAATTGTTTGGGACGGCCCGGATGTCGACGCCATCCCCGGGGCACAACGACTCGTGCGCTTTACCTTGCTAAACGGCCGACGGGTCGCAAAAGCAGTGCCGATCCGATGGGAGTTTCTCAGCTACTCGCCGCGCTTAAACCAATTGAAGTCCTAAAACAAAGCAGCGCGAGAGACACTTTCAAGCGACATAAACCGTCACCAGTCATTCATGAACGCAATGAAATTCGCGCGCGTACCCAAGCACAATATTATTCCGAGCCAAAAATACGCAGACCAATCACGCCGGCGACAATCAGGGAAATACATAACAGGCGCGCAACGGTTGTCGCATCACCGTAGTGCACGATACCGATCACTGCCACCCCCGTCGCGCCGATCCCGGTCCACGCGGCGTAGGCCGTACCAATTGGTATTTGCCGCATAGCAAATGACAAGAGCAGTAGGCTAAGCGCGCCAACGACCACAGTGACCATCGACGGCGTGAACTTCGTAAACCCAGCCGATTCCTTCAATGCGATAGGCCAGACACATTCAAGTAATCCAGCCGCAAACAAATAAGCCCATGCCATGGTTAATTCCCGAGTTCTATGTCGTTAGTTTGTATGTTTAGCTGCGGCTTCCCGCGCTGCCCTGACCTTATCGTTGGTTTGATTGAATAAAAGGTCGCGTCTAGCCTTTTCTTGTTCCTCAGTGCGTTCTTGTTCGGCAAGCTCCTTGCCCGCCGCGCGACCGCGCTGCACCGCGGGTCGTTCGCCAACTTCATCGACCCAGCGCTTTAGCTGCGGGTACGTTGTCCATGCGTTCTCATCAATTAGCCGCTCCAACAGGCATGCCCAAGACCAAATGATCATGTCGGCAATACTATAGTTTGCGCCGGCAAAATATTGGTTAGCCGACAAATGCGCATCCATTACCCCACATAAGCGATCGACCTCACCGACGAAACGTTTCGTACCGTAGACCAGCTGTTTAGGATCGTCGGCAATGTCTTTGGCGTAATTTTTGAAATGATTGGCGTTACCCATCATCGGTCCGAGATTACCCATCTGCCAATGTAACCATTGCAAGACCTTGTATTTGTCCGCCGGCTTATTCGGCAAGAACTGGCCCGACTTTTCCGCCAGATATTCCAGAATCGCGCCAGACTCGAACATCTTTATCGGATCACCGCCACCGAACGGCTTGTGGTCGACAATTGCCGGCATACGGTTGTTTGGGCTGAGACGCAGAAACTCGGGCTTGAATTGGTCCCCACCGCCGATGTCGACCGGCACGATGGTGTAATCCATCCCGCACTCTTCCAACATAATGGTGACTTTCCAACCATTCGGCGTTGGCCAATAGTAAACATCTATCATGGTCTGAACTCCGCGTGCTTATGCATCAATGACGTGCCGAGGTGATGATCAAGCCTACGCGATGGCGTGTCGCAGGCGCAACGTCACCGGAGGTGATTGCGGATAGTAGACTCGCAACTTCACACATCAGAAATGCCATCCCAGATCGCAAAAATGCCACCCCGAGAACTGTCACGCTATCCCGGACTAGGAGACCGTCACGCCGAACCACAAGGCCGCCGCCCCGGACCAAAAGGCTGTCACCCCGGACTTGCGACCGCCATGGATGGCGGAAGTGCGACAGAACCGCGGGAACGGTTCTAGCTCCGGGGTCCAACAGACAAATGTTCACCGAAGGCGGCTTATTTCATTGAATAACGGGGCAAGGGTTGTTCCTCCAATCCCTTTGCATTTCCTACATCCCTGTAGCCCGGCATGATGTCGGTACCGGTACCACTATCACACTCGGACCCAGCGCTCGAACGTGATATCTTACCAGGCCGATATTTCCACGAAGAGCTACCAAAGTGACCCAAAAATTTGACGCAATCATTATCGGTGCAGGCGTTTCCGGCCTCTACGCACTCCAGCAACTTCATGAGCTCGGCCTCTCAGCCCACGTTTTCGAAGCCGGCACCGGTGTCGGTGGGACTTGGTACTGGAACCGCTATCCGGGCGCCCGCTTTGACTCCGAGAGCTATTCCTACCAGTACTCCTTCTCCAAGGAGCTCTTGGACGAATGGGATTGGAGCGAGCATTTCGCCGGTCAGCCGGAAATCGAGCGTTATCTCAACCGTGTCGCGGACAAATTCGATTTGCGCCGCGACATAGAATTTAATGCACGGGTACGCAGCGTCAAATACGATAAAGACGAGGAGCTGTGGGAAGTCCAAACCGAGAACGGCAAATCCGCCCGCGCACAGTTCGTGCTGGCCGCGACTGGACTACTTTCAGCTCACCAATTCCCTGATTACCCTGGTGTCGAATCCTTCGAGGGCCAATCTTTACATACCGCACGATGGCCGAAGGAGGCGATCGACTTTCGCGGGAAACGTGTCGGCATGATTGGCTCAGGCCCGACCGCGGTCCAGATATTACAAACGATTGCGCCTGAAGTTGGACATCTGAAACTCTTCCAACGCACGGCAAACTGGTGCACGCCACTGCGTAACGGCGACCTCGACGAAGCAACCCAGTTGAAATTCAAACAAAGCGCGCCTGAAATTTTCGCCACCTGCAAACGCACCTTCGGCGGGTTCATTCACGATATGGACCCACGGTCCGGCTTCGATGTGTCCAAGGAAGAACGTTGGGCGAAGTATCAGGAACTCTACGAGCAAGGTGGGTTTGCCTTGTGGTTAGGCAATTTCTACGATCTCTTCAGTAGCCGAGAGCTTGCGGAAGAAGTATCCGAATTCCTCGCTGAGAAGATCCGCGAACGGGTGAAAGATCCGATTAAAGCGGAAAAACTGATCCCAAAAAATCATCCATTTGGGACGAAACGCCCGCCAGGAGAAAAGGACTATTACGAGGCATTCAATCGCGACAACGTCGACGTCGTCGACCTCCGCGCTACGCCAATCACCGCCATCACCCCAACCGGGATCCAAACCGAGGGGCCAGAAGATCACGACCTTGATATTATTATTTACGCCACCGGCTTTCACAGCCTCACGGGTGAATTACTGCGTATCGACATCCAAGGTGAAGATGGCCTCAGTTTGCAGGAGAAGTGGTCGGACGGCCCGAAGACGAATCTCGGCATCCAGTTTTCCGGCTTCCCGAATTTCTTCGCGATTATGGGTCCGCACAATCCGGCTACGTTTTGCAATATTACCCGCTGCGTCGAAAACAATGTCGAATGGGTCATCGGTTGCATCCGCTACATGCGCGAAAACGGCTATAAAACGATTGAAACCACTGTCGAGGCAGAGGAGTCGTGGACCGAACAGTGTTATGAATCAGTTAAAGGTACGCTACTGGATGAAATGCAGGATTCGTGGTTCTTCGGCAATAACAATCCTGAAAACGTGCGGGGCCGGTTCTTGATGTATGCGGGAGGGGTGCCGAAGTATCGTGAGATCTTCGCCGACGTTGTAGCCAAAGGCTACGAGGGCTTCGAGCTGCGCTGAGTGCAGGATAGTCGACGGCGCGGGGCTTAAGTCAACAGGTCCGTCAGTGTAAACGCCGGTATCGGGTGAGCGAATCCTTTCAGCGCCAGGGGTGCCATTGGTGTCGCCTTTGCGGTTCCATCAAGACTCGCCATGATCTTTTGATCGACCAATACTTCACCACTTGCGGCCTCCCCACATAGGCGTGCGGCTAGGTTAGTCACGTTGCCGATCGCAGCATAGTCGCGGCGTCCTTCGAACCCGATAAGACCTAAAGTCGCATACCCTTGCGCGATACCACAACCTAAGCCTAAGTCGAAGCCCCGCTTTGACCACGAATCCCTTATCGGCCCAAACGTCTTCTGCATCTCCATCGCCATTCGGGCGGCCTCCTCCGCGGGTTGTTCGACCGGTAGCGGGTCATTAAAAAACACCATCAGCGAGTCACCGGCAAATCGCTCAAGCGTCCCGTGGTGCGCCAACACGAGCTCGCCCATTTTTGCGTGGTAGACGCCGAGTAACTCCATTACCTCTTCCGGCTCCGCATTTTCTGTAAACGCCGTAAAGCCGCGCAGGTCGACAAATACAACACTGATTTCCCGCCGATGCGTTTTCAGTAGCTCTCCGCCCCCAGCGACGATGGCTTCAATCAACGGTGGCGAAAAAAATCCTTTCAACCGCGACAGGCGCTCCAATTGACTTAGCTGATCGGCGACGCGCTCTTCGAGTCGATGATTCCATTCGGTGAGTTCGTGAGCCTGTGACTTAACCTCGTCTTGCAGCGATTTAATCCGCAGCAGCGATTTCACCCTAGCCAACAATTCCGGACGATTGATTGGTTTGGTGATGAAATCATCCGCACCGGCTTCGATCCCCTTGATCCGCTCTCGCTGGGGATCGAGCGATGTGCACAAGACTACTGGCAGTAAGGCCGTTGCAGGATCTGCGCGTAGTTGCTTACACACGTCGTAACCGGACAACCCAGGCATCATGATGTCGAGCAGCACGAGATCGGGCAGATCAGTCGCTATCTGCGTCAAAGCATCTTCCCCGCTGGTTGCAGCCGTCGCTGAATAACCGTTCATGCCGAGCACGTCGACGAGTAACTTGACGTTAGCTGGTGTGTCGTCCACAACCAAGATTTTTGCGGATTGGTTCGTGTTGGTCATGTCTTGTGTACGGACAAGCCTTCAATCGTCGCAACGAAGGACTTCAAATCGATCGGTTTACTGACAAATCCATCAAAACCGGCATCAGATACGCGGCTGCGGTCTGTCGCAGTGACAGATGCAGTGAAAGCGATCACGGGAATCCTAGAAGTCGTAGTGTTCGCACGGATCTGATTGAGCGCCTCAACCCCATCGATGCCTGGCATCTGGATATCCATCAGTACAATGTCAGGAAGGTGCTCGGCTGCTTGTACGACGCCGTCTTCGCCGTTGTCTGCCGTGAACACTGTGTGCCCGTTCGCTTCAAGAATATCGCGCGCGAGTTTCATGTTCATCGCATTGTCTTCGACAATTAGTATCGCGCTCATGATTGGTCCGGGAGAGTAAAGGTGAACGTGGAGCCGGTTCCGGGCTCGCTGGTTAACGAGAGCGTGCCACCATGCAACTCGACGAAGCGTTTCGTCAGCGCCAGTCCAAGCCCCGTACCTTCTTGTTTATTTGTGTAGTCACCACCGACTTGCCGAAATTCTTGGAAGATTGTGTCCTGATCCGTTTCCGCTATGCCGATCCCAGTATCAGTAACTGCGACTTCGAGCGTCCCGTCGACCTGGCTTGCGCGCACATCGATACTACCACCGTCGGGTGTGAATTTTACCGCATTAGACAGCAAGTTCAGCATGATCTGTTTTAACTTGCGTTGGTCGGCATAGAGCTCGCCGAGTCCGGTGCCGGTGTCTAACGCCAACGCGATGCCGTGTTGTTGTGCCCGCTCACGGATCAAGGTCAGGGTATTCGCCAGCGCCGCTTCGACGTCGAACGACTCAAGCTCCAAATCCATCCGCCCTGCCTCGATCTTGGACAAATCGAGAATGTCATTGATCAGCGCGAGTAAATGCTTGCCAGAACTGTAAATGTCCTTTAGATAGTCGTCTTGCTTCTCGTTCAGCTCGCCAAACATCCGCTCGATCAATACTTCAGAGAAGCCGATTATTGCGTTTAGCGGTGTGCGAAGCTCGTGCGACATATTCGCGAGAAATTCCGACTTGTGCTGGTCGGCGATCTCAAGCTGGCGGCTCTTATCCTCGATTTCGTGGAATAGCCGCGCATTCTCGATCGCAATGACCGCCTGGTCGGCAAATGTCACCAACAGCGCGATCTCTTTATCTGAAAAAGGCTTAGGCGGGGCCCGATTAACGGATATCGAGCCTACAACACGGCCCTCCCATAACATGGGGGCAATAACAATGGAGAAGTTACCAACCCGCTCGTACAAGCCGCGCAAGGACGGTGGCATTTCCGTAAGGTTGCCAACATTCGGAAAATGAACAGGACCTTGTTGGTGTATCGCCGGTGCCAAAGCCGTTTGCTCGAGCGGCAGCGGAAACAGGTTTGTTAATCTTTCTAATTCCACCCCGCGAAACGCGCCGACATGCGCTAACCCGTCTTCACCAGCGAGCATAATGCCAAGCTCTTCACTAGCAAATAAACGCTCGCAGCTGTCTAGAATCTTCTCGAACACCGGCGCGGTGTCAGCCACTGAGCTGCTGATCACACTCAGCACTTCGGCGGTGGCCGTTTGCTGCTCCAACGCTTCGTTGGTTTCGTTGAACAAGCGAGCATTTTGGATCGCGATCACCGCCTGGTCAGCAAAAGTCTCCAAAAGCGCAATTTCTTTGTCCGTAAACGCCCTCGGCGGGTGACGCGTTAGTACGATCGAGCCGATACCACGGCCTTCCCATAGCATCGGCGCCACGATATTCGAAAAGTTACCTACTTTGTCAAAAAACCATTGGTATGCCGGAGTCATCTCGCCAAGGTCCCCGACATCGGGCGTATGCACAATGCGGCGCTCGCGAATGGCCACACCCGTATGGGACTGCTCGAGCGGAATCGGAAACACATCCCGCAGCTCCTCTGAGAGTGCCCCACGGAGCGAACCGAGATGGAGTAAGCCATCGTCGCTCGTAAGTGTAACCACGATCTCGCCGCATTCGAATAAGCGCTCACAACTGTCGAGGATCTTTTCGAATACCGGCGCCGTATCGGAGACGGAACTGCTGATAACGCGTAATACTTCCGCCGCCGCGGTTTGATGCTCGAGCGCTTCAGTGGTTTCGTTGAATAGCCGCACGTTCTCAAGCGCGATGGCCGCTTGATCGCCGAACGTGCGAAGTAACGCCAGCTCCCGATCATTAAACGGCCGAACTTCCATACGGCGCAGCACGATCGTGCCGAATGGTTGCCCCTCGCGCAGCAATGGCGCAACCACGATCGTACGATGACCAAGACGATGTGCTATTTCGTAGCCACGCGGGTATTCGTCCACTTCAGCTTGCATGTCTTCGACATGAATCGTTTTACGATCGAGCACAGCGCGTCCTGAGGTCGAGGTCCGGTCAATCGGGATGACCTCGGCCTCCAGTGCGTCGTCCGCCCTGTCGCCGCGCGACGTAACATGGTGCAGCTTGTCGCCTATTGTCAGATAGATCGACGCCGTGGCCGCCGTGCATAAATCCGCGGCCCGCTCGGCGAGCGCTTCGAGTACCGGTTGTACATCGCTTGGCGACTCCGTAATAACACGTAAGACTTCGCTTATCGCCGTTTGTTGTTCCAATGCCTCTTGCGTCTCGTTGAACAAGCGCACGTTCTCGATAGCGATCACCGCCTGATCAGCGAAGGTTTTCAGCAAATTTATCTGCTTTTCGGGAAACGGCCCTTTCTCTTCACGTGCAATCACGAGCGTGCCAACCACCTGGTCTTCACGCATCAGCGGCACACCGAAACAGCTGCCGACTTCCTGTGCGGCCCCGGCCATGTTGTATTCTGCATCGGCCGATAAATCGACGATCTGCACCGGCTCGCGTTCGAGGACGATTCGCCCACTCAACGAGGTGCGTCCTGGCTTTACCGGAAAACCAGTCTGCGCTAGCGCTATGGCCTCCGGCGGCAACCCGTGTACGGACGTCAAATGGATCCATTCGCCATCGAAGCGCATGGCAGCACCCATTTTGGCGTTGCACAGTTTCATGGAAAGCGCCGTGATCGTGTCGAACACCGGCTGCACATCGGTTGGCGATGCTGAAATCACATGCAATATTTCACTGCTCGCCGTCTGCTGCTCTAATGCTTCCTGGGTCTCGTTGAACAGACGGACGTTTTCTATCGCTATCACCGCCTGCTCGGCGAAGGTCTTCAGCAGGTTGACCAAATTATCAGGAAACAAGCCGATCTGCGGACGCCCGACGGTGATCGCCCCAAGTACCTGTCCTTCGTTAATCAACGGCACCGAAAGCATGCTCTGAGAAGCCGCTTGGCGGCGCATGTATTGCGTGTCCTTCGACACATCGGGAATTTGCACCGGCGCACGTTCAAGCACCGCACGTCCGCTGATCGTACTCGGCGCGGGCTTCATTGGGAAAATGGTACGGGTCGCATCGCTCGTCTGTCGCGATAGTCCGACCTCGCTCCCAATATGCATCAACTCCCCGTCAAAGCGCACCGCGAACCCAAACGCTGCATTGCAAAGTGTAACGGCACGTTCGGTAATCGCATCGAACACTGGCTCCACATCGGTGGGGGAGCTACTGATAACGCTCAGAATCTCAGCGGTAGCCGTCTGACGATTCAGGGCCTCTTGTGTCTCATTGAATAAACGGGCGTTTTCTATCGCGATAACCGCCTGGTCGGCGAAGCTTTCGAGCAAGCTAATTTGCCTTTCGGTGTAAGGAGCGCGAAGCGTTCGCCCGACGCTGATCGATCCGATCGCGCGGCCGTGTCGCAAAATCGGTACGCCGAGCACACTTTGCATACCGGTATCTTGCACGGCGCGTTTCACTGCGCCGTCGTAATTGGCTTCAATGTCAAGGGTCTGAACCGACTTACCCTCTAGAATCGCACGCAGGGATATCAGGCCAGCATGAGGTGGGGTTGGGAAAATCTCTTGCACAGCGGTTTCGAGCTTTTGCGGGACTCGCGATGCCGCTAAACTCGCTATTTCGCCGTCATAGCGAGTCACCAAGACCATTTCTGAATTGCTCAGCGCCCCTGCGCGTTCCGCTATCGCATCGAAGACCGGCTGCGCGTCGGTGGGGGAGCTACTGATAACGCCTAGTATCTCGGCGGTAGCTGTCTGACGGCTCAGGGCCTCTTCGGTTTCATTGAACAGACGTGCGTTTTCAATTGCGATCACGGCCTGATCGGCGAAAGTTTCAAGCAAGTTAACCTGCTTATCGGAGAATGGACTATGCAGACTTCGCGCAACGGTGATCGAGCCTATAACTCGGCCTTCCTGTAGTATCGGTACTGCGAGAGCGCTACGTAAACCCATATTTTGTACGGCGCGTTTCACTTCACCGTCGTAACCGGACTCCGCGTCAAGGCTGTGGGTCTGAACCGGCTCACCGGCTAGAATCGCGCGCAGGGAGATCAAGCCGGAATGCGGGACGGTTGGGAACATGTTTTGCAGTACCGACTCGACCCCTTGCGGGACTCGTGCCGCAGCCAAATGAACGAGCGCGCCGTCATACCGAGTTACTAAAGACCATTCCGCTCCAAACAACGCCACGGAGCGTTCCGCTATTGCATCGAAGACTGGCTGCGCGTCAGTTGGCGAACGGCTGATAATACCTAGAATTTCGGCGGTTGCCGACTGACGATCCAAGGCCTCTTGGGTCTCATTGAACAGACGGGCATTCTCGATAGCAATGACCGCTTGGTCGGCGAAGGTTTGTAATAACTTGATGTGATTGTCCGAAAACAAACCTGGTTCTGCGCGGCCGACCCCAATAGATCCAATGCAGGTGTCGCCAATTAGCATCGGTACGGCGAGAACGTTTCGAAGTTCAGATTGTAGGCCCGCATCCTTGACCGCGTAGTCGGTGTCATTCACGATGTCGGCACTTTGCACCGGCGCACGATCTTCGATAGCTTGTGTGACAAGCAGTCCGCGGCCCGGGAGCATCGGAAACACAGCCCGAACTGCTGCTTCCGACTCCGGCGATACACCGTGATAGGCGACCATGTGGATCTGCTCCCCGTCGAATCTGGTCATTGAGCCCATCCCCGCATCGCACAAATCCATCGCCCGTTCAGTTATGACGTCGAATACTGGCTGTAGATCACTCGGCGACTCGCCGATGATCCGCAACACATCGTTGATCGCGGTGCGATAAGCACGTTCTTCTTCCAGCTCGGCGGCGCACGCTTCGAGCTCTCGCTCGAGTGCCGTATAGGATTTTTTTGAGGTATCGGTCATACGATCACGACCGATGCCTGGATCCGTGGATAGTAAATCGACATCGTTAAATAATTCGTTCTTGACCCTGGTGCGTTGCGAGTAAGACTCGCAGAAAATCGGTGAACAGACTGGTTATACTACGCGCAATTCATCGCCGCATGGGTGACAAATCCAGCATT
The DNA here is from genome assembly GCA_021773835.1 of Gammaproteobacteria bacterium. GTDB lineage: Bacteria > Pseudomonadota > Gammaproteobacteria > UBA11873. Next base: position 76,475 of record JAJFJQ010000059.1, read on the forward strand.
CATTCGTTCGTCTTTCACCCTAACAAATTGTCGCATACGTCACGCGGCAAGATCATTTGCCCTTATTGAACGATACGGAACATCAGCACTCCGGCGATCATCGCGCACATTCCGAGTAATTCTAGTCCGGTGATTTTCTCGCGAAAATATCCCCACGAAATTACAAGTGTAAAAACTGCCTCGATCTGTCCGACGGCCCGAACGTATGAAGCGTTTTGCAAGGCAAACGCACTGAACCAACCAATCGATCCGAGTGCGCTAGTTAGGCCGATAAAGGCAATAATTCGTCGATGCGGCCAGAGCTGGCTGAAGACACTCGGCTCGCGCGCCAACAGCCACAGACCGAGAAAGACCGTTTGCATCCCTGTTCCAACAAGAACCGTCCAAGTACCCCGCCACAGAAATCCACCCGGTTGCAATATTAACGTTGCTTCTCGGAAACACAGATACGACATGGTGAACATTACCGCGCACATCAAAGCCACCTGTGCGACTTTGCCGGTTAGTTTCGCGCCAAACCCGTCGCTCCACACGCCGAAGGACCGTGCCTCGAGTTTGCCGATAAGCATTAGCAAGACGCCTACGAAAACCACCAGTAATCCGATCCAGCCCATCGTCGAAAGACGCTCGGAGAAAAGCAACGAGCCGATCACCGCGGTGAGCAAAATATCGCTTTTGGTCAACATCGTGCCGACCGCAAAACTTTTTAGCGAGAACATATGAATCAATAAGGCCGTCGCCAACACCTGCGACAAGGCTCCACCAAACACATAAGCAATGAACATCCGGCTAAACGTCGGCACGCCACCACCTTCCAGATACAAAAGGCCGGCGAGAAAAAATGCGATAAATGGGAGACCAAACAACGAGCGCACATAGGTCGTGCCCATCGTCGACATGGTCTGGCTCAAGGTTTTTTGCGCCGCGGTGCGTATCGCCTGCATCAGTGCGGCAAAGACACTTAGCGGGATCCAGAAAAACTCCACGGATTCCCTTTTTTAAAACTACAAGCAGTACATCGAGGTACAGGCGACCTCGGCGAAATTACAAGACATGGGTTAAGGCTGCGCCGGCACCGACGGCAGCGATTTGATGTCGTCTATCCAGTCGAGCGCGGAGTCATGCCAAATCTGCTTATTCGGCTTCAGCACGGTGCGCTGGTTTAAAACACCGACCCGTAGGCCGTAAACTTTTGGACCTTCTCCAACCGACGTCGCGCATATCGCCGATCCACATTCCCCGCAGAAGCTCTGCGCGCGCTTGTTGCCGCTTTGCGCCGTCTTTACGTATACCTTTGGCTCCGTCGTGGTGAAATTCAATGCATCGGGAAGCGTAAACACAACCGTACGAAACGCTGTACCAGACATGACTTGGCAATCTGTGCAATGGCAGATCACAATCCGCTCCGGATCGATCTCGGCAGTAAATTTGATTGCACCACAGTGACACTGTCCATCGACATTCATTTAATTCCCTCTCAATGTGAGTACGGTTTTGATGATTAGATTTCTAGGGCTCGATCGATGCGGACCCTAGCCGAGCAACACCCCTGCCCATTGTTCGATTGCGTCTTCGTGACCAGGCACAATCTGTACCGCGACCTGATCGTATCCCGCCTCACGCAATAATTCGATGCGTTCCCGGATCTCTTCAACCGTGCCGGTCAAAGTGCACGCTTTGAGTATCTCGCCGGTGACAAATTGTTCCTCTTCTGGGCGAAGATACATCAAGTGCCCATCGTGCAAGGTCATATAACGCGCATCCGCCGGCTCATATCGTTCATAGACTTCTCTATAGGCCTGGATCAGCGATTGTAATTCAGGCGGCGCGTTGGCTTTGTCGCCGTCTTCTACGAACCAATGCCATGCAATCGCCGGTAACGGACCGGCCTGAGCTCGCGCCCGCGGCGAGTCATAGGCTTCACCGGGTTCGAGTACGCAACCAAGATTGAAACAACTTGTGTAGATTGAATCGGGATCGCGGCCAGCCGCCCGCGCCGCATCTCGTACCCAACCCGATTCAGCCGCGGAACCTGGGTTCATCCACGTCGTAACAAATCCATCACCAGTCTCTGCAGCAAGTTGGCGCGCCTTGGGGCCGAACGCGGCAATATGAACCGGGATCGGATCATCTACGTTAATAAAACCGTCTGCCGGTTGCATGAACTTCATTTTACGGATCTCACCTTCGACTTCGGCCTCTACCACCTCGCCGCTCCAAAGCGCGCGCATTACTCTCGTGTATTCAACGATATCGGCGCGCTTTTGTGCCTTCAAACCCATCGTACGACGGGCGGTATAGCCAGTGCCTATCCCGGCGATCACGCGACCCGGTGCAAGCGCGTTGAGCGACGCCATGGCGTTAGCCGCGACCGGCGCGATACGGTTTGATGGAACGAGCACACCGGTGCAGAGCTTGATCTGGCTGGTCTTCATTGCCGCGGCCGCCATCGCCACTAAAATATCGGTGCACAACAACTGCGTGTCGTAAAACCAGGCATGGGAGAACCCTAATTCCTCTGCACGTTGCACGACTTTCCACGACGTGGCGGTCGGCGTTAGCTGTATACCGATATCCAAGATCTACTCCCGGTGTTCTAGAACCGCCGCCTGTTCGTCGGTCCGGTTAGTGGAATGTTGGGCTCAATCTACCCTGCTTGGTGTTCAAGTGAAATCTTGCGTTTCGAAAAACTGTCGTCTATTATTTCTGTAAGTAAAGAAATTAATGAAATTATGAAATTAAGCGCAACAATGACCCGATTTATCCTGCACTGGGGCGAAATGGGCAGCCGCTGGGGCGTCAATCGATCGGTCGCTCAGATCCACGCACTGCTCTATCTCTCACCCGAGCCGCTTACCGCAGAAGAAATCGCGGATACCTTGGAGCTCGCTCGTTCGAATGTCAGCAACGGCCTGAAAGAATTACAAAGCTGGGAGTTGATCTCCATCGCCCATGTGATGGGTGATCGACGCGACCATTTTCGCGCAGAGCAAGACGTGTGGGAGATGTTGAGGACAGTGATCGAAGGGCGTAAGCGACGTGAAATCGATCCCACCATCGACTTGCTCAAAGATTGCGTCGAAGACATGAAGCGTGAAAACGATACGCCGGACGATGTACGCGACCGCATCGCGGCAACCTTAGAGTTTCTCGACGAAGCGAATCGTTGGTACGAACAAATCGGGCGCCTACCACGCGCGATTCTGATCAAATTAATGCGTATGGGCGCAAAAGTATCGAAATTGGTTGCCTGAAAACGTCGGAGAATCGGTAAAAAAATTTACTTTGAAATTTCTCTTATTACAGAAATTACAATACTTACATACAAATCATGAGTGCATTACAAAACATCTCAATGCTCGATCGCCGTGTACCGAAATCCGCGAACGGCAACGGGCCGCCCTACCCTGACTTCCGGGCGTTACTTGGGCGCAAGGCGTGGTGGGCGCTTCCGCCAGCAGTACGGGCCCGCTTTGACGGGACCCACGGAAAATTCGCCGAGAAAATCTACGCTGGGGTTATGGCCGAGGTTCGCGCCTCGCGACTTGGACTTTTGCTAGCCAAACTTTGTGTCTTGTTTGGCACGCCCATAGTGCCACTGACTGGGCACAAGGTGCCTATGTTTGTGCGCCTATTCCACGTTAAAAAGTGTGCCGGCATTGCATGGGAGCGTCTGTACCGTTTTCCCAACCGCCCCACTATCTCGGTGCGCTCAACCAAAATGTTAAATGCGGAAGGTCAGCTTATTGAGGCACTCGGGTTTGGTCTGTGTATGCCACTAAAGCTGGTCGAGGTAGGCGGCGAATTGCATTTCATTAGTCAAGGCTACTACTTCCAATGGGGTCGCCTACGCATTCCGCTGCCGCGTTGGTTTCCGCCTGGCACAACAACGGTCATTCATCGCGATCTTGGCGACGGTCGTTTTCAATTCATTCTGAGAACCAGTCACCCATGGTTCGGCGAGATGTTTTATCAAACAGGTGTGTTTTCCTAATGGAGAAGATAATGAACGCTGAGTTCAAACCAAACCCACGAACGATCCTAATCACTGGCGCAACCGGATTTATTGGCCAATACATTTGCCGCACAGCACACGCGGCGGGCGATCATTTAATCGTGTTGTCCCGAGATCCAAAAAAGGCGCGAAACCGATTGAGCGCAGCGATCCAGATCGTAACGAATGTTGACCAAATCGACCGTGCACAGCACATTGATGTTGTCATTAACCTCGCCGGCGCACCGATCGCTGGTTGGTTTTGGACACGCGCGCGGCGCCAATTATTACTCGATAGCCGAGTTCAAACAACGCAGGCAATTGTCGATCTGATTGAACGCTTGGAGAAAAAACCGAACCTGTTAGTCAGCGCATCGGCGATCGGCTACTACGGTATCCATGGGGAAAGGCGTTTAATCGAGTCTGATAAAGCGGGCTCGATATTCCAGTCACGCTTATGCGAACAATGGGAAAAGACAGCGCGTCAAGCGGAACGGTTCGGCACTCGCGTTTGTCTGCTGCGTTTGGGCCTCGTACTCGGGCGTGGCGGCGGTGTGTTATCAATGCTTATGCTGCCGCTAATGGTCCGTTCTCAATTCCTTTTCGGTAGTGGCAATCAATGGGTCTCATGGATCCATATCGAGGATGTCGCTCGTCTGATCAAGTTCGCGATTGAAACGGACGCATTACGCGGACCGGTCAACGGCACAACGTCACGGCCGGTAAACCACAAAGAGCTGATGGTTGAGATCGCGAAACGTCGACGGCCTCTGTTTAAGATTAAGATCCCTGCAGCGGTATTACGCTGGACGCTCGGCGAAGTTGCGCAGTTATTTGTTGACGGCCAAAAAGTGGCGCCGATTAGCGCGCCGGCGCTTGGGTTTAAGTACCGTTTTGAAAAACTGAATCGTGCGCTCGACGACTTGTTGAGCAAGCATTCCGTGCGGAAATCCGTAGAGGACTATTTGGCGACAACTATATTTAAGCGCCCGCGAGGCTCACAATAACGCTATGGACAGGGACGATTATCCGCCCGGGGTAACGCCCGCAAGCGCCATTGTTATGTTCGATGGCGTTTGCGTGTTGTGTAACGCCTGCGCACAATATCTCATCAAATATGATACAGAAAGCGTTTTCACACTAGCCTCAATGCAATCGCCCGAAGGCCAGGCAATCTTGCAATGGTTTGGACTCAAAACGGACGATTTCGATACCCTGCTATTAGTCGAAGGACGATCGTATTACGAACGTTCCGAGGCGTTTATCCGAATATTCGCGCGCCTTCCCTTCCCGTGGAAACTATTGAGGTTTCTGCGATTTGTTCCAGCAGCGATCCGTAATTGGGCCTACAACCGGATCGCGTTAAACCGTTATGCCCTGTTCGGTAAATTCGATAGTTGCGTATTACCCGATGCCAATAATCGAAGCCGTTTTCTCGTTGGGGGCAATCACACTCAAAAGCAACGCTTGGGAGACAAGCAAACCTAGCGTCGACGACATAAGTTTTTCAAGTCCCAATATGTTGGGGTATACCATTTCATTGTAAAAACATCATTTTCGCACGACAATCCTCACAACCTATGTGGAGGACAATCGTGGATCTGGCAATCATTCGAAACACATTTTGCACGCTACTCATGCTGGTGATGGTCATACCGGTCAATGCCGATGTGCCGCCGTTGCAACTGAAAGTCTTTAAAAGTTCCGAGGACCACATGGGCTTGGGCGTCAACTCGGCAATCATCTACGGCGAGAAAGAAGCTGTACTGGTCGATGCCCAATTCACGTTATCAAACGCACATCGCCTGGTCGCCGAGATCCTCGAGACCGGACGCGAATTGACCACGATCTACATTACCCACGAACATCCAGACCACTTCTTGGGTCTTCCCGTGGTCAAACAGGCGTTCCCCGATGCGAAGGTGGTTTCAATCAAGGAAAGCGCCGACGATGTTAACGCGAGTTTCGAATTCAAATTGAACTACTGGGGCAATAAAGTACTCGGCAGCAATGGCGCGAAAACGTCGGTATTTGTGGAAACACTTAAGCAACCGTTGATCATGCTTGAGGGAAGACGGCTAGAGATCCTCGGACCCTTTCAAGGAGATGGCCCGAACTCAAGCGTCGTATGGGTACCGTCGATTAAGACCCTTATCGCGTCGGACTTGATCTATGACCACGCGCATGCCTGGATGTCTGCAGCTAAGACCCCGGCCTTGCGACAAGCATGGCTAGACGCGCTCGATATACTCGAAGCGCTGCAACCGGAAATCGTCGTGCCGGGTCATGCGCCGTCGGATCAGTATTTGTCTCCCGCTTCGATCAACTACACTCGGCAATACATTAAAACGTTTATTGCAAAGCTTAACGAGACCAACGACTCCGCTGAACTTATGGCCGAGATGCGCCGCATCTATCCAGACGTAGCGATGCAATTCTCGATCGAATACGGCTCAAAGATCCTCAAAGATGGTTGGGTCTGGGAAGGCCAATGGCCCGAATCTCTACGCAATCTGAAACCGGAATAGAGACAAATAGCGCCGAGCGCCATGTCGCCAGACGGCTATTTTTTGAGGGCCCTTGCAGCGTCGTTGAACGGGTAGTACTTTCCAGGCGACACGTTCTCTCGTTCCAGTTGTGACTTCACGGCCTCCTCTAACGCATAGTACTCCTGCGCTTTTGCGACCACCCGCTCGATGTCGACCGCCGGGACTACGATGACGCCACCGTCGTCGGCGGTGATGTAGTCGCCGGGCATCACCAACACACCACCACACTGCACCGCGGTTTGTGCCTCAAACGGCAACATGTGGGTGGGCATCGTCATATTGGTATCGCGAGTACAAAACAAACCGAAACCGTACGTTTTGCACGTGGTTAGATCCCGGATCCCGCCGTCAGTCACAACCCCGGCCGCACCGCGTTGCTTTAAACGCAAGAGCTTTATGTCGCCCACCGCAGAGGGCCAACCAAGGCGCATCGCATCCATCACCAGTACGCTGTCGGGACCACAATGCTCCATTGCAAGGTACTCTGCGCTGCCAGTGCCGCCAATGACTTGCTCACGTAAATCCGGGCGCGACGGTACGAAGCGCATAGTCACCGCACGGCCGACCATTTTTTGGCCGGGGATCTGCGAATACACCTCACGCATATGCGTGTTAGTGTTCCCCATCCCATCCATCGCATCGAGCAGGGTGGATGAAGGAAGATCTCTGAGCACCTCAAGTATCGCGGTATCGGCAGGTTCAATGGTCGTACCGTTTACCCGGAAGTCGTATATGCGACGGCTTCTAAACCGCTATGACGGCGAAACAATGAATGTGCGTGGGCCGGTCTACTCGCCGACCAACACGAAGGTACTATCGAGCGCGGCCTCGCGAGTGGGGACGAGTGCCTGGTACTCGGGGGACTCATACCAAGCGCGCGCAGTCGCAGCATCTGGAAATTGGAGCACAACCGATATCTTGTGATCGCTCGAACCACTTAATACCGACATTGGACCCCGTGCGATAACCTCACCGCCGTGTGCGCCAACGATCGGCCCCGCCGCCGCGCCATATTCCTGCATCTTATCTGGGTCGGTGACGGTGCCTTGGACAATGACATAGGCGCTCATGTTTATTTCTCCTAATAGGGAAGTTGCGTGGGTTGCATCTTGTGATGCGCGTCTTTCTCATTCTAATGCGCCGCGCCCACGGCCATCAACTCACATGCTAGCGCCGAGACGTCGTAGGCCGCCGTGCGGACAGCGGTTAAAGCTGAACTCATCGATGTATTAGGCGGCGTCAAATCTTGCCTTATTTTCGGCCATCCACTTCTCCATTTCCGCCTTACCATGATTTGGATCGTTCATTACTTCAGCATGGGCCTCAGTGTAATGTGGTCGCAGCGCCATCATCCAATCTTCAAAGGTTTCACCCTCGGCCGTTACCTCGCACAGATCACATTTAAGCGTTTTCATGACCCTTATCCCGTCTCGTATGCAGGTACAGGAATGTACCACATGATCCGACAACATCGATGACGCGCGAGTGTGTCCATGTCTTACGGTCCTATTCTGTGGCGATGCCAAAATTTGTTGCGTACCCGCACTCACGGGTACCCTTTGTACTTCAGCCTAAATCTCAGAGTAACTGCACATGGTCGACAAAAATGAAACCACAGCGCTTATTGTTGGAGGTACTGCAGGTATCGGCCTCGCGACGGCAACTCGATTTGCCGCCACCGGATCGCGGGTCGCGATCGCAGGACGCGACGCCGCACGTGGCGAAGCCGCATTGGCGACATTAATCTCAACAGGCGCTGAGGCAATGTATCTCGCAGTCGATGTTCAAGATACAAGCAGCGTTGAAGCGCTCGTTAAAGCCGTCACCGCCAAATGGGGTCGACTAGATTACGCCTTCAATAATGCTGGCTGGGAGGGGGTCCCGGGACCTGTACAGGAAGCCGCCGAAGACGACTGGACCCGCATGATCGATATCAAATTAAATGGCGTTTGGCGTGGACTACGGACACAAATTACGCAAATGCGCAAACAGGGTTATGGCGCTATTGTGAACATGGCCGGCAACTGGGGGCTCAACGGCTTTCCGAATTTTGCGGCCTATTGCGCGGCAGCGCACGGGATCGTGGGACTGACCAAAGCCGCCGCCTTGGAAGTCGCGGCGGCGAATATTCGGATAAATGCGGTATGTCCAGGCGCCGTCGATGCACCCATGCTCGACCGCATGGTTGATGGCAGCGCGGAAGCAAAGAAGTCATTTGGACAACAGCTCGCAATCGGCAGGGTTTGTACTCCCGAAGAAGTCGCCAATCTCGTCGTGTGGTTGTGCTCATCGGAAGCCTCGTATATCAACGGCGCGAGCATTCCACTGGACGGCGGTGGGGTGTAGTTGTCCGTTGATGCGACTCGGTGGTGTTGCCGAGAGCGAGAGCGAGATCGAATCTCACGCACTCTCTTTGCGCTTTTCGCGTTTTTTTTCACCCGTACGCTTTGGCTTCTTCGGTTTTTTCGGCTTTTTCGGCTTCTTGGTCTTACCAGTTGACTCTTGGTCGACCTTCGCATCCGTCCGATGGTCAAGTTCAATCCGCAGCTGTTGCCCCCGGACTCGCACCTTGCGCAGCAGTTGAAAGATATCTTTTGGCATACCCTCGGGTAGATCCACCGTGCTGAAGGCGTCGTAAAGTTTAATGTAGCCGATGTTCTCGCTATCAAGCCCTGCTTCGTTCGCGATGGCACCAACGATGTGTTTCGGCAAAACTTCGTGGTCGCGTCCGACGGCCAGACGATAACGTTCCATCCCCGCTTCAGGCTTCTTAACGGCACCGGGTCGATCATGGGACGATTTACGCTCTCCACGGGCTGGGCGATCACGGTTCGACTGTTTTTGCCCGCTCGATCGTTCGTCATCGAATTTCTGATCTGGAATTTTCGGTAGCTTAGGGCTTAGCGGCCGCTCACGTTGCACCAGAAACGCAAGCGCGGCGGCGATCTCGCTCAGGTCTGCATCGTGGATCTGTTGGTAGCTCGCGATCACAGATTCGAAGGAGTCAAGATCCTGGGACTCGATCGTTGAGGTGATCAACGCTTTGAATTGACTGACTCTCCGATCGACGATGTCTTCTTGACTCGGTAAGGGCATTGCATCGATTGTCTTGCCGGTCGCCTTCTCGATAGAACGCAGCATCCGGCGTTCTCTGGGCGCAACAAAGATGATGGCCTCACCGCTGCGTCCGGCACGCGCGGTGCGCCCGATGCGGTGGATGTAAGCCTCCGTATCGTAAGGAATATCATAGTTGACGACATGACTGATGCGATTAACGTCCAAGCCTCGGGCGGCGACATCGGTGGCGACAAGGATGTCTATGCGTCCGCTTTTCAATCGGCCAACGGTGCGCTCGCGCAGTACCTGAGCCATATCACCGTTTAAGGGCGCGCTAGAAAACCCACGGGCCTCAAGCTTCTCTGCCAATTCAACTGTTAGTGTTTTCGTGCGCACGAAAATCAACATCGCCTCGAAGTTCTCAACCTCCAGGATCCTGGTTAAGGCGTCGAGCTTATGGCGGCTGGTGACCTGGCAGTAACGTTGGCGGACGGTTGAGACCGTGGCGGATTTAGATTTTATGGCAATCTCGACGGGGTCGCGTAAATGCCGTTGCGCAATCTTCCGTATGGCACTTGGCATCGTCGCGGAGAACAACGCCACTTGTTTCTCTGCCGGCGTATGCGACAGGATCGCCTCGACCTCATCGACGAAGCCCATCCGCAGCATTTCATCGGCCTCGTCCAACACCACGGTGGTGATAGTCTTCAAATTCAAGGTGCCGCGACGAATATGGTCTTGAATGCGCCCCGGCGTTCCGACCACGGCATGTACACCACGGCGCAGTTGACGCAGCTGCGAATCCATCCCTTGACCGCCGTACACCGGCAACACATGAAACCCCTCGAAATACCGCGCATAGGTTTGCATCGCTTCGGCGACTTGAATCGCAAGCTCGCGCGTTGGCGTCAGCACCAAAATTTGCGGTTGTTGCCGTTCGACCGTAATCCGCTGGAGTGCCGGTAAGGCAAACGCGGCGGTTTTACCGGTGCCCGTTTGCGCCTGCCCAACGACATCGCGCCCGTCGAGTAGCGGCGGAATTGCGGCACTTTGGATTGGCGAAGGCATTTCGTAGCCGGTCTCTTCGATCGCCCGAACGAGCACTTCATTGAGACCAAGAGTCGCGAACGGAGTCGCTGATGCGACATCGCCGGCGCGCTGCGTCTCGGGGATCGTAACTGCTTCGTTCACGGTTCGGCCTAGGACTGGATTGACGGGAAGGGATGCGGATCATACGCTAATCGTTCGCCCGGCGCTCGTTAAGCAATCTCGCTAGACGGTTTGACTAACCATCGACCTGGCGCGGCCACCCACAAACGGGTTGCCAAGTCATTCATTTGGCGCGGGCGGTCACTCGATTTGCTGTTCCAACAATTAGGAGCAGCGGATCTCGAAACCAATAACTTCAGATTATCAATGATTTATCATCGGGATGAGATTTCTCGTTACAGCTTTTGCTGCTTTTTGCATTTGCGTCGTTGCGACCACCGACGGTGTTGCCGCGGAGGAAGAGGATAACCTCGGCCAAACGGCTACTCGACCCCGCTCACGGCTTGATCTCAGGGTCAAGTACACGCAAATTAAAAGCGACGTTGAAATGGTCAAACTTACTGCGCGGGTCGACCACCCGATTGACATCGGTAATGGTTGGAAACTCAATACACGCGTGAGCCAAGGGTTCTTTTTTAGCGATCTTCCGAGCTCCGATAATCGCGACCGTGAAATGGAAGAGGGTTTCGGTGATTTGCTAACGCAGGCATTTTTCATCCCACCGTCCGATGGAAATGTTGCTTTCGGCTTTGGTCTACGCGCTATATTCCCAACCGCAACCCAGGACCAATTAGGCAGCGGAAAGTACAGCGTGGTGCCGATCGGGGTGATACTGCACTTCCCGACTTGGCTGCCGGCTGGCAGTTTCGTCGGCCTTGGGATCCGTAATGAAATCGGTTTTGGTGGCGACGATGATCGCGACGACATCCACGAATTACAGATCGTGCCGGTTGCGAACATTCGCCTATCCGGCAAATCATTCGTCAGTTTCTTCCCAACAATTCGACGGGATTGGAAAGACGACAATGATATGTTCTTCCCATTCGACCTCGAGTTTGGTCGTGCTATCGGTAAAGGTAAGGTAGGTTCGCTACGTCTCCAGGCGCCGATGGTCAACGAACAGAACCGCTACGATTGGACGCTTGAAGCACGTGTGACCTTCCTTTTTTAGTTCATCTAGCGCAGTCGGCGAGCACCTTTCGACTAGGAGTACACAGCAGGCAACCAGTTTTTGTTCAGCAAACTTTTTTTCTAGAATCGGGGTCGGCGCTTAGAAACTGATACGGTCGCGTCGTGACACTATCATTTCCACCGCCGGCCCAGCGCACGACATAACGGGAGATGTATGGACTACACCAAAGAAGAACTCATCGAGGCTTATATGCAGATGCGCATTATTCGCGCATTCGAAGAAGAGCTGCACCGCGAGGCAGAAGAAAATAATTCCTTCGGATTCGCACATCTCTATGCCGGTGCGGAAGCGTGCGCGGTCGGTGTTTGTATGCACCTTGAGCCGACCATGCGAGACATTGTCGCCAGCACCCATCGCGCCCACGGCCATTTCATCGCAAAAGGCGGCGACCTAAACGCAATTGCGCATGAGATCTTTGGTCGCGCCGACGGTTCCGGCGGTGGTAAGGGTGGCACCATGCATGTAGCGGATTGGAACGTGGGAATGCTTGGCGCCAACAGCATCATCGGCGCGTCGGCACCACACGCGCTTGGCGCCGCATTCACCGCGAAATATAAACGTACGGGTGGCGTCGCTGTCGCTTTCGGCGGCGACGGTGCGTCAAACCAAGGCGCCGTATTCGAGTCGATGAATTTCGCCAAGGCCTACGCACTACCGGTTGTATTCATCCTCGAGGACAACGGCTACGCGGAGAGCACCTACAAGTCCTACACCACAGCCGGTAGCCCATGCGAACGCGCTGCCGGATTCGGTATTCCTGCGGTGTCTGTTGACGGCGCAGATTTTTTCGCTGTTGCAAGCGCTGCCAAGGACGCCATCGCACGTGCACGCAATGGCGATGGCCCAAGCTTAATTCACTGCGATGTGCCGTTGTTCTTTGCCCATTTCGAGGGTGACCAAGAGACTTATCGAGCGAGTGGTGAAGTCTCCAAACTGCGCTCCGATCGCGACTGCCTGGCGCTGTTCCGGGCGCAGGTCATCGGCACCGGCAACATCGACACGGCAGAACTCGATCGGTTGGATAGCACGGCCACCCAGCAAGCGGCAAAGGCAATTGCAACAGCGAAGTCGGCGCCGCAGCCGCCGCCACAGGCGCTGTTCACCAATGTCTACGCAAGCTACTAAGGAGCCACCTCAATGTCGATAATCACAATGCGGGCGGCACTAAACGATGCGCTGAGACTCGCCATGCGCAACGATTCCGACGTCTTTCTTCTGGGTGAAGACATCGCAGGGGGCGCCAACGCTCCGGGCGAAGACGACGCCTGGGGTGGCGTCTTTCAGGTTACCAAGGGCCTAGTCGGCGAATTCGGACGCGAGCGCGTCGTCGACACCCCAATAAGCGAAACAGCCTTTCTCGGGCTGGCAATTGGCGCCGCGAACACCGGCTTACGCCCCGTGGTGGAGATCATGTTCGTCGATTTTTTCGGCGTCTGTTTCGATCAGGTTTTAAACAATGCGGCCAAATTTCGCTATATGTATGGGGCGCACGCGAAAACCCCGATCACGATCCGCACAACCTATGGCGTTGGCGGGCTCGCAGCTGCACAACATAGCCAGACCCTGTATTCGATTTTCGCGCACATTCCGGGTATTAAGGTCGTGGCGCCATCAAACCCTTACGATGCGAAAGGTCTCCTGCTTGAGGCGATCGGCGACGATGACCCGGTGATCTTTTTCGAACATAAAGCGATGTACGACGACACCGGTGAGGTACCGAGCGGAGCCTATACGATACCTTTCGGTGAGGCGGCCATTAAGCGCGACGGTGGTGATGCAACCATTGTCGCTTTTGGTCGCATGGTCGGCTTCGCTGAGACTGCCGCTGAACAACTCGCCAGTGATGGGATCCACTGCACGGTTGTCGATCCGCGAACGATTTCGCCGCTGGACGAGTCGACAATCCTTAATTGCGTGCGTCAAACGGGCCGGCTTGTGGTTGTTGACGAAGGTCATCCACGTTGCGGGATGGCGAGCGATGTCGCCGCGATCGTCGCCGAGAAAGCCTTTGCCGACTTGAAAGCACCGGTGCGTATGGTCACGGCACCGCATACTCCAGTGCCGTTTGCATCGAATTTAGAGGCTGAATACATACCGTCGGTTGCGGATATCGTGGCCGCGGTGCGCAGTATCGTTGACTAGATCCTCATCCCGCTGTCCAGCCGCCGTCAATCAGTATTGAACTACCGGTTATTAATGCCGATGCGCTAGAGGCCAAAAATACCACCGCACCCATGACGTCTTCGATCTCGCCAATACGGCCGAGCTTGATCTTCGACCTGATCCACGCGGCTCGTTCCGGATCATCGAAAGTCGCCTTGGTAAACGGGGTCATGATAAACGTCGGACATATCGTATTAACTCGGATCTGGTGTTCGCCAAGTTCGATTGCAAGCGCGCGGGTAAGTCCTTCAACGGCGTGCTTGGAGGCGCAATAGATCGTTCGATCGATACCGCCAACATGTCCCATCTGCGACGATGTATTGATGATCGAGCCACCCTGCCCCGTCACCAACATCTTTTTCACGACTGCTTTGGCAACGAAATATGCGGCACGCACATTGATATTCATGACCGCATCAAAATCATCCGTCGTCATTGATTGCATCGGTCCCGGTCGGTTTAAACCGGCGTTATTGACCAAGATATCGAATGGCGCTTGCTCATCGACCACCGCTGCCACGCGTTCGACATCGGTCACGTCGAGCTCTACCGCTTCACACTCGCCGCCACGGTCTCTGATACCTTCGGCCACCGCGTGCAGATCACTACTCGGACGCGCGGCGATGACAACATTGGCACCGGCGTCGGCTAAGGCAACAGCGGCGCCCATACCGATCCCACGACTCGCACCGGTCACTAGCGCGCGCTGACCGTCAACGCGAAACGATGGCGTCTGCGGAAGGTCGATCACGGTGCGGCCGTGCCGTAAGCGACCTCTTTTCCGCCGAAACGTCGCACTCGGATATTTGCCTGTTCCGCGTGCCCGACAAAACCTTCCAACATACATAGTCGCGAACAGTACTCGCCAACCATCGCGGAGGCTTCGTCGGTCAGCACTCGTTGATAGGTGTGCGTCTTAATGAATTTACCCACCCATAGGCCGCCGGTGTAACGGCCGGCCTTACGCGTCGGTAAGGTATGATTCGTGCCAATGACCTTATCGCCGTAACTGACGTTCGTACGCTCGCCGAGAAATAGTGCACCGTAGTTCGACATATGCTCAAGAAAGTAGTCGGGATCTTTGGTCATCACCTGAACGTGTTCGGAAGCGATCAAATCTGCCTGCTCCACCATTTCGTCAATCGAATCGCAGACGATCACTTCACCGTAATTTTCCCACGCTGCGCGCGCAATCTCCGCGGTCGGCAAGATCTTCAGTAGACGCTCGACTTCAAACATCGTGTCTTTTGCGAGCTGTTCGGAATTGGTAAGCAGAATCGCCGGTGAGGTGGGCCCGTGTTCGGCCTGGCCGAGGAGATCCGTGGCGCACAATTCACCATCAACCGAATCATCGGCAATGACCAAGGTCTCGGTCGGACCGGCGAATAGATCGATACCAACGCGGCCGTAAAGTTGGCGTTTCGCCTCGGCGACAAAGGCGTTGCCAGGCCCGACCAGCATATCCACCGCTTTGATCGATTCCGTCCCCAGCGCCATCGCTCCAACGGCTTGGGTACCGCCAAGAACAAGAATTTCGTGTGCCCCACCCAAATGCATTGCCGCGACAATCGCTGGGTGCGGCCCGCCCTCGAATGGCGGCGCGGAAGCTATAACTCGCTTTACGCCGGCAACGCGTGCCGTCACCACGCTCATGTGAGCAGAGGCCACCATCGGATACTTTCCACCAGGAACATAACACCCGACTGAGTTGACCGGGATATTACGGTGACCCAGAACGACCCCGGGTAGCGTTTCTACTTCAATGTCGGTTAGCGCGGCCTTTTGATGTTCGGCGAATCGACGCACCTGCTCTTGGGCGAATCGGATGTCGTCGAGATCGCGCTTAGAAACTTGCGAAATCGCATGCTCAATTTCTTGCTCGGAGAGCAGAAACGTCTCCGGCGACCAGTTGTCAAAGCGCGTGGACAATTCACGTAGTGCGCTATCGCCATTTTGTTCGATTTCACGCAGTAGCCCTTCGACAATTTGTCTAACTTCCGCGTTGTCTTCGTCTCTTTCACTTTGCGGCTTGCCGCGTTTTAGGTAATTAGCCATTGGTGTATTCCAGTTTATGCTTGTGGCATCTAGTACAATGTCTGGGCTGTATACGAGTACCAACTAGCGGGGGTGCCGCTTAGCACCCGGTCAACCAAATCAATTCCCGCTGGTCAAACTCGACACGCTGAAAATCCGCTTGATTTCCGCCGTGGTCATAGTCGGGTGCACCGTTTCGGTGAGCGCGCGTACAACGGTTGACGTGTTTTCCAGCCTATCAATGTACATCTGCGCACGCCAACTTTGAATTGAGGTTTCTAATGACGCCTCAGCGCCTTCAACGGGCCGCGGACCACGGTAGGTCGGCTGGAAGGTTTTCCACAACACATTGTCGTGGTTAAAAATCAATGACAGGGCGACACTGAACGTCTGCGCATCGAGAAACAAAACGCGGCTGCGGTATGGATGGCCCTCCCATACCGACCTCACTTCCACCACATGACAATTCCGGACCTGCCAACGGTCGTCCGTCAAGCGGCTCTGCGGCCCGAAAGTTTGTTGCAGTTCATGCTTGGTGTCAGCGACATAAAGGATCGGTTTTTGCCCAAGATAAGACCATTTATAGTCAAGTACGCGACCAGAAAAACCCTCAAAATCATCTAGGGTTCCGGTCGCGCCCATGAACCTGTCGGAGCGTTCCTGTGCCGAGATACGACGTACGCGCCGCTCGGTTGGGAAGTATGAGTTAACTTGGTCATCGGCATGTTGGTCGAGCATGCGCTCCACGACGAATTTTGTGCCCTTGACGTTGAACGGATCGAGAAATTCCATAAAGTCTTTGAACAACCTCGTATCGCTATCCGTCGCATCAACCCGATAGTTGTTGTCCGCCAGCATGGCAAGTTTGTTGAGATACACTCGGTGAAATGATTGAGTCAGTGAACGATTGAGACTGCCGCCCCCATTCAGACCAGATTTCGCATCGAGCGGCACACGATTCGAAGTGGAATCGACATACGACATCGTTAATTCATCGATCTTGTAGCCGTAGTACTGCCACCGGTGGATCTGATCCCACGCCAACATATAACCGCCGATATCGGGCTCAGCATTGGCTATTTGTTCCGCGGAAAATGGTTGGCCGGCGACATAGTTTTCGAGCCGTCCATCGGCACCGATCGACGGCTGCCCGTTAAAACGCTGCGTCGCGTCGACGTAGGATTGATGCATCACATAGTCGGCGGTTTCCTGAATTTCTACCTGGACCTCTGGAAATTCAAATTCCTCATAAAATCCAGGGGGGATCCATGCTTGCAAGGACGATAGATCGTCAATGGTCACAATCGTACCCGCCACCGGCGGATCGATGACTACGGATGTTGCCAACCACGTATCGATGTCGTCACGGGTGACCTCGGCCGCGAATGCATTAGGGCAGAGAAGGCACGCGCAGAGGCTAAGCGCGCAGGTGGCCGTTTGTATATAGGACATAGGGCGACGACTCTTAGCTGAAATAGAGTGCGCCATGATAGTTTAATTCCGCGACGGGTAGTGCGAATTTCAGACCGTCGGCGCTGGTAGAAGCGGCGCCGTTCCTACCAGCGCCGCAAGTTTTCGACCGGAAAAGGGTGGCTGGCCGCTACAGACCTAGCACCCGTTTCGCGTTTCCACCCATAATAGCCACCACGTCTTCCTCAGTTAACGACGGTAGGATCTCGTGGCGTTCTTGATAAGACACGACTTCTCGTAGGCGTACGATCCCGTCGTTGCGTCCATCGGTCAGTGGATAATCCGAGCCGAACATGATCCTATCAACCAAGCCGAAATGCTTGGCCCAGGCGAAAGTCCGCGCCAGCCAATCAGTCGGATAGAGCAGAAACCACGCCAGGTCGGCGTGCAAATTTTTATACTTAAACATCAAGGTCATCGCTTCTTCGGCCCATTGAAAACCGAAGTGCGCGGCGATGACGGTCATCTCCGGAAACTTCGCGCAGACTTTGTCGAGGTCGGCCGGATGGTGATAATCCAAGTAGGCATTGTGGTTAAAGGTAAAACCCGTATGCACAACGACAGGGATCTCAAGTTCCGCGCACTTTTCGTATAGCGGGAAAATTCGCTCGTCGTCCGGATACACCCAGTTGTACGAGGGAAACACCTTCATTCCCTTAAAACCAAAATGGTTGACGGCCCGCGACAGATCTTCCACCGCATCCCATCCACCCAACGGATCTCCGCAGTGAAACGGAATAATGTGATCTGGGTGTTGCGCCGCGACGCCGGCAACCTCCTCCACCGTCGACGCACAATTATAGGGTCGCATCACCACGCCCCAAGTGATGACCTTCTCGATACCCTGCTCTTCCATATCCATGCAGTATTCATCGGCCCAAAATTTCTGAAAATCCTCGGGCTTCCATCGTTCTTTGCCGTCTTTAAACCACGCTGGCATACAACCAAAGTGTGAATCGTTGATCCACTCCCGTACAAACTTGTCACTAAAGCCGCCGGCTAGGTGTGAATGCATATCAATAATCATATCTTTCTCCCCTGATCCGTGATGGTTATGCTAGCAATGGCCGTGGTGCTTGAGTTGATGCACATAGCGGTCCGGCAGTGGCGGCGGTGGCCCGAGTTCAAAATTTGGACGTTTAACGTCATCGGGCAACTTCACGTCATGCTTCTTTTTGCGCGCATCCTTTTTGGTCAGTACTTTTGACTTCGACACAGTGCGGGCACTAAAGGACGAGTGGACTTTTATCGCTTTCCCTGCGCACTCGGGGCACACGTTGACTGTAGCGCCAATCGGCATCAGCGCCTCAAAGTGCACATCGCACGGCGGACATTCGAACTCGTAAATCGGCATTGGAACCCTCCGGCATTTGTTGGATCTTCTTATCCCATTGCTGGGCCTACCTTAAGCCTAATCCAAATTACGTGTTGATCGCCATCGATCCGGCAAATTTGTTCGGCATCACGGCAGTCCGATGACCTCGAGCCGGTTTGCTCACCCGCCGGACAGCGATAACCACAGGTAGATCGCCGCATAAGCTCGCCACGGGCGCCACGCATCGGTTCGAGTGATGATATCTGCGGCGCGGGTCATACCAAGCGCCTTTTTTATCCCGAGATCACCGAGTGGGAAGGCATCCGGCCAAGCCAATGCCCGCATTGCAACATACGACGCGGTCCAGTCCCCGATGCCTGGAAACGCGATCAAGCGTTCGCGCACGATATCCGGATCGGCACCTGGGTTGAGATTTAGCTCACCACCGCAAACCGATTTTGCGACCAGCCGGATCGCTTCGGCGCGCTTTCCGGGCATCCCGATCTGCGCGATTTGGTCGACCTTCGTCCTTGCGATGCGATCGACATCCGGACTTAGGTGGGTCAAGGCCGGCCACGGCGTTTCGATCGGGCGGCCAAAGGCCGCGGCCATTCGCCCCGCCAAAGTTGTCGCCCCTTTGACACTCACCTGTTGACCCAGTATCGCTCGCAATAACAGTTCGAATCCGTCGAACGCCCCGGGCAAACGCATGCCTGCGTGCATCTTAACTGACGGCTCAAGTAGCGGGTCGTCGGCCAATTGCGCGTCTATCTCGGTCGCATTCGCGCGCGTATCGAACACCGTTTTCATGCGCGTCAAAACCTCAATGCATACAGGTCGTAAGGTGTCGGACATCACCAGTCGTAATGCGTGTATCGGACGCGCGCGTCTTGAATCCGAGTACGGCATAACGGCGACCCAGCCGGCGTGGTCGGCGACGCGTACCGTTCGCAAATAAGCACCATTGCAAACCGCTTCGACCCGGGGGATCGCGCGCGCACCCAAAAAGGCCAATAGCGCCGCCCAATTAAACGGCGGTCGATAGTCGATTCGAAGCGAAATCGTGTTGCTCAACCGCGGGCTATCTTTTTGTCGCCGGGAACCGTTCGCCTCTCGCCGCAATGCCGTCGGACTAAGCCCATAGCGCGAATTTAAGAGACGGGTAAGGCGGCGCGGGTTTTCAATCCCTGCAGCTGCGGCAACGTCGGTCGCTGACAGATCCGTTTCACTCAGCAATTGTTTTGCATGCAGCAGTCGTCGCGTGCTTGCGATCTCGATCGGTGTAAGACCAAATTCGTCCGCCGTTAGGCGGCCTAGAACATCCGGTTCAAGGTCAAACTCCGCAGCAAGCTCGGTGGTGGATTTCGAATTTAGCGCGCCATCCTCGATACGCCGCAACACGAGACAGGCAAGTTTTGAATTGGCCTGAACGTGCACATCCCCTGGGGCCAGTTCCGGGCGACATACGAGGCATGGCCGAAACCCAGCCTTTTCTGCAGCAGCTGCATGCGCGAAGAACTCGCAGTTCGACAGTTTTGGCATTCGTGCGGAGCATATCGGGCGGCAATAATTGCCCGTCGGCTTAACGCCAATGAATAGCCGGCCATCGCGGCTAGCATCGCGACTCCTGGCTGCGGCGTAATCGCCGGATCTATCGCTGGTCATTTGCCGCGATCAACGACAAATTTGATATTGTCAGTCGATCTCGACCGTCTTGCTTGGACTTATACATTGCCTGGTCGGCACGTTGTATCAACTTACCGGCTGTAGGTTCTTCCGCGTCCGTATTTAAAATTGAGATACCCAAACTCGCAGTGATCCTGTGCGATCCGATTTCAGCCACTTCAATGTTTCGGATGCGCTGCAATAGACGTTCCCCATATTCACGCGCCGATGACACATCAGCATGCGACAGCACGACAATAAACTCATCACCGCCGTACCGGCCAACGACATCGGCGCTACGGACCTCGTCGCTCAACATATCCGACACCGCCCGAATGACCTTGTCACCAGCCGGGTGCCCGAATGTATCATTGATCGTCTTGAATTTATCGATGTCGAGCATCATAACCGCCGTTGGAAATTCGTACCGCTTCCCGTGCTCGACAATCTGTTTGAGTAATTCGATCGCGGTACTATGGTTGTAAAGTCCGGTAAGTCCGTCGCGCACTGCCAACTCGGTTAATTCTTGATTGCGTGTCTCAAGCTCAATCGTGCGATCGTAGACCTGTTGTTCAAGACCTTCATTAAGCGCATGTAGCTCGTCGTGCGCCGCTCGAATTTGGGCGTCGGATTCACGCTGATTAGCAGTGACCTGATGAACAAGCGCCAGCGACACGAAAACAATTTGGAACACCGATCCAAGTTGCATCGCATAGGCTGCCGCGTATTGATGCGGCGGGAATCCCAGAACATGCAGACCAGTAATAATCACACCAGTCAAAAACAGGCCCCAGCCAATTAGGAAGTAGCGCGCTGGTGTACGACCAAGCTGGAGGGCTCGTGCCGCGGCGATAAAGATTAGGACTGGCGAGAATACGGCCAGGGCGACTACGGCACGGACGCCATAGTTATTCGGGCCAAACAAATGATAGATAACGGCAGCACTGATAGTAATAATCGTCACCATTATTAAGCGATCTAAGGTAGTAATTTGTTTCGACAACTGCAGAAAATTCTTGGTGAACACCAGCCCGAATATCAATGAACTACCGATAAGCACAGTCGGCAAGTTTGCTTGCAACCATGGTGACCCAGGCCATAACAGTTGATAACTGAATCCGTTAGCGGTCATCTGTACGCTCAGGAAGGTCAACAAGTACATCCCATACCAGATAAACACGGTATTCTTAAACAATAGCGAACTAAACAGGGCGACTGCGGCAAGCAGCAATATCGCGCCGTAGTAGATACCGAACGCGTAATTCGTTCGCAATGCGTTGGTGACGAAATTCCGGTGGGAGTAAATACGTAGAGGCAACGTAATATGGCTCGCATCGCTATGGACCCGCGCATAAAACGTCCTGGGTTCAGTCGATGAAGCAGCAATCTCGAAGGCAAAATTCCGATGATCAATGGGGCGTTCACGATACGGCCGCGCGTCGCCGGTGACGACAACGTCAAACCCGCCACGCCCGTTCGGCACGTATAACTCAAAGCGGTCGATAGTTGGTGCGTCGAGTTGCAGAATCACCATTTCGTCAACATCCTCGGCAAAGGCGACGGTAAAACGCAACCAATAAGCAGACGATGTATAACCGATGTTGGTATTACGGCTTGTAGCCGGCTCGAAGCGTTTGTCGACGGACTCTGCAACGACATCTTCGATAGAGAATTCTCGCGCAGGATCTTCAAGCAGCTCGAGATAATCGATCAAACCGATACTGGGAAAATCGTTACTGAGGATCGTCACCGCGTCGCGGGCGAACAAGGGCGTCGTATAAAAAACGGCGACACTGAGCACGACCCAAATAGAAAAATGTTTCAACATGATCGATCTGTGCATGACCTAACCCTGTCGATCATCCTTAACCGTTATCGTCCGTCCGTCGATTACTGCCTTCCGCACATACGACCAAAAATCCTTGTCTTTGGGCCCGCTCCATAGGGATACAGCGATAGCGTGATTATTAAATTTTTATATATTTTTCGCATTCAGGACATCGTGACAGAGCCCAAATACGAATTCCGGCGACGCTACCACACGCAATCTGCGACCCGCAACCGCGTGTCGCCTGCAGTGAGACAAATCACCGACATTCAAGTGAATGCGCCATTTTCAGCCGCCTAACAAATGCCACTATAGACACATTTAGGTACACGATTGGTTAACGGCGATGAGCATTCCTGTGCGGCACAGGCGGCAGATACATCGATATTGAACTCGTCCTAGCGGTCCTCCAGATGCATTAATTCTGGATCTCTTCATTGCCGAAGCAACAAATACGGACATGCAATTTATTATTATGCTATCTTGCGCCTGCCTGAGTAGGCCTTACGGCTTACCCAGGGCGCCATCTTTAGTTGTTAGTTAGTCCGACGCGTCCGCCGATACATTGGTGGATCCGACATCAAGACCAACTGTCCCTCCGTTAAAAGAGCCAATTACTGTATGCCGCACGTGCTTGTTAGCACAATTACCGGCAAAGCTATCCGCGCTAAACCCGACATGACGATGAAAATCGCATAATCGCGTCGCGCTTGATCCACTTAGCCTTAAGAAACCGCCTCGAGCACTACGCATTGGTGATAGCGCGGCGGTTAAATTTATTGACTCTAGGAATTATTTAATGACATTCGAATCACTTGGCTTATCCGAGCAACTACTCCACGCCGTTCGCGATACCCGCTACACCACCCCGACGCCGATCCAAGCACAGGCGATCCCTGCCATCCTACAAGGCGCGGACGTCATGGGCGCCGCGCAAACCGGTACCGGCAAAACGGCCGGGTTTACCTTGCCGTTGCTACAACTACTGAACGAAAAACCACCGGTACAAAGTAATCGAGCACGCGCCTTGGTACTAACGCCAACCCGCGAGCTCGCTGCCCAAATTCAAGAAAGCGTATTGTGCTATGGCAAATATCTAAAACTACGCTCTGCCGTCGTCTTCGGCGGCGTTGGGATAAATCCACAGATGATGAAACTGCGCCGCGGTGTTGACGTACTCGTCGCCACACCTGGTCGCCTACTCGACCTGCATCAACAAAATGCAGTGCGCTTTGATGACATCGAAATTCTTGTGCTGGACGAAGCCGATCGCATGCTCGACATGGGTTTTATTCATGACATTAAGAAAATCATGGCACTGCTACCGAAAAAGCGGCAGAACCTGATGTTCTCCGCGACCTTTTCCGATGACATCCGTCAGCTTGCCAAAGGGATCACTAACAATCCCGTCGAGATAGATGTCGCACCGCGAAATTCCACTCTGGACATTATTGCGCAAAAGGTCCATCCCGTAGACAAGGGACGCAAACCAGAATTACTCAGTCATCTCATTCGATCGGAAAGCTGGTACCAAGTCTTGGTCTTTAGCCGTACCAAGCACGGCGCAGACAAGCTCGTGAAGCGACTGGCACGTGACAATATTAATGCCGCAGCAATTCACGGCAATAAAAGCCAACCGCAACGAACTAAGGCGCTCGCGGGCTTTAAGCACAATAAGATCCAAATACTGGTTGCGACCGACATCGCCGCCCGCGGCATTGATATTGACCAGTTATCGCACGTGGTCAATTTCGACCTACCGAACGTGCCGGAAGACTATATCCACCGTATCGGTCGTACCGGACGTGCAGGGGCAAGCGGGATCGCTATCTCTTTGGTCAGCGCCGACGAGATTAAGCAATTGAAAGATATCGAGCGGCTGATCAAGCGAAAGATCGATCGCGAAGAGATCGCGGGCTTTGAGCCGCAGCACTTTGTCCCCGAAACGACAACTACCAAACCCACGCACAATACTCGCCGCTCCAAAGGATCCGGTGCCGGTGCGAATCATCGACGGGGCAATAGCCAACGCTCGCGCGGGAACGCCCGTAGCAACACGCCTTCGCGTTCGAGCGGCAGTGGAACTACCAATAATCGAAGTGGTTCACGCGCATCGACGGCAAGATAGCGCAACGCCGTTAAGGCGATAGGTGCCCCGTTTTAACTCGCGCGTTTGGCGAACAGGCGCGCGAGTCTATCCAAGACAAACATAGCGCCTCTACCTGCGAAGCGTAGGCAGCGGTGCCGAACACATAATGATCGGGCCGAACTAGGGCAGCGACACAATTGTGATCGACGAACCATTGCTCGAGTAGACCGTTCTGTTCGCCCACAGTTAGCGTGTTCCCTGGGGCTAAATCATCGCCGTCGCTTAACTGGATGCATCGCAGCCGATGAAGGTCACACAATCCAAGAACGTGAGGGCTTAGCGCCTTCATCTCTAGCGATTTTCTGAACACGAGTATCGGTTCACGTCCGACAAGGTCATCAAAGCGCGCCGGATCCCTTCCGCCTCCGACGAAAGGTTGCGGGAACACCGCACCGGCACCATTTGACCCAGGTAGGATCAAGCCATCCGTTAAATCCGGGATCAATGATTGCCGCGATCGCACCACCGGCGGATCGCCAAAATCTGCGAGCATCCTCGCATCCCGCTCAAGTGCAGCGGATTGGTCCATTTCACAGATAACACGGCCCAGACCCTTGGCGATTTCCGTGGTCGCTCGAACGTGCGGCGCACGCTCTTCCACATAGGTATCGAGTAGTTCATCTTCAGACCTACCGTCGAGGACCCGCTCGAGCTTCCACACCAGATTGGCGGCATCACGAAATCCCTGGGTCATTCCTTGCGCCATAAATGGGGGCGTCATATGGGCGGCGTCGCCTAGCAGCAATATTGGTCCGGCACGCCAATCCTTTGCTACCACCGCGTGAAATTCATAAGTTGCCCATCGCCACAGCTCGGCGTCGCCGGGTTTGAGCCACGGTTTTAGTAGATCCCACACCGCCGCTTCGTCTTCAAACGCCGCTGCGCGCTCGTGCTCGAGTAGGCGGATCTCCCAGCGTCGATGGTTCCCGGTACCGATCACATAGGTAGCGGGGCGTGACGGGTTGCAGTGTTGGATGATCGTCGATGGTAAACGTGCAAGTGTCGCATCGGAGCACAGGGCATCCACCACGAGCCAAGGTTCATCAAAATCGAGTGAGGTCATCCCCGCACCCAGTATCTTGCGCACGGTGCTCGCACCACCGTCCGCAGCCAATAGAAAACGCGTCGTGATCGATACCGCCTCGGCCCCGTTCTGGATTGAAATCTGCACGCAGGGATCACGAGCCGTGATGCCCAAGAATTCGCATGGCGCGCGCACTTCCACGCAATCGAAGCGACTCAGGCCAGAACGCAGCGCAGCTTCGAATGGTGGTTGTCGAAACACATAATTGGGTGCCCAGCCGAGCGGGTACGGTGGCGCCTGCATATCAAAGCGACTGATCACCTGCCCATCAACACCGTGATATTCGCTCGGCGCGTATGGCGCAATCAAAGGTTCAATCGAGTCGGTAAGCCCGCAATTTTGCAGGATCCGCATGGCGTCGTGATCGAAGGCGATCGCACGCGGCGACCCATAGACCTCACTGTCTTTGTCAATAATGAGGGTTTTTATGCCCCGCAGACCAAGCAAATTGGCAGCAAGTGCGCCAACCGGCCCCATGCCGACCACGACGACGTCAAACGTCGGCTCGGGCATCAATGTCGCGCGGTGGCTATCCGCTCGCGGATATTGTCCTGCCATTCGGTTCGCGAAATGAAACCCGGTCGCGAACGGCACATTGATTCGGTGCGAGTGAGGATATCGTCATCGCTTTGCCCGAGATCGAGCGGTTCGCGGCAGGGTTGCGCAGAATAGAACGGCGTATCGACGTAGAACTCGACAATGTTACCTTCCGGATCTGGAAAATAGATGGACCAGGCGTTGCCGTGATCGACTTGATCGATCTTAGACACCCCGTGGTTGGTCAATATTCTAAGATACTCGCGTAGGTCGCCGAGGCAATCGAGCTTGCACGATATCTGATTGACCGTATTGAAATTCACGTCCTCGGGGCGGCCGTCAATCAGTACTAATTGATGATGCTCTTCGGGATCTTGGGTCAGAAATACAATACGCGATCCGAATGAAGCCACACCTTCATCGCTAACGACGAACCCAATCGCTTGGCAGTAGAACGCCGTCATCCGATCGATATCGGTGACGTTGATCCCCATGTGCCTAAGCTTAACCGTCGGCAATGAACTCATATCTGCAGACCGCAGTTACTCGTCGGCGACTGGATTGACCAATGTACCAACGCCGGAAATGCGAACTTCAAACTCGTCGCCAGCCTTCAAGAACACCGGCGGTTCTCGTTTGAATCCAACGCCGCTCGGAGTGCCCGTCGCGATGACATCGCCGGGTCGCCATGCCAGGGCTTTGCTCACGTAGGAAATAACATGCGGAATATCGAAAGCCAGTTGGTCGAGCTTGCCTTCCTGCATTTGTTCACCGTTTAAGAATGAGCGCAATTCGAGTTGGCGATAATCAGGGATCTCGTCCGTACTGACTAACCACGGACCGAGCGCGCCCGTCGCACGAAAGTTTTTCCCCATGCCGTATTGGTGCGTATGGAACTGCCAATCTCGCAGGCTTGCATCATTGAAGCAACAATAGCCAGCGACGTGATCCATAGCATTCGCCGGGTCGATGTGGCTACCGCCTTTGCCGATAACGACGGCTAGTTCACCTTCGAAATCGAACTGATCAGACACCTTTGGCCGCAGTAATGGCTGCCCATGCCCAATCAAGGTGTCGGCATAGCGTTGGAAAATCACTGGGTACTCGCCTACCTTGCGACCCGCTTCAGCGGCGTGCGCGACGTAGTTGATACCGACGCAAATGATCTTGGACGGCTTCTGCACCACCGGCAGAAGCGTCAATTCGTCGATGTGCCAGTGCTGACCATCGCCACCCATCTTAGCGAGGTCATCAAGGCGATCTTGCTCCAACACTGCCTGCAGATTGTCCGCGCCGGACAGCCGGCCAGTCAGATCGACTACATGATCATCATCGCCAACGATACCAAACCCGGCTGCACCCTCGCGCTCAAACGATACTAATTTCATGACACACTCCCTGCTTGTTTCTCCTAGTCTCGCCAGCCGCGACCGGTGAATTCGTCACGCAATTGCGGTTGTACCTGTTCTAGCTCGATGCCCAGTTTTGGTAACACCTTTTCGACCAATAGTTCGTTGCTCTTCAACAGACCGTCGATCGGTGCGGGTCCGGCGGCTATCCATAGAACAATGACTTTTGTTTGCAGCTCCTCGAGAACCGTTTCAATCTGGCGGGCGACAGTATCGACCGTCCCGCAAATGGAATACCCGCGGTCGCGCATCGTTGAAGGTTTGTTTGCGATCACGCCTTTCTCGCCAGGTCGGCGCAATGCTTCGTTGAGACCGAACCAATCGTGCCAGCGGGTCCAAATGAAACCGAGACCGCGTTCCATGATCGCATGTGCCTCGGCGTCGGTATCAGCAACGACTATCTCGCGGAAATGACCGACCCCATCACCCCACGCAAGCTCACGACCAACCGATTGCGCCGTTTTTTGATAGAGATCGATGCACGCCTTCGCGTTCTCCAGGATCGGCGTGAAGATAACCGGCATGACCTTTTCGCGTGCCGCCCATTCAATCGTCGCCGGACTCGTTGAAAAAGGAATAAACGATTCGATAGTCTCAGGTTTCTGCAGCGTCAGAGGCGCGATCCCTATCTTATCGAGTTCACCAGATTCCGCTACCATGCCCGGTGCCATGTCATACGTTGCCGGATGATTCCAAATAATGCCTTTTGGCGGAATTTGCCAATGCTTGCCTTCATGTTTGTACATCGGCTCCGCCCAAGAGCGCCGAATAATCTCGTAATGTTCGTTGAATAGTTCGCGGTTGAGCCGATCGTGTTCGGCAAATTCCGGATCCGTCGGCTGGGTTGAATACGCGTTCTGTTGCTGTCCCACCGTGGCGACGTGGCGCGACTGATAGCCGCGGGCAAAGCCCGCAACCATGCGACCCTGAGAAAAGTGGTCGAGCATCGCGAGATCCTCGGCTAGCAACAATGGATTGCGTGCCGGCAGTACGTTGCCCATTTGGCCGATCCGGATGCGTCGTGTCTGCATCGCGGCCCAGCTACCGAGCATCACTGGGTTGTTTGAAAGCTCAAGCCCTTCGACGTGAAAGTGATGTTCGGAAAATGCAGCGAAATCAAAGCCGAGTTCTTCAGCCTGAAGCAGCATGCGTGAGGTATCGCGTAGTCCATCTTGATAGTAATTAGGGTTTTGCCCGGCGAACCCTTCTTCGTATTGCGCAGGCGTCGCGCCGGCACTCGGTAAGAGGAATGCCCCCAACCGTATTTTATCCGCACCCATCTATGCACCCCGCGCCGCGTTAATTAAACGACCGGCTAGCATAATCGAAGCCGGTCGCAGATCAAGCCCATCGGTTTTGATGGTTGGGCGGATCAATTACCATACATGCGCGAAACATACCGGGCGCTACAGGATACAAATCAGAGCCCCGACAAATTTCTGTGCAAAGGATCCTGCACAATGACACCACAACCTGATTGGAAAAGAGAGTTACATGAGTATTGCACGACCCACGTCGGAACAAATAAAGGCGCTCGCATCATCATTAGAGATCGAAGTCAGTGAGAATGAAGCGCGAGGTTTCGCCTCGTTGATGAGCAATAACCTCGATATCTATGAGGTACTTGACGAATTACCAGACGACCTACCTCCAGTGAAGTACCCACGCACACCGGGCACGCGCCCCGACCCTGCGGACAATCCGTTCAATGCATGGTATTGGCAGACAGATATTCACGGTGCCGAAGAGGGTCCACTTAAAGGGAAGCGAGTCGTGTTTAAGGACAACATCATGGTCGCCGGCGTGCCCATGATGAATGGATCTGCGACCTTAGAAGGCTACGTCCCGGATGTCGATGCCACCGCCGTTTCCCGGGTTCTTGATGCCGGGGGCATTGTCGCGGGCAAAGCGCATAGCGAATATTTTTGTACCTCCGGTGGCAGCCACACTAATGCGACTGGACCGATTCACAATCCACATCGGCATGGGCATACGGCAGGCGGCTCATCCAGTGGTTGTGGCGCCCTCGTTGCAGCGGGCGAAGTCGATATGGCGGTTGGTACCGACCACGGCGGGTCCTGCCGCATTCCGGCGAGCTTCTGCGGAATTGTCGGAATGAAAGCGACCTTTGGACTGGTGCCGTATACCGGTGCAATGCCCATCGATATGACGATCGATTACATCGGCCCGATGACCCGAGATATCCCAGACAATGCGCGCCTTTTGGAGGTGCTCGCGGGTGCCGATGGGATCGATCCGGTTCAAGCCGGGATCAATACCGACCAGTACACTGCCGCACTCGATAGCGATCCCAAAGGCTTGCGAATTGCAGTCGTTACGGAAGGATTCGCCCATGCGAATTCAGACCCTGCGGTCGACCTTCGCGTGCGCGAAGCCGCAAAAGTTTTCGAGCGTTTAGGCGCTACCGTCGAGGAGGTTTCGATTCCGCTGCACCGCGCCAGCGCCGCCATATGGACACCAATCTATGTTGAAGGCCTCGTCGTATCGATGATGCATGACAATGGCTTCGGTAAGAACCGCGCGGGCGGTTACGTTCCTAGCCTAATGCGCTACCACGCCAGTTGGCGCACACAAACACATAAGTTCGGCCCGCAAACAAAGCTCATCATGCTGACCGGTGAGTACATGACGAAATCCTACGGCGGTTTGTACTATGCCAAGGCGCAAAATCTGCGGCCGCGTCTGACGGCCGCATACGATGCCGTGCTGGCCGACTACGATTTGCTCCTAATGCCGACATTGCCAATGACCGCGCCGGCATTACCGCCGGCTGACGCCGAGGCGGCCGAAATTGTCGCGCGAGCACTTGAAATGGTGCCGAATACGCCGGCCTTCGATGTCACCGGCCATCCTTCGATCACCCTACCGTGTGGCGAAGTCGACGGGCTACCGGTTGGCATGATGCTTTGTGGTCGTCACTTCGAGGAAAGTACCATTTACCGCGCAGCGCATGCCTTTGAGCAGGCCCACTCAGATTAAACCAAATACGAAAAGAGGAATTAAACGTGATTTTAGGACATGAACTGTACGGCAACGGCAGCGACGGCGTCATAGTGATGCACGACTTCTACGGCTGCCGTGATACCTGGGCATTTGCGCGCAACTTCTTCGACACTGCCAAGTTTACCTTCGCCTTTACCGAGGTACGTGGCTACGGCGAATCACGCCACCTAGTCGGCGACTACACGCCGGTCGAGGTTGCAACGGATATCCTAGCATTGGCAGATAATCTCGGTTGGGAACAATTCCACGTCGTCGGTCATTCAATGAGCGGGATGCTTGCCCAGCGAGTAGTACTCGACGGCGGGGCCAGAATCAAATCGGCAATCCTCAACACGCCGGTCGCCGCGTCGGGTTTGAGTTTCAGCCCGGAAGGATTCGCTATCATCTCGGGGTCGATTGCTAGCAACGAGATGCTGGCGCAGGCATTCGATGCATTGACGGGCGAGCGCTTGTGCCGCGAATGGATCGATTTCAAGATCCGACAAACCCGATCAACGCGCCTGCGCGCAGCACAAACCGCTTATCTAAAAAATTGCACCGACCAGGGATTCCTCGAAGACATCGAAGGCAATAAAACACCAATGCTGGTCATCATCGGTGAATACGATATGGAGCCGTTTACCGCGCAAACGGCAGCTGAAACGTTCTTAAAATGGTATCCAAACGCTGAAGTCGCGCTGTGCAGAAACGCCGGGCATTACCCACAACAAGAGGCGCCGGTGTACGTTGCGACCGTGATGAACGAGTTTTTAAATCGACAGCGATGAGGTCGGCACTGTCGGTTCTGGCCAAGAAATAAGCCGCATCCCTAGTGTCTTGATCAAAGGCCGAGACCTTCGTCAACACCAAGTAATAGGTTGACGGTTTGGACTACCTGCCCGGATGCGCCCTTACCAAGGTTATCCAGCAGGCCGACCACTACGGCTTGACCACTCACCTCATTGTGCAAAACGTGTAGTCGCAGTTCATTGGTGTCATTCAATCTTTCGGGATCAAGGTTCGCCAGTGACCGCGCTACATCAAACTCCGCAACCGTGATGAAGCGCTGGTCACGGTAGTGCGAACGATAGACTTCGAATACATCGTCCGCGGAAGGCAGACGCGGCAGCGCCCACAGCGGCAGCGGCACGTGTACCAGCATCCCCTTGTAGTACCGTCCGACGGCCGGTAGAAAGATCGGTGGATTCGACAGACCACTCCACCGCGTTATTTCGGCCACATGTTTGTGATCGAGCTTCAATGCATAGTCGTAGGTCGTAGCCGATAAAGGATCCGCGCCCTCCACGCCCGTCTCGAATGCGGCGATAAGCGCCTTACCACCACCCGAATAACCGGACATACCATTAATCGAAATTGGCCACTCGGCTGGCAACAGACCGGCCTCAATTAGTGGGTGCAATATCGAGACCGCCGCTATCGCGTAGCAACCCGGATTGGAGATCCGGGTGCTTGCTTGAATGCGAGCCCGCTGGCCGGCGTCATATTCTGGGAAACCGTATACCCACCCATCCACCGCGCGGTGGGCAGTCGATGCATCAATTATTCGAGTAGCGGGGTTTTCGACCAGGCGAACCGCTTCTCTTGCTGCGTCATCTGGCAAGCACAGTATGGCGATGTCGGCGGCGTTTAACGCCTCGGCTCGGGCACTAGGGTCTTTGCGTCGCGCAGGCTCGACCTGCAACAACTCAATGTCTTCACGCGCCGCAAGGCGCGCAGAAATCTGCAAGCCGGTGGTGCCAACTTCGCCATCGATGAATATTTTTGCAGGCGTGCTCATGATGAATCCTTGGGCGCGGCCATCTTACACACCCTATCCTGGGTTACACGCCCGGTCGGTGGCCGGTGTGATTGGCTTTCGCATGACTGGGCGCTTGCCCTAGAACGATACTGCATCTTTATGTAGATTATTAATGTGCTAAATATTTTTTAATAAATACAATAGCTTAAATAGAATACCTAATCTACTATCGATAAATAAGCAATACCGCTTCCCGCTTAACTAACGGGACTTTTACACAAGATACGCGTTATTGCGTCACCCAAAACGCTTGCTGCATTACTCGTATAAGCGCGCATGCGCCACCCAACATAACCGTCCGGTCTAACCAACACTGCACCGGACGATTCAATACCGTAGGTATGTGCGAACGGGCGGGAGGAGGAATTCGAGATCTTTTCTCGATTCAAGGGCATGTCCACCAGGGCGCCGCTACCGCCAATATCGGCAATTAGATGCGCGTCAATCTTAATGCCGGTTTGCTGCGCCGCTTCGGCTGCCGCCGCAATCCATTGGCTGCCAGCATAAGCGACCATAAGCACGAAACCATGACCGTATAAGTCGAGGGACGAGATTACCTCCCCGTCGCAGGATAATTCGATATGCGGTGCCCGCGTACCAGGAAGGGCGCACGATTTTCTCGGATCAATATCGGGCTCGTTGTTGTCGACATAATCGCTACTGTGAATTACCGCTGCGGAGCGGTAACGATTGAATTCAACATGCATGTCGGGGATCTGCTCCATCATCCCAGCGGTGCCAATGTCCGGATCGGAGCGCGTGACGTAGCGCTGATAGGCTTGTTCAATCGCTTGTCTGCCGGCGGGTTGGCGCTCGTTATTGTACGTATCGAGCAACCCGGAGCTAGCATCGCCCCGCGTTACCTGGGCGATCTTCCAGGCTAGGTTGTGCGCATCCTGCACCCCTGTGTTACCGCCAAAACCACCAGTCGGGGTCATCGTATGCGCCGCGTCGCCGGCGAGAAAAATCCGCCCATCTTGAAACCGCTCAGCGGCATGGCACACCGCGACCCACTGATGAATATCTTCGACATTCACAGTTAAGTCTTGGTCGCCGACCGCGTCACGAACCATTTGCGCGGCCTTGTCCTGGTCAATCCCATCTGCGGCATTGCGTGCCTGTGGATCCTTGATATCGCCAACGGTGAACACGACCAGAAAGCCGCCTAAGCCGGTTTTTTCGAGTCGAAAGAATCCGCGCACTTGTGGGTTGTTGACATAGATGACGCCGAGGTTGCGGCCACGCAGCGCCTGCGAGCAATCGGCTCGAAAATAGATCGTGATGCTGTGCGAGAGCACCGGGTGGCCTTCCATTTTGATCCCTAAGGACTCGCGCACCGGACTTCGATTGCCATCGCAGGCGATCAAATACTGCGCACGAAAATGTCGCTTCCGACCGGTATCAATATGCTCGGCCGTGACGCTCACACCTTCGGCATCCTGCGTGACTTCTGTAACCTCATTGGCGTACTGAAACTCCGATCCGAGTTCCGTTGCACGGTCTTTTATTATCGGCTCGAGCACTTGTTGCGGCATAAACAAGCGGCGCGCAGGACTAACATCGTCTACGCCTTGATTGATATCTGGGATGTAGTTTGCGATTTCCCGCCCAGCCAAGGTCTCAACGGCGTTTAGACCACCGTTCGGATCGTATAACGCGTGCGCCGCCTTAATAACTTTATCTTCTATGCCCGCGATCCGCATCAATTCCATCGTGCGCAATTGAAAATAACCGGCGCGCGGATGAATAGCAGTCCCTCGATGCTTCTCGATCGACAAACATTTCACCCCATGCAAGCCCAAAAACATCGCACTAGCGAGACCGACAAGGCTTCCGCCAATTGTGATCACTGGGTAATGTTGGATATCAGGCGTTGTCATCTACCGATCCTTATTTCGAATTTCGGCCGTGCTTTTTCCGCCGCGCTAGCATTACTCAATGCATATCCGCTGACGTTCACCGCGGCTGCCTCCGGGGTGGTCACTTTCGCCACAATGACGGTGCACGCGAAGGTCCTCGACGTCGTCCCGGAACAACCTACCGAGATGCGGGATCTTGCATATGCATTGACTGGGTAATGCCAATAGGCCCGCGCCATACCCGTCGCACGTAGGTCCTCTCGATCACAACGTCGAGAATCTAATCTACGAGTACGCCAACGCAAAAATGCTGCATATGACGCTCGGCCATTTTGCTGTGGTAGTCGCCAAATTCACCCGTTGCATCTTTACCAGCGTGCATACGCGCAACGAATGGCCCACCTGGGTGATGATCTTTCCATTCGCTGATGTCGTAGACCTTGCCCCGGATGATCACCCAACAATCCTCAAACGTGCTGTGCTCCGCCACTTCTGCTCGGGTGACGTCGCGATCGCCATCCAAGGAGACCGGCGGCTTCCAAAGATTACCCATCACTTCGCGTCGGGCATCGAGTGCAGCGGCGCGCGATCGGAAATCCCACGGTCCGAGTTTCTTTTGCGGCAGTTTATCGCCGATTTCACGCGCGTCGAAGGCATAGATCCACGAATCATTCGAGCCCGCACGTTCATCATGATTGAACACGGGATAATCGCGTTCGTCTAAGGCCTTAAGGATCTGGCGCCGTTCGGGTGAGTCTTCTGGTTCTAGGTGCTTAAACAAAAACTTCGAACCGAATTGAAAACGCGTGGCACGATAGTGACGGACTCGCTCGTAGTGTAACAGGGCACTGTAGACATCTTTACCATGGAGCTTGAAGCAACTGCTAAGCGCGGCGCCATCTTCAAATGCCTGTGCTGCACCCTGGCCGAAAGTCGGTAACATTGGATGAGCAGCGTCGCCGAGCAGACATACCCGACCCTCTTGCCAATGTTCAAAGGCGTCGCGATCGTAGAGTCCCCATTTCGTCGGGTTCACCATGCCACTGGCCAAGGTTAAGATGTCTTCTCGGCGCGGATCGCCCGCAAACGCCTTACCCATCTTTTCACGCATTTCGTCATGGTCGATTGGGAACCAGTCGGCCCAATCCTCTTGGAACTCCTTTGAATCCGGTTCGTGATAGGCGAGCCACACATTGAGCAATTCGCCGCTGCGTACCCAATAGGTCATACACCAGGCGTGCGGATGTTTGCGCACGTCCATGCTGTATGACTCGATCGGGTTGTTATCCATTGGGCCGCCGTCGGCGTGGCGCAGCGTTTCAAATTTTTCGCGCGGGACTAATCCACGATAAACGGTGACCTCTGTCCAACGTCTCGGCGGCGTATCCGGCCATTGTAGGTCTAGCACTTTGGAGTTGATCCCATCGGCACCGATCAACAACTCTCCCTCGGCCGAGCTGCCGTCTTCGAATCCGGCCGTGGCAATGGTGTCGGTTTGGCTAAGCGAACTCAGGCGCTTATTCATGTGTACTTGGATCGGACAATCCACGCCCGATTCCGGACTAAAGTCCATCACACGTTTATGCAAGCACATCAAAAGGTCGAGCCGATGCATGTGATGGAAACCCGCCCCATCACCGACTGCGGTCTTGTGATCGAATGGCTTTTTGGAAACCTTCCCATCGGCAAAAATTTCTCGGGTCGCATCAAGGATTGCCGCGCGCCCGCCATCAACCGCGCCATGCGGACCTTTAGGATCGCCACCGTCCAGATCAATGCCGAGCCAACTACAGAGTCTTGCGCCATTCGGCGGAATGTTGAGTCCGGCCCCGGCGGTGTTTGGTTTTACTGTTTGTTCGTAGACATTGACCTCACTGAATTGGCCCGACTGACGCAAGGCCAACGCCGTGAATAGTCCTCCCATTCCGCCACCAACTATTACCGCACGCATACTTATCTCCCGAAATTTTCACTAAAGCCGCGACCATTGCCGATTACCGCAAAATCGCTCGGTATTTTACCGCTTTGAAATCGACGATCTCATTGGCTCCGACAAGCCTCCCGATGTTTGTCAAACCAAGAAAAAAGCTCATCTGGACTAAAGCCGTTTCTCACCGAATGTCCAATTCCGGGCAACACGTTTAGTGAGGCATCGCCACCCAAATCGGAGATCCGCTGTTGCGTTTCGCGCATTCGCCCGACCCAACGTCCATCTTGTTCACCGACGACTAACAGCATCGGTATTGCCTGAATGTCGGCGAGCCGATCGAAGTCGCGATCATTAGCTGGGAACCCTGGAAATGCTGCTAGCGAGCAGAATCTTTTTGGATGAGCTTCGGCGATCCGAAACGCACTGATACCACCGTTGCTGATGCCGGCGATATGAAAGCGCTCACCCTCGATCTTGTATTCCCGTGCGATCTCATCCAATAAAACTGGAATTTTCTCTTCCGCACCATCGAAAAACAGAACGCCGTCCGGTGCGACTGGATTGACGACGATGTACCCCCGTGGTTTACCAAAACCCCAATACCCTTGCATCGCCCATTCGACCATCTGCCGACTCCCGTCACCCGGTGGCAGTGCGAGGACGGCCGGGTAGGATTTATCCGGATCGAAACCTTCTGGCGTGACTACGGCGTAGGTGAGATCGCTGAGGAGTTCTTCGGCAAATAGTACGCACGGAAGAAACGCTACGAGACAAGAGATGACTACAAGACTTTTGATGTTGTTCATCATCTTAATTCTCCAAATGCACCGGACCTTCAGAGCAATCTTTGTGACCGTTAGCGACGCTGGGAATGCGCAAGGATTTTTGGAACAGTCCGTGCCGCGCGATGACGAGAACGCTAAGTCACCGCATCCGCCGATTTACGGTTGTGTCAGTGATGTCCATTACGATCGAGTGCGTACACTCTTCGGATCGTACATCGGCTTCAACGACGCGCGTGCCGTGTAGGTGCGATCAGCTTGTTCTATCGTATAGCTACCTCCAGCAACATACTCTGGCGTAACCCCGTCGTCGTTATTCACGTATCCCATCGCCGCACACCCACCTAAGGTATGTGCATATCCAGCGGACATGGTGTAACCGACTCGTTCGCCGTCGCGTAAAATTGGCTCGTTGTGCGTCAACATCGGCTCCGGATCGTCAAGCACGAATTGAACGAGGCGACGTTTCAACGCACCCGCGTCGCGTTGTTGTACCAGCGCCTCGCGACCGAGAAACCCGCCGGACTTATCCCACGCGGCGGTGAAACCGAGTCCCGCTTCGAGCAAGGTTTCTAACGGCCCCATGTCGTGAGCCCATTCACGGTAGGCCTTTTCGATGCGTAAGGTATTGAGTGTGTGATAGCCGCAATGCTTGAGGCCGTGATCGACGCCAGCCGCAATGAGTTGGTCATAAACCGGCAACGCCATCTCAGTTGGGATATAGAGCTCCCAACCGAGTTCACCAGTATATGAAATTCGGATCGCCATCGCATTCTGATAGCCGATTTCTACTTGCTGCATCGAGCCAAACGGAAACTGCGCGTTTGAAAAATCGCCACTTGAAATTGAACTCAACAGCGCCCGCGAGTTTGGCCCCTGCACGCTTAACATTGCATAGGCACCGGTCACATCAGTCACCAAGCAAAACGAACCAGCGGGAATGTTTTCGTGAATCCACGCGTGCACATGGGTCTGGGTGAACGCTGCTGTAACGACGAAGTAAGTGTCGGCTGCTAATCGTGTGATCGTGAGATCCGCCTCAACCCCGCCGCGTACATTTAAAAATTGCGTATAGACGACCTTACCAACCGCAACGTCAACATCGGCGGTAGAGATCCGATTTAATACCGCACAAGCATCGCGGCCTTGAACGAGTAACTTGGCAAAAGACGATTGCTCGAACACCCCAACGGCTTCGCGCACCGCAATATGTTCCTCACGATTATTGTCAAACCAGTTTTGGCGCCCAAAATCGTATTCGTAGGTGGCCTCTTGTCCAGCCCGCGCGTACCAGTTTGGACGTTCCCACCCGGCGGATTCGCCGAAGCACGCGCCAGCGGCAGCCAAACGATCGTGCAGTATCGATTGCTTAACATTGCGCGCAGTCTCCCATTGCCGATTTGGCCAATGCATCTGATAGGCGATCCCGAGCGATTCGTAGATACGGTCAACAACGAAGGATTTATTGTTTTGGCACGGTTGGATACGGCGGACATCAACGTCCCAAATATCCATCGGCTGAACACCGTCGTTGATCCACTGCGCCATCACGTTGCCGGCACCACCGCCGGAGAGGATCCCGAGCGAATTAAACCCACAGGCAACGAACAGATTTTGCTTAAAGGGCGCACGCCCCATTAGATAATTGTGATCTGGGGTAAACGATTCAGGGCCACAAAAGAATTGGCGGATCCCAGTATCAAACAAGATCGGCAATCGCTCCATCCCCGTATGCAGATGCGACTCCATGCGTTCCCAATCGGGTTGGATCTCATCGAAACAGAAGTTCTCCGGGATCCCGTCGACACCCCATGGCGCCGCCACTGGTTCAAAAAACCCGAGTAGGATCTTGCCTACTTCTTCGCGTGCGTAAACTGCACGGCCCGGGTCACGCAAGATCGGAAGCTTGTTATGGATACCTTCGATCGGTTCCGAAATGAGGTAGTAGTGCTCCGCGGCCTGCAACGGTAGATCAACTCCGGCGCGCAACCCCACCTCGCGTCCCCACATACCCGGACACAACACCACGACCTCTGCCGTGATGTCGCCTTGTTCCGTTTGTACACCGACCGCGCGTTCCCCATCGAACATCACATCTGTAACTTTGCAGTTCTCAATGATAGTAACCCCGCGCTGGCGGGCGCCTTTGGCTAGTGCTTGAGCGACATCGGCAGGGTTTACCCGGCCGTCGTCTGGAAAGTAGAAGCCCGCAACCAAATCGTCGACATTAGCGTGGGGGAATAGCTCCTTTATTTCTGCCGGGGTCACTTCCCGGTTCTCGACGCCAAACGTGCGCGCCATCGCACAACCGCGTCGCATCTCTTCAGCCTTATCCGCATCCATTGCCAGTTGCACCGAGCCACAATTGATAAAGCCGGTTGATTGTCCAGTCTCTGCTTCGAGATCGCTGTACAGCTGCAGTGAGTACTGGGCCATTCGGGTTTGTGCTTCGGTATCGCGCAAGGTCGTGATCAGGCCCGCCGCATGCCAGGTCGTGCCACAG
This sequence comes from Gammaproteobacteria bacterium, assembly GCA_021773835.1. Classification (GTDB taxonomy): domain Bacteria; phylum Pseudomonadota; class Gammaproteobacteria; genus UBA11873. The sequence continues at coordinate 115,867 of JAJFJQ010000059.1, forward strand.
CTGATCTGCTTGCGCTCAAGCAAAACAACGTCGTCCCAGCCAAGCTTCGCGAGATGGTAGGCGGTCGAACACCCAATGACCCCACCACCGACAACAACGGCACGGGCGTGTTTAGGAAAATCGTTTTCAGTCATAGCGCAATGTCGGTCCCGGCAATGGCAGGTACTTGCATACCCAGAAATAAGACAGGATAGTAGGAAAAACTCATCCGATGTTGGAATATTCTACGTCTAGTAGGTAGGTTTTGAGAAACCCCATGACCGTAAGGCCAGGCCAGGTTCGGGGCAAAATTAAACAGGAACACGAGGCAAACTATGCAATACATACTCGGCGTCGATATTGGCGGTACGTTTACGGATTTCTCGCTCCTTGACGATGTTGGGAATATTTCGCTGTGGAAAGAAGCAACCACCCCGAAAAATCCCGGCGAAGCGGTTCAGCAAGGCATCCGTGCGCTCGCCGAGCAGACCGGGATGGAACTCGATACTTTCCTAAAGCGGTTGGATCTTTTCGTACACGGTCAGACGATCGCGACCAACACCGTTATCCAACGTAACGGCCCAAAGACCGCATTATTGTGTACCGAGGGGTTTCGTGACGTGATCCACTTCCGCGACGGTTTCAAACCGGAGCGCTATAACATCCAACTGCCACCGCCTGAGGATTTCGTACCGCGTTATCTCCGTATTCCGATAACCGAACGGGTTAAATACGACGGCACTGTCGTCCAACCCTTGGACGAAGATTCGGTACGCACGGCCGCCGCAAAGCTGCGCTCAGAAAACGTCGAATCGGTGGCGGTCGCCTTCCTCTGGTCGATTGTCAACACCGCGCATGAGCAACGGGTGAAAGCGATATTGGCTGAAGAGCTGCCAGATGTTCCCGTCGTGCTGAGCTCGGACGTATTACCTATGATCCGCGAATGGGAGCGTACGACCTGCACCATCTTAAGCGCTTATGTCTTACCGGGCATCGCGCGCTACATGGTGGAATTGGAAGAATTTTTACACGGCAATGCCTATCCACATCCACTTTTAATAATGCAGCTCAATGGCGGTAGCTCGACGGTCAATAAAGTATTACAGCGACCGATAAACTCGCTCGCCTCGGGCCCGGCTGCGGCGCCGGTCGCGGGATTGTATTGCTCGGAACGGATCGGCATGCCAAACGTCATCACCATCGACATGGGTGGAACGAGCTTCGATGTATCGATGGTTACTGACGGCTCCCCAACCTTGACTCGCGAGCTTCGCGTCCACGACATGCCGGTGGGGGTTGCAGCCGTTGATGTGCATTCCATCGGTGCCGGCGGCGGCAGTATTGGTTGGATCGATAAAGGCGGGGCGCTCCAAATGGGTCCGCAAAGTGCGGGCGCGGAACCCGGACCCGCGTGTTACGACCAAGGCGGCACGCTCCCAGCGTGCACCGACGCGAACGTTGTATTGGGGTATATCAACCCCGACTACTTCCTCGGTGGTCGACGCGAAATCAATACGGAACATTCCGCGCGTGCGGTCGAGGAGCACATTGCCAAACCGCTCGGCCTAAGTGTTCCGGCTGCCGCCCACGGCATGTTTCGGATCATCAATAACAATATGGTTGATGCGATTCGAGTCGTCTCAATCGAGCGCGGAGTCGACCCCCGGAACTACGCACTGGTCGTTGGTGGCGGGGCCGGGGCGATCCACGCTGGCATGTTGGGGCGAACGCTTGGCATGAAGAAAGCAATCATCCCACGTTACAGTGGCGTTTTTTGCTCCTTTGGCATGATCGTCAGCGATGTGCGTCACGACTATATGCAAGCGCATGCGACTAACACCGCACGCTTCGATGTAGCGGGTGTGAACAAGGTCGTTGCAGAACTCGAACGCAAAGCGATGGATGACATGGTCGAAGAAGGATTTCCGGAAGGCGAAGTCATTTTGAGTCGTTTCGCCGACGCCAAATACCCCGCGCAAATCCACGAGCTGACGATCCCAATACCATCGGATGGCGAGCTAGGCAAAGCGTCTATCAGCGAAATGGAGCAAACCTTCCACGATCTGCACGAACGCATGTTTACTTATAGCGTGCGAGAAAGCCCAGTGGATTTATTCCATTGGCGGGTGGTCGCGCATCGAAAGGTGGATTCGCCCGCGACGCCTGCGTTTCCAGCAGCAGAACAATCGATCGAAACGGCGCAAAAAGCGACCCGAAGTGTCTATTTTGGCGACATCGACGACTATCGCGACACGAACATCTATGACGGCGATTTGTTGCAGCGCGGCATGAGTGTAGCGGGTCCGGCCGTCGTCGAGCAGAAAAATACTACAATAGTGGTATTTCCTGGCCAAAAGCTTGAGGTCAACGAATACGGCGATTTCGTATTAGACCTATAAACTAGTTGATTACATTCCAAGTCGAGGACTGATTATGAGCACAATAGATCCCGTCAAGAATATCGGAAGCCAAGACGAGTCGATTCCACTGTTGGCTGAAGAAAACATTGATCCGATTACGTTCTCAGTGATTTTAAATCGGTTTAGCACGATCGCCCGCGAGATGACCCTCGCGCTCGAATACACCTCTTGGACCTCGATTCTAGCTTTGGCGAGGGATTTCTCTTGTGCGATCTATGACGCCAAAGCACGCCAGGTTTGCATGATGGATGCGTTACCGATCCATACAAACTCGCTGCATGTGATTTTGCGATCGATGGTCAAAGCCTTCGAAGGCAACGTCTATGACGGCGACGTGATCGTCAGTAACGATCCGTATAGCGGCAACACCCACGTTGGCGACTTCGTTACGGCCTGCCCCATCTTCTATGAAGGCGAACATCGATTCTGGGCCGTTACAAAAGGGCACCAACTCGATTGCGGTGCCTACGAGGCGACCAGCGTCGCACCAAGTGCCAAAGACGTCTGGCAAGAGGCACTGCAACTACCGCCGATCAAATTCTACGAAAAAGGCGAACCTCGCCAAGACGTGATCAACATGTACCTCGCGAACGTTCGCTACAAGGAGTTGCTCTACGGTGATCTAAAGGCGCAACTAGGTTCTATTTGGACCGGTAAGCGACGCATGATCGAACTCATCGACGAATATGGACCACAAGAGTTAGACCACTACGTCGAGGCAATCCTGGATTATGCGGACCGCCGCACCAGTGAAGAGATCAGAAATATCCCCGACGGTACCTACGAGGCGGACTCGTGGATTGATTCCGACGGTATGGGCAACACAAATCTCACCGTCCATGCAGCCGTCACAGTCGAAGACGATCGCATTCATGTCAATTTCGCCGGCAGCTCGCCCCAAGGTGCGGGCGGTACAAACGGCACGATTGGCGTAATGGAAGCCTCCGCAGGGATACCAATACTCACGGCGATCGATCCCGAGATACCGCATAACGACGGCTGTTTAAGGCACATCACCTGCGAGGCACCGTTAGGATCTATCGTCAGCGCTAAATATCCCGCCGCAACTGCTATGGCAACCTTGTGTCCGGCGGCCCAAGAACAAGAGGTGATCTGGAAGGCGCTCGCGCAAGCTGTACCCGAGCGAACGTCTGCAGGCTACGGCGGCTTTCATTGCATTCCCTCAATTTCGGGGGTTGATAAGCGCGGAGACGAGGAAGAAGGTTGGGCCGCCATGTTTTTCAACGGCGGATCCGGCGGTGGCGCCTCGAAGAACGCCGATGGCTGGCCTTTGATCATGCTGTCTTCCGGCCTCGGCGGCCTCAAGATCATCAGCACCGAAATGAGTGAATTACTGTATCCGATCATGATGGATCACCATGAGATCGAGACCGACTCCATGGGACATGGCAACACCATGGGCGGCGCTGGGATCCGTATCGAAGTACGCCCCTACGACACCCCGATGGAATGCCATGCAACCGGCGACGGCGCCTCGAATCCGCCTTTTGGTGTGTTCGGCGGTACCCCCGGGATCGGCGGTGGCAACTACCGCGAGAACCTCGACACTGGCCATCGCGACTACTGCTCTAGTAAGGGCTATATGCTGATTGAACCTGGTGAAATGTGGGTTGGCGTGTCATCGGGTGGTGGCGGTTTCGGGGACCCGCTTGAGCGTTCGGCCGAGAAGGTTTGCGAACACGTGCGCGACGAGATCATCAGCTTTGAGACCGCGCGCGATATCTATGGTGTGGTGATGGATCCCGTAACGTTCAAGCTCGACGAGCAAGCGTCGATAGCGCGTCGCGCGCTGCTTTCCGAACAACGTGGCGAAGTGCCGATGATTCAGCCAACTCAGGCGGATTCGGCAACCTGGCTACAGGAGAACATGCGCGAGGGCGATAACTATCTGCTCGACCCATTACCGTGATCGAGACCCACGCAAGCGGACGTCGCTTGCGTGGGTATTGGCAGCGAGGGCGAAATTATTTTCCTCGACCCACTGCCATCGGTTTGATCTAGAAGACCCCGAGCACCGGACGTCTGTTAGTCCTTGATCAGGATCGATTGTAAAAACTCATCCAGCACGGCGAACGATGCGAGGCCGGTGCGACAACCGATGTATCCATCTGGTCGTACCATGATTAATTCACCACCCGCACTCGCATTGAGGGATTTCGCCACCAGCGCTCGCGGGTCTTCGATAGGCAATAAACCCGGCCATGGATAAGGCACGGCAGGGGCGATCAGTTCGGTCCGGATAATGCCCGGATAATGACGCTCCAGTAACCCATAGACGGCAGTTGCCGCTTCAAGTTGCTCACCCTCAGTCTCGTCGAGTATGGCGAGTAAAGTAAATCGAGTATGTGCAAAAAGCTGATGTAGGCGAACGTGCGCGGAGATCACGACGTCGGGCACACGTTCGCCGATCGCCGGTTCCACCTCGGTGTTGCAACCATCGGGCAATACAATCGCGCCGCGATAGTTGTAACTCAAGCCAGATACCCGCGCGACTGCATTGTCATTCCAGCCGTCGGTTTGCGTCAGCGCCATCCGATCTTCGAGCCCGCCACCGTGTGCAAGGATGATCTCATGGATGGCGGAGCTACCTTCGATGACCTGCTCTGAAACCGGTTCGCGTTCGATCTCGTAAGTCTCGAGCAAAGATTCTTGTGCTTTGCCTTGCACTACCAGCGCAAGCTTCCAGCCAAGGTTGTAGGCATCTTGCATACAAACATTCCAGCCCTGACCGCCAGCGACAGAATGGATATGCCCGGATTCGCCACATAAGAACACATGGCCCTTACGATATTGCTCCGCCTTGCGGATCCAGATCTCCCACGTCGTTTTCCATTCGGGCTCACCGATACCCACTTCCGGCAGGTCATCGCCAACTATTGGCGTGATCAGATCTGATTTGGCGATTTCCTCGGGGTCACCTTGTGCGCTGACCAACACGCGGTGATTAGGACCAGCGAGTTTGCCGATCATGAGAAAGGTGTCTTTTGAAATGTAGTAATGCAGGAGATTATCAGCACCTTCGAAGTTCTCAAGCCGGGCATCGATCATCTGCATGACCAGCCCTTCATACTCAACGCCCGAATACTTGATGCCGAGACATTCTCGCGTTGGACTGTGTAGTCCGTCGCAGGCAACCACCCATTGAGGGTGAATGCACTCGTCAGACACGCTATCCCCAGTTGCGTGCTGGAGCGTAACGCTTAGATTGCCGGCTGGATCTTCCGATATGTCGGTAAGCTCGGTTTCCCATTCAATTGCCAGACCGAGGTTCAACTCCAAATGGTCGCGTAATATTTTCTCAGTTTCGTTTTGATTGAACATGCAAACGAAGGGGTAACGGGTAGGCAATCGCGTGTAGTCCAAGCGCGGTTTCAGATCACTGTCGCGGAAATTGAAAATATACCCTTCGTTCAACACGCCACCCTGGAGGAAACGCGGCGCCAATCCCATATCGTCCAGGATCTCCATTGTGCGTGCGTGTACCGTTATCGCGCGCGAGGTGATCCCGTGGCCGCTACGCCTTTCCACGATGCGACAATCGATCCCACGACGGCGGAGTTCGATCGCGGTAACCATACCCGTGGGGCCGGCACCTACAATGAGGACTTCTGGTTTAGAACTGTTTTTCATTGGCATTCATGCTCGGCAAAACGGATGTTGTAATTTGCGTCCCGCTAAATCTAGCGACACCCAAAAGCAATGACAAGCTTCGTTTCGTGGCGCCTATAGAATGTCACCCCGAACTCGAGCCAGGATCCCTATAACTCGTCACCCCGGACTTGATCCGGGGTCCATGCGGCGTATGTTCACATGCGATGGATTGTTGGAATGGACCCCGGTCCAAACCAGTACGTCAACTTCGAGACACCAAAACCCTTATTGCGACTGCCAAACAATGGGAAACGCACTGTCGTCACGTGCAAGCTCCCCAGGTTCTATGCAGACATCGTCTTGCGTCACAATCGGATCAGTACCCATCCGCGGGTCCCAACGTGCGTCATCGCCCAACCATCGCGTCGACAACGCGATTCGACGCCGGTCCGGCGAGTGATTGCCGTGCGAAGTATGCGCGATGGCCGTATTGAAGATCACCGCATCACCGGCCTTGGTTTCGAACGTGAGAAATTCATAATCGTCGCGAAGCCGATTGAAGTCCGGAATATCCTCACCTTCGCTGGCGCTGATCCATTTGCCGAGTTCGGTATCCTCACCGCCTGGAATTACTGGTTTGTACCATTTGTTCCAGGTATGCGAACCACGTACAAATTCAAGCCCGCTGGATTCTAAATCGGTGTCTGTCAACGATAACCAGACAGAACAGATCTGGGTACCTTTAAACGGCCAGTACGGTAGATCCTGGTGCCAAAAAAATTCTTCGTCGGTATTCGGTTCTTTGACGAATACATGATCGAAATATATCCGCGCCGTATTTGAGCGCATGGCCTGTGCCGCCAATTGGGCAACGCCAGAATCAAACGCATAGTCTCGAAAATCGCTTACCGTCGGCCACAAGTACCGGTCGTGGATAAAGCGTCCTTGCGTCGAGCCTGGATTCGTATCTTGGACCCACTCCCCAGGGTTGGCGAGCTGTCCGTCAATGGCCTTAATCATGCGGTCGATCCAGCTCGGATCCACACACTGTTTAGCCAAAACAACACCTTCAGCTTGGTAACTTTCAATCTCCGCATCGGTCAGATCTCGATAAGCAATGTCGGCCATATGTCATTCGGTCCTGTTCAGTTGGCACGTGATTGGCGATGCTAGCGCAAGGGCGGCACGCTGACTAGCTTCCAAACATCGCTCATCCGTCGACCGAGACGAACGCCATCGCACTAAAATTGTCCCGCACCGACACGATGGATTAACATCTAATCACCGCAACGAAGTTAATGAGATAGGATCCATCCATGCTTAAGCTCTACCACAACGACATGTCATCGTGTGCGCAAAAAGTACGCTTTGTGCTGCAAGAAAAAGGTGTCGAGTGGGAGAGCGAGGAACTCAACCTACGCACCGGCGAGCAGCTCAAACCGGAGTTCCTGAAGATCAATCCGAAGGGCCTCGTTCCTGCCTTAGAGCACGACGGCAAAATCCTGGTCGAGTCCAACGTGATCATCGAATACCTAAATGAGGTTTTCCCGGATCCCCCGCTACTCCCTACCGATCCCTACAGCCGCGCTTTAGTTCGAGGCTGGATGAAGCGTCTCGACGACGGCATGCACCTAGAGACGATCGTCTTGAGCTTTGGCGTTGCCTTTCGTCATCAACTTATTGCAGCGCTGGATACCGATGAGGCATTGGAGCGCCATTTTGCATCGATCCCAGATCCGTATATTCAGGAGGTGCAGCGCCAGGTAGTGACGGCCGGCATCGCGTCCCCTCGCTTTGAACAAGCGATCAAGGCGTTCGAGAAGTTATTGAGCGAGTTGGACAGAGAGCTCGCATCCCACGCGTGGATCGTCGGCGATGATCTCACATTGGCAGATATCGCATACGCGCCATATGGAACACGTCTAGAACACCTGCACCTGCACGGCATGTGGGACGACAAACCAAACTTTGCACGTTGGTACGCAGCGCTAAAAACGACGCCGGGTTACCGTGCGGGATTGACCAAATGGTTTAATCCGAAGTATTTGCCACTTATGGATGAGGCAGGAAAACAAGCCTGGCCGCGGATTGCAGAACTCATCGCGTCTGTCGATGCTTAGTTCCGGCGACAGCATAGTGAAACGTCTCAGGCAACCTATGTCATCAAACTTTTCGTCTATAGAGGAGATAATCTAATGTCATTAACGACCCCGGTACGCGGCGGCTGCGCTTGTGGCGAGATCCGTTATGAATCTTCCGAGCAACCGTTGTTCACCTTTTTGTGCCACTGCCTAGATTGCCGACGCGCTACCGGAAGTGCATATGCGGCAAACGTTTTCTTTACCCCATCCGCATTTAAATTCACTGGACCCGAACCAAAGTCTTACGCAACTACCGGCCTGTCGGGGATGCCCCTCCATCATGAATTTTGCGGAACCTGCGGATCACCGGTAGGAACTCATTCTGAGGCGTTTACGATCATAAAAGGCGTCCGCGCATCAAGCCTCGACGACCCATCCGGGCTGAAGCCAATCGCAAACCTATGGAATTCAAGTGCGCTAGCTTGGGAGACACTCGATCCTGACTTGCTTCAGTTCGACACCCAACCGACGGAAGAGGAATTTGGCCGCATTATGGCGAGCCTTGACTGATTAACGGTCGATCATGCGTGTGCGGTTCGGTCTCTCAGGCTGAAGTAGACAATGACCGCGACCGCCAAGCCTATTAAAACCGTCGGTACGAGGATGGAATGGCCAGAATCAGCGGTGGACTCTACATGCAATATACCCGCAATAGCCGCTGACAGATAAGACGCCAGCGTACCGCAAATCATTGCGCGAATGCCCAGCCGCGCAAGGTCGTGCTTGCGATCGGGAGCCATACCGCCGACGCCCCCGATCAGAATGGCAACCGATCCAAAGTTAGCAAATCCGCACAGCGCAAATGTTGCAATCAAAATCGATTTAGCCTGCAGCGTACCGCTATCTATCATCGGCGCCAACTGGCTGTAAGCGACAAACTCATTGACCACCAACTTGGTGCCCATAAGACCACCGATGGTAGCGGCGTCTTGGAGCGGCACACCCATGATTGCAGCCGGATAGTAGAACACCGCACCTAAAACGCCACCGAGGCTCAAATTGTTTAGATCCATGTTCAGTACCACCGCGGAATCTGCTGCATCGTAGAACATGCCGGCAAGCAACAGGCCCAGCTTGCCGATGCCGAAGTCAAGAAACGCGACTAAGGCAAGCACTGCGATGAGGACCGCGGTAGCCGCAACGCCAACCTTCATCCCATCTATTGCACCGGTCGATATTGCGTCGAGTACGTTGACCGATTGTTTCTCTATGTTGAGTTTGATACCACCAATGGTTGTCGACTCTTCGACTTCGGGGTACATGATTTTTGATATCACCAAGGCGCCGGGTATCGCCATCACGCTAGCCGCCATCATAAATTCCGCCGCGATGCCCATTTGGATGTACACCGCCATGATGCCGCCAGAGATACACGCCATCGAACCAGCCAATATCGCCACGAGCTCCGATTGCGTCGCTCGAGAGAGAAATGGTTTTATCAGCAATTGTGCTTCAAGCATGCCGACCAAGACACTCGCCGCATTGGATGTCGCCTCCGAACCGCTCGCCCCCATGATGCGGTAGATCACCATCGCGATAAACTGCACCACTCGCTGCATTAAACCAACGTGGTAGGCGACAGCGGATAAAGATGAGACAAAAATCAAGGTTGGAATAAGTTTGAAGACAAAAATGAAACCACCGGCCGGCCCGAACAAGGCGACCATTTTTTCCGAGTCATTCAAGGGCCCAAGGACAAAGCTCGCGCCGTGATTGGCAAAACTCAGCAACCGCTCAACGCCTTGTCCGAGCACTTCGAATAAGGCCTGCCCCCATGGGGTTTGCAAGATAAAGACTGCGAAAATTATCTGCAGACTTAGCCCGCAGATGACCAAGCGCCAATTAATCGCCTTGCGATCATTCGACATTGCGTAGACCGCAGCAAAAATTACTGCAATGCCTATCAATCCGATGAACTGATCCATGAATTACATCCCCAATCACTGCATTGAGATCGCTATTAGCTGCAGCTTTTGTAGTCCAAGCGGAAACATAGCGCAAATAGTGCTACGAAAGCCGCGGGTCGTATAGTTACCATTGCGCCGCGAGTACGGCCTTCCCGCAGATGTAGCCGCCCAGCAACAAAATCCCAACGAAGAATATCCGCTGGAAACGCGCTTCCGACAATCTGCGTCGCAGACCTTGGCCTACAATCATGCCGAGTATGGCGGGTAGCACGGCTGCGGCGGACAGTAGACCAAGCGGGATCGTCAATAAGCTGTTGCTATGCAGCGCCAAGGCGAGTGCGACAGTGGATACTGTGAACAAGATCCCCATAGCCTGTACGAGGATGTCGCGCGGTAGTCCGAGCGCTTGCAAATACAGGATCCCGGGCACAAATGCGCCGGTCATCCCAGTCAATATCCCGTGGGCAGTTCCGAAGAGCACACCAGCCCCGGTCTCCCAATTGCTCGCAATCGCCAAGCGAAAACCCGCGAGACTTAGTGCCGAATATGCCATTAAGAGCAGACCAAGGAGGCCAGAAAGCAAGGCAAGATCCATCCACGTCAGCGCGATTGCACCAATCCAAACGGTCGCACTGGCCAGCAGCAAAAACGGCCATATTCGCCGAACAATTTCTCGATGCTTACCACCAGCCATTGCCTGCCAGAGATTCGTGACAGCCGATGGGACGATCAGCAAGGCCATAGCCGTCGTTAAATCAAACAAGACCGTCAACAAGCCTAGACTTACAGTCGGCAGGCCAAATCCAATGACGCCTTTAACAGTCCCCGCAAGTAGGAATGTTCCGATAACGACGACGATGGTAACCAAATCGAACATGACGGCAGTCTACTCGGTGCGGCAATTAGCATGTTACCAATGACTGTTAGGTGTAGCTCAAAGAAACTGCTCGATGCAGAGCGCATCGACTTCAAGTAGCGGCAAAGTGTTCGTCTTCAAGCGAGGCAAAGTTAAGTCGCGTAAGATAACACGATGCAATGTTCAGCCTGTCAACACGAAAATGAAACGGAAGATCTTTTTTGTGCCCAATGTGGATCGGCCCTCGTAGCTCGATGCGAACACTGTAGTGCCGAGCTCAAACCGGACGCCAAGTTCTGTACAAAATGCGGCACCACCGTCGTATCGACACAGCAAGCCGCTGGCACCCCGGCAATCGCAACCCGTGCCATCGTAGATCACACGCCAAAACATCTCGCCGATAAAATTTTGACCTCGCGCTCGGCGATGGAGGGCGAGCGCAAACAAGTTACAGTCCTTTTTGCGGACGTGAAGGGATCAATGGATCTTGCCGGGCAGCTTGATCCGGAAGCGTGGCACCTCGTCCTCGATGGCTTCTTTTCGATTTTGACCGACGCGATAAACCGCTATGAAGGCACGGTAAATCAATATACCGGCGATGGCATCATGGCCTTGTTTGGCGCGCCCGTCGCGCACGAAGATCATGCCCAACGTGCTTGTTATGCGGCACTTGATGCACGAGAGCAACTAATCGCCTACGCTGATAAGTTGCGTATCGAACGTGAATTGAACTTCGGCGTACGCATCGGAATGAACTCAGGGGGCGTCGTAGTCGGCAAGATCGGTGACGACCTGAGAATGGATTACACCGCCCAGGGACACAGCGTTGGTCTCGCCCAACGTATTGAACAGCTTGCGGCGACCGATCGAATTTACTTAAGCGAACACACGCAACGGCTGGCCGATGGCTATTTCGAGTTTCGAGATCTCGGTGCATCTAACCTAAAAGGCGTCGCCAAGCCGGTCGGGGTCTTCGAACTTGAACGTGTCGGCGCGGCGCGCAATCGCTTAGATGTGTCGCGCTCGCGCGGCCTCACCCGCTTTGTCGGTCGCAACAGCGAGATGGACGTTTTACAAACGGCGCTTGTTCGTGCCAAAAATGGCCATGGCCAGGTGGTCGGTGTAGTCGGCGAGCCAGGCCTCGGTAAAAGCCGGCTGTGCTTTGAGTTTGTCGAACAGTGTCGTGCTGCCGGTATGACGATTATAGAAGGTCACTGCCCAGCGCACGGCAAGAACATTCCCTACCTACCGATCCTAGAGCTCTACCGTAGCTATTTTGGCGTTACCGGACAGGATAGTGCTGTCGACGCGAGGCATAAGATCGCGGGTGCCCTATTGTTGCTTGACGAGAGTCTCGTCGACAGCCTCCCCGTGCTGTTCGAGTTTATGGGTGTGGAAGATCCGGAGCGACCCGCACCGGAAGTCGACGCCGATATGCGCCAACGCCAGCTATTCGAGTTACTACATAAGGCCTACCGGGCACAGAATGACCAAGGGATCTCGACCATTGCTTTCATTGATGATCTACATTGGATCGATCCTGGCAGCGACGCCTTTGTAACGCAGTTCGTCGAAGCGACCACCGCCAGTCGGAATCTACTGTTGGTGAATTTCCGTCCTGAGTATCAAGCCGATTGGACCAATAAGACCAACTATCAGCAACTCCCACTCGTGCCGTTGGCCGCGTCAGATCTACGCGAACTCGTCGAGAGCCTGCTCGGCACGCACTCGTCAATCAACGAACTCGTCGATCGGATCATGGAATGGACCAGCGGCAATCCATTTTTTACCGAGGAAGTCATACAAATGCTCGCGGAAACCGGTCATTTGGAAGGAACGCCGGAGAACTATCGCCTAGTCACACCGGTTGGCGAACTGCAGGTACCAGTGAACGTCCGCGCCGTACTGGCCGCGCGCATCGATCGTTTGCCGGATACCGCGAAACACGTACTCCAAACGGCATCGGTGATTGGTAAGGAGTTTCCCGAGCCATTACTCGGGGCAATCGCCGAAATAGACCAAAGTGAATTGGCGAGCGCGCTCGACCGTCTCAACGATGGCGACTTTGTACACGTCCGAGCGCTCTACCCCCATGCAGAATATGGATTCAGGCATCCGTTGACGCAGGAAGTGGCGTACAACGGCTTGCTCGATTCGCGCCGCGCAGATATCCACGCGGCGGTTGCCCGGGCAATCGAAATCAGCGAGCAAGCCTCGCTCGACAAGCAGTCCTCGCTCCTCGCCTACCATTGGGACGCGACCGGTAACCTGCCAAACGCGCTCAGTTGGAACCAGCGCGCTGCCGTGGCGACCGAAGGCCATGACGCACCGGCATCGATGCGTCACTGGCATCGGGTGCGAGAAGTTTCCAGCGCTTTACCACCGAACCGCGAAATACTCTCAAGTGGCGCAGTCGCTTGCTCGCGCATCTTGATGATGGGTTGGCGACTGCAGTCGACAGATGACGAATCGCAACAAATATTCGAAGACGGCAAACGCATGGCCGAAGCCGCCGGAAACAAGGCCCTCATGGCACGTCTGTACCTTGGCTACGGCATTCTTCGGGGCGTTGGGCTCGCATACGCCGACGACTACCTGACGTACACAGCCGAAGCCGCCCGCCTCGCCGAGGAACTCAACGATATCGAGTTGCAATCCGGAGTGGCAAGTTATCTACCGTGGGCCCATATCACAAATGGGGACCTTGGCCAGGCGCGAGACGTCATCTTGGCAGAAACCAACAAGCTGCCGGACGACCCCCATTTTGGCGCATCAGTGAGCGCAATTCCCGCCCGGCCACTTATCTTTATGGCCAACGCCGTTCGCCTATCGCTCGGCGGACAATTAGTACAGGCCCTGGAGGAATACGAAAACGCGCGCGTGCACCTGGAGCAATCCGCGTTCACGGACGGTATCGTGTATTCCGATTTCTGGGCATGCCTAACGGCGATCTACATGGGCGATATCGCGTCGGCCCGACAGCGTTCTCAAGCGCTGTTTGAGATCGCTGAATCCTCACCCATCGGCGTGATACCAGTCGCTGCAGATATCAGCGGAGGCCTCGTTGCGTTGGGCGACGGAAACTTTACTTTGGCGATCGAACTCCTGCAACGCGCGCGGGAAAGTTCGGTCGATAACCGGGCTTACGGGTTGCTACGCCTTCCGGTGGACTCATTTCTGGTAGAGGCTCTGCTGAATAACGGCAGACCAGACGAAGCGCGCCGACTGGGCGAAGAATTGCTCGCTACCTGCCGTAAACATCATTTCAGAATGACATTACTGCCGTGGATATCTATGGCACGTGTGCATATTCAAGCAGGTCGCCAGACCGAAGCACGATCGCTAATCGACGAAGCTGGGGTTATCCTGCAGGAAACCGGCGCGCGCACCTTCGAACCCTTTCTGTACGAATGTCGCGCGGAATTTGCGCGTGCATTTGCCTGCGATTGGTCATCGGTAGATGATCTACAGAAAGCGCACGAGTTGTTTCTCGAGATCGGTGCGCCAGGTAACGCGCAAAGGATCGCTCAGTTATCGTAAGTTGCGCTGCGTACGCTGCTAGTTCACCCGAAGCCAGCGCTTCAGATGCGACACCACTTATTACTCAAACCTTGAACAGGCGCTCGCTATTCCCATGTAGTATCAGTTCGCGTTCAGCATCAGAGCAGGTGAGTTTATTGACTAATTCGAGAGGCTTGCGCCACTCAGCATAGGGATAATCCGTGCCAAGTAAGAGTTGCTTCGCGCCCATGAGTGACAGGCACCATTCGAGCGGTTCCGGTTCATAGGCAACGGTATCCATATACAGCTGTTTGAGAACCTGACTCGGCTCTTTCACCACCTCGTCCTCACCGTATGAATCCATCATCCCGTCCAGTCTACCCATCAAATAGGGCACGGCTGCACCCACGTGGGGAATGATGATCGGTGCATCGGAATATTCCGATAACATCCCGGACAAGGCCAAGCGCATCGCTGCGAGCGTGTTATCGACCATAAACGCCAGTGCCGGCACGGGCACGAGGTCCATCAAATAGTTCTGATTCAAAGGCGCCGTCGGATGAATAAATATGGGGCGTCCAAGTTCCGCCATGCGTGCGAAAATGGGACGGAACTCGGGCGAGTCCAGCGGCTTGCCGTTGATATTGGAAAATAGCTGAAGGCCGCGAAAATTGAGGGCCGAGAAACACCGGTCGAGTTCTTTGAGCGTCGTCTCCGTATCACCAAATCCCAAAGTCGCATAGCCCCAGAAGCGATCCGGGCAAGCGGCAATGAGTTCGGCAAGTAGGTCGTTCGCAATCCGAGCCAACTCATCGGCCTGTGCGCCTCCGACCCGATCTGGGCCAGGCACGGCAAGACTGAGGATAGAGACGTCGATAGCGGCTTCATCCATATGCCCCACCTTGGTATCCATGTCATACAAAGGCGGCACCATAGGCAGTGTCAACCCCTTGCAGCAATGAAAGTGATAGGTGCCATCGACTAGGCGGGAATACGGAAAGTCACTGCGTTTTTCGAGCGTTCGGGCGATTTGCGGGGACATGAAATGCGAGTGGACATCTATCTTCATGGAAATAACCTCCGATTTTGACGTGCGTCATTATGAAATCGATGCAACAGGCTTAGCGCTGCATAAATGTTCATGCTGCCGTGTCCACTTATTCAATCTTGGTCGACGTCTTGTTTTCGCAAACAACCATCGGATTTGCTTTCACGGGCTGTCTAATCTTTGGATTGTCCGCTCGCATAACGACTTAGAGCTGCCTGATCCTGCTTCATTTCAGACGTTAATTTGGCAAATCCTATTTTTCGCCGGTTTGGACAAGATCGAATGCATCTTTGGCGAGCTGCTCAACGTCTCCCGCCTGCCCGATTAGCAACTCGTAGGTATCCCGGTTGATTACACTGACTCCAGCCTGTACTGCTGGGCGCTGTTCGATCGCGTCAAGCCAGCGCTTCAAATGGACAAACTCGTCCACCGGCACACCAGCCCAAAAGTGGATCCGTACCCACGACCAGTTCGCGATATCTGCGATTGAATAGTCGCCGGCAAGGAATTCGTTGTCGGCAAGCTGACCATCGAGCACCGAGAAAAGTCGGCGTACCTCGGCTTGAAAACGATCGATTGCGGCGGGGATCTTCTCCGGGAAATACCGAGAAAAGATATTCGCCTGGCCCATCATCGGCCCGATCCCGCTCATTTGGAACATCACCCACTGAATGACAGCAGTGCGCCCTGCTGGGTCTGGCGGCAGGAAGCGGCCGCTCAATTCCGCGAGGTAAATCATGATCGCACCGGACTCGAATACCGTGATGCCCGCGTCCGTATCGACGATCGCCGGCACTCGACCATTCGGATTGATACGCAGGAATTCCGGCTGTTTTTGTTCACCGGCCATAATATCGACGCCGCGTACGACGTAAGGGATCTCCATTTCCTCCAACGCAATCGATACCTTCCAGCCATTTGGTGTCGGCCATGTATAGAGTTCAATCATATTAAGCTCCGGTTCACGCTAAGTTGCCGCAGGCGCATTCTGCGCGCCATCGTTAGACCAAGCCAGCGACAAGAAGTACGTTCCAAGCATCCGACCCGAATTTGATCCAGATCATGAAATGCGGGAGTCCGACCCACTACCCTCAATACTAACGTAGGCCCCATCAATTATTGCCTTCGAGGAGAAAGGTTATGGAAGTCGGCGCATTTTACCTACCGTCCGTTGGCCGGAAGGAAGACATCCTACAGGGTATGGCAGGAAAACGGACAGACCTATACAAGGAGATGCTAACCGAGCTGGGGGAGCAAATTGGCTACATGGATGAGCATGGATACTACGGCGCCGGTTTCACCGAGCACCACTTTCATATTGAAGGCGAAGAAGTCTCCACAAATCCGGTGCTGCTCGATCTCTACTTCGGCATGCAAACGAGCAATATGAAGTTTGGACAGCTCGGTTGCGTCCTACCGTCGCAGAATCCAATCAACCTTGCCGAAAACATTGCGATGGTGTCACAAATGCTCGATGGTCGAGTATTCGCCGGTTTTGCTCGAGGTTACCAGCCGCGCTGGGTTAACGTCCTCGGCCAACATGTCGGCCTTGACGAACCGGCCAGCGGGCAAGAATACGAAGACTTGAAGCGCGAACTGTTTGAAGAGCATTTCGACATCATCATGAAGGCATGGACGCAAGATACGTTTTCTCACCAAGGTAAGCACTGGACGATTCCAACCAAAGACATCGTGTGGGCCGCCGCCGAAGTCTCGCATAAGTACGGTCAAGGCGTCGACGAGAATGACCGGGTTGTCGAAATCGGTATCGCACCGCCGGTACACGACAAGCAAGTGCCGGATCTGTTTATGCCATTCGCAACCTCCGAGCGGTCAATTAAATGGGGAATGGAGCGCAATATCGTGCCGGTGACGATCCTCACCCATCCGGAAATCACCCACCGTCAATTTCTAGCCGGTCAGGAAGCGGCTGCAGCAAGTGGGCGCAACCTCAAGTTTGGCGAAGGCATGGCGATGAGTCGTGAAATCGTCGTCGCCGACACGGACGAAGAGGCCGAAGCGCTTGCACGCGAAGCGGGCGCCTTCATTTGGAATAATTTCTTCGTCCCATTCGGCTTCAATGCCGCAGTCGCGAAACCCGGCGAAGGACCCTTCGATATGCCCGCGACCTTCGAGACGATGTCCGAACGGGGTCTGGTCATTCACGGCAGCCCGGACACGGTAAACCGCAAGCTCGAGAAATTGTTAACCGACTTCCCCGTCGAGTACTTTTGGATGTTCATCTACAACCACATGCCGCACGACAAATGCATGAAGAGTCTGGATCTGGTGACCAACAAAGTTTGGCCAAATTTCACTGATAAAATTGGTCCGCATCTTGCGGCCGCAAAGTCGGCGTAAAGACACCGGCGAGGCGTCTGTGCTGCGACACGGACGTCGCTCGCAAGCATACCTAACCCGCGGGCCACACGGCGTTAGCTAACGATCCCAAAGCGCACAATTACTGCGACCGTACGATGCGCGGATCCTCGTGCGGAAATAGCCGTGGCCGTCATCGTGGGTTACAGTTATCCAGCAACGCTGCGATCACCCCGCGCGTCGCGAGACTTCAGTAATCGAGACCAATCTATTGATAGATCTATATACGGCGGCCACTCCTAATGGCTGGAAAGCGACCATAACCCTAGAAGAACTCGATCTGCCCTATACCTTACACCCCGTCGACTTAACCGCCGGAGAGCAAGACACGCCCAAGTTTCGCGCACTCAATCCGAACGGCCGCATCCCGGTGATCGTGGATCATGAGACCAATATGACGCTGTTTGAGTCAGGCGCAATCTTGTTATATCTCGCTGAAAAGACCGGTCTACTCATGCCACGCGAACTGTCCGATCGCTTTCGCGTTATTCAATGGTTGATGTTTCAGATGGGGGGGATCGGACCAATGCAAGGTCAGGCTGTCACATTCGAACGATATTTCCCTGAAGACGTACCCGCCGCCCGCAAACGTTATAAAAACGAAACCCGGCGTCTTTATGAAGTACTTAACACGCGCCTTGCGGAATCTGAATATCTCGCCGGGGATTACAGCATCGCCGACATCGCCAACTGGGCCTGGGTCAAGACTCACCGCTGGGCGAGAATATCGGTCGATGGCCTAGAACATCTGCAACGGTGGATTGATGCGATCGCAGCGCGCCCGGCGGCGCAACGCGGTCTCGAGATCCCGCCACCTGCTGGTAATTCGACTAAACAAAAGGCGCTTGGCGCTAGTATTACGACGCGCTAGTAACTTCGGATTTAGGAGCTTCATCCCGGTGCAATCAACACCAATCGTGAAAGATCTGGTACTCGTCGGCGGTGGCCATAGTCACGTCGAAGTTATCAAGCGTTTTGCGATGCGTCCGCTTCCCGGGGTTCGACTAACGGTGATATCGCGGGAAGTGCATACGCCCTATTCCGGCATGCTGCCAGGCCTCGTTGCCGGCCACTACCAATTCGACGACGCGCATATCGATTTAGGGCCGCTGGTCCAAATGGCGGGCGGCCGACTCTACCACGACGACGTAACGGGCATTGATCTCGCGGCGAAGACCGTCAGTTGTCGAGACCGACCACCCATCGCCTACGATGTGCTGTCTCTGGATATTGGCTCCGCACCCGCTACAGACGTCGATGGCGCAGCGACATTCGCGATACCGGTGAAACCGGTGAGCAATTTTATGCAGCGCTGGGCACAAACTGAGCAACGGATCCTGGCGAGCAAGGTCCCACAACGTATCGGATTTGTTGGCGGCGGTGCCGGCAGCATCGAATTGTTGCTCGCGATCCGTCACCGTCTGCTACAAAAAACCACCCAGGCCGGGGGCGATCACGACAAGCTGTCGTATCACCTGATCGCAGCTAGCGACCGGGTCCTACCAAGTCATAATCACCGTGTGCAGAAAAAATTTGAACGGCTACTGCAACTGCACGAAGTCAAACTGCATCTGGCCGAGCGGGTTGTCCGAGTCGAAGAGGATTTAGTAACCACCGAATCAGGAAACTCGATTGAACTTGATGAGTTATTTTGGGTAACGAACGCCAGCGCACCCGAATGGCTCGAAGCAACCGGCCTTCGGCTCGATGCCAACGGATTCGTATTAGTCCACGATACACTCGAATCCGTCACCCACCCGGGTGTGTTCGCAAGCGGTGACATCGCCGCGGTGGATAAATATCCTCGACCAAAATCTGGTGTATTCGCGGTCCGGCAAGGCCCACCGCTAGCCGAGAATCTGCGTCACTCGATCATCGGCAAGCCACTGCGTCCGTTTAAGCCCCAACGTGCGTTTTTGAGCCTCATTAGCACTGGCGATCGTTACGCGGTCGGCTCGCGTGGTCCATGGGCGCTTGAAGGCCGCTGGGTTTGGCGGTGGAAGGACTGGATCGATCGACGCTTCATGCAAAAGTATCGTGACCTCTCGGAAATGCCAGATACGGGTGCAACCCAAGCGCCCGGGTATTCGTTCGATAAAGAATTGCACGACCTGCAAGCCGATCCGATGCGTTGTGGTGGCTGCGGCTCCAAGGTTAGCGCCGGTGTACTGCGTGCTGCACTAGGCACACTAAAACAAAAAAAATATGACGATGTCATCGTTGGACTCGACCAACCTGACGACGCCGCAGTCATTCAACCTCGGCCCGGTACCGTACTCGTCCAGACGGTCGATTCCTTTCGTGCATTTATTGATGACCCATTTGTCTTCGGACAGATCGCGGCGAACCATTGTCTAAGCGATATCTACGCCATGGGCGCAAGCCCGCAGACGGCCCTGGCCATGGTTACCTTGCCGCTCGCTAGCGCCAAGATTATGCGCGACGACTTGGTGCAACTGATGTCCGGCGCGCTCGAGGTTTTTGCAGCGGCAGATACCGCCTTGGTTGGAGGGCATACCAACGAAGGGGCGGAACTTGCGCTCGGATTCGCAATCAACGGCCACATCGAGCGCGAATCCTTAAACCGCAAAGGCGGTGCCGAACCCGGCGATCGCTTGATCCTGACAAAACCGCTGGGTACGGGCGTCTTATTCGCCGGCGCGATGCGCGGTAAAGCACAAACCCGTTGGATCGATCGCGGGCTTGAGACAATGCTTCAATCGAACGGACCGGCGGCAAGCTGCCTGCGCGAGCATGGGGCAAGCGCACTAACCGACGTGACTGGATTTGGTCTATTCGGGCATCTCGTTGAAATGCTGCGCGCAGGCCGGGCGGCGGCTACGGTAACAATGGATGCATTGCCATTGTTAGACGGTGCGGCGGCGCTCGCGGCCGACGGCATTTTAAGCACCTTACAAAATGACAACCTTGGGATCGAGCCACTGGTTCACGCTGGAAGCGCGCTGCGCGGTAATCGCGCGTACCCCTTATGCTTCGATCCGCAAACCTCAGGTGGACTCCTCGCCACTGTTCCAACCGCCAGCGCCGATGCCTGCGTCGCCAAATTACGCGAACTCGGCTGCAAGCAAGCAGTCATTATCGGTTCGATTGAAGCGCTGGCAGAGGCGTCCGGCGATACGCGCATAACATTGAGCTGAATACATCTTTCTGGATCCTCCCGTCGAGCTAGCGATTCGACTCGACGACGTCACTATGTTGCTCACAGGATTTTGTTGCTAAGATCTCCGCGACCTTCCCCGTCTAGCGGGGATTTTCCTAAGGGGTGGCCGTAAGGCCTGAGACATTACTCGCTAATGAACCCTGTGAACCTGATCCGGATAATGCCGGCGTAGGGATAGGACACTACCTCACCCGTAGTTCTCTCTACCTCATCCGGGTCTCTTTGAGCAAATGCTCTAGGAGGCTTCTCCATGTACTTGCGGTTTACCACCATGTTGATAATCGCTGCGCTACCCGGCGCCGCACTCGCTGACGCAACCGTGCGGCCACTTGAAGAAGTGGTCGTGCGAGCTGGATTTTATGACAGTAAACTCATGGACAGCGCGGGAAGTATTAGCGTGCTCGATGAGGCGACGATCACCGACCGTTCCGCGCGTCACCTCGACGAGGTTCTTGGTACCCTACCCAATGTCAGCTTCACGGGCGGCGGTGGGCGCGCGCGCTTCGTACAGATCCGTGGCATCGGCGATCTCGAACAGTTTGTCGATCCAAAGCATTTCCCCTCCGTTGGGATCACAATCGATGGTATCGAAGTCGGTACAACCGCTACCGGCGGCGGGTTGATGGATGTCCGGCAAGTTGAGGTACTGCGCGGTCCTCAAGGTACACGCTTCGGCGCTAACGCACTCGCAGGAATGGTAAACATTCACACCAACGATCCTAGCGATAAGCTCTCAGGCTATGTCAACACCGGATACGCGAATTTCGACACCTGGCATGTGGGCGCAGCGCTAAGCGGCCCCTTAAGCGATCGTATCGGCGCGCGCATCGCGCTGCGCCAGAATACCTCCGACGGCTTTATCGACAACACCTTCCTTAGGCGGGACGACACGAATGAGCGCGACGAGTTTGTCACGCGGGGGAAGTTGCACTGGTCGCTATCCGACGATGCAGACATTCGATTGACCGCCGCCTACTCGGATATCGATAACGGCTATGATGCCTTCTCCTTGGAGAACACCCGTCGTACGCGATCGGATCGCCCTGGTCTCGACGCGCAGGAAAACATTGCCTTAGGTCTAAGTT
The DNA here is from genome assembly GCA_021773835.1 of Gammaproteobacteria bacterium. GTDB lineage: Bacteria > Pseudomonadota > Gammaproteobacteria > UBA11873. The sequence continues at coordinate 137,976 of JAJFJQ010000059.1, forward strand.
CAAATTGGTCCATTCTGAGCGGCGTGCAAATCGAGACGCTACTGAGTTGGAGTGACGCAGATGAGACCTACGGGTTTGACGAAGACTGGGTCTTTGCTGGGTTTTGCGACGGTGTACGCTGCGATCCATTGATTGAATTTAGCAACACGGATCTGCTTGAACGCAAGCGCGAGATTTTCTCCGCCGATATACGACTAAAATCCGACCCTGCACCGATCAACTGGGTGATCGGTTTCTATACACAACATCGTGATGAAGATCTCGACCGCCAACATTTCGTACCATTCGCGAGCGCATACGAAACACATCGTTATGCCGGCTACGGCCAATTGATGATTGAGCTTGCCGCGCGGTGGACACTAACAGGCGGTTTCCGCTACGAGCGTTTCAACGATGAATACTCAGACACCAATACCCTCATTACCGCATCGAGTGAGGGCTATTGGACCGGGGAACTCAGCATCGAGCATTTGCTTTCCGACGACGTGCTGCTTTATGGGACCTTATCGCGCGGGGTTAAGCCAGGTGGCGTCAACACCGACACCAGTTCGAACCTGCCCTTAGTAGCGCCTACGTTCCGGACGTTTCTAACCAGCCGTCAACGGTTTTCGTCGGAAACCCTGTTCAATAAAGAAGTGGGAGTAAAAGCCTCGCTTTACGATAATCGCCTCCGCCTGCGGTTGTCCGCCTTCCACGTCGACCGCTACGACGCACAACTGGAGAGCTTCACTTTCGACCCGGGCAACTTCATCTTCACGAGTTTTCTTGATAGTAACAGTGACGCGGAAAACTACGGCGTGGAGCTCGAATTCGATTATTCGATCAATCGCATAGCCGCAGTTTTCGCCAACGTCGGTTACCTTGAAACCAATGTAGACCGATTAACGGTATTCGATCTCGATCGGCTCGCCTTCCGGCCCTTGGTCGACCGCGATCAAGCGAAATCCCCGAATTGGACGTATAACCTTGGGGTTAATCTCACGTTCAACGACCGTCTACACGGACGAATTGAGGTCGAAGGCCGGGACACCAATTTCTTCGGTTACTATCACGACGGCGAAATCGACGCATACGCACTGGCACATGCAAGCGTGAGCTACGACCTTGGACCGGTGACGGCCCAAGCGTGGATGCGAAATATCTTCGGAACGAACTACGCGGTACACGGACTATTTTTTGCCAACGACCCGCGTGATGGCTTCACCCGTAACCGCGAGTATTTTCAACGCGGCGAACCGCGGGTTTTTGGTGTCAATTTAAGTTACACGTTCTAAGTTGAGGTCGTGACATGCAAGCAACAATTGAAATTTCGATGTATCCGCTAACCGACGACTATATTCCTTTAATCGATGCGGTGATCGAAAAGCTCAATAGTTTCGACGTGCTAAAAGTCGAAACATTTACCACCGCTACAACGCTGGTTGGCGATTACGACACGGCGATGACGGCAATCAAGGAAACCATTGCCTGGAGCTATGACCAATTTGGCACCGCCGTGTTCGCCGCTAAGATTATCCCCGGGTACGACCCGCAGCAGTAATGGACGGCGCGGCGTCCGTAGCGCTTTCCATGGTCACCGCCATGTCACCGTGGGAAGCCGGCGCTGTTGTCTTGGCAATAAGCTACCTCGTTCTCGCTGCCCGAGAGAATAGTTTGTGCTGGTATTGCGCGTTGATCAGTACGGCGATCTATACCGCCTTGTTTTGGGACGTCCGGTTAGTCATGGACGCCGCTTTGAACGTTTACTACATGGGTATGGCGGTTTATGGATGGCAGCAGTGGCGTTACGGTGGTACAGATCACACCGGGATCACGATCCGAACACTGTCTCGCAATAACCACTTTACAATCTTTGCTGCGATAGCGGTGATGACAATCGCTTCGGGATTTTTGTTAAGCCACAACACCGATGCCGCATGGCCGTACGTCGATTCGTTCACAACCTGGGCGAGTGTGATCACGACGGTAATGGTGGCACGGAAGATCTTAGAGAACTGGCTATACTGGCTAGTAATTGATGCGGTGTCGATCCCACTGTACGTAGAGCGGGAACTGTATCTAACGGCGGTGTTATTCGCGGCCTACCTGATCATCGTCATCATCGGCTATGTCAGCTGGCGACGACGATACACCAACCAAGATATGGAGCGCGCAAGTGCGACGCGTTGAAGATATTTTGCAACGCTGGCACGAATGGGATGTTCCGTGGTGCAGCCCGCCAACCGTCGTGCGCGAACTCACCGGTGGAAGCACCAACCAAAGTTACCTTATCACCGCGGATAACAAACAATGGGCCCTGCGCCTCAACGCGGACAATGCGGCGACAATCGGGGTCGACCGGACGTGTGAAGCGCAAATCATCGAACGTGCTGCGGCCGCGAAAATCGCGCCACCAGTAGTTTACTGCTCGGTCGAAAGTGGTGTTTTAATATCGGAATTTATCGAGGGTCGGCACTGGAAAGCAACAACACTCGATGACTCGGAGCACTTAAGGCAGTTGCTCGATCTCGTTCGAGCCGTTCACAACCTTGCGGTAGAGGCGCCCGCGATTGATTACTTTGCGCACGCGGAACACTACTGGGCGACGCTAGATGCAGCGGAAGTTAAAATTCCGCTGACCTTACACCACGAACGCGAAATACTGCTGGAGCAACGTGGATCCCATCCGTTGAATCGTCATTCCACCCATCTATGTCATCACGATCTGAGTCCATCGAACGTCATCGACCACAACGGCCGACTCTATCTTCTGGATTGGGAATATGCCGCACGCGGTTCCCGCACCTTTGATTACGCCTGCCTTGCAACCGAATGGAACATTCCGCTAAAAAGGCTGCAAGAGCATGCCAATATTGACTTAGCAAAAGTTAGCGACGCCGTGAGACTGTACCGTTACATCTGTCGATTGTGGGAATTGTTGAATCAACCCAGATAAATCCAAACGCGGTGAAATTCGGGTACCCACTGCGGAAACTCACGGGACTTCGCGCTCGATCATCGGCGCCACGTTGAAATACCAATGCGCGAATCGAAACATCGATCTATCAACGGATAGAAGTGACGATACAATAGTCCTACCAGCCCCTATTGAATCACCGAATCCCTGACATGATCAGTCACCGCGCAGCTCTATTCGCCGTTGTCATCGCTTTTGCCGTCGGCATCATCGGTAGTTTGGCAATACGCCCCCCCGGTGGCCATGCGAGTACTGTCGTCCACGCGAAAAACACCCCCCTGCAACCGATGCATTGGCGGGTCCCTGTCTCGTTTCAGACCAGTATGCCGGGGCTTGGTGACAACCCGCTGTACATCTCAAAGATGCTCAGCGAATCGAGTAGTGGCGCGATAACCCTGCAGATATTCGAACCCGGCGAAATCGTACCGGCGTTCAGTATTTCCGATGCTGTGCGCGACGGTAAGGTTGATGCGGGATACACCTGGCTCGGTTACGACCAAGGAAAAAATGCGGCTTCGGCGCTGCTCGCGGCCGTACCATTTGGACTCGAACCCGCGGAACTAACGGCCTGGTGGTACGAGGCCGGTGGCCGGGAATTGGCCGAAGAACTTTATCACGCGTCAGATATTCACCCGATCCTATGCGGACTTACAGGCCCGGAGACGGCTGGCTGGTTTCGTACGCGGATTGAATCCTTAGATGATCTGCAAGGGCTGAAGATCCGCTTCGCGGGTATCGGCGGAAAAGTCATTGCACGTTTCGGCGCGTCCGTGACGATGTTGCCAGGCGGAGAAATCTTTCAGGCGCTGGAAAAAGGCGCGATCGACGCGACCGAGTTTTCGCTACCGAATGTTGACCAAGCACTCGGCTTCCATCGCATTGCGCCATACAACTACTACCCCGGGTGGCATCAGCCGGCGACCGCGTCCCATCTCATCGTCAACCTCAAAGTTTGGCGTAGCTTACCCAACGCAAATCAAAAGCTTCTCGAGACTGCTTGTACGGCAGGTGTCACGCGCAACCTTGCCAAAACCGAAGCGGATCAAGGCAAGATAATCGCGGGCTTTGCGGACGTCGGTGTCAGCGCTGAAACGCTACCCTTAGATGTACTGCGCGCATTGGAGCAGGCAACCAACGAGATCCTTGACGAAGAGGCGCAGAAAAGCGAAATGTTCCGCCGGATCTTGGAGTCCCAACGTCGCTTTAGACAAGATTTCGCGCACTGGAAAAAGCGCGGCTACCTACCGCGAGACTTCTAAATGCAATTACCCGAAACGCGACTTTCCCGCGTTATCGATCCGGCCCTAACCCGGATCGGCCAATGGGCATCATGGCTATGGTTACTGTTGATGGCGATCATCGTTGGCAATGTTGTGCTGCGGTACGCTTTCGATGCGGGGCATATCGAGATTGAGGAAATTCAATGGCATATCTATTCATACGGCTTCCTACTCGGCCTAAGTTACGCCTATCAAGCTGACGCGCATATCCGAGTCAACGTGCTGCACGAACACTGGTCAGATCGCACCCAGGCGTGGATCGAACTGTATGGCATTTTGCTCTTCATGCTACCGTTTATCGCTGTCATTCTTATTTTTAGTTTTCCGTTTGTTGCCGCCAGCTTTGAAATAGGCGAAGTCTCTCAATCGCCAGGGGGCCTCCCCTTTCGTTGGGCGGTAAAGGCCGCATTACCCGTTGGGTTTCTTTTGCTACTCCTGGCGGTGTTGTCGCGCCTGTCGCGAGTTTGGTCGCTACTTTTTATCTCCCGAGGAGTAGTCCGTGGCGCCAAATGAAATGCTGGCGCTGGCAATGTTCGCGAGCTTTATCGGCCTTGTTTTTACTGGGTTTCCAGTCGCTTGGATCCTCGGCGGCCTGGCGGTCTTATTTTCGGCCTTCGCGATCGTATTGAAGGTTGATTTTGCCGTCCCAATCGCGCTCGACTGGGCATATACCTCGTTAACCGTCGACCGCATTTGGAACGTCATGGAAAACTGGGTGATGGTCGCACTGCCGATGTTCATCCTGATGGGTCTGTTACTCGACCGCTCGGGAATCGCCAATCAATTGATGTTGAGCTTTGCGCGTCTGTTTGGCGGGATCCGTGGCGGTCTCGCGGTAACCGTGACTTTAATCGGTCTTCTACTCGCAGCGAGCACCGGCATTATCGGTGCATCGGTCGTATTGCTGGCGCTGCTAGGCCTGCCGGCGATGCTTGCCAATGGTTATGATAAGTCGCTTGCAGCCGGAACCGTCTGCGCGGTTGGGACGCTTGGTATTTTGATCCCGCCAAGCATCATGCTGGTGGTGATGGCCGATCGCATGTCGATGAGCGTCGGTGATTTGTTTCTCGGGGCAATGTTTCCCGGCGCGCTACTTGGCGGTTTGTATATCCTCTACCTATTCGCTTACGCTTGGCTACGTCCGGAGGTGGCGCCGGCTGCGTCGCACGAAGCCTTCACCTGGTCCGCGGTCGGCGACCTATTCCTCGCAATCCTGCCGCCGGCATTTCTGATCCTAGCCGTGCTCGGCAGTATTTTCTTCGGAATCGCCACCCCGACAGAAGCCGCCGGGGTCGGCGCGTTCGGCGCCTTTTTCTTGGCCGTCGTCAAACGACGGCTCAATCTCGCAGTCGCGCGCGAGGTATTGTATGAAACGACCCGCACAACCGCCTTCATATTTGCCGTGTTGATCGGAGCGACGGCATTTTCGCTCGTATTGCGCGGACTCGGCGGCGACGAATTGATCGAGCGCGTCTTACTCGGCCTGCCGTTTGAGAGAACCGGTATTGTGATCTGCATCCTCGCCGCGACGTTTCTGCTGGGGTTCTTTTTGGACTGGATTGAGCTGACCTTGATCATCCTGCCATTGGTATCACCGGTTGTCGTGAGCCTGGGGTTCGATCCTGTTTGGTTCACCGTCTTATTCGCAGTGTGTCTGCAAACGAGCTTCCTGACCCCGCCGGTTGGATTCGCGATCTTTTATCTAAAAGGCGTAGCACCGCCGGAGATCGATGTCGCAACAATTTATCGTGGCGTTGCGCCATTTATCGCGCTCCAGATCATCGGACTCGTTATCATCTTTAATTGGCAGGCACTCGTTACGTGGTTACCCGCACAGGCCTACGGGTGATCGATAAATCCTAGGCGCCCTATCACCCGTCATCCCGGGCAAGCGCAGCGCGACCCGGGATCCATTCGGCGTTTTGGCCACGCAACAGTGTAACTTTGCTGGATCCCGGCTTACGCCGGGATGACGGTAGATTATTCTGACACGCAATCGACATCTCTCACGCCCACCACCACCCGTCATCCCGGGCAAGCGCAGCGCCACACGGGATCCATTCGGCGCTTAGGCCACGCAACAGTGTGAATTTGCTACACCGGCTCTAGTTGTCATCGATCGACAAGGTCAACCCAAAACTCTTCCATGTCGGATGTGAATAGAGGTACGACGCCGAGAATTTCAGCGACTCGGGCGAGGTCGGATATTTTCCACTCACTCTCAGCACACCATCCGCATCGATGATGGGCTCTTTGACGAGTTCGAAGTCGCCGACCAACCAATCGTTGAGGTTTACGTTATTTTCCGTAAACACCTTGTAGTTATCTTGCAGATTCTCGTTAGTGAATTGGCTTTGAAACATCATCGAGGTACTTGCCAGATACAGATTGAAATCGTTACTCATAATTGCCGCAGCGAACAACCTTAGATCCCTGTCAACTAAGGTACGCAATGCCGCCAGCGTCGGCACCTTGGTGACCTGCGGCATCCGGCCCAATTCATCTGCTCTCAATAAGGTCTCGCCGTCAACCACTAGGCTTGACATCCCGTTCTCTTCGGTCGGCAGCCCGGCCAAGGTAAACGTCGATTTGAAGAATAAAACGCCCGCAACAATCTCTGATCCGGAAATACTTTTTATTGGCATCGAAATCGAAGTTTCCACGGCGCCTTTTTGCGAGTTGTAATCTAGTCTGCCGGACGCCGTAATCAACAAAGACGTTTGATGACTTTTCCACAAGCCAACGAATTGTAGGTCGTGTTCACTTAGGGGCTCCGCGCATGCCACTAACAGCGCAAGCACTGCCATAGCAACTAAATTCCTCACGGATTTGGGCCTCACGACAATGTCGGGCGCCGTTGCCCGTGTTTGGTGGCCTGTTCAAACGCGTGCGCGACTTCAAGTACCTGACGGTCACGGCCTCTCGCGCCGACGATCTGGATCCCGATCGGTAGCCCGCTGTCGGTAAAACCTGCCGGTACGGATATAGTGGGACATCCCGTTACCGTGATAGCCCAACATACGGCCATCCAATCGAGGTAGGTCGCAAGCTCTATTCCGTTGATTGAGTTTACCCATTCTTGCTCAAGCGGAAACGGCGGCACTTGCGCGCTTGGGCACAACAGAATGTCGTAATCGTCGAAGAACCCTGCGACACGTTCGACCAATGCGGAATGTTTAATTGCTGCTGCTGTCAGATCATCTAGGGTTAGTTTCAATCCCTGCTCGATGTTCCAGCGCACGGTATCTTTCATCATCTCACCATGCTGCTGATAGTCTTTGCGGAACTTGGCAACAAACATCCATGCCCGAAAGGTACTAAAGATCTCTTCGGCGTCTTGCAGATCGGGTGTAGCACTATCAACCGTTCCGCCGAGCTGTTCAAACACGGGAAGCGCCTGCTCAAGAACCGTGGTTACCGCCGAATCGATCGGATTACCATCGAGGTCCTCGCTCCAAGCAAAACGTAAACCGTTCAACACACTCGGCAGTTGTCCCAGAAATGTAGATCCGGGATCCGACAGTGCAATCGGTACGCGGATGTCGGGGCCAGCCATCACTGATAATAACAACGCCGCATCCTGAACATTCCGTGCCATTGGCCCGGTAACACCAAATTGATCGCTCGAAAATTGTTTCGGCCAGTTCGGCACACGCCCAGGAGTGGTCCTAAAGCCAACGACATTACAGAACGACGCAGGGTTTCTGAGTGATCCGCCTAAATCGTTCCCATCGGCGATCGGTAGCAAGTCGCAGGCCAAGGCAGCCGCCGCGCCGCCACTCGAACCGCCGCAGGTACGGCTTAAATCGTACGGATTACGGGTCGCGCCAAAAACTGGATTAAACGTCTGCGAGCCGGCACCAAACTCCGGGGTGTTGGTTTTACCGATAACGATTGCACCGGCCGCCTTGATCCGCTCGACGTAGAGCTCGTCAATATCGGGCACATAGTCTGCATAGATTGGCGACCCCATTGTTGTACGGATCCCGCGGGTTAGTACCAGATCTTTGATTGCAATTGGCAGACCGTAGAGTGGCTTGTCGCGACCGGCGGCAAAGGATTGGTCCATTGCCCGTGCTTGAGCCAAGGCTTCCTCAGCACACAAGGTGACAATCGCATTGACGGCTGGGTTAACCCGTTCGATGCGGTCCAGAAAGGCCGTCATCACTTCCACCACACCGAGTTCGCGTTTGGCAATCGCGCTGGCTAAATCGGTCGCCGATTGCGCGCAAAGCGCGTCGTTAGCCTGCGCGCTCGGAGTCATACTATTCGCCGTCATCACCATTCCGGATATCCATCAACGCCGCACAATACCATGATCAGCAACCGCCCGATGACGCCCAAAACGCCTAAGCTTGTTTCTGCCGGCAAGATTCCGCAGAATCTGTCGCCCTTATCATAAACTCTGGATCGAATAAGCATGTCCGCACTCCTGCCCGACGTTGACCCCGATGGATTGGCCGAATTCTCGGTTGTTTTTACCGATCGTTCGCTCAACCACATGTCCCAATCGTTTCAAGGCGTGATGAGGGAAATCTCCCGCGTGTTGAAAAATGTCTACAACGCAAACACCGCGATCGTCGTTCCAGGCGGCGGAACCTACGCCATGGAGGCTGTCGCCCGACAATTTGCCACGAACAAAAAATGCCTGGTCATCCGCAACGGTTGGTTTAGCTACCGCTGGTCACAAATATTCGACGCGGGCGATATTCCATCGACGACCACGGTGATGAAAGCACGGCCGGTTCGCGATGAAGCGCAGGCGCCTTTCGCTCCTGCGCCGATCGATGACGTCGTAGCGACAATCAAAACGGAAAAGCCGGATCTCGTCTTCGCCCCGCACGTGGAAACCGCCTCCGGGATGATCTTGCCGGATGATTATATTCGCGCCGTCGGCGAGGCAGTGCACGATGTGGGCGGCCTGTTTGTACTCGATTGCATTGCCTCTGGCGCAATCTGGGTCGACATGATGGCCTGCGCCGTCGACATCCTGATCAGCGCGCCACAAAAGGGTTGGAGCGGCTCACCGTGTGCCGGCCTTGTGATGTTGAGCGAGACCGCGGTAACGCAGATGGGGTCTACCAAGAGCAGCAGCTTCGCATGCGATCTGGGCAAATGGCACCAAATCATGCAAGTCTACGAAAATGGCGGTCACGCCTACCACGCGACGATGCCAACCGATGGCCTACGCAAGCTGTGTGACACCATGTTGGAGACGGAGAAATACGGCTTCAAGGAGGTTCATTCGGAACAACAAGCCCTTGGCGATGCCGTACGCGCAATGTTAGAGCGCCGCGGATTCAAAAGCGTTGCCGCTGAAGGATTCCAAGCCCCGGGCGTAGTGGTAAGTTATACCGATGATCCGGAGATTCAAAACGGCAAAAAATTTCTCGAGTTGGGTTTGCAGATCGCAGCCGGCGTACCACTGCAATGCGATGAACCTGCCGACTTCATGAGCTTCCGTATTGGCCTGTTCGGTCTGGATAAGCTGCACGATGTGCACGCTAGTGTGGGCAGATTGGAAGCCGCGCTGGATAAACTCGCTAATGCGTAAATTTTCGTTCTCATATTCGTTCATCGGAAATTAAGGAGCGATATATTTGACACCTACGAGCGCCGCGCCCGGCTCCGACGTCTTTGACATCAATCAACACGAAAAAAAGATCTATTCCCAGAACGGCGAAGACGGGATCTTAGAATTTATTTTCTCTACGATAGGGACGACTAATAAATTCTCGATTGAATTCGGCGTCGGACATGGATCCGAATGCAACACCATTTATCTCTTGGAAAAAAAGGGATGGCGAGGATTGATGATGGATTACCGCGCTGAAAGCGCGGTGCAAACAGATTCGCCGCCCAAACCAAGTAGCGGACCATTCAAAGACATTAAACGTAGCATCAAGGCGCTTCTTGGAAAGCCCACCCAAGCGCAACCAGTAACTACATATCCTCTGGATATAAAAAACGAAAAAGTTACTGCTGAGAACATTCAACAATTGCTACAAAAGTACGACGTTCCGCAACATTTTGACCTGCTATCCATCGATATCGATTTCAACGACTACTGGGTCTGGAAAGCCATCACCGATTATGCTCCCCGTGTGGTGGTGATCGAATTCAACTCATCGATACCACCTACTGAAAGCCGAGTCGTCCCCTACGATCCTAATGCGCGCTGGGATGGCACCAATTATTTTGGTGCGAGCTTATTAGCCTTAACAAATTTAGGCGCGTCAAAGGGATACACCCTCGTCGGCTGCGATAGTAATGGCGTGAACGCGTTTTTCTGCAAGTCCGAACTGATCTCGAATCTACAATTAAGCAGCATCCAAGATTTGTATCGACCGCCCCGCTACGGTGAAGTTAAGCATGGCGTTCATACCGGACATCCCGCAAGTGAAAAAACCATGGTTGAAGTTTAATTATTGGGCGATGAACGCCTTCGTCAAACTGAGGAACTTCTCCAGCTGATCATGGTGCACCCAGTGACCGGCGCCTTCGACAGCAACAACCTCCGCCGAATTGAAATGTGCCGCTCGACCGTCTGTTCTCGGATCCGTAGCCCAGCTTTCAGTACCGTAGACGAGTAAGGTCGGACACGTGATACGTCCCCATAGCCGGTGGAGTTCCGACGCTGGTATATCGGAAGGTGGCCACGAGCGCACATAATTATCAAACTTCCATGAATAGGTGCCGTCTTCGTTCTGATTGGTCCCGTGGACGGTCAGATGACGTGCCTGCTCCGGCGATAAGTGCTTGTTTTCATCTTGCATGCGGCCGAACGCTTCTTCGATAGTCTTATAGCGTCGCGGCATACGCCCGGCTAGCTCGCGCTGTTCATCGATCCAGACCTGCATCCGTGTTTCCAGCGGACGGCCACTACGCTCTGCCTGAAGTTTCGGTGCAAGTCCGAGCCCTTCAATCGCGACCAGTCGGCGTACGGACTCAGGATAAATGCCGGTGTAGCGCAAAGCGATATTGCCCCCTAGCGAGTGCGCGAGGATCGTTACCGGTGCTAGATTTTGTTGGTGGATCAGCTGCGCCAGATCATAGATGTATCCATTCATCCCATAGTGGCCTTCCGCCGACCATCCGCTATCGCCATGCCCGCGCAGATCGGGCGCGATGACGTGCCAATCTTCGCGCAAAGCAAGTGCAACGGCATCCCAATTACGGCAATGATCACGGCCACCATGGACCAGCAACAGCGGCGGCGCCGTTCGATTTCCCCAATCAACAAAATGCAGGCGCAAACGTTGTGAGAAGAAACTGTGCGACGTTGGGCCTGGTACGTTTTCTGGCATAGCGATCTCTCAATCCGGTTATGTATCACAAGCCTACCGCAGATCAAAATAAATAGGATCAACGCGGCCACGGGGTCGCAGGTTAAAATCGGCCATCGGTAATAGTTAACTTAGAGGCGGCGCATCAGGGGTAGCCGTGGGGCGATAGTCGTATATCCGTAAGCGCGCGCCGGTGGCCACCAGCGAGAACCCCGCCACATGATCCCACAATTCCGCAAGTTCGGGGCGAATGTAGATAACCAGCGCCCGTCTGGGGACAGCTCGTAGAGAGGCGACTAGGTTTCTAATTACATTCTCCATGGTCGGAGTCCCAAATGGGTTGTAGAGGAACACGACCAGGGGTTCATGCGGAAACTCGTAGCTCGAAGCATCCGCACAGCGCACTTCAGTTCGTGCGCGGCAGTCACCGTGGGCGTTAAAGATCTGAAAATTGGCTTTTGCAACAACACATAGATCCGGAGCGATCTCAATCCCAATGACGCGCTTGAATGGCATTTTTGCGGCCAACATCATTGCCCGTCCTTTACCCGCACCGAGATCGATAAAGACGGTATTAGGATAGTCGATGTCCAAGTCGGACCACAGCGCTTCGAGTTCGTCCGGTACAACGCCCTGATAACCAAAGCCGTGGATCCAGCTCGGTTCCGACACGGCGAGATGCGAAATTGGGATCACGCCACCTGTGTCAACTCCATAGCACCTATCGAACGCAGGGCCTGATGGATCTATCTCTTGCTGAGGTTGCAGATCCGGGTCATGCAATCGACGCCAAAACAATAACGGCAAGAAAATCACCGCAATCATCGTGCCTTCCCTCTGGGAGAGCCGCTTAAACTCACGCGCGAGGATCCGGAATTGGCCCATTCGAGAAGAACCGATATCGTTCAAAAACGCCTCCGCATTGACCAGCGCATTGATCGACCTGGTCCAACTCGTGCCGTGACAGGCCTCTCAAGGCCGTGCGCAATTAACCCACTATTGGCTCGCCCTCCGGTCGAATCGGGAAGTTTAGGAGGAGTAGGCTGCGCAAGTGCAACGTTCATCGATAACCCCTTATCTGCCACTATTTTTCGTCACACCACGAGTGGCATAATACACGCAGCAACTGCCCAATTGAGTTCAAAGTACGGCGCGTTCGGCGAAATCACGTGCCGCGATCCACCTTACAATAGCGAAGGAATTGAACATGTATAAAGTATTAGTCGAGAAAACTGTCGATATGCCGCGCAAAAAGGTCTTCGACGCGCTGATGGATTTTGGTGGTTTAGAAACGCTTATGCCGGATACGGTTGCGTCATGCGAGGTCACCGGATCCGGGATTGGCGCGCTGCGTAATATCAAATTGAAGGACGGTGGCCGGCTCGTCGAGCGCATTGACGTTGCCTTTGATGACACCGTGTTCGGTTACTCAATCACCTACAACGATGCATTTCCGTTCGAAAACTATTGTGCAGTCGTTACCCTGGAAGACGCTGGCAATTCAACTGTCGCGCGCTGGGGTAGTAACTGGAATGCCAAAGGCGCTACCGATGACGAGGTCAAAGAATCGCTCGTCGGTCTGTACAACCTCCTACTCGACGGACTCCATAAGATCGCCTAAGTGCACTCCCGGGGCGCAAACGCGCCCCGGCTTGCAGTTCAGCGCCAGCTGCGAGCGCCGAAACACGCGAACACAACCCAAATGCCGGGTAGAAATGGCGCGCCTGCAGCCATGGGAAACGCTCAGATCATTTCTAGTTCTGACGCTGCATTTCAAGCTTCTTTTGGTAGCCCGACTGCACCACATCAACGAGTACGAGGACAACTATCGAAAAGTAGAAAGTCGCCTTCGACATCGGCACGACGGCGAATCCGAATAGTTTTAAGTGCGCTTCGTGCCCGCCTTCTCCCAATAACACAACGCCTACAATTAGCAGGATGAACAACCCTAAGATCTCGTATTTGCGATTTTCGCGTAGAAATTCGGACACGCGATCGGCTAATACCAGCATCGCGATCCCGGATGTCAGGATGGCGGCCGCAAGCACAAAAAATACATCTGTGATCGCGAGTGCGGATAGAATTGAATCAAAACTGAAGATGAGATTCATAAATACGATGGTGGCAACGATCTGAGCAGCCGAGTGTTGCGAGGCGCCGTCGCCTTCGTGCACAAGGTCATCAACCACCAACATGTGAGAGATCTCGCGGACCGCCGTGTACATAATAAATCCGCCGCCAAATAAGAATACGATGGTGGAGAAATTAAACGATCCCTCGATGATGCCGGGCAAGTGAATGTGGAAAAGCGGCTCGGTTAAGGTCGCGATCAATTTGATCATGACGAATAACAGCACGATACGTAAGGCCACCGCGATCAAGATCCCCCAACGACGAACCGCCGCTTGACTCTCCAATGGCGCACGTTTGGATTCGATCGATATATAGAGCAAGTTATCGAAGCCAAGGACCGCTTGAAGAAAGATCAGCACGCCAAGGTTTGCCAGATTCTCAAACGTCAATAGTTCAGCCATGTTGATTCACTCTCCGAAGTAATGAGTTAATTGATTCGGTGACCACAATGTCGTTCCGCAGCGCGCGATGTTACCTCCGTGGCCATGTTGGTGCCACTCGGTAAACGTTGTCGAACCGCCGTGCGATCAGTATTGGCGCATCGTTCTCTATTAAACTAAGCTTGCTTACGAAATTTCAATAGGGCAACAAAGTGGGTGATAAAACCTTCAAGGATATCGAGCATGATGGCTGGCTTGAGCGTGCCGCATCGTACGAATTCATTACGCCGACGACTAACCAAGCAATCGATCCCATCCTCGACAGCTTCGGCGACATCCGGGATAAATACTTGCTCGAAGTCGCACCCGGTCCCGGGCATCTATCGGGTCGAGCGGCGAGCTTGGGTGCGCGGGTCGAGGCGGTCGATTTCGCCATCACCATGGTGGAACACGCTCAATCACAATACCCAGACGTCCGCTTTCACGAAGGCGATGCCGAAAATTTGGACTTCGGTAACAATCAATTTGACGGCGTCATCTGCGCTTTTGGCCTGCTGCACCTCGCGCAGCCGGATCGCGCCATAGCGGAGGCGTTTCGCGTACTCAAGCCTGGCGGGCGTTACACCTACGCCGTTTGGTCCGCACCGGATCAAGGTGGGGACTTTTTCGGCTTCTTAATGGGCACCATCCAAGAACATGGGGACATGGATTTGAACCTCCCCGCCGCGCCCCCGTTCTTTCGTTTTGCGGATCCAGAGCAAGCCGCATCGGCACTCAATCAAGCTGGGTTTGAAGAACATCAATTGGCGACCATACCGATAGTCTGGCGCGGGCAACGGCCGAGCGATGCAGTAGAGGTGATCTACAAAGCGACGGTTCGCACGCGACTAATTGTCGATGCGCAAACCGATAGCAAACGTGAGGCGATCCATGCCGCCCTTATCGCAGGGATGGAGCAATTTAGGGTAGACGATCATTTCGAAATAGCCTTTCCGGCCACGATGGTTACCGCGACGAAACCTCTCACCTAATTTGCTGATACGGTTCGCCCGTCGGCCCAACGGCGTAGACGTTCGATGTCCTCGGCGCGCACCACTGACAATGGTTTTGTATTCGCCAGCTCATTGAGCACAAGTTCTGTTGTGGCGGTTGTGTCATTAGCACTGGCCGCGTAGCGAGCGGCAACGATCGCCTCTTCAATCTCAGCCCCGGTGAATCCGTCGCTCGCCAATGCCAAAGCGTTTAGGTCGAACCGTGCCGGATCGAGTTGCCGTTTTTTTAAATGAATAGCGAATATTTCTTTGCGTACCGCCGAGCTCGGTAGATCGACGAAAAATATCTCATCTAAGCGCCCCTTACGAATAAGCTCTGGAGGCAATGCGGTTACATCATTGGCCGTTGCTACGATAAACACCTGTTTATCATTCGCAGCCATCCAAGTAAGCAAGGTACCGAGTACACGTTTTGACGTGCCACTGTCATAGTCACCGGTCGAGATCCCCTTCTCTATCTCATCGCACCACAATACACACGGCGCCATGACCTCAGCTGTTTGCAATGCCTCTCGCATATTGCGTTCGGTCTCGCCGAAGAACTTGTTGTAGAGCACGCCAAAATCGAGGCGTAGTAGCGGTATATTCCAAATACCGGCTACCGCTTTCGCCGCAAGGCTCTTGCCACCGCCTTGGACCCCAAGCAACATGATCCCCTTCGGAACATCCGAGTCCGCGGCGCTCGTCGCCATAAAATGATTTCGCCGTTTCTCCAGCCACTGCTTCAAATGATTAAATCCGCCAACATCAGATAAATGCGCAGTGTCATACTCGAACGATAGCAAGCCTTGCTGCCCGACCAACGCGCGCTTCGCTTCGATGAGCTCCGGTACATCGGCCCCCGTAATTGCCCCGTCATCCTGTATCGCATTACGCACCATACGCCGTGCGTCGGTATCCGTGAGGCCCGTCAGATTCGTCAACAATGCGCTCACGGCCTCACGATCAACGCGCACATTGTCTCCGCCACGCTGTGCCGCCCAAATCGCCGATTCCTCGGTCACAATGCGGCCAATCTGACTCATATTCGGTAGACGTAGACTGAAGCTCGCTGAATAACGCACCAATTCTGGTGGCAAGTCGATCGCGTGACTCACAAAAACCAGCTTTTGTCGCCGCACGTCATGATCTTGCGCGACCTCCTTAATCAGGCGAACGTGCACCGGTTCTTTCAAATAGGGGTGAAAATCTAATAACAAGATGATGCCGGCCTGCTTAGCGTCGCGGATCACTCGAAGCGCGTATTCGGGATCGGCAGTCGATGTTGTCGCAGTATCGGGCGGGTTGTCGCCGACCAAGCGCAATTCGCTAGGGTTAAAGGTCGCGTCACCGACCACCGCGTCAAGGCCGTCCGTCACCGTCCAGGTGCTGAGTGGCAGGTCGACCAGCGGTGCAATTCTTTTGAAGAGATTGACGGTACGCGTTTCCTCAAATGTGTTCACCGTGATCAGCGGATAGTGAGAACGTAGGATGATCTCGAGGTCGTCGCGGTCAGACATACTCAGCTTCCTCGGCGGATGTACCAACTATTGGCGCGAAGTGCGGTCTGCCGATCGGCAGACTCACAACTTTCATCGTGTCCCTTCATTTCACACATCCGTGGAGGCATGAAAAAGAAATTGATAATCTACTTTAATTCACCGTTGTTTAGCTTTAGATATCAGATAATTATAATAACAACATGATATAAATTATAGCCCGTCGTAAAGGCCTTTTAAGATCTTGGGTGCGTACCCATACAAGAGATGTGGGCGGTGATTATGCACGAGCGGGTCCAAAGACGGTCGGAAAGAAGGACTCGAGCGCAACCGCCAGCACGATTCCGCCCAGTAATACGACGACCGACCAACTCGAATGGCCGAGTTCATATACCCACTTTGACGCATACAACATCAAAGCGATCACCGGTAACAACAATCCAACCGTGAATAGTACTTGCCACATGGATTCGCGGATCGGTTCGCCACACGATGGACACGGTTGCGGTATTCTAGTTAAGCCCTTGAGTGTTTTTCGATCAAGGTTTGCGTTGCACCATGGGCAGGCTAAGGACATTTGACGCCGCCCGATTCCGAATTTGACCGAAGCCATTTGGGACGGCATCGCAAGGATGCCGTGGAGGTAAAGGTCGACAAGAGCTTGGCCACCTCTAAAAAAGCGCTATTGGTCCTCGATAAAATCGTCCGATCTCAAATGTTGGCTTATGTCCCCCACCAGCGGCCGGTGAATGACTGTCTTGGCGAATCTCCATTTCCCATTCTCTTTAACGAATTCATCGTGATAATGGCCTGAGAATATCGCCTGGAGTGGTAATGAATCCGTCTGTTGGAGCACGGTAACGTAACGTTGGCCGGCAGCTGTGCCGTCTTTCTCGTCGATCTGTAGTTCGATATTTGAGTTCACGTGTCTCGTTCGTGGCGTTCCATCCGCGTAGATGATCACCTTCGATAAGACGTTATCGAACACAGCTTTCGATCCTCGATTCGGCGGAGTGTCCGCGACGTACCACTCCCCTTTATCGTACAGCGCCACAAAGCCGTCGATATCACCCCCGTCAACCGTGTGACTGTATCGATTTAGTAGGCTCATAATTTCTTCTTTGTCTGACATGACCTTGATTCCTCATATTCCATGAAATTGATGTGGGCAAAAGGGGTCTATCTAGCCGCCTACCCGCACACGTTCTGATTAAGTTGCTCTGTTAATGTTTCACCAGTGTACTCCCGGCGGCGGCGCCCACGTTTTTGCACAATGGGGACAACCTCCTCGATAAACACCTGCATGTTGTTTGGCCCAACCGACGGCGTGATTTTAAATTCATCGCCGCCCGTTTCATCGAAGATCGCCTCCGTCTTGTCGGCGACTTGCTCGGGGGTGCCGACGAAAGCTGCCGGCGGGATTATGATTTACGATATCAAGGGAATTAACGTTTAGCCACCGATCCATTTATTGTCTCGCCATCACCTTCGTTACAGTTATCGGTAAGCTCTGGCCATTGTGTTATTCCTATCGGTTTGGAGTCTCTACACTGCGCTTCGAGTGCTTGATTTTGATCCGTTGGATGGCTGCGGATTTTTTCGAAGTATTCAACACAAAATAATTCGCTCAGCTTCTCGTTCTCGACTGCTAAAGATTGCCGCAGTCGCTCGAGCACATTCTCATACTCTTCGGCCGTCCAACCCTCTACATCGCCTCCGAATGCCCACTGCTTCTTATCTATATTCGTGGCGCCAGTAGATGATTGCGCCAGCATCGTTCGTTGTGTAATTTCCTCGCGCGCCTGGCGTATGGTCTCCTTCACTCGTGCGCGCTCCGCTTCCGCGTATTGCAACATACCGTGAAGAAAACCTACCATAAGCGCGCTTATACCCAACCTCGTGTTGGAGACTCCGTCGCCGCGGTAAATGATCCGACAAATCGAATCCCGTGTATCAGTTGGATACCCATCGATCTTTACACGCCTGCTAAGTTGGCTCCGTGACACGCCAATCTCCGTCGCTGCTAGATCTAGATTGAGGAGTTCCCTTGCAAGATGCTCACAGTGCTTTGATTCTTCGCCATCGGCATTCGTGGAGATGATCGCAGACAGCGGAGACGTATACACGAATTCAAAGCTACCGCTACAACCGGTGCTGCCCCGAAATAGCAATAGCCCGCCGACAAGTACGGTCAATGCAATGGCGATGGATGTTAATCGATTCATATTCGCGGTGTATAACCGTTAATTACATGTAAACAGTAAATGGCGTGCTAACAGAACCCGTCGAACCCACTATCGAAAGCCTGAACGATCGGTCGAGGCGAAATGGACAAATTGCAACGCTCAAGCAAGATACCCCGGGAAATCCCATTCAGTCCCGTTATCGGTATCTTAATCAACAACACAATCTTCAACGACCGCCGACCTACCGAAGCTCCTTTAGTTGCCTCTGTCTGATCACGGTGTGGCGCCATCAGAACGATTCGGAGTGTGCCGATACCGTAACGGAGGAAGTGAGGATTGGCCACAGGCGTAGCACTAACTCCTCCGTCACAATTTCTGTTCTATGGGTTCCTTTAGTGACTCTCGCAAGGTCTCGACCTTGTCCGTAATAACACCATCGACGCCAATGCGACGATAATATGCAGCGCGTTGCGGCTCGTTTATTGTCCAAACATAAACCTTCAACCCTGAAGATTTTAGTGAAGCGACATAATCGGCATCGATGAAGCGCCGACCCTTAATGCTCAAACCGCTTAGACTGACATTCGAGAATTTACTCAAGATCTTGTGCGGTTTGGGCGGCAGATAAAATGGTTGGGTGCGATCGAGACGCTCTAGATAGAAGTACGGGCAATCCGGTAGCACGTTACTAAAGGCACGTATGATGTCCACATTGTCGCTTTGAATAATAATGCGATCAGCCGGAATTGGTGCCGCACGAATGATTGGAGCCAATTTCTCGACGTCGGCTGAAGTGGGGGACTTGAAATCCAACAAATAATGGCCGGTCGCGTTGTCGACGGCCAGAATTGATGCCAGCTTCGGGGCACTGCCTTGCGGTACCAAGCCGGTAATTTCCGAATACGTTAGATCGATAACGTATTTTCCGTTTATATCGTCATCGTGATACAGGTACACGACACCATCTGTTGAGACGCGGACGTCAATTTCAATCGCATCGACACCGAGCTGCCATGAAGCTGTAACCGCTTCGATACTATTTTCGATAGCACCCCTTGCATTGCCCCGATGAGCTATCCAGTCGAATGCTTCGCATTGCCATGTGGCAATAAAACCGAGCAGTATGGTGCTGTATTTCATATCTCGCCGATCAAGTAGTCCGCCGCATTCGGCTGGGCGCAACGGCCGTGAAACATAGGAACCGCAACGGCATAGCCAAGCGCACGGTCAACGTGAGCTATCTTGATACGCGCTTGGTACACCCGACTATTCAGAAGAACGACAAACCGCTTCAATTTTGTATCCATCTACATCCAATAAAAAAGCACCATAGAACGGTGCCGTATATTGCGGCCGAATTCCAGGTTTACCCGCGTCCCGTCCGCCGCATGCGATGCCTGTTTCGTGAAATCGGTCTACGCTTTCGCGATCCGGTGCACGAAAACTAATATGCAGGCCGACACCGGACGAGGCGCGATCCGTGGAATCGGTTCGCAATAACCAGAATATGGGTGCGCGATCTTTAGGGCCGAATCCGACTGCCTGAGGACGCGTCCGAGTTTGTTTCAAACCAAGCGGTTCCAATACCTGCATGTAGAACGCTGCCGATTTCTCAACATCATTAACCGGGATGGACATATGATCGAGCATGAAAATTCCACCTGGTAGAAAAGGGGACAGATTTATTCAATGCGCGAAATAAATCTGTCCCCTTTTGGTAATCCTGAGTCCGTCTGGGTTGTGATGGGAATTCTAGCGTTGGTTGTCTCGCATTAACAATACCCGACGGCTGGCAACGCTCGGTCGGTGGTTATTGAAGGTAATATCCTCACAGTACTGCTGGAGTCAACGCTAGGCTGGTGCTCAAAAAGGTTGTTATCAAGCGGTGCCTAACACCTCCGGCGTCTGGTGCCCCGATGGGATCTAGGTCTATCGCTCATACTACCTGCGAGTCGTTTAACCACGCCATATATTGCTCACGATCGGATTTTATTATGGCCTTTGATTCTTTTTGTTCCTCTTCCGATAGATTGAAATGACTTAGATGGCTCGATGCCATTTGTCTTGGATATTCTGCGTACGCGATGACGTCACGATAATCTCGTTTAGCTAACGCAATATTTTTTTCCAGTTCCTCTTTATTTCCACTCGATAATTTTAGGATGGCGAGTTGAATTCGGGCCAATTCTCGCGGAGATATTCCTTGCATCGCTATGTCGTCCAAACGACCGAGTATTTCATCCACCTCATTCGGCCAGTAGACACGTAGCTTCTCAATAACTAACTGTTGCGATTGTTTCATTCTTAATACGTCCTACTCCGAGTTTACCCGCGTGCTACAGGCCTGACACCTGTATGGTCCGATCCGCTGGTGGGGAAGCTAATAGCGACTCAACTTCTTTTTGAAAATTCGAACTAACCCGTGATCTCCTGTGTGACCACCACACTAATCCTCCCGCCGTATTCAAGGCACCCCTCGGTAGGTGTCTTCCATGTCGTCCGGGTAGTCCCGTTGCCCAACATCTGCCCAAACTCCAACGCAACTTATAAGGACGCCCCAATCTCTCTTTTACTCAATCGGTCATTTTCGCAGCAGCCGTCTTAGCTTGAGCGCGCAGAAAAAACCATGCGTAGATGCCGAGACACATCGATATCGGACCTGAAATTAGGTATGGCGCATTGGCGCCCATGTGTTCTAGTGCTGCACCTGCCCACAAGTGAGAAAGTACCGCACCGGTACTCATAACTGTCCCTAAGACCGTTTGACCGGTTGCACGCAAACGAGCGGGTACCGTCCCTTCAACATAGAGCTGCATACCAATGATGAGCCCGACCACCACAACGCCGTGGAGGAGTTGGATACCGAAAATCCAAAAAAGGTTCGGTACAAGGGCGGTAATCAACCAACGCGCACCATCTACGGCGATGCCAGCCGCGATCAAGCCCCGAGCGCCCACACGACGCAGGCCGGCGCCGGCAAAAAAGATAAGCGGAATCTCAAGGAGGAGCATCGGGATCCATAGGCGGCTTACGGTCTCGATACTACCGCCTCGCTCGGTGACAAAAACCGGGAACAGCACGATTGGACCGGACAGCAATCCGAATGCGAGCAAGGCCATCACCAACAGCCGTCGGTAGGAGGGCTGTCGCAAAAGCGCACCCAGATCTTCGCGCTTGGCCCGCACAGTGATCGCTTCGGAGGGAGGCACCCGAATTAGCACCAAGGCTGCGCTGAAGCATAGCATCGCAGCCACGGGGAAAATCAAAGAGAGCCCACGGGTGCTACCGACTACCGCCGCATCACCGCCCATCCAAGCGAGCAGCGTAGGGAAAACGAGGATCATTATCAGGTAGCCAATAGTGCCCCATACTCGTATCCTTCCAAATCGCATCGCACCGTGCGCACCCAAGACCGCAAACGAAAGCGACGACGCGACTGCCATGGCCGGCGCGGCAAACGCCGATAGAAAAGCCAAGCACAACAACAACACCGGAAAGCTCGTTGCGTAGGGAACGAGGAAATAACCCAACGCGGAACCGGAAGCCAGCACAAACAACGCACCCCGACGTTGCCCAGTTCGATCGGCCCACTGACCCCAGAAAGGGGAGGCAACGATCCCCATCAACGGATGCATCGCCAATGCCAAACCCAACTGCGTACCCGTTAATCCAGCGTTCTCTTGGAAGTAGAGACTGAGATAGGGAAAGATCACTCCGATCCCCGCCATGTACAGGAACCAGAAAATTGCGATGGGGACGACACCGGGAGTCATGGGCTGACGATCATCGCATAGATTGTTGTGGACGCCTGCACGGGGAAAAGGAAGGACAGACCACGGTTCCCTCGCGGAAGTTAAAACGTGGTCTATCCGCTATTTTTCGCGGTCGGCCTCAGGGCGGAAGTTAGGATGAATCTGCACCAACATGAACGTCCTTTTGGCTTAATTTGATGAATCCGAAAAGTTTCTCTGCGATTGCCTCCTCGCTTGCGTAGTATGCGTTATCACATTCGTTAAGCTCATCCATAATGGATTCTTCCGGATCGGCTGATGCCTCTTCGAACTGCTCACTTTTCCAATTGGGTTGAGCCCCAATCGCGCGCAATGCTCGTTCAGCAATCTCCGCGATACCCGGGACGCCAATCTGCCGCAAAGCTGATATCAACTCCCCCGCATATTCGTTCGACGAATTGAAAAAAAACTGATTGAAGCCGCCGTTGTTTACCTCTCGCTCCATTGCCTCGATTACCAGCACGATTCGCTCGGTAGCTGTAACGGTCGCCCTATCCATCAGAGCTGCTTCTATTGCAGCAACTATCGAATCAATGCGGTATGTATCCTCAAGCTGAATTAGCTGACCGACGGTCAGGTTACCTACGTCGTCCAACCACTTTTTCTCAGCCATCGCCGCGTCTCCAATTTCGCCTACCGGCGCGCTATCCTATCCTTTACGCGCACCAGAGTGGAGCGGTAGCGGGCCGAGGATGCAGTCAATGAGCAGCGTTGAGCAATTGATTTGGCGTGTCATTTTCGGCCCTCAATTTTCCGTGCCTGCGACATGAATACAACGCTAATTATCCAAGACATTATGATCGTGCCAGCAACCGCTTCTGGCGCAATTGCTGTTAATAGCGATGTATTTACAAGCTCACCACCAAAATCAATGTATTGACCTTGCAGTGCACGCAATGTTTTCGCCGACTCAAAACCAGCAAGGGTCGGCAGTACAGTAAAAAAGGTATATAGAATCGTGATAGCAGATACCTGAAATTTGGATAACTGTTTTCCAACGAAAAACGCTGTTGCTACGTAACCGAACATTACCGCGACAAAGTTCATCACGTGCACGCCGGTTTCGTTCCGGTGAATTGAAATTAACTCGATAAGCTGTAGTTGATGGTCGAGCATTTGGTTGATCTGCTTGTTAGACGTAACTTGTTTATACTACCGCTTATTTAGCCACGCCCGTATTGAGTTCGTGATCCCTTGATTGTTCTCGAAGAACGTTGGCACCCGTATCCAGTCGCCGCTTATGAGCAACATCGAAACCCCGCAACCTGCCTCCCACGTAACCTTCTCGATCTGAGTCTTGGAGAATGCCGCCGACTTGAAGTTTTCTCTAAACTCAAGTGCGTCTGCGCCAAGGCGGAGATAGGATGTCTTTGCTTCAATTGCAGTGACCAACCAGAACAATCCAAAGCCTAGATAAAACAGCGGCATCCAGACGGGCTCTTCCACTCTGAATAGGTATGCTACGCAAAGCGACGCTACTCCAGCTATTACCGCTACTGGAGCTACCCAGCTAGGGTGACTGAAATACGTTTTTGCCACCACACTATCCGCAATACGCCGATCGTTTTTCTCCACTGCCCCTTACCGCTGCGTACTGGGGTGACAGTACAAGGCGCATGCTGTAGATGGCGAGTTGGAGCAATTTGCTAGGTGAATTAGTCATTGAACACCTGAGCCAGTTTTCCGCTAAGCATTCTCAACACAATTACTGACACAGAAATGCTTAATATTATTTTGGCCATCACTAAAACTTTGTTCCGTATAAGATCTAGAGGCAATGACAACCAGGCCGAAGCATTCATGTATATATCGAGCGGCAACGAAATGATGCCAATAACGCCATACACAATGAGCAAGAATAGAAGGTAGGTTTTCAGTTTCTTTTCGGAATTTTTAAGGAAAAACAGTGGCACCACGAGCGGCCAAGCTAAACTTAGGATGTGTACGACTAGGGCGAATAGTATGGGAGTTGGGTCGGACGCGATCGCCGCTTCTGGGCTAAGGAGCAATAAAATAACGATGACGCGTCTAGTAGTCATACACTCATCTAACATCGGGATAACTCGCCCGTTACGACGTGCTTTATAAATGTGAAAATGCGAAGTCACATTATAACATCACGCTGTAACGAGCCGATGTTGACTGATTGGCTAGACGGTAGCTTTGGATGATTAAACACAATTTTCCATAACCCACTTACAGTTACCCGTAATCTATATGTCATCAAAGTACGGCGGACGAATTATCGCCCTCGGGTGATTGAACAGTACGCGCTCTCCCCGAGCTGGATGCCCCACAGGTAGCTCCTCGAACCAGATCCGAATGTCTTCAATAGTCGTATGTCGATTCTCGAGATCCCAATTTTCGTCAAGATATTCAAAGCACCCTGTGCCATTCGAGCTTACACCCAGTTCGCTCATCACTTCCGCTAAAATCTTCAGACTTTCGGAAAAGCTCTTACGCATGACTGACTCGATCGACGCCTCTACATCGACATCCCAGCGCCTTACCCGGTAAATAGCGCCGGTATCAATCTGCTCTGCGATTTCATGGACGGTGACTCCGTGGTGCGTCCGTACAGCCCTACGGATTACCGGTTGGCACCAAGTTCCCCACGTTCCCCCATGCTCCGGAGGCGCCGGATGCACATTGATCGCGCCATATGACGCCTTCGCAAGTTGTGCCGGGGACAGGATGATACCGTTTAAGTACGACACCAATAAGTTGTAATCATAGCCCTCGATCTTCGCCAGGATCTCTGGCTTCGTGTCGTAGCGACCAACTTGCCAAAAGAGAACCAACGAATTCGCGAAATTCGAATCCGCAATTTCCGTAACCGCTTCGATCGTATACGGATCAGAAGTAAGGACAAGCAGCCGGTAGTCGTCATTCGTTGTCATTACGTGTGGCATTGCAGAATTCGTTGCGGTTCACTGCCATATCACATCTCGCTCAGCTGCCCTTTTGCAGCACGGGACTGGAGCGGTAGCGAAAGGAGGATGGTGTAGAGGTTCAGTTGCAGCATTTTGATAGTCATTGTCGTATTCCACTTGGAAATTTAAGCTTCACTTCACTGCGATTCGCGCTTCGCGGTTCGCAACCATTCTTTTTCTTTTCTGCGATAATGAGCTGGAGCCAAACGAGCGCGCGTGAGGGATTCTCCGAATAACGTTAATGACTCCTCACGTTTTCTTAATCGTTTAAGAAGCAAACCGTAGCGTACGCGCGCTTCTTCCCCGGGATAGGAGTGTGACAGAACATCATATTCTCTTACCGCTGCCTCATCGTTACCCATTCCCTCTAAAGCCCGCGCATATAGTAAATGTGCATGGACCGATTCATAATTTGGGTTAGCGTGTATCAAGGCCTCTAACGTCCCGGCTGCGCTTGTTGGATCATCATTTTCGAATTCGCATTTCGCTAGCAACGTCATGATATGGGGATCGTTTTCGTTCAAACCACGCAGCGAATTTTTCAGTAGCGAAATCGCATCATCGTACAACTGGATTTCCATACATTGTTCTGCAAGCGCCACCTTATTTTCTACAGTGTCTGTTCTTTCTAGTTGTTCCATTCTGTTCCGAAGCTCTCGCCTCGGATCTATCGTCCCAATAAGTCGTTTTTTGGCATGGCGTGCTGTTTGCCTGTTTGCTGCGTCCGGTCCGAATTGTGTAATAAAGTATATTGCGCATCCGTGCACCGGAACCGCAATAATGATCCACAACCAGTAGCGATCCTTGCCAGTCTTAACCGCATGAATTGCGAATGCAATTTGTACTAAAACAATTAGTATTCCAAGCGGCATCGGAGTCTCCTACATCTCTTATGAAGGCTAACGCCGATTTGAACGGCACTTGACGGGCGCAGACCGGGGCGGCAGCGAAGGGAAAGTGACGGTCAAGTGTCCGACTCCAGGGACTTGTTAGGCAGCATTCCCTACCTATTCCTTGATGAACTGCTGGCACATCGCCATAAAGCCTTCAAAGTACTCTCCGATTTTTCCTGACGTGAGCACGGAAACCATATCCTCGTGCGCATGGAAGCAGCGCACCTTGAACAACCACCTGTCTTCTGCCCGGATGTAGTCGTCCTCGTACCAGCCATGGATGTTGTTATAGATGGCTTCTTTTCGGAGCATAAACTCGTTGAGTTCGGCTCGGCTCGTCGCTGTGTCACCATCAATGTCTACGGCGATATTTGTAATGACGTGATGCAGCCCCGGCACGGTCTTATGGATGCCTTCGGCGAAGATCCGAATCTCTTCGTGACCTTGAACGACCATGGACAGCTCGGGAATTGTGAATATTCCATCTTCTGTGAATAGATTCACCAAGTCTTGGCCACCGTTCTTCGGATAGTCCAAGGCCAAAGCGTACCGCGCGAGAAGATCTTGGATCATCGTTATATCGGCGGCTTTCTGAATGTAGTTTTCGTCCAATGTCTTCGTCTCCCCAGGAACTACCAAATGCTGCCTAACGCCCAATTGAGCCGCGGTTTTGGAGTGAAGCTTTTTGAAACAAAATGCGCAGCATTTCAAAAAGCGTAACGGAGAAACCGTCGGACTCCAATTGATTGTTAGGCAGACGACGGACGCGAATGCCATTTTTACCATTACGTAACACAGTGTTATTCACTCATAGTCACGGGTTAATCGAAACTGATTCCCGCGAAGCGATATCACAAATAGAAAGGAATTTATTGTATGCAGCTTCCTCGATTTTCTTATACTGAACATAGTTAAAGCAAAGCTGCGCGCTATCTTTTCGGCGAGCGACGCTAATGCGCGCTAATGTGGAATCATAGTCGTACTGGAATTTCATGACGCGCGTTCCGTCGCAAATTGGTTGCTTCCCGATAACTGACCAAGTCGTTTTCCAATTACCTTGTTGAGACGCTACGAATTCGTAAGCCGTAAGAAATGAATCTCCTTCGAGTAAGATTGTATGACTAGAGTCGGACTTATCGAAGCACATCGCTCGTTCAGCTTCTTCAAGTCTCGACAAATCCAATTTGCTAGTGCCGCATCCGGAAATCGAAACACTTACTACTAGTACGGCTCCTATGGCGCGCATCATTTGGAATCGTATGCCTAACGTTGGGATAACCTGCCCGTTACGGCGGGGTTTTTATATGCTAGAAAGCGCAGCTGCATATAAAAAGCTTGCTGTAACGGGTCAGTGTTGATCCCTTTGTATGATTCATTTCCAAGCCCGCAGCGAATAAGGTGGGCCCGTAACCTGTAACAGCAGGTTACCAATCCAGTAGCCCGATTGATCCACGGTAACAGCATTGCTGATCCCGATAACAAGCGTGCGGCACTGGGTTGATTCATCAGTTATCTCGAACAGTCGAATGGGCCCATGAGCCCGAATTTAGCAAGGGCGAGGTCTTCAAACAATGACTAAACCAAGAGACAACACTGTCAATAT